>CAVXNN010000002.1:0-1030367 GCA_963763265.1 uncultured Actinomycetes bacterium | reverse complement strand
CAACGTCCAGGTGCAGGCGAAGGAGTACTACTCGTTCTTCGCCCAGACGCTGCTCGCCTGCGGCGTCGTCTTCCAGGTGCCGGTCGGCATCCTCGCCGCCACCCGCCTGGGAATCGTGTCGGTGCGCGGGCTGAAGAGGAATCGCCGCTACGCCTACCTGGCCTGCTCGATCGTCGCCGCCGCGCTGCCGGGCGTCGACCCGGTCTCGATGCTGCTGGAGATGGCGCCGCTGCTCGCCCTGTACGAGCTGAGCATCGTCCTGGCGCGGCTTCTCGGCGACCCGCACCGCGGCGAGGTCGCCGCCGAGGGCACCGCATAAGGCGCGTGGCGGAGGGCGGGCGGGGCGCGGCGCTCAGGTCGCTTCCAGGACGATCGCCAGCCCCTGCCCGACGCCGATGCAGAGCGCCGCGAGGCCGTAGCGGCCGCCGTGGGCGCCCAGCTCGATCGCGACGCGGCCGATGACGCGTGCCCCGGAGGCGCCGAGCGGGTGGCCGATCGCGATCGCGCCGCCACTCATATTCACCCTCTCGGGGTCGAGCTCGGGCCAGCCCGCGAGGCAGGCGAGGCTCTGGGACGCGAAGGCCTCGTTCAGCTCGACCACGTCGATGTCGCCCCAGGTGAGGCCGGCGCGGGCGAGCGCCTTGTTAGCGGCCTCGACCGGGGCGATCCCGAAGACGTCGGGGTCGACCCCGTGCACGCCGCGCGAGACGACCCGCGCCAGCGGCGCCGCGCCGATCCGTCCGCCCGCCGCCTCGGAGCCCATCAGCAGCATCGAGGCGCCGTCGTTCAGCGGCGAGGAGTTGCCGGCGGTGACCGTGCCGCCCCCGACGAAGGCGGGCTTCAGCTTGGCGAGCTTCTCCACTGAGGTGTCGGGGCGGATGCCCTCGTCGCGCTCGAGGTCGACCCCGGGCACCGGCACGACCTCGGGGAAGCGGCCCTCGCTCCAAGCCCGGTCGGCGAGGGTGTGGCTGCGCAGGGCGAACTCGTCCTGAGACTCGCGCGAGATCTCGTAGATGTCGGCCAGCTTCTCCGCCGATTCGCCGAGGCTGATCGTCCATCGGTCGGGCATCTCGGGGTTGACCATGCGCCAGCCGAGCGTCGTCGAGTGCAGCGTCTCGTGGCCGGCCGGGAAGGCCCGGGAGGGCTTCGGCAGCACCCAGGGGGCGCGGCTCATCGACTCCACCCCGCCCGCCACCACGATCTCGGCGTCGCCGGTCTCGATCCCCCGCGCGGCCTGGATCGCGGCCTCCATGGAGGAGCCGCAGAGGCGGTTGACGGTCGCGCCGGGGACCGAGGTCGGCAGCCCCGCGAGCAAGACCGCCATGCGGGCGACGTCGCGGTTGTCCTCGCCGGCGCCGTTGGCGTCGCCAAGGATGACGTCGTCGATCCGCTCCTGGTCGAGGCCGGGGGAGCGGTCGAGGAGGGCGCGGAGCGCGTGCGCGGCGAGGTCGTCGGGCCGCACCCCGGCGAGCGCCCCGCCGAGGCGGCCGAAGGGAGTGCGGACGACTCCATATATGTAGGCGGTGCTCACCGGCCCACCCCGGCGTCTGCGGTAGCTCGTCCCCACGCCGAGTTCATGCAGACGCTCACCGGTGAAGAATCGCACGGCGGACGGCGACGCGCGCCCGCTGTTGCGCGGGCGCGCGAGCCGTTCACCAGGTCGGCCGGTCGCCGGTGCTCCCCCTGGGGGGCGGCGGACGACGGCGGACCGGTCCCTGCTCGACGCCGCGCGCTTCGCTGGCGCCGGCGCTCAGGACTGCGAGCAGGATCACGATCGCGCCGAGGATCACGTCGTTCCAGCCGGCGGTCGCCGAATTGTCGAGCCAGAAGGCCGAGGCGAAGATCCAGGCGCCGAAGGCGGCGTTGATCCAGCTCAGCCAACTCGCGCGGTACAACCCGCTCAGCCGTGCCAACCCGACCAGCCCGATCGCGGCGCCGAACACGACGTCGTTCCATACCGGGTCGGCCGAGTCGTAGTTGAGCACGAACGGGGCGATGATCAGCCAAGCCCCGGCGAACACGTTGAGCCCGCTCGCCACGGTCACCTGTTCGCGCCAACCGCCTCCTTCGCCCGGCCCTGGCGGGCCGACGGGGCCTTGGCCCCTCGGGTCTCTGGCAGCCATTGGCTTTCTCCTTTCCAATCGCTCTTTCCCCTCGCTGCCCCGAGGAGAGCCGCCCTAACGACCGCCGTCACCCGCATGACGGCAGTCGGTCGTCGGCTCCGGACGCCAGGCACGAGAAGCGTGAGAATCGTCTCAGCCGCGTTTGGCGGCCCGCGCGGCGAGTACAGGTGAAGGCATGATCGCCGCCGCCATCAGCGTCTTCCTCGCCTCCGCCGTGGAGGTGACCGAGATGGCGATCATCGTCGCCGGCGTCGGCGCCGCGCGCGGCTGGCGCTCCACCTTGATCGGCGCGGGCGTCGGCTTCGCGATCCTGGTCGGGATCGTCGCCGGCCTGGGCAGCGCCATCTCGCTGATCCCGATCGACACCGCCCGGGTGGTGATCGGCGCGCTGCTCCTCACCTTCGGCCTGCAGTGGCTGCGCAAAGGCATCGTCGGCGTCGCCGCGGAAGGGTTCACCGGCGGCGAGGAGGAGGACGAGGGCGCGGCCCCGGAAGGCGAAGCCGACGGTGCGCTCGACTGGACCGCCTTCGTCCTCTCCTTCAAAGGCGTGCTGCTGGAGGGCCTCGAGATCGCCTTCATCGTCGTCGCCTTCGGGGCCGGCGAAGGCGGCAGGCGGGGCTACGCGGCAGCCGTCGTCGGCGCCGCGGCCGCCTTCGTGGTGATCGGCCTGGTCGCGCTGCTGGCCCGCAAATGGCTCGAATCGGTGCCCGGCCGCAGCCTCAAATTCGGGGTGGGGTGTCTGCTGACGACGTTCGGCACCTACTGGGCGCTGGAGGGCCTCGGCGTTCACTGGCCGGATCAGAAGCTGAGCCTGCTCGCCCTGCTGGGCATCTACATCCTCGCCGCCTTCACCTATATGTCCGCGGTGCGGGGCTCCGGCGGCGGGGAAGGCGGCGGCGAACCGTCGGGCCCGCTCCGCTGGATCGTCGCCTTCGGCCGCTTCTGGTACGAATTCGTGATCGGCGACGACTGGGTCGGGGCCGCGGGCGTCGCCGTCCTGATCGCCGGCGCGTGGGGCCTCCTGCAGGCCGGCGCGCGGGCCTTCTGGCTCGGCCCGGCGGTGATCGTCACGGTCACCGGCGTGACCGTCTGGCGGGGCCGCACCCGCAGCCCCGATCAGGAGGGGTGACGGGGCACGGCTTCAGACGCCGGGCAGGCGGGCGCGAAGAGCGAAGTGGTAGGGCAGCTCGCCGGCGATCGCCTCCGCCTCGAAGCCCGCCGCGGCGAGGGCTGCGATCGCGTCCTCGGTGCCATAGCGGATCCGCGCCGGCGGGCCGCCCTCGGAGGGTCGGTCGCGATCCCAGTCGACGACCAGCAGGAAGCCGCCGGGGGCGAGCAGGCGCCGCATCTCCTCGAGGGCGGTCTCGCCCCGCACCTCGTGCAGCAGGTTGACCGCGAGCACGCGATCGGCGACCCCGTCGGCGAGCGGGACCGCGTTGTCCTCGATCGCCACCGCCTCGACGTTCGCCGCGTCGGCGATCCGGCCGCGCAGCAACTCGGTCATCTCCGGGCTCTCGTCGACCGCGACGACGCGCCCGCGCGGCAATCTCGCGGCGGCCGCCAAGGAGACCCGGCCGGTCCCCGCGCCGTAGTCCACCACGGTCTCGCCGCCGTCGAGCTCGAGCATGTCGACCACCGCGCCGTCGGGCAGGAAGGCATCGCGCTCGGGCGCGTCGAGCAGGTGCGCCCGGCCCGGGTCGAACTTGCGCTCCGCACGGCTCGGCTGGTCCACGCCAGGCAGGCTAGAGGTTTGGCCCGGCGCCTTCACGGGATCAGCCATCTTCGCCCGCTTCTCCCGACGACGGCGTGTCTTCGCCTTCGGAGGCCGCGCCGCTGGATGAGCCCGGATCTTCGGCGGGATTCGATTCGGCGCCTTCCGCGGCGCCCGTGGAGCCTTCCGAAGTCGTCGAGTCCGGGCCTTCCGCGGAGGTTGCTTCCGCGGCTTCGGAGCTCTTCGAGTCGGAGCTTTCCGGGGACGTCGAGTCGGAGGAGGTTTCCGAAACCGCCGCCGGAGCCTGCTTGCCATCCTCTTCGGCAAGCGACCGCGATGGCGCGGCAGGCACGGGCGCCGGGGCCGCGGCGCCGACCTGCCGGGCGCCGGTCGACCCGCCGCCGGCGTCGGGTAGAGGGCCCGCGGGCGGCTTCGCGCCGCCGGCGCCTTCGGATGGCACGGAAGGCGGGATCGTGGCCGCGACCGGCGTAGCTTCCGGAGCGACCGACCGCACGGGAGCGCTCGCCCGCCCGCGGCGAGCGCGATGCCGGCGGGCGCCGCGCGACGGCTCCGGGGGGCCGGCGCGACGCGGAGCCGGCCGCGCCTTCCCGATCGTCGTGCGCTGCGCCGCGGCGCTCGCGTGGCGCGCCGGCACTGCCACCCCTGGTCCGGGCACGGTCGTGCCGTCGACGGCGTGGCGGACGACCACACCCCCGGCGACGGCGCCGGCCACCGCGACGACGGCCGCGACCTTCGTCAGGCCCACGGTGGAGCCGGCCGCACCGCCCGACCCGAGGAGACCGGCCAGACGCTCGTTCAGCGGCGAGCTCGAGGCGCTTCGCCCCGCCGCCCAGGTCACCAGCGGCACCGGCAGCAGAGCGCCGGTCGCGGTGCGCAAGGCCGTGCGGGCCCGGAACACGAGCTGCCGCAGCCCGTTCGGCGTCACGCCCAGCTCGTCGGCGATCTCCGGGCCGGCCCGACCTTCGAGCGCAACCGCCACCAGCGCGTCCCGCTGGCGTTCGGGGAGCATCTGCATCTCCGCCAGCAGCCGGCGCACCTCCAGCCGCCGCTCGGCCTCGCCCTCGGTGTCGGCCACGGCGCCCAGCGTCCCCGGCAGCTCCTCCGTCTCCGAGGCGCCGGCCGCCCGCCAGGCCGCGCGCCGGGTGGCCTGGTAGAGCCATCCGCGCACGTGGCCGACCTCGGTTCCGCCCCGCAGCGCGAGCCACGCACCCATCAGCGCCTGCTGGACCACGTCCTCCGCCCGCGCGCCGACGCCGAGGCCGCGCGCGAAGGCGAGCAGGGGTTGCCGATAGCGACCGACCAGCGCCGCAAACGCCTCTTCGTGTCCTTCCGCGGCAAGGGCCGCGAGCCGCTCGTCGGCCTGGGTGCGGAGCAGCCGTTCCGAGAGCCAGGGACTCACGTCCCCGGCACCAGATGTAGCGACGGACGGCGGCCCCCCGGGGCGATCGAAGGCCCCGGGGTGCCTGGCCCGCCGTCTGCCGGTTCAGTCGCCCGCTTCACCTTGACCTTCGCCGGAGTCACCTGAGCCTTCGCCGGAGGCATCGTGGCCCCCCGTCGAGCTCCCCGGACCCGCGGCGGAGCCGCCGCCTTCGCCCGCTTCGCCTTGGCTTTCCCCGCTGTCGCCTTGGCCTTCCCGCGAGTCGCCGGATTCGCCGTGGTCTTCCGACGAACCGCCCTGATCTCCCTGCTCGCTGCTCAGTTCGTTGGCTTCCTGGGCATTGCCGTCGCAGGAGGAGCCCTGCAGAACGAAGCCTTCCGCGCTCGAGGCGACGGTCAACGAGACCTCCTGCCCGACTTGAAACGCGCTGAGTTCCAGTTCCGCGGGGACGTTGACGAGAATCGAGCCGCCGGCTTCGTTGTCGTCATCGGCGGAGATCTGGAGGGTACGGGCGACCGGGTCGACCGCGAGCACCACGCCCTCGAGCTCGATCCCGGCGGTTTCTTCGCCGACCTGCTGGACTTCCGCCGCCTCGAGGCTTCCGTGACCGTCAAGGCTGGTGTCGACCCGCACGACGCTCCCGACCGGCGGCAGCGATCCGGTCGACGACGCCACCGCCCCGCCGGATGCGGGGCCCGCGGCGTGGACGAGGATCGAGGCACCCTTCGCCGACACGACGAACGAGCGGTGCCGAGGATCGACGAAGGTGACCGCGCCGCGGATGCGGGCCCGACCACGCCGGCCATGGGCGTGGAGGCGATGGGCGACGAAGGTGCCATTTCGGAGGCGCCGCGCGGAAACGGTGACCACGCGTCCCAAGCCGGGCAGATGTCGCGCGTGAAGCGCGGTCAGGTGGCCGCCGCGGGACGCGACGACGAACGCGTGGGAGCGAGGGTTTCGATGCACGACCGTGCCGGCGAGGGTCTTGGCCGAGGCCGAGGTCGCCGTGACGAGCATCAGGGCACACGCCGCGAGGATGGCCGCGGCGCGCTTCGGAAATGGGGTCATTGGTCTTCCTATCGGTTGCCGGGCTGCCTCGGCTTAGCCGAGGCCCCTGGTTCTGCGCACCCGCCTCACGACGGGGATGCCTTTGTCGGGAGCGCCTTGTCACCCAGGAAGAGCGGCGGTGCGCCCGAGCGTTACGGACCGGACCTCCTCCTAGGCCCGCCGTGCGCTTTCGGGCTCCGCGAGCACGACACCGAGATCTGGACGAAGCGCGCCGGCCCGGTCGACGACGGTGCAGTCCCGGCCTCGCGACTTGGCCGAGTAAAGCGCCATGTCCGCGCGCTTCAACATGCGCTCGATGCCGTCGGGGGCGACCGACGCGGTCGCGCCGGCGCTCACCGTCACCGCCGGCGTGCCCGGTGCGGCGAGCGAGCGCAGTTCGGCCCGCACGCGCTCGGCGAAGGAGCGGGCGTCCTCGAGGTCGGCCCCCGGCAGGAGGGCGACGAACTCCTCGCCCCCCATCCTCGCCGCGACGTCGGTCTCTCGCGACTGGGCACGGAAGCAGTCGGCAAGCTGCGCCAGGACGCGATCGCCGACCTCGTGGCCGAACTCGTCGTTGACCTGCTTGAAGTGGTCCAGGTCGAAGGCGATGACGGCCAGTGACGTCCCCTCGCGACGTGAACGCGCCAGCTCGATCTCGGCGCGCTCGTCGAACCCCCGCCTGTTGAGGAGGCCGGTCAGCTCGTCGCTGCGCGCTTCGCCGGAGATGCGGCGCAGCAGGGCCCGATTGCGGGCCGAGAGCATCTCCACCACCGCGGCAACCACGGTGACCGAGGCCATCACGTCGATCCAGCGGTCCAGATTGCCGGCTCCTGCGGGCATCGCCAGCAGCGCCAGGGCATGGGCGATGCCGACGCAGGCGACGATCAGGACCGCCCCCCTGCGGCCGAAGAAGTAGGCCTCCCACAGGACCGGCCACACGTAGAGGACCGCTCCGTCCCCGGCGCCCCTGGTGTTCGCCAGCGCGTAGGCGATCATCGCGACGCCGATCGGCCCCAGCGCCGCCAGCGCCGCCGAGGGCAGCCGCGCGCCGAAGAGGAGGAGGAGCGAAACGAAGACGAGCGCGCCGAGGCCCGGGGCGAGCGAGAACGTCTGTCCTCCCGGAGCGATGCTCTCGATCAAGACGATGACGGCCGCGCCGCCGAACATCACCACGGCGCCACGCACCATCAGGTCCTTACGGTGCCCGAGCTGTTCGCCCTCCTTTGAGCTCATCCCTCAGCTATCGGTTCGCAGGGGCAGGATCTGAATGGTGGACTTTGCAAAGTCTTTCCAGTCGAAAAGGGCGGAGGCGGAGCGGCCGGGACGCACCGGACGATCTTGGCGACGCGGCGTCGCGGATCAGCGCCGAAACCGTCGCCGAGCACGTCGAGCGCCAGGAAGCGGCGGTCCTGGAGGCCGCCGTGCGGCTGTTCACGGAGCGCGGCTACGCGGCCGTCAGCCTCGCCGACATCGCCGCCCAGGTCGGCCTGAAGCGGAACTCCCTCTACCGCTACTTTCCGGACAAGGCCCACATCCTGCTTCGATGGTTGCAGCGGGAGCTGCCCGCGCAGGCCGCCGAATCACGTCGGCTGCTCACCGGGGGCGATCCGCTCGAACGCATCCAGCGCTGGGTCGATCACCAGCTCGACTACGCCCGGCGCCCCGAGCACCGCCTCGTCGCCGCCCTTCCCGAGCTCGCCGGCTGCCTCGACGTCGACAGCCGTGCCGACCTCGCCGCCATCCACGCCGACCTGCTGGCCCCCCTGGATGGAGCCCTGGCCGAGGCCGGCCTCGCCGATGTCGGCGAGCGCGAGGCGGTCGCCCGCCTGATCGGCGGACTCGTCCTCACCGCAGCCGAGGCCGAGGCGCAGGGCGCCGAGCCGGGTGCCCTGCGCGAGCGGTTGCGCCGAGCCGTCGCCGCGCTGGCCCGGTAGACGGCGGCGCCGCCGGACTCCTACCCGGCTCAGGCGGGCGTCTGCTGTAGAAGGCCGTCGGGAGCAGCGCGCGAGCTTCCCTGATCACACAGCGGGTTTGAGATGCTGTGATCGCGGCGCGGGCGCAGGCGCGCCGCGATCGATGAGCCAGAAGCGCCGGGCCCGCCGGACAGCTGGCGATGATCGACCTCTCCGAGCTGGCCGACAGCCCCGAGCTGTACTGGGGCTTCCCATGGCGGGCGACGTCCCGCCCGCCGCGTCGCGCACCCTGACCAGGGCGAGCAGGCGCCGTACGCGGCGGTTGTGGAGGAGCAGTCGCAGCTTGCCGCGCTTCAGCTTCAGCCGCACCGCCTTGGTGCGGCCCTTGTCGACCTCGAAGCCGCCCTTGGCGAGGACGACGCGGCGCCGCTTCGTCTTCTGGCCGTGGCCGAGCCGCAGCTTGCCGCGGGTGAGCAGCACCAACCTCCCGCGGCAGGGCGGGTTGGCCTCGCCGGCCGGGCAGCCGAGGCGGAAGCGGGCGACGCCGCGGCGGTTGACCCACAACCGCTTGCCGAGGATGCGAATCGAGACCGCGGTGTCGGCTGGGGCAGGGCCGACGGGAGCGCGGGCGGACGGCGACGCCCCGGGCGAGATCGTCACGGGCGGCGTCGTCACGGGCGGCGGCGCCCAGCCGCCAGAGCTCGAACCCGTGGGTGCCATCGTTGGCGCCGAAGTAGAGCGCGTCGCCCAGCGGGGTCGGCTCGTAGCCTTCGGAGCCATCGGAGCCGGCCAGCAGGTCGGCGATCATCGTCGTGGCCGTGCCGTCGCTCTGCCACGCCTCGTTGCCGTGGACTCCGTCGCGGGCGAACAGGTAGAGCGTGCCGCCGAAGGCGATCAGGTCGGACGGGTTGGAGCCCTCGGCCCCGGGGGTCGATGTCGGCGACCAGTGCCGTCGTCGTGCCGTCGCTGCGCCACAGCTCGTAGCCGTGGGCGCCGTCGTCGGCAGTGAAGTAGATCGCGTTGCCGAGCGCGGTGAGATAGTCGGGCACGGAACCGCTCGGACCCGGGTTGACGTCCTGCACGAGCTGAGGCTGGAGGGGCGCGGCGCCGGCGCTCGTGGCGGCGATGCCGAGCGCCGCCAAGGCGGTCGCGAGGGCGAGCAGCAAACGTGCCAGGATCGGTTCGGCGGGGCGCCGTCGGTCGTGGCTCTCATGACGACTTGCCTCCTTACTCGTGAAATGGCGCTGGTCGGTCCTCTGGCTGACGAGATCGCCGGCGACAGCAGGGCCGCGACGAGCAGGACGGCGGCTAACGTCAATCGCTGGACACGGGCCTTCATCGATGAGGCCACGATAGGACGGAGGCGACAGGTATCAGTATCGGTTCGGTCTCGGTCTGGAACCGTGCCGCCGAACCAGGACAAAGGGGCGGCGCCTGGTCGCTCAGCACCCTGACGGCCCTCCCGCCCGAGTCTCAGACCGGCCCGGGCGCGGCGGGCGACGAGCTTGTGGAGAGGACAGCTCGAACCAGCTAATCGCCAAACGGGTCGAGCAGCTCGACGCCGGTGCCTTTGACGTCGGCGACGTTGCGGGTGACCAGGGTCAGGCCCAAGGCCCGGGCGGTCGCAGCCAACAGGCCGTCGACGACAGGCAGCGGATCCGGGACGTTCATCCTCCCCCACTCCTCGGCGATCGCGCGGTCGATGGGGAGGATCCGGTCGCCGTGGGCCTCGCTCAGGAGCGCGAGCCAGCGATCCAGCGCGGCTGCCGAGTCGGGGTCGCGGCGTCGCACGCTCTCGATCCCGCGACGGATCTCGCCGATCGTCAGGACGCTGAGGAAGATCTTCTCGTCGGCGAGCTCGGCGATCCAGGCGGTGACGTTGGGGTCGGCTCGCTCGCCCTTGCGCAGCTCGGAGATGACGTTGGTATCGAGCAGGTAGCTCAAAGCTCGACCGGGCGGCCGCGGTCCTCAGGGCGCTCGAAGTCGCGGTCCTCGCCGACGTCGGGCATCCCGAGCAGGTGCTCCTTGAGCGACCTGGCCGGGCCCTGGGACCGCAGCGCCTCGCGCAAGATCTGCCGGTGCTCCTCCTCAGCCGAGCGGCCGTGCCGGGCGGCGCGGATCTTCAGCTCCCGCACGACGTCGCTCTCTATGTCTCGGACAAGCAGCTGTGCCACGGTGATAGCAATGATAGCGAGCCTGCCGAGAACGGAAATCGGATATATCGCAGTATGCAGCGAATGACCTGGCTTTCTGCCACTCGTGGAATCCGAGTGGCAGAACGTCGAGTCCCTCGGCCGACGCCTACGCGGCCAGCTCGTCGTCGAGGGCAAGCTCGGCGCGGAGCCATGCCGCGTCAACGCCCGGCTCGCCCTGTCGACCTGAGCGCTCTGCGCGGTTCTCGATGCCGCGCAGGAGCCTGACCACCTCACCGCGCCTCTCTCCCCCGGACGCCTCGCGCGGGCTTTCGCCGCCGAGCGCCGGAAGCGGCTCGTCGAGCCAGCGGTGCATCCACTCGGTCATGGCCCCGGACAGCAGGTCGGCTCGCTCGGCCGGATCGATCGGCGCGAGGTCTACATCGTCTTCGGCCTCGCGACGGTCGCGTTTCTCGAGGCGCTGCGCGACCGGTGTGGCTTCCCGTCGCACCAAATCAGCGATATCCCCGAAGTCGGCGTCGACCGTCTCGATCGCCGTTGCCAGTCTCTCCTCTGACATCGCTTCGACATGCAGCTCTCCCTCCTTGAGTCGCACGGTCGCAACGGGGACGCTCTCGTCGTCGCCGACGCGTCCGGTCTCGATCACCAGCGCTCCCTTCGGCAGTGGCGGTCGGTCCTTCGCGAGGAGTCGGTCGCGGCGGACGGTGAGATCGATCTCGAGCGGCTCGTCGGGTGCGAGGCCGCCGAGGGCCCGCATCCGCGCCTCAGCCTCGGCGTGCTCGCGCACCTCCCATGCGGCCTGGCCATGCGCCATCGGATCGCCCTCCGGGGTGAAGTAGCTGGGCCGAATGTCGCGGCTAGGGGGCCTGAAGCGCATCAGCTCGAGCGCCTGCCGGCGGAACGCGACCTCGAGCTCGGCCTTCGCGTCGGCCTCGGCAGCATCGACCCCCGCGAGACGCCCCAGCTCGGCCAACAGCTCCGGCTCCTCGTCGGGCGCGAAGAGCCTCACCGGGCCCCAGAGGCTCTCGGGTTCGCCGGTCATCACCCGCCCGAGCAGGATGTCCCAGCGAACCGCGTCGCGGGAAACGCTTGCACTGCGAACCTGGGTGCGACGGCCGAAAACGACGTTCTCGAGTTCGATCCAGTGTCCTGGCTCCACCGCCAGCACGCGATGCAGGCCGAGGTTTGCGGAAGCGATCCGCTCCGCCGCCTCCCGCTCCTCGGCACGCAGGTCGCGGCGGGCGGCGTAGCGCTCAGCCGGGGTCCCTCCGCTGGACAGCTCGCGGTCGTTGTGGAACCAGGCAGAGAAAATCTGGAGGTCCGGGTCGCTCAACGCGCGGCCGGGGGGCGCGTACTCCTCGAGCGCGCCGTCCATCTCCACTCCGAAGGTTTCGGCGGCCCAGTCCTGGATGCGCCTGCCGACCGCGTCGTCGAAACGCGCGGCGCTCGCCGCCCGCTTCTCGGCTGCCAGGCAGCAGTGCTTGTACTTGCGACCGCTGCCGCATGAACAAGGCGCGTTTCTCGCCACTGCCACGGCCGATCACGGTAGGCACCGCGACGGATGTCAATCGAAAGGGTTCTCCGCGGCGATGCCGTCGAAGCGCCGGAAGTCGCGGTCGCGGGTGTAAATGGTCCCGACTCCGTGCTGGCGCATCAGCGCCGCGAGGTGGCCGTCGGGAACGTCGTTGCCGCGGTCGGGGTCGTTGCGGGTCGCCAGGTACAGCTCCCAGAATCCCTCCCCCTCGCCCGGCGTGCGGACGTGGGGCAGCGCGATCAGGGCGCCGACGTTGGCGATCGCCTCCGCCGGGGCGAGCGGTCGAGGAAGCAGCGAAGGGTGGGTGACGATCCGCAGGTAGCCCATGATCGCCGGCCAGAACAGGTAGACGATCTCCGGCCCCGCCGCCAGGCGCTCGAGCAGCTCGCGGGCAGGCTGATGAACGGGCTCGGCCTCGTTGGATGCGTAGACGAGGACGTTCGCGTCGATGGTGACGCTCACTTCTCGAGCACGGCGCGCAGCGCCTCCTTGTCCTCGAGGTCGACCGCAGGCTTACCGAGATCGCGGCTGACCCAGGAGAAGGGCGGGGTCGGCCGGCCTTCCTCGTGCAGCTCGCGGGCCAGCAGCTGGGAGGCAAGCTCGCCGATCGACCTGCGCTCCCGCGCGCTTCGCTCACGCAGCTCTTTCAGCACCGACGGATCGAGGTTGAGCGTCGTCCTGGTCATGATGCTTGATGCTAGCGTACATCGCATCGCGCACCGGAACGTCCCGGGAAACCGCGATCGTTTCAGCTGAGATCCGGCCCTCCGGAATGGTTTCGCCCGAGTGGAAGGGCCCCATTTACCGGTCCACCCTCAGTGAGAGTTCGTGGTCGGTATCGACATGAACGGTAAGGGCGTCTACCACAGCCTCGCGGAGTGAGCCCGGAGGGCGAGCGCAGCGAGGCATCGGCAGTGACGCTAGGGTGCCGGCGGCTACGAACCCGTGACTCTCACTGGGGGTGGACCGAGAAACGGGGGCCGGTCATCGTTCCCTTGGCGGTGCGGACACCGACCTGCGCCCCCGTCGTGAGAGTCGTCAGCGCTGGTCGTCGACGTGTCCCTCGGCGGTTGACCCCCTCGGAGACGAACCGAGGTAGTCGATGCAACTTCGCCCCGGCTGATATCCGAGCTGGACCCGGCCCTTCGCTCGGCTCCTGCGCCATCCCTTCTTCCCTCACTCGATCAGCTCCGCAACGAGGTGGTCGATTCGGCCATCGGTACAGAGGGCCGTACATCCGAGTCGAGCAGCATCGAAAGCCCCCCGGAGGAGGAACCAATACCCCCCTCGGAGTGCTTGCGCTGCCCCTACGCTGCCCCTCGGCCCTCTTATTGACCACCCCTCCCCAGCCCCGGACACAGAAAAACCGCCCATTTACAGGCGGTTTCTCGAAGCCCGGAACGAGACTCGAACTCGTGACCCCTTCCTTACCATGAAGGTGTGGCCGGGTTTGTCGGGGTCGATCTAGGAGCGTTTGGGCTTTAGCTCCACAACCTCGCCAGCGGCATGGGTGCGTCCGTGGCGCTTCCGGTTCGTCTTGGTGCTCCCAAGAGCGCTCCCTAGCTTCGCGAGGCGATCCGCGTCCCGATCCTCGTTGCGCTGGCGGCGTCTGGCGGATCGCTCGGCGCTGCGGACCTCAGCGATGTAGACGCGGCGCGTGACCGTCGAATCACGGTGGCCCAAATCCCAAGAGACTTCCTCGGTGCCGTCGCCACGGCTGATCGCGTCGCTCGCGTAGGTGTGGCGGAACGAGTGCAGCGACGGGACCGCGCCCTTAGGTACCTTGACCGGCTTTTCGTCGGCGTCCGCTTCGCTGAGGATGGGGAACGCCAGCTTGCCGTTCGACAGGACTGCCGCTCGCATCGTCGCCCTCAGTTCGCGATGGACGTTGTGCCGGCTAAGAGCCTTGCCGCTCTCGGTGGCAAAGACGAAATCGTCGGCTCCGCTCCAATGACCACCCACCTTGTGCGCAGCAAGGATCGCGGCGATGGAGCGGCCGATATCGAGTTGACGTTCGGCGGCTTCCGTCTTGAGCGGGACGCGCCGGCCATTGCCGTCCACCTGAAAGTTGAACTCAACCGTGGCGGCGTCGAGGTCGGCCAGGTCGAGGTCCGACCAGACAAGCCCCAGCGCCTCGCTGATCCGGCAACCGGTCGAGGCGAGGAATGCGAACAACGTCCCGTTCTGACCGACCGCTGCGGCGAGGGTCGCGTCTAACTCGGCGTGGCTGAATAGCCGGCGCTTGACGGTGCCGCCGACCTTGGGGCGCTCGGCGCTGGTCAGCAGGCCGAGCGTGATCGTGCCGCTCCAGTTGTGGAAGCGCTGCGCGTTGGAATAAGTTGCACGGGCGGTCTTGAGCACGGTGTTGATCGTGCCGTCCGACTTGCCATCGTCGCGCATGTGCTGGATGAAGCGGGACCAGTCCTCGGCGGCAATTCGGTCAAGACGGCGGGTTCCGAACCGAGGACGGAGCCACTTCTTAGAAGCCCAACGGTGCCCCGCCTGCGTCGAATCGCGAAGGTGGCCGATGCGGTTTTCGAGGAAGTCGTCTAGCGCTTCCCCGAACGAGAGCTTGGGATTGAGCGGAGCCGGTTCGTTCCGACCTCGCTTCGCCAACTCCTGCCGCAGGACATGGCGAGCTTCGCTGATCTTTGGGCCTATGATGCGCCGGCACCACTTCCCCGTCGAATCGCGCCAGCCGATCTCGAAGATCTTCCGACCTTCGGCGTTGAAGCGGTAATAGACGTTCGGCTCGACGCGAACGCGCGGGGCGTGCTTAGGCTTTGCCTTGCTCATTGGGAGGGTTCCTCTCCTAGTGGGCCGGTCCCTCGGGCGCTCCAACGCTCGGGGGACCACTATTCAATTGACGACGAGACTGACGATAACGCTTTCTACGGCAGAAAGTGGTCATTACAAATCTGGCTCTGTGGGCGGGGTAGTCAATACTTGGGAGCGGCATGGGAGCGCCATTCGACTACCTGTATTCGCCCGTTCTCCAGTCGTCCAGATAACTCCGCTTGAAATAGAAGCGCCCTCCGTCCGTGTCCTGCTCCCCGACGATTCGTCCGGCTGCGGTATGGCGCTTGAAGGTCGAATAGGGGATGCGGAGATATTCGGCAGCCTCCTTACTCGTCATCCAACGATCCGATTCGGGGTCCGGGGGATTGCAACGCTCGGCCACGGCGGCGGCGATGGCGTCAATTGTCTTTGGGTCAAGGCTGACCCAGAGGGTCGGCGACTCACTTGCCGACGCCTCCTGGTCGCCCATCCGGCTGCGTGAAGGCGGGGACGCGGACCTCATCGGAAAGCTCCGCCGAGATCAACGATCTCTTCCCCGACGATCCGTAGCCTTCGACCACCTGCACGAACGCGGACGAACGGACCCACCACGCTTGGCAGGCCCAGAGCCTCCGGCAGGGCGTGTCTGGCCTCGGTGAGGCCGAACGGACGCCAGGACTTCGACAGCCGAACTGGCCTGAATCTCCTCGCTCCGCATCGTCGCCCCCACCTGACCGCCTCGACCGCGCCCTTGGTGATGTACCAGGCGAGGCGTCTGGCGTCATCCTCGGTAGGGGTGACGGTTCTGATCCACGCGACCGCGCCGAAGCCAACCTTCGCGGCGATCTCACCCAGCCGCTTTTGCCAGATCGACTTCCCGCCGACCGTTATGAGGTTTAGGTGCGGCCTGCCGTGCTTGACCTCCACAGTCACCGCGAAGCTCTCGAAATGGCCTCCGTATCTGAGTCGCTCCCGGAGGCGGTCCCACGCCCTCTGAAGGCCCGCAGGGTCCAGCCCCTTGGCCGGAGAGGTTAGGACGATCCAGCGGACCTTGAGCCCCCCCTCGAAAGCCAGGCACATGCCCTCCTCGATGACCCAGAATGCCAGCCGGCGATTGCGCTCCGAACAGGTGGGACACGTCCATCTCTTGCACGACAACGGGAAGGCCCGTCCGGTGGTCTGGCAGAAGATGTACAAGCCCTTGGCGGTGGAGCATCGCGAAGGCGGGGCGGCGTGGATCGCCTCGCTGATTTCTGGCGTTTCTCTATGAGGGTTGTAGTTGCGGCCTACATCAAGAGAAGGCCGACGACTGCCCCTTTGGCCGGAGCCTTTACGCTTGTCCATGTGGAGCGCCGCAATCGCTCTGCTTCGACGCGTCGCTCGTCGCCACGGGCGGCGCGTCCTCGTTCAGGGACAGGATCAGGCGCACCAGATCTGAGACGCGCATCCGCGCCTCCCTGGCCCGCCGCTGAAGTCGGGAGGCTTCAGCCTCGTTGAGCCGGACCCTGAGGTACCGACTTCTGCGAGAAGAGTTTGGAAAACCGGAACTTCGCAACGGAACCACCCTTCGACTGACGATCTACGGACATCGCGCCTGTCGAGTTGGGTTCAGTTGTTCAGTTGGGTTTCAGATGCAGATCGACGCCCTTACCTAAGATGCTCGGCGCGTGAGCCTCGGCCCTTGCGGGCGGCGACGATCTACCTCGCAACCCAGTGTACCCCATCAGTTCATTCAGACCGACATACGGTCAAATCGAACCCGCGAACCGCCACTCACACATCGAGTAGTCAATTGACACTCTGGAGCCGCTGTGCGGCCGGGTAGTACGGAGGGTCCCAGCGGAGCTGAAATGGGCCAAAAACCTAGAGAAACCTTCAAAAACCTTGAGATTTCGACCTAGGGTGCGCCTAATCTCGCTTCCCTTCGACCTCTACGATCAGGCGAAAGAAGCCGCCGACCGGGCCCGGCTGGCGCTCGGGGACCGACCGGTGACGCTATCCGACGAGCGGAGCTTGAGACAGGACTCCCCCGAGGGGCGAAAAGGAGCGGCGGTTTCTCGTGACGCCGCCAGCCCCTTCCCACCTACTCGCCGAAGATCTCGGTGTTGAGCTGGGCGAGATAGGTGGGCGCTGGGTGATCGGCTGGATTCCCAGGAAGCCGATCCGGCGCAATCGCACCTTGCAGTTGCTCGAAGTAGTTGAGGGTCATCCCTGCCGGAACCCCCTCTTCCTTGACGCGATCGGGCACCGAGATCACATAGTCGCCGGCATCGAAATCGAGCCGCAGCACGCCAGCATCGAACGCCCAATGGCACAGCTTGTTCAGGCACAAACCGTTCTTCACGGTATTCAGTTCATAACGAGCCCACGGCAAAATGTGGGCACCGTCCACGCCTGCGGATGCGGTATGCGGAAGTTTTGGCAGGACATCCCCCGAGAACGCGCACCGATCGCGATAAGCCGTTCGCACGTTCTGAGAGAACGCTCGGCCCTCGGCGCTGCGGACGACGCTTTTGCGCCATTGAGCGACCGCTCGGCGGGCCGCGTCTTTCGGGTCGATTTCTTCTTCAAGCCCTGCATCGGGAACGGAGTTGGTCGATGAGCTGACCCCGGTTTCGGATCCTTCCAACCCAAGCATCGCGGTCAACTCGTCAAGCAGGTCTCCTTCGTTATTCAACGATTTGCGGAGCGCTTCCGCAGCTTCTTTGATCTGGCGGTGATCGCCAGCGAGAACGGCGATCTCGTGATCCCTTACAAACGAGGCGATCTCCCCATCGCTAGCCCGCGCCTTCTCCCACAGAGCCTGAACCAGCGCCATCCTTTGGGCAACCTCAACCGATTTCGTGAGGCCAGTGGAATTGCTAACCCAGAGAGTCGTCGGTCGAAGATCCACCGAAGTAGTTCCGACCGTCGCCACATCAAGATCGATATCAGTGACTGCGTATTGGCCGCGCCTGATGAAGTCCGGGTCGGTGGTCGTCTCTTTCAGCGCCCGTTTGGGCTGTGGCAAGAGGAGGGAGCCGGCCAGGAACGCGTAGGCATGGCTATGGGCTTTCGAGTCGTCGAGGCGAATTCTCGGCTTACCTTGAACGCGCCGCGCGGCGCTATGCCCGTCAATCGTTATCTCTGGGGTCAGCTCGAACAGCAGGTCGCGGCCAAGAAGGTCATCGACTCCGATCTCACCCTGCCTCCCGGCTAGCTCATACTCGCCTCGCCCTCCGCTCGTCCGTAGGGCGATCCTCATGCTCGTGAACTAGAGCGACACCACGGCTTCGTCATCTGCCGTAGCGATCGAATCGCTTGCCCGAAGGTAGGTGAGCACTCTCTCGCCCAGCCATTCCGCCACCGGAGGCGTAACTGCATTCCCAAGCGCGTGATAGCGGGGGCTGTCGGTCTCGTCCGAGTCCTTGAGACCCTTTAACCTGGTCCAACCCGGGGGGAAGCACATGACGCCCTCGCACTCAGCAGGCGTCAAGCGACGCACCCTGCCCTCTTTGGGATAGGAAACGTAGTTCCTGCTCCAGTCGGTGCCGGTATGACGTGCCGACTCGGCGTAGAGGCAGTAGGCGATTGCCTTCGTTACTGGGCTTTTCGCGCCAGCATGCTCAAGGATTCTTTTAAAGGGGGAAACAGGTTTCTCCCCATCCGCTCGGCGCGGCGGAGACATCCCTTCGCCGCGTTCGGACTCAAAAAGTATCGAGGGTGGACCTTCCCGGTCTCTATAACACCCGACAACGTAGACTCGACTGCGCGATTGGGGGACTCCAAAG
This sequence comes from uncultured Actinomycetes bacterium, assembly GCA_963763265.1. Lineage (GTDB taxonomy): Bacteria > Actinomycetota > Thermoleophilia > Solirubrobacterales > 70-9 > VAYN01. The sequence goes on along the minus strand of CAVXNN010000002.1, from coordinate 1,011,939 downwards.
TTTTTGCTGTTAAGCACACGCCATCCGACGCTATACCCGAGTTCGGCCAGCGTCCCGATGACAGTTCCGAAGTCTCGTCCCTGGTGCGAGCTGAGAAGACCCGACACGTTCTCGACGAGAAGAACTCTGGGGCGTGCTTCTCCAACGAGTCGAGCAAACTCAAAAAAGAGGCTCGACTGCCGTCCTCGCAGCCCGTCTCGTTTTCCCATTCGCGCAAGAGAGACATCCTGGCAGGGGAATCCTGCGACCCAAGCATCCGTAGCTGGGATCTCATCTGCTTTCACCTCCTTGATGTCGGTTGACTTCGGAACGTCAGGCCAGTGGGTCCGAAGGACTGCCTGGCAAAAGTCTCGAATCTCGCACTGGTATCGGACCTCGAATCCTGCTTGCTCAAAGCCGAGGTCGATCCCGCCAATCCCCGAAAACAGCGAAGCCACCGAGTATCCACTGGTTCCCGCATTCGGCCTCGGGAACTCGACGATCTTCGCGGCACGCTTCATAAGGGAGCGCCATGATGCCAGTAGGCAAGGACGGACAAGCTGCGCTGAGTTGACCCTGCTAGCCCGCTCTCAGCCGATCCTCGACCTCAGCGACGCAGCGCCCCAAATCTTTCTTGATCTCGAAGTCCCAGAACCGGAGAACTCTCCAGCCGAGATCGGCGAGCGCAGCCTCAGCCGCTCGGTCTCGCTCGACGTTCCGCTGGATCTTGCTGTCCCAGTAGGCACCTGATTTGCCTGGCCGGAACGCGCTGGGGTGGCCGTGCCAAAAGGCTCCGTCAACGAAAACAGCCAGTTTGTAACGCCTCCAGCTGAGATCGGGTCTACCCGGCAGACTCCTCACGTTCAGGCGATAGCCACGGAGACCCTTGCTCCAAAGAGCGCGACGGAGGGCCATCTCGGGACCGGTATCGAACGCCCTGATCCGACTCATGGCCTTTGAGCGTTGCTCTTTGGTCAGGTTGTCAGCCACCCTTCATTCTTAGCGCCTGAGGGTCTTAGGTAGTCGTGCACCGGGTCTTGAGAGTCAGGACGCCCCGCGTTAAAAGGCCGAGGACTCCTCAGGCTGTCTGACTCGGCTGAGATCCATCGGACCGTTTACGTAAGGATGTCCATCTGCTGGGAGCGGATTCCCGATGCTCCCTCGCCAGATCGTGTCGTCGCCAAGGAGCCAGTGGTAGAGGTTGCCGTAGATTAGATCGGCGTGAATCTTTAAGCCCACCCCGCCCATTCTTCCCGCCTCCGTTCTAAGGATCGGGCGGATGTAATCCCGAAATAACTGCGGTGAGAATTGTTGCTCGCCGCTGACGCATGCGCAGGTGCATCCGACGATCAGATCGGCGAGTTGAAGCAGCCTTAGATTCTTGCTGTCTTCAGTGAGAATGAGCGCGACCCGCTCTAAATCCGTATAAGGGCTGCTCTCCAGGTGCTGGAGGCAGTCCCGGACGAACTTCGCCTCCTGTGGTCTGCCGCCGCTGGGGTGGTCCGCGATTAGCATCGCTTCGTTTCCTAGGCTCTTTAGGAGGCTGTGTTGCCTCTCCAAAAAGACCTTGACCACGTCGAGATTGTGTCCCTGGCGCTTGCCATCCGTGGTTCTGTGCCGCGTGTCGTTGATGCAGACACATGCTTGGACGCCGTGCTGATCGGCAGCGTACAAACAGTGCTGGAAAAACAAGGTCCGGCGCTCGGCTACAAGCTTCTTCCGCATCCAGCTTTTCCGGTCGGGAGACCATTTGAACTCCTCGGTCGAGGGGAAGCCGAATTCCGCGCAGATCTCCATCAGGCGGGCGTTTAAGGGCCGGATCGAGGCGTCCGGCAGGTGGTAGCCGCCTACCGCAACGATCGCACCCATCCCCGGACGGGAACAATTCTTCTGCTGGCTGTCATCGACAAGGACAAGGTCCATTTCGTCACCGTATATGCCGCTCAGACACCGAGCTTGAGCTAGGGGTCGATGCTGCCTCCGGGCTCGCAGGCGACCACGAGGTCGCGAGATAGACAGCCGTACAACCCGACGCGACCACAGATCGACCGCTCGGCAGGAGGAATCAATGGGGGTCTGGGAGGGGCCAGCGCTCCCAAGGTGCTCCCATAGACCCCGTTTTGACTACGCAGCTCCGGCCAGCTGGCAAATAAAAACCGCCCTTTTACGGGCGGTTTTTAAGAGCCCGGAACGAGACTCGAACTCGTGACCCCTTCCTTACCATGAGGTAGCGGAGTCGTCGGGGCTAGACGGATGCCGCCGCCTTCCGCTTGAGAGGTACAACGTTGCCGGTGCCGGTGGTCGGCTCTGGACGGCTCCGGTCGGTTGAAGCGCTGCCCCCGGCGCTGCCCCCGAGGCCAGCCAACGTGTCCCCCATCCGAGCCTCCAGCTTTGCCCGCCGTTTGGAGCTGCGCTCGGCGGTGGCGATCTGCTCGATGTAGACGCGGCGGGTGACCGTCGAGTCTGCGTGACCGAGGAGCCAAGACGCCTCCTCTGCACCGTCCCCGTCCGCGATCACCTGGGACGCGGCGGTGTGCCGGAAGGAATGGAAGCTCGGCAGGACGCCGCGCTCGATCTTGACCGGCTTGTCGTCGGCGTCGGTCTCGTTGAGGATCGGGAACGCAAGCCGCCCGTTCTCGAACGTCGCCGCCTTCATCGCTCGCCGCAGCTCGCGGGAGACATTGCGCTGAGAGAGCGGCTTGCCCGAGCGGGTGCAGAACACGAACCGCTCGGAGCCACGGCGGCGCTGATCGCCGGTAGTCATTAGGTGCTGCGCCAGCATCATCGCCAGCGAGCGCGGGATCTCGATCGTGCGCTTGGCGGCTTTCGTCTTGAGCGGCACCCGCTTGCCCCTGCGGTCGATCTGATGGGTGAAGCTGATCGCGGCGTGGTCGAGGTCCGCGAGGTCCAGGTTGTCCTCGGTCAGCCCGAGCGTTTCGCTGATGCGGCTCCCGACCGTGCCGGCCGTGGCGAAGATCACCTGATACTGGCCGGTGGCAGCTCGGAGCGTGGCCGCAAGCTCGGCGCCGGTGAACAGGCGGTGCGGCGTCTTGTCGCTCGGGCTCGGCAACTCGCGGCGATCGAGGAGCGAGAGCGTGTCCCTCCCGGTCCAGTGCAAGCGGCGGGCAGCGTAGGCGTAGGTGCCGCGAGCGCTGCGGAGAATCGTCTCGATCGTGCCCTCGGCAAGCTCGGACTCCTCCCGACACTCGCGGATGAACGCGGCCCAGTCGTCAGCGGTGATCCGGTCGAGTCGGCGGTTGCCGAACCGGGGACGCAGGTACTGCTCGATCGCCCACTTGTGGCCGCTGCGGGTGGACTCGCGGAGGTCGGCAACGCGGTTGGCGAGGAAGCCGTCTGCGGCGGTGCCGAACGTCAGTCGGGGATCGGTCGGCGCTGGTTCATTCCTGCCCCGCTTCGCCAGCTCGGCGGTGAGAGCTGCGCGAGCTTCGGTGATCTTCGGGCCGATCGCTCGGCGCTTGTAGCTGCCGGTCGAGTCGCGCCAGCGGATTTCATAGAGGCGCTTCCCGGCAGAGCTGGTCTTGTAATAAATGCCCTGCTCGGCGCGGATAGCCTTGCGGTTGCTCATCGGGTGCTCCTAACACTCGGTGGGCGCGGCGCTCGATCGTTAGCGCGATCCAGTGCCACGGTTCCCCGGTCGTTAGCGCGGCCGGGGAGCCCCATATCTGTATTGACTACTCGATCATACCTCTCTCTACGACCGAAAGGGGTAGTCAATTCATCCGCTCTGGAATGCAGGTCCGCGAAGGCGGGGCAGCAGGGGGGCAGCACGGATTGACTACCTCAGCGAGCCGTTCGAGCGCCGATGTTCGTCCAGCTCGGAGCGCTTGAAGTAGAGCTGTCCGTTGGGGGTGTCTTGGTAGGCCGGCAGCTCCCCGGATGCGGCCCGTTCCTTCAGCGTCGAGTAGTGGATGCGAAGGTGATCCGCAGCCTCACGGGCATTGAGCCACCGGTCCTCTGCGGGCTCTGGCATCAACTCGGCGACGCGAGCAGCCATAGCGTCGGCAAGGCGCTCAAGGCTCTCCTCATCGAGTGTGATCTTGACGAGGGAGTAGTCAATTGACTCCCGCTGTCCGTCCCCGTGCCCGTTGGAGGCACGAGGACGGGTCGCCATCAGGTTCGCTCGCTCCCGCGACGAGGCCGACCGAGGCGATGGTCCTCCCGCTCGTCTGCGCAGACGCGCCGCGTCGTCGCATCCCTGGCCATTTGCCTGTACTCGGTGGTGCGGACCCTTTCGCCAAGCTCGATTCCGAGGGCACCTGCCGCCGCAGTGGTCCTCGCCTCGACCTGGGGATCTGGGGCATGCTTATAGCTGGGAGTAGTCAATTGCACGATTCCTCTTGAGCGGTGCCACGAATGGTAGCGAAGTCGGGCCCGCACGGCAGGGGAGGCCGGGGGCGAGCGCTCATGCCGAGAGCCTCCTAGGGATGTGCGATCGAGGCAGGGGCGGCAACTTCGCAAAGCCGAAACTCTTGGTCGGAGTCGTCGGGGACCTCTTGGCCGGAAGGCCCTCGAATGCCTCCCGCATCCTCCGACGACGGCGTTCGCGGGCTCGACGGCCGATCCGCTCGCGGGTTCGGCGCTCCCTCTCCTCCGCGCAGCGCTCCCCGTAGGCGGCCCGACGCTTGCGGTCAAGTTCCCGTTCGGAGTCGAAGCGGCGGGCGAGACGATGCCGGAGTCCGGCAGTGCCGAGGTCGCAGGCGACTTCATCGAGCTTGCGTTCGAGGTCGTCCAGATCCGCGCTCCAGAGGTCTCCGGATCGAGTGGCGAGATCGTAAATCTCGAGCCAGCCGACATGGACGGCGAGAGTTCGAGCTGAGCGGTGGACAAAGGGAGAGGAGGCGAAATCAGCGAGGGAAACCGGGTCCTTAAAGGCGGCGAGGGCCGCGAGGGAGTGGCGGATCGACTGCCCGAGAGCGCGGTAGCCGAAGGCATCGTGCGACGGCAGGAAAACGGGACCACAGTTTGCGGGGGAAGAAGGTCTATATATACCCTCTATAGGGCTTGCTGGAGCCTTATTCCTCTTTCCATCTCCTGGCATCCTAATCGTCCATCTCTGAGCCCCATCGACTCCCTTCCGAGCCTTCCTGATCCACCTTCCGAGGAGCCCCGGATACTTCTTCGTCCCGTTGAGCGCGTGAGTGATCGTCTTGGGCTGGCAGGACAACGCAAGAGCCAGGCTGCGGGTGCCTGCGGTCACGATGCTTGAGCCCGCTCCGAGCATCCTCCGCGCCAGCTCGTTGACGACTTCGTGTTCGTAGGGCGACTGCCTCTCGTCGGCTAGCGCCGCCCGGCGCCAAGCCCGAACATCTGCGGGATCGAAGCGGCGGCGATCGACCCGCCTCTCCTCTCCAGCTCGATGCAAGCCCTTGAACGCACTGCCGACCGAGCCACCGACAGCTCCCTGTCGCGTCTCCGCGTATTCGGCCCCGACCAACTCGCTGGGGAGGTAGTTGTGATCGCGCCCGCCGATCGCATTCGCCTGATCGACGTAGAGGTCGAGGAGGAAATCGGCGGACTGCTCGCAGCTGGCACCCAGACGGCGACATTGAAGCGCGAGGCCGTAGCCCACCCCCTCCCTTGAAGCCCCGCGACGAACGTCACCGAGTCCAACCTTGCACATGGCCCGCACCGCTTGTTCGAGGTCGGCGGGGAGGTCATTGGGTGAGGGGGTCGAGGTCGCCCTCGAAGTGCGACGAGCAGCGTGCGGGAGATCGCTGGGATCATGCCGGTGACCGCTGTCGGAGATCAGCTCGACCCGGCGTAGCCTCCCGGCCTTGCGGTGCTCGGTGCCGGGGATGCGCACCGTTTCCGCCGCCGTGGCTCCCCAACCATCGTCTCCCCCGAGCTGGTCGCAGAGCCCACGTTGTAGCTCCTCCAACTCGCGACGATCGACGCCACGATCGAGGAGCGCCACCCCGTGGAGGTGGCGCCGACCGTTCGAGCTGCCGCCGGAGGCAATCAGGATCGACAGGCGATCGATCTCCTCGCACTCGCTCGCGTCGAGATCGACCATGGCGGCGTAGGCGCGGGAGACGTTGTGGGCCTCCCGGCTCCGGCGCGTCTTGAAGGTCGCCACGGTCGCACGGACATTCCCCAATTCGACGGCATCCTCGGCCATCCGCCGGCGGTCCGCAAGATCTGCGACCCGATAGGGGCGCTTCCCCCAGCCGCTGCCACAACCCAAGGCCTCCCCGGTAAGGAAAGCCCACTCGTCAGGGCCGGCGCCCTCGTAGAGCCGGTCGATGGTCGCCTGCGCGACCGGCATTGCCTGGGCACTAGCATTCATGGAGCGCTTGTGGTTGGTTTTCGGGCTTGGCCGACTCTCGCGAGCGGCCCGCCCCAACTCTCAAAGGCGGGGCTGCTCGCAGCCTGGCTATCGGGTTTTGCGGTCCACTTCCCGTAGGTGTCGATCGATGACGCGCTTCACGTACTGGCTGCGCGACCGCCCATCCGCCTGCGCAAGACGGTTCAGCCTGCGAAAGTCCCGAGCGGGAATCGACACCGAGAACTGCGGTTGCTTCGACATCTTTCCACCTCTGACGCTTTGGGCCAATCATGTTCATTGCCGACACATGATCGCAAAACGCCACCCTGCCTACGTCCACTCCGGAGGACATACCTAAGATCCCAAGACGCCGCCCAATACCGCCGTTCACTCTGCTTCTGGGTGTCAGGAGTTCCCGGCCTCCTTCACCCAATGACTACACACAGTGGGAAAAGGTGGTCAAAGACCTAAATCGCCCACCTCTTCCGGCCGGCTACATGGGAGGGGGTTTCGGACCCGGCGGGGAGTCGTCTCCATCCGAGGGTCATAGCGTCGGCGCCCGGCCTCGCCGCCGCACTCAGCCCGCGTCACCTAGCGGGCGTTTGGGATTCGTAGACGACACTCGGTCGCCGACCCTCCGGTTGCTTCCGGGGGCACCGCAGCCGAAAACAGGGCGGACCTGAGGTGCCCCTCGCCTCCAGAGCGGCGCCTTGGCGGCCTCGGCGGCGTCCTACGCCCATTCCTCCGTGGCAGGAGGTTGATCGGCCAGAGCGGCTGCGAGACGCTGCCGGACGATCGGATTCGAAAGCGCACGGGCCAGATGACTCACGATCGCTCCTCGGTCCTCGGCGTGGGCCGGCTCATCGTGGCCGCCTCGGCGCTCCTCCTCACGGCGGCGCTCCTCCTCCGCCGCCTCGATCCGGATCGCCAGACGTGCGGCCTGCATCTTCTCGGCCTTGCTGGCGTTCGGGTCATTCAAGACATCGGGAATGACACCAGCCATCAGGTCCGCCTTTTCCCGAAGCCCTTCGGCTACGGTGGTGAGGGCGCGTTTCTTCTCGTTCCCAGAAACACCCTTACGCGGACGGCCGGCTCCACTCCTTTTTCCGCCGATCTTGCCCTCGGCGACCAGTTCACCGGCGCGGGTTTTCGGGTCGCTGGAGTAGCGCTTGCCCGATTTGGGCGGCTTCGCGGAGGGCTTGTTCGGCCGCTTTGAGGGCATAGCGGCATTGTACGGCGGATGCCTCAGGCGTGAGAAGCTTCATGTAGAGCCAAATCACAGTGATTTCTGGCCTGCTCGGCGGAGATTTGACAGAGGTTTCCTCTCTAGCTTCCGTTAACGTTTTTGGTCCTTAGACTGTGTGACGTGAACCCGAACGGTCCAGCGGCGATCCGCCACAAGCTTGAGCGTCACTTTCAGCGCGAACTCGCGTCCGGTTCACCGCTCGCCATCGCCCTTCACCGCCTCCTTTCCAGTGACATCTCGCGATTCGTCTACTTCGACGCAGCGTCGATGGCGGCGAGCACCGGACTGGGGCGCCACCGGGTCGATGGCGAAGATGAGCGGCTTGTCGTGCAGGCGGCGCAGGGCAACGGACGGCACGTCCCCGTCTTCGGCTACGCCGCCACCGATCGGCGTGGACCGGCCGAGGCGGCCTGTCTCCTGGGCGGTGACGGTCGGGTGCTCGATCCTCAGCGACACCGCCGTACCCTGCTGGGGCTCCTGGGCATCCCCCTACGGGCTACCGAGGCGGCGAACTGGCTCCCGGGCGCCCACCAGCGTCACGCGGTGGCCGAGCGGCGCGTGCACGGCTACCGGAGCGCCGCGTGAGCATGGATGCCGTCGAGCGAGCCCTGCGGGCACATGCACGCGCCGCCAAGGGCTCCGCGGGGCTTCATTACCGCTTTCTGTCGGGCGATGAGCGCTACTGGCCCGGCGCGGCCTCCGTCAGCATGGTTCGAGCGCTCGACCAGGCGGGCGAGTGCCAGCGCGTGGCCGTGGAGGCGTCCGAGCGGTTCAAGCTCGCGATCGTCGTCGGGTGGTGCTTCGACCTCAACGGTCGCCCCTGTTGGCACTGCGCAAACCTGAATCGCTCGGGTCAGCTCGTTGACGCCGGACTCGATCGTCGGCGGCCAGGGTTCCTCGGCAAGGTCCTCAGCGAGCGTGAGGCGGCGCTGCTCGCACGAGGCGCGAGGGAACCGACGGCATCCGAGCTTCGCGAGCGCAGCGGCGCTCTGCTGGCTGCGTTGTTGGGCTGATCGCTAGGTCGGGGGATCGTCCTCGCCCAGGGCCGCCGAGACGTATTCGGGGTGTGCCTTCACCAGAGCGCCGGGAACGTAGAAATGCCTGAGACTGCCGCGCCCGTCTTCGACGTGGTCGAGCTGGACGCCATCGGCTTGCGCGAGCACGCGAACGTGGTAGGCGACGGTCGGAAGATCGACACCGACCAGCTTGCTCAGATCGGCAGGGCAGTAGGGCGGCGCGTCGTCGGCCAGCATGAGTCGCAGGACCGCCCGTCGCGTCGCGTTGTCCAGTAGCTGGGCCAATGCCGGCGGCGGCGAACTCATGAGGGCCGCAATTCGCCTTCGTAACCGGCCGCCATGTAGCTGATCAGCAGGCCGTCCTCCCCGCTCGCATCAAGGCGGGTCTCCGATTCGTTGCCGACCTTCATCAATCGCTGCACCGCGTCGGAGAGGATCGCGAGCGCCTCTGTCGCGCCGCGCTCGTCCACCAGCATCGTGTCCTGCGCCAGGACCGTGTCGTCCCGCGCTTCGAAGGTGCCGGCGTCGATCGCCGCGCCCAATGCTTCGACGGCGAGCCGCTCGGTCAGGGCAAGCATGTGCTGCTTGAACACCGGCGGCATCTGCGCCCATTCACGCTCCCAGGCAAGGGCGGTCGGCTTCGCCGCGTGGACGTGTTCGACGGCCCCCCGTCGTTTGTTCTCCTCCACGACTTCCAGCAGTTCGTAGGCCACAAGCTCCCGGAAGTGGTAGGCGACGTTGCTCACGTCCTCACCCCAGAGTTCCGCGAGCTGGATGGGCGAGTACCGCCGCTTCGGGGAGTTCATCGCCGTGAGAATCCGAACGCGCATCGGATGTGAGTAGGCGGCGGCCAGCGCGAGGATTCCCTTCGGGCGAGGCATCGCACTGCGCTTTGGTCGCTTGCCCGTCCCGGGACGTTTTGCCGCCACTGCCGCCTCCATTAGGTGGTCACTTTCGTTTGATCTGACGTAGTCAATTCACTCCAAGCATTTCAACTTTCCTCCGGACGTTGCGTCGAACGGTTCCCAGCGCTGGGACATGTTTCGGTAGTCATTGCCTCCAACCCGAATCAGGGAGGGGGTGATGAATTTGCTGATCGACAAGACCTCCGCGCCGGCACCGCCGGTGTGGATGATCACCAAGCCCACCTAGGGATCAGGGAGGGTGCCTCGATCGGACCGGCCGGGGTCGAGGCGTCCGCACTTCGGTATGGGCTCGGAGCCAGGAATCGACAGGAAGCGCGACTCCCGGCCGTGCTTTCACAGGTCCGAGAGCCGCGCCTTGTCAAAGGAGCGGAGGATCATCGCCGCCCTTGGACCCCTGCGGGCAGGAACGGCTACCCCCACAACATGCAAATGCGTCAGACGCGGGGAAGCCGACCTCGGTTCTGGAGGACATGCCAACCCCCCGCGAAGCGCGAGCCTAGACCGCCTGCGCGAGCCCGATCAAGCGAACTTGTCCCAGTGGCAGGTTGCAAGGGTTGAGGCTCGCTCCCCAGCCTCAACAGAGTTCGTCGCGGAACAACCCGGCTTCCATCGCTCGCCTCGGCTTCTCTATCGGCATTCACGCCAATATTCACGGAAGTGTTCGCCCGATTCCTTTTCTGCGGCGACGACTTCGGCCACGCTGGTCGAGCACAAGTTCTTAAGGGCTTCGGCTTCTTCTCCGTCGTGGCTGAGGGCTCTGCATTCACGCCAATATTCACGGAATTGTTCGCCCGATTCCTTTTCTGCGGCGACGACTTCGGCCACGCTGGTCGAGCACAAGTTCTTAAGGGCTTGGATTTCGGCTCGTTTGGACTTCGCGAGCTTGGCCTTCTGACGCCGGAGGGCGGCTTCCTGGCGAGCTTCTTCGGCTCGTTCTTGCCGACGTTCTTGTGCTTCATTCGCTTCGGCGGCTCGCTTTTCACGAGCGATACGAGCGCGTTCTTCCGCGAGTTCTTTCTTGGTCAATTCGCGCCCGTGGAATGAGATCCTGGCCGGTACCTTCTGGTCGGAGGTTCCCTGGCTAGAAGTTCCGCCGCCGCAGGCGACCAGTCCCAGAGCTGCGACCAAGACCGCTCCAGCTACCGGCGCGATGCGCTTCAACTGGCAACTCCTCCCGCTCGCCCTCATCAGCACAGGTCGGCCAGTTCGGCTTCGAGGTCTTCGCGGGAACCGTGCGTCTGCTGCTGGATTTCGCGCAGATGTTCCATCGATTCATCAGGCGGCGTATCCGGGCAGCCTTCCGCCAACGCCGCCCGCGCTGCCGCCACTTCGCCATTGCTGAGGTCAACAAGGGCCATCGAGCGCTCCGCTACCTGCCTTTCTTCCGGCAAGCTTTCTGCCAGTTCGTGGAGTTCCTTCTGCTTCGCGCTGGTGGAACTACCGGAACCCCCACAAGCAACCAACCCGAGCGCGGCCAGCAGCATCGCCACAGCAACCGCGATCAACCTCCTGCTCATTGACTACCTCCCAGACGAGTGCCGCCCCCTGCGTTTGCCCGGCCGGTGGGGTGGCGGGCCGACCGAGCGGCGCGTAAGGCTAGACGAATCGTCTCTATACGACAAGTCTCTGGATAGATCGTCTCTGCCGTGGAGTGATGCCGATGCATGGCACGATCAGGCAAAGGCGGCGGGAAATCGGCAAGAACCAAGGACCCCGAGCTGGTCGCGTTCGGACGGCGGGTCTTGGATCTGCGCGAAGAGGCCGGGATGACCCAGGAAGGCCTAGCCGATGCCGCTGGCCTCCACTGGACCTATATCGGCCAAATTGAGCGGGGCGAGCGCAACCTCAGTTACAAGAACGTCCTCAAGCTGGCGAGGGGATTTGACATCGACGCGGCGGAGCTTCTTCAAGGCATCCACTAGACCCTGCAAGCTTCGGCTCTGGAAGCAGTCGATCACAGCCGACTTCGCTCGTACGGTGAGTGGGTGGGGAATGACGACTACTACTAGGCCGAAGTAACCCGGAGCTGATCGAGCGGCGGCGACCTGCCCCATCTAGTCGCCGGGCATGGGCAGCATCAACGCGACTCCCTCTCGGAGTTCCTTTGCCTTGTTCAGGAGATCCTCCTGCTCTCGACGAAGAGCGCTCGCTCTCTCCAAGAGGTCCACCATGAGAGCCAACCCGTCCGGGTCGGACGGAATCTGGATCTCCATCTCGTTGAAATGCGCCTGATTCCAGCGGTTGCGACTCTCCTTCGTTGAACCGGTGGACTGAGCATCGACTATCTCAAGGTATCGCGGGCTATTCAGAAGGTGAGCTGCGTACGCGGTGACTTTCGCGGCATTGTCTATGCCGTCCTTCGTCGTAAACGTCGGAAACTCATTCGATACATAGCAGCCCCCCTGATCGCCAGGGACTACCGCAAAAGATCCGCGGTACGCGAAGAGGCGATTGTAAATGAGCCACCCCGCTTGAACACGGTAAAGGCTCTTGGCTTTGATTTCCTGGCCGCGCTTTACCTCCCGAACGAACGTACCGCCTCCCCACCAACGGACGCCAAGCATCCGATACTCCTCATCAGCGAGGAGCCTCTGACGATCCTGCGTCTCGACGAATAGATCCTTGAGCCGAACCGTTTCGAAGGAGGTACGCTGAAATCCATCCGCGATCTCCGTGGCAAAGTCGGCATATTCGGTGTCAAGCTGGCCGAGGCGTCTAGTGAGATCGCCAGCCAAGGAGTCGACGCCAGCATTCGGCTTGCTCGATCTGACCCGATAGAACTTCGGGTCGAGGCGCTCGCCGACCACGGCGGTCCAGGCCCTTCCGGACGACTCCGCCAATTCACCTCTGCAAAAGGCCTGCCAATCCAGAAGGATTTCGGGGAGTTCGTTGCCAGCAACCGGTGCACCGTTGCGGGCATACCCGGTGTTTTCGGCGATCGCCATGAACGTCGGCTCTGATTCAGCCACGGCCGATCCATTCTTTGTCCGCCGCAGGATGAGCACGCAGGTCCGAGCCGAGGCACCGTAGCCCTCAAAGGTTGACTCTCCAAGGCTCACGACTGCTTCAACTCGCGCTTTGGAACGGATGTATTCCCGAACGTCCTTGGCACTCGGGTTGTCTAGTAGGCCCTCGGCAACCACGATTGCGACCCGCCCCCCGGGTTTCACGAGTTTGAGCGCACGCTCCATCGCCAGAACCATCCTGTCCTCGGACTTTCGCCCAGCCCCCAACTCATATCGACTCAGAATCGCACCGTCTTTCTCAGTCGCGCCGAAGGGCGGGTTCGTGATGCACAGATCGAACTCGCCCTCCTCAATCCGGCTCGGAATGTCCTCAAGGCCGTGGTGTTTGAAGATGCCGGCGCTGCCGTCGCCGTGGACCATCATGTTCATCTTGCAGGCTTGGGAAGTTCGCTCCTTCCAATCCGTGCCCGAGAGGGAGCGGTTCGACAACTCAATCCGCCAACGCTGCTTCTCCTCATCCGAGAACTCCTGCAAGCGAATCTTCTCGCTCACGCTCTCGAAGGCGTAGATGAGAAATCCGCCGGTGCCGCAAAACGGATCGATGATGCGCTCACCGATCTTCGGGTCTACGGCATCAACCATGAACTCGACAACGTTTCGCGGAGTGAAGTACTCGCCTAGACCACCAGTGAAGGTGTCGCTAAGGAAATACTCGAATGCTTCGCCCTTGACATCGAATGCGGTCAGCGAGAGGTCGTAGTTCTCGAACAGCTCGATGATCCGCCGGATGGTGCGATCGTTGAGTGCGATCGTCGCATCTGACGTGAAGAGGCCGGAATAATTCGGATCAGCCTTAGTCTCGTCAAAGATCTTGAGGGCAACGTTGACACCGAGCCGGTCGAGCGTATCGTCGAAGACACTGACCCGAAACCGGTTGCGGTCTGGGTTTGTCTTCTCCTCGTACAGCTTGCAGAAGAGAATCTTCGACATCTCGTCGAACGCTGCGACCGGATCGTAGCCCTCGTTGTTTCGGATCTCGTTGTGGCACGACCGAAGCACCCGTTTGAAGGTTTGAACATCGTCGATGATGAAAAGCTCGTGCCGTGCCTCGCGTCGCAGAGTCTCTTGGAGGTCTTTGCTGATGACGAAGTTGACGACATCCGCCTGGAGTTCCGAGCGCTTGGGTAGCTCCGCAAGTCGGTTCTTGTCGACCGTCTGAAAGACCTGAACCTGATCCCCGTTGGTGATGAGGACGAGCGGAACGATTCGAGGCAGCAGACGCGCATAGGAGATTGCCTGCTCCCGGACGCGCCGATCGAGCAACTCGGTAGGGGCCTTCGTCTCGCAGAGGACGAGCGGAGAATCGCTTTTCGGCGAGGCATAAACAACAGCGTCCGCAAAGATCGTCTTCTCCTTGCGGCCCTCCTGAACCTTGATTGCCTCCTCGAAGCGAACACAGGCCTCCTTGTAGCCGTGATCGCGGAGGAAGGGCAGGAGGAAATGGACCTTTACGTCCTCCTCGGACCGGAAATCACTCACGGCGGCAGCCTACGGGGATGCGCGGACATCGGGCCAGTCCCCTCGGATCGGCGTAGAGGGCCGTACATGCGCACGAAGGAAGCCAGAAGACCCCCGGAGGAGGAATCAATAGGGGGTAGCCGGAGGGCCGAGCGCTGCCCCCACGCTGCCCATTAGGCCGGAATGACTGCCTCTCCCCGGCCCCGGACATTAGGAAACCGCCCATTTACAGGCGGTTTCCGAAGCCCGGAACGAGACTCGAACTCGTGACCCCTTCCTTACCATGGAAGTGCTCTACCAACTGAGCTATCCGGGCGGATCTGGCTTCTGTGCTCGCATGTTAGAGGTCCCGGTGCCGTCGCGCCTCGCCTCGTCAACGGATCGGCCTGGCGCCGCGGCTTGGTCGAAGTCCTTCGGCCCGCTCGCGGTCGGCGGGCGGGTCAGGGCGAGGGGCGATCGGCCCTCAGTGTCGGGAAGGGCGGCTGCGGGTAGCGCTGGGCGGCGAGCACGCCGAGGGCTTCCTGCCAGTGCTTCGAAGGGATCGGTGCCGCCGGCAACGCCTCCGCCGCGTCCCTTTGGTCTTCAGTGTTGGTCGGCGGGCGTTCTTGCGTGGTCAGGCGACGACCGAGCTGACAATGAGCTCGGCCTCCGCTTTGACGGCAACGACGACAGGCGCGACGGACGCGTTGGGAACAACGGTATGTCCGCCCTGGGTCGCCATCGGGTCGGAGTGTAGCGCGGCGCGGGCGTCGGTCAAGCGCCCGGACCGAGATGGACCGGGGTCGATGGCGGGGCGCCGTCGCGCAGCAGCGTCGCGAGGTAGATGACGACCGGCGAGGAGCCGCGGTTGGCCGCCTGGTGGATGTCGCCCGGCTGCTCGACCAGCCACTGCCCGGCGCGGATGCGCGCGGTCTGGCCGGCGGCGAGCGTGCGCAGGAGCCGCGGTTCGTCCGATTCGCCCGCGAAGAGCCGGGCCCTGCCGCGCCGCACCGTGTAGGTGAGCGTCCCGGCTTCCACCCGCGAGATCTGGGTGCCGAGGTGATGATGGGGAGCGAGCCGGGCGCCGGGCGGCACGGTCACCCTGCTCAGCACCATCGTGCGGCCCGGGGCGCCCTGGACGTGTTCGGTCTGGGCGAGTGCCCGGCGGACCGGGGTCGGCGTCGGCGCCGAGGCACCGAAGGCGGTCGGCAGGATGATCGCCATCGCGACCACGGCGACCACGGCCAAGGCACTCAGCGGGAGGCGGAAGGACGGTCGACTCACGACTGCCCGGTTCGCCCCCCGCGCTTCGACTCCTCCCCGCCCTCGGCTCGGCGCGCCGCCGGCGGCCGGCTCGCCGCGTTCGACGCTCGGATTCGTTCCTGGGCGGACCCGAGGCGGGCGCCGGCGACGCTCAGTCCTGCGGCGACGTCTCGCCCTGCCAGTAGTCGACCTGTGAATCGAGGTCGAAGAACGTGTGCAGGCCGCCGCCCTCGGGCAGGCGCTCGGCGGCGCTCAGCTTGTTGGAGTCCGGGTAGACGACGATGTCCGGGGCGCCGTGGGTGGAGACGGCGAGGAAGCGGACCTCCTCGGCGGTCGGGTTGGAGATCTGGTGGGCGCCCGCCTCGCCGAGCGGGAAGTGGACCCCCTCGCCGGGCTCGAGCCGGCGGCTGCCCCGCGGCGTGCGCAGCGTCGGCCGTCCCTTCAGCACGAAGACGAGCTCCTCGTCGGAGTAGTGGAAGTGGTACGGGTAGGCCGTCTCGCCGGGCGGCAGCTTCCAGACGCTCGCGCCGATCCGCTCGCTGCCCAGCTCGTAGCCGATGCGGGCGCGAAAGGCGCGGAAGCCGGGCGGGCCGTCGCGCTCCTCGAAGTTCGGCTCCTCGATGTTGGGCACCGTCGCAGCTTATGGGGCGGCGGGCGCCGGTAGCGTTCGGTCCGATGCGCCCGCCGCACCGACCGCTCGTCCACCCGCGCGCCGCCGCGCTCGCGACCCTCGCCGCCATCGTCGCGGCCCTCGCCGGCCTCGCCGCGTCGCCGGCGCCGGCCGCCGCCGGGCGCGCCGCCGGGCAGCCGGCCAGATCGGCGCCGATCGTCTTCGAAGCCTGCCGCCACGGCTGCCGTCACCACACCGTCCAGGCGGCGGTCGAAGCCGCCGCCGCCTACGCCTTCCGCCACAAGGGAGCGAAGGTGACGGTCGCGATCCGACCGGGCAGGTACGCAGAAGGCGTCGTCCTCGAGGCCGGCAAGCGCCGGCGGCGCTACGACGGGATGACGATCGAAGGCACCGCGCAAGATCCGCGCCGGGTGGTGCTCGAGGGCAGGAACGCGAAGAGCGGCTCCGGGGCTGTTCAGAACGGCATCGAGGCGATCGGCGTCACCGGCCTCGCGCTGCGGAACATCTGGGCGCGCGACTACGCGGCCAACGGCTTCTTCGTCCACGCCGGGCCCGAAGGCTCGCGGCCCTGCAACGGCTACGCGATGGACGGCCTGCTCGCCTCCGACAACGGCTCCCACGGCCTCTTCGCGCGGGGCTGCCGGGGCGGCAGGATGACCGACTCGACCGCCTACCGGCAGGGCGACTCGGCCTTCGCGGTCGACGAAACGCCGTGCGACAACCCGCGCTGGAACGTCTACAGCGGCCGGCCGTGCCAGAGCAGGCCGCGGTGGACGCTGCTGAAGGACGACCAGGGCTACGAAAGCGCCCGTGGCTACTCCGGCACCAACTCGAGATACGTGCGGGTCATCGCGAACGCGTTCCACGACAACGGCACCGGCATCGCCCTGACGACGCTCGACGGCGTGGGCAAGGAGCCGAACGGCTGGAACATGGTCGAACGCAACGCCGTGTTCTGGAACGACTACAACCCGTTCCTTGCCGGGTCGAAGGTCCGGCCCGCGCCGGGGGCTCTGGGGGAGCTCGCCGGCCGGCCGCTCAACTACCTGACCGGGGTGGGGGTCGCCCTCTACGGCGGCGACGGCGACGTGGTGCGCGGCAACCAGGTCTTCGGCAACCACAAGTGGGGGATCGCCACCTTCTCCGGCCCGGGCGAGTCACTGCTCGTCGACCGAAACGACGAAGCGAAGAACATCAACAACGAAATCTTCGAAAACGCTATGGGGCGCTGGGGCGCCGATCCCAACGGGGAATATGACTTCTGGAACGACGCCACCGGGGGCGGCAACTGCTGGGGCGCGAACAGCCCGAACGCGACCTTCGCCCTCGGCAACGGGAAGGAGCCGCCGGGCAGGATCTACCCGGTCTGCCCGCCGGCGAAGGTCACCTACGCCGCTCCCGGGGTGCGCAGCGTCAACACCGACGCGGGCCTGCAGACTAGCCCGGGCGACCCCGGCAGCCCGCGGACGATCCTCGGCTACGCGACCACGAGCCCGCCCCAGAACCAGCAGTGCAGCTGGGTCAGGCGGGTCGGCTCACACCCGCCGTTCCAGCGCTTCAAGTCGGTCGAGGTCAAGCCGCGGCCCGGCGAGCTGACCTGCTGAGGCGCCGCGGGCCGCGCCGGGCGACCCGGACCCACGCCTGGTGAGCAGCGCGCAGACGCTCAGCGCCGTTTGCGGGAGCGACCGCGCCCGCCGCCGCGGCGCGGCGGTTTGCCGGCGTCGCGAAGAGTTCGCTCGGCGGCCTTCTCGGTCTCCTCGCCCATCGTGATCTGGAACATCGCCAGCAGCGCGTCGGAGGCCAGCGGCCGCAGCGCCTCGAGGGCCTCCAGCACCTTGGGCCAGTCGTCCTCGGGGCGGCCCGCCTTGTCGAACGGCTCCCAGATGTTCTCGGTGAAGAGGTCGATGTAGGCGCGGGCGACCGCGTCGGCGTGGTCGTGGAGCTTCCCGGCCAGCGCGATCGCCGCCGCCGGGCTGATCCCGAACTCGATCATCCGGGTCGCCGCCCGGTGCAGCCGCGGGCTGATCACCTCGATCTTGCCGTCGGGCAGGATCCTCAGCGCGCCGAGCTTCTCGGCCCGTTTCAGCAGCCGCTCGTCGACCGACTCGACCCCCCAGACCGCGGCGAAATCGGCGGGGTCGAAGATTTCCGGGGTCTCGTCCTCGAACGGGGCGCGCACCGCCCGGGCGAAGTCGACCATCTCCTTGGACGAGCCGCCGGTGCTCTCGAGCACCCGCCGGATCGCCTCCAGGTTGAGGCCCTCGGCCTGCATTTCGCGGGTCAGTTCGATCCGCGCCACGTGCTCCTCGTTGTAGTAGCCGGTGCGGCCCTGGACCTCGGGCGGCGGCAGGAGCCCGCGGGTCTGGTGGGCGCGGATGTTGCGGATCGTCATCCCGGTGCGCCGCGCCAACTCACCGATCGTCATCTTGCCGTCGGGCGGGGTCGCGTCTTTCGGGTCGCTTGCCATCACGGCATCGTAAGCGCCAGCCGCGCGCCGTTCATCTCCGCGGCGCCATCGGAGCAGAGCCAGGCGATCGCATCGGCGACGTGCTCGGCGGGGGTGAAGGTCGGAAACTCCTTGCCGGGGTTCTCGGCGCGCATCGACGGCGTGAGGATCGCGTCGACGACGACGATGTTGGCGGTCGCGCCGCCCGGGCCGAAGCCGTCGGCGAAGGCCAGCGTCCACGCCTCGGCGGCGGCCTTCGCCGCTGCGTAGGCGGCATTGCCGTTGCTCGGCCGCTGGGCCTGCTTGGCCGAGACGAGGACGAAGCGCCCGTGCGGGCCGGCCGCCAGCTGGTCGTGGAAGGCGCGGGTGGTCAGCTGGACGGTGCGGATCAGGAGCTCCTGCAGCAGGTCCCAGTCGGCGAGCAGCTCCTCGTGCAGCGGCACGCCGCCCCGCCACCCCCCGACCAGGTGGGCCAACCCGTCGACCCGGCCGAAGCGATCGACCAGTGCGTCGCGCCAGCCGGCGACCGCGTCCTCGTCGGTGAGGTCGACGGCGCGCCCGTCCCACCGCTCCGCGTCGAGCCCCAGCCGCGCGCCCACGGCATCGACCTCGGCCTGTCCGCGATTGGCGCCCGCGACGATCGCCCCGGCCTCGGCGAGGCGCGCCGCCACCGACGGTCCCAGGCCGCCGCCGACCCCGGCGATCGCGATCACCCGTCCCTCGAGGCTCCGTCCGTCGCCCATGGCCCGCATCCTGGCGCATTCCGGCTCCGATTTGGGACCCGCGAGGACGCAGCTTCCGCGAAGGGCGGCCGCGAGGCCTCTACGCGGCGCCGCGTAGAGGCGACCTCTGCGATGGGGGAGAGAGGATTCGAACCTCTGTAGGCAGAGCCAACTGGTTTACAGCCAGTCCCCTTTAACCACTCGGGCACTCCCCCGGATGACGGGCTGGAGATTCTAGTAAGGCCGGATCAGTCGGGCGGCGCGGCGCCGAGGCGGGCCGCCATCAGCTCGTTGAAGGAGTGGACGGCCTTCAGCGGCCGCATGAAGACGGTCAGCTCGGCGACGCGGCCGTGGGAATCGAGCTCGAGGAAGTCGATGCCCTCGATCTCGAGGTCGTCGACCTTCGCCTTGAAGCGCAGGCAGACGCTGTCCTCGCCGTGCAGCTCGTCCAGGTAATGGAAGTCCTCGAGGACCGCGGCGACGTGGCCGAGCACGACGAGCGCCACGTCGCGCCCCTCGAACCCCTTGAAGAGGACGGGGCTGTGGAGGACGACGTCCTCGGCGAGCGCCTCGCGCATCAGCTCGAGGTCCTTGCCTTCGGCGGCGCGGCGGAAGGGATGCGGGCTGGCCATTGCGCCAGCCTACCCCCTGATGGATACTCCGGGCGCATGCCGAGCGATCACTTCTGGGCCCGGTTTTCCAATTCGCTCGGCGCGCGTGGCCTGCGCTGGACCGGGAAGCTGAACGTCCCGATCTACCGGCTCACCGGCGGGCGCCTCTTCGGCAAGGTCGGCGACGGGCCGGTCCTGCTGCTGACCACGACCGGCCGCAAGAGCGGCGAGCGGCGCACCGCACCGGTCCTCTACCTCGCCCATCGCGACGCGATGATCCTGATCGACACCAACGGCGGCAACGAGCGGCTGCCGGGCTGGTCCCACAACCTGAAGGCCGACCCGCGCGCCGCGGTCGAGGTGGGTCGCCGCAAGCTCGCGGTCACCGCCCGGATCGCCGCGGGCGCCGAGCGCGAAGAGCTGTGGCGCGCCGCCAACGACCAGTACGGCGGATTCGACGAGTACGTCGAGTGGCTCGACCGCACGCCCTCGGTCTGGGTGTTGGAGCCGCGCTGACGTCCGTCAGGAGGCGTCGCGGAGCATCTGGGCCTCGGGCAGTCGCTTCAGCTTTTTCAACGTGTTGTTCTCGATCTGGCGGATCCGCTCGCGGGTGACCCCGAAGGTGCGGCCCACTTCCTCGAGGGTCAGCGGCTCGGCGCCGCCGAGTCCGTAGCGCAGTTCGATCACCTGGCGCTCGCGCTCCGGCAGCGCCTCCAGCGCCCGCTGCACGCCCTCCTTCTGCAGGTGCTCGCTCGCTTCCTCGAACGGCTCGAGGACCGCCTCGTCGGCGACGAAGTCGCCGAGCTCCGATTCGTCCTCGTCGCCCACCGGTTTCTCCAGCGAGACCGGCAGCTGGGCGACCCGCAGGATGTCGCGGACGTCGGAGACCGGCCAGCGCAGCTCGGCGGCGATCTCGACCGGGTCGGGCTCGCGGCCGAGCCGCTGCACCAGCTGCCGTTCGACGTGCGCCACCCGGTTCAGCTTCTCCACCATGTGGACCGGGATGCGGATCGTCCGCGCCTTGTCGGCGATCGCCCGCGTCACCGCCTGGCGGATCCACCAGGTCGCGTAGGTCGAGAACTTGTAGCCGCGCCGGTAGTCGAACTTCTCGACCGCCCGGATCAGCCCCAGGCTTCCCTCCTGGATCAGGTCGAGGAAGCTGAGCCCGCGGCCCAGATAGCCTTTCGCGATCGAGACGACGAGGCGCAGGTTCGCCTCCACCATCTGCCGCTTGGCGAGCATGTCGCCGCGCTCGATCCGTTTCGCCAGCTCCACCTCCTGCTGTGCGGTGAGCAGCTCGACACGGCCGATCGAGCGCAGGTAGAGGCGCAGCGAGTCGAGGCTCGGTTCGACGGTCAGGTCGAGCTCCTCTTTCTTCGGCGCGCCGGCCGCCGCCTCGGCGCCCGCGCGCTGCTCCTTGTAGGCGCTGACGCCGTCCTCGGCGATCACGTCGACGCCGTGCTCGACCAGGTTGGCGTGGAGCTGCGAAACCTGCTCCTTGGTGATCTCCACCTCCTCGAGCGTCGCCGAGATCTGCTCGTAGGTGAGGTAGCCGCGCTCGCGTCCCAACGCGATCAGTCCGGCGAGCTCCTCGGTCTCGGGCGCGCTGCTCGCGTCCTCGCGGTCAACGACTTCCACCGTCTCCATCGGTTCGATGATCGGTGCCTCCTGAACTGTCTCTCCCCCGGTTCCCCGGCTGCCGGCCCCAAAGCTCCGGCAGATGCGAAGTATAGGCAGACCGGAAAGCCGGACCGTCGGCGGTAATCGACCATCTACGCTTTGCGCATGACGAACCAAGCGAGCACCACCATCCGCACGGTCCCCGACGTCCAATCCGGCGTGCCGGCGACCCAGGTGAGCCTCTCGCGGGTCGGCGTCACCGGGGTCGAGAAGGTCATCCGGGTCCGTGCCGGCGAGCAGGAGAACCTCTTCTACGCGGAGATGGAGTGCTTCGTCGACCTCGAACCGCGCCAGGCGGGAGTCCACATGTCGCGCTTCGAGGAGATCGTCGGCGAGGCGATCGACGAGGTCGTCCTCGGCGAGGCCTTCCGGGCCGAGGTGCTCGCCGCCCACGTCGCCGAGCGGGTCCGCGAGCGCCAGCACGGGCGCCGCGCCGAGGTCTCGGTGACGGCGCGCTACCCGGAGACGGTGGCGACCCCGCAGAGCCGGATCGAGACGCAGGAGATCTACGTTCTGTTCGGCACCGCGGTCGCCTCGGAGGCGGGGACGCGGACGCTGACCGGCGTCCAGGCCCAGGGGATGACCGCCTGTCCCTGCGCGCAGGAGATGGTCACCGGGCTGTCGCGCGAGCGGCTCGCCGCGCAAGGCTTCGACGCGGAGCAGATCGAGCGGATCGTCGACGCCGTCCCGATCGCCACCCACAACCAGCGCGGGATCGGCACCCTGCACGTCGGCTGCCCGGAGGGCGGGCCGGCCTGGATCGACGCGCCCGGCCTGCTGCGGATCGTCGAGGGCTCGATGAGCTCGGAGATCTACGAGCTGATGAAGCGGCCCGACGAGATGTCGGTGGTGGTCAAGGCACACGAAACGCCGCGCTTCGTCGAGGACTGCGTGCGGGAGATGGTCCGCCAGGTGGTCGACGGCTACCCCGACCTCCCCGACAACGCCTTCGTGATGGCCCGTCAGGAGAACCTGGAGACGATCCACCGCCACAACGTGGTCGCCGAGCGCTACGGCATCCTCGGCGAGCTGCGCGCCGAGCTGGCGAGCGGCGAACACTCCACCCACCACCTCTCGATGCGCGACTGGCTCGAGGCGCCGGCGACCTGAGCGCCGCCGCGAGCCCGACGCGTTCGCACTTGTCCGCGTATGTCGCGGCTTACTGCGAACGCACCCTCCCTGGTCCCCGTGCCTGGGCGGGACGGCGGGTGCCGGTCCGGTCCGCGGCGCGTTCGCGCTGCTGCTCGTCGATCCGGCGGCGCAGGCCGAAGAAGTAGTCGGCGCCGCTGATCACGGTCACCGCGAGGGCGGCGTAGACGAGGACGTTGACCCAGGTCGGCGCCGGGTTGGTGGCGATCAGGGCGATCACGGCGCCGATCTGCAGGACGGTCTTCGCCTTGCCGAGCCAGGAGGCGGCGATCACCAGACCGCGCTCGGCGGCGACGGTGCGGAGGATCGTCACCGCGACCTCGCGGGCGATGATCACCATCGCCACCCAGGCCGCCAGCCGCCCCAGGGAGACCAGCGAGACCAGCGCCCCGATGATCAGCAGCTTGTCGGCGAGCGGGTCCATCAGCTTGCCGAAGGTCGTGATCGAGCCGCGCGAGCGGGCGAAGTAGCCGTCGAGGCCGTCGGTCGCCGCCGCACCGGCGAAGACCGCCGCCGCGATCACGTCGCCGTTGGGCATTTCGACCAACAGGGCGACCACCACGACCGGCACCGCGAGGATGCGCAGCATCGTCAGCGCGTTGGGCAGGTTGAGCGGAAACACCGCCGCTCAGTCTGACGCAGTGGCGCCCGCGGGCGCTCCGGCATCCCCGGACGCGGCGGCGTCGCGGGCGGCGAAGAACTCCTCGCCCTCGATGCTGATGTGGGGGACGAGCCGGTCGAGCCAGGCCGGCATCCACCAGGCCCGGCGGCCGAGCAGAACCATCACCGCCGGGACCAGCAGGCAGCGGACGATCGTCGAGTCGATCGCGATCGCCACCGCGAGGCCGACCCCGAACTCCTTCACCACCGGGTCGCCGCTCAGCACGAAGCTGATGAAGACGCAGACCATGATCGAGGCCGCCGAGGTGATCACCCTCCCGGTGTTGGCGAGGCCTTCGATCACGGCCATCTTCTCGTCGCCGGACTCGGCGTAGTGTTCGCGCATCTGGGTGAGCAGGAACACCTCGTAGTCCATCGAGAGCCCGAAGAGGATCGCGAACATCAGCAGCGGCACGAAGCTGACGATCGGGATCGAGTGCGGCAGGCCGATCAGCGACGCGCCCCAGCCGAGCTGGAAGACCGCGGTGACGACGCCGTAGGCGGCGGCCACCGAGAGCAGGTTCATCACCGCCGCCTTGATCGGCACCAGCACCGAGCGGAAGGCGAGCAGCAGGACGAGGAAGCTGAGCGCGACGACGATCGCGATCATCAGCGGCAGCTGCGCGGCGATCTTGTCGGCGAGGTCGATGTAGCCGGCGGTCTGGCCGCCGACGTAGGAGCGGGCCTTCGACCCTTCGAGCGCCCCGGGGATCACTTCATCGCGGAGGTTTTCCACCAGCGACACGGTGGCGTCGGCCCACGGCTCCGATTGCGAGATCACCGTGAAGACGGCGACCTTCTGGTCGGCGGAGAAGCTCGGTTCGGTCACCTCGGCGACGTCTTCGGCGCCGCCGATCGCCTTCTCCAGTCCCGGCAGGACCCGTTTGGCTTCCGCGGGCGAGGTGAATTGGGAGGCGACCAGCAGCGGGCCGTTGACGCCCGGGCCGAAGCCCTCGTTCAGCCCGTCGTAGGCCTGGCGCGAGGTCGTTTCCTTGGGCAGCGCGCTGATGTCGTTCTGGCCGAGCTGCAGCTGGAAGATCGGCAGCGCCAGCACCACGAGGACGACCAGGGCGGCGAGCGCCGAGCGCCAGGGCATGGCGGCGACCCGTTCGGCCCAGCGCCGCCAGCCGTGCGGCTCCTTGTCGTCGGGATGCGTCTTGCCGAGGTGGAAGCGGAGGCTGTTGATGCGCGGCCCGAGCGCCCCGAGCAGCGCGGGGAGCAGGGTCACGGCGGCGGTGACCGCGACGACGACCGCGATCGCCGCCATGAAGCCGAGCGTAGTGACCAGCGGGATGCCGGCGACGAGCAGCGAGCAGAGCGCGATCACCACGGTGAAGCCGGCGAAGACGACGGCGCCCCCCGCGGTCGCCGTGGCGCGGGCGATCGACTCGCCCATCTCCATCTCCTCTTTGAGCTGCAGTTTGTGGCGGGTGACGATGAAGAGCGCGTAGTCGATGCCGACGCCGAGGCCGATCATCGTCGCCAGGGTCGCGGCGACGCCCGGCACCTCGAAGACGTGCTCGAGCAGGCGGATGATCGAGAGCGTGCAGGCGAGCCCGATCAGCGCGCCGACGATCGGCAGCATCATCGCGGTCGCCGTGCCGAAGGCGAGCAGCAGGATGATCACCGCGGCGACCAGCCCGATCACCTCGGAGGTCTCGGTCGACGGTTTGGACAGCTGCTGGCCGACGTAGCCGCCGATCGAGGCGTTGCCCCCCACAGCTTCGAAGGGCTTCGCGGTGTCGAGGATCTGCCGCGCCTGCGCTTCGTCGATCTCGCCGGGGCCGACCCCGAGAACGACCGGGATATAGCCGATCCGCCCTTCTTTGCCGAGGGTCCGGGACCCTTCGGCCAGCGGGCTGGTGGCCGAGTTGACGTCCGGCAGCGCTTCCAGCGCCTTCACCGTTTCGCCGATCGCCGCGGCGTAGCGGTGTTCGTTCAGCTGCCTCCCGGCGGGAGCTTCCAGCACCAGCGGGTTCGAGCCGTAAGCCTGCCGCGGCAGGTTTTCTTCGAGCAGTTCGGTCGCCAGGGTCGAGCCGGTGCCCGGCAGGGTGAGGTTTTCGCTGGTCTTCGAGCCGGAGGCCTGGCCGACCGCGACGAGGACGATGGTGAGCACGACCCAGGCGCCGATCACCGGCCAGTGATGGCGCGAGCACCAACGACCGATCGCGTATAAGGGCGCGGTCACGTCGGCAGTATTCCCTACGGTGGCGGCGGCGCGGTGCCGTTCTCGAACGGGAACGGGACCGAGGCGAGCGGGCCGGCGCCCAGCGCACGCCGCAGCAGGGTCAGGTGCTGGGCCTGGTCGGCGACGGTCGAGGCGAGCAGCGAGCGCGGCCAGCTCGCTTCCAGCTTGGAGATCGCGCTCAGCTCCTCGTCGATCGTCGCCCCTTCGACTTCGTAGAGGAAGACGAGCCGTTCCCGGGTGCCTTCGAGGCCGCCGGCGTCGATCGTTTCCGGGGCCGGCTCGGCGGGGCTATTCAGGCCGCGCAGCGCCCGCAGCAGCGAGTCGACGTGTTCCTGTTCCTGGGCGCGGAAGTAGGCGGCCATGCGGGCGAGGCGCGGCGGCAGCGCGGCACCGGCCGCGGCGAAGGCTTCCACCGCGGCTTCCTGGCGCCCGAGGACCTTGTTGAGGAGGGCCGCGTCGGCGGCCTGTTCGGCGGAGGGCGAGGAGGTCGTGACGTGGGCCGGGCCGTTGCCGCCGGCCGCCGCTCCCGACGTCGCGCCTTCGGTTTCGGCGGCGGCACCCACCCCGGTGGCGCCCGCTTCGCCCGACGTCGGGGCCCCGGTCGACGACCCGCCCCCGCCGCAGCCGGCGAGCGCCGCCAGCAGGACGAGGACCGCGAGCGCGGCCGCGAGACGGCCCTGGGCCGTCTTTGCGACCGGGCGGCGGCGCGTCGCGCCGCGCGGCGTGATTCGGTTCGCTGTCATGGATCGGTGGTCAACCTTATGAGCTCGGCTCCGTGAGCCCGCCGCGCCGCGACACCCTCGAGCGGCTGACGGCCGAGGTCCACGCCTGCCGGCGCTGCCCGCGGCTGGTCGCCTGGCGCGAGGAGGTCGCCGCCGACCCGCCGCGTCGCTACCGCGGCCAGGGCTACTGGGCGCGCCCGGTCGGCGGCTTCGGCGACCCGGCCGCGCGGATCGTCATCGTCGGCCTCGCCCCCGCCGCCCACGGCGCCAACCGCACCGGCCGGATGTTCACCGGCGACCGCTCCGGCGACTGGCTCTACGCCGCTCTGCACCGCGCGGGCCTCGCCAACCAACCCGGCTCCGAGCACGCCGACGACGGCCTGCGGCTGCGCGACGCCTACGTCACCGCGGTCGTCCGCTGCGCGCCGCCCGCCAACAAGCCGACCCCGGCCGAGCGCGACAACTGCCTCCCGTACCTGGAGCGCGAGCTGGCGCTGCTCGACCGCGCCCGCGTCGTCGTCGCGCTGGGGAGATTCGGCTGGGACGGCTTCCTGCGCGCCGCCGCGACGATCGGCGTCCTCGCCCCGCGCCCCAAGCCGCGCTTCGGCCACGGCGCCGAGGCCGGGCTCGGCGACCGCCTGACCCTGCTCGGCTGCTTCCACCCGAGCCAGCAGAACACCTTCACCGGCCGGCTCACCGAGCCGATGATCGACGCCGTCTTCGCCCGCGCCAAGGAGCTTGCCGCCGCGTCTCGGTAGCCCGCTCCCGGTACGCGGGCGGCGCCGCCGCGCGATCTCATTAGTCGTTCTCCCGACTATTCGAAGAATCGGTTCGATTAGGGGAACGGTCTCCACCTATATGGGGCTCTCCATCATGTCCTCGCCGTCGGGCGAGGAGTGACGACGAGATTTCGGAGGTGACGGGATGGCGATGCGGCGACCGCGCATCAAGCGGACGACGGAGTCGATCCGCGACCCCGAGGGCGACATCTACCTGCTGCGGCCGAGCGCCGGGCTGGACGTGCGGATCGAGCAGCCGGGCGAGGACGACCGCCGGCTGCTGGCGGCGCTCGACGGCAGCCACACCCTCGAGGAGCTGCACGCGGAGTTCGGCGAGGAGGCGGTCGGCGACGCGATCTCCCAGATGCAGGAGCTCGACGTGATCGAGGACGCCGCCGACGACGACCTGGTCGAGCCGGCCGAACTGGCCCGCTTCGATCGCCAGCTGCGCTACTTCTCCGACATCGGCCGCGGCGGGCTGGTGCCGTCGGAGTGCCAGCGCCGGCTGCGCGAGGCGAAGGTCGCGGTGCTCGGCGTCGGCGGCCTCGGCGGCTGGGCGGCCTGGGCGCTGGTCAGCTGCGGGATCGGCGAGATGTGGCTGATCGACGGCGACCGGGTCGAGATCTCCAACCTCAACCGCCAGATCCTCTACACGCCAGCCGACATCGGGCTGCTGAAGGTCGAGGTGGCGGCGGCGCGCCTGCGCGCCTTCAACCCCGACGCGCGGATCACCTCCACCGCGCGGCGCCTGGAGAGCGAGGTCGAGATCGCCGACTTCATCGCCGACGCCGACGTCGTCATCGACGCCGCCGACTGGCCCGCCCACGACATCGAGCGCTGGTGCAACCGCGCCTGCTTCGAGGCCGGCATCCCCTACATCACGATGAGCCACTTCCCGCCGATCGCCCGGGTCGGGCCGCTCTACGTCCCCGGCGTCACCGGCTGCTTCGCCTGCCAGGAGATCGCCTACCGGCGCGACTACCCGCTGTTCGACGTCGCGATCGAGCAGCGGCGGGCGCAGCCGAGCCCGGCGGCGACGATCGGGCCGGCCTGCGGGCTGATCGGCGGCCAGATCGGGATGGAGGTGATGCACCTGCTGACCGGCCTCAGCGAGCCCTCCACCCAGGGCGTCGCCCACATCTACGACCTGCGGACGATGGAGGTCGAGCGCGAGCCGGTGGTGCCGGAGCCCGACTGCCCGGTGTGCGGGAATCTTCCCCACGCCGCGCCCGCGGCGGTGAAGGAGACGGCGGACGGGTAGTTTCGGGCGGAGATGAGAATCTCCGCGCCGCTCCGACTCTCCATCCCGCTCGTCCTCCTCTGCGCCTGCGCGGCGCTGCTCGCCGCCGGGTGCGGCGGCGGCTCCGCCGGCACCGGCGCGGGCACCACCGCGCCGGCCGGCGAATCCGGTGGCGGCGCCGCGGAATCCGGTGGGGCCGGCGGCGGGACGTCGAAGAAGGCGACCGCGCCGAACGCGCCGGCGGGCTCCAAGGTCGTCGCCTGCGAGGAGGGCCGCGAAGGGGCCGTGCAGCTGCGCGCCACGGCGGTCGACTGCGCCACCGCGCGGGCGACCATGCAGAAGTGGGAGTCGAGCCACGCCTGCACGCTCGGCAAGGACGCCTCGCGCAGCTCCTGCTCGATCGGGGCATTTCGCTGCCAGGCGGTGCGGGTCGACCGCGGCGCCGCCGTGAGCTGCGCGCGGCCGGACGGCGACGTCTCCTTCATCGTCAAGTCGTGGCTGCTCAAGGGAGGCGGCGGCTGAGCCGCTGCACCACATGGCTGCGCCCCTCGACGAAGAGGAGCAGCCAGAAAAAGGGCGCGATGCCCGCGTCGAAGAGAGCGACGACGATCGAGAACAGGAAGACGGCGGCGATGAACAGCGACCGGATCAAGCCTTCCCGCGCGGTTTCCGCGTCGATCTTGGTCAGCCCGGCGCGGCGCGCGTCCCAGGCCATCCACTGGCCGATCAGGACGACGCCCGCCAGGTTCGCCGAGTAGACCACCACCGCGGGCAGTTGGCCGCCGTAGTCGCCGAGCACCTGGCTCGAGAACGGGATCAGCACGATCCAGCCGAGGTAGAGCATGTTGAGCGCGATCAGCCGCCCGTCGAATGCCGTCACGTCGCTGAAGAAGCTGTGGTGGACGACCCAGAAGCGACCGATCACGGCGAAGCTGATCGCGTAGGCGAGCACGCTTTCCCGCTCTTCCCAGAGCGCGTGGGCCAGTTCGCCCGACGGGATGCCCTTGTCGATGGTGATGCCGAGGACGAGCAGCGTGATCGCGATCGAGAAGACCCCGTCGCTGAAGGCGACGATCCGCCCGAACTCGATCTCGTTCTGCTCCCGCTTCTTCGCCGTCCGCTCGCGCGTCACGCCCGGATCATCGAGGTCGCCCGTGACGGAACCGCCGCCGGGCTCGAAAGCCCCGCCGATCCCTCCTAGAATGACCTGCGTTGCCGGCGTAGCTCAGTTGGTAGAGCACTTCATTCGTAATGAAGGGGTCATCGGTTCAAGTCCGATCGTCGGCTTAGAAATCCCCCGTGGCCGAGGCGCCGCGGTCGACCAGCTGCCAGTGCCTCAGCGAGCTAGCCGGTCGAGCACACGCTGGTTGTCCTCCACCAGCTTGGTGAGGCGAGCCTGGAACTCCTTGTCGTTACGTCGAGCATCGATGTGGAGGTCGATCGCCGCGCGTACAGCCTCGGAAACGGGCATGCGATCGGCGCGAGCAACCGCCTCGAGTTCGGCGGCCTTCTCATCTGGAAGGCGCATGGTGCGAGCAGATCGACGTTGCCGAGTTCCTCGTCATCGCCGAGCGCGTCCTCGATATTGATGCCAAGTCGCTGAAATCCGTCGCCAAACTCGACGCAGCAGAATCAGCGCTGGCTGCTCCATTCATGGGCTTGGGTGACGTGCTCTTCGATCCAGATCCCGCCCAGCGGGCCGCAATTGTCTGTTTCCGCATCATCCGCAATCACCCGCTCCCGGACGGCAACAAGCGCGCCGGCTATCTCTGCATGCTCATCCAGCTCGATCGCGCCGGCCTGACGTTCACGTATCCCGAGGGCGGTCAAGACGAGACGGCAGACGTCATCGAGGCGCTCACGGCAAGCGACCTGGGCGAGGAGGCTTTCGTGCAGTGGGTCAAAGCACGGGTCGGATAGCCGTTGTGCGCTTCCGGGCCTCCAGGTAATGGCGTGTGATCCCACACCACACCTGCAACCGACTCTGGCAGTCGGGCCGTCGCCGCGGCCTGCGATAGCGTGCCGCGCCGGTGCCGCCCGCCTGGCTCGAAGCCCTCGCGCTGGTCTCCCTGACCGTGGCCATCATCTGCGCGGCCGTCATCGTCTGGGACGTCTTCGTCGGCGGCTACCGCCAGCCGATGGGAGTGATGGAGGCGGTGTGACCGGTCACCGCGCTCTAGATGGGGCCGCTGGGCCTCTGGGCCTACGTGCGGTGGGGTCGGCCGAAGAGCGCTCTGTACGTGGAGCGCCACGGGGAAGCCGCCCCGAGGGGCTTCGCCACCAAGGTCGCGGTCGGCGCGAGCCACTGCGGCGCCGGCTGCACGCTCGGCGACATCCTCGCCACCTGGATCGTCTTCGCCGCCGCGCTGACGCTCGCCGGGCTGGCGCTGCCGGTCGAGTACATCTTCGACTACATCTTCGCCTTCGCGCTCGGGATCGCCTTCCAGTTCTGGGCGATCCGGCCGATGGCTCCCGAGCTCTCCCAGAGGGCGGTGCTCGGCCGGGCCCTGAAGGCCGACACCCTCTCCCTCACCGCCTTCGAGGTGGGACTGTTCGGCTGGATGGCGGTGACCCAGCTGGTCCTCTTCTCGAGTCCCCACCTGCTCCCCACCACCGCCACCTACTGGCTGATGATGCAGGTGGGGATGGTGCTCGGCTTCCTCACCACCTACCCGGTCAACATCTGGCTGATCCGCCGCGGGATCAAGGAGGCGATGAGCTGAGCGGCGGGCTCACCATGAGACTGGATGGTGCGCCCGCTTCGAGCGCCGCTCTCTATGAAGGACGACCGGCTGTCAAATGATCGGTGAGCCGGCGGCGCGGTCACGGCGCGCGGCAGGAATTGTGGTGGCGAGCGTTACGCAACTCTCTATCGCCTCATCTCTCGTGAGGACCAGGTTCTATGGGTGTCTCGCTCCGGCGGCGCATCTCAGACAGGGCCGTCTATGCGGCCAGAGCGCGCGTGGCGCCTGCCGGAGCGAAAGGTTGATCGCGTGTGAGCATGTGCCAGATCGCCTGGGCCAGCCGGCGGGCGATGTCGACCTGGGCGACCTTGGCGCCGCGCTGGCGGCCAAGACGAGCCTTGTTGCGCTGGTAGCGGTCGCGGTAGACCGGGTGCCGACAGGCGTGGGTGGCGGCCTCCATCAGCGCCCAGCGCAGGTACCTGGGGCCGGCGTGGGTCAGCGGTCCGCGGCGGTCGGTGTCCCCGGACTGGTAGACGCGGGGACAGAGCCCGGTGTAGCCGACCAGCTTCGTCGGCGAGCCGAAACGGTCGATGTCGCCGATCTCGGCGGCGATCGTGTAGCCGAGCACCCAGGCGATCCCCGGCGCGCTCATCAGCGTCGGGATGTAGCGGTGGTCGGCGCCGAGCGCCTTCAGCTCGCGGTCGATGTCGGCGATCTGGCGGTCGAGATCGTCGATCATCGCGACCGCGGCGAGCACCCCGCTGCGCCAGGGCTCGGGGAACTCCAGGCGCCCCAGCAGCTCGCGGCCCGCCCGGCCGAAGAGGTCCGACACCGGGCAGCGGTGGCCGAAGGCCAATAGCTGCGCATGAATGTGGTGCTTCAGCGAGCTGCGCTTGCGGACCAAGTACAGCCGCCAACGCGCCCGCTCGCGCTCCTGGCGCTGCTCAAAGCCGGGCAGCCAGATCGCCGGCACCAGATCGCGACGGGAGAGCTCGGCGAGCACCCAGGCGTCGATCCGGTCGGTCTTGCATGCCAGCGGCGCCAGGCCCTTGACCTTCTGCGCGTCGGCGACCTCGACCTCCCACCCGCAGCGCTCCAGGGTGTCGTGGACGAACCGGGCGCCGTTCATCGACTCGATCGCCCCCTGCACCGCCACCGGGGCATGGCGCTCCGCGACCCGGCGGGTGAGGGTGGTCAGGCCCCCGCCGTCGGGCGGCGCGGCCGCCTGCTCGACGATCACCCCCTCCTCGTCGAGCAGGCAGTAATCCAACCGGCGACGACTCAAATCCAATCCAGCGTGCAACATGAAGACGGGCCTCCTTCGTAGCTCGTTCCTTCGGTGAACACGGAGCGTGCCACCGAAGGGGGCCTTCCTTCATGACATTCAGACCTGGCAGCGCTCGCACCACCAGGTGGTGCGGTTGGCGTCCCCCTGGCCGCGGTGGCGGACGGGGCCGCGACAGCGGACGCACGGGCCGCGGCGCTTGTAGACGGCGAAGGACTTGCGGCCGCCGGCGGCGACCGCGGCGAGCATCTGGTCCCGGGCGGCCGCGAGGACGGCGCGGAGATCGTCGCCGCCGAGATCGGCGAGCGGGCGCCACGGGTCGAGGCCGGCGGCGAAGCAGGCCTCGCTCTTGAAGATGTTGCCGATCCCGGCGACCAGGCGCTGGTCGAGCAGGGCCTCGCCGAGGGTGCGGGACTGGTCGGTCGCGCGAAAGCCCTCGACCACCTGGCCGAGGTCGAGGTCGGGAGCGAGGAGGTCGGGGCCGAGGCGCGCCAGCTGGGGGTCGCTCGCGACGCGGCTCGCCCGGAGGACGCGCAGGGTCGGGCCGCCGAACTCGACCGCCTCGTGGCGCTCGCCGCCAAGCACGGCCCAGGCCGCGCCACGTGGCCGTCGCCACCGGGCGCCGCGCTCGTAGACGTGCCAGCCGCCGCTCATCCCCAGGTGGCTGTGCAGGACGAGGTCGCCGAAATCGAGGAGCAGGTGCTTGCCGCGGCAGTCGACCCCGACCAGCGTGCGGCCGTCGAGCCGCTCGATCCCCGCCCCGCGGCCGCGGGGGTTGGGGGCGGCGACGCTCACCGCCTGGCCGACCAGCGCCGAGGCGAGGCGCTCCCTCGCCAGCAGGATCGTGTCGCCCTCCGCCATCGCCGCATGTTTACCCTTGTCGGGTGCTCAGTCGACGGCGCAAGCCCGATCCGCTCGCCCGCAACGCCCTGCTGGCGGTCGCCGCGGGCCGGATCGCGCTCGGGGTCGGGGCAGTGTTCGGCACCCGCCTGGCCCTGAAGGTGCTCGGCTTCCAGACCGCCGACACCTCGGCGCGGGCGCTCACCCGGATCGCGGGCGGTCGCGACATCGCGATCGGCGCGCTGACCCTCGCCGCCCGCGACGATCGCGAGCGACTGCGCGAGGTCGCCTGCATGGCGGCCGCGGTCGACCTCGGCGACGCGGTCTGCTTCGGCATCGCCGGCCGCGACCCGGCCGCGGGCCGTGCCGCGGTCGAGGGCATCCTCTCCGGCAGCGCCTCCGCCCTGCTCGGCGCCTGGGCCATCCGCCGCCTGGTCTGAGCCCGTTTGCCTTTCGTCGCCCTTTGGGCGACAAGTGTTGACCTCCCCGTCGACGCTTGTCCGCGTATGGAGGACAAGCGTCGAAGGTGGGCGCGGGCTCAGGCCAGGTCGAGCTCCAGCTGCGGGGCGGCGCGCAGGCGCTCGATCGCCTCGGCGTAGGCGCCGTGGAGGGTGCTGCGCGGCGCCACCCCGCGCACCCCGTAGGCCTCCTCCATCGCCCGCGCCAGGGTCGCCTTGAAGGTGCGCCCGTGCCAGGCGTGCGCCTCGCGGGCGCGGCCGACGTGCAGGTGGACGAGCTCATGGAGCAGCGTCTCCAGCACGTCGCCGGGCCGGATCCCCGGGTAGGACGTCACCTGCAGCCGGTGCTCGGCCGGGACCGCGAAGCCGACCCGGTTGGGCCGTCGGCTCGCCCGGCGCACCTTCAACTCGGGCCGGCGGCGGGCCGTCGGACCGTCGGCGAACACCGGCAGCCCGCGAAGCCGCTCCAGCTCCAGGTCGAGGCGGATGCCCGCGACCGCGAAGTACGCGGGTGGGCGCCGAACCGCCTGCGGCCGACGCCGCCGCAGCCGCACCTCAGGCGCCGCCGCCCTCGGTGGCCGGGCCCTCGCCGTTGCCGCCGACGTCGGGGCCGGGGGTGAACCCGGTCGGCGTCGCTTTGAATTCGTGCGACTCGATCACCCGGTCGATCAGCCCGTACTCGCGCGCCTCTTCCGGCTTGAAGAATTTGTCGCGTTCCATGTCGAGGGAGATCTTGTCGATCGACTGGCCGGTGTGGTCGACGTAGATCCGGTTCAGCCGGTCGCGCAGCTCGAGCACCTCTTTGGCGTGGATCTCGATGTCGGAGGCCTGGCCTTCGAAGCCGCTCGAGGGCTGGTGGATCAGGATGCGGCTGTTCGGCAGCGCCATCCGTTTGTTCTTCGCCCCCCCGGTGAGGATCAGCGACCCGGCCGACATCGCGATCCCGTAACAGATCGTCTGCACGTCGGGCTTGATGAACTGCATCGTGTCGTAGATCGCCAGGCCGGCGTAGGCGGAGCCACCGGGCGAGTTGATGTAGAGGCTGACGTCCTTGTCGGGGTCGTCGGCCTCCAGGTGGAGCAGCTGGGCGATGATCAGGTTCGCGAGGTCCTCGCTGACCGGCTCGCCGAGGAAGACGATCCGCTGCGAAAGCAGCCGGCTGTAGATGTCGAAGGAACGCTCGCCGCGAGCGGTCTGCTCGACGACCATCGGTACCAGTGGCATTTCAGTCTCTCTTTCTCGGTGTTGCGCGAAGCTTTGCGTTCGTTTCGTGCGCAACCTTCAGGTTGCGCGTTCCCCAGCCTAGCAGGTGTGCAACCATTGGGTTGCGCATCCGTACTCGAGACGAGAGGAGCAGTCCCCATGACCCTACCCAGGAGCGAACGCGGACCGAGGACCGTGGCCTGGCGCACCGACGGACGGGCCGCGGGCGAGGACACCGACGCCGGGCGAGGAGACGGACGAGCCGCGGTCGAGGGCACCGACACCGAGCGGGGCGACGCCGGGTGCGTCACCCGCAGCGTCGAGCTGGACGCGGCGCCCGCCGAGGTCTGGGACGCGCTCACCGAGGCCGCGCTGCTGTCGGAGTGGCTCGCCGAGGAGGTCGAGCTGGAGCCGGCGCCGGGCGGCGAGATCGTCTGCCGCTACGCCGACGGCGAGGAGCGGCGCGGCGAGGTGGAGCTGGCCGAGGAGGCCGAACGACTGGCCTGGACCTGGCACCGCGCGGGCGGCGCCCCGAGCCGGGTCGAGCTGGTCCTCGACGCGGTCGCCGCGGGCACCCGCCTCACCGTGATCGAGACCGCCCCGCTCGGCGCCCCGGGGCCGCTGCTGACCATCGGCGCCCCCGGCGCCCACCCCGCCTCGGCGGCGCCGCTCGGCGCCGCAGGCTGGGCGGCGTCGCTGGTCCGCCTGCGCAACGCCGTCCGCCTCGTCCTCGCCTGAGGCGCGACGTGGCCGAGGCCCGGTCCCACGGTATGCCGAGCGGCGACGCCGAGGCGGGCGCGGTCTTCGCCGCGCTCGCCGACCCGACCCGCCGTCACCTCCTCACGGAGCTGGCGGCGCGCGGCGGCGCCACCGCGACCGGGCTCGCCGCCGAACTGCCGATCAGCCGGCAGGCGGTGGCCAAGCACCTCGCGACGCTCGGGCGCGCCGGGCTGGTCTCCCAGAGCCGCCGCGGCCGTGAGTCCCGCTTCGAGCTCGACCCGCGGCCGCTCGCCGACGCCGCTGCCTGGCTCACCGCGGTCGGCGCCGAGTGGGACGGTCGCCTCGCCGACCTCAAGCGCCTGCTCGACCGCTGACCCGGCGGGCCTCCGGCCCAGCCGACCGCGCCGCGGCAGGGCGGGAGGACCCGCCGGCGCTCAGCCTTCGTCGCCGCTGAACTTGTAGCCGATGCCGCGCACCGTGGTGACCAGCTCCGGCTTCTGCGGATCGCGCTCGACCTTCTGGCGCAGATTGGAGATGTGGACGTCGCAGGCCCGCTCGTCGCCGTCGAACTCGGTCTGCCACAGCTCCTCCATGATCTGGGAGCGGGCGAAGACCTCGCCCGGCCGCCCGACCAGCAGGCGCAGCAGCTGGAACTCCGAGCGGGTCAGGTTGACCGGCACGCCGCGCACCGTGGCGACGTGGCGGACCAGGTCGATCGACACCGGACCGGACTCGATCTTCACCTGCTGGGCCATCGGCGAGCGGTCGAGCTCACGCCGGCGCAGCTGCGCCCGCACCCGCCCGAGCAGCTCGCGGACCGAGAACGGCTTCGTCACGTAGTCGTCGGCGCCGACCTCGAGCCCGACCACCTTGTCGACCTCGGCGTCCTTCGCGGTGAGGACGATGATCGGCACGGCGCTCCGCGACCGCACGTCGCGGCAGATGTCGAGGCCGCTCGGCCCCGGCATCATGATGTCGAGGATCAGCAGGTCGAAGGGGATGCCTTCGACGAGCAGCGCGCTCACCTCGTCGCCATCGGCGGCCGAGGTCACCTCGAAGCCCTCCTGGGCCAGCGCGTAGCCGACGGAGTCACGCACCGACGGCTCGTCGTCGGCGATCAGGATGCGGCCGCTGCTCATCTAGCCGGGCCGCCTGGGGACAACTCACTCATCTGATCTCGGATTCTCCAAACATGTCGGTTCGCTTTATACGCCTCCGGCTCACGCGACGGGGGTCGGGCTCGGTTTCGCCAGCGGCAGCCGCACCCAGAAGGTGCTGCCCTCCCCCAACACCGATTCGGCGCCGATGGTTCCGCCCATCACGTCGACCATCCGCCGCGCGATCGCCAGGCCGAGGCCGAAGCCCTCCTGCTTGCGCGACTCGGTGCGCCGGTAGAAGCGCTCGAAGACCCGCTCGATCTCCGGCCCGGGGATCCCGGTGCCGGTGTCGATGACCTCCAGCACGACCTCGCCCACCCCCTGGCGGCGGCCCCGCAGAGTGACGGTGCCGGGCGGCGGCGTGTTCTTGAAGGCGTTGGTGAGCAGCCCGATCATCACCTGCCGCAGCAGGGTCGGGTCCCCGGCCGCCGCGAGGTCCTGTTCGACGTCGACCACCAGTTCGATCCGCGGCGGCGGCTCGACCGCGGCGACCACGTCGCGCACCGCGATCGCCACGTCGACGACCTCGTTCTCGGCGGCGCCGCGGCTCTCCACCCGCGCCAGGGTGAGCAGCGAGGCGGTCAGCGCTTTCATCCGCTCGGCGTCGTCGGCGAGCCGGTTGAGGAAGTGGTCGCGGTCGAGCGGGTTGTTCTTGGCGCCGCTCTGCAGCACCTCGATCGCCCCCGAGATCCCGGCCAGCGGATTGCGCAACTCGTGCGCCGCGTTGGATATGAAGTCGGCTTCGGCGAGCTCGCGGCGCAGCTCGTCGGTGCGGTCGCGGAGCACCGCGAGCACGGCGCGCTCGTCGGGCAGCGCGCGGGCGGTCATCGCGTAGGCTCGGTCGCCGATCCGCAGCGCCGGGTGGGCGGCGAAGCCGACCTCGGCGGCGCGCCGCATCTGCGGCTCGATCACTTCCGGCGGCTCGCCCCCGGACCCGAGCAGGCGCCCGGCGGCGCTGTTGGAGAAGCGCACCGGGCCCTCGTAGTCGACCACGATCACCGCGTCGGTCAGCCCGTCGAAGATCGCCGCCAGCTTGTTGCGGTCGGCGGTCAGCACGCCGAAGCTCTCCTGCAGGGAGGCACGCATCGCGTCGAGCGAGCGCGCCAGGTCGCCGATCTCGTCGAACCCGGAGGTGTTGAGCGGCGCGTCGAAGGCCCCTTTGGCCATCTCCCCCGCCGAGCGGGCCAGCGTCACGACGCGGTGGGAGATCGCCACCGAGATCAGGAAGCCGGCCAGCATGCCGATCAGCACCGCGGTGATCAGCGCCTGGTGGTTGTCGCCGAAGAAGTAGACGGTGGCGGCCGTGATCAAGCTGACCGCCGCGAAGGCGCCGGTCAGCCAGAGCCGCATTCCGAAGCGTGGGGTTTCGGGCTGCGGCCGCGCTATCTGGGCGTCGCCGCTTGCCATGAGGTCTTCCTCCACGATCTTCTCAGACCGGCGGCGGGCGGGTTTCGGAACCGCTGCCCGTGGAACAATCGGCTCCCCTTGCGGACTCTCGTCTTCATCCCTGCCTGGAACGAGGAAGCCTCGATCGACGGGGTGATCGCCGACGTGCGCGCGCACATCCCGGAGGCCGACATCCTCGTGGTCGACGACGGCTCGACCGACTCGACCGCCGAGCGGGCGCGGGCGGCGGGCGTCCTCGTCGCCACCATGCCCTTCAACCAGGGCCTCGGCGCGGCCCTGCAGACCGGCTACCTGTGGGCGCTGCGGGAGGGATACGACTTCTGCGCCCACCTGGACGCCGATGGCCAGCACCCGCCCTCGGAGGTGGCCCGCCTGCTCGCCGAGGTGCGGGCCGACCGCGCCGACCTGGTGATCGGCTCGCGCTACGCCAAGCAGACCGAGCCGCTGCCCGGGGTCGAGCCGGAGGGCGAGGACTACCGGGCGACCTTCTCGCGACGGATCGGCATCAACGTCTTCCGCTTCATCCTCACCCTGGCGACGCGCCAGCGCTTCACCGACACGACCAGCGGCATGCGGGCCGCCAACCGCCGGGTGATGAAGCTGTTCAGCGAGGACTACTCGCCCGACTTCGCCGAGATCGAGTCGCTGCAGCTGGCGGTGCGCGAGGGAATGCGGGTCGAGGAGGTGCCGGTGCGGATGCTGGAGCGGACCGGCGGCAGCTCCTTTCTGACCCCGCTGCGTTCGGCCTTCTTCATCTTCAAGGGCCTGATCGTGATCCTGGTCGGCCAGTTCAAGCCGCGCCACGCGGGGGCGGAGCGATGACCGCGACGCTCCTCGCCGTCCAGGACCGGGTCAACCTGACGCCCCAGACGCGAATCATCGCCGCCGCGCTGGCGATCCTCTTCATGTTCCTGATCCTCGAGCTGATCCGCCGCGACCGACTGCAGGAGCGCTACAGCGTGATCTGGTTCGTCGCCGGGCTGGCGATGCTGGCCGGGGCGGCGTTCCCGGGGCTGCTGAGGCTGGTCGC
This sequence comes from uncultured Actinomycetes bacterium, assembly GCA_963763265.1. GTDB lineage: Bacteria > Actinomycetota > Thermoleophilia > Solirubrobacterales > 70-9 > VAYN01. The sequence continues at coordinate 973,148 of CAVXNN010000002.1, read as the reverse complement.
CGAAGCGATGGGGGTCCGCGACACCAACGTGGCGCTGTTCTCGATCGTCCTCTTGCTGCTGCTCGGGCTGGCGCTCAACTTCAGCGTGATCATGTCGCGGCAGGCGGCGCAGATCACCCGCCTCGCCCAGGAGCGGGCGATGGAGCGCGCCCAGGAGCAGGCGGCCCGCGAAGCGCTCGAACGGCGCCTGGCCGAGGCCGCCCCGGGCGCGGAGGAGCACGGAGCGGGCGAGGTCGGCCCGCCGGGCGGCACCGTCTGATCTGGCGCGGGCCGGGCCGCCGGTGCCGATCGGGGCGGGACTGAAGTCGATTCAAGCCGGGCCCCGCGCAGGTCGATATTCGGGGCGTGGGCGCGAGTGGGACCAGGCTCCTGACCGAAGCGCGGTCCGAAGCAGAGCTGACGGCGGCTCTGGAGGCCGGGATCCGCTCCGTCTACCAGCCGATCGTGCGGCTCTCCGACCGCCGGGTGATCGCCTACGAGGCCCTCGCCCGCGGCCCGTGCGCCTCGCCCCTGGAACGACCGGACGACCTGTTCGCGGTCGCCCGGCGCCACGGCCTCGAGACGGCACTCGACTGGGAGTGCTGGCGAGCGGCGCTGCGCGGCGCACTGCGGGGCGGGATGAGCGGCGAGCGGGCGCTCTTCGTCAACGTCGAGCCGTCCTCGGCGACATCCTGGATGCCGGAGATCGACGACCCGCTGCTGGAGCGGGCGCTGCGGCGCTTCCCCCTGGTGGTCGAGCTGACCGAGCGGGCCCTGCCCAGGCACACCACGGACCTGATCGGCCTCGCCGAGGACCTGCGCCGACGCGGCGCCCTGATCGCCCTCGACGACGTCGGCACCGACCCCCGCTCGCTCGCCCTGATGCCGTTCCTGCGTCCCGACGTGATCAAGCTCGACCTGGGGCTGATGCAGAACAGCCCGTCGGCGGAGATCGCCGAGGTGGTCCACGCGGTGAACGCCGAGGCGGAGCGGACCGGTGCGCTGATCCTCGCCGAGGGGATCGAGACCGAGGAGCAGCTACGCCGCGCGCCGGCGCTCGGCGCCGCCTACGGCCAGGGCTGGCTGTTCGGCAGGCCCGGCGAGATGCGGGCCGACCGCAACCCGACCGGGGCCGGCTTCCCACTGCTCCGCACCGCCGCGCCGCGGCCGACCGTGCTGCGCACGCCGTTCGAGATCGTCGCCGCCGAGCGGCCGCTGCGCCGGGCCGACAAGCGGCTGCTCCTCCAGCTGAGCCTCTCGATCGAGCGCCAGACGGCCAACCAGGGATCGTCCGCGGTGGTGATCGGCACCTTCCAGGAGGCGCGCTACTTCACCGCGGCCACCGCGCGCCGCTACGCGAGGCTCGCCGCCGACGCGGCCCTGGTCGCGGCGCTCGGCGTCGGCATCGAGCCCGAGCCGGCGCCCGGCGTTCACGGCGTCCACATCGACGCCGACGAGCCGCTGCACGGGGAGTGGAACGTGATCGTCCTCGGCCCCCACTTCGGCGCCGCCTTCGTCGCCCGCGACCTCGGCGACCGCGGCCCCGACCGGGAGCGGCGCTTCGATTTCGCCCTCACCCACGACCGCGACCTGGTCACCGAGGCGGCGCTGTCGATGATGCGCCGCCTCGCGGCCTGAGCCGCGGCGCGCCCGGCGCCGGGCCGCGCTCGCCCGCCGCTCAGGCGGTGCGGGCGAGGCGGTAGAAGAGCGCTTCGAGGGCGAGCTCCTCGGAGACGTTGAGGTCGAGGCCGCGGCGGGTGTCCTGCACGAGCGCGGCGCCGGCGCGCGCCCAGGCGGGGTCGGCGGCGCCGGCCTGGGAGCGCAGCAGGTCGAGGCGGTCGCGGTCGAAGACGACCTCCTCGGCGCCGGCGGCGAGCGCCGCCAGGTCACGCAGCCACAGGGCGCAGAGCTCGAGGCCGAGGTCGAGGATCTCGGTGCGGCGACGGCGGCCCGCCCGTTTGGCACCGTCGGCGATGTCCTTGGCGGTCCGTTTGAGGCCCGCCTGGGACTCCTCCTCGAGCGCCTCGCGGGCCGCCGCCTCGGCCTCCTCCCCGGCTTTCGTCGCGCGCTGCAGCAGGCGCCGCCAGGGTGCGCCCGCGAGCTCGTCGGCGAGGGCCGCGGCGAGGCAGGCCTCGACCTCGGCGCGCAGCTCCCGGCCGGTGGGCGAGAGCAGCAGGCGGGCCCGCTCGAGGTCGCCGGCGGCGAGGCGCGCCGCGGCGACGATCTCCTCGGGCGCGGCGCCCGCCGCCTGCGGCGCGGCGCTCAGCTGCTCCTCCAGCACCGCGGCCGGGAGCGGCGCGAAGTCGATCGGCTGACAGCGCGAGGCGATCGTCTCCAGCAGGCCCTCCGGCTCGGAGCTGAGCAGGATCAGGTGGGCGAAGGCCGGCGGTTCCTCGAGCGTCTTCAGCAGCGCGTTCTGGCTCTCGTCGCGCATCGCCTCGGCGGCCTCGACCACGAACACCCGGTGCTCGCCCTCGAAGGGCCGGTAGGCGGCGGCGCGGATCACCCGCTCGCGCACCTCGTCGACCAGGTGCTGGGCGCCGCGCGGCGCCAGCCAGACGAGGTCGGGATGCGGCGAAGGGTCGAGCAGGGCGCGGCGGCGGGCGTCCTCGGGGTCGGCGGCGCCGGCGGCGACGATCTCGGCCGCGAAGGCCCGCGCCGCGGCGCGCTTGCCCGCACCGCGCGGCCCGCGGAAGAGGTAGGCGTGGGACGGCCCCGCCTCGAGCGCCGCGCTCAGCGCCACCCGCGCCCGCGCCTGGTGCTCGGTCGCCTCCTCCACCGCCGCGCTAGGCACACCGCCCCCCCGGCGGGTTCGCAGTTGTCCACGCCGTGCGTCGATAACTGCGAACGCGGTCAGGCACGGCGGGCCTCGACGGCGGCGAGGACGCGGGCGTGAACCTCCTCGACGGTGCCGGCGGCGTCGATCACCACGACGCGGTCGGCGGCGATCATCGCGATCTCCTCGTAGGCGACGGCGACGGCGCGCTGCAGCTCGAGCCCCTCGGCCTCGAAGCGGTCCTCGCCCTCGGCCCGCCCCAGGCCGACCTCCGGCTCGACCCGCAGGAGCAGCGTAAGGTCCGGCCAGAGCCCGTCGGTGGCGGCGTCACAGAGGCCGATCACCTCGCCGACGCCCAGCCCCCGCGCCGCTCCCTGGTAGGCGACGCTGGAATCGGAGAAGCGGTCGGAGACGACGTCGCGGTCCGCCTCCAGCGCCGGGCGGATCACCCGCTCGGTGAGGTCGGCGCGCGCCGCGAGGAAGAGCATCAGCTCGGCCAGCGGCGTCAACTCGACGCCCGGGTCGGCGAGCAGCGTGCGGATCCGCTCCGCCGCGTCGGTCCCGCCCGGCTCGCGGATCGCGACGGTCCCCTCGCCGAGCGCCTCGACCAGGAGGCGTGCCTGGGTGCTCTTGCCCGACCCGTCGACGCCCTCCAGGGAGACGAACACCTCAGTCCCCCGCGGCCGGGACCCCGGCGGGCGCCGCCACCTATCTAGCCTTTCGCGCCGGCTTTGGCGCGTTTGCGCCCCCGCGTGGCGGTGTCTGCCTTGGAGGCTTTCGAAGCTTTCGCCTTGGCTTTCGAGCTTTTTTTGGAGCGCCCCGACGCCGCGTCCTCGTCGCCTTTCGGCTGCGGTTTGCCCTCCATCTCCTCTTTGGCCTTTTTCGCCGCTTCGCGCTCGGCGCGCCGTTTCTTCATCTCCTGCATCGACTCGCAGTCGTCGTTCAGGCAGAGGTTCCAGGGACGACCGCGGAAGGGGACGACTTTGAGGCGCGGCGTCCGGTCGCAGATCGAGCAGCGTTCCTCGAGCCGGAACACGTCGCCCCGCTGCGGCAGCGGGAAGGTCTGGTCGCACGAGGTCGGATCGTCAGGGTCGGCATCGGCCTTCCAGCCGCTGCACCCCACGAACCGTTTGCCCGATTTTTTCGCGCGGATGATCCGCAGCATGTTCGGCGAGCCGTCCTCCTTGGTGCGGCCCGCTTCTTCGCAGGCCTTGCACGGTCCGAGGATGCGATCTTCGTCCATCCCTTTCCAGACGACTTTGGCGAGGTCTTCTTTCTTCTCGTCGATCTCGCTCCAGGTCTTGTGCAGCAGTTCGCGGCTGTCGCCGACCACCTTGGACTTGGTCATCTCGCCCTGCGCGATACGGTCCATCTCCGCCTCGATGTCGGCGGTCATCTCCGGCGTCGCCATCCGCGGCACGTACTGCTTGAACGCCTCGTACAGCGCGATCCCGGTCTCGGTGGGGATCGGCGGGTTGCCGTAGACGTAGCCGCGATCGAAGAGCTTCTGGATGATGTCGGCGCGGGTCGCTTTGGTGCCGAGGCCGCGCTCCTCCATCAGCTCGATCAGTTTGCCCTGCGAGATCCGCGACGGAGGCTGCGTCTCCTTGTCGACGATCCACGGGTTGGCGGTCGGCTCGCCCTCGGCGACGAGCTCCGGCACCGGCGCCAGCTCGAGGCTCTGACCCTCCTGCAGCGCCGGGATCTCCTCGTCGGCGGAGCGCGCGTAGGTGTAGATGCCGGCGTAGCCGGGGTCGACCAGGACCGAGCCGCGCACGAAGTAGGTCTCGCTGCCCGCCTCGATGTCGGCACGGGTCGACTCGGTGATCATCGGCGGGCTGAAGGTGGCGAGGAAGCGCCGCACGACCAGTTCGTAGACCCGCTTCTTCGGCCCCTCCAAGGCGCCGGGATGGATCGCCTGGGTCGGGTAGATCGGCGGGTGGTCGGTGGTCTCTTTTTTGCCGCGGGTCGGCGTCAGCTGCGGCTGGTCGAGCAGCCCGGCGGCCGCCGAGAACTCCTTGACCTTGACCAGCGAGGAGATCAGCTCCCGGGTCGGCAGGGAGCTCGGGTAGACCGTGTTGTCGGTCCGCGGGTAGGAGATGAACCCGTCCATGTAGAGATCCTCGGCGATCCGCATCGCGCTCGCCGGGGTGATCCCGAGCCGCGAGGAGGCGTCGGTGGTGAAGGCGGTGGTGTTGAGCGGAGTCGGCGGTTTGCGGGTGTTTTTCCGCGCCGTGACCGCTTTGACGACGCCCGGGCCGGTCGTCCCGGCAAGCGCCTTGTCGGCTTCGGCCTTCTCCCAGAATTTGTCGACGGCATGGTGCGTCTCGAAGATCCCGTCGGGGTGCTCGAAGCGCGCGAACAGTTCCCAGAACGGCTTCGCGACGTGCGCGCGGCGCTCCATCTCGCGCTCGACGATCAGGCCCAGCGTGGGGCTCTGGACGCGGCCGACGGAGAGGAAGTTGGAGCCGAAGCGGCGGGTGGAGAGCGAGACGGCGCGGGTCAGCGTCGCCCCCCAGAGCAGATCGATGTCCTGACGCGCGGCGCCCGCGTTGGCGAGCGGGAAGGACAGGTAGTCGAGGTTCTCGAAGGCGCGGACCAGTTCCTCTTTGGTCGTCGCCGAGTAGCGCGCCCGGAGGATTTTCAGCTTCCCCGCCTCGGTGTCCTCTCGGCTGCCGAGCGCCGGGTTGGCGTCGAGCATCTCCTCGAGCGCCTCCAGCCCGATCAGCTCCCCCTCGCGGTCGAAGTCGGTCGCGATCACCAGCTCGTCGGCCTGTTTGGCCATTTTCTTGATCGCTTTGACGACGTTCTTGTCGGTCGGCTCCTTGATCAGGCCGGCGTCGATCAGGTCGTGGAGGTCGGTCTTCTGCCAGTTCGAGTAGCCCTCCGGGAAGGCCGGGCCGAGCACGTGGCCCTTCAGGCCGATCGCCATTTCCTCATTCCCTTCGGCGTCGGTCCAGGTGTAGAAGGGCACTTTGTAGGTTTTGTCCGCCTTCGGACCGCCACTGGGCGCGCCCAGGACCTCGGCGATCTTCTTGGCGCTGCTGTTCTTCTCGGTGACGATCAACCTCATGGGGCGGCGAGGGTAGCAGGGCCGGACCGCCGCGCTGCCAGGCCTTCTCCTGGGGAGATCCGACGCCCGCTGCCGGCCGATCCGCTTAGGATCGGCACCCTCATGAAGAGCTTGGTCACCGGCGGCGCCGGATTCATCGGGTCGAATCTCGTCGACGAGCTGCTCGCCCGCGGCGACGAGGTGACGGTGCTCGACAACCTCTCGACCGGGCGGCGGGTGAACCTCGAGCAGGCGCTCGCAGGCGGCACCCGGCTCGCCGCGGTGGACGTCTGCGACGCCGCCGCGGTCGGTGCCGTCCTCGCCGAGACGCGTCCCGAGCTGGTCTTCCACCTGGCCGCGCAGATCGACGTGCGCAAGTCGGTCGAGGACCCGGCCTTCGACGCCGCGGTCAACGTCGGCGGCACCGCCAACGTGCTGGAGGCGGCGCGGGCGACGGGGGTCGAGCGGGTCGTCTTCGTCTCCACCGGCGGCGCCCTCTACGGCGAGGGAGCCGACAAGCAGCTGCCGCTGCCCGAGTCGACGCCGATCGCGCCGCTCTCCGGCTACGGCCAGAGCAAGTACGCCGCCGAGGGCTACCTCGGCCTCTACGAGCGGCTGCACGGCCTCTCGGGGATGTCGCTGCGGCTCGGCAACGTCTACGGGCCGCGCCAGGACCCGCTCGGCGAGGCGGGCGTGGTGGCGATCTTCTGCGGCCTGCTGAAGAACGGCGGCGCCCCGACCGTCTACGGCGACGGCACCCAGACCCGCGACTACATATATGTCGGAGACGTGGTGGCGGCGGCGCTGGCGGCGGGCGAATCGCGCCGCGGCGGTGCGGTCAACATCGGCACCGGCCGCGAGGCGAGCGTCCTCGACCTGGTCGACGTCCTCGCCCGGCTGGCCGGGCGCGAGGACTTCGAGCCGCAATTCGCGCCGCCGCGGGCCGGCGAGGTGCAGCGGATCTCGCTCGACGCGAGCCTCGCCGAACGGCAGCTCGACTGGGCCCCCGAGACCACCCTCGAGCAGGGCCTGAAGCTCACCCTGGACGCGGTCTGATCTTTCCCCGGCGCCCGCCCGGGTGCCGCCGAAGCCACATCACTAACCTTTCGGGCATGCCCGCCCAGGCCTACGCCGGCAAGGAGTGCGTCTGCCAGTTCCGCAAGGGGATCTGCGACCAGTCATGCGTCCGGGACATGCTGGAGACCCCGTTCTACATCGCCTGCCTCAAGCTGAGCGGACGCCGGTGCCTGGTGGTCGGCGGCGGCGACATCGGCCTCGAGAAGGTCGAGGGCCTGCTCGCCTGCGGCGGCGACGTGGCGCTGATCGCGCCCGACGCCCACCCGGAGCTCGAGTCGCTCGCCGAGGAGGGGACGATCGAGTGGGAGCGCCGTCCCTACGCTGGCCCGGACGATCTTGAGGGCGCCTTCATGGTGATCGCCGCGACCGACGACTCCGAGGTCAACATCGGCATCTACTACGACGCCGAGCGCCGCGCGATGCTCGCCAACGTCGTCGACGTGCCGCCGCTCTGCAACTTCATCCTCCCGGCGATCGTCCGCACCGGACCGCTGGCGATCGCGATCTCGACCGCGGGCGCCTCCCCCGCCCTGGCCAAGCGGATGAAACGGGAGATCTCCGACCTCTTCGGCGAGGACTACGCGCGCCTCGCGGTCATGCTGAACGACGTGCGCGGCTGGGCGAAGGGCACGCTGCCCACCTACGACGACCGCAAAGAGTTCTTCGAGGGCATCGTCAACGGCGACCCCGACCCGATCGTGCTGCTGCGCGAAGGCCGCGACGCCGATGTGCTGGCGATCATCGACGCCGCCAAAGAGCGCGCCACGGCGGCTCTCCCGGCCTGAGCCATCGATCGCCCGGCAGGGCGCGGGCGCCGCGCCGCCCGTCCCAGGGGGTGCGCCTCCCGGCCCGGGGCGCGTCCCGCAGCCCGGGCCCCGTGCCCCCCGGACGCGGTCGACCTTTGACCCGGGCTCGATGTCGCGGTCGACCTTTGCTCCGGTAGCCGGGCGTCAGGACGACCGCGCCCGGCGGGGCGGAACAAAGGTCGACCGCACGCCCGCGCCTCCGCCCGGTGAGTTCGCAGTTGTCCACGACAGTCGTGGACAACTGCGAACGCATCTGGACGGGCGGCGGGCATGCGATCAGCAAGCCGGCCGGACGCCGGGCGTCCGGGTATGCCCGGGAGGGCGACCGGGTCAGTCGCCCTCGCAGGCCGAGCCGCGGACCGAGTCGAGCGTCGCGCGCAGCTCCTCCGCCTGGCGCTCGCTGAGGCGGGCGGCGAAGGCGAGCTCGAGCTCGGCCGAGACGACCGGGACCATCTCCCCGAGCAGCTCGGCGCCGGCCGGCAGCAGCGTCGCGTAGCTGACCCGGCGGTCGGTGTCGCAGAAGGTCCGCTCGATCAGGCCTGCCTTGACGAGGCGGTCGACCAGCTTGGTGAGCCCGCCGCGGGTGATGACCAGCGCCTCGGCCAGCTCCCCCATCTTCATCCGCCGCTGGTCCGCCGCGGCGAGCGCGGCGAGCATCTCGAACCAGGCGAGCGGCGGCAGCCCGGCGCCCGCGAGGGCGTCCTGAAGGCGACCGCTGACCGCCGCGTGGGTCCGCGCCAGCGAGCGCCAGGCCTGGTGGTGGGGCGAGCACTCGCCGAGCGGGTTTCGCCCCGCCTCCGGAGCGGCTCCGGACTCCGCCGCGGCCTCGGTGCCCGGGGGCCCGGCGAGGCCGGTGCCGAGCGTGGACGATTCGGACATACCCAGATGATGCCACATGGTGATTGTCGTAACAATAGTTGTCACTACAAATATTTGCTAAGATCGTTTCTGCGTCAACTAATACTCCATCCGAAGCGCCACCCCCCAAGGCGCGCGAAACGAAAGGCAGTGCCCATGAGCATCGACACCATCAACCAGCAGGTCCCGACCGGCATCTGGACCGCCGACCCGGTCCACTCCTCGATCACTTTCGCGATCACCCACAACGGCGTCGCCACCTTCCGCAGCGGCTTCGAGACTTACGAGGCGACGCTGACCGGCGGCGAGGAGCCCCGCCTCGAGGGCGGCGTCGACGTGCGGAGCATCGAGATCGACGAGGCGCAGCTGAAGGGACACCTGATGTCGCCGGAATTCTTCGACGCCGAGCGGTTCCCGAAGCTGACCTTCGCCTCCACCCGCCTCGACGTCGCCGCGGACGGCAGCGCCCGCCTCGCCGGCGAGCTGGAGATCCGCGGCACCAGGCGCGAGGTCGAGGCCACCGGCCGCTTCGGCGAGCTCGGCGCCGACCTCGGCGGCAAGCCCCGCGTCGCCCTCTCGGTCTCGGCCGCGGTCGACCGGCGCGACTTCGGCCTTGATTTCAACGCCGACCTGCCGAGCGGCGGCCAGGTCCTCGAGTGGGAGGTCGCGATCAACGTCGACCTCGAGCTCATCGCCCAGGAGGCCTAGACGTGCGGGTCCTGGGCATATCCGGAAGCCTGCGCCGGGACTCCTACAACGCCGCCCTGCTGCGGGCAGCCGCCGAGCGGCTGCCCGCCGGGGTGGAGCTCGTCGCCTTCGAGCGACTGGCGGAGATCCCCGCCTACGACGCCGATTTCGAGGACGGCGTCGAGGCGCCCGACGCGGTCCTCGACCTGCGCGCGGCGATGCGCGATGCCGACGCCGTCCTGGTGGCGACGCCGGAGTACAACAGCTCGATCCCCGGGGCGCTGAAGAACGCCCTCGACTGGGCCTCGCGGCCGGCCGGCGAGAGCGCCCTGATGGGCACGCCGGCGGGGGTCGTGGGCGCCTCCACCGGGATGTTCGGCGCGGTCTGGGCGCAGGCCGAGACCCGCAAGGTGCTCGGCGCCCTCGGCGGCCGCGTGGTCGAGCGCGAGCTCCCCGTTCCCCGCGCCCAGGACGCCTACGAGGACGGCGAGCTGCGGCTCACGCCGGAGCAGTCGGGCGCCCTGCAGGAGCTGCTGCGCGAGCTGGTCGCCTCGGCCCGGGAGGCCGCGGAGGCGCGGGCCCAGGCCGGGGTGGCGTAGGGGCGGCCCGCGCTCAGGACTGCGGCAGGGCGAAGAAGGCGATCACCGAGAAGTGCAGCAGCGCGGCGGCGATCACGAAGGCGTGGAAGACCTCGTGGTAGCCGAAGATCGCCGGGTTGGGGTCGGGGCGCTGGGTCGCGTAGACGACGGCCCCGGCCGTGTAGAGCAGCCCGCCGCCGGCGAGGAGCAGGGCGCCACCCGGCCCGAGCGCGCTCCAGAGGTCCGGGAAGGCGACCGCGGCCACCCAGCCGATCGAGAGATAGACGGTCGCCGAGACCCACTTGGGGTGGCCGATCCAGACCATCTCGACGATCGCGCCGGCCACCGCGCCGACCCAGACGGCAATCAGGATCGCGGTCGCGAAGGCGCCGTGCATGACCAGCAGAGCGAACGGCGTGTACGTGCCGGCGATGAGGAAGAAGATCATCGAGTGGTCCAGCCTGCGCATCCAGCGGCGCACGTTGGGCCGCTGCCAGTCGACCCGGTGGTACAGGGCGCTGGTGCCGAGCAGGGCGGAGAGGCTGACCGCGTAGACGGCGACCGCCAGGGTCGCCTTCGGCGTCTTGGCGAGGAGGATCAGCGCGGCGCCGAAGCCCAGCGAGACGAAGAAGGCCCACTTGTGGGAGGAGCCGCGCAGCCGCGGCTTGACCGCGGCGATCGCCTCGCGGGCGGCATGGGCGCGCTCCCCGGCGGCCTCGCGGGCGGCGGTGGCCCGTTCGCCGGCGGCCTCGCGGGCGGCATGGGCGCGCTCCCCGGCGGCCTCACGAGCGGCGGTGGCCCGTTCGCCGGCGGCCTCGCGGGCGGCATGGGCGCGCTCGTTCACCGCGTCGCGCGCGGCGCCGGCCCGCCGGCCCATCGATCCAGCTCCCCTGCGGAGGTCGTCGACCATGACACCAGGGTACCCATGCACCGTGGAAAGCACGCTGTCTTCCGCCGGCCCCAAATTGCGGCCTGTCAAAATATGGGGAGAGGAAAACGCGGTATCTGAGGGGTCGGGAGCAGTGGTTCCGTCCGACCGGGGGAGGAACCTCACCAACCCCAAAAAGTCAGCCGCGAGAGGAGCAGTTTCGATGTCCAAGACCGCCACCACCAGTCCGAAGAACGGTCTGCGGGGCCTCTCCGTGGAGCGTCGCTTCTCGACGCCCGACGCGCATCCTTTCGACCAGGTCGAGTGGGAGATCCGCGACGCGGTGATCGGCGATCCGGCCAAGCCGGCGTTCGAGCAGCGCGGCGTCGAGTTCCCGAAGACCTGGTCGCAGAACGCGACCAACATCGTCGCCCAGAAGTACTTCCGCGGCCGGATCGGCAGCCCGGAGCGCGAGAGCTCGGTCAAACAGATGATCGGCCGGGTCGCCGGGACGATCGCCGGCTGGGGGCGCGAAGGGGGCTACTTCGCCTCCGAGGCGGACGCCGACGCCTTCGAGATGGAGCTGACCGCGATCCTGCTCAACCAGAAGGCGGCGTTCAACTCGCCGGTGTGGTTCAACGTCGGCTTCGAGGAGCAGCCGCAGTGCTCTGCCTGCTTCATCCTCAGCGTCGACGACACGATGGAGTCGATCCTCGACTGGAACACCAAGGAGGGGATGATCTTCCGCGGCGGCTCCGGCTCCGGCATCAACCTGTCGAACATCCGCGGCTCGGTCGAGCACCTCTCCAAGGGCGGGCTCGCCTCCGGACCGGTCAGCTTCATGCGCGGCGCCGACGCCTGGGCGGGGACGATCAAGTCGGGCGGCAAGACGCGGCGGGCGGCGAAGATGGTCGTCCTCGACGTCGACCACCCCGACGTCGAGGACTTCATCTGGTGCAAGGCCAAAGAGGAGGAGAAGGCCCTGGCCCTGCGCGAAGCCGGCTTCGACATGTCGATCGACGGCGAGGGCTTCACCTCGATCCAGTACCAGAACGCCAACAACTCGGTGCGGGTCACCGACGACTTCATGGAGGCGGTCGAGGCCGGCGGCGAGTGGGAGCTGACCGCCCGCACCGACGGCCGGGTGACCCACACCCTCGACGCGCGCGAGCTGCTGAACCAGATCGCCGACGCCGCCTGGCGCTGCGCCGATCCGGGGATGCAGTACGACACGACGATCAACCGCTGGCACACCTGCCCGGAGTCGGGGCGGATCAACGCCTCCAACCCGTGCAGCGAGTACATGCACGTCGACAACTCGGCCTGCAACCTGGCCTCGCTCAACCTGATGAAGTTCCGCCAGGCCGACGGCACCTTCGACGTCGCCGACTTCGAGCACGCGGTGGACATCGTCTTCCTCGCCCAGGAGATCGTCGTCGGGCCGTCGAGCTACCCGACCGAGGAGATCGGCGAGAACGCCCGCGCCTTCCGCCAGCTCGGCCTCGGCTTCGCCAACCTCGGCGCCCTGCTGATGTCGGACGGCATGCCCTACGACTCCGACCAGGGCCGCAACGTCGCCGCCGCGATCACCGCGCTGATGACCGGCCGCGCCTACCGCCAGTCGGCGCTGATCGCCGCCGAGGCGACCGGCCCCTACGACGAGTACGAGAAGAACCGCGAGCCCCACAACGGCGTCATGCGGATGCACCGCGACGCCGCCTACGAGGTCGACCGGGCCGGCATCAAGGGCGACCTGCTCGACGCCGCACGGCGGGCCTGGGACGAAGCGGTCGAGCTCGGCGAGGAGCACGGCTTCCGCAATGCCCAGGCGACGGTGTTCGCGCCGACCGGGACGATCAGCTTCCTGATGGACTGCGACACGACCGGGATCGAGCCCGACTTCTCGCTGGTCAAGTTCAAGGAGCTGGTCGGCGGCGGCTCGATGACGATCGTCAACCGCTCGGTGCCGCTGGCGCTGCGGACGCTCGGCTACTCACAGGGCGAGATCGAGCAGATCAACGCCTACATCGCCGAGAAGAACACGATCGTCGGCGCGCCCGGCCTGAAGGACGAGCACCTGCCGGTGTTCGACGTCGCGGTCGGCGAGCGGGCGATCTCCTACACCGGCCACATCGACATGATGGCCGCGACCCAGCCGTTCCTCTCGGGCGCGATCTCGAAGACCGTCAACCTGCCCGAGTCGGCGACCGTCGCCGACATCGCAGACGCTTACACGCGGGGCTGGAAGGGCGGTCTGAAGGCGCTGGCGATCTACCGCGACGGCTCGAAGACGGCCCAGGCGCTGCGCACCGACGCGCAGAAGGAGAAGGAGGCCGAGGCCGTGGTAGAGGCGCCGCAACCCGAACGGCGCAAGATGCCGCGCGAGCGCGAATCGATCACCCACAAGTTCTCGATCGGCGGGCACGAGGGCTACATCACCGCGGGCAAATACGAAGACGGCTCGGTCGGCGAGATCTTCCTCACCGACATCGGCAAGGAGGGCTCGACGCTGCGCGGCATGCTGAACGCCTTCGCGACGGCGATCTCGATCGGCCTGCAGTACGGAGTGCCGCTCGAGACCTTCGTGCAGAAGTTCAGCTACATGCGCTTCGACCCGGAGGGGATCACGCAGAACCCGGAGATCCCGTTCGCCAAATCGATGCCCGACTACATCATGCGCTGGGTCGCCAGCCGCTTCATCGACGATGTCGACGTGCTCGAAGAACTCGGCATCCAGACCAAGGACGTGCGGGCGCGACAGGAAGCCGACGCCGCCCAGCTGGCGCTCGGCGCCGACGCCGGCGGCTCCGCCGGCCCGTCCAACGGCGGCAACGGTAACGGGGGCGCGAAGCCGGCGGCGACGGCTTTCACCGAAACCCCGCCCGTGCATCCCGCGAAGATGTCGGGCTTGGAGCTCGGCCCGGCCTGTGAACAGTGCGGCGGCATGATGCAGCGGACGGGGAGTTGTTACACCTGCCCTTCCTGCGGCAACAACACCGGCTGCGGCTGAGGCGTTATGACACGGCGCGCTGCCGCACCCGCGGCTGCGCGTCGTGCTGAGGCACTGCCGCTTCACCGCGTTCACGGCATCGCTTGGTCATAACGCCTCAGCGCGGGCTCGGGCCTTGACTGCCGCTTCACCGCGTGCGACCTGCCGCTCGGCCCTGGCTTCTCAGTCGGACTCGGGGGGCGTCGTCAGAGGGTGACGCCGCGGCCCGCGAGGTAGTCGGCGATCTGGGGCGGCGGCTCTTTGTGGAACGCCATCCGGGTCGCCTCGCGGAGGACGTGGGCGGGCTCGTGGTCCTCGTTGCGGTCGCGGGGGTGCATGCCGAGCCAGGCGGCCGCGGCGGCGCAGGTGAGGATGGCGCCATCGTCGCCTTCGGGGTCGATCCCCTCGGCCGTGGAGATCAGGGTGCCCGGCAGGTCCTCGACCGCCGTCACCGGCCGGTCGTCGTCCTCGTAGATCTCGACGAGCGCCATGATCGCGTCGTCGGAGTCGCCAGGATCGACGATCGCCGCCGCGTGGCGTACCGCCTCGGAGACGGTCGGCGTCCGGTGGTGGTCGCTCTCGGGCATCGCCGGGAAGCATACCCCCGTCGCTGCGCCGAAAACCCCATGCCAGGCCGGGCTCGCGGCCACCGGCTCAGGAGAGCACGACCTCGGCGTTGCGGCGCGGCGTCTCGGTGATCGCGCGGCGGAAGCTCCGCTCGTCGGCCTGCTCGGCCGGGCGCACCGTGCGGCGGCCGACCAGCTCGCGCAGCACGATCGCCATCTCCTGCTGGGCGAAGGCGGCGCCGAGGCAGCGCCGCATCCCGCCGCCGAACGGGATCCACGTGTAGGTCCCGGGCGGCGACTCGAGGAAGCGCTCGGGGAGGAACCGGTCCGGCTCGGGATAGATGGCCGGGTCGCGGTGGACGAGGTGGATGCTCGGCACCACCCCCACCCCGGCGGGCAGCTCGTAGCCACCCAGCTCGACGGCCTCGGCCAGCTTGCGAATCACGATCACGATCACCGGCCGCAGCCGCAGCGTCTCCTGGATCGTCGCGGTCAGGTAGGCGTCCTCCCCGGCCTCGACCTCGGCCCGCAGCCGCTCCAGCTTCTCCGGATGCCGGACCAGCCGCTCGACCGCCCAGGAGAGCGCGGTCGCGGTCGTCTCGTGGCCGGCGACCAGCAGCGTGAGCAGCTCGTCATGGATCTCGGCGTCGCGCATCGGCGAGCCGTCCTCATGGCGGGCGGCGACCAGCAGCGAGAGGATGTCGTCGCGCGCGTCGAGATCGACGGCGGCGCGGCGCTCGGCGATCTCACCGAGGATCAGCCCGGCGACGCGGTCCACGCGGCGGCGGAAGGGTGGGTAGGAGCGGATCCGGTCGGGACCGATCGCCAGCAGCGGCACCAGCATCCGCGGGTTGGTGAGCATGTCGAGGAAGGAGCGCAGCGCCTCGCGCAGCTCCGCCAAGCGCGCCCCGCTGTGCACTCCGAAGACCGTCTCGATGATGATCTCCAGGGTCATCGCCTGCATCCGCGGTCGCAGCGGGTATGGCACGCCGGTCGGCCAGCCCTCGATCTCCCGGGCCGCGATCGCGCGCATCGTGTCCTCATAACCCGCCATCCGCCTGCCGTGGAAGGGCGGCAGCAGCAGCTTGCGGTAGCTCAGGTGCTCGTCCTCGTCGAGGGTCAGCAGCGAATGCCTGCCGAGCAGCGGCCGCAGGACGTCGTTGCCCTCGCCGGCGTGGAAGACCTTGGGGTCGCCGGTGAAGACCTGCTTGATCAGCTCCGGCTCGGAGACGACCACCCAGCGCCCCTCGTAGGCGATTTCGAGCGTGAACATCGGACCGAGCCGGCGTCGCGACTGGGCGAGCAGCCATTGCGCCTGCCGCGCCCAGATCGCCGTCTGGAGCGCGCGGGGCATCCGGGGGCCGGGCGGAAGCCCGGGTGGCGCTTCCATCGCACAAAGATATGCCCGCGTACCAATCGACGCTGTGACGTCGGTCGCACAGATCGGTGTCACGTCGAATAGGTTTGCGGGCGATGGCCGAGCCGCCGCGCCTCCCCGTGCCCTTCGAGCACCGCGTCCTCAGGCGGGCGTGCGGGCTCTCGCCCCGCACCGTCCGGCTGCTCTTCGGCAAGCCGCCGACGATCGACGGCCAGCGCCTCTCCACCGAGACCCACGCGCTCCTCGGCCTCACCAGGCTCGTCGGCCCGATGGGAATCTTCGCCGGCCGCACCGTCGAGCAGGCCCGCGCCCAGGCGCGCCACGAGACCCGGGTGGTCGACCGCCGGGTGCCGATCCCGATGGCCGAGGTGCGCGCCCTCGACGTCCCCGGACCGGCCGGGCCGCTGCCCTCCCGCCTCTACGTGCCACGCGTGCCGCCCGCCGAGGCCGCGGAGGCACTGCTCGTCTTCTACCACGGCGGCGGCTGGGTGATCGGCGACCTCGACACCCACGACGGGGTCTGCCGGCTGCTCGCCGCGGCGGCCGGGGTGCGCGTGCTGTCGATCGGCTACCGGCTCGCCCCCGAGCACCCGTTCCCGGAGCCGCTCGAAGACGCCTTCGCGGCGTTCGAGTGGGCGGCCGGCAACGCCGCCTCGCTCGGCGCCGACCCGGCGCGGATCGGTGTCGGCGGCGACTCGGCGGGGGGCAACATGGCCGCCGTGGTCAGCAAGATGGCCGTCGAGGCCGGCGGCGCCAGGCCCGCGATGCAGCTGCTGATCTACCCGGTCACCGACTCCGACGCCGACACCCCCTCGCGCCGGCTCTTCGCCGAGGGCTACATCCTCACCCGGGCGGACATGGACAAGTTCGATGCCGCCTACCTGCCGCCGGGGACCGACCGCGGCGACCCGCGGGTCTCGGTGCTCAGGTGCCCAGACCTGCGCGGCCTGCCGACCGCCTACGTCGCCACCGCGGGCTTCGACCCGCTGCGCGACGAGGGCGAGGCCTACGCGCTGCGGATGCGCGAGTGCGGCGTGCGGGTGGCGCTGCGCCGGCACCCGGGCCTGGTCCACAGCTTCGCCAACCAGACCGCGGTCAACGCGGCCGCCCGCGGCGCGATGCTGGAGGCGGCGGGCGCCCTGCGCCTCGGACTCGCCGCCAAACCTGACTAGATCATCGGGAGCTGACCTCACGCCCGTCGACCGCCGAGACGGCGGCGTGCCTCGCCGTGGGATCGACCGGCTACGGCCCCGCGCGCAGGGCCAGCTGCAGCTCGAAGCGGGCGTCGGGGTCGTCGAGCTGCTCGCCGAGCAGCTCGCGCAGGCGGGCGATCCGGTAGCGCGCGGTCTGCGGGTGGACGTGCATCGCGGCGGCCATCGCCACCGCGTTGCCGTCGTGGCGGACGTGGGCGAGCGCCGTCTCGCGCATCCGCGCCCGCGCCTTGGGGGTGAGGTCGGCAAACGGGGCGAGCCGGCGCGCGGCGATCCGCCCCGCGAGGTCGCGCGACTCGTGGATGAGCAGCGCCGCGAGGTGGTCGTCGACCCGCATCAACGCCCCGCCCTCGATGCCGCTGCGCGCCAATGCCAGCGCCGGCGCCCACGACTCGGCGGCGTCGGTGGGCGCCACGGTCGGCCCCAGGACGAGGCGCGCCTCGACGGCCGCCCGGCCCAGCGCCTCGGCCCGTCCCGGCCCCTCCGGGTCGGGCAGGAGCACGCACCCCTCGCCGTCCACCACGGTCGCCAGCGCCTCCGGGGGCAGTCGGCGCGCGACCCGCGCCAGCGCGTCCTCGGGACAGACGAGCGCCGCCACACCGGCCGGCACCTCCCAGGCCGCGGCGCGGGCCCCCGCCGCCAGGTCGCCGGCCTCGGCGGGCGGGTCGGCCAACAGCAGCGCGACCAGCTCGCGGCGACGGCGGCGACGCAGGTCCTCGACCTCGGCCTGGGCCAGCGCGTATCCCTCGACCGAGTCGGCAGCGAGCTCGTCGATGTAGGCGAAGACCGCCTCGGCGAGCAGGGCGAGCGGCTCCGCGCCGACCCCGGCCCGCCGGCACGCGTCGGCGAAGCGGCGCCAGGCGACCCGGGCGCCGAGCCGGTAGGCGGCCTGCAGCGAGTCGAGCGTGCGGCCGGCCCGCTGCTCGCCCCGCCCCAGCGCCAGGTAGACCTCGCGCCCGGAGTCGCGCCCCGCGTCGGGGTCGCGGATCAGCGCCACGAACTGGGCCAGCGCCTCGCCGACCCCGCGGCGGATGCCGCGCCCGAAGCGCCCCTCCAGCGGCCGCGCGTACTCCGGCACCTCCCGGGCGATCGACTCGAGGATCTCGGCGCTGATCGGCTCGACCTCGCCTTCGATCAGGTCGGCGACGCGAACCGGCAGGCCGCGCCACGGGTCGGTGTCGAGGGTGAGGCACGTATTTGGCATCTGCCTCACAAAGAATAGGGCACTGAACTTGACTCACGCGCTAATACATATCTCTCAGGTAGGCGTAACTTGGATGCAGATGGGCGAGATGACCAAGATCGAGAAAGCCGCGAACCTCGCCGGGGTCGTGGTCCCCTTCGTCGCGACCATCGTCGCGATCGTCCTCCTCCCGGGGAGCCTGGTCAGCCCCGCCGTCCTCGGGATCGCCGCCTTCATGTACCTGCTGACGGCGATCGGCATCACGGTCGGCTTCCATCGACTGCTCACCCACCGCTCCTTCCAGACCTCCAAGGGTCTCGAGTACGCGTTCGCGATCCTCGGCACGATGGCGGTCCAGGGTCCGGTCCTCTCCTGGGTCGCGGACCATCGCAAGCACCACGCCCATACCGACAAGGAGGGCGACCCGCACAGTCCGCACGTCGGCCACGGCGACGGCGTCGGCGGTGTCCTGGCGGGTCTGTGGCACGCCCACTCCGGGTGGCTGATGGAGACGCAGGGCCGCGCCGACTGGAAGAAGTACGCGAAGGACCTCTACGAGGACAAGGGGATGCGCTTCCTCTCCCGTCACTTCGTCGCCCTCATCGTGCTCAGCCTGCTGATCCCGGCGGCGCTCGGCTACGCGATCACCGGCACCTGGCTGGGCGCGCTCACCGGCTTCCTCTGGGGAGGCCTGGTACGCGTCTTCTTCGTCCACCACGTCACCTGGAGCGTCAACTCGGTGTGTCACTTCCTCGGCACGCGGCGCTTCGAGACCGACGATCTGTCAACCAACGTCTTCTGGCTCTCGATTCCCTCCCTGGGCGAGTCCTGGCACCACAACCACCACGCCTTCCCTCGCTCCGCGGTGCACGGGCTGCGCCGCTGGGAGCCCGATCCCTCGGCGCTGATCATCACCGCGATGGAGAAGGTGGGCCTGGCCCGCAACGTGGTGCGCATCTCACCCGAGCGCCAGGCCGAACTGACCCGCTGACCAACCGCCTGACGGTTACGGGTATCTCCGCTTCCGTCGGCAAACGTCGCGGTACTGAATCGTCACCGTTCGTCCGTCTCGGTCGCCTGGTCTATTGGTCGATTTCATTGGCTTATTCCGTTGAACAGTGTGACGGTTGGTATGCCACACTCGCGGCAGCGTTTTGTACGAACGTTTGGATGGATGATGGAAAGGAACTAGATGCCAAGCACGAAGAACGTCCTTGACGAGGCTCGCGAACTCGTCGAGCGACGCCTTGCCGACCTCGACGAGGAGCGCCATCGGCTGGAGCGAGCCCTCGCGGAGCTCGGCGGCAAAGTGAAACGGTCCCCCGGGCGGCCGCGCGGCAGCGCCTCGACGGGTGCGACGAAATCTTCCGGCGCACCGAAACGGCGTCGTCGCCGTCGCGGCGGCACCCGCGCCGACCAGGCGGTCGAGCTGATCACGCAGCAGCCGGGGATCAGCGCCTCCGACGTCGCCAAGACGATGAAAATCAAACCGAACTACCTGTACCGGGTGCTCGGCGATCTGGAGAAAGAGGGCCGCGTCAAAAAGGACGGCCGTCAGTACTACCCCGCGGGCTGACCCTCGGGCCCCCGGCCGAACTTCCGGTTTCGAGCCTCGGCCTGCTCCGGAGCCCACCTCAGCTCGAGCCAAGCCGGCCCGGTCGACCTGCCGCGACCGAGGAAGGGGCCGGGGGGTCCTCTCCAAGACACTCAGCGCGTAGCGCGTCTTGGAGAGGACCCCCCGGCCCCCTTTTACAGCCTCAGATCAGCTTGCTGACCGCGTCGCGCTCCTCCTGGAGCTCGAGCGCGCTCTTGTCGATCCGCTCACGCGAGAAGTCCGGTACCTCGAGGCCCTGGACGATCGACCACTCGCCGCCGCTGCACTGGCACGGCATACCGCAGATGATGCCCTCGCCGATCCCGTAGGAGCCATCGGCCGGCACGCCCATCGACACCCAGTCCCCATCCGGCGTGCCCAGCACCCAGTCGTGGACGTGGTCGATCGCGGCGTTGGCCGCCGAGGCGGCGCTGGAGGCACCGCGCGCCGCGATGATCTCGGCGCCGCGTTTGGCGACGCGCGGGATGTACTCGTCGGTGATCCAGCTCTGGTCGTCGACCTGCTCCCAGGTGCCCTCGCCGTCGACCTTGGCGTTCACCAGGTCCGGATACTGGGTGGTCGAGTGGTTGCCCCACACGGTCATGTTGGTGACCGCGGTGACCGGCTTGCCGAGCTTGTTGGCAAGTTGGATCTTCGCCCGGTTGTGATCGAGGCGCATCATCGCGGTGAAGCGCTCGCGCGGCACGTCGGGCGCGTTGGACATCGCGATCAGGCAGTTGGTGTTGGCCGGATTGCCGACCACCAGGATCTTCACGTCGTCGGCGGCGCCGGCATTGATCGCTTCGCCCTGCGGCTTGAAGATGCCGCCGTTGGCCTCCAGCAGGTCGGCGCGCTCCATGCCCGGACCGCGCGGCCGGGCGCCGACCAGCAGGGCGATGTTGGTGCCCTCGAAGGCCTGCTTGGGGTCGTCGGTGATGTCGATCCGGTTGAGCAGCGGGAAGGCGCAGTCGTCGAGCTCCATCGCGGTGCCCTCGGCGGCCTTGACCGCGTCGGGGATCTCCAGCAGGCTCAACTCGACCGGGGTGTCGGGGCCGAGCATCTGGCCGCTGGCGATGCGGAACAGGATGGCGTAGCCGATCTGCCCGGCCGCACCGGTGACGGTGACCTTCACGGGGGTGCTCACGAAAATCGTCTCCTCGGAATCGGGGTTACGGCGACGGCTAGGAGCTCGTCCCACCCATCGCCCGCTGCAGGTTGTCGTCGATCGACGCCAGGAACTCCTGCGTGGTCTGGTACCCCTGGTCGCCGCCGACGAGCAGCGCCAGGTCTTTCGTCATCTTGCCTTCCTCGACCGTCTCGACGCAGACCCGCTCGAGGGTCCGGGCGAACTGGCCGACCGCGGGGGTGTCGTCCATGCGGCCGCGGGCCTCGAGGCCGCGGGTCCAGGCGAAGATCGAGGCGATCGGGTTGGTGGAAGTCGGGTTGCCCTGCTGGTGCTGACGGTAATGGCGGGTGACGGTTCCGTGCGCCGCCTCCGCCTCGACCGTCCTGCCATCGGCGGTCATCAGCACGCTGGTCATCAGGCCGAGCGAGCCGAAGCCCTGCGCGACCGTGTCGGACTGGACGTCGCCGTCGTAGTTTTTGCACGCCCACACGTAGCCGCCCTCCCACTTCAGGGCGGCGGCGACCATGTCGTCGATCAGCCGGTGTTCGTAGGTGATCCCGGCGGCCTCGAAGTCACCCTTGAACTCGGCCTCGTACACCTCGGCGAAGAGGTCTTTGAAGCGGCCGTCGTAGCGCTTCAGGATCGTGTTCTTGGTCGACATGTAGACCGGGAAGCCGCGGTCCAGCCCGTAGCGCAGCGAGGCGCGGGCGAAGTCGCGGATCGAGGCGTCGAGGTTGTACATCGACATCGCGATGCCGCCGTCCGGGAAGTCGAAGACGTCGAGCTCGATCGGCTCGGAGCCGTCCTTGGGGGTGAAGGTCATGGTCAGCGACCCCTCGCCCGGCACCACCAGGTCGGTGGCGCGGTACTGGTCGCCGAAGGCGTGACGGCCGATCACGATCGGCTTCGTCCAACCCGGCACCAGGCGCGGCACGTTGGAGATCACGATCGGCTCGCGGAAGATGACGCCGCCGAGGATGTTGCGGATCGTCCCGTTCGGCGACCGGTACATCTCCTTGAGGCCGAACTCCTCGACCCGCGCCTCGTCCGGGGTGATCGTCGCGCACTTGACGCCGACCCCGTGCTCCTTGATCGCGTTGGCGGCGTCGACCGTGATCTGGTCCTCGGTCGCGTCGCGGCTCTCGATCCCGAGGTCGTAGTACCTCAGGTCGACGTCGAGGTAGGGGAGGATCAGCTGCTCTTTGATGAACGACCAGATGATCCGGGTCATCTCGTCGCCGTCGAGCTCGACGATCGGGTTCTGCACCTTGATCTTCGGCATCGGCCGGCGATGCTATCTGGCCGCGAGCGTCGCCGCTTCACGCCGTCTCGACCCGGTCCGGCCGGGTGCACGCCGGCCGGCGAGCCGGCACAATCCGGTTCCCGATGGCCACCAGGGAGCGCCACATATCGGTCGGCACCCATGTCGTCAGCAACCAGCCGCCGCCGCTGGCCGACTACAACGTGTTCGAGGCCGACCGGGTGCTGGTCGAGGCGGTGAATCGCGAGGGCGCCGACTGGGCGACCGGGAGGATCACCGCGGTCGGCGAGTTTGCCGGCTCGGCCGAGGCGCAGGAGCTGGGACGGCTCGCCAACGACAACGGCCCGAAGCTGAAGACGCACGACCGCTACGGCAACCGGGTCGACGAGGTGGAGTTCCACCCGGCCTGGCACGACCTGCTGGGCACCGCGGTCGAACACGAGCTGCACTGCTCGCCCTGGCGCGACCCGCGGCCCGGCGCCCATGTCGCCCGCGGCGCCGCCTTCATGTGCATGTCGCAGGCCGAGGCGGGGATCGGCTGCCCGATCTCGATGACCTACTCGGTGATCCCGGCGCTGCGCACCCAGCCGGAGCTGTCGGCCGAGTGGGAGCCCCGCTTCCTCACCTCCGCCTATGACCCGCGCAACGCGCCGGCGCCGGGCAAGCGCGGCGCCCTGGCCGGGATGGGGATGACCGAGAAGCAGGGCGGCACCGACGTGCGGGCCAATACCACCGTCGCCCGGCCGGTGAACGGCGGCGGCCCCGGCGCCGAGTACGAGCTGACCGGCCACAAGTGGTTCATGTCGGCGCCGATGTGCGACGCCTTCCTCGTCCTCGCCCAGGCCGAGGGCGGCCTCTCCTGCTTCCTCTTCCCGCGCTGGACCCCGGACGGCGAGCGCAACCGCTTCCGCCTGCAGCGGCTGAAGGACAAGCTCGGCAACCGCTCCAACTCCTCCAGCGAGATCGAGTTCGACGCCGCCTCGGCCTGGCTGGTCGGCGAGGAGGGCGCCGGGGTGCCGACGATTATCGAGATGGTCAACCACACGCGGCTCGACTGCGTGTTCGGCAGCACGACCGGGATGCGGGCCGGCCTCGCCCAGGCGATCCACCACGCCTCCCACCGCTCGGTCTTCGACACCGTGCTGGTCGACCAGCCGCTGATGCAAAACGTCCTCGCCGACCTCGCGGTCGAGTCGGAGGCGGCAACCATCTCCGCGATGCGCCTCGCCCGCGCCTACGACGAGGCGATCGCCGGCGACGCCGAGGCCCAGAGCCTCAGGCGGGTCGCCAACGCCGTCCTCAAGTACTGGATCACCAAGCGCGCCCCCGTCCACGCGGGCGAGTGCCTCGAGTGCCTGGGCGGCAACGGCTACGTGGAGGAGTCGGGGATGCCGCGGCTCTTCCGCGAGAGCCCGCTCAACTCGATCTGGGAGGGCAGCGGCAACGTCCAGTGCCTCGACGTCCTGCGGGCGATGGCGAAGAGCCCGGGGTCGGTCGAATCCTTCTTCGCCGAGGTCGCCGAGGGCGCCGCCGCCGAGCCCCGCCTCGCCGCCTACGCCGCCGAGCTGCGCGACGAGCTGCCCGGCGACGTCGAGACGATCGAGGTCCGCGCCCGCCGCGTCGTCGAACGGATGGCCCTCGCCCTGCAGGCCTCCCTCCTGGTCCGCTACGGCGACGAGGCGGTCGCCGACGCCTTCTGCGCCACGCGCCTCTCCGGCGACTGGGGACGGGCGTTCGGCACGCTGCCGGCGGGGCTCGACTACGGTCGGATCATCGATCGTCATCGCGCGGTCGCCTGAGCGGCTGACGGCGTACTTCGGGAGGCAGCCGCGGAGCCATCCCGACAGGGGTCTCGCTCAACCGTGCGCCCGGGAGGGTGTCCGGTAGGGGTCTCGCTCAACCCTCCGCAGCGGATCGCCTTCCAGCTGGCGCCCAGGGGCGATGAAGCTCCGGGCACAAGCTGCTGCGACCCCTACCGGACACCCTCGCCACCCGGTCGTGGCTGGGGCCGTAAGCGACTTCGGGGCGCGGAGGCTGGAAGGGGCGGGTGGCTCGCGTCGGTCGCTCCTCACCGGAGAGCCCCAGGCAGTCCCCCAGCTCGGACCCGTGGCGTCGGGCAGGGGGGAGCGTCTTGTACCCCGAGGTCGCAGGCCCCAGAGGCGCCAGCCCTCCCACTCCCCGTCCGAGGGGTTAAGCGGAACCCCTGCCCGACGCCGCGCTACCCCTGTGGCTGGGCGTCGCGCAAGGCCCGGCCGACCTGCTCGACCGTGATCACGCCGGACAGGCGGCCGTCGGCGTCGACCGCCATCAGGGCGCCGAGCCGGCGCAGGTTCTGGTTGGAGAGCAGCGAGGTGAGCGGGGTGTCGTCGCGGATGAAGAGGGAGCGGTCGGAGTCGACCACTTCGCTGACCAGCGAGCCGGCGCGGGAGACCTCGGGGACCTCGTCGGCGGCTTCGCGGTTCAGCAGGCCGAGGAAGCGGTGGGCGGCATCGACGACCGGGAACCAGGGCCAGCGGTAACGGAGGAAGTACTCGTCGAGGGCCTGCTCGATCGAGAGGTCGCCGGGGATCGTCACCGGTTCGCGGTCCATCACGTCGGCGACCGAGATGCCGCCGATGCGACTGGTCATCCGCGTCTGCACCGCGGCGCCGCGGGCGGCGCCGTTGATCACCATCCCGACCAGGGCCAGCCAGACGCCGCCGAAGGTGCCGAGGATCGAGTTGGTCAGCGCCATGTAGATGCCGCCGGCGATGAACGCGTAGCCGAACATGCGACCCAGGTCGGCGGCGAACTTGGTCGCCGCGTTGCGGTCCCCGGTCGTCTTCCAGGCGATCGAGCGCGCCACGCGGCCGCCATCCATCGGGAAGGCGGGCAGCAGGTTGAAGACGAGCAGCAGGAGATTGATCGAGGCGAGCCAGGCGGCCATCGCGAGCAGCCCGGAGGCGCTCGATCGCGTTTCGACCAGCGCCGCCTCGCGGAACTCGGTCCAGCCCCCGGCCAGGACGCCGCCGACGGTCAGCGCGGCGAAGATCGCCAGCGTCACCGCCGGGCCCGCCAGAGCGACCCGCGCTTCGACGCCCGGCCTGTCGGCTTCGCGGTCCATCCGCGCCATGCCGCCGAAGATCCAGAGCTGGATCGAGCTGATCCCGATCCCGTTGCGGATCGCGACCACGGCGTGGCCGAGCTCGTGCAGGAGGATCGAGCCGAAGAAGCCGGCGGCGCTGGCCACGGCGAGGATGAACGGCGTGCTCGAGCCGCTCGAATCGCCCAGCAGGTTGCCGTAGAAGTTGGACATCCAGAAGATGACCAGGAAGAGGATCAGGAACCACGACCAGTCCACGGCGATCCTGATCCCGCGGAGGTGAAAGAGGGTGATCGAGCCGCCGCCCAGCATTCCTCCATGGTAAGGGGGTAGCGTGGCCGGCTACATGGCCAGTCACACAGTTGGCACACCTTTGGCGTCAGCGGTCGGCGAGCCCGACCAGGCCTGGCTGCGGGCGCGCCTCGAGGAACTGGAGCGGATCGACCGCCCGTCGGCCTCGGAGGGCGAACGCCGCGCCGCCGAGTGGCTGGTCGAGCGGTTCGGCGAGCTCGGCGCCGAGGCGCGGATCGAGGCCGCCGAGGCCCACGGCACCTACTGGTGGCCGCTCGGGCTCGGCACCGCGCTCGGGGCGCTCGGCGGGCTGGCGGCCCTGCGCGGGAGGCGTGCCCTCGGCACCGCGCTCGGGACGCTCGGGGCGGCCGGCATCGCCTCCGACTTCCCGCCCCACCGACGCCGGCTGCGGGCGCCGCTGCCGAAGCGCACCGCCTACAACGTCGTCTGCGAGATCGGCGACCCCGACGCCGCCCGGACGATCGTCGTCAGTGCCCACCACGACTCCGCCCACTCCGGCCTCGTCTTCCACCCGGCGCTGCCGAAGATCGCCGATCGCCTCGGCCTGGTCGAGCCGATGGAGACCAGCCCGGCGCTGATGGCGCCGGTCATCGGCGGCCCGGCCCTGGTCGCGCTCGGCGCGCTGACCGGCGCGCGGGCGCTGACCCGGCTCGGCAGCGGTCTGGCGTTGGCCGCGACCGCGGCGATGGCCGAGATCGGGGCGCGGCGCGTCGTCCCCGGCGCCAACGACAACGGCACCGCGGTCGTCTCCCTGCTCGCCCTCGCCCGCCGGCTCGCCGAGTCCCCGGTCCCGGGCGTCCGCGTCATCCTCCTCTCGGCGGGCGCCGAGGAGTCCTTCAGCGAGGGGATGAAGGCGTTCGGCGAACGCCACTTCCCCTCCCTGTCCCCCGAGAGCACCTTCTTCCTCTGCCTCGAGTCGATCGGCTCACCGCACCTGCTGGTGCTGCGCGGCGAGGGCTTCCTGAAGCTGTACGACTACCCGGCCGAGGCGCTCGAGCTGCTCGACGGGTGCGCCGCGGAGCTGGGCATCTGGCTCTACCCGAACCTGCGCCTGCACAACGGCACCGACGGCCTCGAGCCGCTCGCCGCCGGCTACGGGGCGGCGGTGATCGCGGGCTGCGACGACCTCAAGCAGCCCGCCAACTACCACTGGCCCACCGACGTCGCCGCGAATGTCGACTTCGGCACCGTCGCCGACGGCATCAAGCTGTCGGAGGCGGCGATCCGCCGCCTTGGAGAGACGTCAGCCATGTGACGAATCCCGACTACGCGGTCGGATTTTCCCTCTATAGCATCGGCCCCGTGCCATCCCACGACGTACTTGTCATAGGGGCCGGGCTCGCCGGCCAGCGGGCCGCCCTCGCCGCCGCGGAGCAGGGCGTTTCGGTCGGGATCATCTCCAAGGTCCACCCGGTCCGCTCCCATTCAAACGCCGCTCAGGGCGGCATCAACGCGGCGCTCAACCCTGACGACACGTGGGAGTCCCACGCGTTCGACACCGTCAAGGGCTCCGACTACCTCGGGGACCAGGACGCGATCGAAGTCATGGCGAGGGAGGCTCCGGAGGAAATCCTCCACATGGAGCACCTCGGCGTCACCTTCCACCGCAACGAGGAAGGCAAGCTCGGGACCCGCGCCTTCGGCGGCGCCTCCGCCGCCCGCACGTACTACGTCGCCGACATCACCGGCCAGGCGATCATGCACGTGCTCTACGAGCAGCTGATGAAATATTCCGAGCAGATCACCCGCTACGAGGAGTGGTTCTGCTCATCGCTGGCGCTGGACGAGAAGGGCGAGTGCTGCGGGGTCGTCACCCGCAACGTCGCCGACGGCTCGATGGCGATGTTCCAGGCCAAGTCGGTGATCCTGGCGACCGGCGGCAACGGCCAGGTCTGGAAGCCGACCACCAACGCCCTGATCTGCACCGGCGACGGCATCGCGATGGCCTACCGGGCCGGCGCCAAGCTGATGGACATGGAGATGATCCAGTACCACCCGACCACGCTGGCGGGCAAGGGCTTTCTGATCACCGAGGGTGCCCGCGGCGAGGGCGCCCATCTCCTCAACAAGAACGGCGAACGCTTCATGGAGCGGTACGCGCCGAACAAGATGGAGCTCGCCTCGCGCGACGTCGTCTCCCGCGCCGAGCAGACCGAGATCGACGAGGGCCGCGGCTTCCCGGACGGGACCGTGGCGCTCGACATCACGGTGGTGCCGCGCAAGCGCATCCACGAGGCGCTGCGGGAGATCGTCCTGGTCGGCCGCGACTTCGCCGGCGTCGACATCACCCGCGAACCGATCCACATCAAGCCGGGTAACCACTACACGATGGGCGGCATCAAGACCGACACCGAGGGCCGCACCGACATCCCGGGCCTCTACGCGGCGGGCGAGGCGGCGTGCGTCTCGGTCCACGGCGGCAACCGGCTCGGCGCCAACTCGCTGCTCGACACGCTGATCTTCGGCAAGCACTCGGGCCGCGACGCCGCGGCCCGCGCCAAGCGGATGGACTTCGCCCGCCCGGCCGGCAAGGTGCTGGAGGACGAGCAGGCAATGATCGACGACATCAACGGCCGCGAGAAGGGCTCCGGCCGGCGGGTCTCGGAGATCAAACTGGAGCTCGGCCAGACGATGGACGCCAAGGTCGCGGTGTTCCGCGACGAGGCGGGCATCACCGAGGCGCTGGAAACGGTCCGCCGCCTCAAGGAGGAGGCCAAGACCGCCTACATCGACGACCACGGCAGCATCTTCAACCAGGACTTGGTCGCGGCGATCGAGCTCTCCTACATGCTCGACTGCGCCGAGTGCTCCTGCGTCGCGGCGCTGGAGCGCCGCGAGAGCCGCGGTGCCCAGTACCGCACCGACTACCCGGAGCGCAACGACGAGGAGTGGCTCAAACACATCGACCTCGAGCGGAGCGAGGATGGCCCGGAGATCTCCTACTCCGAGGTCACGATCACCCAGTGGCAACCGGAAGCGAGGACGTACTGATGGCCGACTACACGATCAAAGTTCGGCGCTACCAGCCGGAGAGCGGCGAGCCCGCCTACTGGGAGGAGTTCAACGTCGAGCTGGAGCCCTCGCTGTCGGTCCTCGACGGCCTGCTGCAGGCCAAGGACCGCGAGGACGGCTCGCTCGCCGTGCGCTGCTCCTGCCGGGCGGCGATCTGCGGCTCCTGCGGGATGAAGATCAACGGCCAGTCCGGGCTCGGCTGCAAGACCCAGATCGGCGAGGCGCAGGCGCAGGCCAACAAGATGGCGGCCGCGACCGGTGCCTCGGCCGCCGAGGCGAGCAGCCCGGTCGGCGTCGAGGCCGACGAAAGCGGCCTGCACACCGGTCACGGCCAGGGCGAGCACGCCACCGGCGGGGTGCCGATCGTGATCGAGCCGATGGGCAACATGCCGGTGGTCAAGGATCTGATCACCGACATGGAGTCGACCCACTGGACCAAGATCCGCCGGGTCACGCCCTGGCTCCTCCCGCACGGCGAGGCGCCGGAGCGCGAGTACATCGTCGAGCCGGAATCGATGATCGACATCACCCAGTCGATGGCCTGCATCCAGTGCGGCGCCTGCGTCTCCTCCTGCCTCTCGATGGAAGCCGACCCGCTGTTCATCGGCCCGGCGGCGCTCGCCAAGGCCTACCGCTTCGTCGGCGACCCGCGCGACGCGGAGACCGCCGAGCGGCTCACCGACCTGACCGAGGACCCGCACGGGATCTACGACTGCACGCACTGCTTCAGCTGCGTCGACGCCTGCCCCAAGGGCGTGGCGCCGATGGATCAGATCATGCGCCTGCGCCGCAAGGCCGGCGAGAACGGGATCGAGGACCCCAACAGCGGCCACGCCCACGAGATGGCCTTCGTGAAGATCATCGAGAAGAAGGGCACCCTCGACGAGTCGATGCTCCTGCAGGAGTCCTTCGCGCCCGGCCTGCTCGGCAAGCTGATGCCGACCAAACGGGCGATCAAGGAAATGATCGGCTCACTGCCGACCGCGGTCCGCGGCATCAAAACGGGCAAGATGCGCTCGCTGCCGAAGCTGATCCCGGGCATCCACCACAAGCTCCCCGGGACCGCCCAGGACGAGGTCAAGGCGATCTACAAGCACGCCGAGGAGCACAACGAGGAATTCAACCTGTACATCAAGGGCGAGGAGGGCGACGCGGAGGCCGCCGTCGAGGAGGGTCTCGAGCCGGATCCCGCCATGGCCGCACATGAGGAGGCCTCGAATGGCTGATCAGATCAAAGTCGCCTACTGGCCGGGCTGCGTCTCGCGCGGCTTCACGCCCGAGCTGCACGGCTCGATGGCGCTGGTCGCCCAGAAGCTGGGCATCGAGCTGGTCGAACTCGACCGCGCCAACTGCTGCGGCGCCGGCGTGATCGCCGAGCACAACCAGGAGCTGGCCGACACGCTGAACGCGCGCACCTTCGCGCTCGCCCAGCAGACGGGCCTCTCGATGATGAACATCTGCTCGACCTGCCAGGGCGCCCAGTCGGAGTGCCAGCAGCGCCTCGACGCCGACTCGGCCTACCGGGCCCACGTCAACGAGGCGCTGTCCGGCCAGGGCCTCTCCTACGAGAAGGCCGGGGACGGCTCCTGGACGAACAAAAACTTCCTCTGGCTGCTGGTCGAGGACTACGGGCTGGACCGCCTCGCCGCGCAGGTGAAACGGCCGCTCTCGGGCCTCCGCGTCGGCCCCTTCTACGGCTGCTACATCGTGCGGCCCAAGGAGCGGCTCGGCTACGGCGCCTACCCGGACCGCGACATCTACCTGGAGAAGGTCATCGAGGTCCTCGGCGGCCAGATCGTCGAGTACGACGGGGCCCGCAAATGCTGCGGCTTCCCGGTCATCACGATGAACCGCGAGACCTC
This sequence comes from uncultured Actinomycetes bacterium, assembly GCA_963763265.1. Taxonomy (GTDB): domain Bacteria; phylum Actinomycetota; class Thermoleophilia; order Solirubrobacterales; family 70-9; genus VAYN01. The sequence goes on along the minus strand of CAVXNN010000002.1, from coordinate 942,891 downwards.
GCTCACCCAGGCGGGCACCCACGTCGGCGACGCGATCGACGCCGGCGCCGACTGCCTCGTCACCCCGTGCCCGCTCTGCCACCTCAATCTGGACATGCAGCAGCCGGAGGCGGCGAAGGTCGTCAACCGCGACCTCGGCCTGGCGGTCCTCCATCTCCCCCAGCTGGTCGGCCTCGCGCTCGGCGCGACGCCGAAGGAACTGGGCATGGAGAAGCACATCGCCCCGACCAAGTGGGTCGAGGAGCGCCTCACCGCAGTCCCGGCGTAGCCCCTACGTCACAAATCCGCGCGGCCTGCGGCCGCTCGTTCACCTGACCACACCCCGGTGTGGTCAGGTGAACGAGGATCCATCGACGGTCGTGTGCACCCGCCGACGCGGGGCGACCTCTTGAGGGGCCCTCGCGGTGATCGGCGCTCAGCGCTGGTTCAGGAGCCAGCCGCGCCCGGTCAGCAGCTCGGCGACCTGGACGGCGTTGGTGGCGGCTCCCTTGCGCAGGTTGTCGCCGGCGACCCAGAGGTTGAGGGTGCGCTCGTGGCCCGGATCGCGGCGGATCCTGCCGACCAGGACGTCGTCCTCGCCCGCCGCGTCGATCGCCAGCGGGTACTCCGCGCGCGCCGGGTCGTCGACCACCCGCACCCCGACCGCCTCGGCGAGCAGGGCGCGGCAGTCCTCGGGCGACAGGTCCTCCCTGGTCTGCACGTTGATCGACTCCGAGTGACCGACGAAGACCGGCACCCGGGCGCAGGTGGCGGAGATCCCGACCTCCTCGCCGAAACCGAGGATCTTGCGCGTCTCGGCCATCACCTTGCGCTCCTCGGTCGTGTAGTCGTCACCGTCCTTGAAGCTCTCCACCTGAGGCAGCACGTTGAAGGCGATCTGGCGTGGGTAGACCGCGGGCGCCGGCGGCTCCTCGCCGGCGAGGATCGCCTTCGCCTCGGCGCGCAGCTCCTCGATCGCCTTCTGCCCGGTCCCCGAGACCGCCTGGTAGCTGGAGACGATCAGCCGCTCCAGCCCGACGGCGCGGTGGATCGGCGCCAGCGCCATCAGCGCGGTCATCGTCGTGCAGTTCGGGTTGGCGACGATGCCGCTGTGGCGCTCGGCAGCCTCGTCGTTCACCCCGGCGACGACCAGCGGCACGTCGTCGTGCATCCGCCAGTGGCTGGTGTTGTCGACGACGGTGGCGCCCGCCTCGACGAAGCGCGGCGACCATTCCGAGCTGACCTTGCCGCCGGGCGAGGAGAGGACGACGTCGACGCCCTGGATCGTCTCCTCGTCGAGCGGCTGCACGATGAGCGTGCCGCCGCCCCACTCGAGCTCCTTGCCGGCCGAGCGCTCCGAGGCGTAGGCGACCACCTCGCGCGCCGGGAAGCCGCGTTCGTGCAGCAGCGCGAGGATCGTCGTGCCGACCGCGCCGGTCGCACCCATCACCCCGACCCTGTAGCCGTCGTCCGCCATCTCGCTCGGTGGCGCTAGCCGGCGACCGTCGGGGTGTGGTCGGGGCCGCTCGGGTCTTCCGGGCGAATCGCCTCCTCGCCGAGCTCGAAGGCGCGGTGCAGCGTCCGCACCGCGTCGGCGACCCGGTCGGCGGCGATGACGCAGGAGATCTTGATCGGCGAGGTGCTGATCATCTCGATGTTGATGCCCTGCTCGCCCAGGGTCTGGAAGACCTTGGCGGCGACCCCCGGGTGCGATCGCATCCCGGCGCCGACGATCGACACCTTGCCGATCCGCTCTTCGGCCTTCACGGTCACCGCGACGTCGCCGAGCCGGTCGATCACCTCACGGGCGATCGGCAGATCGCCGCGGTCGACGGTGAAGGAGAGGTCGGCGAGCTGGTCGTCGCCGACCGGCTCGTTCTGGATGATCACGTCGACGTTGACGTTGGCGTCGGCGAGGGCGCTGAAGATGCGGCCGGCGACGCCGGGCTCGTCGCGCAGGCCGGTCAAGGTCACGCGCGCCTCGGCGTCGGAATGGGTCACGGCGGTTACGAAAGGTTGCTCCATGGTCTCTTCCTCTGACACGACGAGGGTACCGGGACCGTCCTCGAAGCTGCTGCGGCAGTGGATCCGGACCCCGTGATTACGGGCGTACTCGACCGAGCGCAGCTGCAGGACCCGCGCCCCGGAGGCCGCCATCTCGAGCATCTCCTCGAAGGAGACCATCGACAGCATGCGGGCGTCGGGGACGATCCGCGGGTCGGCCGAGTAGACCCCGCGGACGTCGGTGTAGATCTCGCAGACGCCGGCGTCGAGCGCCGCGGCAAGCGCCACCGCGGTGGTGTCGGAGCCGCCCCGGCCCAGCGTGGTGACGTCGCGGCTGTCGGTCGAGACGCCCTGGAAGCCGGCGACGAGGACGATCCGGTCCTGGGCGAGCGCCTGGCGGATGCGGTCGGCGCGCACGTCGATGATCCGCGCCTTGGTGTGGGAGGAGTCGGTGACGATCCCCGCCTGCGAGCCGGTCAGTGAGATCGCCTCGTGGCCCATGTCGTGGATCGCCATCGCGCAGAGCGCGCAGGAGATCCGCTCGCCGGTGGAGAGCAGCATGTCCAGCTCGCGGGCGACCGGCCGCTCGGAGATCTCGTGGGCCTGGGCGACCAGTTCGTCGGTCGTCTTGCCGCGTGCCGAGAGCACCGCGACCACCCGGTTGCCGGCCGCGCGGGCGGCGACGATGCGGCCCGCCGCGCGTTTGATCTGCTCGGCGCCGGCGACCGAGGTGCCGCCGAACTTCATCACGACTATGTCCGAACCGTGGTCGGGCATGACCACGAGGATAGAGAGCGGTCAACGGTTGCCGTCGCAAGGCCGACAACCGAGGCTGATGGAGCCGGAGACGAGCGACATGCGGGCGCCGGCCGAGCGTCGACCGTCCCGTGCGTTCGTACTTCCGTCCCCTATGCGAGCAAAAGTACGAACGCACCGCCGCCGCCGGGCGGCAGGCGTCCGCGAGGCTAGTTGCCGCCCAGGTTGCCGAGCATCGCCTGTTCGGCCATCCGGATCAGCCCCAGGCCACTGTGGGGGCGCATGTCGCTGGAGCGGACGCGCACGTGGGAGCCGTGGGGGCCGATCACCTCGACGATGGTGCAGACGTCGCCAATCTCGCAGTCGTCGCCGTAGTCGGCCTCGATCGCCTCCATCTGCTCCGTCACGACTTTGCCGATCTTGCTCTGGTCGAGCATCAACGCCTCCTGTGGTTAGCCGGGTCCAGCTGGACGATAGTGCCCCGGTGCCAACCCGCCAAAGCGTCATTTACGACTCCGTTACAGGGACCGATGGGTGGCCCCGCTAGAACTCCTCCAACTTGAGTTACGTACTCCTTGCCCTGCTCGGCCTCCTGGTCGGGGCCTTCGGAACCCTGGTCGGGGCGGGAGGCGGCTTCATCCTCACGCCCGTCCTGCTGCTCCTCTACCCGAAGCTGACGCCGGCCCAGATCACCTCGATCAGCCTCCTCGTCGTCTTCTTCAACGCGCTCTCCGGGTCGGCCGCCTACGCGCGGCTGAAGCGGATCGACTACCGCTCGGGGCTGCGCTTCGCGGCCGCCGGGATCCCCGGCTCGATCCTCGGGGCGCTCGCGGTCCACCTGGTCCCGACCCGCGTCTTCGACGCGATCATGGCCGTCGTCCTGGCGGTCCTCTCGCTCACCGTGATCCGCCTGCGGCCGCACGCCGAACGGGGCGTGCCGCGCGGGACGACCAAGGCGCGCGAGCTGATCGACGCCCAGGGCGAGGTCTACCGGTACCAGGTGCCGCTCGGCCGCGGCACCCTCTACAGCGCCGGAGTGGGCTTCCTCTCCAGCTTCCTGGGAATCGGCGGTGGGGTGATCCACGTGCCGCTGATGGCGGGCGTGCTCGGCTTCCCAACCCACATCGCCACCGCGACCTCGCACTTCGTGCTGGTCTGGATGTCGGGGACGGCGAGCCTGACCCACCTGATCGGCGGCACGCTGACGAGCGGCCACGGGCTGCGACGGGCGCTGGCGCTCTCGGTCGGGGTGCTGCCCGGCGCCCAGCTCGGCGCCCGCCTCTCGCGGCGCTTCACCGGGCCGACGATTCGGAAGTTCCTCGGGATCGCGTTGCTGGGACTGGCGATTCGGCTGCTGATCGCGGCGCTGTGAAGAGGCTCGGGTCGAGCGCCGGCATCGCTTCCTCGCCGGCGTAGCCGAGCGGTTCGACGCCGAAGATCTCCTCCAGCGTCTTCAGCAGCGTGAAGTGATTGGCGTATGCGGCTTCTTCGACCCTCCCGGCCTCCAGGAAGGGGGAGATCAGCAGCAGGCCGACCTTGCCGCCGCCGCCGCTTTCGCGCACCGATTCCCGGTCGTAGGCGGCGGTCGATTCGGCGGCGGTCGGCGGCGATTCGCCCTCCGCCGTCGGCGCGGCGCGCGTCGCCGACTCCCGCTGCGACGCTTCTGCGGCAGGCCCCGTGGGCGAATCCGACGGCCCCCGCGGTGCGGCCGTCGATTCTTGGGCCGGCCCCGGAGACGCCGGCAGGTTCGGGTATTCGGGAGCCAGGCAGCAGGCGCCCGGATCCGCGTTTTCGCCCTCCTGCGGAGCCTCGGCGGAGGTGATCGCGATCAGGCCGCCTTCTTCGTAGGCGGGCGAGTGCAGGATCGCCGGCACCAGCGTCTTCAGCAGCGCGGCGACGCCCTGGGCGCCCCGCGGCGCCCCCGGTTCACACTCGTATTCGCCGCCGGCGTGGCAGGCGTCGGGGAAGATCAGCGACAGGGCCGGCGTCTGCCTCGCCGTCCGCAGGTCGTGGGTCAGCAGTTCGAAGCCGACGTCGACCCTTTCGCATTCGCCGCCTGCGGCGATCGCGCCGAAGTAGACGACCGGGTTGCGCCAGGTCACGTACTGGTCGCCGGGGGATGGCGTCCCGCTCCCGTCCGCCCCACCCGGCGCCGGCCTGCGACAGCGATAGGGCTGACCCAGCGCACCACCGTTTTCCATGTCCTCGACGTAGGCGCGCCAGCCGAGCTGCGCGGCGCCGAGCTGGGTCGGCAGCGATTCCACCGTTTCCGGATAGACGCAGCCTTCGCCTTCGATCTGCTCGGCGAAGACCGAGACGGTGGCCGGCGTGATCGCCGTGTAGTCGGGGCAGTCGGCCGCGGTTTCCGCGGTCGGGCCCTGACCGCTCAGCATGGCGATCTCGTTGGCGAGCACCCCGCCGGCGACCGCGTAGTAGTTGGGGATCAGCTCGCCCTTCTTCGGCAGGACCTTCGAGAGGTAGGGCGCGGTGGAGGTCGCGCCGAAGGTTTCTTCGTAGCCGCCTTCGCCGAGCACGATCAGGAAGACGTGCTCGATTTCCGGCAGCGACCCTTCGGCTTCTTCTTCTTCGAGGAAGTTTTCACCCGCTTCTTCGGGGTTGAAGGGGACCAGGCTGGGTTCTTCGGGCGCTTCTTCGGGCGGCGGCGATTCCGCCACCGGCTGGGCGAGCGGTGCTTCGGCGAACGCTTCCCCCGGCGCCGCTTCCTCCGCCGGGACTTCGGCGGGAGCCGCTTCTTCTTCGGCTTCTTCCGGTTCTTGCGCGGCCCGTGAGGATTCTCCCGCGTGCTGGGGGTACTCGAGCAGGACCGTCGAGAGCGGCGCCGAGGAGGCGATTTCACTCATCGCCGAGCCGAGCCCGACACCGAGCGCCAGCATCCCGATCACCGCGATCGCGATCGCCTGTGGCGAGGGCATCCAGGACCAGGCGTCGCCCTCCTCGCGCGGTGACGGCGCCGGCCCGCCGGCTGCCGGCGGGGCATCGGACCTGCCCGTGGTGGAGAGCGCCGCGAGGGCCCCGGCCACCGCGCCGGGGAGGCGACCGCGACGCCGGCCGCAGCTCAGGCAGTAGCGCTGGTCGGGGGCGAGTCGGCCACCGCACTCGCCGCACGTCCCCCCCACCCCCGGCGCGGGCGTCTGATCCTCTCTGCCGTCGGCCACGCTTGGGGTGATTATGGGCGGCCGGCCGAGGCCGGGTTGTGAACATCTTGCATCGACGCGAACCGCTTCGCGACGGCCTCCGCGCCGCCTATTCACAACCCTTAAACACCACCGAACCCACCCGAACTGAAGATTGGTCGGTGAGTGCCGGTCCCGAGCGAACCGAGCCGGCGGCGCCGGCTCCTGCCGCGAATCACCCCGCGCCGGCGCCGGCGCCCAAGCCCGGCATGGCCGGCGCGATGGCCGCCGTCGGCGGCCATGAGGCCTGCCCCGACTGCGGCGCCCCGATGGCGGCGGACCAGCGCTACTGCCTGAGCTGCGGCCGGCGCCGCGGTGAGCCGCGTCTGCCGTTCATGGACGCGGTCGCCTTCATGGAATCCATGCACGCGCCCACCGGCGGCGCAACCCCGCCCCCTCCCCCGCCGCCCGCCGAGCAGCGCTCCAACCGGATGAACGCCAACGCGGCCCTGATCGCCGGGGTCGCGACGCTCGTCCTGGCGATCGGCGTCGGCTTTCTGATCGGCCGTTCCGGGCACGAAGGCACCACCGCGGCGGGGGGCGGCGAAGTCAAGGTCGTGCAGGTGGGCGGCGCCCCGTCCGGTGGTGGCGAGGCCGCCGCCGCGACCGGTACCGGAGGAGCCGGCTCGGGCCCGGGCGGCTCCAAGAGCGCGGGCAAGGGCAAAGGCGGCGGCGGCAAGCCGGCGATCAAGGAGAAGAGCACCGGCAAGGCGACCAAGAAGGCCGAACAGAACCCGCAGGAAGGCGCGCACGGGCAGACGGAATCGGTCGAAACAGTCCTCCACCCCAGCGAAGGCGTCGAACTGCCGGAAGCCGAACAGGAAGTCGGCTCCAAGTGCACCCCCGGCACCGCGGGCTGCGAAGGGGAAGAATTCACCGGCAACTTCTTCGGCGAATGAGGCTCCCCGGCTCGAAACCCAAGGCGCCGCCGGGCGGCACGCGGAAGTCGCCGCCTCCCCCGGGCGCGCCGCCGCCCGGTGCCCGTCCGGTCGGCGCCGTGCGGCCCGCGGGCCCGCCCGCGGGCAGGACCCTGAGCCCGGGCCACGGCGAGGAGCTCATCGTCGACCTCAAGCGGCGTCGCGAGCAGCTGGTCGCCCGGGTCGCCGAGCTGCAGTGGGACCTCGGCGGCCTGACCTACGAAATGGCGGTCCGCGACAGGGTGCGGGTCGAGGTGCTGGTCAAGCGTGCCGCCGAGCTGCAGGATGCCGACGCCGAGCTGAACGAGGTGGAACGGATCCTGCGCATGGAGGAGTCGGCCACCGCCGGCGCCTGCCCCTCCTGCGACGCCCCGCACTCGAGCGGCGCGACCTTCTGCTGGCAGTGCGGCAAGCCGTTGCTCGAGCAGGTCTCGGGCGACACCATCATGCGGCGTTGAGACGCGACTGCCGGCTGACGGCGTAAATCTTGCGCTGCGCGTGACGGGTCCGGTAGGGCTCTCGCTCAACCGCGGGGCCGGGCGTGAGGGGGTTCCGGTAGGGCTCTCGCTCAACCCTCCGCGTCGGGGAGGGGTTGGGCTGGCGCCCGGGGGTTTTGCGGCTCCGGGTACAAGCCGCCGCGAGCCGTACCGGAACCCCCTCCCACGGGCCACGAAGATGTCGGAGAGCGACCCGAGGTCCGGACGCGGGGCAGATGGCCTCGGCACTTGAAGCTGGGACGGCGGCCTCCGGTCAGCTTCGGGTGGTACCCGCCCGCGCCTGCCGAGCCCCGGAGCCGGCCGAAGCCCGCTGTGTCGGCGGTCCCGGGCAGGGGGTGAGGCGGCTTGTACCCTGAGCTCCCGGGCTCCTGGGCGCCAGCTTTTCCGCGAACCGCGCGAAGGGTTGAGCCGAACCCCCTGCCCGGGACCGCCCACGTCCCGAGCCCGGCGCGGCCCGTCACTCAGCCGAAGCGGCCGGTCACGTAGTCCCGCGTGCGCGGATCGCGCGGCGCGCCGAAGATCTTCGGCGTCTCGTCGAACTCGATCAGCGCGCCGATCGGCTTCTCGCCGCGCGTCTCGAGGCTGAAGAACGCGGTGCGGTCGGCGACCCGCGCCGCCTGCTGCATGTTGTGGGTGACGATGACGATCGTGAAGCGGCCCTTGAGGCCGTGGATCAGGTCCTCGATCGCGCCCGTGGCGATCGGATCGAGGGCGGAGGCGGGCTCGTCGAGCAGCAGCACGTCCGGTTCGATCGCGATCGCGCGGGCGATGCAGAGGCGCTGCTGCTGGCCGCCCGAGAGGCCGAGCGCCGAGTCCTTCAGCCGGTCCTTGACCTCGTCCCAGAGGGCGGCCCCGCGCAGCGCCTTCTCGACCCGCTCCTTGAGCCCCTGGCGCATGCCGAGGTTGCGCGGCGCCCAGGCGATGTTGTCGTAGATCGACTTCGGGAAGGGGTTCGGTTTCTGGAACACCATCCCGATCCGCCGTCGCACCTCGACCGTGTCGACGCCGGGGCCGTAGATGTCGTGGCCGTGGTAGCGGATCTGGCCCTCGATCCGGAACCCGGGGATCGAGTCGTTCATCCGGTTGAGGCTGCGCAGGAAGGTCGTCTTCCCGCACCCGGAGGGCCCGATCAGCGCCGTCACCTGACCGCGCCGGATGTGCATCGAGACGTCGGTCAACGCCTGCTTGGAGCCGTAGAAGATGCCGACTCCCTCGGCGTCGAAGACGGCGTCGGGGGCGACGCTCAGCTGGCTTGCGAGCGCGCTCCCGGTCGACGGTCCGGCGCCGAGGGCGGCGGCGGTCGGGCCGGGCGGTGGGCCGGTGCGGATCCGCACTCGCCCGGGCACCTGGGGGCGGCCGTTCGCGGTCGGCTCGGCGTCGAAGGTCTGGTCGTCGATGCTCATCGGGTCATCTTTCTCTTGCTGCGGTTGAGGAGGGCGCGCGAGCCGAGGCCCAGGGCGAGGATGGAGACGATCAGGATCAGTGAGAGGCCCCAGGCTTCGGTGAAGCCTTCGGGGTTGGCTTCTTCGGACAGCTGGAAGATGCGAACCGGCGCGTTCGGGATTTCCGCGAACGGGTTGAGCTGCAGCTTGTCGCCTTTGGCCAGGGAGTCGATCAGCAGCACCGGCGCCGTCTCCCCCGCGGCGCGGGCGACCGAGAGCAGGGTCGCGGTGACGATCCCCCCCGCGGCGGCCGGGAGGATGATCGTCAGGATGCTCCGCCACCTGGCCACGCCGAGCGCCGCGGCGGCTTCCCGTTGGTGAGAGGGCACCAGGCTCAGGACCTCCTGCGTTCCGCGGGCGATGAGCGGCACCTCGATGATCGCCAGCGCGATCGACGCCTTGAGGCCGGATTGGCCCTGGTTGGCCACCAGCAGGATGAAGATGAAGACGGCGATGATGATCGACGGGAGGCCGTTCATCACGTCCATGACCAGCTGCACCGGCCGGGTCCAGCGCCGGCCCGCGTACTCGGTGAGGAAGAGGGCGATCAACACTCCGAACGGCATCGCCACGAGGGTGGCGATCGCGACGATCTCCACCGTGCCGACCAGGTAAGGGCCGACGCCGCTCGGATACCCGCTGGTGATGAAGCTCCAGCTGATCGCCTTGGCGCCGTGACCGACCACCGCCCAGATGACGATGACCAGCACCGCCACCGCGGCGAGCGCCGCGGCGACGGCGAGCGACTGGATCACGCGGCTCACCGCCCGACGGCGGCCGAGGTTGCCGGTCGCGACGAGCGGCTGGGTCGGGTCGAGCACGTGGTCGCCGGCCCGGCGCGCAAACCTCATCGCGCCGCCCCCTGCGGATCGCCGAACCGCCCGCCGATCCAGCTCGCGAGCAGGTTGGACGCGATCCCGATCACCAGCAGCAGCGCGGCCAGGTAGTAGAGGGAGGCGGTGTGGAGCTTGGAGACCGCGCTGTTGAACTGCAGCGCGATCAAGGAGGCCATCGTGCCGCCGGTCTTGAAGAGGGCGAGGTGGGCTTCGGTGCCGCCGCCGATCACCTGGGAGACGGCGATCGCCTCGCCGAGCGCGCGGCCGAGGCCGAGCAGGCAGGCGGCGACCATCCCGGAGAGGGTGCTCGGCAGGACGACGCCGCGGATGACCTCCCAGCGAGTCGAGCCGAGCGCGGCGGCGCCGTCCTGCAGATCTCGCGGGACCGCCAGGAAGAGGTCGCGAGAGACCGAGGCGATGATCGGGATGACCATGATCGTGAGGATCAACCCGGCGTTGAGGACGCTGTTGCCGGTGGTCTGCGGTTCGCCGAAGATCGGAATGAAGCCCAAGCTGTCATGGAGGAACGGCTCGACCGTGCCGACCAGCACCGGGCCGAGGACGAGCAGGCCCCAGAAGCCGAGGATGACGCTGGGGATCGCGGCCAGCATTTCCACCAGCGGCGAGATCACGCCGCGAACCGAGGCGGGCGCCAGCAGCGCCAGGAAGATGCCGATGGAGATCGCCACCGGGGCGCCGAGCACCAGCGCCATGGCCGCGGTGATCAGGGTGCCCAGGATCAACCCCTCGCCCCCGAACTTGTCCAGCGGCGGTGCCCACGCGCTGTTGGTCACGAAGCCGATTCCGAACTTCGAGATCGCCGGCTGGGCCCCTTCGAACACTTCCTTGGCGATCAGGACGATGACCAGCAGGGCGAGGACCGCCGCCCCCGCGCAGATCAGGAGCAAAGCCCCGTCGCCGAATCGATCGGCGCGCTTGCGGGCGGAGCTCTGGCGGGTCGAGCGCGCCATCTTCGGCGACGCCGAGCCGACGGGCGGGGTGGCGCTCATCGGCGCCAATGTAGACGAGCGCGGACACCGTCGAGGGGTCGTCCGGGCGATTTTCACAGGATTGACACAACTCGCCTTCGGCGTCCCGGCGGCGAACCTCAGCTACGCCCCGGTGTAACAGTGTTGTTACAGCCTTGTCGCCGGACTTGTTACCTATCTGTAACCGAAGTCTTTCACGAGAATGACACAACCTGGGCTTTCGGGAGAGAGAACACTACGCGCCGATAATCCCACCCTGGTTGAAAGGAACACACTTGATTCGCAATAGGTTGCTTGCAGTCCTCGTCGCGGTCGGAGGAACGGTTGGAGGCACGGCAGCCGTTTCGACCGCGAGCGCCTCCGCCGCCGGCCTGGCCGGCGCCGGCTCGACGCTGGTCGCGCCTCTGATGAACAACTGGATCAACGGCTTCGAAATCCGCGACGGCATCCCGGTCAAGTACGCCTCTGTCGGCTCCGGCGAAGGGATCAAGCAGATCTCCAACCGCACCGTCGACTTCGGCGCCTCCGACGCCCCGATGACCCCCGAACAGGCGGCCGGCTGCAAGGGCTGCGTCACGGTTCCGTGGGCCCTCTCGGCGACCGGCCTCGGCTTCAACGTGCCGGGCGTCAAGAAGCTCAATCTCACCGGCAAGATCATCGCCGGGATCTACTTCGGCAACATCACCAAGTGGAACGACCCGAAGATCAAGAAGGCCAACCCGAAGGCGCACCTGCCGAACCTGGCGATCACCCCGGTGTTCCGCAGCGACGGCTCCGGTGACACCTACGCGTTCACCAACTACCTGTCGAAGATCAGCCCGGCCTGGAAGCACGAAGTCGGCTACGCCACGAGCGTCGGCTTCAAGGCGGGCGTCGGCGCCAAGGGCAACTCCGGCGTCACCTCCACGGTCACCAAGACCAAGGGCGCGATCGGCTACATCTCGGCGTCCTACCTGATCGCCGCCGGCCTGCCGGCCGCCGCGGTCCAGAACAACGCGGGCAACTACGAGCAGCCGAACCTCAAGAACATCGAGGAGGCCGCCGCCGTCGTCAAGAAGGCGAAGCCGAATCGCGGGATCAGCATCGTCGACCCGCCAAAGCGGGCCAAGGTCGCGTACCCGATCTCCACGTTCACCTACGCGATCGTCCCCCGCAACGCCCCGCAGTCGCAGTTCCTGAAGCAGTTCCTCAACTACGCGATCACGAAGGGGCAGGCCTATGGCGCCGCGCTCGACTTCGCGCCGCTGCCGAAGGTCGTCCTCAAGGCGGCCCGCAAGGCGATCAACCTGATCTGATCGAGTCGATGCGGCGCCGCGAGGCGCGGCAGACGCACCACCGGCGCGGGGCCTTCGGGCCTCGCGCCGTTTTTTTTCAGCCGAAGGCCTGGGAGGCGCGCCGGCGGAGGTCGGCGTTCAGCATCCCGGTGACCTGGCTCGGCGTGTCTCCGGCCGAGGGGACGGCGGCGCCGATCAGGCCACTGGCGCGGAAGCCGAAGAGCGGCGCGACGAAGCCGAGCTCGCGGATCTTGCGGACCAGGCCGACCGCGTCGCGGGTCTCCGCGTTGGGGCCGCAGAGGACGATCGCGGTCGGGTCGAGAGCACCGAGCGCCCGCTCGAGGCGCTCATCGCCGAGCTCGTTGGAGAGAACGAGGACGCGGAAGCCGGCGCGGCGCAGCGAGAGGTCGAGCGCCTGGGTGTGGACCTCCTCGGCGTCGGCTCCCTTGCTGGAGTCGATCAGCAGGACTCCGGCCGGGCGGGAGGCGACGGCGGCGAAGCGGCGGGCGCCGTGCAGCCAGCCGGTCGCCCAGCGGGCGGCGAACTCGAGCTCGGCCGCGGCGCCGGGGTCGGCGGCGAGCTTGTCGATCGCCGGCAGCAGCAGCTCCTCGACCGTGCGCTCCAAGGGGCGCACCGCGAGGCTCTCCTCGATCGCCCGGTCGGCGGCGGCCTCGTCGAATCCCTGCAGGGCGGCGAGCAGCGAGTCGTCGCCGACCGGCGCGTCCTGGCGCTGGCGGGCGAGCGCCACGGCGGAGGAGATGTTGCCGGTCTGGGCGAGCGCGTCGCGCAGCGTCTGCAGCTCGATCAGGTCGTAGTTGCGGTGGTTGCCCTGGGTCCGCTTCGGGGTCGGGAAGCCGTAGCGACGCTCCCAACTGCGCAGCGTGTTGGGGCTGACGCCGAGAACTTCGGCAGCGGCATTGGTGCGGATTCCCGGCATGAGGTGGCGAAATCTTGACAGCGAATTGGCGGGTTTACTGCAGTTATCGGCAGATTTGCCGAAACTGTTAGCGATCTTGCAAGCCGCCGACGCCCACCGGCTGGCCGACCGCACGGGCTCGCCACATCGCGGCATCCGCCTTGTGGAGCAGCTGATCGGCGTCGGCGCCGTGGTCCGGGCAGGCGACGACGCCGGCGGTCACCGCGATCCGCAGGCCCCCCGCCCGCTCCAGGTCCTCCAGCTGGCCGAGCAGCCGCTCGCACATCTGCATCCCTTCGACCGTGCGGAGGTTCGGGGCGAGGACGCAGACCGCCTCCTCCTCGAGCCGGAACGCTTCGTCGACGATGCGGATGCTGTCGCGGAGCGCGGCGCTGACCACGGCCAGCGCCATCTCGCCATCGACCGCGTCTTTGGCGTCGGGACCGGAGGTGTCGAACACGGCGAGGCCGAAGGGGTGCCCGTAGCGGCGGTTGGTCTCGATCAGCTGATCGAGCCGGCGGCGCATGTGGCCGGGCCGGTAGAGGCTCGGCAGCTCTTCGCGCGGGGAGCGGGCGAATTCGGCGACCGCGCCCGCCCGCCCTTCGTCGCGGATCGCCTCATACGCGGCTTCGACCGCGGTGGCGGTCACTTCGCCGAAATCCTCGGCGAGGCGCTCCGCGGCGGCGGCGAACCGGGGGCCGATCGACTCGCCGAGCTCCTCGCGCAGCGCCGCGAGCAGCGAGGCGTGGCGCTCGGCGACCTCGATCGCCATCCGCCCGGGACGGTCGAGGCTCCCACCCTGCCCCTTCCCACCTCGCCCCGGCGGGCGCGCGATCGAGTCTTCCGGAGTGACTGCCACGCCGGGACCTTGCCGGAACGGGCGGACGGCGAAGCGGCCGAAATCCGCAAATTGCCCGAAGACGTTCGTCCAAATTTCGTCAGTCGATGCTGCGGCGCCCGGCGAGCGCCTTGCCGAGCGTCACCTCGTCGGCGTGCTCGAGATCGGCGCCGACCGGGAGGCCGCTGGCCAGCCGGGTGACCCGCGCCTGCCCGCGGAGCCTTTCGGCGATGTGGAGCGCGGTCGCCTCGCCGGTCGTGGTCGGGTTGGTGGCGAGGACGACCTCGTCGACGCCGCCGCGCTCGACCCGGCGCAGCAGCTCGGCGATCTTCAGGTCCTCGGCGTCGATGCCGTCGATCGGCGAGAGCGCGCCGCCGAGCACGTGGTAGAGGCCGCGGTATTCGTGGGTGCGCTCGATCGGGATCACGTCGCCCGGCTCCTCGACCACGCAGATCGTCGACCGGTCGCGGCCCTGGTCGGCGCAGATCCGGCAGAGCGGCCCCTCGGCGAGGTTGAAGCACTCTTCGCAGAGCCCGACCTTCTCCTTGACTTCGCGGATCGCGTCACCGAGCGCGAAGGCCTCCTCGTCGGGTGCGCGCAGCAGGTGGAAGGCGAGCCGCTGGGCGGTGCGCTGCCCGATCCCGGGCAGCCTTGAGAGCTCGGCGACCAGGCGCGCCAGCGGTGCCGGGCCTTCGGCGGCGCTCAACCGCCGAGCATCCCGCCGAGGCCGCCGCCGAGCCCGCCGGTGACGTCGCCCATTTTCGAGCCCGCCAGGTCCTGTGCGGAGCGCAGGCCCTCGTTGACCGCCGCCTGCACCATCTCCTGGAGCATCTCCACGTCCTCGGGGTCGACCGCTTCGGGGTCGATGGCGATCCTGCGCAGGGTCATGTCGCCGCCCACGGTCACCTTCACCATGCCGCCGCCGGCGCTCGCCTCGACGGTTTCGTCTTTCAATTTCTCCTGGGCCTGCAGCATCTGCTCCTGCATCTGCTGGGCCTGTTTCATCAGGGCATTCACGTCGAAGCCCCCGGGACCGCCGCCTCGTGCCACCTAACTGACCTCCTCCGCGTCGAACTCGCTCTTCAGTCGTTCCAGCAATTCATCCTCGTCGATCCCCTCGCCGCCCGGTGCCGGGCTGTCGCGGGGCGGCGGGGCGGCCTCGGCCTCCGCCTCGTCGAGCAGGACGTAGCGCGGCGCGACCGGCGCGCCGGTCACCGCCTCGAACGCCTCGATCAGGGCCTGGCGCCGGTCGGGCGACTCGGCCTTGCGTTTGTTGAAGGGCTGGTCGGCGGCGAACCCGATCGTCAGGCCGCCCTCATCGAGCGCCACCGGGCGGGCGCCCTCGAAGGTCGCGGCGAGGGCGGGGGCCTTCTCGGCGAGCTTGGTGAGGACGGCGGGCCAGATGCGTTGGACGTCGTCCAGGGAGGTCACGGACGACGGGATGTCGTTGGACGGAGGGCCTTCGTCCGCGGGTCCTGTCGCGCCGGTCACCCCCACGGTGCTCGGCGGCGGCGCCGCCTGCGCGCCACGGGGGTCCCCCACCGGCGCGCCACCCGCGGACGGAGGGGCTGCGCCTGGCGGCGCGGGCTCCGGCGTCGCAGGCTGGGCCGCCGTGGCTGGGCTCGGCGCGGGCTCCGGCGTCGCGGGCTGGGCCGTGGTGGCTTGGCTGGGCGGAGGTTCGGGCGCCTGCGGCTGGACCGCCGGAGCCTGGCTCGGCGCGGGCTCGGGCGCCTGCGGCTGCGGCTCGGGGGCCCGTCGCTCGGGCGGGGGCGGAGGGCCGCCGGAGGTCAGCTGCTGCTCGAGGCGCTCGATTCGGCGCAGGAGGCCCTCGGTGGTCGGGTCGAGGTCGGGGCGGGCGGCTTTCAGCAGGGCGATCTCGATCGCCATGCGGGCATCGTCGCCGTCGCGCACGGCGCCCAGCGCCGCCGCCAGCTCGTCGATCGTGCGGACCAGGCCGGCGGGGCCGACCGCGGCCGCCTGCCGCCGGATGCGCTCGGTGTCGGTGGCCGTGACAACGAAGGTGCTCGGCACCTCGCCGGTCGTCTGGGTGACCAGCAGGTGGCGCAGGTGGGCCAGCAGGTCGCGCGCGAACTGGGCCGGGTCGCGGCCGGACCGGGCCATCTTCTCGACCCCGAGCAGCGCCGCCTTCGGGTCGGCGGCGGCCACCGCGTCGACCGCTTCGAAGAGCAGGTCGGCGTCGGCGGCGCCCAGCATCTCCAAGACCCCGTCGAGGTCGATCTGCTCGCCGCCGAAGGCGACCAACTGGTCCAGCGTCCCGAGCGCGTCGCGGAAGCTGCCCTGGGCGGCACGGGCGATCATCGCCACCGCGGCGTCATCGATCGTGATCGACTCGCTCGCCGCGACCCGGTTCAGCACCTCGGAGATCTGCTCGAGCGAGGGGCGCTGGAAGTCGAAGCGCTGGCAGCGGTCGGCGATCGTCGGCATCACCTTGTGCGCCTCGGTGGTCGCGAGGACGAAGACGGTGCGCGGCGGCGGCTCCTCGAGCGTCTTCAGGAAGGCGTTCCAGGCCTCCTTGGTGAGCATGTGGGCCTCATCGAGGATGTAGACCTTCCAGTGGCCGCCCGCGGGGGCATAGGCGACCCGCTCGCGCAGCTCGCGGACGTCGTCGACGGAGCGGTTGGAGGCGGCGTCCATCTCGATCACGTCGATCGAGGTGCCCGCGGCGATCGTCCGACACGACTCGCACTCGCCGCACGGGGTCACGGTCGGCCCGCCGCGCTCGCAGTTCAGCGAGCGGGCGAGGATCTTCGCCATCGAGGTCTTGCCGGTGCCGCGCGAGCCGACGAACAGGTAGGCGTGGTTGACCTTGTCCTGCCCGACCGCGTTGCGCAGGGTGCGGACGACGTGGGTCTGCCCCACCACCTCGTCGAAGGAACCGGGGCGGTGGCGGCGGTAGAGAGACGTGGACTCGGTGCTCATAAAGGGCGCCCAGCCAGTGTATCCACGGCCCAGACCGTCCCCGGCCCGACCCCGTTTCCGAGCTTTCGGGGTCATATGACGCCGAAAGCTCGGAAACCCTTCAGGACGGGGCGGTAGGTTGCCCGCCGTGCCGGCGAAGGTCTCCAGATGGCTCACCCCGGCTGCCTGGGTCGGCGCGGTGAGCGCGGTGCTGCTGGTCCTCTTCCCGGTCGGCTTCCCCAACTACGACACGATCTACGCGCTGGTCTGGGGCCGCGAACTGGCGCACGGGATGAGCCCCGACTACGGCGCCGCCCTGCCCCCCACGCCGCACCCGCTGATCGACTTCCTCGGGCTCGTGCTGACCCCGTTCGGCGAAGCGCCGGTCACCGTGACGATGATCCTCGCCTACGTCTCCCTCGGCCTGATCGCCTACTTCGTCTACCGGCTGGGGACGGTCTGGTTCGACAGATGGGTCGGCGTCCTCGCCGCCCTGATCGTCCTCACGAGGGCGCCGTTCCTCTCCAACGGCCTGCGCGCCTACGTCGACCTCCCCTACATCGCCTTCTGCCTCGGCGCCCTCTACGTCGAGGCGCGCAGGCCCCGCGCCGGCTGGCCGGTCCTCGCCCTGCTGGTCCCGGCGGGGCTGCTCCGCCCGGAGGCCTGGGGGTTCGCGATCGCCTACTGGCTCTGGCTCGCCTTCGACGTGCGGCGCACGACGCCGCCGCGGCCCACGGCCGGACGGGACGCCGGGCCCGCCGGCCGCCGACCGGAGGTTCCGGCCGATCTTCGACGCCTTCGGGTGGGAGGTCGGGTGGCGCGGCGAGCGCTCGCCCAAGCAGCTCGCCTGGCTGGCCCTGCTGGCCCTCGGCGGGCTGATCATCTGGGTGCTGTTCGACGCCGTCACCACCGGTGACCCGCTCTACTCGCTGACCGGCACCCAGGAAACCGTCGCGACGCTGAAGCGCAAGACCGGCCCGCTCGACGTCGTCCTCTACGGCCCGCGCCGGCTCGGCGAAGTGATGCAGTGGCCGGGGATGATCGGCGGCTTCGGCGGGCTGCTGCTCGGCATCTTCCTGCTGCCGCGCCGCGCCGCGCTCGGCTTCGCCGCCGTCGTGCTGGCGCTGCTCGCCTTCGCCGTGCTCGGCACCGCCGGGCTGGCGATCATCTCCCGCTACACGATGCTCGCCGGCGCGATCCTCTCGATCTTCTTCGCGCTCTCCCTGCTCGGCTGGCGCCTCATCGAGCCCGGCAACCCCTGGCGCCTGCGCTGGCAGGTCTTCGCCGCGATCGTGCTGGCGATGGTGCTGATCTGGCTGCCGAACCAGTGGAGCCTCGACCGCCAGGTCCACACCGACCTCACCAACCAGGGCCAGATCGAGAACGATCTCACCGCGCTCGTCCACGAAGGCGCGTTCTCGCCGGAATGCGGGCCGATCGCGGTCCCCAACCACCGCGCGGTGCCGCGGCTCGCCTTCGGCCTCGAAGTGAAGCCGACCGACATCGTCAGCGCCTCCGAGGCGGTCTCCGGCGAAGAAAAGCTGCGGCTCGAAGAAGCCGAGGAACACGGCTACTGGGTGCAGCCGGCCAGCTCGTTCGTGATCCACAACTACATCCTCGACCCGAACGACAAGACCAACTTCGAAATCCACCCGCCCCCCGGCTTCCACAAGGTCGCCGGCAACGAGAGCTGGCTGATCTACAGCCGCTGCGGCGGCTAGCGCCAGCGGGTCGGGCGCGAGGCGTCGCGGCCGGAGGGAAAGCCGGCGCCCGAGGCAAGGGACGTGGAGAGGTCACGGGATCGCGCTGCACGCATTTGGTCCCCTATGAGGGCCCAAATGCGTGCAGCGCCGCCTCGCCAACGTCCGCGCCCTTCAGCTGCCGTCCCGCTCGACCGCGTCGATCGCCGCGTGGGTCGCGGCGGCGAGGTCGGGGTCCGCCAGGTCGACGGCCGGCGGCAGCTCCACGTGGAGGTCGGCGGCGGGGTCGAGCCGGGCCCGCAGCGGCCCGCCCGAGCGCGAGTCGAGGACGTGGCCGCCGCGCCGCCGGGCGCGGTCGACGAAATGCAGGTGGTAGCCGGCGACCTCGATCCCCTCGACGAACGCCGGGAAGCGGAAGCCGACCATCGTCCCGTCGACGTCGTCCAGCTCGAAGACGTGCTGGTCGGCGACCACCTCTGCGAGCGGCCGGTAGGGCGGCTCCTGGCGCGGGACCGAGCGGGCGCGGACGCGCGCGAAGCGGCCGTCGAGCCGCACCGCGAAGGTCGACCCGCCGGCGGGCGCCAGCCCGTCGAGCGCCGCGAGGATCGCCTCGTGGTCGAGCCCTGCCGGGATCTCCCCTTCGACGGTCGGATCGAACCTGGTCACCACCGCGAACGGCGTCCGCACCGCCGGTCCGATCGGCGTCACCACCCCGTCCACGTCGGCCCGCAGAAACGCTCCGTCGAGGGCGATCATCTCGCCGTCGAGGCCGTTCAGCGTCCCCAGTCCGAGGTCACCGCGCTCGGCGAGCTCGGCGAAGGTCAGATCGCCCTCGAAGGCGCCGTCGAGCAGCGCGCCGATCGTCGAGGCCTGGAAGAGGACGTGCGGCCGGCGCTCCGCGTGGAGGTCGGCGTGTCGCATCGACTCGACGTGCATCGACCGGATCCAGCGCTCGTCCAGCATCGCCGGCAGTCTGCCGGCCGGCGGAACGGCGGCGCAGGTCGAGCGCACCGCGGACCGACCGAGTGCGGCGCAGCCGCGGCGCGGCGCAGCGCAGCGCGCCGCGGGTGAAGAAAGTGGACCGTGCACCCGCCTTCGAAACAAGGTCACCGGGCGTGTCCGTCGTTTATGGCTCGAGCCGGGCTTCCCCACGGCACCCGCGGCATCCGCTTAAGGCTGCTTCCTTCCGGACCTGACCTGGTTCGCGTGCCCACGTCGCGCGGGACCCGGCCGTCAACGCCGCCGCGACGTACTGACCCCGACGGCCAGTCCCTCGGAACGGTAGTCGGCCCCGCTAGAGCGGATTGCGGGTTATAGGGCACCGCTGATTCCCCGCCTAGCACGGTCCACCGAACACCCTACCGCCCGTAGGATCGCGCTGCCTTGATCAAGTCCGACCCGGGATCTTTCTTCGCGATCGTCGTCACCGCCGCGGTCGCCGCGGGAACCGCGGCCGCCTTCCCCCGGCGACTCGCGCCACCGGTGGTGGTGCTCGAGCTGGTCCTCGGGATCCTGATCGGCCCGGAAGTCCTCGGCATCGCTCACCACGACGAATTCATCGAATTCTTCTCCAACCTCGGCCTCGGCATGCTCTTCTTCTTCGCCGGCTACGAGATCGACTTCCAGCGGATCAAGGGGACGCCGCTGCGGCTCGGCGGCTGGGGCTGGGTGCTCTCGGTGCTGCTCGCCTACGCGGTCGGCGGCGTGCTCGTCGCGGTCGGGGTCGTCTCCTCGGTCCTCTACGCGGGCTCGGCGATGGCGACGACGGCGATCGGCACGCTGATCCCGATCCTGCGCGACAACGGCGAGCTGAAGACCCGTTTCGGGACCTACCTGCTGGCGGCCGGCGGGGCTGGAGAGTTCGGTCCGATCCTGCTGGTGACGATCGTGCTCTCCACCGGCAGGCCGCTGCGGGAGTCGGCGATCCTGATCGTCTTCGCGGTCCTCTCGCTGGCCTTCGGCGCCGCCTCGATCCACTGGACGGGGCGCCGCTGGGAGGCGCTCGAACGGACGCTCGAGGCGAGCAGCCAGCTGGCGGTGCGGGCGACCATGGTGCTGGTCTTCGGCCTCGTCTTCCTCGCCAACCGGCTCGGCATCGACCTCCTCCTCGGCGGCTTCTTCGCCGGGCTGATCGTGCGGTTCGCGCTGCGCGGCCACGAGGCCGCCGTGTTCGAGTCGAAGCTCACCGCGGTCGGCTTCGGCTTCTTCGTCCCCTTCTTCTTCGTCGTCAGCGGGATCGAATTCGACCTGGCGGCGCTCGGCTCGCTCGGCGCGATCGCCAAGCTGGCGATGTTCTTCGCCCTCTTCCTGGCGATCCGCGGCGCCCCCGCCATGCTGCTCTACCGCGGCGTGCTGGGGGCGCGCGACCGCGCCGCCCTCGCCTTCTACTGCGCGACCGAGCTGCCGCTGGTGGTCGCGATCACCGCCCTCGCCGTGGAGGCCGGGCACATGAGCGACTCGACGGCGGCCGGCCTGGTCGGCGCGGCGATGCTCTCCACCCTGGTCTTCCCCTTCGTCGGCCTGGCGCTGCGGCGCCGCGCGGAGGGAGACGGCGAAGGGGACGCGGGCGAGGGCTCCCCGCCGCCGGGAGGAGAGCCCATCGCCCGGCCGCAGCCGGCGACCTGAAGGGAGCAGTCGACCCACTCCCGGCCACGAGGTCCCCGCACCGCCGCGCGGCGTAAACTGGTCGGTCCCGGGCGCGTAGCTCAGTGGGAGAGCGCTCGCTTCACACGCGAGAGGTCGCTGGTTCGAACCCAGCCGTGCCCATTTACAGACCCGTGATCGCGTGGGGTGGCCGGCGAGGGTCTCGCGGGCCGGCGTGGGCGGCGGTGCCCTCAGCCTCCGCGCGCCCCGCGGGAGGCCCGGACGGGGGGACCGTAGCGCCGCCTGTAGAGGATGTAGGGCCTGCCGATGTACTGCAGCGGAATGCTCCAGGCGTGGACGAGGCGACTGAAGGGGAAGAGGGCCCAGAACGCCCAGGCGACGATCGCGTGGAGCTGGTAGATCAGCGGGGCGCCTTGGATCGCGCCGACGTCGGGGTTCAGGTAGAAGATCGAGCGCCACCACTCGCCGATCGACACCCGGTAGTTGTACGGGCTGTGGGAGGCGAGGTTGAAGCCGAAGGTCATCCAGCAGCCCATCACGATCAGGACCGTGAGCAGGAAGTAGGTGAGGATGTCGACCCGGGTGGTCGCTCGCCTCACCCGCGGGCTGGTGGTCCGCCGGTAGAGGAGGCCGAGGAAGCCGATCAGGGTCACCGCGCCGGCGATCCCGCCGGCGACCGCGGAGAACCAGCGATAGGCGCTCTCGGAGATCCCGAGGGCCGATGTAGCGGATGCGTCCGACGCAGGTCTCCGAGCAGATCGTCGGCAGCCCGGCCTCGATCCGCGGGTAGCAGAGCGTGCACTTCTCGGCCTTGCCCGTGCGGTGGTTGAAGTAGACCTTCTTGTAGGGGCAGCCGGAGACGCAGAAGCGCCAGCCCCGGCACTTGGCCTGATCGACGAGGACGATCCCGTCCTCCTCGCGCTTGTACATCGCCCCCGAAGGGCAGGAGGCGACGCAGGACGGGTTCAGGCAGTGCTCGCAGATCCGCAGCAGGTAGAACATGAAGGCCTGCTCGTAGGTCGCCTTCACCTGCCCCTGGATGCCCTCGGTCAGCGGGTCCTGGTGGATGCGCTCCGGCGCGCCCGCCGGGTTGTCGTCCCAGTTGGGACCCCAGCTGATCTGCTCGAGCGGCTCGCCGGTGAGCTGCGAGCGGGGCCGGGCCACCGGGTCGTGCTTGGACAGCGGCGCGGTGATCAGGTTCTCGTAGTCGTAGGTCCAGGGCTCGTAGTAGTCGTCGATCTCGGGCAGATCCGGGTTGGAGAAGATCGTCAGGAGCTTCTTGATCCGGCCGCCCGCCTTCAGCCGCAGGCGCCCCTTGCGGTCGAGCTCCCAGCGGCCCTTCCACTGCTCCTGGTCCTCCCAACGCTTCGGGTAGCCGACGCCGGGCTTGGTCTCGACGTCGTTGAACCACATGTACTCGGCGCCGGGCCGGTTGGTCCACACCTGCTTGCAGGTGACCGAGCAGGTGTGGCAGCCGATGCACTTGTCGAGGTTCATCACGATCCGGGTCAGGGAGTTGTCGGTGCCGCCGCGCTTCCCTTCCTGTTCGGTCAACGGCACGTTCAGGTGCTTGCCCTTGGAGTGGCACATCATGCAGACCCCTTCGGGGATCCGGTGCGAGACCGCGGCACGGCAGGCGATCACACCGTTTCGGTTGTGGGCCTCGACCCAGTCGCCGTCGGCGATCTCGAGCGCCTCCGCGTCCTCGCGGCTGACCCAGAGCATGCCGACGCCGCGGAACAGGGTCAGCATGTGCAGGTTGTCCTGGTACTCGGAGTGGATCGACCACTTCGAGTGCGGGGTGAGGTGCGCAGGGTCAGCTCACGCGGCGTGTCGCCGGCCGCCGCCGGATCGTCGTCGTAGATCGCCTTGTGGCGGAGCGGCGGGCGGAAGATCGGCAGCCCCTCCCCCAGCTCGGAGCATCCAGGCATGGTCGAGGTAGAGGTGCATGCGGCCGGAGAGCGTGTGCCAGGGCTTCTTGCGCTCGACGTTGATGGTGAACGGCGCGTAGCGGCGCCCGTGGGCCTCGATCCCGGACCACTCCGGCGAGGTGATCACGGTGCGCGGCTGCACGCGGGCGTCGGCGAGCTCGATCCGGTCGCCGCCGCGGCCCGCCGCGAGATCGACGAGCTCGACCCCGGTGGCCCGCTCGAGCGAGCGGAATCCCTCGGCCGCGAGCCGGCCGTTGGTGGTCCCCGAGAGGGCGAGGATCGCCTCGCAGGCATGCTCCACCCGCGCCAGGCTCGGGTGGCCGTCCGCGACGCCGCCGCGCACGGTCCCGTTGCGCTCTGCGAGCTCGGCGACCTCCTCGTCGGGCACCCAGCCGGCGCCCTTAACCGCCGTCCCCAGTCCCTCCGCGAGGGGGCCATCGTGGGGAATCGTCTGCGGCGATAGGATCGGTGCCGACGCCGCGCATTCGGCGCCTGGACACGAACGGGAAGGAGTGAACGGGTGAAGAGCTGGGACCTTGACGACCTGAAGCTGAGGCCGCGCCTACCGGAGATTCTTTCCTCGAGCGAGGATGCCCGGGTCATCGTGCTCGACCTCGCCGCCGGCGAGAGCCTGGACGAGCATGAGGTGCACGAGCGAGCCTTCCTGCTCGTGGTCTCGGGCGAGATCGAGGTGTCCGGCAACACCCACGGCCCGATCGGCGGAAGGCAAGGCCTCCTGGTCGAGTTCGAGCCGAGCGAACGGCACCGGGTCGCCGCGACCGCCGATACCAGATTGCTGCTGCTGCTGACGCCGTGGCCCGGCGATGGCCATCCCGGCGCGATGGAGCTTCGAGAGAAGCTCTACACGCGGCGCCACG
Organism: uncultured Actinomycetes bacterium; assembly: GCA_963763265.1. Taxonomy (GTDB): domain Bacteria; phylum Actinomycetota; class Thermoleophilia; order Solirubrobacterales; family 70-9; genus VAYN01. The sequence continues at coordinate 919,217 of CAVXNN010000002.1, read as the reverse complement.
CCGCCAAGCGCTCCACCTGAACGGGCCCACCATCACGGCCGGCCGTCGGCGCCTCGGGCGTGCGGATGTGCCGCCGCCAGACCTGGGAGCTCTCGGCCACCCACGCCTGGCAACACAGCGGTACCCCCACCGTCGAGCCGCGATTCGCGCGCTCCGCGGCGGAGGTTTCCGCGGCCCGTGCATCGGTCCTCAAGCTGTCGTCCTTTCGTTCCATGCCTCGATTTTACACATTAGAAGTGTAAAAACAGCAGATCCCTGGTCGAACGGCACGTCCCGGTCGCGAAGGCCGCCAGGTCACGGTCCCGGTCGGCCGCGGTTCCCGGTCGCCACGGCGAGCCCGCGCCCCAGGGTCCGCAGCAGGCCGATGAAGGTGGCGAGCCAGGCGAAGAGGGCGAAGCCGAGAAAGACCTTGGGGACGAGCCCGAGAAAGTGGAGGTCCAGCGCTTCGATCATCCGATAGGTGGCCACCGTGTACATGCCGGTCGGGAAGACCGCGCCCCAGTACTGGGAAGAGGGCGATGACGTCCGCCCCGAGCACCCCGGTGGCCGCCACCACGGTGAGGAACCCGATGCCGCGCTGATGGCTGGCCAGGTCGGCCAGCATGCTGCGGGGGAAGAGGGCCACTCGCAGGAGGCTCAGCACCCAGAGCGCCAGATAGGCGGCGACGTCGACCGCGAACAGCGCCACCGCGAGCGGTCGCAGGCCCAGCACCTGGCAGCCGATCGAGACGATGCCGGTCGCCATCGACATCGCGAAATAGGAAGGGGACAGTTCCTTCAGCCAATTCATGGCATCCGTGCGGCCATCTTGGTCGCCCGCCCGGTCACCACCGTCCATCCGAGGCTTTCCGATCATTTACACAACCTCAATGTGTAAAATGTCGCGATGGACCTGCCGATCGAAGACGACGTGCTTCGGCAGCGAACCCGGGCGCGGATCTTCTCGTGGCTGGTCGAGATCCGGGCACCCGCCGCGACCGACAGTATCGCCGCCGCGCTCGACCTGCATCCGAACGGCATCAGGCGACACCTCGAGCGGATGCAGGAGGCGGGGCTGGTGGAGCGCAGCCGCAACAAGGGTCGCCGCGGACGGCCCGGAGACCTCTGGAGCGTCGCCCCGGGCGCGGATCCCGGCGGCGGCCGCCCGACCGGCTACACCGACCTCGCTCGCTGGCTGGCCCGCGCCATACCGCCCGGTCGCAACCGCCTGCGGGAAGTCGCGAGGGAGGGACGGGAGATCGGGCGGGAACTGGCGCCGAGCGGTCCGGGCGACGACCCGGTGGAAGGGTTCCGGCGGGCGATCGCCTCGCTCGGATTCCGACCCGAGCTGGAGACCCGCGACGACGAAGGCTTCACCTGCAGGCTCGAAAACTGCCCGTACAAGGAGTCGGTCCGTGAGAACCAGGAGGTCGTCTGCGCCCTCCACGAAGGCGTCACCCGGGGTCTCATGGCCGAGATGCTCCCCGACGCCCGGCTGACGCGCTTCGAGCCCCACGACCCGGAGCGCGCCGGCTGCATCGTCGCCGTCTCGGGGCCGTTCGACGACGGCGGCTGAGCCCACGCCTTGGCCGAGGACGGAATAGCAATGCTGATATCTTTTACACACCTATTGTGTAGAAAAGTGCGATCCAGGAGGACAGACATATGGCCTACGTGATCACCGAGCCCTGCATCGGCACCAAGGACAACTCTTGCGTCGAGGTCTGTCCGGTCGACTGCATCCACCCGACGCCCGAGGAGCCCGACTATGGGCAGAGCGAGATGCTCTACATCGATCCCGATGAGTGCATCGACTGCGACGCGTGCGTCGAGGCCTGCCCGGTGGACGCGATCTTCGCCGAGGACTCGGTGCCGTCCGAGTGGGCGCACTACATCGAGCGCAACGCCGCCTACTACCGACAGGCGTAGAGCTCATACCGGTCACGGCAAGCCCCGGCGCCGCCGAGCCGAGGATCAACTTCCGGCCGCGGCGGCCTCGGTCCCGGCTCCGCGATATCGCCGGCCCTGCCCGAGCCAGGAGACGAAGGCGTCCATCGACATCGTCGTCATCTCACTCACCTCCGATCTCCTCGGCCCGCCCCGCGCGGGCCCTCGTCCTCCAGCTAGGCCGGGATCGCCTTCCCGCAACTCCCCTCGTCGAGGCGGTGGCCTCTGCTCATCGGAATAGGCCGGTGGCAGCTCGTCGCAAGCGGTCGCCGTTCAAGCCGATGGCGATCGCGGTCGATTAGAGCGTCGACACCCAAGTATCGGAGGGGAAATGAACGCCCAGGCCCACCGCAGTCGACTGTCGATCGCCACTCTCGCCGCCGCGCTGCTGCTCGGCGGCTGCCTTGCCGTCGCGGGCTCCGCGGCCGCCAAGCCGGCGCCCAAGGCGGGAAAGAACGCGATCTACGCGGGGCGCGCCACCAAGAAGAAGAGCGGCAGGCTGATCGTCAAGGCGAAGGTCGACCGCCGCGGCAGGCCGCACCAGGTGACGGCGCTGAAGGTCGTCGGCGGGACGATGCTCTGCCTGCTGGGGCCGACCAACAAGTGGAGCCCGGTGCAGACGACCTGGAAGGTCAACTCCTACGCGCTGCCGGTCCAGCGCCTGGACAACCCGAAGGGCAAGGTGGTCCCCACCTTCAGCATCGAAGAAAGCCGCGGCGGCGAACAGCCCGAAGGGTCCGAGGAATTCATGGAAGGGGGCCTCGGGGAAGAAACGCTGCTGACGATGGGCTACTTCACGCCGAACGGAAAGCGGCTGTGGGTGTCGGTCGAACGTGAATACGTCGCCGCCGGCCCGAGCGTCGGCAGCGAAGAAGAACTCGTCTCCTGCAAATACAGAGGCGTCTTCAAGATCCCCCGCAAGCGGTAGCCGCCATCGCGCGCGGGGGTCTCCCCTCCACCCGTCGGGCGGAGGACGGGGCGCCCGCCCGCCTGCCCGGATCGGAACGGTCCGCGTCAACCCGTCCTGTCGGATTCGATAAACGCCGCCGCGAGCGGCCCGCCGAGCGCGGCTAGCATCGCCGGATGGGAGACCCGCCGGGCCGCCCGGGAACGCCGGGCCTGCTGTCGCTGATCGCCGCCGCGGGCGCCTTCTTCATCGTCTCCCACGACTTCGTCGCCGTCGGGATAGCGATCCCGGAGATCCAGGACACCTTCTCCGCCGGCCTGCAGACGGCGCAGTGGGTGCTTACCGGCTACGCGATCGCCTTCTCGATCGCCGTCGTGCCCGGCGGCAAGATCGCCGACGCGCTCGGCGCCGGCCGCACCTTCGTCGTCGGCGCCGTCGCCCTCGCGGCTGCCCTGACGATCGTCGCCGCCGCGCCCGCGGTCTGGATCCTGCTCGTCGGTCGCGCGCTCCAGGGCATCGCGGTGGGCCTGCTCTGGACGGCCGCGATCTCGCTGATGTTCGCCCACTACGGGCCGGCGCGGGCGGGAGCGGCCGGGGCGGTGATGATGGTGGCCGCGGGGCTCGGCACGCTGCTGGGCCCGATCGACGCCGGGTTGCTGATCCAGTGGCTCGACTGGCGCGCGGTGTTCGCGGTCGAAGCGCCGGCGTGCCTCCTGGCCGCCTTCCTCGTGCTGCGCGACCGGCCCCTGTGGGGGCGGGGCCCCGCGCAGAGGATCGACTGGACCGGGGTCGCCGTCCTCGCCGGCGCGCTCATCACCCTGCTCGTCACCCTGCGCTACGCGCCCACCTGGGGCTGGGGCGCGCCGCCGACGCTCGCCGGCTTCGCCGCGACCGCCGCGGTGATCGCCGTCTTCGTCGCCCAGCAGCGGGCCTGGGGGCCCGCCGCGCTGATCCCGCCCGACGTGGTCGCCAACCGCGCCTTCGCGACCTCGTTCGTCGGCGAGGCGCTGATCGGGATGGGCTACTTCACGGTGATCGCGCTGGGACCCCAGATCTTCGCCAACGTGCTCGGCGCCAACTCGATCGAATCCGGCCTGATGCTGGCGCCGGCGATGGGCAGCTTCGCCCTGTCGGCGGGACTCAGCGGACCGCACCTGCACCGTCTGCCCGCGGTCGTCTCCGTCCCCGGCGCCGGCACTGTCGCCGCCTGCGGCGGGCTCCTCCTGGCGCTGATGCCCGACGACCCCACCTACGCCGCGCTGCTGCCCGGCATGATCCTGATCGGCCTCGGCACCGGGGTCGCCTGGAGCGCCCTGGTCACCGTCGGCGTCAGCTCCCTGCCGGAGAGCCGCAGCGGGCTCGCGGGCGGCCTCCTCTACATGTCCCAGCTGTCGGGCGGCGGCATCGGCCTCGCCGCCGTCACCGCGGTCGTCACCGCCGTCTCCGCGGCGGCCGACCCGGCGAGCCTGCCGCTCGTCCAGGGCGTGCAGGGTGGCTTCCTCCTCGCCGCCGCGCTCGGCGCCCTCGGCGTCGTGCTGACGCTGGTCGGCTACCGGGGCCGGCCGACGCCCACGAGCGCCGAGCCGGAGCTGCCGCCGGTGTAGGCGGGCGGTTCGAGCCGCCTGGTAAGGGCGGGCGCCCGGCGTGCCGATAGAGGACTCCATATGCTCGCTGAGCGCACTTGCCCCCGAGACTCGCGCGGGGAAGGTTCCGAACGAGAAAGGAATCCGTGACGATGATCGTGGGGAATCGAAGCAGCCGGCTGCTGATGTGGGCGGCCCTGGTCGGGGCGGTGGCCTTGTGCCTGGGGGTGGGATCCGCGAGCGCGGCGTGGCCCGGGCGCAACGGGCCGATCGTCTTCACCGGCGGTTCCTCAGGGACCCCGAGCGGCCTCTGGTCGACCATGTCGAACGGGTCGCGACTGCGCCAACTGACGACGAACGGGAGCGACTCCGAAGTCCAGACCTCCGCCGACGGCCGCTGGATCGTGTTCGCCCGCTCGGCCTCGGTCGGCGGGGAATCGGCGCGGCACATCTTCGTCGCGCGCGCCAACGGCAGCGGCGTCAGGGAAGTGACCACCGGTGCCGTGTTCGACCGCGCGCCGTCCTTCACCCGAAACGGGCGCCGGATCCTCTTCACCCGCCTCGTCCGCGCCTCCGAAGAAGAAAAGAGCCACGACGTCGAACACATCTTCAGCGTCCTGCGCAACGGCACCGGCCTGCGGCGCCTCACCTCCGGCCGCTTCAGCGACCGCAACCCGGTGATGTCGCCGAACGGCCGGATCATCGCCTTCGAACGGGCCGGGATCGTCGGCGTCGAGCCGCACGTCTACACGATGCGGGCGAACGGGACCCGGGTCCGCGACGCCACGCCCCGGCTCGCGGCCTGGACCGCCGAACCCGACTTCAGCCCCTCCGGCAACCGGATCGTCTTCGTCCGCGGCTACCCCGGCTCGGCCACCGCCGAGCTGTTCACGATGCGACCGAACGGCCGGGGGATGAGCCGCCTGACCGGCAGGCCCGGCCGCCCGCTCGGCTTCCTTGCGAGCCCCTCGTACTCGCCCAACGGCCGCTTCGTCGTGGCCCAGCGCACGAACGCCTCGGGCGGCCCCCCGCTGCTGCAGGTCTTCCGGGCGAGGAACGGCCGTCGGGTCGGCGTCCTCGGCGGCAACCGCAGCCCGCGGACGCCGGAAATGCAGGGCCCCGCCTGGCTCGTCCGCTAGCGGGCCGGGCGGCCGCGCCCGATCCGACCGGCAACGAGCCTGCGGCAGCCTTACGGGCAGGCGGCGAAGGACTGATCCAGCGTCACGGTGCGCTCCCGGCGCGGGCCGCCCCGCGTCGTGGCCAGCGCCACGCTCGCCGTCACCCGGTGGGAAGCGCCCCGCGCGCCGCGGGGGAAGGAGAAGGTCGCGGTCGGCGGCCGACCGCGGGCGTGGCGCGGGCCGCCCCCGTCGAGGCGCATCCGGGTGCCGCGCAGACGCAACCGGGGACGCCGGCCGGGGCGGGGGGGGATCGTCACCTTGGCTTCCGCCCGCAGCCGCCTGGACCGGCAGCTGAGGACCCGCACCCGCAGGCCGAGGCGCAGGTTCCCCCGCGCGCGGCTCTGCCTGCCGCCTAGCACCAGGCAGTTCGGCAGCCGGCAGGAGCCGTGCGGGCCGTGGGGTTCCAGCTGTGCGGCCTGCACCCGCAAGGCTTCCCCGCGTCCCGAGCCGCCGACCCAGACGACATAGCCGAGGCCATCGGGCGCCGCGGCGGCGACGAGCCGCGGCACCGAGCGCTCGCCCGGCGGAACGGCCCGCCCGGCGGCGATCGTGAACGGCCGCCCCCAGGTCGCGCCGCCGACGGTCGAGGCGACGGCGCGGATGCGATGCGAGCGGTAATCGATCCACACCGCGTGCAGGCGGCCGGAGCCGTCCTCGGTCAGATCGGCCGGAATCGGGTAATCGCCGCCGCGCAGCGGTTCGCCGACCGGCACCTCCGGGCCGAAGCCATCGCCGGTGAAGCGCCGCACGAAGAAGCGTTGGACGCCGTGCGCGGGCCCCCGCTGGTACATCACGAAGAGCCCGGCCGGCCCGCTCGCGACGGCATCGTTTTCGCCCACCCGCACACCGCTCGCGATCGTCCGCGGGAACGTCCAGCCGGCCACTTGGTCGAGGCCGGCGAGCCCGCTGCCCGCCTGCCAGTGGAGGCTCTGCGGCTCGGCGGTGTCGGCGTAGACCACGACCGGCCTCGACCCGGCGAGGCCGACGGCGACGCCGGTGGCGCCGGTGGCGCCGGGGGTCGGATCGGCGAGCTCGACGAAGCGGTGCCCGGCGCCGTCGCCCAGCGGGGCGTTGGCGAAGAAGACCGCGCCGGTGGCGCTCGCGTAGGAGATCGAGTCGCCCGGTCCGAAGACGGCGTCGCCGAAGCTGCTCGGCCCGGGCTGCGGCCCCGGCCATTCCGAGATCGCGATCGCGCGCGGCGGATCGAAGCTCACCCCGTCGCTAGGCGATTCGCGCACGTAGGTGCAGAGGCCGGGCCGCCCTTCCGGGCACGGCCCGTCGCCGAGGCTGACGACCAGCCGGCCGCGCCCGGCCACCAGGACGTGCGGGCGCCCGGCGGTCAGTCCGCCTCCGCCGAGCAGCCGCGGACGTCCGCAGGCTTCCCCGCCTCGGTAGAGGCCGCAGTAGAGCACCCCCCGGTGGGTGGCCCAGGCGAGGTGGGCCGACCCGCCGCGGTCGATCGCGATGTCGGGCACGTCCCCGGTCCCGATGCCGAACGCCCTGGCGCCGGCCACGGAGGGCATCGCGAGGCAGAGGAGCAGGCCGAGCAGCGCCGGCGCGCCGGCGCGCCTGATGCCGCTTCTTCGCCCGCCTGTCGTGGACTCGATCATCTAAGACCTGCTCAGCTCCGCGAACGAGCGCTCGATGCCCTCGGCGAGCACGCCCACGTCGGGCGCGCCGACCCGGTCGGCGTTGAGGCCGAAGACCATCTGGCCGGCGTAGGAGACCACCGCGATGCCGATCGTGTGGCCGGCGAACAGCGGCACCAGCGGCAGGACGTCGACGAGGGGGGCGCCGAGCGCGTAGAGGCGCTCGCGGGAAGCGGGGACGTTGGTGATCGTCAGGTTGAACATCCGCGTGCCGCCGAACATCGAGCGCGCCAGCAGCGCCCCGGCCAGGGGCGGCCCCATGTCGGCGAGGTCGACGATCGTCTTGCCGCCGGTTCGCTGGGAGCCGGCCTTGAGCTCCTCGGCGCGCCCGACGACGCGGTGATAGCGAGCCAACGGATCCGCCTCGGTGACCGGCAGCTCGACGAAGAGCGAGGTCAGCTCGTTGCCGAGCGAGTGCTCGCGGTCCTCCCTGCGGATGTTCACCGGCACCTGCGCCCGCAGGCTGCGCCCGGGCAGCTCCTCGCCGCGCGAGAGCAGCAGGTGCCGCAACCCGCCCGCGCAGATCGCGAGCACGACGTCGTTGACGGTGCCGCCGAGCCGGCTCCGGGTTCCCTTGACGTCGTCGAGGTCCAGCCGCACGGTGGTGAACAGGCGGGTGCCGCTCATCGGCCCGTTGAGGCTCGAGCGCGGCGCGCCGATCACCTCGTCGCGCACGACCAGCTCGGCCGCCGCCCGCACCCGGTCGAACGATTCGCGCGGGTGGCGGGCCGCGCCGATGCCGGCCCGCGCGCCGCGCATCACCAGACCGGGAGAAAGCCAGAACCGGCCGCTGCCCTGCCGCTCCCGCTCCTCCTCGTCCTCGCCGGCGCCCGGAGGCGCCGGGCGGGGCGGGCTGCCCTCGGGAGAGGTGTCGAGCAGGGCGTTGCCGATGTCGACCGAGCCGACCCCGTCGACGAGGCAGTGGTGCGTCTTGGTCGCCAGCGCCCAGCGCCCACCCTCCAGGCCGTCGATCAGCGCCATCTCCCAAAGCGGTCGGTGGCGGTCCAGCCGGTGGGACCAGAAGTCCCCGAGCCACTCGTACAGCTCCGCTTCGCCGCCCGGGGCCGGCAGCGTCGCGCGGTGGAGGTGGGAGTCGAGGTCGAACGCCTCCGCCGGCTCCCAGGTGAGCCAGGTGAGCGGGCCTGCCTGCGTGGCGGAGAGCTGCTGCCTGAAGCGCGGCAGCATCCCGATGCGCTCGCCCACGTACTTGCGCAGCGTCCCGATGTCCGGCGTCGCGTCCCCGGGAAGCGGGTCGAAGACGAGCGCCGCGCCGATGTGCATGTGGGCGCTCTCGTCGAACTGCTCCAGCTCGAGGAACATCGTGTCCAGCATGCTGAGCTGCTCGCCCATCTCGCCAACCCTCTCTCGGCGCTCCCTCTGACCGACCTTACCGCGCGGGGCGTCGCCGGCAACCCACTGGCCGCCCGCTCGCCTCGGGAATGGACCGAAAGGCGCCCCACGGCTGTCGATCGTCCCCCGCCGGGCGACTGAGGCAATCAACCGTTCGCTAATGCGCCGCCTCGAGCAATAGGGCCCCGATCGCCGCCTCGGCGATCGCGCCGGCCCGCTCCTCCGTCAACGGCGTGTTGCCGTTCAGGAGACGGTAGATGAGGCCGCCGAAGAGCAGATCGTCATCAGCCCGCCCAGCGAGGTGATCCCGATCACGTGGCCGGAGCGACGCTCGCGCATCGCCGGCAGCACGGCCTTGATCGTCGCCACCGCGCCGAAGACGTTCACGTCGAACTGGCTCCTCCATCGTGCCCTCCTGGCCGTAGCCGGCGTTGGCGACGACCACGTCGATCGGACCGGCCTCGGTCCGGTCGACCGCCGCGGCCACCGCGGCGTCGTCGGTGACGTCCAGCACCTCGGCCCTGGCCAGGCGCCCGACCGACTCGAAAGCCTCGGCGTCGCCCGCCTGGCGGACCGTGCCGACCACCCGGTTTCCATCGCCCACCGCCGCCCGGGCGAGCGTCCGGCCGAGTCCCGAGCTCACCCTCGTGATCAAGAACGTCCTTGCCCCGTCGACCATCATCCCTCCGAATTTCACACTGAACGTTCAGTTCACTAAAGAGACGGAGACGCGACGGCGGCTCGAGATGCTCCCGTCCCAGCCCGGGTTCTCGACCGCCTACTCGAGCCGCGAGGCGAAGAACCTTCTTGTGCGACGCGCCGGACGACCACCGCGTCGCCGCCGCTGGGTCCGTTCGGAGGTCCTCGAGCTCATGCGGCCTCCTTCGGGAGACCGAAGAGATCCTCGGCATTGCCGTGGGCGATCTTCCGCCGATCAGCGTCGGGGAGCGTCGACAGGAACTCCTCGACCCCCTCCGCCTTCAGGCGGTGGAAGGGATAGTCGCCGGAGAGCAGGATCCGGTCGGTATCGATGAAGTCGAGCGCGTGGCGGAGCAGGCGCGGGTAGAGCATGCCGCTGCCGGCGACACACACATTGGTGTCGAAGTACTCGGCGACCGCCCTTTGCAGGCTCTTCGCCACATTGGAGAGGCTGTCGACCCGGTCGAGCGCGAACAGAAGCATCTCCCCCCAGTGGCCGAGGACGATCTGCAGGTCGGGATGGCGGTCGAAGGTCCCGCGCAGGATCAGCCGCAGCGCCGCCAGCCCGGCCTCGATGTGCCACCCCCAGCCGAAGGTGGCGAGCGGGAGGTCGACCTTCGGATCGAACCCCCGTAGGACGCCTCGCGGACGGCGGCAGGCGGGGATCTGCGGATGGACGAACACCGGCCGTCTCAGCGCGGCGGCGAGACCCAGCAGCTCGTCGTGTGCGGGGTCGTCGAGCGGTCGCTCACCGGTGCGCCCGTAGGTCATCAGGCCGACGTGGGCGGGGTCATCGGCGGTGCGCCGGAGCTCGGCCACGGCGGCCACCGGATCGGACATCGGCAGCGTGGTCATCGCCCGCAGGCGGGTCGGATGGCGTCCGACCGCCTCGCTCGCGAGGTCGTTGGCCTCACGGCTCAGCGCGATGGCCTCCGGCGCGGCGAGCCCACCGGTACCCGGCGGTGCGATCGAGACGATCTGGAGGCAGCATCCTCGGCATCACGATCGGCAAGCACTTCCTCGGTCTCGAGGCGCTGGCGAACATCTCCGACTCCCAACTCGAGGAGACGGTGCGCCCGTGGCTGGCGTCCACGATCGGCGGCGAGGCGTAATTCCGCGCCGCCGATCGCCGCCAAGGTGCCACAGTACATCGGAGTCCCGTCGGTCAGTCCGGCGCGGCGCCGGGAGACCGCGGTCCCGAGGACGCCGGACGGCCCGGCGAGACACCCAGTTCACCGTTGAGGACGGACGGGCCGGTGTTGGTGACGCCGGCGCCGCTCAGGACCACGAACGGTTGGGCAGTTCCCAGGTCGACCGCCGCGGCCCGCGCGATCGGCGCGCAAGCTCTGCGTGCTCTTCTGGTCGCGAGCCGCGGACCTCTACAGCGAAAGGGCGATCGGCTCCTGGAGGATGCGCTTGACCTCGGCGAGGAACTCGGCGCCGTCGGCGCCGTAGAGGATGCGGTGGTCGCAGGAGAGGGTCATCTCCATCAGCTTGCCGGGGACGACCTCGCCGTCCCTGACGACCGGCCGGTCGGCGATCTCGCCGACCGCGAGGATCCCGGCCTGGGGCGAGTTGACGATCGCCTCGAAGCTCTTGATCCCGTACATCCCCAGGTTCGACACCGAGAAGGTGCCGCCGGAGAGCTCGGGCGGCGTGACCCGACCATCGCGGACCTTGCCCGCGAGCGACCGCGCGTCGGCGGCGATCTCCCGCAGGCCCTTGCGGTCGGCGTCGAAGATCGTCGGCACGACGAGCGCGTCGGAGGCGGCGACGGCGATGCCGACGTTGACCCGCGAGTAGAGCTCGAAGCGGCCGTCCTTGTAGGCGCCGTTGGCACGCGGGAAGCGCTTCAGCGCGATCGCGCACGCCTTCACCACCATGTGGTTGAAGGACGGCACGACCTCGCCCGCGGCGCTGATCTCCTTGATCCGGGCCCGCGCGGCGACGGCGGCGCCCATGTCGACCTCGGTGGTGAGGTAGAAGTGCGGCGCGGTCGCCTTGGACTCCGACATGCGGCGGGCGACGACCTGCTGCAGCCTGGTCGGCTCGACGGTCTCGATCTGACCCTTTGCGGTCTCCGGGGGGGCGGCTGCGGCGGACGGTGAGGGACCGGGCGGTGCGGCCGCGGGTCCTGTCGCGCGGGCCACCCCCACGGTGCTCGGCTGCGCCTGCGCGCGGCGGGGGTCCCCCGCCCGCACGCCACCCGCGGAAGCGGCGCCTTCCACATCACGCTTCACCACGCGACCGCCCGGACCACTGCCGGAAAGAGCGTCGAGGGTGACGCCCAGCTCCGCAGCCATGCGACGCGCGACGGGCGAGGCCTTGACCCGGCCGGAAGTCGAGCCGCCCTCCGGAGCGCCACCGTTGCCGGTCGCGGGCGTCTGAGCACCAGCCCCCCCGTCCGCGGGTGACGCCGTAGGGGGGCCCACGTCCGAGGAAGCTTCAGCTACCGCAGGACGTGGGGGGTCCCCTGCGGCGGCAGGACCCGCGGCCGCGGGGGCCGATCCCTTGGTGTCCCCCGAACCAGCCGATCCTTCAGCGTCCTTCGCACCGCCCGTTCCTTCGGCGCCCCCCGGAAGCTCCGCCCCCGGATCCCCGATCCTTGCGATCACGGCCCCCACCGGAGCCGTCTCGTTCTCGCCCACGACGATCTCCAGCAGCGTCCCGGCGACATCGGCCTCGTAGCCCATGTTCGCCTTGTCGGTCTCGATCTCGACCAGTTCCTCGCCGACGGCGACCTCGTCGCCGACCTGCTTGCGCCAGTTGAGCACCGTCCCCTCCTCCATCGAGTCGGAGAGCCGCGGCATCACGAGGTCGCTCACCGTCCCACCTCCCTTTCGATCGGATGCTCCGCCAAGGGCGTCACCATGACGCGCAGGAAGTTGGCCAGCGGCAGCGAGGAGATCGCCTCGTGCAGCCCGGTCGCGTCCGCGGCGTTCCAGACGCCCACGTTTCGCAGACCCCCGGGCACCCGCCAGATCGACTCGATCGTCCCCGCCCGCCGCAGCTCGACGCCCCGCTCAAGCTCGGCCCGCAGGAGCTCCGCCCTCCGCTCGCTGTCCGGAGCGCGCAACTCCTCCGGCAACTCGACCGTGATCTCGACCAGGAAGCGCACGGCTCAGTAGGCGACGGTCGATTCGATCTGCGCGGCGATCGTCTCGGCATCCGGCAGCCAGGCGCTTTCGAGGGAGCCCGCGTAGGGCACCGGCGTCTCAGGCGCGGCAACCAGCGCCGGGGGCGCGTCCAGCATCTCGAACCGCTCTTCGCACAAGCGACTGACCAAGCTCGCGCCCCAACTGCCGGCCGGCGGCGCCTCCTGGACCACGACAAGGTGGTTCGTGCGGTCGACGCTGTCGGAGATCGTGGCGAAGTCGAACGGGACCAGGGTCCGGGGATCGATCACCTCGACCGAGATGCCCTTCGACGCCAGGTGCTCGGCTGCCTCCATCGCCCGGTGGCGCATCAACTGCGTCGCGACCACGGTCGCGTCGTCGCCCGCGCGCACGAGCTCGGCGCGGCCCAGTTCGACCCGGGCGGGCGACTCGGGCAGCTCCGCCTTCAGGTTGAAGAGCCCTTTGTGCTCGAAGAAGAGCACCGGATCGTCGTCCTCGACAGCGGCCCGCATCAGCCCGTAGGCGTCCTCCACGGTTCCCGGCACCGCGAGCTTCAAGCCGGGAACGTTGAGCAGCCAGTTCTCCGCGGCCTGCGAGTGTTGGGCGCCAAAGCCGGCGCCGCCGCCACTCGCCAGGTGGATCGTCACCGGCAGGGTGACCTGGCCGCCGGTCATGTAGCGGTACTTGGCCAGCTGGTTTGCCACCTGATCGAAGGCGACGCCGAGGAAGTCGGCGAACATGATCTCGGCCAGCGGCCGTAGTCCCTGCATTGCCGCACCGATCGCCAAGCCGACGATCGCCTGCTCGGAGATCGGGGTGTCGAGGACCCGGCGCTCGCCGAAGCGCTCCTGCAGGCCGACGCTGGTTTTGAAGGCGCCGCCCGCCGCGCCGACGTCCTCGCCGAAGAAGAAGACGTCCTCGTCGGCGGCCAGGGCATCGGCGATGCTGCGGTTGATCGCCTCTTTGTAGGTGACCTCGCTCATCGGGTCGCCCAGACGTCGTCGTGGAGGGCGGAGGGCTCGGGATCGGGCCAGGCGAGCGCCCGCTCGAGCGCCTTCTTGACGGCCGCTTCGGCCGCCTCGCGCTGTTCGTCGAGCGCCGCCTCCGCGACACCCGCCTCGACCAGCGACCGTTCGTGCAGGTGGATTGGATCGCGTTCGAGCCACTGGGCAACCTCGGCGTCGGGACGGTACTTCCCCGGGTCGGTCCGCGAGTGCCCCTTGTGGCGGTAGGTCATCGCCTCGATCAGCGTCGGCCCCTCCCCCGCGCGGCCCCGGGCGACGGCTGCAGCGACCCGCTCGCGCACCTCGACCACGTCGTTGCCGTCGATCCGTTCACCGGGCATGCCGTAGGCGGCGGCGCGATCGGCGAGCCGCTCGATCGGGGTCGTCGTCGCGACCGGCGAGTACTCGCCGTAGAGGTTGTTTTCGCAGATGAAGACGACCGGCAGCTTCCAGATCGCCGCGAGGTTCAGCGACTCGTGGAAGGCGCCGATGTTGGTCGAGCCGTCGCCGAAAAAGCAGGCGTGGACGGCCCCGGTGCCTCGGTAACGGGACTCGAAGGCGGCGCCGTTGGCGATCGGCAGGTGGGCGCCGACGATCGCGTGCGAGCCGAGCGCGCCGACTCGCACGTCGGTCAGGTGCATCGAACCGCCCTTGCCGTGGCAGAGACCGGGAGCGCGACCGAAGATCTCACCGAAGCAGGCGTCGAGGGGCGCTCCCATCGCCAGGGTCGCCCCATGACCGCGATAGGTGCAGGTCATCGTGTCGCCGTCGCGGAGCGCCCTGCAGGCGCCGACCGAGACCGCCTCCTGGCCCTCGCAAAGGTGGGTGGTACCCCGCACTTCACCACGGGCGAAGAGTCGCCCGCACTCCTGCTCGAAGAACCGGATCTCATGCATGGAGCGCAGGATCTCGAGTTGCTCGGCACGCTCCTCGGGGCTCATCTTCGGGGCCTTACGTTGCTTGTCCACGCTGCTCCTCGTCACGTTGCAATCGGTTCCGGGAAACTTACCAGACTTGCTTGCTGGAAACGTTTCCGGTAGATTCGTCTTCGATCACTTGACGAAGGAGGAAGACATCGCCGGTCAGACCAAAGCCACGGCCGCTCCGCAGCTCGCACCGCTGACGATCGAGCGGATCGAGACGGTGCCCATCCGCGTTCCGCTCGCCCGCGTATACCGCGGCAGCCATTACCAGATGACCCACCGCTCGACGATCGTGACCCGGGTCTTCACCGACCAGGGCATCGTCGGCGAGGCCTACGCGGGCGACGAGGACGCCGGGCTCCTGGAGATCGACTCGATCATCCACGAGGAGCTCGCCCCGGTCCTGGCCGGCGAGGACGCCTTCGCGATCGAGCGTTGCTGGGAGCTGACCCGCCCCGCCACCTTCGACATCCTCCGCGACCGGCGCCTCGCCCTGGTCGCCGCCGCCTGCATCGACAGCGCCCTCTGGGACGCGGTCGGCAAGGCCCTCGGCCAGCCGCTCTGGCGCCTCTGGGGGGGCTACCGCAGCCGTCTCCAGATGACCGCCATCGGCGGCTACTACGACAGCCCGGTCTCGATCACCGCGGAGGTCGAGGACCTGCGCGAGCGCGGCTTCGCCGGGATGAAGTTCAAGGTCGGCGCAGCTTCGCCCGAGGAGGACGCGGTCCGCGTCCGCGAGGCGCGCCAGGCGGGTGGAGAGGACTTCGTCCTCTGTGTCGACGGCAACCAGGGCTACACCCGCGAGCAGGCGATCGAGTTCTGTCGGCTGGTCGACGACCTCGGGCTGCGCTGGTTCGAGGAGCCCTGCCGCTGGCACAACGACCGGCGCGCGATGAGCGACGTGCGGGCGATCGGCGGGATCCCCGTCTGCGCCGGTCAGAGCGAGTTCTCGGCCGCCGGGTGCCGTGACTTGATGGTCGCCGGGGCGATCGACGTGTGCAACTTCGATGCCTCCTGGTCCGGTGGCCCGACCGAGTGGAGGCGCGCCGCCGCGATGGCACCGAGCTTCGACGTCGCGATGGGCCACCACGAGGAGCCGCAGGTGTCGACCCACCTCCTCGCCTCGATCCCGCACGGGACCTACGCCGAGACCTTCCACCCGGACCGCGATCCGATCTGGTGGAACCTGATCGCCAACCGACCGCCGCTGGTCGACGGCTGGGTCGAGCTGCCCGACGGCCCGGGACTCGGCTGGGAACTGGACGAGGACTACATCGACCGTTTCCGGGTGAGGTCCTAGACTCCCGGACAAGATGCTGCGATCTCGGCCAAGCATGCGCGAGGTTGCCGAACGGGCCGGGGTCGCGATGTCATCCGTGTCCCGGGTCCTCTCCAAACATCCGGACGTCAGCCCGGCGATGCGCGACCGGGTGCTCGCCGCGGTCGACGAGCTCGGCTACGAGCCCGACATCCTCGCCCAGAGCCTGCGCCGCAGGGAGACGCGGACGATCGGCTTCGTCGTCGGCGACATCTCCAATCCCCTCTTCGCCCAGATCGCGCGGGGAGCCGAGGGGGCGCTGCGCGAGAACGGCTACTCGATGCTCCTGACCAACTCCGAGAACGATCCCGCGCTCGATGCCGGCCACGTGCAGCTGCTGCGTCAGCGGCGGGTCGACGGCCTCCTCCTCTCCACCGCTTCCGAGGACAGTCCGGATCTGTTCGCGGCACTCGAGGACTTCGACGGACCGGTGGTGCTGATCGACCGCGAGCTGCCGAAAGAGCTCGGCGCGAGCGCCGTCCTCTCCGACCATCGCGGGGGGATGCGCGACGCGATCGGACACCTCCTCGACCTCGGCCACCGGCGGATCGGTCTGATCGTGGGCCAGCCGCTGCGTTTCTCGCGCGAGCGTCGCATCGGCCTCGAAGAAGCCTACGCCGAGCGCAACCTCGACGAGACGTTCACCGTCCTCGAAGGACGACTCAGCCCCGAGCACGGCCGCTCCGCCACCCGCGAGCTGCTGGCGGCGGAGCCCGATCCACCGACGGCGATCGTCACCGGTGGCAACCAGATCCTCCTCGGTGCCCTCGAGGAGATCCAGGACCGCCACCTCGCCCTGGGTTCCGAGCTCTCCCTGGTCAGCTGCGACACCGTCTCCCTGACCGAGCTCCATCAGCCGCCGATCGCGGTCGTCCGCCGCGACCCCCGCGAGATCGGCCGGCGGGCCGGCGGGGTCCTGCTCCGCCACCTGACCGACCCCGCGACGCCGCCCGAGGAGATAACGCTGGCGACCGAGTTCGTCGCCCGGGCCAGCTGCGGGCCGCCGCCGCGCTGAGGGACCCGCGGCTCAGTCGAGGAGGTGGCGCTCGACGAGCCCCTCGTCGATCTCGATACCGAGGCCGAACCCCTCCGGGCGGGGCCACCAGCCGCCCCTGGGGCGGGGAGCGTCAGTCAGCTCGCCGACCATCGGGTTGACGAACGGCTGCACCTCCATCAGTTCGCAGGAGGGCATCGCCCAGGACACCGCGAGGCTGGCGGCGACGACGATGCCGCTGGTCCAGGCGTGGGCGTTGGTGGTGACCTCGCGACGGTAGGCCATGTCACAAGCCGAGACGAACCCGGTGACACCCTCGGCGCGGCCCGGGTCGACCCCGAGCACGTCGCAGGTACCGGATTCGATCACCCGCTGCAGCCCGCGCAGGTTCCACTCGCGCTCGCCGTAGGCGATCCGCGTCGAGGTCGCGGCGCGCAGGGCCGCGTAACCGGCCGGATCGTCGTGGCCGAGAGGCTCCTCGATCCAGGCGAGATCGTGCGCCTCGAAGGCGAGGACGCGCTCAATGGCCTCCGCCGCCGTCCAGCGGACCCGCACCCCGCAGTCGACCATGATCGACGGCTCCGGCCCGAGCGCGTCCCGCAGCCCGCTGACGAAGGCGACGTCGCGATCGTGGTCGAAGCCGAGGTTGGCCGCGCCGCGCTTGCCGAAGCCGACCTTCACCCCGTGCGCTCGACCCGGCACCCAGCTCGCGGTCTCGGCGACCAGGGCGTCGAGGTCCCGGAGCGCCGCGTGGCCCGACGCCAACGCCGGCAGTCGCTCGCGGCAGGGGCCGCCGAGCATCTCCAGAAGCGAGGCGCCGAGAGCCTTGCCGCGGAGGTCCCAGAGGGCGATGTCGAGGGCCGCGATGGCGAAGGACGCGAGACCGCCGTCGCCGTACCACCAGGTATGGGCGCGTAGCCGCTCCCAGGTGTCGCGCAGCTGGACCGGATCGCTGCCGATCACCAGATCCGCGAGGCCGCGCACCAGCTCCGCCGTCGCCAGCGAGGCCTCGGGCCAGAGCGTGCACGCCTCACCCCACCCGACCGCGCCCTCGTCGGTGTCCAGCCGCACCAGGCAGAGCGAGCGGACGGCGCCGTCATCGTTCGGCTCCGAGTAGGCGACCGGGAACGTCGCGACCGAGGTGACCCTCATCGGGCGCTGACCCGGAGGCGCAACTGGTCGAACGACACGGCGAGGATCAGGAGCGTCCCGCGGGCGACTTCCTGCCAGAACGAGCTGACGTTGAGCAGCACGAGGCCATTGTTCAGCGTCCCGATCAACAGCAGTCCGAGGATGGTCCCGAGGATGGTCCCCCGTCCGCCGGCGAGGCTGGCGCCGCCGAGCACCACCGCGGTGATCACCGAGAGTTCAAGCCCGTCGCCGGCGGTCGGCGAGGCGGCGCCGAGCTGGGAGATGTTGATCAGCGCGGCGAGCGCGACGAACGCGCCCGAGAGGAAGAAGGCGAGGAAGATGAATCGTTTGACGCGGATCCCGGCGAGCCGCGCGGCCACCGGGTTGGCCCCGACCGCGTACATCGAGCGGCCGAAGACCGTAAGTCGCATGAGAATCCAGAAGGCGAGCATCACCGCCGCCAAGATCAGCACCGGCAGGGGGATTTCGAGGAACGGCCGGGCGGTGCCGAGGGTGGAGAAATGGTGTACCGCGAGGGTCTGGCCGCTGGAGATCACCCGCGCCAGGCCGACGAAGGCGGCCAGCGTCCCGAGGGTGGTGATCAGCGGGTTGACGCCGACCACGGTGACCAGGAACCCGTTGACCGTCCCCAGCGCCATCCCGGCGAGCACCCCGAGCAGAATCGCCGGGCCCATCGACATGTCGCCCGCGAAGTGACCGACGACGATCCCGCAGAAGGTCACCCCGGAGCCGACTGAGAGATCGAATTGCCCGCCGACCAGGAGGAGCGTCGCGGGGGCGGCGATGATCCCGGCGATCGAGGCCGCCGTGAGGATGTTCAGGAAGTTGTCGTAGTTGAGGAAGAACGGCGACTTGATCGAGAAGAAGAGGCCCAGCCCGAGCAGGACGACGATCAGCGGCGCGGTCTCCGGCAGTCGCGAGAGCAGCGGCTCCCTCCGCGGGGGCCCCTGCGGAGCTCCCGTCGATACCGCGAGGCTCGTCTGTCCTTGCGACTCCACACTCATCCTCCTACCTCCTCGAGAAGTCTGTTCGTGTTGATTTCGTCGGCACCCAACCGCGCGACGATCTGGCCCCGCGCGATCACCACCGCGCGGTCGGCCAGTTGGACGACCTCCTCGTAGTCGGAGGTCGAGACGAGCACTGCCACGCCTTCGGCGGCGAGCCCGCGGACGGACCGGTAGATCTCCTGGCGGGCGCCGACGTCGACGCCGCGGGTCGGCTCGATCAGGAGCAGGACCCGCGCGCGACGCTCGAGCCAGCGGCCGAGCAGGACCTTCTGCTGGTTGCCTCCGGAAAGCTGTGCCAACTGCTGATCGGCGTCGTCGCGCGAACGCACGTTGAGCACCTCGTGCCAGCGCCAGTAGGCGTCGGCCTCCGCCGCGCGGGTGATGAAGCCGTGCCGGGAGAGCTTCGACCAGGAGGACACCGCCAGGTTCTCGGCCAGCGAGAGGACCATGAACGCCGATTCACGCTGGCGGTCGGCGGGCAGGAGGCCGATCCCGTGGTCGATCGCCTGCCCCGGCCCGCGCAACGCCAGCTTCTTCCCGTCGAGCTCGATCTCGCCCTCGTCGAGCTTGCGAACCCCGAAGAGCGCCTTCACCACCTCACCGGAACCGGAGCCGATCTTGCCGTAGAGGGCGAGCACCTCGCCCCGGTGGAGATCCAGATCCACACCCTTGAATCCTCGCGCCGACCCGGCGCCGCGCAGCCGCAGGATCGGATCTCCCTGCGGCTCGGGGATGTCGTCGGGCCGCCGGACGGCATCCAGCTCGCGGCCGACCATCGCGGAGACCAGCTCATGACGATCGGTGGCCCGCGCATCGGCCTCGAGCACAAGGTCCCCGTCGCGCAGGACGGCGACGCGGTCGGCGACGGTGCGGACCTCGTCGAGGCGGTGGGTGATGTAGATGATCGCGGTCCCTCGCTCGCGCAGCGCCGCGACATAGCCGAAGAGCCGCTCGCTCTCGGTCGAGGAGAGCGCCGCGGTGGGCTCGTCGAGGATCAGGTACTGGGCGCGATCGGCGATCGCCCGCGCGATCTCGATCACCTGCCGCTCGCCGACCCCGAGGTCGCCGACGCGGGCATCGAGGTCGAGGTCGACCCCGAGGCGATCGAGCGCCTCGCGGGCCCGCCTGCGGACCGTACGCCAACCGACGAAGCCGCGCTGCTGGGGCCAGGCGCCGAGGCAGACGTTCTCGGCCACCGTCAGGGTCGGCGCGTCGGCGATCTCCTGAAAGATCATCCGTACGCCGTGGCGCCGCGCGGTCACCGGATTCAGCGAGGAGAACTCCTCACCGCCGATCGTGATCGTTCCCGAGTCGGGCTGGTAGTCGCCCGCGATGATCCTGACCAGGGTCGACTTGCCCGCGCCGTTCTCCCCGAGGAGTGCGAGGACCGAGCCGCCGGAGATGTCGAGGTCCACCCCACGGAGGACCTCGACGCCACCGAACGACTTGTGGATGCCGGCGGCGGAGATACGGATCTCCGCCCCGGCATCGGACCCGGCGGGCTTCTCAGCAGCCGGTGACTTCATAGAACTGTTCGACGTTTTCGCTGTCGACCAGCTGATGGGGGACCAACAGCTTCTTCGGCACTTCCTTGCCTTCGACCGCTTCGATCAGGTAGGGGATGCCGATTTCGCCGTAGCGCTCCGGGAAGTAGGCGGTATCGGCGATCCACTGTGGATTGTTCTTTATCGCGCAGAGGGCGTTTGGTTCTGCCCCCTGACCGGAGACGAAGACATCTTCTTCGCGACCGGCCGTTTTCGCCGCGGCAAGAGCCCCGGCGACCGCTTCGTCGTTGATGCCGACGGCGATGATGTGTTCCTTGCCCGGCAACGCGGTCAGCGCGTCGGTGAACTGGGTTCGTGCGATTTCCGAACGCGACGCGTTGAGGACCTTTTCATCCTTCAGCTCACCGGGACAGATCGACTTGAATCCTTTGCGGTAGCCGCCCATGCGTTCTTCGTTGACGGCGCCTGCTTCCGGCTCCTCGAGCGAGACGTAGGCGTCGTATTCGCAGTTCCATTCTTTCTTCGCGAATTCGCCGACGGCTTTGCCCGAGAGGAACCCCGCATATTCGTTGTCGGCTCCCATGAAGGCGATTTCGCACGGTTCCTGGGCGATGTCGATCGCGATCACCGGGACCTGCGGTCCGGCGGTGCAGATCGCTTCGGAGAGTTCGGCGTCGCTCTGGAAGTTCAGATAGCCTTCCACGCCCTGCGTCGCGAAGCTCTTCGCGCAATCGAGCGCCGCCTGGCCTTCGAGTTCGGAATCACAGGCGATCAGTTCGGCGCCCGCTTCCTTGGCCTCCTTTTCCATCCCCTTGGTGACAAGGTTGGAAAACGGGACCGAGCTGCCGAGCTCGATCAGGCCCAGCTTCATTCCTTTGCCGCTGCCGGGCTTCGCTTTCCGGAAGGAGACGATGCCTTCTTTGCCGACGGCTTCGCCGCCCCCGGCTTCTTCCGCTTCGGATTCGCCGGCGGTCGATTCTTCTCCGCCTGCTTCGCTTTCGGCTTCGCTGCCCGCATTGGTTCCCGTGGCCGCTTCGCTGCCGGAGCTACTGCTGCTCCCGCCGCCGCAGGCCGCCAGCCCCAATGCGAGGACGAGGCACAGCAACGTGAACGCGGTGCCCGGCTTCCAAGGCTTTCGGATCATTTTTCTCCTCTTCTTTTCCGGCACCTTCCCCGGCGCTGGAATCGTTACCGCAATCGTATCCGGAAATGGAGGTCACTGTCAACGCGCAGGGCGCGCCGAGGAACGAAAAAGGGCCGCCTCGGGCCGTTCGCGCGACCCGAGGCGGCCCTCTCGATCGAGAGATGCCTTGCCGATCAGCGGCCGGCGGCCGCCTCGTGCTCGCGGACGAAGTCGCGGAACCGCATCGTCTCCTGGATGTTGTCGCAGGACGAGCAGCCCGGGCGGGAGTCGTGGACGTACTCGAACTCCACCCAACCGTCGTAGCCAACCTCCGCCATCGCGTCGAGAACGCGACCGAAGTCGGTGACGTTGTCATCGAAGGAGGTCTGCACCATGCCCGGCGCACCGCCTCGCAGGTGGAAGTGGCGGGCGTGGGCGAGCAGCGGCTCGACCTCGCGGTCGGGGATGCCCTGGACGTTGAAGTGGCCGTAGTCGAGGGTCAGCTCGAGCCCGGGGACGCGGTCGAGCAGCGCCTCCACCTTCGACGGAGTGTCGATGACCGACCCGGAGTAGGGCGCGGTACTGAGGATGTGGGGCTCGACCGACAACCTCAGGCCCGCTTCGCGCGCCTTTGCCAGCCTCCGCCGCAGGCCCTCGGCGGAGCGTTCGAGCGCCGCATTCCAGGACTCGCCGTCGAAGACGAGCCCCGGCAGCACGGTGACCCCGGAGACGCCGAGCCGGTGGGCGAAGACCAGGAAGGCGTCGAAGAGCTCCTCTCCCTGCCTTACCTGGTCGGGGTCAGGGTGGTTGACGGCGGCGCCGACCAGGTCCGCGACGGGGACGAAGAAGACGTCCGCGGGATCGAGGCCGCGCTCGCCGAGCTCGGCCTCGATCCGCTCGCCCCAGCCCTGCGGATCGGTGGCGATCAGCTGCGGGTCGCGCGGCGTCGCGCCGCCGAAGAAGCCCATCGAGACGCCTTCGAGACCCATCTCGGCGATCAGGTCGAAGACGAACTCCGGGCGCAGGCCGGGCCAACCAAAGTCGTCGCAGGCGAGCCTCATCGGCGGGCTCAGTACATCAGCTGGGCGCCGCTGACGTTGATCGTCGCGCCGCTGATATAGGAGGCGTGGTCGGAGACGAGGAAGACGGCGACGGCGGCCAGCTCGGCCGGATCGGCCACGCGGCCGAGCGGGATCTGGGAGATGAAGGCATCGAGCGCCTCGCGGGAGAGGTCGCCGGTCAGCATCGGCGTGTCGACGGCGCCGGGGGCGATCGCGTTGACCAGGATTCCGTCCGGCCCGTACTCGCGGGCGAGCCCACGGGTCATCGAGACGACCGCGCCCTTGGTCGCCGAGTAGACCACCGAGCCACCGAAGCCTCCGGTCCACCAACCCTGCGAGGTGAAGTTGACGATCCGACCGCCGTCGCCCTGCCCGCGCATCGCCTCGGCGGCCGCCCGGTCGAGCAGGAAGGTCGCGCGGACGTTCACCTCGCCCTGCAGGTCGACGTCCTCCACGGTGACCGCACCGATGTCGTCGCGGCGGACGATCACGGCGGCGGCGTGGACGAGTGCCTCGATCCGGCCGAAGGTCGCCTGGACGTCCTCGACCAGGGCGGCCGGGTGGTCGGGGTCGCGGAGGTCACCCGCGAAGGCGACGTGCCCATCCCCGTCCAGGGCGGCGGCGACCGGCTCGACCGCCGCGGGGCTCAGATCGTGGGCGGCGACCCGGGCGCCGGCGGTCGCGAACGCGGCGGCGATCGCACCGCCGATGCCACCGGCCGCACCGGTCACCAACACGACCTTCCCCTCGATCCCCGAGGCCGGGTTCCAACTCATCGCGTCACCTTCTCGCCGGCCTCCCGGACCCGCTCGAGCGAACCGCTCTCGGCGCTTCGGTAGATCGCGTCGAGCACCTCGGCGGTGCGCGCCCCGAGCTCGCCAGGCGAGCAGTTCTCGACCTCCCGCCCAAGCGCCAGATCAATCAGGGCGTCCGGCGGCCCGTCGCAGTCGTAGGTCCCCGCCCCCTCCTCGAGGTCGAGGCGAGACTCGCCGTCGACCCGCCAGAGCCAGCCCGCCTCGCGCTCCACATCGACCAGCACCTGCCCCTCCGATCCGATCGCGCGCACCTCGAGCTGATGCTTGTTGTCGCCGAGGCCGACGTGGGTGGAGCCGCCGCCCAGCGTGCCGATCGCGCCGCCGCGGTAGCGCATCGCGACCGCGTCGTGGAGCTCGACCCGGGCGCCGAGCGGCGCGCTGGTGAGGGCGAAGGCGGCCTCGCCGCGAAGTCCCGTGAGCCACAGCGCGAGGCCGAGCGCGTGGCTCAGCTGCGCCTGCCCGTAACCGCCGCCCGAGAGCCTGCGATCGGTCCACGTCCCGCCCTCCGGAACGCTCGCCGGCGCGGCATCGGGGTAAGCGCCCGTGTCGGAGAGGAGCTCGCGGGTGGCAGAGGCCATCGCGATGGTCATCTGCTCGATCTCGCCCACTCCGCGTTCGTCCATCAGCCGCTTCATGTCGCGCACCATCGGGCGGTAGTTCCAGCCGAAGGCGACGACCAGGTGGCGATCGGCCGCGGCGGCGGCCTCGACCAGATCCCAGGCGTCGGCGGGATCGATCGTGAACGGCTTCTCGACCAGGACGTGGGCGCCCGACTCGATCGCCGCCTTCGCGTGCTCGTGGTGGAGCCCGGTCGGGCTGGCGACGAGGCATACGTCTATCCCGGCGTCGAGGACGTCGCGGAAGTCTTCGCTCGCGATCTCGAAGCCGTACTCGTCCTTGACCAGAGCCAGCAGATCGGCGCCGTGACGGGCGACCGCGACGAACTCGACCTCGTCGCGGCGCCGGGCGAGGTTCGGCAGGTGCGAGGAGATCGCCCATGAGCCCGCGCCGATGACGCCGAGCCGGAGCTTCTTCATCGTGGCCTCCGTCCGTCGAGGTGCCAGACCTCGGAGGCCTCGAACAGCTTGCCGTCGGCGTCTGTCAGCTCGTCGATGACCGGCTCGAACCATTCCGACCAGCGCTTGTTGACCTCGGTCGCGCCCATCCGGCCGAAGGCGGTGGCGGCGTCCGGCTCGCACTCGCAGTAGGCGATCACCGTCGTGCCGCGGCGAAACAGGCTGTAGTTGAAGATTCCGGACTCCTCCAACGCCTCGACCATCTCCGGCCAAATCTCGTCGTGGCGCCGCTGGTACTCCGCCTCCTGGCCCGGGACCAGCTCGAACGTAAAACAGTATCGCTCCATATCCACTCCTCGGATGGCTCAGGTCGGGACCAATTCCGACCCTGACCGATGCAATAGCAGTTCGCCTTTGGCGGGCACGCTCACCGCGGTCGAGCGTTCGACGCCGGAAGTCACCCAGGTGATCGCGACCGACGCCGCGCTCGAGGTCGGGTTGAACAGGTGCAGTGCATCACCGACCTCCGTCTTGGCGGTGATCGCGGAGGACGATTCGACGAAGAAGTTGAGGATCTCGTTGTGGGCATAGACGCCGGTGGCTTCGACCGCCGTGGTCGAGGTGTTGCCCGAAATGCTCGCCAGGGTGCGCGTGACCGGGGCGCCGCGCGGGTCCGAGAACTGCAGGGACGCGGTCGTAGGTCCGCTCCAGCGGACGTAGGAGATCCGCAGTGATCCGTCGCCCGGCAGCGCCGTGGCCGCGCTCCAGCCGGAAGGGGCCGGGGCGCTCGCGATCTTCAGCGAGAGCGCCGCCGTTTCGGTGTGGGAGAGGAAGGGGACCATGAGCGCCACGCGCGAGCCGGCCGTGGTCTCCCGGGCGCCGGTCAGGCGCAGCGCGGGGCCGCCGGCGAGGGTGACGGGCGAGGCGTTCAGGCCCTTGCCGCCGCGCACGATCATCGCCATCATGTCGTCGAGATTGGCCCAGTTGCCGCCGAGGTCGCCGCTGCTCCCGGACTTGGCATAGACGGTCGGCGAGGGCGCGTAGCCCGGAATCGCTTCGGTGTAGTACGGAAATGCGCCCCCGGCTCCGGACTCGTGGAGGATGACGATGCCGTCCGGGAAGGCGCTTATCGCGAAGTTCCGGTCAGCGAGGACGCCGGCCGAGGCAATGTGGTTGCCGGTGCACTCGCAGCTATGCACGGGTTGGTTGCTCTGCGCCGGTGCGCCGATCAGAGATCCGGGAGCGTAGGCCGAGAACAGCGGGTGGTGGGCGGCGGCGGGATCATCGCCGTTCGGCACCATGAGCGCCATCGGCCTCGCCTTGTCCCAGGAGATCGAGACGAACGAGCGGCCGAGGCGGCCGACCGTGAGGCTCTCGGACGGGTAATTGACGACGGCGGCGGTCGTGGCGCGGGCCGCCGCGTATTCCGAGGCTTCCGGCTGCGGCGAGGGTCCGAACTGCAGGTGGTCGTTGTAGAGCGTCGCGAGCCGCGCCGCGAGAGTCGTTTCGTAGCCGAGCGAGCCTTCCAGGTAGGAGCCGTTGGCGTGGGTCGCCTGACGGGCGGTGATGTGGGTGAGTGCCCGCGCCTCGAGGACCGAGGCGTCGGCGTGTCGGAAGCGGGTGCTCATCGCCGCCAGGTAGGCGAGCGACTGGAAGTCCTTGCTGGTCCAGTCCTGGCCGGCGGGCGCGATCAGGTCGCCGTTGCCGTCGTAGAAACGGCCGAGGACGTGTTCCCAGATCTGGTTGACGCGGAAGGAAAACGCTTCCGGGATCGACTGACCGCTCTGCTGGGCGAAGGACGCCGCTTCGGTGATCGCCATCGGAACGTAGGCCTGGTAGACCGGGTTGACGAAGCCGTGGTTCACGATCAGTAGATCGCTCGCGCTGGTGAGGTTCGAGGTCGATACCCAGCTGCCGAGCGTCTTGCCGTCGATCGTCGGCGTCGTCGCGGTTTCGTCACCGGGCGCCGAGTTCGCGTTCAGCGCCGTCCGGATCGCGCTTTCCCGCCAGGCCGAGAGCCGGGAGCTGGTCGGGTTCAGCATCGCTGCGACGATCGGCAGCGGGGTGTTCCACGCATTGTCCTCGGCCCCCGTATTGCCGGGTTCCGCGTTCTTCGGCGGCTTGGCAACGATCGCGTCGGCCTCTTCGGCGGCCACCTCGGCGGCCGCCGCGTAGGTCGCCGAGTCGAGCGAACCGCGATCGAGCCATGCAGCGTAGGCCCAGTTGTAGGTCTCGAGCGACTCCTGCCAGGCGCCGCTCAGGGGCCACGAGCCCCACGGGTGACCGTGGGCTTGGTTCCAGTGTTTGTTCGAGAGGGCGAGGTAGCGAATCGTCTGGCGCAGGTGGTCCTGGACCGTAGCCCGCGGCACGCCGCCGAAGGAGGTCTGGGAGGGACGGGCGCTGAGCAGGACCGCGTAGACCTGGGCGATGTCGCCGTTGCCGCGGTAGTAGTCGACGCCGGAGCCGCTGGCCTTGAAATGGCCCACGTCGGTCGTCGCGGGCAGGGCCACGTTCGGATCGGGCTGGTCGGTCGGTGCCCAGTATTCCTCGGCCCGAGGCACCCATGCGGCCATCGAATCGAGCGCCATTTCGGTCTTCTGGGCATCCGTCAGGGCCCCGGTCGGCGGCGCGGCGACGGCATCGACGCTCGGCGCCAACGCCAGGATCAGAGCCATGACGACGCCGGTCCAGAATCTACGGCTTCCCATTCCTGCAACCCCTCCTCTGAGCCAGGCCAGACCGATGATCAGACCCGCTGGAATCGATACCGGAAGTTGATGCTAGCAACCGCGCCCGAGGCGGTCAAGGTCGCGGATCACGCCAGGTCGATCGCCTCGGCCGCGGCATCTCGCTCTCGGCGAGCTCGGGGAAAGACCGCCGGGGCCGTCCCGCCGCCCGCCGATCTACCGCAGCCGCAGGTTCGCGACGCTGAAGCTTCGGATGTAGGTGCCCGTGCTGCGGGCCACGGCGCCCCGGGCGTGGTTCGTCTGCCCCGGAGGGTTGGGCTGCATCGGAAGGCTCTTCCTTTCGGTTGCCTGGCCGGCGGCTGGTAGCGGAGCGCCCCGGCCGCCCGTTGAGCCGGACCAGGTTCGACGGAGACCGCTCCGGCCATTACGGATGGCCGCCCTGGTCACGTTCCTCGCCGAGAACCTGGGCCTCGATCCCGATCGCGTCGACCTCCTGAGCAGCGCGGCCCTCATGCACGACGTCGGCAAGATCGGCACCCCGGACGAGGTGCTGCGCAAGCCGGGACCGTTTCGTGCCGGGGAGCGCTCGGTGATGGAACAGCACTCGCTGAACGGCTACGAAATCCTCGCCGACTCCAAGGGCGAGCTGCTTCGCCTGGCAGCGACGATCGCCCTCACCCATCACGAGCGCTTCGACGGCACCGGTCACCCGAACGGGCTCGCCGGCGAGGATATCCCGCTCGAGGGGCGGATCACGGCCGTCGCCGAGGTCTTCGACGCGCTGCTCAGCGACAGGGTCTACCGGCCCGCGCTTCGTATGTTGAGGCTATCGCGCTACTCGCGGAGGGACGGGGCACGCAGTTCGATCCCGAGATTCTCGACCTTCTCCTCGACCATCTGGACGAGGCGCTCAACCGCCGCGAGGCGCCCCCGGTAGACGGCGGCCGAGGACTTCACCCTCGCCTACCCCGCCGTCTCGGGCCACCCTCGAAGGGCACCCACCTAGCCCTGGCAGCCGGGCGGCGCGAAGAACCTTGGAACCTAGGGCAGGATTTCGCCAACGTGCGGCCGCTGCTTCAGGCAGCCACTGCCGTACGCCGCACCGGATCCCGACGGGGTCCAGTAGAAGCAGTCGCTCGCGGACTGTTCACGGTCGAAGAGGACCGGGCGTCCCTTTTCGCTCCACGCCGACCTTTCGATGCCCTGCTCCTGGCCGTTCAGCGTGCTGAGAAAGCCGGCGTAGTTCACACCGCGGATTTCGGTCGCGTTGGTCCAGTTCTGATACTGGTTGACAAACGCACTGGGGTTGGACGCGTAGGTTCCGACGACGCCGTGCGCTTCCTTGTGGCCCTGCTGGTTGGCGATGACGAGGCCGTTGTTGAGATCGAACAGGCCGGTGTTGACCTGGGTCGAGCCGGCGTTGTAGGTGTTCCCCGGGGTGATCGCTTCGAACGGATTGATCGAGTGGGACTGCCAGGTGGGCAGCAGGCATTCTTCGTCGCCGGCGGGCGAGCAGACCCCGATCCCGAGTCCCGGCTCCTTGCCGTCGTCCCCGGAGGGCCTGTACCACCCGAAGATGCCGCTCTTGGATTGGTAGTCGTCAGCCGGCGTGAGGAGGCCCGCATCGATCCCCGACCTCGACGTCATCCATCCGCCGGCGGTCTGGTTGGAGGACGGCTTCGCCGCCGTATAGAGGTCGGGCAGCGGGCCGGCCGGGGTGTGGACGCCGACTTCGACCTTCTGGGTGGTCGCGTTCCACTCCGGCAGCGAGCTGCCGCTGGTCACGGCGGCGACCCGCCAGTCGGCGAAGGTCGCCGTCGCAACCGAGGGTGGGAACGAGCGCCTGGCGCCCGCCTTCGGCAGCAGCTCCCAGGTTTCGCTCCCGGCCGGGGCGGCGGGCGTCATCACCACGGGCGGTTCGCCGGAGGTCTGCAAGGTGGTGAGGAACTGGCCGGCGGCGGTCGAGGAGGACAGCGCCCCCTTGGCGACATTCGCCGCGCTCAGTTCGTACTCCTTGCCGGCCGGTTCGAAGGCCGCCTGACTGGCGAGCCCGCCGATCTGCTGCGGGTACATGTAGGGCGGATCGCCGTCGGTCGCTTCGAGGTTGGTGTCGATCACCGCCGAGTCCGGCATGTTCGGGAACTCGGCGATCTGCAGGCCGATCGGCTTGTCCATCCTTTCCACCTGTTCGCGGAGGATCGCGGCGGTCAGCTTCGGCGGATGGGCCGAGTGGGCATTCGGCAGCGGCTGGCCGAGCCCCATCCCCAGCACCGTCGCGTAGGTGGTCTGCGCGTAGGTGGAATAGACGGTGTAGTAGGCCCATTGCAGGCGGGCATCGGCGGCGTTCGCCGTCTTGAAGAACTGTTCGCCGTTGGCGCCCTGGGCGAGTGCGTACTGGACGATCCCGGGGTCGGGCGCGCCGCCGCTGAAAGCGGAGCCGTCGGCCCATCCCCCGAGGTTTTCGACCGCGGCCCGCGGCCGGTAGGAGTCCAGATCGCGGCTGGTGAAGTAGAGATCGGTGTAGAAGTTTTCGCAGGCTTTCGTTTCGTCGTTGCAGGCGGTGTCGAGCGCCTTGCTCAGATTGCCGGAGCCGGCCGGGACATGACAGCCGCCGCCTCCTTCGCAGAGGATCTGGGAGGCGGCACCGAGCAACACCATGGTTTCGTCGCCGGCGCTCTTCACCCGGTTGATGGTGGGGACCGCGTCGCCGATCAGCGTCGTCTCGTCGCCGCTCAGCACGTTGGCGTTGACGTCCGCGACCTCGACCTGGAGTTCGCCGAGATCGGCCTGGATCTGTTGCAGTTCGCCCTGGATTTCGTTCAGTTGCGCCTTGATTTCGGCCAGCTGGGCCGCGGTGCTCTGGCCCGACGCGACCTTGTAGATCAGGCTGGCAACGGAGGTGACCGCGCCGAGGATCGAAAGCCGCGACCCGCTCGAGGCGTGGGCGACGCCGGCGATGGAGCTTGCCGAGGCGCCGGGCGCGGCGCAGGCACTCAGCGCCGGCATCGAGGGAACCCCGCCGAACCCCATCAGCTCGGCGAAGCCGGCGGTCGTCTTGGACGCTTCCGCCCAGCAGCCTTCGCCTTCGACCGACGAGCTCTTGGCCTTCCCGCGATTGAGATTGCGAACGCGCCGGCGGACCAGTCGGTCGAAGCCACCGTGCCGGCGGGCGCGACGGACGAAGGAGCGTCCGTTGAAGAGCCCTGCATCGGCGAGGTCCCCGGAGAAGTCGAAGAATGCGGGCAGGCCGAGCGCGCGCCGCACCCGGCGCTCGGCGACGGCGACGGCGAGCCGCGGATGCGCGGCGAGCACCCCCGCGGCGAGCGAGGAAACCGGCGAGACGAAGACGGGGTGATGGCCGCGGTAGTGCAGCCGCGCCGTCATGTGACCGGCGAATCGCCTGCCGAGCAGACGGCCGCCGCCGACCACGACAAGCATCTGCCGCGGCGGCCGCCGTACCCGCAGCCGCACCAGGGCCACCCCGGCCGAGCCGGTCCGTCCGAAGCCGACCAGCCGACGGTGGCGCCGGCGGCCGGAGGGGGCCGCGAAGATCCGGACCCGGGCGCCGCGCTGGCGTTCGCCCAGCGTCGTGCCGCCCGCCTCGGCCAGCACCGGCACGACAGCATGTCGACGGACGATTCGGTGGGACATGCCGCTCGGCTTCGGCGCCGCGCCCGCGGCGGGCACGTGGAGGACAAGGAGAAGGGCGAGGAGGCCGGCGATCGCGAGGACCGTCGCCGCGTCGGTATGGCCCCGTCTGGCGGTGGCCGAAGCAGGGCTCATGCGGCCGTCATCGGCGCGGAACCGGGCTGCCTTTAGCCGTGCCCGGCGAGGCGGCGATGCCCCGTCGGCGCGAGCCCGGCAGATCGGGATCCTCAGCGGTCGTGCAGCCGCCCGATGGTGCTGTCGAGGGCCCTGACGAGCTTCCTGGTCGCACCGGTGGTGGCGCCGTGCAGCGATTCCGCCTGGTCGCTGGTCACCTGCGGCTTGAGGCCGGCGAGATGGGCCTCGAGGAGGCAACGCTTGTCATCGACACCGTGCTTGGCTGCGTTCACGTCGCTCAGGTGGACCTCCACCCGGGTGACCCGGTCGCCGAATCGCGCCAGCCCATGTTCCACGATTTCCTCGGTTTCGCGTGAGAGCTCCTCGTGGCCCTCGACCGTGTTGTCCGTGTTGACCTGGATCTTCATGTTGGAGAACGCTCGGCTCCCAGTCTTGCACGGCTCCTGCAGTGGCGGATCGCCCCGCCTCCGGTCGCGGGGATTCCCTCAGCCCCGAGAACGCTCTTTCGGAAATGACAAGCGTGCACGACATGCTGCTGAACTTGAGCATTTTGGACATCACCGGGCGCCCCGGCCCGCGGGCTCGTGCCAGGCGATGCCCTCGAAGAGATCGTGCGGATCACCGTCGGTGCACCCGATGATCCTGATCGCGGTGTCGAGGCGCGGGATCCTGCCGCCGCGCTCCAGCAGGCTGATCTCGGCGTGGTGGAGACCCGAGCGGAGGGAGAGGTCGCCCTGGCTCATCCCGGCGCGGCGACGGATCCTCTTCAGGTTGCGGCCCAGTTGCTCGGCGACGGTCATCGGCCTCCACCTCCCTCCGGCCGGTTCGGGGTGCCGACCTCGAAGAGCGCGCCCGCGAAGATCTCGAACCTGCCCGGGTCGGTGTTGCGGCGAGGCCGGTAGGCGATCCCGTCGGGCAGGGTCGCGGGCTCGACGTCGAGGGCGGCCGCCAACCTCAGGGCGGTCCCGATCCGCGGCAGCCGGCGCCCGGACTCGATCAGGCTGATCTGGGTGCCTGTGGACATCGGCGCGGAATCCGAGCTCTTCCTGGCTGATGTGGATGCGGGCGCGGAGGAGGCGGACGTTCTCTCCGAGGCGGGCCGGGAGGTCCGCCTCGGGCCCACCCCCCGTGACCCGTGCGCCCCCTTGCCGCTCATCGGGAGATCTCCTCGGAGCGCAGGGCCGCGAGGGTCGGCACGATCGAGTCGCCGTCGAGCCGCAGGAGGCCCGCGCCGACGAGGTCACGGATCGCGCGTCGGTAGGCATCCACCTCATGGGCCTCGACGAAGAGGCTGAGAAGCAGTTCGCGCTCGGTCGGATGGGTCGGGTGCAGGCGGAGGACCCGGGAGAGGACCGCGCCCTCGTGGCCTCGGTCGCGGGCGTCGTTGGTCTGCCCCGGAATTAGGGTTGGGCTGCATCGGAAGGCTGTTCCTTTCGGTGCCGGGCCGGGGGCTGTTCCAGCGGTGCCCCGGCCGTTTTCAGGTTGGGGCGAAGCTAGCTCTGCGGGCGCACGGAAGCGAGTCGGAACCCCGCAGACCGCCGCGAATAGGTCCCGACCACACGTCGCTCAGGCACTCGTGCCTGAACGTGGCGTAGAGATCCGCCCCGGTTAATTCGACCGCCCGGAAATCGACATGGCGATTTGCAGGGAAAACGGGGAGCGGGAGCGACGGGACTCGAACCCGCGACCTCCGGCGTGACAGGAGAGGTCCGGAGGACGATCAGACGGGCCAGATTTCGCTATTTGATGGGGAATGAGGCGATTCCATCGGCACTGCTGCGCTCGCCCGATAGCCGTGAATTGCGCCCGATTCGACGCCGTTTGGGCACCAGTGCCCGGTGAATTGACCACCTCGCGGCTGGCTCTTGAGAGAAGTGCGCAGAGGGGGTCGGCCTCCGTCGTACATTAGGTGGTGATGGGAGAAACGCCGCCGAACACGTCAAGTCCTCGACCGCAGTACGGGTCTCTGCGAACATTGGAGGCATGGAGTTCGCCCACGTCAAGCTCAGCGGCGATCGGGCTGGCGAGTACGTCGTCACCGAGGAGCGGCCGGACGGGTCGCTCACCCTGGTGCCCGATACCTCTTGGAAGGCCATCAAGGAGCGCTCCGGTGCTCGCGATGCCTCCAAGGAGGAGTGGGAAAACTTCCTGGCGGAGCACGGTTCGAACATGCGCCCCCTCGACGACGAGGGATAGCCGTTGACCGGCGAGCCGCATTTCCCGGCTCGCTTCGACCCCGAGGCCTTCCGAGAGGACGTGGCGCGGACGACGCCAGCCGGTCGCGATGCCGCCGAGGCTGCAAGGCGCGGGTACGAAGCGGGCGGTGTCCCCCGCGCCGAGCTTCGGCCGTGCGACGCTGAGCATCGCGAAGGAACCAGACTCCCCCAGTGCCTCAAGGTCTACCTCCCGGCGCCCGCAGGTCGCTTCGGGATGGTCTTGCGGTTCGTCATCGCCGACGACGGCCCGCGCCTCGACTACCTCGCCTTCGGCGTCCGCCACCATCCGCCCGACTCAAACTCCCCCACGGTCTACGAGATCGCCCACCGGCGCTTGCACGGGCAAGACTCATAAGAGGTCGGGGTTACCCCGACGGAGCCATGTTCGCCTACTACGACCGACGCGCCGACATCGCCTGGTTCTCGACTCGACAATCGAACGATGTCGTTAGCAAAGCGCGTACCCGGCGGCCTCCACGATTACGACCGTGCGAGCCACGCCCTGGTCGCAATCTAGTTCTGGGCGCGAACACTCGTCTTCCCACGAGCATCCTTGGGGCTTTGCCGGCACTGGCCGACGGCACCGCAGCGTGACGGCTGACTGATTGCCTGCAGCCGTCGAGAACCTGGCCCTGCGCCAGCCGGAGAGCCTCCGGGATCGGAGTGGGTAGGTTTCAGACGGATGGTCGAGGCCAAGGTCAAACGGTTGGCGGAGCGCGAGTATGCACCTCGCCAACTCGGGGTTCCGAGCGTGGAGGCACCACTGCACGAGGCGGTGGTGCGGGACGCCTCCCTACTCGCGCGCCGGGGGTGCCACGAGCTGCTGGTGATCCCCGAGCTCGAGGTCGCGGGCGTACGTCCAGACGTCTGGATCGGATCCGTCGATGAGGAGAGCTTCACGACCCGCAGGGCTGCGCGGATTCGTCCGTGCACCGCCCCCTATCCGCTGGCGATCGCCTATGAGCTGCGACGGTTGGGGGGCACCGCGACGGTTGAGCGCCTTGCTTCCCCTGGCCTTCGTCTCGGAGAGCGCCCGAGGGTGCAGCGCGGCGTCGGCGATTTGGTCGAGCGCGGCATCGCCAGGCGAGAGGAAGGCGTGGTCCGGTTGGTTGAGGCGTGGACGCCCGCAAAGGCCGAAGGAGTCGCGGTCGAGGCAAAGGTCGGCCAATGGCGAAAGACCCTGCGCCAGGTGCAGATGTGGCGGCGTTTCGTCAACGGAGCCTGGATGGTTTTCCCCGACTCCTACCTCGGATCGATCCCGCGCCAGCGGCCGGGAACCCGGAGCATTGGTTTGGCGACGGTCCGCGGTGGGGAGCTGCGCATCATCCGCCGGCCTCGTTTGGTCGCCGGCAGACCGCGGGCACGCCAGTTGCTCGAAGAGCACCTATACGCGCGCTGGCTCGAGGAAAGTGCCGGGTTGAGGAAGTAGGGCGCGAGCGCGACGCCGCGCGGTCAGCTCGGCAGTTCGGCCCGCTCCTTGAAGAGCTCGATCGCCTCTTGCCAGGCCTCAAGCTGGCGCGAGGTGCTGCGCGGCTCGAGGGCGACGCCTGCATCCTCGATCCGCTGATAGAGGATCTCGGCATCCGCAATGTCGGCGAGCACTCGCTCGAGGTTCTGTTCGAGATCGGGACCGACACGCCGGTCGAGCTCCTCGCAGACGGCGAAGAGCTGCGCCGCGCAGGCGTGGCGGTCGGAGCCGGGGTCCCTGCCTTCGCGCATCCTCTCCGCCATCGGACCGACACCTGCAATCAACTCCTCGCCGAGGCGGCGGTCATAGCGCTGGGAGCGGATCGCCTGCAACTCGTCCTCGATCAGAAGGCTGCCGAGGATCGGGTCGAGGACGATTCTCGGTTTCGGCGCCCGCCCTCCCGCAGGCGGCCCCCAGTGGCCGAGCGACCACCACTGCTGCTTCTGGAAGAAGCCCGCGGCGAAGGCCTCCGCGCCGACGGCGCGGTGCAAGTAGCCACCGAGGCCTGCGTAGCCGACCCAGACCGGCTTTTCGCGCAACACCGAAAGGGTGTAGGTGATGTAGAGCGCCTCCGAGAGCAGCGCGGCTTGGGTCGAGGAGTCGAGAGAAGGGTTGATCTCGAACATCAGGTAGTAGCCATCGAGATCTGAGGCGGTGAGCTCGTCCAACAGCTGGTTGATCCCCTCGGGGTCTGCGAGGGTCGCGCGCTCGAGGGCGACCGAGATCAGCAGAGGGCGCTCGTCGTCGTAGTCACCCCAGACATCGACGGCAGTCTCGGCCAGGTCGAGTGCGACCTGGGCGGAACGGTGATTCATAGACGAGACGGCGACGGTCGGGGCGATCAGGTGGGTCCCGGGAAGATCGGCCTGATGCTCAATGATCGCCTCAACCATCGCGGCGAGACGGCGCCCGGAATAGCGTGAGCGTCGCGGCAGCGGAACTTTGAAGAGGTCGTGATCGGCGAGGCGCTTCGGGTTGGCGTCCGCGAGGAGGGCGACGTAGAGCTGCGGATCGATCGCCTGGACGGCGCCGTGGCCCGAGAGGGCCTCCATACGTGCCGCAAGGTTGTCGGGGGTCTCGTCGGCGAGACTCCAGATCGCCCCGGCAGCTCCGTCGTCGGGTACCGCCTCGGCTATCTGGGTGGAGCTCTGGTGGCCAGCTTGGATCAGGAACATCCGCTCTCCTCCTTGGCCTCGGCGATCAACCTCTTGGCCTGCTCGATCGTCGGCCGCTGGTGCAGGCGCCTGGCGAGCAAGCGCTCGAGCAGTGCGAGGAGCGCCGGGGGAAGACCCTGGGGACGTGGCCAGTCGCCGGAGAGAAGCTTGGCTATGTAGTCGCCCCTCTCGGGGCGAAAGGGCCGCACGTCGGTCAGCGCCTGGAAGACGACGATGCCGATTAGGAAGAGGTCGGTGCGGGAGTCGAAGTCGTGGCCCTTTTCGAGTTCGAGCTGCTCGGGGGCGAGGTGGCCGTTAGTGCCCGGGCCGAGGGCGCCGGAGGTAATCGAGTCCTCAAGCTGATGACGGCCGCTGCCGACGTCAATCAGAACGAAGGTTCCGTCCGGACGGCGGATGATGTTCAAAGGCTTGATGTCGCGGTGGACGACGGTGTGGTTCTCCCAGAGGTACTCGACCGCCGCGGTCAGGTCGGCGGCGAGCGCCAGCGCCTCGCATGGGGTGTATTTCCCGGATCGGTCCGAGAGCGGCTCGCCCTTGATGAATTCCTCGCGAAACCAGACGTAGCGCGCACCCGCGATCTCGTCCTCGCAGACCTCGGTGTCGAGGATCCGGGCCAGGTTCGGGTGGTCGAACGTGCAGCCGATCGTGACCTCGCGCTCGGCCCGTTCGAGTTGGTCGTGAGGCATCAGCTTGATGACGATCCTCTCCCCTTCCTGCTCGGCCTCATAGACCAGCCGTTTGCCGCCCTTGATCTGCGGCCCGAGAGCGACCCCGTCGGGCAGGGCGTCCTGTAGTTCCTCGTCGGTGAACATGTCAGCGCCCGGACCGGAGGCCGGACGCTGCCACGGGAACGGAGGCATGGAGGTCTCCTTGGGCTTTGCCCGCCTCCTCGCGGGGGTCGAAGATGTGTTCGTCGGGGTCGCCGCGCCTGTCGGTGCGAGTGAACTGCCGGGGCATATGGGTTCCTTCCTCCAGCTTTGCTGCTGGTCCGCAACATGCGCGACCAGAGCAGAGATCGGATGGCCTCGGGCGTCCATCACCCTGTGTCCGCATCCATCCTGCCCGCCTCCCAGGCGAGTGGAATTACATTACTCAGTTCACCCAGACTTTGCTACAAGGTTCCTTTCCGATGGAGCGGTTCGGAGGACGGCGAAACGGGCCAAGTTCGGCTATTTGACGCGAGATAAGAGATCATCCGATACCGAGGCATCTCCACGGAAAATGACTCAAATTCCCGCCGCTTCAGGCTTTAGTGGGGCACTGGTGCCCAATTACGCGGCCGGGGCACCAAGATGCGTGAAGTGTCCCGACGAGAAGTTGTCAGGTTAGGCCTCGAGAGGGAGGGAAAACCGTTTTCCTCGATCTGGCGCTTTTGGAGTAACAAGGACGATGTCTATGTCGCGGCTAGAAACGTCGCCGGTCGCTACAAGCTGAGCCTGCACGCCTCTGGCCAATGGATCACTGCTTTTACGAAGGAGTCTGGACTCGTTAACGAGAAGGACCAGAGACGGATCACCGAAGGTGCTCGCCCCCAGCCAATCGGGTCCGGTTGGACCGAAGCGCCTTTCGTCTCGATACCGGGCATTGACGAGAAGCACGACCTCCCAGCTCCAGGGGAACTGGATGCGAAGGCCAGCTGGCTCCCGGCGCCAAGGACTGGCCATGTGGTCCTCCTAGGCCTTCTCTACTCGGAACATGGCGAGATGCGCCCGGCGGAAGCCAGCGGCCAAGACATTCAGGACGTAGGCCATCTCGACCTCCAAAGCGGTGAACGGGTCTGGATCACTCGCAGCGAAAAGCAGCTAGCCCAAGACGCCATCGAAGAGCTACGGGCACTGCGGGAACCTCTTATCGTCGAGGTCACCCCAGGAGCCGACCTGGACGATGTCGGCGGCTCGCTGATACTCCTCCATGCTCCGGCCGGGGCCGAGGTCGCCTTCACCGAGATCGTCCTTGGAAGACACCTCCTTCGGGAGGCTCCTCCTTCGTAGCGGGTTGATCCCATGCTCGTGCCCGGAGATCCTGTACGGCTCGCACTCAGCACAGAGGTGCTTCCCCGCCTCCCACTTCGGGGCGCAGGACTCGAGCGTCGATGAACGCCCCATCTTCAAGCTCGGCCCAATTGCGGTCATTCGCTTGCAGGATGCACCGAACGTTCACCTTGTCCCCCACCACGAGAACATCGTCTCTAACTTCGGGGGCTCCGACCCGAGGTTCGATCAGCGGGATCACGACGGCTGCGTCCGACGTTGCGACGAAGTAGCCGTGCAACCTGTCGGGCGGGCTCGACTGGACGATCGCGCCGATCGAAGCACCGATAGCGATAAGAACCACGACGATGACTACCGCTAGCAACCGCGCAGTGCGCAAATAAATAAAGGCGATAGCCAGTCCCAGAAAGAGGCCGAGCAATGCAAGGTTGAAGATCGATGCCGAGGAGACAAGCGTTCCCACGAGAGTGATCGCAGCGGCAAGCGCAGCTACGACGCCAGCGGTGACGGCGCTATTTGCGTAGCGCTCATGATCGCCGCGCTGACCTTGGTCCGCCGGGGGAGTGGGATCGCTTTGCTCGACGGCAGGCGGAGAAGGCGGAGGGGGATTGAGACCTCTCTGCGTAGCTAAATGCGACAACAAGGAATCGACATCCTCGATTCCTTCGAATTCCTCAGCGCGTGGATCGACCTGGCGACTCCATCCGTCGCGCTCCGAGTATCCGCTGCCAAGAAAGGGCTCTCCTGACGTTTCCGTGGGTCACGTAACGGTGACTCGGCCGGGGAGCGGCGGGCACAACCCGCCGAGCTTCAGCATCGCCAGGGAGATAAGCGCCTGAGGCGAGTGAAAGCCGAAGGCGCGGCGGGCGATCAGCCGGATCTGTGTGTTGATCGCCTCCACGCGGGCGTTGGAGAGGCCGTGCCGGATGGCCGCGACGATCCCGTCGCGCTGCTCGGTGATGGTGCGGGCGAGCTTGACGAAGGGCCTCAGGTGGCAGCGCCGAGCCCAGGAGATCCACTCATCCAGCAGGCGGATCGCCGCCCTCGGCCCCAGCCGGTAGATCTGGCGCAGCTGCTCCTTCAGCAGGTAGGCGCGGTAGAGCGGCCGGTTGAGCTTCTCGATGTCGGCGAGCTTTGACTGCTGGCGGCCCGTCAGGTTCTCGGGGTTCTTCCACAGTGCGTAGCGAGCCCCCTTCAACTCGCGGGCGACGTCGGTCTGCCCCTGGCGGCGTGCCTCATTCCAGACCTCGCGGCGAACCTTGTCGAGCGCTTCGGTGGCGAGCGCGATCACGTGGAAGGGATCGACGCAGCGCTTGGCCTTCGGGCAGCGCTTCACCAACACCGCCTCGATCCAGCCCGCCATGTCGCAGGAGACGAGCTTGAGGCGCTTTGCGCGTTGCTCCCCGAGCGCGTCGAAGAACGCCTCGACCGTCGCCTTGTCGCGCCCCGGCGCCGCCCAGATCAGGCGGCCGCTGTCGTGGTCGACGACGACGGTCAGGTAGCGGTGGCCCTTGCGGTGAGAGATCTCGTCGATGCCGATCCGCCGCAGGCCGGCGAGGAGGTCCGCTTCGCGGCCCGCTTCCTCCGCCACCCGCTCGCAGATCGCCCCGACGCTGCGCCAGGCGATCCGCATCAGCTCGGCGACGGCGCTGCCCGACGTGTTCACCGCCAGCCAGGCGACCTGCTGCTCAAAGGCGCGGGTGAAGCGCGAGCCGTGGCGCGCCCAGGGGACGGCGCAGACGACGACGCCGTGCTCGGTGCAGGCGACCCTCGGCGCGTCGGCCTCCAGGTGGGCGATCGTCGTGCCGAGGTCGAGCGCCCGCCAGCGCCGCCGCCCCTCGCCGAGGTCGAAGCCGGGGGCGCTCCGCCCGCAGACACCGCAGCGATCACGCTCCCGATGGTGCGGCCGGACCGCCACCACCACCTGCCCTTTGTCGTCGATCTCCACGCTTTCGACGACCGCCCGCTCCAAGCCGAGCAGGCGTGCCCATACCCTTTTCTCGCGCACGTCGTTGCCGCTCCCTTCGTTTCCAGTCTTCGAGAAACCGGAAACCTAGGCGCGGAGCGGCGTGCGCTTCTTCTCAGCGCCCTACTTCACCCACGGAAACGTCAGGAGAGCCCAAGAAAGGGGGCGTCTGCCATGAGAACGGAGCTCAGCCGGTCGGCCTCGCTATCGGACAGGCTCAACTCGGCGATGACGTCTTCGCGAGTAAGCCGATCGGGCAGACCGGGCGAATCGAATCGCGCCAAGGCAAGCTGCGCAACGCTCAGGTAACTTCGCAAGAGTTCCCGTCCACCTGCACAGCACCCAAGGCCAAAGACCGTTAGTGCGATGCGTGGCGGGACGTACTCCCGACGAGCAAGACTCCAAGGCATCGTCGCTAATGCGTCGGCAACTCGTCTAGTGGGGTCTTCCTGGCGGAGCTCTCGCTGAACCTCCGTTGGGTCAGGCCACTCACCGTCCTGGACAAACCGCCTCCAGATCCCCTCAAGGAAATATCCGTTCTGCTCAACCCATTCACTATCGGGAATGGATAACCAGGAAGGTGCCCTCAATTTCGATTTCTCATTCCCGAGCAGTAGGCGCATCGGGGTCATTGGCGTGAGCGCGCGTCGGGGTCACAAGGAGGGTCGATGCTGGAAAACAACCCCCGGCGCCAGCACGGCCGCGCGCTTCTTTGCGAATGAGTAGATGTCTGGACGAT
The DNA here is from genome assembly GCA_963763265.1 of uncultured Actinomycetes bacterium. GTDB lineage: Bacteria > Actinomycetota > Thermoleophilia > Solirubrobacterales > 70-9 > VAYN01. The sequence continues at coordinate 878,866 of CAVXNN010000002.1, read as the reverse complement.
CATTCTGAAGGCTGCGTGCGGCCTCTTTGTAATCGTCAAACGACAACAGATCGTCGTGGTCTTCGTGCAAGTAGTGCATCGGCAGATTATCTCTGTCGTCGTCCTCAACGAGTAAGTAATGCAGACCGTTCATGTAGCCCTCGATATAGGCAGCAGTTTCCCATCGTCCTCGTGACCGCCGCTCTTCACGCAGGTGGGTATAAACCTCGTCGATAAGCCTTTCCACGTGGCACCGATGGTGGTACGGCCCCTTTCGGGCATTTGCCATCTGGTGGTCGAATGCATCGATTAACCCGTCCTGGTAGCAGGCGCATATGTACATCGCGGGGTCGTTGCGCATTTCCCCGCTAGCCAGCGTTTTATGGTGGACCTCTCGGACTAGCTCTCGTATCAGTGGCGTGATCGCGAAGCGAGAGTCGGGAATAAGCTCATTCGGCGAAAAGTTGGCCTTCAACGTCCGGATGAACTGGACGCCGCTAGTGCGCAAGACGTGCATGTCCTGCGCAAGACCAGGTGCTTCGACATCGTCGGGCGTCACGAAGTAGGCGCGAGGCAGAAGATTGCCCATCCTCCGCTGCATAAGCCGATAGAGAGCCGTGAAGTCACTATCCCGGAGGGAGTATCCAATGAAGACGATGGTCTTCGTAGCGAGCATCATCTTCAGCTGGGCACCAATCAGTCCTTGATTGAGATTGCGGTAGCAGCGCTTATAGTCGGCCTCGGTCGCCACGATCGAACCCGGATTGGATATCGAGCCGTGGAGCTTGAAGACCCTGCGGTCGCGTGATTTCCAGAAAGCCCAGTCCGCCTCGGTCACGAAGGGTTGTGCTCCACAGTTGCGCTCGAAGTAGTCATCCCAATTCGTGGTCACGATCTCGGTGACCGTGTAAAGACTCGCAAGCTCGGTGTGGAACCGGCCAGCTGCACCATCAATGTTCGGGAACGAGCGGACGTAGTCAAGGTGCTTCTTGATCCGCGACAAGAGTGCAGCCCGGCCATGTGCAGCCTCGTAAGCGGACATCACAGCTGGAAAATCTGGCTGGTCCGTCAGATCGTCGTCAAGCTCTTCGCGGAGCTGTGCGTAGAGGGTGTGCCCGATCACGACGGGCGGCTCGGTGCTGACTCCGGCACCAGCGAAAACGACTAGTTCACCGTGTTCGCAGGCTTCCAAAACGGCGTCGGGTAGGTCGAAATCCCGATTGACGGCGCACTCGAGGCACGTGCAGGTGCCCTCGGTCTGATGTAGCTCGGTACTCATTCGTCCTGTCTGGGGGTTTTGGGTTCTAGAAGACTAGCCGTAAGGGGCGGCCCCGATTCGTAGGTGAGCTCGACGCTCGTCACCGATCGGGCCGCGATGGCTGAGAACTTCTGCGAGGGCACAGACCAGCTCGACACTTATTTCCTGTAGACTTATAGTCGTCCATAGGGCACGCTCGGTGCGTGCCAGAGGAGGCTCTACAGGCTCTTGGCGATGCGATTCGGGCAAGACGAGGCGAAATCGACGGTCTCTCGCAGGAGGGATTGGCCGATATTGCCGGGATGCACCGGACGTACGTCAGCGAGATCGAGCGCGGGTTGCGAAATCCGAGCTACCGGAATCTCGTCAAGTTGGCCGCAGCACTTGAAGTTCCGCTGTCGGAGCTTGTCGCTCGCGCTGAGCGAATCGCGGCTGGTCAATAGACCGCGCCGAGAGCCGAAAGCAAGACAAGTCCATGAATGCCCCGGGCGGCGCTGGAACGCCCCCGGGGCCGGCACAGGAGGGATTAGCTCCCATGCACGACCAACATAGTTCCGGGCGTCCGGCCCGGTCACGCCGCGACGATCGCGACCCGCAGGTTGCATACGACGAGGAACAGGCCTACGTCCTCGACGAGCTGCTGGACGAGTACCCGGCCCTGATGACCTACGAGGAGGCCCGCCTCGCCTGCGTCCGCGAAGGCGGGGACTGGGGCGAAAACGACAGGTTCGAAATCGCCGTCCGCGCGCTCGGTTGGGCCGGACTGATCCGCTGGCAGGGCGATCTGCTGGTGCCGGTGAGGCCGGCCCGCCAGATGGCCGCCATCGGCTTCTCCTTGGGCTGATGGACGAGTACGCCCAGAAGGTCTCCGACGTCGTCGGCGGGCGGGCCAGAAGGCTCCGGCGAGAGCAGGATCTGAGCCAGGAAACGCTGGCCTTCCTGGCCTCGGTCCACAGGACGCAGATCAGCCTCTTCGAGGGCCGCGCGCGCCTGCCGCGGATCGACACCCTGATCAAACTCGCCGGGTCGCTCGGAGTCCCGACCGCCGCGCTCATCGGCGACATCACCTGGGAGGCGAGCATGGTCCGTCCCGGCCGGTTCGTCTTCCCGCCGCCGGAACGGCGGGGAGGGATCCTCGGCCTCACGTCCGAGGGCGATCATGCCCCAGAGGAAGAGTGACCCGGCCGTAGCCGAACGGTTCGGCGGGAACCTGCGTCGGGTCCGCAGGCGCGAAGACCTCTCCCAGGAAAGACTGGGGCAGCGGGCGGGGCTCCACCGGACCGAGATCGGCCTGCTGGAGAAGGGCGAACGCATCTGCCGGATCGACACGCTGATCCGGCTCGCCGGTGCGATGGCCGTCCCGCCCGGGGAACTGCTGGACGGGATCGACTGGGTGCCGGGGCCGGAGACCTCCGGGGCCTTCGCCTTCGGCGGGGGTCCGAGCCGGCGCCGGGTGTGATCGATGACCACCGGAGACGCAGGCATCGAGAAAGGCCAGAGAGCAAGAGCCAGAGGACAGCCAGAGAGACCGAAGGCTAGCCAGCGACAAGGCGAGCTAGGCCAGAAACCAAGAGACGCCAGAAAGCGAGCGAGAGCGAGCCGAAGAGGGCAGAAGGCAGGTAGTTCAAGCCACAGCCAGAGACCAGCCAGAACAGCACGACACACTACGGACCCTCCGGTCGGGCGCCTGGGCCGCACCTTCTTGATGCTCAATTCAAGAAGGCACAGATGAGTCTCTCCCGGTGCAAGTCGCCCACTTGCTGGCCTATGAGCGGGATGGCCAGCTCGCGGATAAAGCTCGACCCGGAAGCCGTCGAGGCCATCGCCCGCCGGGTGGTGGTGCTGCTCGAAAAGAACGGGCTGCGCCGGCGGGAGCTGATCGGCGCGGCCGAGCTGGCGAACCGGCTGGGCGTCGATCGCTCCTGGGTCTACTCGCACGCGATCGAGCTGGGCGCGATGAAGCTCGGGGAAGGGCCGAGGGCGCGACTGCGGTTCGACCCCGAAGTGGCGGAGCGGTTCCTTCGCAGCGCGGCCGGCGCGCAGGCGACCGATCCGCCCGCCCGCTCGGTTGAGCGGGCGGATCGGTCGCGTTGGACGCGTAGACCGGAGGTCAAACTGCTGCCGGTCGAGGGACCAGGGGGAGAAAGGAAGCCGCCCGCGGCTTAGGAGAGACATGCCGCGGAGGCCGACCGGACAGGTGCTGGAACGGGAGCGCGACGGCGGGCTCGTCTTCGCCCTGCGGTTCCGCGCCTACGGCAATCGCCGCTACGTGACGCTCGGCTCGACCGCGGAGGGCTGGACCCGCGAGAAGGCAGAAGAGGAGCTGGCAAACGTCCTCGCCGACGTGCGGCGGGAGATCTGGCAGCCGCGCAAAGCAGGCGACGCGAGCGGGCCGCCGGAGGAGCCGACCTTCCACGAGTTCGCCTCGGAGTGGTTCGAGACCAGGCGACACGAGTTCGCGCCCCGCACCCGCGAGGACTACGAACTGACGCTGACGCGGCACCTTCTCCCCTTCTTCAAGGACCACCTGCTCGGTGAGATCACCGCGCAGGAGACCGACCGCTACAAGGCGGCGAAGGTCCGCGAGCGCGAGGAGAAGCTGGTCGAGCGCCCGCTCTCGAACACGACGATCAACAAGACGCTGACGCGGCTCGGTCAGATCCTCGACGCGGCCATGCGCTACGACCTGATCCCCTACAACCCGGTCAAGGGCAAGGTCGAGAAGCTGAAGGAGATCGAACCGAAGCGCACGCGTCTGAGCGGCGAACAGGTCCAGGCGCTGCTCAAGGTCGCGGGGCGGAACCGAGCGCTCCTGGCGACGGCGATCATGGCCGGCGGCCTGCGAGTCTCCGAGCTGACGCACCTGCAATGGAAGAACCTGGACCTGAAGGCGGGCGTCCTGCGGGTGCCGGTCTCCAAGACCGCCGCGGGCCTCCGGGAGATCGCCCTTGAGCAGGAGTTGGTGCGCCTTCTACGCGAACACAAAGTCGCGGCCAAGTGGAGCGAACCCGACGACTTCATATTCGCCGGGCGCATCCGGGACAAGGCGCGGGACCGCAACAGCGTCCGGACCAAAATCCTCTATCCGGCGATCGAGCGGGCCAACGAGCAACTGGCCGCAGAAGACCGCCCGCCCTTTCCGGAGAGCGTCACCTTTCACTCGCTGCGCCGGACCTATGCGGCGCTGCGCGCCGAGCTTGGCGAGCACCCCGCCGTGACCGCCGCGCAGATGGGTCACCGAGATCCCCGCATGACCCTCCGCGTCTACACCGACGTCACCGGGATAAGGCCACGGACGCGCATGGGAGGCCTTCTGGGCGACGACGAATGGGCACCATTTGGGCACCAGGGCGACTCAGACGGAGGTCGGCAGCAAGAGGGAGCGACTGAGGAGGAGCCGGGAAATGGCTTGGCTTCTGGCGCAGCGCGAAGCGGGAGCGACGGGACTCGAACCCGCGACCTCCGGCGTGACAGGCCGGCGCTCTAACCAGCTGAGCTACGCCCCCGAGTGGACTCGGACGGGCCGGCGGGGGCCCGGGAAGGGAAAGCTAGCGGATCAGCTCGTTGAGGCGGGCTCGGGGCGGGCCAACTCGGGGACGGCCTGGGGGGCTTTGGCCACGGCGACGTCTTCGAGGAGGGAGCGGAGGGCGGCGACGCGATCGGCGCCGAAGGCCTCGCCCCACTCGCGTTCCAGCTCGGCGAAGAGGCGGAAACCGGTGTGCTGGGCCGCCAGTCCTTTGTCGGTGAGACGGAGGAGCTTGGCGCGTCGGTCGGTGGGATCGGGGATGCGCTCGACGTAGCCGAGGTGGGTGAGGTCGTCGACGATCTCCCCCACCGACTGCTTGGTCAGGCCCGCCAGGGAGGCGAGCTCGGTCAGGCGCATGCCGTCCTCGCGCAGGAACCGGAAGACGCAGCCGTGGGTCGGCCGCACGTCGGTGATGCCCGCCTCCTCCAGCGAGCGGCGGAAGTCCTTGTACATCGCGTCGACCGCCAGGTCCATCAGCGCCGGGAGGGTGATCCGCGACGGATCGCCTCCGGCGAGGACCATCTCCTGTTCCGGGGGGATGTCTCGGCTCACGTGGGTCTGTCCAAGTCGGGGGTCGGGATGCGTCGTCTCTGTGGGGCCATCCGGGATGGGTTTCCCCACAACAGATGGTCAGGCGACCTGATAAGGTCGCCGAAATATGTGGTCAGGATGCCTGACAAGGTGTCCTTACGAATTGTAACCGACGCGAAGGAGGTCCCGGAATGGCCGGGAGCCCGACCCACAGGAAGTGGTGGACGCTCGGCGCGGTCTGCGTCGCCACGTTCATGCTGCTGCTCGACATCACCGTCGTCAACACCGCCCTGCCGAAGATCCAGCAGGACCTCGGCGGCAGCTTCTCCGACCTGCAGTGGGTGATCGACGCCTACGCCCTCTCGCTGGCCGCGCTCGTCCTGACCGCGGGCTCGCTCGCCGACCGGCTCGGCCGGCGCCGCGTCTTCGCGAGCGGCCTCGCGATCTTCTCCGCCGCCTCGCTGCTCTGTGCCCTCGCCCCCGACCCGACCTTCCTGAACCTCGCCCGCGGCCTGCAGGGAGTCGGCGGCGCGATCATGTTCGCGGTCAGCCTGGCGCTGGTCGCCCAGGAGTTCGCGAGTGGCCCGGAGCGCGGCATGGCGATGGGCATCTACGGCGCCTCGATCGGCGTCTCGGTCGCGGTCGGCCCGCTGATCGGCGGCGTCCTCACCGACGGGCTCGGGTGGCAGTCGGTCTTCCTCGTCAACGTGCCGGTCGGGATCGCCACGATCGCGGTGACTTACTGGAAGCTCCGCGAGTCGCGCGACCCCGCCGCCTCGCGGATCGACTGGGGCGGCGTCGTCACCTTCTCCGCGGCGCTGCTGCTGCTGGTGCTGGCGCTGGTGCGCGGCAACGACGAAGGCTGGGGCAGCACGCCGATCGTCTCCCTCCTCGCCGGGTCCGCGGTGCTGCTCGCCGCCTTCGTCGCGATCGAGCGCCGCGTCGCCGAGCCGATGCTGCCGCTCGGGCTCTTCCGCCGGCCCGCCTTCACCGGCGTCCAGCTGGCCGCCTTCGCGGTCTCGGCGTCGATGTTCTCGCTGTTCCTCTACCTGACCCTCTACCTGCAGGACTTCCTCGGCTACTCGGCGATCGGCGCCGGCCTGCGGTACCTGCCGATCACGGTCGGCGCGTTCGTGCTCGCGCCGATCTCCGGCATGGCACTGGCCAAGGTGAAGGCGCGCTACCTGATGGCGGCCGGCCTTGGGCTGACCGGGGTCGGCCTGCTGCTGATGGGCGGCCTGTCGACGTCCTCCGGCTGGACGGCGCTGCTCGGCGGGTTCATCGTGGCGGGGGTCGGCGTCGGCCTGCTGAACCCGGTGATCGCCGACGTCGCGCTGAGCGTCGTCCCGAAAGAGCGCAGCGGCATGGCGGCCGGGATCAACGACACGTTCCGCCAGGTCGGCGTCGCCGTCGGCACCGCCGCCTGGGGCGCGATCTTCCTCGGCACCGGCGCCTCGCGGGCGGAGTCGCTGGCGGGCGGCGCCGTCGACCACGCACAAGCCCGCGGCCTGGTGGAAGCGGCCTCCTCCGGAGCGCTGCCGCAGGCGCTCCGCGGCGTCCCGACGGGGGCTCGCGACACGGTCCGCAACGCCACCGAACAGGGCTTCTTGCACGGGCTGAACGAGATCCTGCTGCTCGGCGGGGTCCTCTGCCTGGCCGGCACCGCGATCGCCCTGGTGCTGGTGCGCGAGCGCGACATCGACCGCAGCGGCGCCCTCGAGGCGCTCGAGCCGGAGCCCGCCCCCGCGCAGGTGTAGCCGAGATCCGAATGCCCGGCCATCAGCCCTCCCGCGCCGCCGACCGTTTCCGAGCTTTCGGGGTGCATAGGACCCGGAAAGCTCGGAAACCCCCGGGGCGGGAGACGGTTAGGCTCCCGCCGCATGCGACTGGTGACCTTCGACGCGGGAGATGGCGAGCGGGCCGGGATGCTGGTCGAAGGGCGGGTCGTCGACGCCTGGGCAGCGCTGGGGGAACCGCACCGGGGCAGCCTCCGCGAACTGATCGAGCACGGGCGGGTCGAGGACCTGCGGGCGCGGGTCGGCGACACCGGCGCCCCCTCGCATCCGCTGTCGGCGGTGCGGCTGCTGCCGCCGATCCCCGACCCGGACAAGATCGTCTGCATCGGCCTGAACTACGCGAAGCACGCGGCGGAGGGCCGGCAGGAGGTGCCCGAGAGCCCGACGATCTTCGGCAAGTACCGCAACGCGCTCACCGCCGAAGGGGGGACGGTGCGGCTGCCGGCGACGAGCCGCAAAGTCGACTACGAGGCCGAGGTCGCCTTCGTGGTGGGACGGCGCGCCGCCGCGGTCGCCGAGGCCGACGCGCTCGACTTCGTCGCCGGCTACATGCTCTTCAACGACCTCTCCGCCCGCGACCTGCAGTTCTCCACCCCGCAGTGGATGGCGGGCAAGGTCTTCGACGGCTCGGCGCCCTGCGGCCCGGCGCTGGTCACTCCCGACGAGGCCGGCCCCGCCGACGCGATCGAGATCGAGCTGACCCTGAACGGCGAGCGGATGCAGGGCGACTCGACCGCCAACCTGATCTTCGGCGTGCCCCGCCTGCTGTCCCACCTCTCGGGGCTGATGACGCTCGAGCCGGGCGACATCGTCGCCACCGGCACCCCCGACGGGGTCGGCGGCGCCCGCGAACCGCGCGTCTGGCTCGGCGACGGCGACGAGATCGTCGTCAGCTCGCCGACCCTCGGCCGGCTGACCACGAAGATCGCCCGCTAGCGGTCGGGTCCGCCCGCCGCCCCGGCCGGGGCGAGCTCGTCGCGCACGGCGGGGAGCACCGCGGAGAGGGGCTTGCGCGCGGCGAGCGCCCGCCCGCCCCCGCGCCCGGCCGGGTGGCGACTGGAGGCCCTCGCGGCCAGGCGGCCCGTCCCGCGCCCGGCCCGCCGCAGCGAGCTCGCGGTCGACGTGCCCGCCGCCCATTCGACCCGGTACGGCGGGTAGTCGACCAGCTTCGCCCAGGTTTCCGCGTTCAGCCGCCCGTCGACCGGCAGGCCGTGGGCTTTCTGGAAGGCGCGCACGGCGCGCCGCATCCGTCGGCCGAAGATCCCGTTCACTTCCAGTTCGGCGCCGGCCGTGATCAGCCGCTCCTGCGCCCAGACGACCAGGTCACCTTTGGCGCGAATCCGCAGCAGCGGATATTCGACCTCGGGGCTGAGACCGGGCAGCTTGCGCGCCCCGCCGCGCGCGCCGAGCGCCCCCCACTCGCGGCCGCTCGTCTCCTGCCAGTCCCACCAGCTGGGCGGCGCGCCGTAGGTGGCCGAGTAGCGGCGGAAGAGGCGCAGCGGCCGCCGACCCGGCGATTCGTAGGTCTGGCCGATCGGGAAGATCGGCCGTCCCCAGAGACGGTTGTAGAGATAGGTGTGGGCGAAGACCTCGCGGACCGACGTGCCGATCGCCTTCCAGTACATCTGCGGCTGGTTGACCGTGGCGCCGCCCGGCCCGAGGAACACCGAGTACGGGAAGGCCGGGTGATAGTCGACGTAAGGGAAGCCGGCGAGGGAGAGCGGGAAGCCGGCGCCGATCGAGGCACGCAGGCTGCGCAGGTAGAGGTCGGCGGCGGCGTACTTGCCTTCGTAGGAGGACTCGGCATCGATCACCAGGCAGTCGGCCCCGGCGCGGACGGCGGCGGCGCCGAGCCGCGCCTCGGCGAGCGGTCGGTCGCCGTAGACGAACTGCCAGGCGCAGACCTTGAGGCCGCCGCGGTGCAGGGCAGCGACGAGCGCGCTGTCGAACTGGCCCCAGCGAGTGTTCCCATCGCCCGCCTTCACGTAGACCGTGCCGACGTGGTGGCGCCTCGCGGTGGCGACGATCGCCGGCAGGCTGCCGCCCTGCGACTGGCTGACGTACCAGATCCACATCCCCTGGCGGGCGAAGGGCGAGTGGCGCCCGACGCCGGTGCTGTCGGCCCCCGCGGCTTCGACCCCGGCGCCTTCGGCGCCCGGGGATCCGGTCCGGCCGCCGCCGGCTTCGACCGGCGGTTCTTCGAACTGGCCGGCGCCGCCGGTTTCGGCGCGGGCGGGGCCCGCCAGAGCGAGCAGGATGGCGAGCGCCGCGAGCGCCAGGAGTGCCGCCGGCGCCGCGAGCGCCCAGGCGAGGCGCGCGGGGCCGGCGCCTTGCCTGGCGAGGCGCGCGGGACGGACGCACAGGGACGGACGCGGGCGCGCGGGCGCCGCCCAAGGCGGGCGGGGAACCACCGCCGTGGGGCGGGGCCGAGGGGCTGGATTGACGAAGTGCCTCACTGGTTGACGGAACACAGGCAAAGCGGCCTAAGATCGTCACCTTCCTATCCGGGAGCCACCATGCCGCAGCTGCCGCTCATCCGCAAGATCCCGTGCGCGCTCGGCGCGCTCCTCCTCGCCGCGACGCTGCTGCTCGCGATCGCGCCCGGGGCGCTCGCCGCACGGCGACCTCGGATCGGCGCGGCGACCGTCTTCCAAGCCGGGCGCGACCTGGTGCTCACGGTGCGGACCGCGCGGCCGGAGGCGCTCGCGAAGCTGCGACCGCGTCCCGACACCCGGCGCGCCGCGGCCGCCTACCTCTGCTTCGGGTTCGCCGCGAAGGGCGGCGCGACGGGATCGACCGCCGGCGCGACCGGGTCGGCGCACGCGTCCGGGAAGGCGAGCGGCGTCACGGCGACCGGCGGCGAAACGCGCCTCTGCCTCGGCGGGCCGCAGGCGCGCACCCGCGCCGGCCTGGTCACCGTCGACGCCGCCGAGAAGCCGCTGACACGCGCCGCGGTCGCCGCCCGAGTGACGCGCCCGAGCCCCGAGAAGCTCGTCGTCTCGGTCGTCGCCGGATCGGCCCACCCGGGCGGCCTGCGCCCCGGCCGCTACCGCTGGCGCGTCCTCGCCTCGAACGGCGGCTGCGAAGTCCACCGCGAATGCGCCGTCGCCTACCCGGCCACCGGGACGCGCCCCTTCCGCCTCCGCCCCGTCCGCGCCGTCGGCTGCACCGGCGGCGACGCCGAACTGGTCAGCGCAGCGACGACCGAACGCAAGGTCGTCGCCCTCACCTTCGACGACGGGCCGAGCGAATACACCGAACGCTTCCTCGACGTGCTGCGCGAAAAGGGCGTGCCGGGGACCTTCTTCGAGGTCGGCCAGGAGATGCCCGGACGCGAAGCGACGATGCGCCGCATCCTCGCCGAAGGCAGCGAGATCGGCGACCACACGATGAGCCACGTCGAACTGCCGGGCTACGGGCAGATCGCCGGCGCCGCGACGCGGATCAAGACCTACACCGGCTTCGAGCCCTGCCTCTTCCGGCCGCCCTACGGAGCGGTCGACTCGCGGCTGGTCGGCACGGCGGGCTCGCTGGGGCTGAAGACGATCCTCTGGGACGTCGACCCGCGCGACTGGTCGCTCCCGGGTACGGGAAGCATCTATTCCAACGTCGTCAACAACGCGAAACCTGGGGCGATCATCCTCATGCACGACGGCGGTGGGCCGCGCGGCGAGACCCTCGCGGCTCTCCCCCGGATCATCGACACCTTGCGCGCCAGGGGCTACGGCTTCGAGACGGTCAGCGCCCTGCTCGGCGACCGGATCCTGTACCGCCCCTACGGCTGACCGACGGCGGCCGGCGAGTTCGCGGTCGGCCACGTCATGGGTGGTTAACTGTGAACGCACGCCGCCGCGCGGGCGCGTGGCGGGAAATCTGGACATCGGGTACAGATACCTCGATGCATCCGATCCAAAATCCGCCGCGTAGTGCTTGACCGATGAAGATCGCGATCGTCGGAACGGGCGTCTCCGGGCTGGTGGCCGCCCACCACCTGCGCCGCCGCCACGCCATCACCGTCTACGAGGCGGCACCGCGGATCGGCGGGCACACGCACACCGTCGCGGTCGAGGACCCCCGTGGGACGCAGGCGATCGACACCGGCTTCATCGTCTTCAACGACCGCAACTACCCCAACTTCGAAGCGCTGCTCGGCGAGCTCGGCGTCGCCACCCAGTCCTCCCACATGGGCTTCTCGGTCGCCGACGGCCGCGGGCGCTTCGAGTTCTCCGGCACCCCCTGGGGCCTTTTCGCCCGTCCCACCCACCTCCTCTCCCCCAGCTTCATCCGCATGCTGCGCGACTGGCGCCGCTTCAACCGGCTCGCGCCGAGACTGATCGGGATGAACGGCACGGCGCCCTCGCTCGGCGCCTGGCTGGAGCGCGAAGGCTTCTCCCGCCAGTTCATCGACCGCCTGATCGTCCCCCAGGCGTCGGCCGTCTGGTCCGCCGCCCCGGCGCAGATGTGGAGCTTCCCGGCCAGCTTCCTGGCCGAGTTCTTCGACAATCACGGCATGTACAGCCTTCGCGACCGGCCGCGCTGGCGGACCGTCCGGGGCGGCTCCCGCGCCTACGTCGAGGCGATCGTCGCACCGTGGCGCGACCGGGTGCGGACCCGGGCCCGGGTCCGCCGCGTCGAGCGCCTCCCCGACGAGGTCCGGATCGAGGCCGACGGCTGCGAGACCGAGAGCTTCGACCGGGTCGTGTTCGCCGCCCACTCCGACCAGGCCCTCGCCACGCTCGCCGACCCGAGCGCCGCCGAGCGGGAGGTGCTCGGCGCGATCCCCTACCAATCCAACGAGGCCCTCCTCCACACCGACGCCGCGGTGATGCCGCGTCGCCGCGTCGCCTGGTCGAGCTGGAACTTCCACCTCGCCGACACGCCGCCCGAGCGCACCACCGTCACCTACTGGATGAACAACCTGCAGCGCCTGCGCGCCCGCCGTCACTACTTCCTCACCCTGAACCGCGAGGAGGCGGTCGACCCGGCCGCCGTCCTCGCCCGCTTCACCTACGACCACCCGGTCTACACCGCCGCCGGAGTCGCCGCGCAGGCGCGCCGCGCCGAGGTCAGCGGCCTGCGGCGCACCCATTACTGCGGCGCCTGGTGGGGGTGGGGGTTCCATGAGGACGGCGTGGTCAGCGGCCTGCGGGTCTGCGAGGAGCTGGGGGCGGTGGATGCGACGCCCGTCGTCGCGCCGACCCGCCCGCCGGCCGCGGTCGCCGACGGCGCCCAGGCCGCCGCCCCCGACGACGAGGAGGCGATCGCCGCTTGACCGCCTCGGCGATCTACGCGGGCTGGGTGCGCCACCGGCGCTTCGAGCCGGTCGAGCACTCCTTCCGCTACCGCATCCACCTCGCCTACCTCGACCTCGCCGAGCTGCCCGACGTCCTCGACCCGTACCCCGGCTACTCGGCCCGCCGCCGCGCCCCCGTCCGCCTCCGTCGCTCCGACTACCTCGGCGACCCGGCGCGGCCGCTCGACGAGTGCGTGCGCGACACCGTCGCCGCCGCCGGCGCCCCGCGCCCCGCCGGCCCGGTCCGCCTGCTCACCGGCCTGCGCCACCTCGGCCACAGCTTCAACCCGGTCAGCTTCTACTACTGCTTCGACCCCACCGGTCGGCGGGTGGACAGTGTCATCGCCGAGGTCGAGAACATACCCTGGAGGGAACGACACGCCTATGTGCTGAATCGGGGAGATCGCAAGGGAACGGTGTTGGCCGACGCGCTCGAGAAGTCCCACCACGTCTCGCCCCTGATGGGGATGGACCAGACCTACACCTTTCGGGCCGGCGAGCCCGGCGCGCGACTCCAGGTCCACATCGACTCGCACCCGCGCGACGGCGGCGGGAAGACCTTCGACGCGACGCTCTCGCTGCGCCGGCGGGAGCTCAACCGCCGCCTGATGCTCGGCCTGCTCGCCCGCCGGCCGGCGGCCTCGCTGCAGGTCGTCGCCCGGATCTACGCGCAGGCCGCGCGCCTCAAGCTGAAGGGCGCGCGCTACCACCCCCACCCTGGGGAGGCCGAGGTGGCGCGGTGAGGGACGCGGCGGCGCGCGCCGCGGTCGGCGCGGTGCTCGACCGCGCGCGCGGCGGCGAGATCGAGGTGGTCGAAGGCGGCCGCAGCCGCGTCTATGGCCAGCCGGGCGGGCTGCGCGCCACCGTCCAGGTCAACGACCCGGCCGCCTGGCGCGGGCCGCTGCACGGCTCGGTCGGGCTCGGCGAGACCTACGTCGACGGCCTCTGGGAGACCGACGACCTCGTCGCGCTGACCCAGATCGCCGCCCGCAGCCTCGCCAACCAGCACCGCGGGGTCGCCGCCGCGGTCTTGAAGACGCGCGGCGCCCTGCACCGCCTGCGCCGGCTCGTCCCCGAGAACACCCGGCGCGGCGCCCGCGCCAACATCAGCGCCCACTACGACCTCGGCAACGACCTCTTCGCCGCCTTCCTCGACCCGACGATGATGTACTCCTGCGCCTACTTCCCGCGCGAGGGGGCCGACCTCGAGGAGGCGCAGCTGGCGAAGCTCGACCGCATCTGCGGGCAGCTGCGGCTCGGGCCGGACACGCATCTGCTGGAGATCGGCACCGGCTGGGGCGGGATGGCGATCCACGCGGCGCGCACCACCGGCTGCCGGGTGACGACGACGACGATCTCACGGGCCCAGCAAGAGCTGGCGACAGAGCGGGTCCGCGAGGCGGGGCTCGAGGACCGGGTCACGGTCCTGCTGCGCGACTACCGCGACCTCGAGGGCACCTATGACCGGCTGGTCAGCGTGGAGATGATCGAGGCGGTCGGCTGGCAGTACCTCGACCAGTACTTCGGCGTCTGCGACCGGCTGCTCGCCGACGACGGCCTCTTCCTGCTGCAGGCGATCACCGTCGACGACCGGCTGTACGAGCTGGAGAAGGCCTCGCGGAGCTTCGCCAACACGCACGTCTTCCCCGGCGGCTGCCTGCCGTCCCTGCGACGGATCGCCGACGCGATCGGCACCGTCACGCAGATGCGCGAGGTCTGGCTCGAGGACATCACCGCGCACTACCCGCCGACCCTGGCGAGCTGGCGCGAGCGCTTCTTCGCCGCCTGGGAGAAGCTGCGCGGCGACGGCTACGACGAGCGCTTCCGGCGACTCTGGGACTTCTACCTGAGCAGCTCGGAGGCCGGCTTCCGCGAGCGCCGCATCGGCGACGTCCAGGTGCTCTTCGCGAAGCCGTCCTACCGGTGAGCGCGCGCGAGCCGCTGGTGCTGATCCACGGGCTCGGCGCCAGCACCGGTGTCTGGGACCCGGTCGTGCCGCTGCTCGAGGCCGAGCGCGAGGTCGTCGTCCTCGACCTGCCCGGCTTCGGCACCGCGCCGCCGCTGCCGGCGGAGGTCGAGCCGACCGCCGCGGCGCTGGCCGGCGCGCTCCGCGACCAGCTCGCCGCGCGCGGGGTCGAGCGCCCCCACGTCGCCGGCAACAGCCTCGGCGCCTGGGTCGGCCTGGAACTGGGGCGGATGGGGGCGGCCCGCTCGGTCACCTGCCTCTCCCCCGCCGGGCTCTGGCGGGCGCCGATCGGCCCCCGCAAGGGGAGCCTCCGACTCTGGGCGCGGCGGCTGCGCCCGCTGGTCGGCACGGCGCTGCGGCTCGGCCCGGTGCGGCGGCGCGCCGTCTCGACCTTCGCCGCGCGCCCCGAGAACGTGCCGGCCGGCGTCGCCCGCGAGCTGGTCCTCGGCTGGATCGACGCCGACGGCTACGAGGGCGCCAACAAGGCGATGCGCGAGCACATCTTCGAGCCCGCCGGATACCCGGCCGACGTGCCGGTGACGATCGCCTGGGCGGAGCTCGACCAGCTGGTCGGCCCGCCGCGGCCGGAGCGGCGCCCGGCGGGCACCCGGTTCCTCGTCCTGCGGGGCGTCGGCCACACGCCGACCTGGGACGACCCGGCACTCGTCGCCCGCACGATCCTCGCGGGCAGTGCCCCCGCCACCGCGCCCCGCGGCACCTCCACCCCCGAGGGGGTTTCCGAGCTTTCGGGGATATACGACCCCGTAAGCTCGGAAACCCAGGACCGCGACCAAGGAGGAGCAGCGTGATCGTCGAGAGGACCGAGAACCCGCAGTGGCTTTCCAACGCCTATCTGGTCGCCGACCGGGAGCGCGGGACCGGCTTCCTGATCGACGGCAACGAAGACGTCGACCCGCTGGTCGACCTCGCGGAGCGCGACGGCATCGAGATCACGCACTACCTGGTCACCCACCCGCACGTCGACCACATCGCCGGGATCGCGGCGGCGCGCGAGCGGCTCGGCGGCCCGCCGCTCGTCGCCCACGAGGCGACCGCGGCGGAGCTCGACGATGAGGTCGCGGTGCTGATGGGCGACGGCGACAAGCTCGACGCGAACGGGATCGAGGTCGAGGCGCTCTACACCCCGGGCCACGCGCCGGGCCACCTCGCCTTCCTCGTCGCCGGCACCGACGTCTTCACCGCCGACGTCCTCTTCAAGGGCACGGTCGGCGGCACGGCGGCGCCGGGCGCGAGCGGCTTCGAGGACCTCAAGGCGTCGGTGATGCGGCTGATGGAGCTGCCGCCGGAGACGCGCGTCCACCCCGGCCACAAGGAGCCGACGACCATCGCCGAGCAGTGGGCGGAGAACCCGTTCGTGCGGATCTGGCGCGGCCTCGACGCGACCGCCGAGGAGCAGGTGACGGTCTGGGACCGTCCCGCCACCCTGAAGCTCTGGGCGCCCGACTACGACGGCGGCAACAAGGCCTGGATCGTCTTCGGCGACTCCGGCGAGGAGATGATCGTCGGCGGCTCCCAGGTCGTCCGCGGCTGACCGGCGCCGCCGGCGCCCGGTCCGCGGGCCCGCCGCGCGGCTCGTCCTACCTCGGGCGCCGTTCTGGTCCCCGGAGTTTCGGCATCAGGAACAGCTGTGGGGGCCGCGCGGCCTTGGGTCGCGGGCGACTTTAGGGGCGGCGGGCGAATCTGGACGTATATCCATTGCCGGGAGGACGGCCTTTCTCCACAATTCTCCTGAGTGGAAGCCGTCCAGGAATTCTTCTTCGACTGGTACCCCGTCTTCGGGGTCCTCTTCATGGCGATGCTGCTGTTCGTGTTCCTGCGCCTCATGCGCACCACGATCGGCTCGACCAAGCCGGAGACGGTCAAGGCCTCGAAGGGCCGGCCGGTCGCCTGGGAGGAGGTGCAGGGGGTCGACGCCGCCAAGGACGAGCTGATGGACGTCGCCGAGTGGCTGCGCGAACCGGACCGCTTCGGCGCGCTCGGCGCCAAACCGCCGCGCGGCGTCCTCCTCTTCGGCCCGCCCGGCACCGGCAAGACGATGCTCGCCCGCGCCGTCGCCGCCCAGGCCGGGGTCGACTTCTTCGCCGCCTCGGGCTCGAGCTTCGTCGAGATGTTCGTCGGCCGCGGCGCCGCCCGCATCCGCCGGCTCTTCAAGGAGGCGCGCAAGTCGGGGCGCGCGGTGATCTTCATCGACGAGCTCGACGCGGTCGGCGGCCACCGCTCCGGCGGCGGCGGTGACGGCGGCACCTCGGAGCGCGAGCAGGCGCTCAACCAGCTGCTGGTCGAGCTCGACGGCTTCGAGAAGGAGGACGGCACGGTGATCGTCCTCGCCGCCTCCAACAACGTCGACAAGCTCGACAAGGCGCTGCTGCGACCGGGCCGCTTCGATCGCCAGGTGCTGGTCGCGCCGCCCGACCGCGACGGTCGCGAGGCGATCCTCCGCTCCCACGCCGCCGACAAGCCGCTGGCCGCCGACCTCGACCTCACCGACGTCGCCCGCAAGACGACCGGGATGACCGGTGCCCAGCTCTCCAACGCGCTGAACGAGGCGGCGATCATCGCCGGGCGGGCGGGCCACGCCGAGATCCACCGCGAGGAAGTCGACGAGGCGCTGCTGCGCCAGTCGGTCGGCTCCCAGCAGGCGCGCCGGCTCAGCCTCAAGGAGCGCCGCATCGTCGCCTACCACGAGGCGGGCCACGCGCTCTGCCGCAAGCTGCTCGGCCTCGACCCGCCCGAGATTCTCTCGATCATCCCCCGCGGCCCGGCGCTCGGCTTCGTCGGCCACTCCCCGCAGGAGGACAGCTACCTGAAGTCGCGCGACGAACTGGTCGACGAGGTGGTGACGCTGCTCGGCGGGCGGGCCGCCGAGGAGGAGGTCTTCGGCGAGTCCTACTCGGGCGCGGTCGACGACCTCGCCCGCGTGCACATGGTCTGCAAGCAGATGGTCGGCGAGTTCGGCATGGGGGTGGCGATCGACCACGACGGGCCGCCGCCGATCGCGATGCCGACCGGCGACTACGCGGTGTCGGACTCGACCCGGCGCGACGTCGACCTCGCCTCGATGACGCTGGCGCGCGAGGCCTACCGCCGCTCGCGGGCGCTGCTCGCCGCCAACCGCGAGTGCCTCGACGACCTCGCCGAGACGGCGCTCGGCCGCGAGACCCTGACCCGCGAGGAGCTCGACGAGGTCTTCGCCCGCCACACCCTTCGCGGCCTCGTCGACCAGCGGGGATCCGGCCCCGCCCTGGTCGCGATGTCGCGCCTCCGCCACCCCAACGCGTAGCGCTCCGCCATGCTTCGGGCATGGCGGAGCAACCGCGATGGTGGTCGACGCGGCCGGCGCAGAACCGCAAGCCGGCCACCTACCGCTGCCCGTTCTGCGGCAAGCGCCTGGCGTCGATGTCCGAGCACGCGCTGATCGCGCCGGAGGACGACCGCTCCAAGCGCCGCCACGCCCACATGGAGTGCGTGCGCAAGGCGCGCGCGGAGGGCCGGCTGCCGACCCGGGACGAGTGGCTGGCGGCCGAGCGCGGCCCGCGCCCCTCGCTGGGCGAGCGGCTGCGGGGGCTCTTCGGCGGCCGCGGGTCGCGAGGCTGACGCTCTCCCACGGAGGCCCCCGACGCCGACCGCGGTCGTCTCTTCAGGCGGCCGGCGGGACGCGGTCGACCTTTCGCACCTATGCCGCGCCTCAGGACGACCGCGTGTCCGCGCCCGGCTGAAAGGACGACCGCACCGCAGGCCTTCCGGGCGCCGGGCGAGGGTGGGTGTGCACGGCGATCACCCGGTCCGCCCAGCGCTTCGCCCGGTCGGGGAGCGGCCGCGCGAGCAGGCTGCGGTGGTCGGCGACCCAACGGTAGCCGCGTTCGGTTAGCCCCGGGATCCGCGCGACCAATGCCGCCGGGACGTCGCCGTGCGGCAGCTCGCGAAGGACCGGCGCGAAGGCGGCGCCGGCCGAGGTGCGCGTCCCGTCGTCGTCGACGAGATGCCAGGACGCCTCGCGCTCGGCGACCGGCACGTCGGCCAACAGCCGGTCCGCCTCCACGGTCCCCAGCGCCACCGGGCGCAGGGCGTGGGGCGCGGTCGCCCTTCCCCGCCCGCCCCGCGAAGTAGGCGGGGACGGTCGACCGCGCTCGCCTCCGCGCCGGTCCCAGCTCAGCAGCAGGGCCAGGGACCAGCGGCAGAAGCCGCAGTCGGAGTCGTAGATGACCGTCGCCATCCCTCCAGCGTAGGGCGGCGGCGCCAGCGCGCGCCGCGGAGGCGGGGCGTATTTCGGGTCTCCAGCAACCACAATCCGCTCCCCGTTCCGATCCGGACCACTCCGTCGCCACGCTTGCACCGGTTATTAGTCGCTGCTAACTTGTTCTTAGTCGCTGCTACTAACGAAGGAGGACCGGACATGCAAACCGCGGAGCGAGGGAGGATCTGGGCGCTGGTCCTGGTCTCGGTGGGGCTCTTCATGGTGGTTCTCGACAACCTGGTCGTGAACGTCGCCCTGCCCAGCATCCACAACGACTTCGGTGCCTCCGTGCAGGCGCTCGAGTGGACCGTCAACGCCTACGTGCTCGCCTACGGCGTCCTGCTGCTGACCGGCGCCGCGCTCGGCGACCGCTTCGGCCGCCGGCGGATGTTCGTCGCCGGCATCTCGCTGTTCACCGCCGCCTCGGCCGGCGCCGCGCTGGCGCCGAACGCCGACCTGCTGATCGCCGCCCGCGCGCTCCAGGGGGCCGGCGCGGCGGTCGTCACGCCGCTCACCCTCACCCTCCTGGCGAACGCCTTCCCGCCCGCCAGACGCGGCGTCGCGCTCGGTGTCTGGTCGGGGATCAGCGGCGTCGCGGTGGCGATCGGCCCGCTGGTCGGCGGCGCCGTGATCGAGCTTGCGACCTGGCACTGGATCTTCTGGATCAACGTCCCGATCGGCCTGCTGCTGGCGCCGCTCGCCGCCCGTCGGCTGGAGGAGAGCTTCGGCCCCAGGGCACCGCTCGACCTGTCGGGCCTCGCCCTCGCCTCGACCGGCCTCTTCGGCGTCGTCTTCGGTCTGGTCCGCGCCCAGACGATCGGCTGGACCAGCCCCGAGGTGATGATCAGCCTCGGCGTCGG
The DNA here is from genome assembly GCA_963763265.1 of uncultured Actinomycetes bacterium. Taxonomy (GTDB): domain Bacteria; phylum Actinomycetota; class Thermoleophilia; order Solirubrobacterales; family 70-9; genus VAYN01. The sequence continues at coordinate 859,402 of CAVXNN010000002.1, read as the reverse complement.
CCTGGTACTGCTCGCCGCCTTCGTGCGCCAGGAGCTGCGGGCCGAGTCGCCGATGCTGCCGATGTCGTTCTTCGCCAGGCGCAGCTTCGCGGTCACCAACGTGGTCTCGATGACGATGTACTTCGGGATGTTCGGCTCGATCTTCTTCCTCAGCCAGTTCATCCAGAACGTGCTCGGCAACTCGCCGCTGGAGGCCGGGCTGAAGCTGCTGGTCTGGACGATGGCGACGATGTTCGTCGCGCCCCTGGCCGGCATCTTCTCGGAACGGCTCGGGGCGCGCCCGTTCATGATCGCCGGCGTCTCCCTGCAGGCGATCGCGCTCGGCTGGCTGGCGCTGGAGGCCTCGACGACGATGGGCTACGGCGAGATGATCGCCCCCTTCATCCTCGCCGGCTCCGGCATGGCGCTGGTCTTCGCCCCCTCGGCGAGCGCGATCCTCAACTCGGTCCGCGTCGAGGAGGCCGGCCAGGCCTCCGGCGCCGCCAACGCGATCCGCGAGCTCGGCGGCACCTTCGGGATCGCCGTCCTCGCCACCGTGTTCAGCGGCGCCGGTGCCTACGCCTCCCCACAGGCGTTCGTCGACGGGATGGTGCCCGCCCTCTGGGTCGGGGTCGGGGTGCTCGCCTTCGGCGCCCTGGTCGCCGCGGCGCTGCCGTTCGGGGGCACCGCGCCGGAGTCGGAGATCGAGGAATTCGAGGAGCTGGAGGCGGAGCGTCACCCCGCGGCCGGAGAGCCGCCCGCACAGCCCCTCCCGGCCGCCAACTAGGATCGAGCGGTGGCGGCAGAGACCAAAGCGGAGACCCGCAGACGCGTCCCGGCGGCCGAGCGCCGGGACGCGCTGATCGAGGCGGCGGTCCACCACTTCGGCCACGGCGGCCTGCAGGGGACCAAGGTCTCCCAGATCGCCCGCGACGTGGGCGTCGCCCAGCCCTACGTCTTCAGCCTCTTCCCGACCAAGCGCGACCTCTTCATCGCCGCCGTCGGGCGCTGCTTCGAGAAATTGACGGCGCTCTTCGAAGCGGCGGCGAAGGACTTCGAGGGGCGCGAGCCGCGGGGCCCCGAAGAAGACGTCCTGAAGGCGATCGGCGACGCCTACGTCGAGTCGCTGGACGAGCAGCCCGACCTGCTGCTGCTGCAGCTGCAGGCCTACGCGGCCTGCGTGGACGACGCCGAGATCCAGGCCAAGGTGCGCCGCGAATACGCCGAGCTGGTCGCCCGGGTCCGCCGCCTCTCCGGGGTCGAGGACGAGGAACGGCTCGACAGCTTCTTCCAGCACGGGATGTGGCTGAACGTCGCCGCGGCGCTCGGGGTCGAGGACTTCTCGGTCTCCTCGGGCTGGGTCGACAAGACGCTGAAGAAGGACCGGTAGGGCGCGACGCCCGTCGATCGGGCGGCGTCGTCCGCCCGCCCGGCGCGGCGCGCGGGCGCCGGCCATCCGGGCGTCGCAGGACGTCGAGGCGGATCGGTCCATCTCGGCGCCGCCGGCCACCCCAATATCGTCCGCGGGCGTGAGCCGCCTCGCCCTCGTCGACCTCTTCGCCGGCTGCGGTGGGATGACGCGGGGCTTCGAGGACTCGGGCGCGTTCCGCTCGGTGTTCGCGGTCGAGCTCGACCGCGACGCGGCGGCGACCTACGCGGCGAACTTCGGCGACCACGTCGCCTGCGGGCGGATCGAGGACGTGGCCGCCTTCCCGGCCGCCGACGTGGTGATCGGCGGGCCGCCGTGCCAGGGCTTCTCGCCACTCAACCGCGCGGCGGTCGGCTTCGAGCGCCGCGGCCTGTGGCGCCAGTACCTACGGGCGCTGGAGGCGATCGAGCCGCGCGCCTTCGTGATGGAGAACGTGCCCGAGCTGTTGCGCTCGGCCGAGTACGCCGAGTTCCGCCGCCGCGCCGAGGCGCTCGGCTTCCGGGTCGAGGGGGAGATCCTCAACGCCGCCGACTTCGGCGTCCCCCAGCGCCGCCGCCGCGCGATCGTGATCGGCCTGCGACCCCCGCGCGCCGCCGCCACCCCCTGGCCGGCCCCCACCCACGCCGACCCCGCGGGTGCGACGCTTGTCATCGATACGAGGACAAGCGTCGCGGGGGCCGGGCGCGGAGCGGACGACAGGGCCGGTGCGACGCTTGTCGCCCAGAGGGCGACAAGCGTCGGAGGGGGGCGGCTGCCTTGGGTGACGTTTCGGGAGGCGGTCGAGGGGTTGGGGCTGCGGCCGGACGGGCGGCGCTGGCACCGGCCGCGGCGGCCGCGGCCGGAGAGCGTGCGGCGCTACAAGGCGGTGCCGCGCGACGGCGGCGACCGCTTCGCGATGCAGCGCAACCTCGACCGCGCCGGGCTTGGTGACCTGGTGCCGCGCTGCTGGCGCCAGAAGCCGACCGGGACGACCGACGTCTTCGGCCGGCTGTGGTGGGACCGTCCGGCGCTGACGATCCGCACCGAGTTCTACAAGCCCGAGAAAGGGCGCTACCTGCATCCCTCCGCCCACCGCCCGATCACGGTGCGGGAGGCGGCCCGCCTGATGAGCTTCCCCGACGACTTCGTCCTGCCCGAGGACCAGTCGATGTCGAGCGTCGCCCGCCAGGTCGGCAACGCAGTTCCGCCCCTGCTCGCCCGCCGCCTCGCCGAGGCCCTCGCCGCCTCCCTGCGCGGCGAGGCCCGCCCGGCCGTTCCTCGCGACCGGCAATCCGACATCGGGAGCAGCCGGGCGGTCTAGATGATTGATTTCACGACACCGCCCACCTGGATGACGCGCCCCCGGTCGCACCCTGCCGTGGAATCAATCATCTAGCGGTCGCGGGCGGCGCGCACGGCGGCCTCGACGCGGTCCGCCGCGGCGGCGATGTCCTCGTGCTCCCAGATCCGCACCACGGTCCAGCCGGCCGCCGCGAGCAGCTCGTTGACGGCCGCGTCGCGCTCCCGGTTGCGGGCCAGCTTCTCCTGCCAGAAGGCTTCGTTGGAGTGCGGCATCGTGCCGTGCTCCGGGCAGGAGTGCCAGAAGCAGCCGTCGACGTAGACGGCCACCTTGGCCGGGCCGAAGACGAGGTCGGCGCGGCTCGGCACGCCCTTCATCGGCCGCCGGTCGACCCGGTAGCGAAGTCCGCGCCGGTGCAGCTCGGAGCGCAGCTCGAGCTCCGGCGCGGTGTCCCGGGTCCGCACCCGCGACATCCGCTCGCTGACGCCCGCGGAGGAGGGCGTCATCGACGGTGGGACGCGGCGGGCCACGCCGCCAGACTCTAGGCCGGCTCCGCGGCCCGGGCGCGCTCAGCGCCGGGCGAAGACCGTCACGGTCCGGTGGACCCGGTGTCCGGCGGCCTCAGCGTGACCCTGACGCGGTGGCGGCCGAGGGAGGCATGGCGGCCGATGCGCAGGTCGGGGGCGATGTGGCGGCCGCGGTGGACCCCGATCCGGTGGACGACCCGGGTGCGGAACCCCTCGCGCCGCGCTCCGGCGCACGGACCCGGGCGTGGCGCAGCGGTCGCGCGGTCTTGTTCCTGGACGCGAACCGGAGGTCGAGAAGGCCCCGCGGGCTGCCCGCGAGGCTGCGGCGGGGGCGGACACCCCCGGCGCCGCTACGTCGCGATCAGGACGACCGCCACCGCGACGCCGACCGTGACCACGGTCCAGCGCAGGGACCGTTCCGGGATGCGACGGCCGTAGCGGGCGCCCAGCGCGGCGCCGCAGACCGAGCCGACGGCGACCAGCGCGGCGGCGTCCCAGGCAACGTGGGCGACGGCCACGAAGAGGATCGCGGCGATGCCGTTGGCGATCCCGGCCATCACGTTCTTCAGGCCGTTCAGCCGCTGCAGGTCGTCGGGGATCAGGAAGCGCAGCGCGGCGAGCAGGATCACGCCCTGGGCGGCGCCGAAGTAGCCGCCGTAGATGCCGACCGCGAAGGCGACGGCGACCAGCGCCGCCTTGCGGTGCCGGCTGAGCGCCCCGTGGGTGGGCCGCGGTTTCGGCCGCAGCGCCATCAACGCGCAGGCGAGCAGGATGAGGAGCGGCACCACCGCTTCGAAGACCCCCTCGGGCAGGGTGAGCAGCAGGGCGCCGCCGACCATCGCGCCCGCCGCCGTCCCCGCCCCGCCGACCAGGGCGCGCCGCCGCTGTCCGGTCAGCTCGCGACGGTACCCCCACGCCGCGCTGAGGTTGCCGAAGACCAGCCCGATCGAGTTGGAGACGTTGGCGGTGACCGCCGGGAAGCCGACCGCCAGAAGCACCGGGAAGGTGACCAGCGACCCGGAGCCGACGATCGCGTTGATGCCGCCGGCCGTGAACCCCGCGGCGAGCACCGCGAGCGCCTGCGCGGCGTTCACTCGAGGCTCACGGCCGGTGCCACGCTGGAGCCGGCGCTAGCCCAGCTCGGCCAGGCGCGAGACGGTCTGCGCGCAGACCTCGTCGACCCAGGCGGGCGCGTCCTCGGCTGCGGCCGAGACCCAGACCCTGTCGATGCCGAGCTTCGCCAGCGCCTCCATGTGGGACAGGAAGCCGTCGACGTCGGCGAGCGGGTTCTCGCTGTAGAGCACCGTCTTCTCGATCTCTCGGAGACTAGGGAGCCGCGGCGCTCGGCTGAAGCCTTTTGGTCGTCAGGGGACCAAGATGCTTCAGCCGCGGACGCACGCGGCGCCGGGCGCCGCCGGGCGCGCCACCACGGCGACCCTAGGTGGACCGGCCGCCTTCGACCACCTGGGCGACCGCGCCGGCGGCGAGGACCTTACGGCCGAGCCGGGTCGGCGTGTAGTCGAGGGCGCCGACCCCATCGTGGAGCTGCGCGCGGACCAGCGCCGCGTGCTCGAGGGCCTGGACCCCCTCGGCGACCAGCCGCTGCAGGCGCAGGATGGTCCGCTGGTCGGCGCCGCGGGCGGTGTCGTCCGGCGCCATCGCGGCCGCAATCCCTTCGACCGTCGCGCCCGCCAAGGCGCCGGGGCCGCCGACCGTCGCCTCTTCCTCGCGGTCCTCCCACCGGGCCCCCGGGCCGAAGGCCTTGCCCATCACCGCGGCCGCCAGGGCCGGCAGCGGCAGCCGGTCGAGCCGCTCGATCTCGGCCTCCAGCGCGCCGTCCGCCACGTCGCGATCCTCCCTGCTGCCGAACAGCGCCATCCCCACCTGCCTTTCGCTCGATCCCGCCGTCGGATGACGGTGGGGGCAAGCATAGGTACGTGGGCGGACCGGCAGCGGGTCAGCCGCGTCGCAAACACCGCCGGTCGGCCTCAAGCCGCCGCACCCAACGGCCGAATAGAGGGTTTGAAGAGAACGCACGACGGGTCGCCCGCACGGTCGGCCCGGTTGCTGGGGCCGATCGGCAGTCGGGGCGATCGGCCCCCACTTCGCTCTGCCCTCTCCGCGTCCGCCCGCGCCCGGCCCGGAGCGCCGCGCCCGCGCGCCCGACTAGAAGCCCTGGCCGGGATCGAGCGGGTGCAGCTCGCCGCGCCGCAGCGCCTCGGTCCGCAGGTGGCCGATCGCCCGGTACTCCTCCGAGCGGAGCATGTCCAGAAAGGCGCCCCGGGTCGGGTATTCGACCAGCAGGACCATGTCCCACCCCTCGGCGCCGATCGCGACCGGGGCGGCGTCGCCCTGGAACACGACCCGGGCGCCGATCCGCTCGAGCAGCGGCTGCACGGCGGCGCCGTATTCGCGGTAGCGCTCGCGGCCGCCGTCGGGCCGGAACGCGAGCAGGTTCAGCATCGTCACCGGGCCCTCCTCGGCGCGCGCCGCGATGTCCGCGAAACCCTCCTTGTTCGGGGCCTCCGGCCCCGCTGCCTCGTTCATCCCGTCACCTCCTCCGTTCTGGGTACCGGACGATAGCGGCCGCGCCGGCGAGCGCCGCCTCGATGAGGGGCGGCCGCGAGCGGTGGGCGACCGCCGCCGCCTCGCCCGGCCATCGCCGGGCGAGGTCTGACCGCCCAGCGGCAGCGCCGCGGCGCCCGCTACGGGGCGGCGCGGATCAGCTTCTTGTTGACGAACTCGTCGGCGCCGAAGCGGCCGAGCTCGCGTCCGAAGCCGGAGCGCTTGAAGCCGCCGAAGGGCAGCTCGGGGGCGTCGGCCCCGACCAGGTTGACGTAGACCATCCCGGCTTCGATCTGGTCGGCGACCCGGGCCGCCTGGTCGGAGTCGGTGGTCATCAGGTAGGAGCCGAGGCCGAAGGAGGTGCCGTTGGCGAGGCTCACGGCCTCCTCCTCGGAGCCGACCTTGTAGACCTGCGCAACCGGGCCGAAGAACTCTTCCTGGGAGGCATCGCTCCCCCGGGCGATCCCGGCGAGGATCGTCGGTTCGAAGAAGTTGCCGTCGCGCTTGCCGCCCAGCACCACCTCGGCGCCGCCGTCGACGGCGCGCTTCACCTGATCCTCGAGCCGCTCGGCGGCGGTCTGCGAGGAGAGCGGCCCGCAGGCGGTCTCCGCGGCGGTCGGGTCGCCGGGCCTCGCCGCCTCCATCTGCTCCTTCAGCTTGGCGACGAAGTCGTCGTAGTAGGCGTCCATGACGATGAACCGCTTCGCCGCGTTGCAGGACTGCCCGGTGTTGTCGAGGCGCGCTTCGGCAGCCTGGGTGGCGACCGAGTCGACGTCGTCGGTGCCGAGCACGATGAACGGGTCCGAGCCGCCCATCTCCAGCACCACCTTCTTCAGGTTGCGGCCGGCGATCTCGGCGACCGCGGCGCCCGCCCGCTCCGACCCGGTGACCGAGACGCCGTGCACGCGCGGGTCGGCGATCACCCACTCGATCTGCGCGTTGGTCGCGTAGACGTTCTGGTAGCAGCCCGCCGGGAAGCCGGCGTCGTCGTAGATCTTCTGCATCGCGGCGGCCGATTCCGGGCACTGCGGCGCGTGCTTGAGCAGGATCGGGTTGCCGATGACGAGGTTGGGACCCGCGAAGCGGGCCACCTGGTAGTAGGGGAAGTTCCACGGCATGATCCCGAGCAGCGTCCCGAAGGCGCTGCGGCGGACGATCGCCGTGCCTTCGCCCTCGAAGTGCCTGACCGGCTCGTCGGCCATGAATTCCTCGCCGTTGTCGGCGTAGAAGCCGTAGATTTCGGCCGAGAAGTCGACCTCCATCAGCGCCTGCTCGATCGGCTTGCCCATCTCGCCGACGATGATCCGGGCCAGTTCCTCGCGCCGCTCGGAGTGCAGGTCGGCGACCTTCCGGATCAGCGCGGCGCGCTCGGCGACGGTGGTCGAGGGGGTCCAGGTCCTGTATGCCTGGTCGGCGCGCCCGATCGCCGCGCGCAGCTCGTCGTCGGTGATCGTCGGGTACTCCTTGACCGTCTCCCCGGTGGCGGGGTTGACTACGGCGTAATCGCTCATCTGTGTTTCCCTCGCGGCTGAAGTTTGCGTCGTCACGTGGTCCCCGACGGTGCGCAGCTACCCGAGACGGGCCACACCGGAGACGTTAGCTCCCCAAAGGGGTGGCCGCACGCGGCTCTGCCGCTACGGAGCACCCGGCGCGGCGGTTTCAGCCGGACGGGAAGGGTCCCGACTCCACTGCGACCAGGAGCCGGGGAACAGCCGGGCGACGCCGAGGCCGGCCTGCTCCATCGCCAGCAGGTTGTGGCAGGCGGTGACCCCCGAGCCGCAGGAGGAGACCACGCCGGACGCCTCGTCGAAGGGGAAGTTGGCGCGCAGGTCGGCCACCGGCAGGAGGCGCCCCTCGGCGTCGAGGTTCTCGCGGCAGGGGACGCTGCGGGCACCTGGGATGTGGCCGGCACGCGGGTCGAGGTCGTCGGGCTCGCCGAGGTAGCGCTCCCTCTGGCGGGCATCGATGAGGAGCGCGGCGCCCGCCGCCTCCTCGATCGTCGCGAGGCGCTCGACCGGCCACTCCCGCACGGCGAGCTCGCGCGGCGCCCGGGCCGCGGGCGCCGTCTCGAGCTCCCCGCGCCAGGCCGCCAGGCCGCCGTCGAGCAGCGCCGCCTCGTGGCCGGTGGCCCGCAGCATCCAGACCAGCCGCGCCGCGATCACCCCGCCCGCGTCGTCGTAGGCGACCACCACGTCCTCCTCGCCGATCCCGAGCGCCCCCATCGCCGCCGCGAAGTCGGCGGGCTCGGCCAGCGGGTGGCGGCCCGCCTCGGCCGGGTCGGCCACCCGGCACAGCGCCTCCTCGAGGTCGACGAAGACGGCGCCCGGCAGGTGACCCTCCTCGTAGGCGGCGCGGCCGGAGCGCCCGTCGAGGTACCAGCGGCAATCGGCCAGGACGACGCCGCCGCGGTTCTCCTCGAGCCAGTCGATGTCGACGAACGGATCGATCAAGGGCGCGAAACCTACCGGGGCACGCCCTCCCGGACCGCTTTCATCTGCCTCTCCTGCGGCTCTCATCTGGCTCTCACGACGGGTAAGTACCGGCGCTCGCGTGCCGGGCGGCGAAGTACGGATGGAGATCCCGCCGGACGGCTCGAAGCTACCGGCATCAGGCAATCAACCGCGACCGGAAAGGACAGACCATGGCCGCCCACGACACCACCCAACCGCATTCCTCACCACCCCAAGCGGGGTTCTCACTGTTCGTTGCGACGATGGCCTTGATCCTCGCGCTGTGCGCGGTGCTCGCGGTGGCGTTCAAGCTGAACGAGAACGGCAGCAACTCCCTCGGCCCGTCGAACGCGAACGCGAACGCGGTGATGGGCGCGGGCGGGGCCCGGCACCAGCCGATGATGGCCGCCGGGGGCGGGTCCGCCGGCGCGGCCCTGACCGGCAACCAGGCCGGCGGAGCCACGGAAAGCATCACCATCATCGTGAAGAGCGACGACGAGCACGCCAAGAAGGGTCCGGAAGGGACCTGGCACGACGCGTTCCTCCCCGCCAACTTCACCGTCAAGCCGGGCGCCACCGTGACCGTCACCGCCGTCAACTACGACGAAGGCGCGCACAGCTTCACCTCACCGCAGCTCGGCACCAACGTCATCATCCCGGCAGGCTCGGCGCAGCACCCGAGGTCGACCACCTTCACCTTCCACGCGCCGAAGAAGGCGGGCAGCTACCTGTGGTTCTGCAACCAGCCGTGCGACCCCTTCGCGATGAGTCACATCGGCTTCATGCGCGGCTACGTGAAGGTCTCCTGAGCCGGCGCGTCAAGGCCTCCTGGGCCGCCGCGACCGGCGCGGCGAGCCAGGCGGCACCGGGGGCGCCGGGGGGGCGCCCCCTCGCGGTCGCCGGGTGCCTCGGCTCAAGCCCTCGGCCCGGGGCCCGATAACCGGAGGGTGAGGGAAGACCGGCGAACACGGCTGGCCGCGGCGTGGACCCCGCTGCCCGAGGGCCGCGCGGCCGACGGCGCGGCGCGGGAGGGCGTGGATCGCCGGCGGCTCGCGGAGCGGGCCGGGGAGATCGACCGGGTCATGGCCGGGGTCTCCGTCCTGGTCGGTGCGGTCCTGTTGGCGACGGCGATCTTCCGTGACCCGTGGGCGCTCGTACCGCTGGCCGCGCTTCTGCTCGGCCTGGCACTGGGACCGCTCGCGATCCGGCAGGGCACCAGCCCCGAGTACGCGGAGCTGGCCGTGAGCCTCGAGGTGACGGTCGCGATGGCCGCGGCCGCGGGACTCACCGGCGGCACCTCCAGCCCGCTCGTCTTCCTGTTCCCGATCGGCGTGGTGATGAACGCCCTCCGCGCGGGCCCGAGGTCGATCGTCATCTCCTCGGTCGCCACCGTCGTCGTCTTCGTCGGCGTCTCGCTGCTGAGCGACGCTACCGCGGTGCTCGGCGAAGCGCTGCCGATGCTGGCCGTGCTGGCGATGCAGGCCGGGGTGACGATCGGCTCGATCGTCCTCGCCGAGGCCGAGATCGGCCACCGCCGGGCCTCCTTCGTCGACCCGCTGACCGGCGTGCTGAACCGCCAGGGCCTCGAGGCGCGCTTCGAGGAGCTGCGCCGGCAGGCGGTCGTCTCGGCGGCACCGATCACCCTGATCCTGCTCGACCTCGACCACTTCAAGCGCATCAACGACCACCACGGCCACGGCGTCGGCGACCGACTGCTGCGCGAGGTCGCGACCGAGATCCGGAGGAGCCTGGGCCGCTTCGAGCTGCTCTACCGGGTCGGCGGCGAGGAGTTCCTGATCGTGCTCCCGGAGGTGACCGAGCGGGAGGGGAGGCGGATCGCGGAGCGGCTGCGCGGCGCGATCGAGGAGCTGGGCCTGGCGACCGGGATCGGCGTGACCGCGTCGCTGGGGGTCAGCGGCGCGCGGGGGGCGGAGATCGACTTCGAGGAGCTCTGCGGGCGCGCCGACCGGGCGCTCTACCGGGCCAAGCGCGAAGGACGCGACCGGGTGGCCGTGGGCGGCACCGAAGCCGAGGATGTGGTCGGCCCACGATGGCCGGCCTCGGCCGCTCATGGAGAGTCGGCCGCATGGACGACGCATACCCACTCGATTTCGCGGTCAGCTACCCCGACCGGGCCCTCAACCGACTCAGCAGCGCCTTCCGCATCTTCACGGTGATCCCGATCGCGATCGTGATCGGGACGATCGGCGGCTACACCTCCAGCTACGGGAGCGGCGCCGAAACGACGACGATCGCGATCGGCGGCACCGGGCTGCTCTTCATCCCGCCGCTGCTGATGATCCTCTTCCGCCAGAAGTACCCGCGCTGGTGGCTCGACTGGAACCGCGAACTGCTGCGCTTCGCCAACCGGGTCGGGGTCTACTTCGCGCTGATGGACGACCGCTATCCGTCGACCGACGAGCAGCAGTCGGTCAACCTCGACTTCGCCTACCCCGACGCCAAAGAGGATCTGAACCGGTGGCTGCCGCTGGTCAAGTGGCTGCTGGCGATCCCCCACTACATCGTCCTCGCCTTCCTCTGGATCGGCGCGGTCTTCGCGGTGATCGCGGCCTGGTTCGCAATCCTCTTCACCGGCCGCTATCCACGCGGGATCTTCGACTACGTCGAGGGCGTGATCCGCTGGCACAACCGGGTCGTCGCCTACGCCTACATCCTGGTCACCGACCGCTACCCGCCGTTCCAGCTGCGCCCGTAGCGGGCGGCCTCGCCCGCCGGGACCCGCCGGCCCGAGCCCGGGCCGGCGGCGGCGCTCAGCCTTCCTCGGCGAGCGCCCGGCGCAGGGCCTCGTCGAAGGGCTCCGGCTCGATCCCGAAGGGGGCGGCGCCGCTCGGGTCGGTGACCACGGTCGGCGTCTTCAGCCCCTCGACCAGCGGCCGCGCGACCTTGGTGTCGACCGGGGTGACGAGGCCGAGCCAGAGCGCCGAGAGCCACGGGGTGATCAGCGGCACCGGCAGCTTGCGCGGCGGTGACTTGCCGAGCGCCAGCGCCATGCGGTCGAGCATGTCGGCGTAGCTGAGCACGTCGGGCCCGCCGATCTGCACCTCGCGACCGCTCGACTCGGGGACCGCGGGCGCCCGCCGCAGGTACTCCACGGTGGCGTCGATCCCGATCGGCTGGGTCGGCGTGCGCAGCCAGCTCGGCGTCACCATCACCGGCAGCCGGCCGGCCAGGTAGCGCAGCGTGCGGTAGGACTCGCTGCCCGCGCCGACCACCATCGCCGCCCGGAAGTAGGTGAGCGGCGGGCCCTCGGCGGCGAGGATCCGGGCCGTCTCGTGGCGGCTGCGCAGGTGGCGCGACTCGGCCCGCTCGCCGAGGCCGCCGAGGTACACGACCCGGGCGATGCCCTCGCGCCGCGCCATCCGCGCGAAGTTGGTCGCCGCCTCGCGCTCGCGGGCGTCGAAGCCGCCGCCCGCCGCCATCGAGTGCACCAGGTAGTAGGCGACGTCGACGCCCTCCCCGAGGCCGCGCAGCGAGGCCGCGTCGCTCACGTCGCCGACCCGCAGCTCGGCGCCGAGCGCGCGCAGGCGCGCGGCGCGCGACGGGTCGCGGACGAGGCACCGCACCGCCGCCGGCTCGGCGCCCTCCGCCCCGCCGCCTTCCGCGCCGGCGAGCGCCGCCGCCAGCTTGCCACCGACGAAGCCCGTCGCTCCTGCGATCAGCGTGGTCTGCGGGATCGTCCAACCGTAACCGACCGGCGGGCGCCGCCTGCGAAACTGCGCGCCGTGCGCGAACACGTACTGCGGCGCAGCCAGACGGTCCCGGCGACCCCCGAGCGGGCCTTCGACTTCTACGCCGACGCCCTCAACCTCGAGCCGATGACCCCGCCCTGGCTGCACTTCCAGGTCACCACCCCGCAGCCGATCGCGATGGGGGCCGGGACGCTGCTCGACTACCGGCTGCGCCTGCACGGCGCGTCGATCCGCTGGCGGACCCGGATCGAGACCTGGGAGCGGCCGCGGCGCTTCACCGACACCCAGGTCCAGGGGCCCTACGCGGTCTGGGAGCACACCCACGAGTTCCTCCCGACGCCGGAGGGCTGCGAGATGCGCGACACGGTCCGCTACGCGATCGGCTTCGGCCCGCTCGGCGAGCTCGCCCACCGGCTCTTCGTGCGCCGCGACCTGGAGCGGATCTTCGACTTCCGCCGCGACGCCTTCGCCGCCCACTTCGCGCCTTGACGCCGCCCGCCTCGCCCTCCGGAGCGCCGTCGCCGGCCGCGCCCACCTTCCTGCTCGCCCAGCTCAGCGACCTCCACCTCGGCGAGCCGGCCCGGGACGGGGTCGGGCCCGAGGAATGCCTGCGGGGCGCGGTCGCCGCGCTCCGGCGGCTGCCGAACCGGCCCGACGCGGTCCTCGTCTCCGGGGACGTCGCCGAGCACGGGGCGCCGCGCGAGTACCGCCTCGCGTCGGAGGAGATCGGCAAGCTCGGCGTCCCGGTCCACGTCCTGCCCGGCAACCACGACGACCGCGCCGCGATGCGGGCCGCCTTCTCCCTCCGCGGCGACCCGGACGCGCCGCTCGACTACGTGGCCGACCTCGGTCCGCTGCGCCTCCTCGTCGTCGACTCGACGATCCCCGGCGAGGACCGCGGCGGCTTCGACCGCGAGCAGCTGGAGCGGCTCGACGCGGAGCTCGGCGGCGACCCGGCACGGCCCGCGATCGTCGCCACCCACCACCCCCCGCTCGCCACCGCGATGGCCGACTGGGACGGCGTCAACCTGCCGCCGCAGGAGCGCCGCGCGCTGGCCGCGGTCCTCGCCCGCCACCCGCAGGTCAAGGCGGTCGTCGGCGGCCACCTGCACCGCGTCGCCGCCTCCGCCCTGGCCGGCCGCCCGGTGCTGGCTGCGCCGAGCACCTTCCTGCAGGCGCGGCCCGACTTCGTCGCCGAAGCCGTCGCCCTGTACGCCGGCGCGCCGGGCTTCGCCCTGCACGCGCTGCGCGGCGGCGAGCTCTCCTCCCAGGTCGAGGTCCTCCCCTCGCCGCCGCGGGAATGACCGCGGCGGGCGCGCCGCGGGCGCCCGGACTGCGCCTGAGCGCGCCAGCCGGTTCCCGCATAAGGAGATCAAGGGCCGGGGTGCCGTGACCGATGAACTGACAGCGATGACAAAGCTCGCGCCGACCCGGCGCCTCGCCCTCCGCGTTGCCGGCGCGCTCCTCCTGTTGGCCTTCCTGGCCTTCCTGTTCCACGCCGCCACCGGCCTCGGCGGGCAGGCGCTGTTCGGCACCTGGATCTACGGCGCGGCGATGGCGGGCGCGGCGATCTCCTGCCTCGTCCGGGCCCGGCTGGTGCGGCGCGAGCGAGCGGCCTGGGCGCTGATCGGCGCGGGCCTCCTCATCTGGACCGCCGGGGAAGGCTATTACGAGCTGGTCGTGACGGCGCAGGGCTCGGTGCCGATCCCCTCGCCCGCCGACGCCGGCTACCTGCTCTTCTACCCGCTCGCCTACGCCGGCCTGATCGTGCTCCTGCGCGACCGGATCGGCGATTTTCCCTTCGCCCGCTGGCTCGACGGCCTGATCGCCGGGCTGGCGGTCGCGGCGCTGACCGCCGCGCTCGCGCTCGGGCCGATCGCCGCCGCCTCGACCGACGGCTCCACCCTGGAAGCCGCCACCAACCTCGCCTATCCGGTCGCCGACCTCGCCCTGCTGGCCCTGGTCACCACCGCCACCGCGTTCACCGGCTGGCGGCCCGGCGCGACCTGGTCGCTGCTCGGGGCGGGGCTGCTCGTCCTGGCGATCTCCGACGTCGCGTTCCTGTTCGAGTCGGCGCAGGGCAGCTACGCGGAAGGCGGGCTCCTCGACGCCGCGTGGCTGCTCGGCGCCCTGCTGTTGGCGGGCGCCGCCTGGGTCCCGGCCGGGCCACGGCGAGCCATCCGGCCCACCGGGATGCGCGTCTCCCTGGTGCCGCCCGCCGCGGCGCTGCTGGCGATCGGCGTGCTGGCCGGGGAGCGGATCGACCGCGTCCCGACCACCGCCGAAGTGCTCTGCCTGCTGACGCTGCTGCTGGTGATCGCCAGGCTCGGCCTCTCGCTGCGGCGGGCGAGCGAGAACCTGGCGACCTCCGAGCGCATCGCCCGCACCGACGAGCTGACCGGCCTCCCCAATCGGCGCGCCGTGGTGGACGACCTGGCGGCCGCCGTGGCCCGCCCGGTCGGCGGCGGCAGGACGCGCCTCCTGGCGATGTTCGACCTCGACGGGTTCAAGCTCTACAACGACACCTTCGGCCATCCGACCGGCGACGCGCTGCTGGCGCGCCTGGGGAGGCGGCTGCATCGGTTCGCCGCGCCCTACGGCCACGCCTACCGACTCGGCGGCGATGAGTTCTGCCTGCTCTGCGAGTGCAGCGCGGGCGAGGTCGACGCGATCATCGACGGGGCCGGCGCGGCGCTCTGCGAGGAAGGCGAGGGCTTCGTGATCACCGCCTCCCAGGGCAGTGTCCTGCTGCCCGGCGAGGCGACCACCGCGCCGGGCGCGATGCAGCTCGCCGACCGGCGGATGTACGCGGACAAGGCGAGCGAGCGGGTATCGGCGGGCTCGCAGTCACGCGACGTGCTGCTGGCGGCGCTGCGGGAACGCCGGCCGCTCCTCGCCCAACAGGCGGTCGATGTCGCGGGCCTCGCCGTGGCGGTCGCCGAGCGGCTCGGGATGTCGGCCGAGGAGCGCGATGAGACATGCCGCGCCGCACAGCTCCACGAGGTCGGCAAGATGGCGATCCCCGACGCGATCCTCAACAAACCCGGTCCGCTGGACGACTCCGAGTGGGAGTTCATCCGGCGCCACCCGCTGATCGGCGAGCGGATCATCGCCTCCTCGGCCGCCCTGCTGCCGGTCGCCCGGCTGGTGCGCTCGGTCGGCGAGCGCTGGGACGGCGGCGGCTACCCCGATGGCCTGCAGGGCGCCCAGATCCCACTCGGCTCACGCGTCGTGACCGTCTGCGGCGCCTACGCGGCGATGGTCTGCGAGTGCCCCCACAGCGTCGCCATGCGACCGGCGCGGGCGCTGGAAGAGCTGCGGGGCGGGGCCGGCACCCAGTTCGACCCGGCGGTGGTCGAGGCCTTCGAGGTCGTCGTCGCGCGGCGCGACCTGGTGGCGGCGACCTGAGGGCGGGCCTACGCGAGCTGCGTCGGCGCCGGTTCCCGCGCCTCGGTGGGCGTGCCGTCGACCTTCGTCACCACGTTGCTGGTGACGTGCGGGAAGACGTAGCGGCGGTAGGTCTTCCTCTCGTCGAGCGAGATTTCCATCTCCATCAGCACGGTCTGGTTGTAGAGCAGGTAGTTGAAGCTTCCCGGCTTCTTCGCCGTCCCCTCCGCAGTCACCAGCCAGTAGTCGGCCCAGTACTCGGTGACCTTGGACTTGCGTTCCTCGAACGGGATGTTGGTTACGACACTGTCGCCGCCGAAGACGGGCAGCGTAGTGACCCGCCTGTGCATGTGGGCCGTGGGCTGGAGCTTGTCGACCGCGAGCTGCAGCGGGTAGTTGGGATTGCGCGTCCAGGCGGGGCTCGGGTTCTCGTAGTCAGCTGTTTTGTCGCGTTTCGCCCGGTAGGGATCGAAGGAGTCCTTGGTCGCGATGCCGATCGTTTTCGGATAGGTGGGAGATTCCGGCGGATCGACCGGTTGCGGATATGGGACGAACTGGTCGGGAATCACCGGGCGCCGGGAAGGACGGTCTTCGGCTCGTTCGCGCGCGGGACGACCTCGTCCTGGAATTTGTCGCGGTCGTGGAGATCGACGTTCCCCAGCGCGAGCACCGAGTTGCCGTGCGGGAGGGCGATCTGTTTGGCAATCGTCCCCGTCCTCCCAGCTCCCCCGTAGAGCTTTTCCGAGCGGTACGTTGAATTTTTTTTAGGAACTTAGCGGTTCTCTCTGTCCCGGTTGACGGTGGCCAGATATGAGACGGCGACGGCCCGCCAGGCGGCGGCGTCCATCCGAGACGGCACGCCCGTCCCACCCTCCACTGTGGCGGATCGGAGGTGCGGGACGGGCGTGCCCGGGCGTGCGCCCCCCGACCGGGCGCGGCACGCCATTCCCCGGACGCGGTCGACCTTTGGTCCGCACCCGATGTCGCGGTCGACCTCTGGTCCGGTACGGAAGTCGCGGTCGTCCTTTGGTCCGGTAGACGGACGTAAGGACGACCGCGTCCGGGGGGGCCGGACCAAAGGACGACCGCATGCCCCGCGCCGCCGCGGCGTTCGCGGTTATCCGCGCTATGCGCGGAGAAGTGCGAACTCGTCGGGAGGCGGCTGGCTGAAGTTTTTTGGTCGTCAGGGGACCAAAAGGCTTCAGTCGAGGGAGGTGGCGCTCATCGCCATTCCAGAACGGAATAGATGGGTTCCCGATCCGACTGGTTCAAGGGGCGGCGGCGGCGCATCCTCGGTGCATGGCCACCTCGACCGTCGACCGGACGCACTCTCCCGCGGCACCGCCCCGCCGCGAGGACCGCGGACCCGCCGCAGCGGGGCGCGCGACGCGGGCGCTCGCCGGCGGGCGCCGTCGCCTGCCCGGCTTCCTCGTCAGCCTCCTGGTCGCCGCGGTCGCGACCGCCGTCGCCGCACGGACGCCGTTCGGCTCGGCGCCGGTCTTCGCGATCGTCCTCGGCGTCGTCGTCGGCTCGACGCTCGGCCCCCGCCCCATTCTGCGGCCCGGGATCAGCGCCTCGAGCTCGCTGCTGCTGCGCGGCGCGGTCGTCGTCCTCGGCGCCGAGCTGCCGCTGGTGACGGTCCTCACCCAGGGCATCCGCTCGCTGCCGGTGATCGTCGTCACCCTCGGCGGCTGCCTGCTCGTCGCCGCGACCCTGGGGCGACGGCTGGGGGTGGCGAACCCGCTGCGCACCCTGATCGGCGTCGGCACCGGCATCTGCGGCGCCTCGGCGATCGCCGCGGTGACGCCCGCGATCGAGGCCGACGAGCTCGACGTCGGCTACGCGGTGGCGACGATCTTCCTCTTCAACGTCCTCGCCGTCCTCACCTTCCCGCCGCTCGGCCACGCGCTCGGCATGAGCCAGCACTCCTTCGGCGTCTTCTCCGGCACCGCGATCAACGACCTCTCCTCGGTGGTCGCCGCCGGCGACGTCTTCGGCGAAGCGGCGCTGCGCACGGGCGTCGTCGTGAAGCTCACCCGCACCCTGATGATCGTCCCGATCGCCGCGGTCCTGGCGGCGCGCCACCAGCGGGCGACCGGCGCCCACGTCGAGGGCGGCCATGACATCTCCCGCGCGCTCGCCAACGTCCCCCGCTTCCTGCTCGGCTTCCTCGCCCTCGCGGCGATCGCCTCGACCGGCCTGATCCCGGCCGGCTGGACGCCGACGATCGGCGAGGTCGCGACCGCGATGATCACCGTCGCCCTGGCCGCGGTCGGCCTGTCGATCGACGTCGCCGAGCTGCGCCGCACCGGCCCCCGCCCGATCGTCCTCGGCGCCTCCCTCTGGGTGACCGTCTCGGTGCTCAGCCTGACGATGCAACTCATCGGCCTGGCCGGATAGGACGCGGCGCGGCGCCGGCGGCTTTTTCCTACGATGCCCCGACCATCCGGACGCGACTGGTCTTGATCTGCTCCTTGGTCGCGGGCTTCGCCGTGGCCGGCGCGGGCTCCGCCGCCGCCGCCCCTGCGGTGACCGAAGCCGAGAGCTTCGTCCCCGGCCAGGTGGTCGTCCGCTTCGCGCCGGGAAGCGGGCGCGCCCGGCGGCGCGCCTCCCTGGCGGCGGTTCACACCCGGGCGACCGACGACGTCGAAGGGGTGGGCGGGGCGCGGGTGGTCGACCTGCCGGAAGGCGAGACGGTCGCGGCCGCGATCGAACTCCTCGAGCGCCGCGAAGACGTCCTGTGGGCGGAACCGAACTACGTGCTCCACACCACGGCGCTGCCCAACGACCCGCTGCTCGGCCGGCAGTGGGGGATCCGCAACACCGGCCAGAACACCCAGCCGATCGAATACGGGGAGCCGGTCTTCGGCATGCCCGGCATCGACATCGGCGTCGCCGGGGCCTGGGACCGCACCACCCGGAGCGGCGGTCCGGTCGCCGTCATCGACTCCGGCATCGACCCGACCCAGCCGGACCTCGCCGCCAACCTCGACCGCGCGCAGAGCCGCAACTTCGTCCCCACCCCGAGCCTCGCACCCAACCCGCCCGTCGACCCGCAGGCCTGGGGCGACGTCCATGGCCACGGCACCCACGTCGCCGGGATCATCGGCGCGGTCGGCGACAACGGCCTCGGGGTCGCCGGGGTCGACTGGCAGGCCGAAGTGGCGTCGGTGCGGGTCTGCGGCCCGGACGGCGAATGCACCTCCGCCGACGTCGCCGCCGGGCTCGCCTACGCTGGCGAAGCGGGCTTCCCGGTCGCCAACGTCAGCCTCGGCAGCGAGGCGACCACCCCCGGCGACGAGATTCGGCTGCTGCGCGAAGCGATCGCCGCCCACCCGAACACGCTCTACGTCGTCGCGGCGGGCAACGGCGACGAATTCGGCCGCGGCTTCGACGTCGACCTGCGCCCGGAATACCCCTGCGCCTTCAACCTGGCCAACATCGTCTGCGTCGCCGCCATCGGCCCGCGCGGCGAACTGACCCACTTCTCCAACTGGGGACCCGAATCCGTCGACCTCGGCGCGCCCGGCGAAAATATCGAGAGCACCTTCGTCAACCGGCTCGAACCGTACTTCGACGACTTCGGCAACGGGATCGAAGGCTGGGCACAGGCCCCCTACCCGTGGGAAGTGGGCGAGGTCGAAGAAGAGCCGACGCTCGCCTTCCACGGCCTGGACGGAGGGGTGCCGACCCCCGTGTCGGAAGCGTCGGCGACCCTGCGGACCGGACTCGACCTCGAAGGTGGGCAAGAATGCTGGGCGCAGGCGGGCCTCTCGCTGGAACTGCACGGCAGCCAGACGCTGACCATCGAAGCGGCCGCCGGCGGTGGGCCCGCAAGTCCCCTGCCACCGACGATCTACGACGCCTCCTCCCTCCCCGCCGGCGAAGAAGTCGACGTCCCGGCCTACCTCGACCGCTTCGACGGCGACGGGGAAGTGACGCTCTCCTTCGTCTACCGGGCCAACGGAACCGAGACGCCGCTCCCCTCCATCGACGTGGGCTCGGCCGACGTCCGCTGCATCGGCGCGTCCCGACCGCTGGGCGCCTACCGGGCGCTGTCGGGGACCTCGATGGCGACGCCCTTCGTGGCCGGCATCGCCTCGCTCGGCCGCTCGCTCGACCCGGCGGCCACCACCGCGCAGCTGCGGCAGGCGCTGCTCGACTCCGCCGTCCCGACCCCCTCCCTGGCGGGCAAGACGGTGAGCGGCGGCCGGGTCAGCGCGATCGGCGTGCTCGACGCGCTCTCGCCGCCCACCCCCGCCCCGAGCCCTGCGGCGCCCTCCGCGCCGCAGCCGGCCGCCACCCCCGCGCCCCAGGCGAGGCTGGGCCGGCTCCGGGCCCGCCCCCGCCGGCTCGCCCTCGCGCCCGGCCGGGCGCGGTGGGTGCGGGCCCGGGTTCGCAACCCGGGCGACGCCCCGGCCCGACGGGTGCGGATCTGCCTGCGCACCCCCCACCGGCGGGTACTCGGCGGCCGCTGCACCGCGCCGCGCAGGCTCGCCGCGCGGGCCGGCGTCGAGGCCTGGTTCCGGTTGCGGCTGCGCCGGCGCGCGAGGCCCGGCCGCATCTATCACCTGCGCCTCAGCGTCCACTCACCGGGACTGCGGCAGCGGCGCACGGTGATCGCGCTGCGGGCACTCGCACCGCATCGTCACCGCATCCGCCGCCACCACCGGCGCGGCAAGCTCACCCCGCGGCGGCCGTCTGCGGCTCGCCTTCTGCTTCGGGCACCTCACCTTTGACCGCCAGGACGACGGCTGGGGCCAGCGCGAGGACGGCCAGCGCGAAGGCCCACCAGAAAGCGTGGCCGAAGCCGGCGGCGATCGGGCCGGCCAGCTTCTGCTGGAGGCGCGGTGGGATTTCGCTCGCCCGACCGGCGGCGCCGCCCGCCAACGAGCTGAGCTGGGTGTTCAGGACCACCGCGACGATCGCCGTCCCGACCGAGCCGCCCACCCGCTGGATCGTGTTCAGGGCGCTGGTCCCCCGCGGGACCTCATGGGTCTCCAGCGCCGCGAAGGCGGCCGCCATCGAGGGCATCATCGTCCCGGCCAACCCGAAGCCGCGCACCACCAAGGACCCCTCCAGCAGCCAGAGCGAGGTCCCGGCTTCGACCATCGCGAAGGGGGCGGTGCCGATCGCCAGCAGCACCAGGCCGACGATCGCGACGCGACCGCCGCCGACCTTGTCGGTCAGTTTCCCGGAGATCGGCATCAGGACCGCGGCCGCGACGCCCTGGGCGGCGAGCAGCAGGCCCGCGTCGAGCGGGCTCTCGCCGCGGGCGACCTGGAAGTAGAGCGGCAGCAGGAAGAGGCCGCCGAAGAGCGCGGCGCCGACGAAGAAGACCGTCACCATGGCGGCGGCAAAGCCGGCGTTGCGGAAGAGGTGGAGTTCGACGATCGGGTTGTCGGAGCGCGTCGAGTGCCAGACGAAGAAGGCGAGCAGCGCCAGGCCGGCGACGATCGGCCCCCACACTTCGCTCGCCCCGAAGCCGCCGGCCCCGGAGCTCTCGGAGAGGCCGAAGACGATCAGCGCGACGGCCGGCGAGCCGGTGAGGAAGCCGAGCCAGTCGAGCTTCCCGGCCTCCCCGGTGGTCCCCGACTCCAGCACGCGCGAGGCCAGCAGCAGCGCCACGACCCCGATCGGCAGGTTGACGTAGAAGATCCAGCGCCAGGAGATGTTGTCGACGATCAGGCCGCCGATCACCGGGCCGAGCACCGGCCCGAGCAGCATCGGGACGCCGACGATGCTCATCACCCGGCCGACCGCCTTCGACCCCGCCGCCTGGGTCATCAGGGTCATCCCGACCGGGAGGATCAGCCCGCCGCCCAGTCCCTGCAGGACGCGGAAGAAGATCAGCGATCCCGGCGACCAGGCCAGCCCGCAGAGCGCCGAGCCCGCGGTGAAGAGCACGATCGACCCCATCCACACCTTCTTCGCGTCGAAGCGCTGCGAGATCCAACCGGACAGCGGGATCACGGTGGCGAGCGCCAGCAGATAGGCGGTCACCGTCCACTGGACCGTGTCCAGGGAGGCGCCCAGCTCCCGGGAGATGTCGCGCAGGGCGAGGTTGACGATCGTCGTGTCGAGGATCGCCATCAGGGCGCCGACGATCACCACGCCGGAGACCTTCAGGACGCGCGGCTCGATGCCGCCGAGAAGGCGCTCGGCTATCCCGGAGCCGCCTCCCCCGCCCGCTTCGCCGTTCGATGCCATGCGACCCCCGTACCCGGAGCGCCGGCGCCCGAACGGGCGCGGCCGCGGCACGCGGGCGACCGGGGACCGGCGGGGCCCGCCCGCGGCGCTCAGACGGAGATGGTGACCGGGAAGGTCGCCATCCAGATCGCCGTGCCGACGAAGAGCAGGTAGCCGAGGCCGAGGATCATGACCCGCTGCCGCGGCACGGTGAGCTTCGTGCTGATCCCGGCGAAGAACAGCGCCGCGGCGAAGAGGACGACCGCGAGCACGTAGTTGTCGGAGCGCTGGTTGGACTGGCGCGCCTTCGCGGTGTTCGCTTCGGCTTCGACCAGCAGCCGCTCGGATTCCGTCTGGCTGGCGAGCTTGTACTGGGGCATCGAGAAGGGGGTTGACGGCGCTTTCGGGTTTTTCAGCGGGTGGGTTTCGATCCAGGCGTGCACAGCCGGCTGGAATTCCGGCCGGAAGCGGTGGAAGTAGAAGTTCGCAAGTTTCGTTTCTCGCGCCGCGTAGGCGTTCACCCACTGGGTGAAGGTGAGCACGTCCACCTGGGTTTCCTGGCCCGCCTGGGTGGCGGCGCGCGTCGACTCGACCCGCGCCGCGTTGGCGTTGCTGAAGTCGATCGTCTGGACGCCGCCCCAGCGCGCCGACTGGTAGGAGCTCCAGGCGGTGGCGACGGCGGCGACGGCCAGCAGCACGGTCGCCAGCAGCTCGAGGTGCGGGTGCAGGCGGTCGATCCCGTTCCGCCTCGCCGGAGCGGGCTCCGGCTGATCCACTCGCGGTTCGGCGGCCGACACCCACGTAGCCTATCCGCGCGGCGACGACTTCGCCTCCGCGGCGACGGGCGCCGGGACCACCTCGCGCACGGTGGCCAGGAGGCTCACCAGGGGAGCGTTGGCACCGGTGGCTCGCCGCAGCCCGGCCGGGTCCAGAAGACTCGCCGGCGGCCGCTGAGCTGAAGATTCGCCGCGCCGGGCCGGGCGTGGTCGCCCGGCCCGGTTTCGGCGTCGCCTTAGAGGTCGGAGACCTTTTCCGCGACCATCGCGACGTAGTAGAGCGGCTCGCCCTTCGCGTTGAGGCGGTGGCGGTAGCGATGTTCGCGCCGCACGTCGAGCGCGCCGTCGTCCCTCGCCGCGTCGATCAGCCGGGAGAAGCCCGAGGAATCGGTGCCGGAGACCATGTCCTCCTTGAGGGAGAATCCGATCAGGCCTTCCGGCTCGATCAGGTTGTAGGCGTTGGCGAAGGCGTCCGGCGGAATGTCGCCGAAGCCGAGGGCGGCAACCGAGGTCAGGCAGTTGAGGCGCCGTGCCTCGAGCTCCTCGCGAGCGTCGTCGGGCATCGCGGTCAGGTCCATCACGTAGTACTCGTCGTAGATGCCCGGCCGATCGCGCTCGGTCGCGCCCGCGGCCTCCTCGATGATGTCGACGCCGACGATCTCGTCGACCTCGAGCTCCTGCAGCTTCTCCCCGACCATTCCGTTGCCGGCGCCGACGTCGAGTACGCGGAGCTCCTGCGGCTCGCGTCCTTCGCTGTCCAGCTGCTCTTCGAGCAGGTTGCAGACCGTCCGCGGCGAGTCGCATTTCAGCATGTCGTAGAAGAGGCGCTCATAGGCCCCCGGCACGGCGAAGGTCTCCGCGTAGTCGTGGAACCTGAGTCGGCGTGACTCCCCGTCGACGGTCAGCTCATACCATTCTTCGTCCTGAGCCAGATCGGCGGTTCGCTCAGGAAGCGCGATCTCCACTTCCTTGATAGCAGGGTCGGCATCGATCGGATTCATCGCGTCCTTTCTCGGTGGTTTGTCCCGCGCGGAACGGGATCAGAGTGCCCCGAACTCCGGCTGGCGTTTGCCTCCGGCCGCACGAGCCGGTGCTATCCCAGCACCGGTCGGCACCCCCCAAACTATCGAAGCGACCCACGAAATGACCACTACCCCGATCCGCATCGCTCAGACATCGGCGGTTTAGAACGGGTGAACCAGGGCAGGCAGACAGTGAACCACGCGACCCAAAACTGCCGGAAGGAGGCCACGATGCTGGCCATAACGAAAGAGGCCGCGGCGGCGGTCGACGGGATCATCACGGCGCGCGAACTGCCCGACGAGGCGGGGGTCCGGTTGACCCTGGAGCCCGGCGGCGAGGACGGCGGGCAGGCAGGCGCCGAGATCCGCCTGAACCTCGCTCCCGGCCCGGAATCCGGCGACGAGGTGCTCGAGGAGGCGCCCGTCTTCCTCGAACCGGCGGCCGCCTCGGCCCTGGAGGACAAATTGCTCGACGCCGAAGTCTCCGGCGATCAGGTCCGCTTCGCCGTGCGGGAAAAGGCGGACGCCGCGTAGCTCCGGGCCGAGCGTCACTTGCCGGGTTGGGGACGCAGCGACGACCTCGGCTCGGCAAGCGGCGGCGGGCCGCAACCAGTTCGCTCGGCTCCTCGAGGGCGGGGTGAAGGTCCTCTCCCCGGCGGGCGACCGTTCCTTACCCACCCGCCGGTCGGCTGGTCGTCAACGCCGGCGGCTCGGTCCGTCGATCGAAGCCAAGTCGAGGGCAAGCGGATCTCCCACGCCTTCCGACACCCCCGACCGGGAGTGGCGGGCCAAGCCCGGACAGCCTCCGCTTCGGCGTCAGCCATCTCCGGGTCTTCACTCGCGGTGGGGTAGGCCCGCGCAATTCGCCGCGGTGTTCCTTACTTGCGCCATACGCAAGTAAGGAACACAGCCGGCTCGAGGACCGCGGGAACCGCGGCCGCCTCGCGGCTTGCGATACTCGGTCGCCGTGGGGGGCTCCATGGCGGTCATCGAGACGGAGGGGCTGACCAAGCGCTACGGGGACCACCGCGGCATCGAGGGGGTCGGCTTCCGGGTGGAGCCGGCGGAGGTGTTCGGATTCCTCGGCCCCAACGGGGCAGGCAAGACGACGACGATCCGGACGCTGCTCGACCTGATCCGCCCAAGCGCGGGCTCGGCCCGCCTCTTCGGGCTCGACCACCACCGCGACAGCCTCGCGATCCGCGCCCGGCTCGGCAACCTGCCCGGCGAGTTCGGCTTCGGCCGCGGCACCGGACGCGAAGCGCTCGCGCTGCTCGCGCGGGTGCGCGGGGTCGCCGGCCTCGGCCGTGCCGAGGAGCTCGCCGCGCGCTTCCAGGCCGACCTCGACCGCCCGCTGCGCGAGCTATCGCGCGGCAACCGCCAGAAGATCGGGCTGATCCTCGCGACCTTCCACGAGCCGGAGCTGCTGATCCTCGACGAGCCGACCGGCGGCCTCGACCCGTTGATGCAGGAGGAGTTCCTGGCCCTGGTCCGCGAGGAGCGCGAGCGCGGCGCCACCGTCTTCCTCTCCTCGCACGAGCTCGACGAGGTGGAGCGGGTCTGCGACCGGGTGGCGATCATCCGCGAGGGGCGGCTGATCGCGGTCGAGCGGGTCGAGGAGCTGCTCGCCAAGACTCGCCGCCACGTCAGCATCGAGTTCGCCGAGCCGGTGGACGTCGGCGCGCTGCGGGGCGTCCCCGGCGTCGCCGAGCTCGAGGTCGAGGGGAGCCGGGTCAGCTTCCGGTTCGCGGGCGACGTCGACCCGGTGCTGAAGGCGATCGCCGCCCACCGCGTCGCCGACCTCGACTTCGCCCACCCCACCCTCGAGGAGGTCTTCCTCACCTACTACCGCGGCGAGGACGCCGCGCCACCCGACCGCGCCGGAGCGGCCGCGTGAGGCCGCTGATCGTCGCCCACCTCTGGGACCGCCGGCGCTCGCTGCTGTCCTGGGGGATCCCGCTCGGCCTGATGGCCGCCTTCGAGGTGGCGATCTTCCCCTCGCTCGAAGAAGCGCTCGTCAAGACCGTCGACCAGTACCCGACGGCGCTGCGGGAAGCCTTCGGGATCACCGAACTGTCGACCGTCGAACAGTTCCTCGGCGCCGAACTGCTCGGCTTCATCATCCCGCTGGCGGCGGGCTACCTGGCCGTCCGCTCGATCGCCTCCGGCCTCTCCGGCGCCGCCGAGAGCGGCCGGCTCGAGGTGCTGCTCTCGGCGCCGGTCTCGCGCCGCCGGCTGGTCGCCTCCGGCTTCCTCGCGACCGCCATCGAGCTGGCGGTCGTCCTGCTCGCCATCCTGCTGCTCGCCCTGCTGGCGAGCGTCCTCTTCGGCGTCGGCCTCTCGTTCGGCTCGGCGCTGGCCGGGTTCGTCAACGTCTGGCCGTTGGCGCTGTTCTTCGCCGGGCTGGGGATCGTGGTCACCGGCTGGTCCCTGAGCACCAGCGTGGTGACCGGCTCGGTGGCCGGCGTCCTGGTGTCGATGTACGTGATCGAGCTGGTCGGGCGACTCGACCACAGCATCTCCGGCATCCGCTACGTGTCGATCTTCAAGTACTACGGCAACGCGGTCCTCGACGGGATCGACCCGGTGGCCTTCGTCGGCATCGCGCTCGCCGCCTGCCTGCTGGCCGCGCTCGGCGCCTGGCTGTTCGAGCGCCGCGACCTGGCGGGCTGAGCGGTGGCCGTCGGGGCGCCGCCGCGCGGTCGTCCCGGCCCCCTCCCGTCGACTAAGGTGGGCGACGGATGCCGACGCCCGATGGAGACGCCACGATCCTCGTCGCCTTCGACGGCTCCGATCACGCCAAGCAGGCGATCCGGGTCGCCGGCGGGCGCCTGAGGCCCGGCGGGCGAGCGCTGATCGCGACCGTCTACGAGCCGCTGCAGAAGCTCCCCTTCGTCGGCGTCGCGGGGATCCCGATGGACAAGCAGACGGTCGACGCGATCTACGGCGGCACCAGGGCGGCCGCCCAGAAGGTCGCCGAGGAAGGGGCCGCGCTCGCCCACGAGGCGGGCTTCGAGGCGGAGCCGCTGGCCCGCGAGGGCGCCCCCGCCTGGAACGTGCTCGTCGAGCTCGCCGAGGAGCGCGACGTTGACCTGATCGTGATCGGCTCCCGTGGCCTCTCGGGCGTCAAGCACGTGCTGCTCGGCAGCGTCGCCGCGGCGGTCTCCCAGCACAGCCGCCGCTCGGTGCTGATCGTCCACGACCGCTGAGGCGGCGGGGAAGCCCGGCTCGTTCCGCCCGCGGGAGGCGAGCGCGGCCGTCGGTGGCCCCCGGGGGCCGAACTTTCCTTATCGAAACCAACGAAGGAGCCCGGCGGCAACCGTCCGGGAAGCCGCCCGCGCCCGGTGAATGCCCGGCGGGCGTCCCCACCCCGGCTCCCGCCGACCACGCGCTGCCGGCGGGTTCACGCGGTGCGGAGCGGCATTCGCCCGCCGCGGAGCGCCGTTGGTGATCCACCAAGGGCAGTTTTCGATCCCCGGTCGGACCGCTCGCCGCGAGACATACCTTGATCGTCGTTATGAGGGCCGCCATGGGACCGGCCCGTGACTGAGGAGAGACGATGAAGAGATACTTCCGCCCCGAGGCGACGCGACTGCGCTGGCTTCTTGTGGCGAGCCTGGCAGCGGCGATCTGCGCCATGTCGTTGGCTGCCTGTGGAGGCGGTGGTTCGTCGAGCACCGAAGCGACGGCCACGACCAGCGAAGAAGCAGCCGGCGGCGAAGAAGCGACGTCCGAATCGACGGGCGGCGGTGAAGAAAAGGCCGCCGGCGGCGAACCGATCGTCACCTGGACCTACACGGACGTGAACACCGAAGGTCCGCAGTACAAGAACATCGAGGAAACCGCGCGTGTGTACCAGGAATGGATCAACACCCACGGCGGCATCGGTGGGCGCCCGCTGGACGCTCACTTCTGCGACGCGCATGGGACCCCGACCGGGGTCGCGGCCTGCGGACGAGAAGCGGTCGCCGGTGGCGCCATCGCCACGGTCGGCAGCTTCACCTTCACCGGTGACGCGATCATCCCGATCCTCGAAAAGGGGAAAACCGCCCAGTGGGGCAACTGCTGCGCGATCGCCCCGACCGAACTGGTCTCCCCGGTCAGCTTCCCGATGGGCAGCCAGCCGCTGTACGACGCGAACATGGTCAAGCAGGCGGTCGAACAGGGCTGCAAAAAGATCAACGCGGTGATCATCGAAGGCGCCGAAGCGTTCATCCCGCTGCTCGAAAACGCGGCGAAAGGGATGGGGACGAAGATCGGCAAGTTCGTGACCCTCCCGGCCACCGCGCAGGACTACAGCCCACAGGTGGCCGAAGCGACCGCAGGCGGGGCAGACTGCCTTGCGATGATCGTTTCCGAAACGCCGTTCATCGCCTGGATGCCGGCCTTCGCCCAGTCAGGCTCCGAAGCGAGGCTGTTCGGCCCGCAGGGCAACCTCAACGAAAACGTCGCCAAGGGCTTCGAGGAAGTCGTCGAAGGCGACGTGGTCGCCGGCATCTACCCGGACATCTCCACCCCGGCGTGGAGCGAATACCGGGAAGCGCTGAAGAAATACAACGCCGACATGTCGCAGGACTACAACAGCCTCGGCGGCCTCGGCACCTGGGCGGCCTACGAAGGGTTCAAACAGGTGGTCGAATCGATGTCCGGCCCGATCAACCACACCACGTTCCTGAAGGCGGCCGAAACGGCCAAAGTCAACCTCCCGGGCATGGTGCCGCCGCTCAACTTCGCCGAACCATGGGGCAAGGAGGGCGGCCCGAAGGAATTCTCACGGCTGGTCAACCGCTGCGCGGTGTACAGCGAATTCGGGCCGGAAGGCAAGTTGGAAGCCGCCTCCACCGAATTCGAAGACATGTCCGAAATCGCCGGTGGCACCAAGCCGGCGGATTGCGGACCGCCGTTCGGCACCTGATCGCCTGATCGCAGTCCCGTCCCGGCCCGCGCTGAGGCGCGGGCCGGGCCGCGGTCCTCGGCCCCCGCCGCGCCCTCTCGGTAGTTCGCCGCAGCGGCGATGAGGCTCCTTCCCGATTCGCTCCGCCGTCCACGGTGTGAGCCTGCGGGGCGACGCACCGAAACCGTCGATGCGACCTCGCGAACGGCGGGCTTCGCTCGCGCCCGGTGAGGTGACCAAGAGCCAGCAGAGGAGGCAGGACCATGCCCGACCTTCAGTACGTGCGCTTCTTCGAGGAGTTCGGCGCCGCCGACGTGCCATCGGTGGGCGGCAAGAACGCCTCGCTGGGCGAGATGTACCGGGAGCTCTCGGGCGAGGGCGTGCTGGTGCCGAACGGGTTCGCGACCACCGCGGAGGGCTACCGGCACATGCTGTCGGAGGCCGGGGCGGTCGAGCCGCTGCGCGCCGCGCTCGACGGGCTCGACCCCGCCGACGTCGGCGATCTGGCCGGGCGCGGGAGCCGCGCCCGCGAGATTGTCTACGGGGCCGGCCTCCCGGACGACCTGGCCGCCGAGATCATCGCCGGCTACCGCGCGCTGCAGGAGCAGTACGGCGAGCACGTGAGCCTCGCGGTCCGCAGCTCGGCGACCGCCGAGGACCTGCCGACCGCGAGCTTCGCCGGACAGCAGGAGAGCTACCTGAACATCAAGGGCGAGGCGAGCCTGCTCGACGCCTGCCGGCGCTGCTTCGCGAGCCTCTTCACCGACCGGGCGATCCATTATCGGATCGACCAGGGGTTCGACCATCTCGCGGTGGCGCTGTCGATCGGCGTGATGAAGATGGTGCGATCCGACCTCGCCGCGTCGGGCGTCTTCTTCTCCCTGGACACCGAGTCCGGCTTCCGCGACGTGGTGTTGATCACCGGCGCCTACGGGCTCGGCGAGAACGTCGTGCAGGGCGCCGTCGACCCCGACGAGTTCTACGTCCACAAGCCCACCTTCGCCGAAGGGCACCGCGCCGTGCTGCGCCGGCTGCTCGGCGACAAGGCGGTCAAGATGGTCTTCGTCGAGGGCGGGACCAAGCAGACGACCCGCAACGTGCCGGCCCCGAAGCAGGACCGGGCGCGCTACTGCATCGGCGACGAGGACGTGCTCGCGCTCGCCGACTTCGCGATCAAGATCGAGCGCCATTACGGCCGGCCGATGGACATGGAGTGGGCCAAGGACGGGACCGACGGCAGGATGTACGTCGTCCAGGCCCGGCCGGAGACGGTCGCCTCGCGGCGCGAGCCGACCGCGCTGGAGCGCTACGCGCTCGACGACCACCCGCCCGCCATGATCGAGGGGCGCGCCGTGGGCGAGAAGATCGCCTCGGGCAAGGCGCGGCTGATCGCGAACCTCGGCCACCTCTCGGAGTTCCGGCCCGGCGAGGTGCTGGTCGCCGACACCACGACGCCGGACTGGGAGCCGGTGATGAAGACTGCGGCGGCGATCGTCACCAACCGCGGCGGGCGCACCTGCCACGCGGCGATCATCGCCCGGGAGCTGGGCGTTCCGGCCGTGGTCGGCGCGGGCGACGCGACCACCGGCGTGCGGACCGGAGAGACGGTGACGGTGTCCTGCGCGGAGGGTGAGACGGGACGCGTCTACGAGGGCGAGATCGCCTTCCACGTCGATCGCACCGACGTCGCCGAGATGCCCCGCCCGCGGACCGCGGTGATGGTCAACCTCGGCAACCCCGACCTCGCCTTCAAGACCTCCTTCCTGCCCAACGACGGGGTCGGGCTGGCGCGCATGGAGTTCGTGATCAGCGAGTACATCAAGGCCCATCCCCTGGCCCTGGTGCATCCCGACCGGGTCGAGGACCCGGCGGCGCGCGAGGCGATCGCGACCCTGACCCGCGGCTACGAGAGCGGTGAGAGCTTCTTCGTCCAGCGGCTCTCCGAGGGGATCGGCACGATCGCCGCCGCGTTCTGGCCGAAGCCGGTCGTCGTTCGCATGTCGGACTTCAAGACCAACGAGTACGCGACGCTGCTCGGCGGCGCGGCCTTCGAGCCGCACGAGGACAACCCGATGCTCGGGTTCCGCGGCGCGTCCCGCTACGCCCACCCCGCCTACGAGGAGGGGTTCGCGCTGGAGTGCGCGGCGATGGGGCGGGTGCGGGAGGAGATGGGGCTCACCAACGTGGTCCTGATGCTGCCGTTCGTCCGCCGCGTGCAGGAGGCCGACCGGGTGCTCGAGCGGATGGCCGAACTCGGCCTGGAGCGCGGGAGGAACGGCCTCGAGATCTACGCGATGTGCGAGATCCCCAACAACGTCGTCCTGATCGACGCCTTCGCGAAGCGCTTCGACGGCTTCTCGATCGGCTCCAACGACCTCACCCAGCTGACGCTCGGCGTCGACCGCGACTCCGAGGTCGTCGCCTTCGACTACGACGAGCGCGACGACGGCGTCAAGGAGATGCTGCGCCTGGCGGTCGAGGGCTGCGCGCGCAACGGGATCCACAGCGGGCTCTGCGGACAGGCGCCCTCCGACTACCCCGACATGGCCGAGTACCTGGTCGAGCTCGGCATCGACTCGATCAGCCTCAACCCGGACACGGTGATCAAGACCACGCAGCGGATCCTCCAGGTCGAGCAGCGCCTCGGTCAGGCGACGGCGTCCCCCAGGATGCCGTCGATCTGACCGATGGCCAGGCCCATCCCCTCCTGCATCCCCATCTCCAGCATTTTCTCCATCTGCGCGAGGTCGAAGAAGTTGGTGACGACGGTCATGCGGGTACCGTCCCCGGTCGGCTCGATCGTGACCGTCTCGTGCGCCGGCTCGACGCCCGGCGCCGGCTCGCCGTCCTCGCCCGCGAGGCCGTTGGCGAACTCGATCCGGCGCGGCTTCTCGATCGCCTCGATCCGCCACCAGCCGCGCGGCGTCTCCCCCGCGGGCCCGGTCATGTGGTAGCGGGACTCGCCGCCGACCTCGAACTCGTGCCGCGTGAACGTCGCCGGGAAGGTCGGCGGGCCCCACCAGCGCTCAAGCTTGCGGGCGTCCTCCCAAACGTCCCAGACCCGCCCCGGATCGGCCGCGAACTCGGCCACGATCGTCAGGGTCAGGCTCTCCGCGTCCTTCTCACTGCTCACCATGGTCATTCGTCACTCGCTTCCTCGGCGAGCAGATCACCGATCCGCCCGGCCCGTTGGATCCACAACCGCTCGTAGGCGCCCAGCAGGTCGATGGCGCGGCGCAGGGTCGCGGCGTCGGCGTGCACGATCTGCTCCCGCCCGCGCCGCTCTTTGCGGACCAGCCGCGCCCGCTCGAGCACCGCGACGTGCTTTTGCACCGCGGCGAAGCTCATCTCGTAGCGCCGCGAGAGCGCCGACACCGATTCCTCGGCCTCGCCCACCCGGACGAGGATGTCCCGCCGGGTCGCGTCGGCCATCGCGTGGAACACCAGATCGGCCTCCTGATCTGACAGAGCTACAACCATTTGGTTGTACGTTAGCGCACCGCCGCCGCAGGTACTCTGCGTTCGACCCGACCGATGCCGGCCCGCGAGACCCAGCCGTTGCGATGATCCGTCCGGCGCGCCCCGCCGACGCCGAGGCCCTCGCCCGACTGCGCATCCGGGCCTGGCAGGCCGCCTACCGGGAGATCCTCCCGCGCGACTACCTCGACGACGTCCCGGCCGAGCGATTCACGCCGTTCCTGCCGGGTGGGGCGAGGGCCGCGGGCACCACGACCCTGATGGCGGTCGGAGCGGACGCCGACCTCGGCTTCGTCACCTTCGGCGAAGCGCGGGACGCCGACACACCCGGGCTCGGCGAGGTCCACGCCCTCTACGTGGACCCGGGTCGGTGGCGGTCCGGGGCCGGCCGGGAGCTCCTCTCTCGCGCCGAGGCGGAGCTGCTCGAGGAAGGATTCGCGGAGGCCCTGCTCTGGACGCTCGAGGGGTTCGCCCCGACCGAAAGGTTCTACCGCGCGCAGGGCTGGCGACCTGACGGTCGCCGGCGCGA
This sequence comes from uncultured Actinomycetes bacterium, assembly GCA_963763265.1. Taxonomy (GTDB): domain Bacteria; phylum Actinomycetota; class Thermoleophilia; order Solirubrobacterales; family 70-9; genus VAYN01. The sequence continues at coordinate 827,189 of CAVXNN010000002.1, read as the reverse complement.
GGAGCGCCCCTACGGCGTCACCGCCACCGTCGTCCGCTTCCGGCGGCGCCTCGGCGCGCCCGCCTGAGCGGCCACCCTCAGGCGGGGCGACGCAGCCGCGGGCAGACCCGGTAGCGGGGATCGTGCTCGGTGGCCCAGAGGTCGTCGAGGATGGCGACGACCCGCTCGCGCCCCAGATGCCCCTCCCACTCGGCAGGCCCGCAGGGGTGCTTGAGGCCGACCACCATCGCCCGCTCGAGGTCGGCGGTCGCGGCGATGCCGGCGGCGAGGGCGAAGGCCGCCTCGTTGACGAGATTGGCGACGACGCGATCGAGGATCCGGGCGGCGAGGTCGGGGTCGGCGGCCGGGCGCTCGCGCCACGACTCACCCTCCTCGTAGAAGCCGACCCCTGTCTTACGGCCGAGCCGGCCGGCCGCCACCTGGGCGACCTGGATCGGGCTGGGACGCCAGCGGGGCTCGCCGAAGGACTGCTCCCACATCGACCTGGTGACCGCCAGGGAGACGTCGACGCCCACGGTGTCCATCAGCTCGAAGGGGCCGAGCGGGAAGCCGCCCAGCTCAACGCAGGCGCGGTCGATCTCCCACGGCTCGGCGAAGCCGTCCTCGACCATCCGCAGCGACTCCATGTAGAAGGGGCGCGCGCAGCGATTGACCAGGAAGCCGGGGCCGTCGAGCACGTCGATCACCTGCTTGCCGAGCCGCTCGCCGAGCAGCCGCGCCCGCTCGACCGCGGCGCGATCGGTGCGCGGCGTCGTCACCAGCTCGACCAACGGCATCGCGGTCGGCGGGTTGAAGAAGTGAAGGCCGAGGACGCGGGCCGGAGCGCCGCTGCGCGCGGCGAGGACCGCGATCGAGATCGACGAGGTGTTCGAGGCGAGGACCGGCTCGCCGGGAAGCGCCGCCAGCGCGCCCAGCAGCTCGGCCTTCAGGTCGACGATCTCCGGCACCGCCTCGATCGCCAGCTCGACTCCGGCCAGCTCCTCGACCGCCGCCGCCGGGCGCACCCGCGCCCGGATCGCCGCCGCCTCCGCGTCGGTGCTCCGTCCCCGCTGGACGGCGCGGGCAAGCGACGCCTCGATTCGCGCCAGGCCGGTGGACAACGCCTCGGGACTCGCGTCGCAGAGCACCGTCTCGATCCCGGCCCGCGCGCAGAGCTGCGCGATCCCCGCCCCCATCGTGCCCGCGCCGAGGACGCCGACCCAGCCCGGCGGCCCGGCCATCAGCCCTTCCGCCCGGGGAGGCGCGCGGCGAGGCGCCGACCGACGCTCTCCTTCAGGAGCCCGGTCGCGACGATCCGTCCGGACGCGGCGTTCAATCCCGGCCCCGGGAAGGTGGCGGCGCCGCAGACGTGCAGGCCGTCGACCGGCGTGGCGTGGGACCCATAGCGGGCCAGCGGCCGCCAGAGGTACGCCTGGCCGAGCTCGCAGTCGCCGGCGTAGATGTCGCCGCCGACCAGATTCGGGTTGCGGCGCTCGATCTCGGGCGGGGCGAGGGCCTTGGTCGCGCCGCGCGCCGCCGCCAGGTTCTCCACGTGCGGCTCGAGCTTGCCGAGCACCCTCTCGACGTAGGCGGCGGCCAGCTCCTCCGTCCAGTCGCCTTCGCCGACCGCGATCTCCCCGGCGGCGTCGCCGCGCACCCGGCGCGGCACCTCCTGCAGCTGGATCCAGATCATCCCCCTGCCGTCGGGGACGCGACTCGGGTCGACGCGGGCGGGCTGGCCGATCACCACCGTCGGCGAGGCGGGCAGGAGCCCGGCCGCCGCCTGGGCGCAGGCGAGGGTCACGTCGGCGGGCCGGTCGGCGAGGTGGATGACCGGCGCGTCGTCGAGGCGCCGGTCCCGCCAGCGCAACGGCTCGGCGAGGGCGACGTGGATCTGCATCCCGCTGCGGCGCCCGTAGCGATAGGCCTTCCCGGCGGCGACCGCGTCGGCGGGCGCGTCGCCGCGGTCGAGCAGCCGGCCGTAGAGCTGGGTCGGCGTCACCGCCGCGATCACCGCGCGGCGGGCGGCGATCTCCTCGCCACCCGCGATGACGCCGACGGCGCGGCCGGCCCGCACGAGGATCCGCTCGACGTCCACCCCGGTCCGCACCGCGCCCCCGTGGTCCCCGATCAGCCGCTCGAAGGCGGCGACGAAGTTGGCCGATCCGCCCTTCACCACGGGCAGACCGAGGCCGTGCAGGGTGGCGGCGATCGCCAGGGTCTGGAAGCCGCCGCCGGCGGCGTCGGGGGCGAGCCCGTTGTGCAGCGACCAGGGCGCGTAGAGGCGGCCCACCTCCTCGCCCTCGAAGCGGTCGAACCACGTCTGGGCCGAGGAGACGAGACCGCTGCCCAGCTCCAGGGTCGGCCGCCGGCCGAGCGTCCGCCGCAGGCGCAGCGCCAGCTTCGCGGCGGCCAGCGAGTGAAGCTCGGTGCCGAGCAGCTCGCCGAGGATCGGGATCGACGCGCCGAAGCCCGCCAGCTCGGCGTCGTAGGTCGCGCGGTCGGCGGCAGAGATGCCCTCCAGGCTCGCCGCCGGGTCGCGCCGGGCGAGCAGGACCTCGCCCGCAGAGGAGACGACGCCGGTCGTCACGTCGGGGGTGTCGACATACTCGAGCCCGCGCGCCGCGAGCTCCTCCCCCAGCTCCGCGTAGGCGCCGGAGAGGTGGAAGAGCGGGTGCCAGCAGGAGAAGGTGTCGTGGCGGAAGCCGGGCTCGGTCAGCTCCTCGGTCGCCACCGCGCCGCCCGCCGCCTCGTTGCGCTCCAGCACCTCGACCTCCCAGCCCGCCCGGGCCAGGTAGGCGGCGGCCACCAACCCGTTGTGGCCACTGCCGACGACGATGGCGTCGACGCTTCGGGTCATCCGGTCAGGCCGCGGCCGGGACGAGCGCCGCCGCCTTCTCCCGCAGGGCGGCGCCGTCCTCGTCGGCGAGCGCCGCCTCGTGCAGCTCCGCCAGCCGGGCCCCGGCGCCCTCGGTGCCGGCCAGGGAGTCGGCCGCCCGCATCAGGGTCGCGAAGCTCTCGCTGCCGTGCTCGTAGGTGCTGCCGTACCCCTTGAGGACGTGCTGGCACTTGACGATCTCGATCGCCAGCTCCTGATCGGCCGGGGCGACGGCGAGGGCGCGCGCCATCCACCGCTCGATCTCCTCCTGCTCGCGGACGAAGCGGACCGAGCGCGGCCGCAGCGGCCGGGCGCGCGCCAGAACCGAGAGCAGGGTGTGCCCGTAGACCGAGCTGGTGTTGAGGACCATCCCCTTGCTCGTGGTCGCGTGGACCAGGCGGCGGAACGCCTTCGAGCGGGAGAGCGGGTGGCCGAGCCAGGTCGGCAGCGTGTCGACGATCTCGTCGATCTGCGGGTGGAGGAACTCGCGGACCTCCATCAGCTGGCTGTCGCGGACTTTCGCTTCGTCGCGGATCCGCTGCATGCGGCCGCGGCGGATCTTCTGCTGGGCCACCTGGATCGTGTCCTGGTAGGCCATCCAGAGGGCGACGTGGCGGGCGGCCTCGCGGGTCAGCTCGGCCTCCCCGTCACGGTCGGCGTCGAGGTCGGCGAAGCGCTTCACCCGCGCCAGGTAGCGCGCCGCGTAGGCGTGGTCCTGGAAGACGGCGGTCCGCACCACGCCGTGCAGGGTCATCGAGCGGCTCGCCGCCGGAAGGTCGCGAACCTGGTCGGCGAGATCGCGGAGCGCGGGGCCGACCAGCGAGCCCGGGTCGGTACCGGCGATCTCGTTGCGCTCCCGCTCCTGCCTGGTCTTGTGCTCCTCGCCCACCCGCGAGCGGGTTGAGCCCGGCGTCGAGCCGCCCGGTGGGTTCGGCGTGGTCGAGTCGAGCGTCGCGGCGGTGCCGCCGGGGACCACGGAGAGCTCGATCGGCTCCGCGCCCGGCGCGGCGTCCTGGCGGTCTTCCTCGGCTGCCTGCCGTCGCGCCGCGTCGTACCCGGCGGCGAAGGCGGCGAGCGAGGCCTCCACGCCTCGGCCCGAGTCCCTGATCGCGGTCTCGTAGGCCTCGCGGTCGAACGGCAGAGCCTCGGAGCCGGCGAGCGCCCCGAGCAGCGAGGAGCTGATCACGCTGCCGGCATCTTCGGCGAGCGACATGAAGTCGTCCGCGACCAGCCGCTTGGAGGCGCGGCGCGCCCCCTCGAGCAGCTGGGCGTCGTCGACGCGGCCGTCGGCGAGGGCGATCTTCTCGTCGATCGAGTAGACGCGGTTGGTCGAGGTGATCAGGGTGGTGCGGTCGGCGGTCGAGAAGCCGCGCTGGACGGCGCGCCCGCTCTCCATCAGCTCCGAGGCGATCACCACGTCGACCTCACCCGGGGTCGGGAAGATGCTCATCACCGGGTCCTGGCGGACCCGCGGCCGCTCGTCTTCGGCGGCGTCCTCGGCCGGCGGCAGCATCTCCAGGTAGTAGACGGTGGCGCCGGTGCGCTGGGCGACGCCCGCCACGGAGGTGGTCTGGGCGTGGAAGCCGGCGCTCTCGGCGGTGGAGACGATCCAGTCCGCGAGCACGCCGCCGCCCTCGCCGCCGAGGGCGAGGATCGCGACGCTCAGCGGGCGTCTGCCCTCGGTCCAGCTCGAGGACATCAGGCGGCCGCGGCCTCGAAGCGGGCGGCCCGGCGCTCGATCCCGCGCGAGGCGAACTGCGTCCAGCGCCTGCGGACCTCGGCCAGCACCTGGTCCTTCCTGGTCGGGTTCTGGACCACGTCGGTGCGGTAGAAGGACGGGCAGAGCGCCGCGGTGTGGGCGTTGGTCCCACAGACCCCGCAGCCGACGCAGCTGTTCAGCACCGTCGCCACCGGGTCGGTCCGCATCGGGTCGGGGTTGGGGGCGATCGAGAGCGACGGGCAACCGCTGATCCGGATGCAGGCGTGGTCGCCGGTGCAGGTCTCGGGGTCGACGCCGAAGCGCTCGCGCACGACCCGTTTGCCTTCCTTCAGGGCTTTGCGCATTTCCGGTTTCACCCGGCGCTGGCGGTTGAGCTGGCACTCGCTCTGCATGACGAGGACCTTCGGACCCTTCTCCTCGGTCGTCAGCGCGTCCATGAACGCCTCTTTGACGTCGCCGACCTCGAAGGTGTCGTCGATCGTCTTCGCGTACTCGACGCCGACCCCGCGCGCCGCCTTCTCGATCGGGTGCTGGGTCGACCGGTCCGGCTTTTTGGCGTGCGAGGAGAGGACGTCCTGGCCACCGGTGGCGGCGGCGTAGTCGTTGTCGACGACGACCAGCAGCTGGTCGTTCTCGTTGAAGACCGCGTTGCCGACGCCGCTGGTGAGGCCGTTGTGCCAGAAACCGCCGTCCCCCATGACGGCGATCGTGCGGCGGTCCGCGTCCTTGGAGTTGAGCGCCGCGGCCCCGGCCGAGCCGAGGCCGTAGCCCATCGTCGTCGCGCCGAGGTCGAAGGGCGCGTTGATCGCGAACAGGTGGCAGCCGATGTCGGCGCTGACGTGGTGTTTGCCGGTCTCGCGCTCGGCCAGCTTCAGGCCGCTGAAGATCGGCCGCTCCGGACAGCCGGTGCACAGGCCGGGCGGGCGCGGCAGGACGGCCTCCGCGGCGACGTGGGGGGCGAACGGGCTGGTCGGGTCGTCGGCGTCGAGCAGCAGCGCCGGCTCGCGGGTGATCAGGTCGGGCTGGTACTGGCGCAGGAAGGCGGCGATGCCGCGGGTCACCGCGCTCGAGGTGTACTCACCGGCCACCGGCAGCATGTCCTTGCCGTGCAGCGCGACGGTCGAGCCGGCGCGGCGCAGGATCGCGTTCAGGTTCTGCTCGATGTAGTCGGGCTGGCCCTCCTCGACGAGGAGCACGGCGCGCTTGTCGGCGACGAAGTCGAGGATCTCGTCGTCGACCACCGGATAGGTGACGTTCATGACGTAGAGCGGCACGTCGGAGCGGCCGAAGGCGTCGGAGCAGCCGAGCAGCTCGAGCGAGCGGTTCAAGGTGTTGTAGAGGCCACCCTGGAGGATGATCCCGATGTCGCCCGCCGCGGCGTCGGCGGAGATGACCTCGTTGAGGCCGCGCTCCTTGATGAACTCGACCGCCGCCGGCCACCGGTCCTTCACCTTCTCCTGCTCGTGGACGAAGCTCGACGGCGGCAGCACAACGCGGCTGACGTCGCGCTTCGGATCCTCGATCGCGTCCTTGACGGTGACCGGGGGGCGCTTGTTGTCCTTGGCGACGAAGCCGCCGTGCAGGTGGCAGGAGCGCAGGCGCAGGTCCAGCATCACCGGGGTGTTGCTGGCCTCCGAGAGCTCGAAGCCGGCTTCGACCGCGTCGACGATCGCCCCCACGTTGGGGCGCGGGTCGAGCAGCCACATCTGCGACTTCATCGCGAAGGAGTGGGAGCGCTCCTGCATGATGCTCGAGCCCTCGCCGTAGTCCTCGCCGAGGATGACCAGCGCGCCGCCTTTGACGCCACCGCTGGAGAGGTTCGCCAACGCGTCGGAGGCGACGTTGAGGCCGACCGTCGACTTGAAGGTCACCGCGCCGCGCATCGGGTAGTGGACCGACGCGGCCAGCATCGCGGCCGCGGTCGCCTCCGAGGCGCTGTTCTCGAAGTAGACGTCGAGCTCCTCGAGGATTTCGCGCGCGTCGCCGAGCACGTCCATCAGGTGCGAGATCGGCGCTCCCTGGTAGCCGCCGACGTAGGCGACCCCGGACTGCAACAGGGCCTTGGTGACCGCGAGGATGCCCTCGACGTGGAGCTCCGTCCCCTCGCCGTTGCGCAGCAGCTCTACCTCTTTCGCGAAGGACCGCTCAGCCATCTCTACCTCTCCTTCTTGGCGACTTCGGGTGGCGCGAAGATGGCGAAACTATACACCTCACGGTGCCGATAAGCAGACTATCCAGACGGATAGAAAACTGCCCCGGGCGCTTCGACACCCGTACATATCTTCCGGCCCGAGCCATCACACCCGCTCAAGACAGAAGGTAGCGAAGCGGAGCCTCGGGCCAGGGCCGGCCCATCCGCCGCGGTGCGGAGGATCTCTCCCAAACTATCGACATACGTACGGGCTTCTATGTCGATTAGTATGGGTGCGGTGAAGGGTGAGGGCGCCTACATCGTCGAGGCGGTGCGCACGCCGGTGGGGCGCGGCCACCCTGAGAAGGGCATCCTCCGCGACGTGCACCCGGCCGAGCTCCTGGGGCGCACCTTCGCCGAGCTGCTCCGCCGGGCCGGGGTCGAATCGGCGCGGGTCGACAACGCGATCGCCGGCTGCGTCTACCAAATCGGCGAGCAGTCGGCCGGGATCACCCGCAACGCCTGGCTCGGACGGGGTCTGGCCGAGACGACCGGCGCGATCACCGTCGACATCCGCTGCGGCTCGGGCCAGGAGGCGACCCACTTCGGCACCCTGCGGGTCGCCGCCGGGATCGACGACCTGGTCGTCACCGGCGGGGTCGAGAGCATGTCCCGGATCGGCTTCCCGGTCAACGAGGCCGCCCAGGAGCAGTGGGGCCGCGGCTTCGACCCGGTGCTGCTGGAACGCTACGAGCTGCTGCCGCAGGGCCTGGCGGCGGAGCTGATCGCCGAGCGCTGGGACATCTCGCGGGCGGCGATGGACGAGCTTTCGGCGCTCTCCCAGCAGCGCGCCGCGGCGGCGACCGAAGCGGGCGCGTTCGCCCGGGAGATCGTGCCCTTCGAGGCGGGCGGGGAGATCCACACCGCCGACCAGGGCATCCGCGCCGGGACCTCGGTCGAGACCCTGGCGGCGCTGAAGCCGGCCTTCAAGCCGGACGGCAGGCTGACCGCGGGCAACTCCTCGCAGGTCTCCGACGGCGCCGCCGCGCTGCTGCTCGCGAACCGATCGACCGCGGCCGACCTCGGCCTGACCCCGCGGGCACGGATCGTCGACGAGGTGACGCTCGGCGTCGACCCGATCACGATGTTGACCGGCCCGATCCCGGCGACCCGCGAGATCCTGGCCCGCAACAAGCTGAAGATCGACGACCTCGACGCGATCGAGATCAACGAGGCCTTCGCCTCCGTCGTCCTCGCCTGGGAGCGCGAGCACTCTCCCGACATGGAGAGGGTGAACCCCCGCGGCGGGGCGATCGCCCTCGGCCACCCGCTCGGCTCGACCGGCGCCCGCCTGCTCACCACCCTGCTGCACGAGCTGGAGGACACCGACGGCGAGCTCGGCCTGGTGACGATGTGCTGCGCGGGCGGCCTCGGCACCGCGACCTTGATCCAGCGCGTATGAGCCGGGGCGGCGGGCCCGCGAAGACCGTCGGCGGGATGGACCGCCGGCCGCGCTCCGGGGCTCAGCCGTCGCCGAGGGCGGCGCGGGCGTTCTCTCTCGACACGCGGTCGACGAAAGCCTCGCCGCGGTGGGCGATCAGGGCGACCGGGTCGGCGGCGCCCATCGGGAAGGGCCAGTCGCTGCCGAGGACCATCTTGTCCTCGCCGAAGACCTCGACCGCACGGTCGATGGCAGAGGGGTCGTGGACCAGGCAATCGACGTAGAAGCGGCGGACCGCCGTCGACGGGGGCTCGGTCAGCGGACGCAGGCCGGGACGGTCGGTGGCGACGCCGTGGTCCCAGCGCGGCACAAGGTCGGGGACGCAACCGCCGCAGTGGACGAGCAGCACCCGCATCCGCCCGTGGGTCGCCGGCACGTCGCCGAACACCAGCTGGGCGGCGGCGATCGCCGTCTCGACCGGGTTGCCGAGCAGGTTGTGCAGGTAGAACTCCTCCAGGCGCCGGTCGGGGGAGGTGCCCGGGTGGAGGAGGAGGAGCGCACCGTCGTCGTCGAGCGCCCTCCACAAGGGAGCGAGGCCCTCGTCGGCGAGCGAGCAGGAGCGGCCTCCCGCCGAGGCGCAGTAGCCGACCCACCCACGCTCGTCGCGAAGCCGCCTCTGTTCGGCGATGGCCAGCTCCGGGTGCTCGAGCGGCAGGTAGGCGAGCGGCAGGAGCTCCGGGCTCGCGCCGGTCACGGCCGCGAGCCCGTCGTTCAGGGACCGGACCCATCCGGCGGCCGCCTCGGCGTCGAGATCCTGGCGGAAGAACGGCGGCGGCACCGACACGACGGCGCGGTCCAGTTCGTGCTCCTCGAGATGTGCGAGCAGCCGATCGGGCCGATGGAGCCCGGCCGGTCCTTTTACCTCCTCGTGGGCGAAGGGCGCCAGATGGGCGTGGAAGTCGACTCGCACAGCCGCATTTTGCGGGTTGCCGACCGTCGACGAATCAGACATTTGATAAATGATACTTAGCCCAAGCCGCCCGGCGCGCCCCGGCGCGCCCCACCCGACCGCAGCATCCCCCGCCATGCCCGACGACCGATCCGTCTGCATCCCCGCCCCCGACCTGATCGCCACGACGGCTCGGGTCTTCGGCGCCCTCGGGCTGCCGGACCACGCCGCGGCGGCGGTCGCGGAGGGCCTCGTCGACGCCGACATGCGCGGCATCCCCTCGCACGGGCTGATGCTGGTGCCGATGTACGCCGAGCGGATCCGGGCAGGCTCGGTGAGCACGGCGACCGAGGCCGCGATGGTGACCGACCTCGGGGCGATCGCCGTCCTCGACGCCGGCAACGCCCTCGGCATCCTCAGCGGCGACCAGGCGATGGCGCTGGCGGTCGAGCGGGCACGCCGGTTCGGCATCGGCGCCGTCGCCGTCCGGCACGCCTTCCACTTCGGCGGCGCCTTCCGCTACGCGATGGCCGCGGCCGAGGTCGGCCTGATCGGGATCGCCGCCGCCAACACGCGCCCGCTGATCCCGGCACCGGGCGGCGCCCGGGCGGTGGTCGGCAACAATCCGCTGGCGATCGGCGTCCCGAGCGGCGGCGCCGAGCCGATCGTCCTCGACATGGCCCTCTCCGAAGCGGCCCTGGGGAAGATCCGCCTCGCCGCCGCGGAAGGGCGCGAGATCCCGCCCACCTGGGCGACCGACGCGAACGGCACGCCGACGACGGACCCCGAGACGGCGATCGCCGGCCTCCTCCTCCCCGCGGCCGGCCCCAAGGGCTACGGCCTCGCCCTGATGGTCGACGTGCTGACCGGCGTCCTCTCCGGCGGCGGCTTCGGCGCCGGCGTGCAGGGACTCTACGCCGACACCTCGATACCCAACGACTGCGCCCACCTCTTCCTCGCGATCGATCCGGGCGCGTTCGGCGACGCCGACGCCTTCGTCGCGAGGATCGACGAGCTGGCCTCCCAGGTGACCGCGTCGCCGACCGCCCCCGGCGTGGAGCGGGTGCTGCTACCGGGGCAGCTCGAGGCCGAGCGCCAGGCCGCGGCGCGCACCGACGGCGTCCGGGTGGAACGGAGCGTGATCGACAAGCTGCACGAGCTCGCCGCGTCGCTGGGCGTCGAGCCGACGGAGCCGGCAGCCGCGGACCGCGAGGGGGGCACCCGATGAAGGCGAGCTTCGACGCCGGTGGCGAGGTGCTGATCGTGACCGGCGGCGCGCGCGGGATCGGCGCCGCGGCCGCCCGCGCCTACGCCGCCTCGGGCGGCCGAGCCTACGTGCTCGACATCTCCCCGAGCGAAGAGCCGGCCGCGGTAGACGGGGTCGCGCAGCTCGCCGTCGACGTCGCCGACCGCGACGCCGTGCTCGCCGCCGTCGCCACCATCGCCGCGCGCCACGGCCGCATCGACGGCCTGATCGCGGGCGCGGCGGTGCAGCCGCGCGAGCCGTTGGCGGACATGGACCCCGACGATTGGCGCCGCGCCCTGGCGGTCAACCTCGACGGCGTAGTCTGGGCGATCCAGGCCGTACTCCCCACGATGCGCGCCGCCCGCCGCGGCTCGATCGTCGTCTTCTCCTCCGGCCTGGCCCACATGGGCCGCGCAGAAGCCGCCGCCTACGCCGCCTCCAAGGGCGCGGTGCTGCCGCTCGTGCGCTCGGTCGCCGCCGAGGTCGCCGCCGACCGGGTCCGCGTCAACGCGCTGTGGCCCGGCGTGATCGACACCGACCAGTTCCGCGCCGCCAACCCGGGCGCCGAGCGCGAGCACTGGCTGCGCACGACCGGCATCGGCAGACCCGAGGACGTCGTCGGCGCGATGCTGTTCCTGCTCTCCGACGCCGCGTCGATGACCGGCTCGACCTTGACCCGCGACCGCGTCTTCTCCGGCGGGGAGGAGGAGCGGTGAGCAACGCCCCCGACGAGACGCTCCCGATCGCGGTCGCCGGCGCCGGACCGGTCGGTCTCACGAGCGCCCTGGGGCTGGTCCACCACGGCCTGCCGGTGGTGGTGCTCGAGGAGGACGACTGCCTTTCGCTCGACACCAAGGCGGGGACCACGCTCACCCGCACGCTCGAGGTGCTGCACCGCTACGGCGCCCTCGGCCCGGTGCTGCGCGCCGCCGTCCGCATCGACGAGATCGGCGACATCGACCGCCGGACGAACCGGCCGTCGAGCTCGGTCGTGACCGGGACGCTGACCGAGGACACGCGCTTCCCCTTCGTCGTCAACGTCCCCCAGAACGACCTCGAGCCGGCCCTGGCCGAGACGCTGGAGAGCAGGTCGCCGGGCTCGCTCCGCCTCGCCCACAAGGTGCTCGACTTCGAGCAGCGCGAGGACCACGTCGAGGTGCGGGTCGAAGCCGGCGGCGAGGTGCGCACCGAGCGATTCCGCTACCTGCTCGGGTGCGACGGCGGCCGCTCGCCGATCCGCGACCGGCTGGGCGTCAAGGTCGAGGGCCACACCCTCGCCGAACGCTACGTGCTGGTCGACATCCTGGCCGACCTGGATGTCGCCAACCCCCGCGACTATCCGTACCTGGCCTACTTCGGCGATCCGCAGGAGTGGATGATCGTCGTCCGCCAGCCGCACTGCTGGCGCTTCCTCTTCCCGCTGCCCGAAGGCCAGGCGGAGCCGACCGCCGCGGACCTGGCGGCGAAGACGCGCCGCTTCATCGGCGACGTCGACCGGCTCGAGGTGCTGGGCCAGAACGTCTACACCGTCCACCACCGGGTCGCCGACCGCTGGCGCGACGGGCGGGTCTTCCTGCTCGGCGACGCGGCACACCTGATCACGCCGATGTGGGCGCTCGGCCTGAACACCGGCGTGCTCGACGCATCCAACCTGCCCTGGCGGCTGGCCTGGGTCGAGCGCGGCTGGGCGACGGACGCGCTGCTGGACGGCTACGAGGCCGAGCAGGCCCCGGTGGCGATCCAGGGCTCCGGCGAGATGGCCGAAGCGGCTCGCCTCTACATGTCGCGGCGCAGCGAGGAGATCGCGTCGGGCGGCGCCGGGGGCAACTGGGGCAACGCGTTCACCCGCGGCCTGCTCGGGGTCAGCCTCGACGTCGACGGAAGCGGCGACTGGTCGATGGTCCGCAGCGGGTCGGAGCCCGACGCGGTGCGGGCCGGGGACCGCGCTCCCGACCTGCCGCTGATCGACGAGGAAGGGATCGTCCACCTGCACGACCTCTGCGCCGACGCCTTCGTCGCCCTCTACTTCACCGACACGCGGCGGCGGCCCGCGGTCCCCGCCCAGGACAGCAAGGCGCTGCGTCACTACATCGTCAGCCGCTGGGACGCGCCGCACGACTCCGGACTGCGCGACCGGACGCTCTTCGACCCGGCCGAGCGCGTCACCCGCCGCTTCGGCGTCCCCGCCGACACCCTGGTGCTGCTGCGCCCCGACGGGCACGTGGCGGCGATCGAGGCCTGGGACCCTCGGGCCGGCGGCGACCGGGCGGGCGAGCTCTACGCCGCGGTCACCGGCAGCGAGGTGCCCCGAGAGCCGCCCGAGGTCGGCCCTGACGGGGTCGCGACCGACCCCGTCGGCGCCGCCGTGGAGCTCGGGCCGATCGGCACCTCGGTGGTCTTCGAGAACGAGCACGTGCGGGTCTGGGAGGTGCGGCTGGAGCCGGGCGAGACCCAGGCCTGGCACAAGCACCGGCACCCGTACCTCATCGTCGGGATCGAGGGCGCCGACAACCGGATGGACTTCCTCGACGGCTCCGAGCCCCGCCGCATGCACGAGACTCCCGGCCGGGTCGTCTTCCGCAGCGCCGGGAAGGTCCACATGCTCGCCAACGAAGGAACGACCCGCTACGTCAACCGACTGATCGAGCTGAAGAAGCTCGACGAGAACACGGAGGTGTGACCGATGCCCGCCGACCCCCCCGACGCCTTCGACGAGCGCAACGTCTCCGAGCCCGGCGCCTACTCCGGCACCGCGCCGGATCGCGCCCGGGTCGGCGAGGCGGCGCCCGGCGAGGGCGCGATGGCCGTGTTCCGGGAGATCCTCCTGCAGACCGAGGACCTCGACTGGGTCGACAAGACGCTGGCGGGCCTCTCGCAGAAGATGCTCTGGCGCGACGAGGAGACCGGCGCCTCGATCGCCCTGGTCAGGTTCGAGCAGGGCGCCGGGGTGCCCTCACCGCACGCCCACGCCTCCAACCAGTTCATGTTCTGCCTGCGCGGCCGCTACCGCTACCTCCCCACCGGCCTCACCCTCACCCCCGGCAGCTTCTACTGGAACCCGAAGGGCGCCCAGCACGGCCCGACCGAGGCCGAGGAGGAGTCGGTGCTGCTGGAGATCTACGACGGCCCGCATTACCCGACCCAACCGAGCTGGTACTCGGACGAGGAGGACGCACGCTGATGCCCAAGCAGGAGATCGTCTCCAAGGCCCTTGCCGAGCCGAACGGGCACTTCGCCCAGGCCGTCGTCGCGGAGGCGGGCGGCCGGCTGCTCTTCGTCTCCGGCATGACCGCCCGCAACGCCGATGGCGGAATCACCGGCGTCGGCGACATCGTCGCCCAGACCCGGCAGGTCTGCGAGAACGTCAGGGCCGCGGTCGAGGAGGCAGGCGGCACGCTCGACGACGTCGTGCGCGTCGACGTCTACGTCGCCGACATCCGCCACTTCGACGAGATCCACGCGGTGCGACGCGAATACTTCACCGGCGCCCCCTCGGCGTCGACGATGGTCGAGGTGTCGAAGTTCGTCAAGCCCGAGTATCTGATCGAGATGAACGCGATCGCGGTGCTGAAGTGAGGCTGGCCGCGGTCCGTGCGCCAGGTGGGCCGCGGCTCGCCGCGGTGCTCGAGGAGGAGGGCGTCGTCGTCATCCTGGAGCCGGCCCTGGGTTCGCTCGACGACGTGGTCCGGGGTGGGCCGGCGGCGCTCGCGGCGGTGCGCGCCGCGATCGGGGACGGCGAGCGCACGCCGCTCGATCCGACCGCGCTCGGCGCCCCCCTCGCCCGCTTCAACCGCGACGTCCTCTGCACCGGCTGGAACTACTGGGACCACTTCTACGAGTCGGCGGGCAAGCGCGAGGGCCAGGACCCCGAGCGACCCGAGCACCCGACCTTCTTCACCAAGGGCCCGGATACGGTCATCGGCCCCCGCGACGACATCGCCTTCGACCCGGAGCTGTCGCGCCGCTGGGACTACGAGGCCGAGCTGGCGCTGGTGATCGGCCGCGACGGCCGCTCGATCCGCGAGGCGGACGCCTGGGACCACGTCTTCGGCCTCTGCGTCGCCAACGACGTCTCCCTGCGCGACGTCCAGCGCGCCCACGGCGGCCAGTGGCTGAAGGGCAAGTCGATCGATGGCACGATGCCGCTGGGCCCGTGGATCACGACCCTCGACGAGATCCCCGACCCGGCCGCGCTGACGGTCGAGTGCGAGGTCGACGGACGGCTGCTGCAGTCGGCCTCGACCGGCGAGATGGCCTTCCCGATCCCGACCCTGATCGCCGAGCTCTCCCGCGGCATGACCCTGCGCGCCGGCGACGTGCTGCTGACCGGGACGCCGTCCGGCGTCGGCAACGCGCGCGAGCCGCAGATCTTCCTCGCCGACGGCAATATCATCGAGACCCGCGTGAGCGGCCTGGGCACCCTGCGCAATCGGATGACCGAGACGACACCATGAGACGCAGCTATGACGTGGTGATCGTCGGCGGTGGCCACAACGGGCTGGTGGCCGCCGCCTACCTTGCCCGCGCCGGAGCCGAGGTGCTGTTGGTCGAGCGCAACGCCGACGTCGGCGGCGCGGTCGCCAGCGCGGAGGCCACCGCTCCCGGCTACGTGCACGACCTCTACGCGACGAACATGAACCTCTTCCTCGGTTCGGCGGCCTTCGCCGAGCTGGGGGGCGAGCTGGCCGCCCAGGGCCTCGAGTTCGCCGGCACCGACAAGCCCTACTCGAGCGTCTTCCCCGACGGCAAGAGCCTGCGCGTCTACCAGGACCGGGCCCGGACCCGGGAGGCGATCGCCGCCCACGACGGCGCCGACGCCGAGGGCTGGGACCGGCTCGCCGCGGCCTACGACCGCTTCGCCCCGAGCCTCTTCGAGCTCTACGGCACCCGGCTCGCCTCGCTCGCCGCGGTCCGCCCTCTGCTCGCGGCCGCCCGGGCCCACGGCGTGCGCGGCTCCGCCGAGCTGGCGCGCCTGCTGCTCGGCTCGACCCGCGAGCTCGGCGACCGCTACTTCCACAGCGAAGAGGCCAAGGCTCTGATCGCCGCCTGGGGCATGCACATCGACTTCGGCCCCGACATCTCCTTCGGCGCGCTCTTTCCCTTCCTCGAGACGTTCACCGACATGGACAACGGGATGGCGGTGGTGGCGGGCGGCGCCTCGAATCTGCCGCGTGCCCTGGCGGCCGTGGCGGAAGCCGCGGGCGCCGAGATCCGCACCTCCACGCCGGCGTCCCGGATCCTCGCCGCGGACGGCGCCGCCGCCGGGGTCGAGCTGGCCGACGGCGAGCAGGTCGGTGCCCGGCGGGCGGTGATCGCCAACCTCACCCCCTCCCCGCTCGCCGCGCTCCTCCCTGACGACGCCGCGGGCGCCGCCACCCGCGAGGCCCTCGCCGGCTATGCCTACGGGCCGGCGACGATGATGGTGCACGCGGCGCTCAACGGCCCGGTGCCCTGGGCCGCCGGGCCGGAGTTGGCCGAGTGGGGCTACGTCCACGTCGGCCCCTACGTGGCCGACATGGCCCAGACCTACACCGACGCGATGAACGGCATCCTGCCCGTCGAGCCGCTGCTGGTCTGCGGCCAGACCAGCGCCGTGGACCCGACGCGCGCCCCCGGCGACGGCGCCGTGCTCTGGATCCAGGTGCGGATGCTGCCGTCCCGGATACGCGGCGACCGCGCGGGGACGATCCTCGCCACCGATTGGAAGTCGGCGAAGGTCCCCTACGCCGAACGCGTGATGGACAAGCTCGAGCGTTACGCGCCCGGCGTGCGCGACCGGGTCCTCGACTGGCGGGTGCTCGGACCCGACGACCTCGAGACGGCCAACCCGAACCTGGTCGGCGGCGACAGCGTCGGCGGCAGCCACCACCTCGCCCAGAATGTCGTCCTACGGCCCGCGCCCGGCGCGGCGGGCGGCCGCCTGCCGCTGAAGAAGCTGGCGATGGTCGGTGCGGGCACCTGGCCCGGAGCCGGCGTCAACGCGGTCTCCGGCCGGCTGGTCGCCAACCGCCTGGTCAATCCGCGGGGACTTGGCGCAGCTCGTAGGTTTGGCCGCCGCCCATCTCGGTGACGATCGCGTTCGCGGTCCGCGCCAGGTGGTTCCAGAGCAGCGAGGCGGCCGGCTCGGGCTCGTGGGCCACGCAGGCCTCCAGCAGCCGGCGGTGTTCGCGTGCCCGCGCTTCGAAGAGCCCGAGGCTGCCGCCCAGCGCCGCCACCCTGTAGCGCTCCGCGTTGTCCCAGAGCGGCGAGATCAGCCGCGGCAGCCAGCGTGACCCGGAGGCTCGATAGAGGCAGAAGTGGAAGGCCGTGTGGGCATTCAGCGCCGCCGTCCTCTCGCCCCGCTCGGTCAGCCGCTCGAGCTGGTCCAGGCTTGCCGTCGCCTCGCTCTCGTCGGCGGCGGTGAAGCGCGCCGCCGCCCCTTCGACCGCCGGCAGCTCGAGCAGCAGGCGGGCGTCGTAGATCTCGAACAGGTCCTCGATCGTCAGCGCGGTGACGCTGGCGCCGCGGTGGGGGATGTGCTCGACCAGGCCGTCGCCGTCGAGCCGGCGCAGCGCCTCGCGGATCGGCATCTGGCTGAGCTGCATCGCCTCCGCGAGGTCGGCGACCGGCAGCCGCTCGCCGGGTCGCAGCTCGCCGACGATGATCGCGTCGTGCAGCATCGCGAAGGCTTTCTCGGCCAGCGTCCGGTGGCCGGGCCCCTCGCCGAAAGCCCCGAGACGGGCGCCGAGGTCGCGGCCGTCGTCGGGCCGCCCAAGGCTCATCCCGACTTGCGACGACGGCGCGGCAGGCGGAGGGTGAGTTCCCTCCCGCCGGTCAGGCCCTGCGGCCGCAGCACCAGGATCGCCGTCATCACGACCCCGATTATCAGCAGAGTCATGCCGTTTGGGAAGTTCAGGTGGAGCGGCCCGATCGAGGCGCCCTGTTCGGCTTTCTGCAGATAGATGTTGAGGATGCTGATCAGCGCGCCGCCGACGGTCGCCCCCCAAAGGCTGTTGCTGCCGCCGACGACCAGCATCGCCAGGGTGATGAAGGTGAGCTGGAGATAGACCTGTTCCGTGGTGATGCTGCCGAGCTGGTGGACGAGGAGTCCGCCGGCGAGCGCCGCGAGCGCCCCGCTGAGGGAGAAGGCGATCAGGCGGTGGCGGTGGATGTTGACGCCGAGCGCCCGCGCCGCGATCGGGTCTTCGCGGCTCGCCCGCAGGAGCCGGCCGGAGCGGCTGTGCTGGTAGGCGAAGGCGATGACGGCGGCGAAGAGGGCGCCGAGGGTCGCCGCCAGGAGGCCGGTGGTTTCCGGGATCAGCGCCAACGACTTGGCGCCGGGGCCGATCTTTTCCCAGTAGCGGAGCACGTTGTGGACGATCTGCAGGACGGCGAAGGTGGCGATGCCCGCGGCGAGGCCGTTCAACCGCATCAACGCGACGCCGCCGATCGCGGCGAAGATCGCGCCCAGGGCCATCGCCAGGATCAGCGACTCGAAGCTGGTCACCGAGTGGTCGGCGATGAAGGGGAAGAGTTCGGGCAGCAGGGTCGGCTTGACCATCGAGGGGATCGTCATGACGCCGGCGGCGAAGGCGCCGATCGCGACGAAGCTGATCTGGCCGAAGGAGATGACCCCGGAGTTGCCGATGAACACGTAGAGGGAGATGACGATGGTGATGTCCACCAGCACCCCGACGACTTCGGTCTGGGTGCTGGAGGAGACGAGGTTGCCGACCACTCCGATGACGACGATCAGCAGCAGCGGCGGGACCAGTTGGCGGAGGCGGTCGACGATGCTCATACGCGGTCCACCGCCGAGTGCCTGCTGGAGGCGAAGAGGCCGCCCGGCCGGATCAGCAGGACGATGATCACGAGCAGGAAGACCGCCGAGGTCAGGAAGACGCGCTGGCCGGAGGGGAGGATGTTGCCGAGCAGCGAGTTGGCGAAGCCGATCGCGAAGCCGCCCGCGGTCGCCGTCAGGAGGCGGTTCATCCCGCCGACGACGATGCCGACCAGCGCCAGGATCGTGACTTCGAGGCCCAGCGTCGGCGTCACCAGCGGTGCCGAGACGGTGAGCAGGATCGCGACGACGGCGGCCAGCACGCCGGAGATGACGAAGGCCATGCTGATCACCGCGTCGGCGCGGACGCCGACCAGTCGGGCGGCGCGGAAGTCGGCGGCGGCGGCGCGCATCTGCAACCCGATCGAGGTGCGGTTGAGGAAGCCGATGATCCCGATCAGCGTCGCCGCCCCGACCGCGAGCTCGACGAAGGTGATCCAGCGGATCGTCACCGACCCGTGGATCGCGAGGTGGTTCAGGCCCGGGAGCACGGAGACCGACTTGCCCCGCACCCCGAAGGCGATCACCCAGACCGCCTCCAGGGCGATCGCGACCGCGAAGGTGGCGATCAGCGTCGTCTCCGGGTTGACGCCGCGCAGTCGGCGGAAGACGAAGCGCTCCATACCCCACGCCATCGCGACGGCGACCGCGATCGCCAGCGCGATCGTCAGCGGCACCGGCAGGCCGCCGGCGACGTAGAGCGTGTAGGCCGCGGCGGTGATCAGCTCGCCGTGGGCGAAGTTGACGAGCCGCATGACCCCGAAGATCAGCGCGAGGCCGATCGCGACCAGCGCGTAGACCGAGCCGAGCGCGACCGCGTCGATCAGCGACTGGATGCTCACGACCGCCCCTCCCCGCCGGCACCGAAGTAGGCGTCGGTGATGCGGTCGAGGTCGTTCGCGTCCTCCGGGCGCACGGTGCCGCGCAGCTCGCCGTTGGCGACGATGTGGGTGCGGTCGGCGAGCTCGATCGTGATCTTCGCCCGCTGCTCGACCAGGAAGATGGTCACGCCGCGATCGCGGATCGCGCGCAGGGAGCCCCAGAGATCCTCGACCACCGACGGCGCCAGACCGAGGCTCGGCTCGTCGAGCAGCAGGATGCGCGGCCGCGAGAGCAGCGCCCGGGCGATCGCCAGTTGCTGCTGCTGACCGCCGGAGAGCGCCCCCGCCTGCCGGTCGGCGAACTCGGTGAGGATCGGGAAGAGTCCGCCGACGTCGATGTCGGTCGCCAGGTGGTCGGCGTCGCTGCGCGCCGCCATCGCCCCCAGTCGCAGGTTCTCGGCGACGGTGAGCTCGGCGAAGACGTGGCGGCCCTCCGGCACCAGCGCGACGCCGGAGCGGGCGATCGCATCGGTGCGGCGGCCGACGATCGACCGCCCGGCGACCGCGATCTCGCCGCGGGCGACCGAGGTCACCCCCATCACCGTCAGCATCGTGGTCGACTTGCCGGCGCCGTTCGGCCCGACCAGGCCGACGATCTCGCCGCTGCCCACCTCGAGCGAGAGGCCGCGCAGCGCCGGCACGCCCGAGTAGCGGACTTCGAGGTCCTTGATCGTCAGCATCGGGGAAGCCATCAGCCGATCGACCCCAGGTAGGCGGCGGCGACCGCCGGGTCGTCCCGCACGTCTTGAGGCAGGCCGCGGGTCAACACGGCGCCGTTGTCGAGGACGACGACCAGATCGCAGAGCTCCATGATCAGCTCGATGTTGTGGTCGATGATCAGCACGCCGACCTGGTGGTCGTGGCAGATCGACCGCACCGTCTCGACGAAGGCGGGCACCTCCGGCTCGGAGAGGCCGGCGGCGGGCTCGTCCATGAGGACGAAGGAGGGGTCGGCGGCGAGGGCGCGCGCGACGCCCAGCTTCGACGCCTCGCCGTGCGGCAGCGAGCGCGCTTCGTGGTCGGCGTAGTGGAAGAGCTCGAAGCGTTTCAGCAGCGCCTCCGCGCGGCGGTCGGCCTCGGCGCGGCCGGCGCCGACCCCGAGGGCGCCGAGGGCGACGTTCTCGCGGGCGCTCAGCCGGTCGAAGAGGTGACCGTGCTGAAAGGTGCGGGCGAGGCCGGCGTGGGCGCGCTTCTCCGCCGTCCAGGAGGTGATGTCCTCGCCGTTCAACTCGATCGTGCCGGAGTCGGGGAAGTCGACCCCGCTCATCACGTTGACCAGCGTCGTCTTGCCGGCTCCGTTGGGGCCGATCAGGCCCGTCACCTGGTCACGGCGCAGGTCGAAGCTGACGCCGTTCAGCGCCGTCACCCCTTCGAAGGAGCGAAAGACCTCCACCGCCCGGAAGCGACCGCTTCCGGGCGGTGAGACTGAGGCGGGAGAGTCCGACAACTTGGTCTCTGACCAATGGGTCCGGCTCAGCCGGAGATTTCCGCGGGCGTCCCGGCTTTCACCGTTTCGACGAATTTCGCCTTGCCGTTGGTCACATCGATGAGGCGATATTCGCGACCGAACGCCGTGTGGAGTTCAGGCGAGAAGCTGACCTGGCCGGAGACGGTTTCGATGTTGTTGAAACCTTCCATCGACTTGGCAAGCGCTTCGCCTTCGGTCGACCCTTCGTTTTCTTCGATCGCCGCTTTGATGCCGTCCACGGCACCGGCCCCGAGCAGGAACGCCGACGTCACCGGTTTCTTGCCTTCTGCCGTCAGTTCTTTGACGATTTTGTTGACTTCCTGGTTCGGATCGTCGCCGTAGACGGAGGCCCCGGTGACGGTCCACACGTTGGTCGCTTCCTTCGCGTTCTTCGGCAGCCAGAAGGTGCCGTCCAGGGACCACGGGGTGAGGATCGGGGTCTCGTTGCCGGCCCCGCGGAGGCTGGAGACGAACGTCGTCGCGTCACCGGCGACCGTCGCGCAGATCACGTTCACATCCGCTTTGGAGCCGTTGATCTTGTTGGCGACGCTGCCGATCGTGCCGTCACCCTCGGTGAACTGTTCTTCCAGCTTCACCTGACCGCCGTTTTCTTCGAAGCGCACGCGGAAGGCTTCGCAGACGTTCGGCTCGTAGGCGATCGACTGGTCGACGGCCATGTTCGCCGTCTTCCAACCCTGATTCTTCGCGGCTTCGGCCATCGCCGCGCCTTCGTCCTGCGCCACGTTGCCATAGCTGAACGCCAGCTTGCCCTCGTTGCCGAAGCGTTTGGGGCCCATCTGGTCGGTACCGATGCAGGGCGAGACCGTCAGCATCTTTTCGGAAAGGCCGACCTGGATGGCCGGGGTGGCGACGTCGACGTCACAGGTCACCCAGAGGATTTCGGCGCCGTTGCCGACCTCCTTTTCGGCGACGGACTTGTTTTTGCCCGGTTCGGCGGCGGTGTTGCCGACCGTGAATTCGATTTCACGACCGTCCACACCACCGGCTTCGTTGATCGTCTTGGCCTCGAGTTCGGCGCCGGCGAGCGCCGGGACGTCGACCGAGCTCATGAAGCTGGATTCGTCGATGGCGGCGCCGATCTTGATCGGTTCGGTGCTGCCGCCGCTGCCTTCTTCCGCGCCGCCGGCCGATTCGCCGGTTTCGGCGGCTTCGGTCGATTCGCCGGTCGAGCTGCTGCCACCGCCTCCGCAGGCGGCCAGCACGACACTCGCCGTGAAGACCAAAAGAATCATTCCCAACTTCAAAAACGGTGTTCGCAAGGTGCTCTCCTCTTCTCGGGCAGTGGCGTCGAAAAGACCCGACCTGCCGAGGGGGCGACTG
Organism: uncultured Actinomycetes bacterium; assembly: GCA_963763265.1. Lineage (GTDB taxonomy): Bacteria > Actinomycetota > Thermoleophilia > Solirubrobacterales > 70-9 > VAYN01. The sequence goes on along the minus strand of CAVXNN010000002.1, from coordinate 805,336 downwards.
TGATCCCCGGCCCCTCGGTTTCCCTTCCTGGCGGCCTCTTCTTGCCCGCGATCATACTCGACTGGGTACCGCTGTCCAGTGCAGAATGTCCAAACTTGTTTAGACCCCGGTACAACCGGATCAATGCTCCCCGGGCACGGGCGACCGCCGCGGGGCCGCGGAGGCGGGGTCGACTCGGGTCAGCTCTCGCCGGCGAGGCGGGCGGCCGGGCGCCAGCGACTGAAGTCGGGCTCCGGCTCCGGCGGGTCGAAGCTGCGCAGCGGCTGGCGCTTGACGTCGATTTTCCCGTCGACCGGGCGGCGGCTGCCCGCCTGGTACTGGACGATCCAGTCCTCGCGCGCACCGAGGCCCTGCTCGGCGGCCGCGTGGAGGGTCCAGTAAGGGTCGTAGAGATGAGGACGGCCGAGGGCGCACAGGTCGGCGCGTCCGGCGAGGATCGTGGTGTTCACGTCGTCCCAGCTCGAGATCGCGCCGACCGCAATCGTCGGCATGTCGACCTCGTTGCGGATCCGGTCGGCGAACGGCGTCTGGAAGCTGCGTCCGAAGGCGGGCGCGTCGTCGGCCCAGACCTGGCCGGTGGAGACGTCGACGATGTCGACGCCGTGCTCCTTGAGCAGCGCCGCGAGCGCCACCGCGTCGTCGCCGTCGAAGCCGCCGGGGGCCCAGTCGGTCGCCGAGATCCGCACCGAGAGCGGCTTCTCCGCCGGCCAGGCGGCGCGGCACGCATCGACCACCTCGAGCGGAAACCTCGCCCGGCCGGCGAGGTCGCCGCCATAGGCGTCGGTGCGCCGGTTGGTGAGCGGCGAGAGAAAGGAGGAGAGCAGGTAGCCGTGGGCGAGGTGGACCTCGAGCAGGTCGAAGCCCGCCGCCTCCGCGCGCCGCGTCGACTCGACGAACTGCTCGCGCACCTCGTCCATGTGCGCGCGGGTCATTTCCCTCGGCGTCTGGCCGTGCTCCAAGTAGGGCAGCGGCGAGGGGGCGATGATCTCCCAGTTGCCCTCGTCGAGCGGCTGGTCGATCCCCTCCCACATCAGCTTGGTGGATCCCTTGCGGCCGGAGTGGCCGATCTGGCAGCCGACCTTCGCCTCGCTGTGGCCGTGGACGAAGTCGACGATGCGGCTCCAGCCGGCGATCTGGTCGTCGCGGTAGAGGCCGCCGCAGCCGGGCGTGATGCGTCCCTCGGCCGACACGCAGACCATCTCCGTCATCACCAGCCCGGCGCCGCCGATCCCGCGGCTGCCGAGGTGGACCAGGTGGAAGTCACCGACCGCGCCGTCGACCGCCGTGTACATGTCCATCGGACTGACCACCACCCGGTTCGCCAGCTCCAGCTCGCGCAGCCGGAAAGGCGTGAACATCGGCGGCCGCAGCGGTGGCGGGGTGTCGCCGTTGGCGGCCGGCACGTCCTCGCCGATCCGTCGGTGGAAGTCCTCGTCGACCCGGCGCATGAACTCGGGGTCGCGCATCGTCAGGTTCTCGTAGGTGATGCGGCGGCTGCGGGTCAGCAGGTTGAAGGCGAACCGCGGCGGCGACTGGCCGACGTAGCGGGAGATCCCCTCGAACCACTCGAGGCTCGCCTGGGCGGCGCGCTGGGTCGACTCGACCACCGGCCGGCGGTCCTCTTCGTATGAGATCAGGGCCGCGGCGACGTCGTCGCGGGACTCCTTGAGCGCCCAGGCGAGCGCGGTCGCGTCCTCCATCGCCAGCTTCGTCCCCGAGCCGATCGAGAAGTGCGCGGTGTGCGCCGCGTCGCCGAGCAGCACGAGGTTCTCGTGGCGCCAGTTGGTGTTGCGGATGGTCTGGAAGTTCAGCCACTTGGAGTTGTTGGCGAGCAGCCGGTGCCCCTGCAGCTGCGCGGCGAACATGTCGCGGAAGCGCTCGATCGCCTCCTCGTCGTTCTCGCCCGGCGCGAAGACCCGGTCCTCGGTCGAGTCGAAGCCGGCCCGCCGCCAGGTCGCCTCGTCGGTCTCGACGATGAACGTGCTCATCGTCGCGTCGTAGGGGTAGGCGTGGATCTGGAAGATGCCCCACTCCGTCTCGACGATGTGGAAGGTGAAGGCCTCGAGGACGAGGTCGGTCCCCAGCCACATGAATTTCGAGAAGCGCCCCTCGGGGGTGGTGCCGAAGACCTCGGGGTGGGCGGCGCGGACGACGCTGTTGATGCCGTCGGCGGCGATCACCAGGTCGTGCTCCGCCATCAGCTGCTCGTGGGCCGGCGCCTCGGTGCGGAAGTGGAGGCCGACGCCGACCTCCTCGGCCCGCGCCTGGAGGATGTTAAGCAAGCGCATCCGGCCGAGCGCCGAGAAACCGTGGCCGCCGGAGCGTTCCACCGTGCCGCGGAAGTAGATGTCGATGTCCGCCCAGCGGGCGAAGCTGTCGGCGATCGCCTTGTAGCTGGGCGGGTCGGCGGCGTCGAAGGCGGCCAGCGTTTCGTCGGAGAAGACGACGCCGAAGCCGAAGGTGTCGTCGGGGGCGTTGCGCTCCCAGACGGTCACCTCATGGCCGAGACGGGCGAGCAGGATCGCGGCATAGAGGCCACCGGGGCCGCCGCCGATGATTGCGACGTTCACGATTTACCTCCTTGGGCGAAGAGACTGCGGGCGATGATCTCGCGCTGGATCTCCGAGGCGCCCTCGTAGATCCGCGGGGCGCGGACGTCACGGTAGAGGTGCTCGAGCAGGTGGCCGCGGACCAGCGCCCGGGCGCCCAGCACCTGGATGGCAGCGTCGACGGCTTCCTGGGCGACCTCGGTCGCCATCAGCTTCGCCATCGCCGCGACCTGGGTGATCGGTCGCAGGCCGCGGTCGAAGGAGCGGGCCGCGTCGTGGATCAGCAGGCGCGCCGCCTGGATCCGGGTGGCGACGTCGGCGAGCCGGTGCGAGACCGCCTGCAGATCCTTCAGCCTGCCGCCGAAGGCCTCGCGCTCACCCGCGTGGGCGACCGCCGCGGCCAGCGCCGCCTCGGCCATGCCGATCGCGAAGGCGCCGACGCTGGGGCGGAAGAGGTCGAGGGTGCGCATCGCCACCGACATGCCGCGGTCGATCTCGCCGAGCACCGCCTCGGCGGGCACGAAGACGTCCTCGAAGACGAGCCGGCCGATCGGGTGCGGGGAGAGCATCTCGATCGCCTCGCCGGAGAGCCCGGGGCTCTCCCGCGGCACCGCGAAGCCGGTCAGGCCGCGGGCGCCGGCGGCCTCGGTGGTGCGGGCGAAGACGCTGTAGAGGTCGGCTTCGGGGGCGTTGGAGATCCAGGTCTTTTCGCCGCTCAGCCGGTAGCCGTCGCCGTCGGCCTCGGCCCGCAGGGAGAGCGCCGCCACGTCGGTGCCGGCGTCGGGCTCCGAGAGGGCGAAGGCGGCGACCGCCTCGCCCTGCGCCAGGCGCGGCACCCACTCCTCGATCATCGCCTCGGACCCCGACTGCAGCAGCGGGAACGAGCCGAGGCCCTGCAGGGCGAAGGCGGTCTCGGCCGCGGTCGAGCCGCGCGCCAGGCCCTCGCGGATCAGGCAGAGCTCCACCGCCTTGACCGCCCAGGCGCCGTCGGCGTCGCGCCGGTAAAGGCGGTCGTAGAGCCCGGCCGCGGCGATCGCGCCGGTCAGCTCGCGGTCGAGCTTCGACCCCCGTCCCGCTTCCTCGTGGGCGAGGGCGATCGGGGCGAGCTCCTCGGTCGCGAGCCGCTCGCACCCGGCCAGCAGGTCGCGCTCCTCCTCACCGAGGTGGGCGTCGAGCAGCGGCACCTCGGTCTCTGCCGGGGCAGCCATCAGGGCCCCTCCCCCGGGATCACCGCGACGGCCATCAGCTCGACCAGGGCCGGCTCGTCGAACAGGCGGGTGACCCCGAACAGGCCGGCAGCCGGGTAATGCGTGCCGAAGTTCCGTTTCCAGGCGCCCGCCAGCTCGCGCAGGTTCGCCTTGTAGTCGGCGACGTCGCGCACGAAGATCTGCATCGAGACGATGTGCTCGGGCTCGCCGCCCGCCGCCCGCAGCGCCGTCATCACGTTGGCCGCGGCGACGTCGAACTGCTCGACCAGGGTGTCGCCGACGATCTCGTTCTGCTTGTTGAGGGCGGTCTGGCCGCCGAGGTAGACCGTGCGGCCGGACGCGGCGACGATCGCCTGCGAGTAGCCGACCGGCGGCGCCAGGTCCGGCGAGACGACGATGCGGTGCGGGGTCTCGGGCATCAGCGTCCCCCCCATTTCGGTTCGCGGCCCTCTTTCCAGGCCTTGTAGAACTCGCCGTGGTCGTGGGTGACCATCATCAGCGCCTGCGTCGTCGCCTCCAGCTCGATCGAGGAGGCGAGGTCCATGTCCAGCTCCTTGGCGATCAGCGACTTGGTGGTGCCGTAGGCGAGCGCCGGCCCGTCGGCCAGCCGCCGCGCCAGCGCCCGCGCCGCCCCGGCGAGCTCCTCCGGCTCGTGCACGGAGTTGGCGAGGCCGATCCGCAGGGCGGTCTCGGCGTCGACCTTGTCCCCCAGTATCAGCAGCTCGGTCGCCCGTCCGGCGCCCACCAGGCGCGGCAGCAGGTAGGCCGAGCCCATGTCGGCCCCCGCCAGGCCGACCTTGGTGAACAGGAAGGCGAAGGACGCCTTCGTGGAGAGCAGGCGGAAATCGGAGGCGAGCGCGATCACCGAGCCGGCCCCGGCGGCGATGCCGTTGATCTGGGCGACCACCGGGATCGGGATGTCGCGCAGCGCCCGCACCGCGGCACCGGTCATCCGCGTGAACTCGAGCAGTTCGGCGGCTTCCATCTTCTGCAGCTCGCCGATGATCTCCTCGACGTCGCCGCCGGAGCAGAAGCCCCGCCCTTCGCCGGTGATCAGCAGGACGCGGACGTCGCCGCGGTGCGGCAGCTCGGCGGCCAGGTCGCGCAGGTCGGCGTAGCTCTGGAAGGTCAGCGCGTTCAGCTTCTCCGGCCGGTTCAGCGTCACCGTCGCGACGCCGTCCTCGACCTTGAGGTCGAAGTGCTCCCACTCCTCCGTGAACGGCGCCGAGGCGCGGAACGGGCTCATGCCTGGATACCTCCTCCGTCGATGACGATCGTCTGGCCGTTGATCGGCGCGGCCTCCGGCGAGCCGAGCCAGACCAGGGCGGCGGCGACCTCGTGCGGGTCGACCAGCCTGCCGAGCGGCGCCGCACGCTCCAGCGCCCGCCGGCTCTCCGCCGCGTCACGTCCGGTGGCGGCGACGATGCCGGCGACCGAGCGCTCGGTCATCTCGGTGTCGACGAAGGTCGGGCAGACGGCGTTGGCACGCACCCCGGTACCCGCGACCTCGGCGGCGGTCGCCCGCATCAGGCCGACCGCGGCGTGCTTGGAGGCGGTGTAGGCGGCGGTATAGCGGGTGCCGACCTTGCCCGCCGTCGAGGCGACGGTGAGGACCGAGCCCGCATCGCGCTCCAGCATCCCGGGCAGGACCGCGCGGGTGCAGAGGAAGCCGGCGGTGGCGTTGACCGCGAACTGGTGCTGCCACTCGCCGAGCGAGGTCTTCGCGAGCGGCGCACTGGCGGCGACGCCGGCGTTGTTGACGAGCACGTCAACGGCGCCGATGGCGCCGAAGACCTCCTCCACCTCCAGCTCGTCGGCGACGTCGCATTGCTGCGTCCGGACGTTGGCGGCGGCGGCCCCGATCGAGTCGCCGAGCCTGGCGAGCGCCTCGGTGTCGCGTCCGAGCGCGACAACCCGGTCACCGAGCGCCGCGAAGGCGGCGGTGGCGGCGCGGCCGATCCCCTTCGCCCCGCCGGTGACCACGACCGTGCGGCTCACCCGGGGACGCTGCCGCTGAGATGGGTCGAGCACATCACCATAATAGTCTACACCTAGGCGAGGAGGCGTGTCGAATGATGCTTGAGACCGCGGCTAGCGAGGCGTCCGAACCCCGGCGGCCTCGAGCCGCGGCACGACCTCCTCGATGAAGTAGGGGAGTTCGCCCAGGTAGTCGACGAAGCTGACCGTGCAGCCGCCGAAGCCGGCGCCGGACAGTTCGATCAGGACCTCCGCCACCTCGTCGGGGGTGCCGACCAGCGGCAGCGTCCCGTGGCCGGCCGCGAAGCGCTCGCGGAACGTCTCCAGCATCCCCGGCGTGAAGGACTGCGCGTGCAGCCCCTGCAGCTCCATCAGGTTGTCGACCGCGGCCCAGTCCGCGTTCTCGTTCGCGTAGTAGTCGAGGAACTGCGCTGCCTCCTCGCGAGTCGGCCGGCAGACGACGTGGCAGGGCGTGAAGGCGCCGACCTCGCGGTCGTAGCGCTCGCGGGCCAGCCGGCGGATTTCCTCCACCTTCTCCCCGCCCGAGCCCGGGTCGCCGACGATCGTGAAGAGGAAGCTGGCATTGTGGCCGGCGTAGTCCATGCCCTGCGGCGAGGATCCGGCGTTGAGGATCGGCACCGCCCCTTCCAGCGGCTTTGGCTCTCCCTCCACGCCTTTCAGCGGGTAGAACTCGCCCTCATGGTCGAATGAGCCGGGCTCGCTCCAGATCCGCGAGACGATCTCGAACCACTCCTGCGCCATCGCGTAGCGGCGGTCGTGGTCGGTCGGCAGGTCGACGCCCATCGCTTCGTACTCGGGTTTGTTCCAGCCCGCGACGACGTTCAGGCCGGCCCGGCCGGGGCCGACCTGGTCCAGCGTCGCCAGCTCCTTCGCCGCCACCAATGGGTGGTTGAAGGCGGTGTGGATGGTCGAGAAGACGGTCAGCCGCTCGGTGACCGCCAGCTGGGCGGCCGCCAGCACCACCGGGTCGAGCACGCCGCCGTGGAAGTTCGTGTCGCCCCCGTAGCCGATCCAGCGCGCGATCGGCAGCAGGAAGTCGATTCCCAGCTCATCGGACAGCTTCGCCAGGGCGAGGTTGTCCTCGTAGCTCGCCGACCAGCGCTCCGGGATCTTGGTCACCGCCAGGCCGCCGCTGCAGTTGGCCGAGAACAGACCGATCTTGAACCCACGTCTTCGGATCAAGGATTGCCTTCACGCTCTTCCCCTTCTGTCGGACGTCGAGACGAACACTCTACGCCCCTGCGAGGAGACATGACGAATAATTTTCGCCAACGGCTCCCGGCGGTCGCCGCGAACGCACCGGGCGGCGACGGGCGAGCAGCTCCGCGGCGCCGATCACCGGGTCGCTCTCGCGCCGGTGGGGCAGGCGTGGATGCCGCGCGGCCGGCGGGCGTGGTCGCCGGCTATCCGATGGGCGGCGTCGGCCGCCCGGCCGCCGTCAACCGACCTCCACCGGGTTGCGAGGCAGGGCGATCTCCTCGAAGTGGCGGTCGGCGGCGCCGGCCAGGCCCTCGTAGACGGCGTCGAAGACCGCGACCGCCTTGGCCCGGCGGTCGTGCAGCGGCGCGATCGAGTCGGGCAGCTCAGGGTCCCGCAGGGAGAAGCCGCGGAAGGAGTGCATCAGGCGGGTGCGGCCGACGAATGCCTCGCGATCCGAGAGGGCCCGCCGCGCAGTCACCTTGGTCAGCGGCGAGAACTCGGCGAGGAACTCGTCGTAGCGCGGCGCCAAGGCGTCGAGGTCCCAGGCGCCGGAGGAGAGGATCGCGTTCTCGGAGCCGCGTGCCATCCGCGCCAGGAAGATCGACACGTAGTCGGAGACCTCCAGCTGGTCGATCAGCGCCCGCACCTCCCCCTCGCGGTCGGAGGCCGCGATCCAGGTCGCGTCCTGCAGGGAGCCGAAGCCGAGGAAGCGCAGGCGCGAGGCGAGCCGCGAGCGCTCCACCCGCCGGTCCTCGGGGATCATGTGCCAGAGCAGCGTCCAGGCATCGGCGCCGGGCGCCCGTCGGCCGAAGCTGAAGATGCGCCGGTCGCCCTCGGCGAGCAGCTCCTGGGCCCGCGGGGTGAGCGCGTAGTTGATCATCCGCCCGTCGCGGTGGCGCTCCAGCATGCCGCGGGTGACGAGTCGCGAGAGTGCCGCCCGGACCGCCTCGGTCGAGAAGCCGAACTCGCCGATCAGCTTCACCATCCCGCCCGACCAGACCCGGCCGCCGGCGCGGCGCATGTGCGAGCCCAGGATCGTGATCGTGAGGTCCTGGGAGCGCATCGTCCCGTTCGAGCGGGCGGGCACCGGTGCGGATGCTGAGGGCGTCACCCGGTCAAGCCTGGCGGCGCGGACGGACGGCGATGGTCACGCGGCTGACGGCGCAGGTGCGACCGGCTTCGTCGGCGATCCGCACGTCCCAGACCCAGGTCGTGCGGCCGCGGTGCAGCGGCGTGGCGACCGCGTCGAGGACGCCGCCGGAGGCGGGGCGCATGAAGCTTGTGTCGTTCGACATCCCCAGCCCGACCTCGCCGTTCGGGGTGACCGCCCAGTTGGTGCCGCTGGAGGCGAGCGCCTCGGCGATGCTGGCGTAGACGCCGCCGTGGACGATGCCGGTCGGCTGCAGGAGGTGCCTTCCGATCGGCACCCGGCCGCGGGCTCCCTCCTGGCCGCACTCGGTTATCTCCAGCCCGTAATGGGCGTCGAAAGGAGAATTCCCCGCAAGCGCTCGATCGACGTCTTCAATCTGCATGGCAACCCGATGGTGCGCCCACCCTACCGAGTGCGAGCATCGACGGAGTCCCTAACGGGGGACGAAGGCGAGGACCCGCGAGGGGCTGCCGGTGCCGTCGACCAGCTTCAGGGGAGCGACGACGATCAGCGCGCCGGTGGTCGGCAGGCTCGCCAGGTTGGCGAGCTGGGTGAGGCCGAAGCGGCCGGCGCCGAGCAGCAGGTTGTGGAGCGGGAAGGCCGGCTCCATGCCGCCGGCGGAGCCGGCGTCGATGCCGACCGTCTCGCAGCCGAAGCCGACGACGCCGTCGTGCTCGGCCAGCCATTCGGAGGCGGAGACGTCGGGGCCCGGGGTGACCGGGCCCTCCGGGCCGGCGTTCAGGAAGGCCTCCTCGTCCTGGGCTCGCGAATCCCAGCCGGTGCGCAGCAGAACCCAGCTGCCCGGCGCGATCTTGCCGTGCTCGGCCTCGAAGGCGTCGAGGTCCGCGGCGGTGAGCAGATAACCGGGGTCGGCCTCGCACTCGGCGGTCTTGTCGATGACGAGCGCCGGTCCGACCAGGCTCGACGGCGGCACCGAGGCGACGTCGGCGCCCTCCTTGCCGGTGATCCAGTGCACCGGGGCGTCGAAGTGGGTGCCGGTGTGCTCGCCGAGCTCGAGGACGTCCCAGGCCCAGGCGGGCCCCGCGTCGTCGTAGCGGCTGAGCGGCTTGCGCGAGAGGTGCGGAGTGTTGGCGAACGGCTCCGGGAGCCGCAGCACCGGCGTCGTCTCGCTGAGCGGCTGGGTCAGGTCGACGACCTCGACCTCACCGGCGGCGAGAGCGGCGATCAGATCGGTGACGGTGGTGGTGGCTGCTGGCAACGTGGCTCCTCGCTCTCTGGGTGGGATGATCGGCTTGTCGTCAGGTCCGCGAAGCGCGGCGGAGCGCCGCACGGCGCCGCGGTCGGCGGGGGAGCGGCGGCCGCGCCGTCCGCCACCGCCTCGACTCGGTGTCGATCGACAGCACCTGTGGAAACAGACTACATCCTGGCGCGATGCTATGCCGATTATTTCCCGGCGCATCGCGCATCGCGCATCGCGCATCGCGCGGCGCGCGGCGCGCATCGCGCGGCGGCGGCGTCGGTCCGGCGGGCCGCTAGCGGCCCTGCCAGCGCGGGGCGCGCTTCTCGGCGAAGGCGCGGGCGCCCTCGAGCGCGTCCTCGGAGTTGCCGACCGCGGCGTTCAGCTTTCGCATCTCCTCCCAGAGCGCGGCTTCGTCGAGGTCGCCGGCGAGCTGCAGCATGCGGCGCGCGCCGGCGACCGCCAGGGGCGCATTGGCGGCGATCCGCCCCGCCAGCTCGAGCGCCGCCTCGACCGCCCCGCCCGGCTCGGTGATCCGGCTGACGACCCCGTGCGCGGCCATCCGCTCGGCGCCGACGAAATCGCCGGTGAGGATCAGCTCGGCGGCGACGCGCGGCGGCAGCAGGCGCGGCAGTCGCACCAGGCCACCCCCGGCGGCGAGGAGGCCGCGGCGCACCTCGGGGAGGCCGAAGGTGGCCTCCCGGGAGGCGACGATCAGGTCGCACGCGAGCGCCACCTCGAAGCCGCCCGCCAGCGCGTAGCCCTCGACCGCCGCGATCAACGGCTTGCGCGGCGGCGCCTCGGCGAAGCCGGCGAGGCCGCGCCCCGGGACCACCGGTTTCTGGCCCGCGGCGAACGCCTTCAGATCCATCCCGGAGGAGAAGTTTCCGCGCGCGCCGGTCAGCACGCCCACCTTCAGGTCGGGGTCGGCGTCCAGCGAGTCGAGGGCGGCGGCGATGCCTTCCGCGACCGCCAGGTCGAGCGCGTTCTTGACCCGGGGGCGATCGATGGTGACCAGGAGGACGGACTCGCGGCGCTCGATCAGCACGGATCGCTCCTCCGATCGGTCCGGGGCTGCCGCGGGAGAGGTCACCTGCAAACACTCTACAGGCGTCCCCGGTAACCCATTGCATGTTCGGCGAACGCCGCCCGGCGGACCTTGAGTGGGCATATCCCAAGATGCTCCATATCCTCTGTGGTGGTGGGTGGACCGAGAATCAAGCAGCGTCGGACCCTTGTGAGATCTCGAGGTCGGAGCGGTCCTCTTTCGGTGGGCACCCGCAACCGAGACCTGGAACCTGCCCCTGGGGGCAGGTCGGCCTTGCCCTGACGCATCCGCGGTCCAATCGCGACCGCCGTTCGGCGTGCAAACCGTGCGCGAGAGCGAGGCATGAGGTTCGGCGTCTTCGGCGGCGCACAGGCGCGACGTGGAGATGGCGACCCGGCGCACGGACTCCGCGACCACGCGGACATCTGCGCGCCTTGGGCCGAGGCGCGGGTGGCGGCGTTCGCGCGGCTGCGGGCGCTGCCGGTCGCGAGCCCATGGTCACCGGGCCGTCTCCCGAGGCTCGGGTCTCCCTCGCCGCGCCTGCCGGCTCCCGCCTGCCCGCTAACGGACGCCTTCGCTCCGGTTCGTTGCCCACCGACCCCGAAAGGAGCGTCGGGGCGGCTCCGTGGAACCACCCCGACGCTGTTACCTATCTCAAGTCGCGCGGCTAGACGAGCACGTCGTCGCCTGGACGGAGGCCACCCAGTTCGGCGGGTCCGCTTCGCCACATCTTCGCTGCCGGGCGCCCGGGGCATTTGGCAAGGCGGTACCGGCCGCCGCCGCGGCTCCCCCGGCGCCGCAATCAGGAGATCCTGCCTCCGGAAACCGTCGCGGCTCCCGCTGCCCTGGCCCGACTACCTCGACTGAGCCGGGTCCGGCCCGCCCGCCACCGGCGGCCGGCGCGAGTCGCCCCCCAGCACGTGGCCCTCGCGGCAGGCGACGAAGCCGACGACCGAAAGCGGCACCATGCCCAGGCTCAGGAAGAGGAGCGGCACCGTCCAGCCGTCGGTGAGCGCGTGCAGGGCGCCGACCATGAACGGGCCCGCCGCGGCGATCAGGTAGCCGACGCCCTGGGCCATGGTCGAGAGGTGCGCGGTGTGGTGGGAGTCGGGCGAGCGGGCGACGATGAAGCCGAGACCGAGGGCCAGCCCCGCGCCCTGGCCGAGGCCGAGCAGCAATGCCCACACGTAGGGCACCTCGGCAGCGGCGACGATCAGCCCGAGGTAGCCGGCGATCAGCACGACCATCGTCGCGACGACCATCGCCGGCTGCCACCGCAGGCGGCGCTGGACGATCGGCGTCGCGAAGGACGCCGCCATCGCCGGGAAGAAGGAGAACGAGAGGATCAGGCCGGCGGTCCCCTTCGAGATGCCGCCGTCCTCGAGGATCGCCGGCAGCCAGCTCAGGGTCGAGTAGAAGGCGAGCGACTGCAGGCCCCAGAAGATGGTGACGCTCCAGGCGATGCGGTCGCGCCAGAGGGCGCGGCCGACGGCGGGCCCGGCGGGGGCTCGAAACGGCTCGGATTGGCGGGCCTGCGGCGCCCAGAGAAGCGCGGCGAGAACGGCGAAGATCCCCCAGACCGCGACGGCGGGGCGCCAGCCGATGTGGAAGAGGTTCTCAACCGGCACCGTCAGGCCGGCCGAGATCGCCCCGCTGAAGGACAGCCCGATCGAGTAGAGCGCGACCATCATCGCCGCCTGGGAGGCGAAATCGCGTTTGATCAGGCCGGGGACGAGGACGTTGGCGACCGCGATCCCGGCGCCGAGCAAGGCGGTCCCGGCGAAGAGCGCGACCAGCGGCGGGTCGAGGCGGATCGCGGAGCCGGCCACGATCGCGATCAGGGTCAGCAGCAGGAGCGGCGACATCCGCAGGCGGCGGAGCAGCAGGGGCGTCGCCAGCGCGACGACGCCGAAGCAGAAGACCGGCACCGCGGTCAGCACCCCGGCCGCCGCCGGGGAGAGGCCGGTTTCGCGTTCGATCTCGCCCAGCACCGGCGGGATCGCGGCGACCGCGAGTCTCAGGTTGAGGATCACGAAGATCAGCGCCACGGCCGTGCGACGGGCCTGCGGGCTCACGCCGGGCGGCCGATGCCGAGGGGGCCTCGCAATGCCATCAAGGCGATGTTCGAGCGGCGCGCGGCGAGGTGAGCATGGTGGGAAGGATCGCACCGGTGGTGCTCGCGGCGGGTGCGGGGCGGCGCTTCGGCGGCCACAAGCAGCTCGCGCTCCTCGGGGGGAGGCCGCTGCTCGACCATGCCTCGGGGCTCGCCGCGGCCGGCGGCACCGACCTCACGGTCGTCGTGCTCGGCCGGTCTTGACCCGGTAGCCGATGTCACGCGGGGTCAGCATGGTCGGCGCCGACATGACCACGGCGCCGATCCGGATCGCGCCGAGCATGGCCGTGTGCCAGGCCGGAACCCGCGGCAGCATCATGAAGACGCGGTCGCCCTTGCCGATCCCGGCGTCGAGGAAGGCGCGGCGCGCGGCGCGATTCGCGTGCCAGGTCGGAGCTGCTCTTTCGGTGACCACGCCGCCCTCCCCGTCCAGCCAGACCAGGGCGAGGTCGTCGGGCGCCTCGGCGGCCCAGCGGTCGACGATGTCGAGAACCGGGTTGAAGACGTCGGGTGCCTCCAGGCGGAAACTCGCCTTCTCCTCGTCGTAGGCGGTCATCCGCGGCTCGGCGGATCGATTCGGCAGCACGCTCATCTCGGTCTCCTCCTCTACGGGGTCGCCTTCCCTCGGCGCCCCTTCCGGAAAGGCCGGATCGCGCCGCCGAGATTGGCCGACCGGCTGACCAAGAGACCGCCTGTAGAGCCGTTTGCGGCCCGCAGGAATGCGCCCGACTGGATTCGAACCAGTGACCTTCGGTTTCGTAGACCGACGCTCTATCCGGCTGAGCTACGGGCGCGTGCCGGCGGAGGCGGGCTGCCAGGGGCAGTTGCTCCGCGGGACGGCGGATTCTAGATGATCGATGCGGGACTGCTGCTCGCCCGGCCCGCATGGCCGCGGGCTGGGCGGGATCCTCGGCGTCCGGCCGGGGTGCGGTTCCTGGCCGCAGGGGGGCGCGAGGGGCCGGGCCCGCCGGTCGATCATCGGCCGCGAGCGGCGGCGGGCATCCTCCGCGACTGAAGCATTTTGGCGCGGTGACGACAGAAAAGCTTCAGAGGATCCCGGCCCCGGCGGCTCGCTCGCGGCTTCTTTCGTGCGGGCCCGCGAGGGAGCGCACTCGGCTCACCGGCTGCGGAGGACCATGGCGGCCCAGCGGCCGGCGTGGTGGGCGACCTCGACCTCGATGTCGAAGGTGGTGGAGACGTTGGCGCTGGTGAGGGTCGAGGCGACCGGGCCCGCCGCCGCCAGGGCGCCGTCGCGGAGGAGGAGGGCGTGGGTCGTGGTCGAGGGGATCTCCTCCAGGTGGTGGGTGACGATGACGGTCGGCAGGCCGGCGTTGGTCTTCGGCCATCGCGTCGAGGGAGGCGATCAGGCGCTCGCGCGAGGGCAGGTCGAGGCCGGTCGTCGGCTCGTCGAGGAGGAGGAGGTCCGGGTCGTCCATCAGGGACCGGGCCAGGAGGAGGCGCTGGCGCTCGCCCTGCGAGCAGTCCTCGAAGCGGCGGTCGCGCAGCGGCTCGACGCCGATCTCGGCCATCAGACGGTCGGCCCGCGCCCGGTCCTCCGCGGTCACCCGGTCCCCCAGCAGGGCGATGCTCCCCGTCGCCCCGGTGAGGACGACCTCGAAGCCGGTGTAGCGGCCGCGGATCCGCCGCGAGAGGCCCGGCTCGAGGGTCCCGATCGATTCGCGCAGCCTGCGCATGTCGACCGCCCCGAGCCGCTCGCCGAGCACCTCGACCGCTCCCTCCGACGGATGGGAGATGGCCGCCGCGAGGTTCAGCAGGGTCGTCTTCCCCGCCCCGTTCGGCCCCAGCACCACCCAGTGCTCCCCCGGCTCGACCGTCCAGTCGACATCCCGCAGCAGCACCGCGCGCCGCTGCTCGGCGGCGACCCAGCGCCAGACGGTCACCGCCGACATCCGGATCGCGGCCATCGCTGCTCCGGCCGGACTCAGGGCGCCGTGTCTTTGAGCCGCACGTTCCAGTCGACCGTCGCGGTGGCGACGACCTCGCCGCCGGAGTCGGTCATCTCGACCACGGCCGAGAAGTCGACGCGCCCGTCGGCGTCGAGGCTCGCGAGCGCCTCCGCCACCGGGACGCCGAGTCGCGCCTTCGCCTCGATCCGCCCGACCGCCACTTTGGCGTAGGCGATCTCGGCGCTACGGGCGAGCGGCGTCAGGTCCCCCATCCGCGCCGCGAAGGCGCCGACGAACGCCGCCCCCGACGCCGTCTCGGCGACCCCGAAGAGCGCCCCGGCATGCTGGCTGCCGACGTGGTTGTGGAGGTCGGGCCGATCGGGCAGCACCGCGGTCGCCGCCCCCTCCGACATCTCCGTCACCTCGATCCCCATGTGGGCGATATAGGGCACGGCCGCCGCCATCCCCTTGGCGATCTCCTCGAGATCGATGTCCATCGGGGGAACCTACCGGCCGTGGAACTCGGCGTGGCCCGGCCCGCCGTGCTCGAGGAAGGTGCGCACCGCGCCCTGCAGGTCCTCGGTCGCGAAGAGCTCTCCGGCCTCGGTCCGCACCGCCTCGTCCGCCGCCGGGACGCCGCCTTCGCGGAAGCGCCGCAGGATCCGCTTGGTCATCGCGTGGGCGCGGGTCGGGCCGGCGGCGAGCTCGGCGGCGAGCGCCCGCGAGCGCGCCTCGAACTCCTCCTCCGGATAGATCTCGTTGACGACCCCCCAGCGCTCCAGCTCGGCCGCCTCGAAGAGGCCGCCGCTCATCACGAACTGGCGCGCCCGCCCCGAGCCGGCCCGCTCGGCGAGCCGCTGCGTGCCGCCCATCGACGGCGTCAGCCCGACCACTTTCTCGACCAGCCCGAAGCGGGCGCCCGGCGCGGCCACGATCCAGTCGCAGCCGAGCGCCAGCTCGAAGGCCGCGGTCAGGGTCAGCGCGTGGGCGGCGAAGACCACCGGCGCGGGCAGCTCTTCCAGCGCGTCGACCATCCCCAGCAGCTCGGTCCACAGCGCGCTCGCGGTCTGCGGCGTCAGGTCGGCGAAGACGTGGACGTCGACCCCGGCCGAGACGGCGCGCCCGGCGGCGTTGATCAGGACGGCGCGCGGCGGCGCGGCCGTGAGCGCCTCGATCGCGGCGGCGAGCTGCTCCATCATTGCCTGGTCGAAGAGGTTCAACGGCGGGCTGTCGAGGGTGAGGACGGTGAAGCCGTCCGGGTCGGGCTGGACGCGGACGACGGGCGCGGGATCGCTCATCGGCCCAATCTATCTGTGGCGACTGCGCCGCACCGCGCCGCCCTCACGGCACCCGGTGCACCTCGAAGAGGTTGGTCCCGAGCTCCTGGTCGGGCAACCCGGCGGTGATCCCGACCAGCTCGCCGGGGCCGGCCAGGCCGTGGTGGGCGGCGATCGTCGCGCAGTCTTCGAGCAGGGCCCGGATGTCCTCCTCGGGCCGCGACTGCACCGCGGTCACCCCGAAGAGGAGGCTGAGCCGGCGCACGGTCTCGATCCGCGGGGAGATCGCCAGCACCGGCACGTTGGGCCGGTGGGCGGAGACGATGCGCGCGGTGCGCCCGCTGGTGGTCGGCACCACCAGCGCTTTGAGGCCGAGCCGGTAGACCGCCCCGACGGCGCTCTGGGCGACCGAGTCGGCGACGTCCTGGGTGGCCTGGTCGGTGCGGCTGAACAGCCACTCCCCGTAGCGCAGGTCGGGCTCGGTGGCACGGGCGATGCGGTCCATGACGCGGATCGCCTCCACCGGGTTCTCGCCGACCGCGGTCTCCTCGGAGAGCATCACCGCGTCGGTGCCGTCGTAGATCGCGTTGGCGACGTCGGTCACCTCGGCGCGGGTGGGACGGCGGGCGGTGACCATCGAGGCGAGCATCTGGGTGGCGGTGACCACCGGCTTGGAGCGGCGCCCGGCGGTGGCGATCAGGCGCTTCTGCAGGACCGGCACCTCGGCCAGCGGGACTTCGATGCCGAGGTCCCCGCGGGCGACCATGATCCCGCCGTCGGCCGCGGCGGCGATCTCCTCGATGTTGGCGGCGGCGCGGCGGCGCTCGATCTTGGCGACCAGGGGGATGTCGGAGCCGAGCCGGCGCAGGCGCTCGGTGACCGGGTCCAGGTCCGCGGCGCCGGAGACGAAGGAGACGGCGAGGATGTCGATCCCCTCGCGCACCGCGAAGTCCACCCAGCCGAGGTCGGACTCGGTCGCGGCGGGCAGGCCGACGGCGCCGCCGGGGATGTTCATCCCCTTGTGGGAGGAGAGGGTGCCGCCGACCTCGACCTCCGCATCCACGCCCTCGCCCCCTCCCGCGGGGGCGCCGACCCGCAGGCGGATCGCGCCGTCGGCGAGGTAGACGAGCTGGTTCTCCTCGAGGTCGCCGACCCCCGTCCAGGAGACCGGGATCGTGGCCCGGTCGCCCTCCACCTCGCGCGAGGTGAGGGTGACGTGCATGCCGGTCTCCAGCTCGGCGTAGTCGTCGCGCAGGCTGCCGATCCGCAGCTTGGGGCCCGGCAGGTCGCCGAGGATCGCCACCTCGCGGCCGAGGGAGTCGGCGGCGGCGCGGATCGCGGCGATCGTCTCCGCCTGGCGGTCGGGTCCGGCGTGGGAGAAGTTGAGGCGGAAGACGTCGGCGCCCGCGCCGATCATCTGGATGAGGATCCCGGGGTCCCAGGAGGCGGGGCCGACGGTGGCGATGATCTTGGTGCGCCGGTCGAGGTGGGCGCCGGGGTTGGCCGGGTGGTAGGCGGACATCAGGATCAGAGTAGTGACAGGCGAGCGCCGTGCGTGAACGCCCGGTGACCGGGCGGCCGTTCGGGGATGCCCGGTGGAGCCTGCGGGGATGGCGACGCACCGCGCCGGGACAAGTGCGCGGTCGTCCCTATCCACCATTCCCGGGCCGACAGGCCGACCGCCGCCCAGCGCCCGCACGCCGATTTGTGTGAGATGACTCCATTTGACCGTGACATCGATCTCTGCAACTTTGTGTCCGCGATGGCGACCTCACCGACCGCAGTGGAGCAGGGCCGCGCCGCGGCGGAGGAGCGGCCGGCCGAGTCGCAGGGCCCGCTCTTCCCGGAGCTGGTCGGCGCCGCGCCGGACTCGCCGGCCGGGCCGATCGAGCCGTCCGAGCTGGCGACCCTCTCCCCCGCCCCCGGCATCGAGCTGCCGAAGCTCGTCCAGACGGTCCGCTTCTCCATGCGCCAGATCGAGTTCGTCTTCAAGGCGCGGCGGGAGCTCGGCGAAGTGTTCCGGATGCGCGGCGTCATCCCCGGCGGCCCCGTCATCACCAGCCACCCGGACCACGTCCGCTCGCTGTTCACCGCCAAGCCCGAGCAGGCGCCGTCGCTGACCGGCGAGTCGCCGCTGCGGCCGATCCTCGGCCCCAACTCGGTGCTGACCGCGGTCGGGCCGCGCCACATGCGCCAGCGCAAGCTGCTGCTGCCGCCCTTCCACGGCGAGGCGATCGCCCAGTACACGGCGATGATCGCCGACGCGGCGGAGCGGGAGATCGACCGCTGGCCGGTCGGCGAGCGACTGGCGCTGGCGCCGCGGATGCAGGCGATCACGCTCGACGTGATCATGGCCGGGATCTTCGGCATCGAGGGCCGACCCGCGCCGGGCACCCCCGAGGCGGCGCTGCGCACCGCGGTGCGCAAGACGGTCGCCTCCTCGACCTGGCCGACCGCGCAGCTGACCGAACTGATGCACATCGGCCGCGAGGAGCCGATGGGGCCGCTGAAGCTTGGGCTCAGGATGCTCGACCGGCCGATCTACGCGGTGATCCGGGAGCGGCGGCGGGCGGCCGATCTGGACGAGCGGCGCGACATCCTCTCGCTCCTGCTGCAGGCGCGGACCGAGGAGGGCGAGGCGCTCGACGACAAAGAACTTCGCGACGAGCTGCTGACCCTGGTGCTGGCCGGCCACGAGACGACCGCCAACTCGCTGGCCTGGGCCTGGGAGCGCCTGGTTCGCAACCCGGAGCCGCACGCGGCGCTGGTCGAGGCGGTGCGCGGTGAGGAGGGCGCCGAGGAGCGGGTCGAGGCGACGATCGTCGAGACGATGCGCTCGCGGCCGGTGATCCCGATCATCGGCCGGCGCGTCCAGGTGCCGTGGCGACTCGGCGACTACGGCGTCGAGCCCGGGACCGCGATCGCGATGAGCATCCTCCTCGTCCACCACCGCGAGGACGTCTACCCCGACCCGTTCGAGTTCCGCCCCGAGCGCTGGCTCGGGCGCAAGCCGGGGACCTACGACTGGATCCCCTTCGGCGGCGGCATCCGCCGCTGCCTCGGCGCCGCCCTGGCGATGGCCGAGCAGCGCGTCGTCCTCACCGCGATGGCGCGGCGCCTCGACCTGGTCGCCGACCGGCCGCAGCCGGAGCGGGCGATGCACCGCAACGTGACGATGATCCCGGCGCGCGGCGCGCGGGTCGTGATCGCCGCCAAGCACTGAGCGCCGGCGCAGGACCGCAGCAGCCGGAGCGGCGTGGTCAGCCGGAGCGCCGAGTTTCGCTGAGCAGCAACACCGGCTCGATCTTCAGCTTCTTGGCGATCTTCTCGACCGATTTGAGGCTGAGGTTGCGCTCGCCGCGCTCGAGCGCTCCCATGTAGGTGCGATGGAAGCCGAGCACGTCGGCGAACGCCTCCTGGCTCAGAGCTTCCGCTTCCCGAAACGCGCGCAGATTGTCGCCAAGGGTGCGCTGAAGCTCGCCCGCCATCTGACGGGCAAGCTCCCGCATCGATACGTTTGACTCTACAGACTTATAAGTAGCATCTGTCCGCTGCGAAATGCTGCAAGAAACTGTGACGGGTCTTGGGACCACCGCGCTCGGAGGCGCCCTCGCTCCTCCTGCGCGGCGCCTGTGCTCGACCAGATGGCGTCAGGGCCGTTTCCGGGGATCTGAGCCAGCCTGGTCAGGACGCAGGGAAGTGAGGCGAGGGGAGTGCACCCCGGTGCATGACCCGAGCCGAATGACCGAGGACGCCGCCAGGCGCCCTCGGATCCCCGGAAACGGAGAGGGAGGGATTCGAACCCTCGAGAGAGCTTGCGCCCCCTACTCGCTTAGCAGGCGAGTGCCTTCAGCCACTCGGCCACCTCTCCGGGCACCGCGAAGACCGATTGTAGGTATTGACAGGGAAGCGCGGGGATAGGCTGCTGCGGGTGTCCTCGCCGCCCCCGCAGTCGCATCAGCGCTACGAGCGAATCTTTGCCGACGTGCAGGCGCCCTTCGCCTTCGTCGACCTCGACGCGATGTGGGCGAACGCCGACGCGCTGCTCGAGCGCGCGGGGCGCAAGCCGATCCGGGTCGCCACCAAGTCGATCCGCTGCCGGGCGCTGATCGAGGAGATCCTCGGCCGCGATCCGCGCTTCGCCGGGCTGATGACCTACACGCTGCCCGAGACCCTGTGGCTCGCCGAACACGGGCACGAAGACCTGCTGCTCGCCTACCCGACCGCCGACACCGCGGCGCTGCGCGAGCTGGCGCTGCGCTCCGCCGCCGACCACGAACGCTCGCCGCTGGTGATGGTCGACTGCGTCGAGCACCTGGAGGCGATCGAAGCGGTGCTCGGCGCCGACGCGCCGCCGATCCGCGTCTGCATCGACATCGACGCCGGCTGGTGGGCGCTCGGCGGCCGCGTCAAGGTCGGGCCGAAGCGCTCCCCCGTCCACACCGTCGAGCAGGCGGTGGCGCTGGCGCGCGAGATCGAACGCCGGCCCCAGCTCGAACTCGACGCGCTGATGGCCTACGAGGGCCAGATCGCGGGAGTCGGCGACGAGCCGCCGGGGCGCCGCCTGCGCGGCGCCGCGATCCGCTTCATGCAGAGGCGCTCGGCAAAGGAGCTGGCCGAGCGACGCGCCGCGATCGTCGCCGCGATCGGCGAGTTCTGCGAGCTGCCGGTGGTCAACGGCGGCGGCACCGGCAGCCTCGAGACGACCGGCGCCGAGGACGCGGTGACCGAGGTGACGGCGGGCTCCGGCTTCTACGCCCCCACCCTGTTCGACAACTACAGCCGCTTCCAGCCGACCCCGGCGGCCGCCTACGCGCTGCCGGTCGTCCGCAAGCCGTCGGCCGCGACGGCGACCGCGCTGGGCGGCGGCTACCTGGCCTCGGGCGCCGGCGACGCGGCGCGCCTGCCCACCCCCTGGCTGCCGCCGGGCCTCGAGCTCGACCCCGAGGAGGGTGCCGGCGAGGTGCAGACCCCGCTGCTCGGCCCGCCGGCCGCCGACCTGCGGATCGGTGACCGCGTCTACATGCGCCACGCCAAGGCGGGCGAGGTGTGCGAGCGCTTCGATGCGCTGCACCTGGTGGAAGGCGAGGAGATCGTCGACGTCGTCCCCACCTATCGGGGCGAGGGCAAGACCTTCCTCTAGGTGGCTGCAAACCTGCGCCTGGCGGTGTCCTCGGTCGGCCGCCTTCGGGTCACGCACATGAGTGCGCTCCCCTCGGCATCCTCCCTGCGTCCTGGCCAGGCTTGGTTTTCGCCTCCTAGCAGGTGGAACAACCGCGTGAGCGGCCGAGCTCAGGCTCCGAGCACGCGTTCCGCGTACTCGTTGGTGAAGACGCGCTTCGGGTCGAGCTCGTCGCGGGCGCGCTGGAAGGCGTCCCACTTCGGGTAGCGCGGCGCCAGCGTCGCCGCGGTCTGGAAGTGGCGCTTGCCCCAATGGGGGCGGCCGGCGTAGTCGTTCATGATCGCCTCGACCGCCTCGAAGTACGGGCGCCACTCCATCCCCCGGTACTGGTGGACGGCGATGTAGGCGGTGTCGCGCTGGTGGGCGGCGCTGAGGTCGGCGTCGTCGCCGGCGGCCACCCGCACCTCGATCGGGAAGAAGACCGGGAAGGCATTGGCGCGCACCCACTCGATCACCCGGCGCACCGCGGTCGGGCCGTGCTCGCGCGGCACCCCGTACTCCATCTCGGTGAAGCGGACCCGGCGCTGGTTGACGAAGATGCGGTCGCTGCGGTCCTGGTTGTTCGTGCCGGTCGCGACCAGCCCGGCGAAGCGCGCCAGCGCCGGGATCGTCCGCGGCAGCGCCTTGCCGGTCG
The DNA here is from genome assembly GCA_963763265.1 of uncultured Actinomycetes bacterium. Taxonomy (GTDB): domain Bacteria; phylum Actinomycetota; class Thermoleophilia; order Solirubrobacterales; family 70-9; genus VAYN01. The sequence continues at coordinate 783,872 of CAVXNN010000002.1, read as the reverse complement.
CGGCCATCGCCTCGAGCACCCAGTTCTCCAGCAGCACGTCGTTCAGCAGGGCGACGGTGGGACTCTTCGGCCGCGGCGGCTCCTCCGTCCGATTGCGCTCCAGGACCAGGGCCCGGTCGGAGTAGGGGAAGGTGAACAGCTCGAAGTGGTCGTTGGCGGCGGCCAGCTCCTCGAAGCGGTCGAGGACATCGGCGAGCTGGTGGGAGGAGTCGACCCGGCGCAGGGTGAAGGCGGGGACACAGCGCAGCGTCACCGCGCTGATCGCGCCGAGCGCGCCGACCCCGATCCGCGCCGCCCGCAGCAGCTCCGGGTCCCCGGCCGCGGTCAGCTCCCGGACGCTGCCGTCGGCGAGCACCAGCTCGATTCCCTCGACGCCCGCCGGGATGTTGCGGAGGCCCGCCCCGGTCCCGTGGGTGCCGGTGGAGATCGCCCCGGCGATCGTCTGCGCGTCGATGTCGCCGAGGTTCTCGAGCGCCAGGCCGAGCGAGGCCACTTCCTCGTTCAGCTCGCGCAGCACGGTGCCCGCGCCGACCTTGACCAGGCCGCTGCCGCGGTCGGCGTCGATCACCCCGCGCAGCGCCTCCACCCGCAGCATCACCGCGTCGGTCATCGCCGCCTCGGTGAAGGAGTGACCGGAGCCCGCTACCGAGACCTTCTGGCCGGCCGCCGCCGCGCCGCCGACCGCCTCGGCGAGCTCCTCGCGTGAGCGCGGCGCGCCGACCCGGCCCGGGCGACAGCGCTGGTCCCCCGCCCAGTTGACGAATTCGCCCGGCTGCGTCACGCCTCGCACCGTCTCAGTATCCCGGCACCGCCCGGCGTTCGCAGTTCGCCGCGCATGTCACGGAGAACTGCGAACGCGAACGCCGATGCGAGCCCGCCGCGGGCCGACCGGCGCGCTCACCCCTCCGGGACGAGCGGCGGCGAGGCGAGCGAGCGGAACGCGTAGAGGATCGTCAGTGCCAGCAGGGCGGCGATCGCCAGGCTCGGCACCGCGTCGCCGGTCGCCCCCGCGACCACCGCGCCGGCCACGCCGCCCACCACCTGCGCCGCCGCCCAGGCCATGTTGGTGACCCCCATCGCGTAGCCCTGGTGAAGGCCGGCCGCCTCGGCGCTGTCGGAGATCAGCGTCATCGCCGGCGCGAAGCAGAGGCCCGCCCCCAGCGCGGTGAGGAGCAGCGAGACGATCACCGTCGCCAGCGTGTCGGCGACCGCGAAGAAGACCATCGCCGCCGTGCAGATCGTCATCCCGAGGACGTAGGGGGCGCGGCGCCCGACGCTGTCGGAGAGGCGCCCGGCGACCGGCGAGAGCGCCGACTCGATCGCGGCGCCGCCGATGAAGCCGATCGCGATCAGCGTGTGGCGACCGCCCAGCGCGTGGATGCGCAGCGGCAGCAGCACGTCGATCGCGCCGAACATCAGCGACGGAGCGCTGACGAAGACCGCCGCCTCCACCAGCCGCCGGTCGACAAGGCAGCGGAGGACCTCACCGGCCCGCTGGTCCTCGCGGACGCCGGTGTCGGGGAACCGCGCGGCGATCGCGGCGAGCGACAGGGCGATCACGAGCACCGCGCCGAAGACCCATTCGGTGCCGATCTGGGCGGCGAGCGCGCCGAGCGCCGGGCCGAGCAGCGACCCGGCGACGGCGGTCCCGAGCGCGGTGCCGATCACCGAGCCGCGCCTGCCCTCCGGGGCGGCGCTGACCAGCCACGTGAGCGCGCCCGACCAGATCAGCGCCCCGGCGGCCCCCTGGATGAACCGCGCCGCGTCGAGTGGCCAGGCCGACCTCAGGAGCCCGAAGCAGAGGCTGGCGACGCCGAGCGCGCAGAGACCGAGGATCACCGTGCGGCGCGGCCCGAAGCGGGTGGCGACGAACCCGGCGGGCAACGAGGCGACCAGCGTCCCGGCCGCGTAGGCGGCCGAGAGGTAGCCGGCCTGCGCGGTGCTGAGGTGCAGCTCGTGGACGTAGCTCGGCAGCAGCGGGGCGATGGCCGTGAAGAACGTGAGGTCCAGAAAGACCATCGCCGAGGCAAGCAGGAGCAGACGCCGCATGGCACCATCCAAGCACCAACGAGGAGGGGTGGCAGAGCGGTTGAATGCGGCGGCCTTGAAAGCCGTTGGGCGTCCTACGGCGTCCCGTGGGTTCGAATCCCACCCCCTCCGCTTGATGGCTGGGATCTCGCTTCACCGGCGGGATCCCAGCGCTTGCGGTTCTCTGAGGCTCGATCTCACTGCCCACCATTAGGCGTCAGGGAGAGAACGGTCCGTGTCCCGCGGTCGTTGCGAAAACCCCCCGGCCACCCCTCCGGCGCGTGAGATGGGACCCGCGGCTAACTTCCCTACCACCGTCACCTACGAGATTGTCGCTCAGGAAGTGAGGATGGCGACTACCTCCGGGGCCACATACAGGGTCCCTCTGTTCACCGCTTTGATCAGCGCGCGGTCGAGGATGCCTAACGCGACCAAGGCCTTGATCGCGTTGTATGCGCCCTGGCCCGTGACCCCGAACTCCGAGGCCACGATCGAGCGATTGACGAAAGGCCGGCCGACGAGATGGGCTGCAAGCAGAACTGCGGTGCCGCGCTTGCCTGCATCGACCGCTCGCTGCTGGAATTGCTCCTGTAGCTCAACGAGCCGCTCGACCTTCTGTTGGGACTCGACCGCAGCAGCCGTCACCCCTTCGGCGAAGAAGGAAACCCAGTGGTCCCAATTCCCGGTCTCACTTAGGGCGAGGAGCGCATCCTGGTATCGCTCACGGCGCTGCTCGAACCACGGCGAGACAACTAGAAGCGGCTCCCGGATGATGGCGTCACGGAGAAGCTGGACGATCACCAGGAGGCGACCGAGGCGACCGTTCCCGTCCGAGTAGGGGTGCAGGCACTCGAATTGGTAGTGGACGAGAGCGGCCTGCAGGACGATTGGGATGTCCGGTGGCTCCGCCATCCAAGAAAGTAGGTCCTCGACCCCTGCCCGTAGCTGGTCGCCGGGAGGAGGGGGCACAAACCGCGCCCTGTTGAAGCCGGCACCTTGGGGCCCTATGACGACGATGCACTCGCGGATCCGCCCCGTGTCATCCCGCTCACCGTCGGTTCCGCGGATGAGCGTCTCCTGCAACTCGCCGAGCATTGACATGGTCAACAGACGGTCTTCCGGCCAAGAGAAGGCGAGCTCGGCCATGCGCTCGAAATTGAGGACCTCTCTCATCTCGGCCGTCAGCAGCTGGCCTTCTTCGTCGCGTTCGGCCGCCAAGACATCTTCAAACGGCGCGTAGGTCCCCTCCAGCGCGCTCGTACTTTGCGCCTCTCGCCGCAGGGTCGGACGCCGCAGCATCCCGGGATTCGGGATGCTGCGAGCAGCTCCGTCTAGCCGCGCCAGCGCCGCCATGGCACGCGATATCTCAGTCCAGGTCGGAGTGGACAAATTAAGATCGTGACGCGGCAAGGGGGCCGGCAGGAAGGCCTTCCCGGCCACAACGTCGCGCGTGACCGGATCAGGACCGACGATGGGGACGAGCTGACCGACGGGACTTTGTTCCAAGCGCTCTAGATCCATGACGCAAATATATAGCGGAAAACTTTTGTCTCACCCCCGGTAACGAAAGTCTGCTTTCGCCCCGCGCGGACTCGACGAACGTGTGTTCGTGAGATAGCGGCCGGGTCGTCATGGACAATTTTCGGAAGTGAAGTTTGCGGATGCGCTCAAAAGCGTCAGCCAGTTTCGAGCTTCATCCCACCCCCTCCGCTTTTTGCGGCGGACCCGCACGGAGCCCACTCGGCCGGCACCGGGGACCGCGCCTTCTTGGTCGCACCGGACACCCCGTTCGAGGCCGAGCGCCTCAACCGGCTCGCCGACAGCGCCTGGGAGGAGGCGGGGCTCCCCGGGGCGCCTCCGGCTGCACCAGGCCCGCCACACAGCGCGGCGGGCGGATCTCGGCGAGCTAACCTCGAAACTGCATCAGCCCGCGAGCATCTGCTCGACGGCGGCGAGGAAGTCGGCGGCGGCGGCCACGTAGCGCTCGGCTTCATCCGCGCTCGGGGTGACGGCCTGGTAGTCGCCGCCCTCGCGGGCGACCTGGGCGTGCTGGGCGAGGGTGAACAGCTTGGCGTCGAAGGCCTCGGTGGTGACGTATTTGATCCGGAACAGGTTCCAGGTGCCGCGATGGGTGCGGGCGTTCTCGTCGCCCTCAGAGAGGGTCGCGCGGGCGGCGTAGAGCATCGAGTAGTAGGCGACGCTGACGGCGACACCGCGGTGTCCGGCAGCGAGCGCCTCGCGCGCGGCGACCAAGCGGTCGCGTGCCTGCTCGACGAACTCCTCCGAGCGGGGGCTCACGGGCCTACCTCTCCGTCGTGCCGAGGTCGTCGAGCCGCTCGCCCCAGAGGACGAGCTTGTCGCGGTCTACCTCCTGGGTGAAGAAGGAGCGGATCTCGCGGCGGTCGCGCAGCCAGTCGGTGTCGAAGATCCGCAGCGAGTAGTAGACGGGGCTGTCGCCCTCGGCATCGGCCTCGGCTTCGACCATCGGGAGGGCCCACCAGCGACGCTGCTCGGCATTCGCCGAAGGGTCGACGATGGCGAGAAGGTCGATGTCGGAGCGAAGGTCGGGATCCGTCTCAAACGGGTCTGCCTCGCCACGGGCGCGCGAACCGTAGAGCCAGACGGCGAGGAGGTCCGCGCCGAGCTCCTCGGGCAGGCGGGCCAGGAGGCGCTCGATCACGCGACGCTCGGTGTCGTTGAGCGCCGCGGCGGCGAGGGCGTCGGCGAGCAGGGCTGTCACAAATTCAGCATAGGCGGGCGGCCGGAGCCGGTCACCCGCACGCCGCCACCGTTCGACGCGAGACCTCTTGCGGGCGAGGGCGCCGTGTGGTCGCCTGCCAAGCAGCCCGCTCGGGTCTGACCGCAAGGCTGCACGGATGTCGATGGCCATCCGTGCACCCCGGCCGAACGGATAACACCAGGTACCTCGGCTTTCGTGGCATGGGTTGATCGATGCCCCCAGGACGGCCGCGGAGACCTTCCGGCAAGATGGCTCCGATGCGTTCCCCGCCCGCCCGGTGCCCCGGGAGCCGGCCGCGGCGCGAGGGACTTCCCACCGCCGGCACCAGGCCGGCCGCGTCTGCCCACCGTCCCCTCTCGCCAGGCAGGGCCCGCTCGTCGCGTCCGCGCCTTCGCCGCGATGCTCCGCGGTAGGCTCCGCCCTTCGGTCAAAGCGCCGCCGGGCCGGGCAGACCTCCGGAGGCCGACACCAAGGAGGTCAGATCCCCGATGCACCGCGGACTCCTCGTCGCCGCCCTCGTTGCCCTGGCCACCCTGGTCGGCGCGTCCCCGGCCACCGCGGGGGGCCATCGCTCCCAGGGCCGTCATCATCGGCGGACGCCCGTTCGCCACCCGCCGGCACACGGCGCGAGGTGCCGCCGGCACCACAAGGTCTCCTGCGTGAGGCGCCACGCCCCCCGCGCCGTGGAGCTGCACGCCCACCTGGATCCGACCTTCACCCGCGATCGGCTCGATCCGTTCAAGATCACCTACACCTACTCGGCCTCGGCGACGAAGAAGACCGCCGGTTCCTCGGCCGAGGAACCGGCGCCGCCGCCGGCCGGCGTCCTCTCGCTGGTCAGCGACGGGAGGCTGGACTGCGCGGTGTTCGTCGGCGCCGGCGTCAAGGGCTCCAGGTGCACCGTCGACTACGCCAAGCTCGGCCGGCATCGCGTGAGGGTGGTCTACACGTCCGGCGAACGGTCGGCGACCGAGAGCCGAATCGAGAGCGTCCCGCAGCTGGCGAACGAACTGTGGCATGTGGCGTCCGCATTCGAGGCGGCCCGCGCGTCGACCGTACAGCCGGCCCTGGTGGAGGCGAACAGGGCCACCCTGGTCGGCCTGTTGACGACGGACGTTCTTGGCCAAGATGCGCCTGCCATCGCGGCGACGCTCGGCTGCGGGGGCGACGTGGCGCCGGAATCGCTCTCCTCCTCGGACTGCTACCAGGCGACCGGTTTCACCGAGTACGTCTACGCGCGCTCGAGGCACCCCTGCTCGGTCGGCATCGAAGGCGTCTTCATCAGCAGCAAGACGGACCCCGCGCGCGTCGATGGCTTCGAATTCTCACCTGCCGAAATCGAATCGGGCACCGACCACCTGCGGGTCAGGGTCCCGGCCGGCGATGGCTACGCCACCTCGGAGGAGACGGTGCCGATCAAATTCAGGCTGCCGTCGCTCTGTTAGGCACCCGGGCTCGCGCGCGGGCAGGGCCGGCAGTGGAGCTGCCCTCACTACGAATACGCGCGCGACCCACTGAGCTGGCCCTGCGCCGGCGAACGGCCGTAACCGATCGCCCGGTCGCCCGCACTCGCGAGGCGAACGCAAGCGACCGGGCCGTCCCGCGTCTCTAGGTTTAGCCGGCTCGCCCGGAAGGGGCACTCGATCAAGGCGGCGACCTTCGCGAAGGCCGGAAGCGCCCACTTTCAGACGGGGAATAAGCGACGCCGCGCGAAACCGGGCACCGCCGCAAGGAGATCACCGGCCGGCCATCAGGGCTCAGACCGCCGCCGGTACGGGCGCGCCGGGGTTGTCTCGGACCCGGTTTCGCCCGGCGTCCTTGGCCGCGTAGAGCGCGGCGTCGCAGGCGGCGAAGACGACCTCGTAGTCGAAGGTACTGCCGCGTCGCGAGCCCCCGACCCCGCAGCTGAGTGTGACGCCGACCCCCTCGGTCCGCTCGCGCTCTACCGCGGCTCGGATCCGCTCGGCGACCTCGCGACAGGCAGGCGCCTCGGAGCCGGGCAGGAGGACGAGGAACTCCTCGCCGCCGATCCGGTAGGCGAGGTCGAAGGCGCGCAGCTCCTTGCGGATCACGTAGGCGACGTGGCGAAGGATCGCGTCGCCCATCGCGTGCCCCAAGCGGTCGTTGACCTGCTTGAAGCGGTCGATGTCGGCGAGGATCATGCCGACCGGCTCGCCGGCGAGGCGAGACTGCTCGGTGAGCTCGCGGGCGCGGCCCTCGAGGGCGGTGCGGTTCAGCATCGCGGTCAGCGGGTCGAGGACGGCGCGGCTGCGGTGCTCGGCGTCGGAGCGCATCAGCGCCACCGAGAAGATGCTGACCGCCATGATCAGGGCGAGCGGGGCGATCAGGCGCGTCGGGTCGGCCGTCACCGCGGCGCCCTCGAAGCCGAGGCCGACGGCGAGCGCGAGGGCGACGGCGATCCCTGCGCCGAGCGCGATGCCGCGATCCGAGAAGCGGGCGGCGAGGCTGACCATCGGGATCGCCAGCCAGGAGAGCATCACGAGGCCCGCCTCCCCGGCCACGGCGACGCTCGCGGCGATGATCACCTCCGAGGCCACCCAGGCGGCGAAGATCGCGTACTCGGGCCTGCCGAGGCGGGGGATGAGGCGATCGGCGAGGGCAAAGAAGGCGCCCGCCAGGGCGAGAGGCGCCAGGGTCCACCAGCCGGTCCAGGGGCCGCTGGCCAGCAGCGCCAGGCCGAGGACGAGGAAGGCGACGCGGCGCACCGCGACGAGGCGCCGCTCCATGTCGAGCATGCGGTCGCGGTCGCCGCGGTCCCAGACCAGGCCGTTCGAGCCCATCTGTTCGTTCATCGACACCGAGTCGCGGCTGCCCGCGGGTTGCGGCAGGCTCTCAGACATCCGTCCAGGCTCGATGGACGGGCAGGCAGCATCGGGGCCCTCTCCTCGAACTTCGATCCCGCCAGGTTCCGGGGGGCCCACCCCACTGACCGAAGGGCCCGGCTGCAAGCCGGCACCGTCCGCGCTGGTGAACCCCGCGGGCGCCAACTTCGACGAGCTCCAAGTTCCATTGCTTCCTCTGCCGCGCCGCGCCGATTTCGTCTCGATCTCGCTCTTGCGACACGACTGAAGTCGTGTCGCAAGGCGGCCGCGTCGAGCAGAGGAGCGGGGTCGTCCAGACCGCCGTGGCTCTCCTCGATCGAGAGCCACCCGCCGGCGATCGCAAGTTCGATCGCCCCAGGGCTCCCGACCCTGGGCGGTCGGGCGGTGCAGGCCGGATCGCGACAATCTGATCGGTCCCTTGAAAGCCGTTGGGCGCCTTACGGCGTCCCGTGGGTTCGAATCCCACCCCCTCCGCTTTCCGCGGCCGGATTGGCGATCCTGCTCCAGGTCAGGACCGCGAACGGCTAGCGGACGACCGAGACGACGCCGTTGGCGATGTTGTAGACGGCGGCGACGACCCGCAGCTTCCCGGCGGCGACCGCCGGCGCGACGATCGGGCCGCTGCGGGAGATGATGCCCGCCTGGGTGATCGCGCTGGCCGGGACGCAGCGGGCGAGGTTGCGTTCGTTCGGGGGCAGTGACTCGATCGCCGGCACCAACGAGTCGATCACCTCGCCGATCGCCCCGTACTGGGAGGGCGGATAGCTCGCGCCGTTGTCGACCACCTCGATCGCCGACTTGATCGCGCCGCAGTCGCTGTGTCCGAGCACCATGATAAGCTGCACCCCCAGCACCGCGACCGCGTACTCGGTGCTGCCCAAGGTGCCGGAGTCGATGCTGTTGCCCGCGATCCGGGAGACGAAGAGGTTGCCGCGTTCGACGTCGAAGACGAGCTCCGGCGAGATCCGCGAGTCGGCGCAGGTGATGATCGCCGCGAAGGGTTTCTGTTCGGCGGCGCGGCGCTCGCCGACCGGCGAGTAGTCGCGCAGCTGCAGCTTTTCCCGGCGGTAGCGCCAGTTGCCCGCCTGCAGCAGCCGCAGCGCCTCGGTCGGGGTCTTCGGGTGCGGCGCGCGCCCGCCCCCGGGGCGGGCGAGCGCGTCGGCCGCCTGCGCCGAGCCCAGCGCCGCCGCGGCGGCCAGGCCGCCGGCCCCCTTCAGCAGACGGCGGCGGGAGAGGTGTTGATCCTTTGGATTACCATTCCGATCCATCGGGCGACACTATCTCGCGCCGCCCGGAACGGATCGTCGGGTGGACGGATGTCGAGAGCCGTTCGTGCATGTCGACTCCTGGCTTGGCCTGGTCGCCGCGGTCTCGTCGGCCGACCAAATCGTCCAGGAGGACTCCGTGCAGCAGATCCAACAGGGCCGGCAGGCCCGACCGAGGCTCGTTCCAACCCTCCGCCGGCGCGAGCGCGAGGGAAGGCCCGCGGATCCGGTGGCACGGCTCGCCCCGGCGAGGGCCCTCTCGGTGGGGCTCCGAGCCCTGTCGGCGACCGCGCTTGCCCTGCCGGCGCCGGCGACGGAGGGCGCCGCAGGCGCCGCCGCGGCGCCCGGGTGGCTCCCGCGGTCGACCTCTCCCTGTCGTGGGAGCATGCCGAATCACCCCAGATCGCCTTCGAGAGCCGGGGCGACGAGGTGGCGGTCTGGGACACCGGCGGGCGCATCCGAGGCGCTACGCGCCAGGCGGGCGGCACCTGGTCGGCACCGGTCGACCTTCCCACCGCCACCGCCTCAAGCTTGAGTTGCGGGGCCGTGGGGTCGAGAATCGCAGCGAGGTGCTGAAGGGGCTCTGAGAGGGGGGGCGACCGCCTCTCCGCCGCCGGCACCGGCGGGTTCCGTCCACAGAGGTCGGGCCGACCGTGGCCCGCGCCCGACGGCGCTCAGCCCGCCGGCCGCTCGGCGGAGCCTTCCGGCTCGGCGAAGCGGGCGACCGTGAAGCCGATCAGGACCGGCACGTGGACCGCGAAGACGACCAGCGAGAGCGTCAGCACGACCAGTGCCCCGCCACGCAGGTCGTTGCGCAGGAACGCGTACTCGATCAGGGCGGCGATCGTCGCGTAGGCGAGCAGCGCCCACCTGGCGACGGCGAAGAAGCGGCGCCACGGGAAGCCGGGCACCCGCGACAGGGCGATCAGGTTGCCCGCGAGCAGCAGTGCCGAGGCCGCCAGCAGGGCGATCGCCGGGCCCAGCGCGACGGACTGGGGCAGATGGGCGGCGAGGTAGATCCCGGCGATCACGATGAGGCCCAGCGAGACCATCCCGAGCAGCGTCACCGGGGGCAGGTCGCTCTGCCTCATGCCGCTCCCAACCTGGTCATGATCACGAGCGTCGCGATCTGCATGATCCCCAGCACGCCGGCGCAGTAGACGAAGCGCTTCATCAGCCCCTCGATCACCGCGGGGTCCGGGCGCGGCTTCTTCAGCTCGACCAGGACGGCGATGTTCGCCGGCTCGAGCAGGCCGAGGGCGAGGACCGCCATCACGCCGACGACGATGTAGCTGGCGAGGACCCAGCCGTGCAGGGGGAAACCGGAGTCGACCATCGCCGTGTGGACGCCGAGCTGCCAGCCGGCCGCGAGGGTCACCGCGACCACGGTCGGCATGAGCACGACCATCTTCGGCATCAGCCTGGTCGTCAGCTCGATCCGCGCGGGCACCGACATCCTGCCCAGGATCGGGCCGAGGAGGAGGCCGAGGAAGAGGTCGACGACGGTCCACGAGGCGCCGCCGACGACGTGCAGGAACATCAGCGGCCAGGTCTTGTCGACCGCGATCCCGATGACCAGCAGGACGAGGACCCCGGCCGCCAGGTAGAGGCCGACGCGCGGGACGATCTCGAAGTCGGGGATGGGCGGCGCGGACGCCACCGGCTCGATCCGATCATCCCCTCGGATGGCGGCGGCGCCGGCCATGGCGCGAAGCTACCACGCGGTCCGCGACCGCGATAGTGGTTGCCACGCATCCGGCGCCGGTGCCCACTCCACCGCGGCCGACCGGCCGCGGCGCCCGGCAGGAAACGCGGCCTCCCGGCCGAACGTCCCGAACATGGACCGGTCCGGGATCCGCGCCCCTGGCGGCGAACGATGGCTGCGGCGCGCCGAACGGGTCAGCGACGCCTTCGGGCTGGTGCTGACCTTGGTGGTGGTGACCTTCGTCCTCACCTCGCTGGTCGACAACGACGGCTGGGGCGCGGTGCTGCTCATGGCGACCACCGGCGCGACCTCGATCGTCGCCCTGACCAGCTCGCACTCGCCGCCGCGATACGTGCACCTCGCGATCTACCTGAGCGGACTGAGCCTGGTGCTCGCCGCGGTCGAGGCGATCACCGGCGCGCGGCTGTGGCTCAACCTCGGCGCGCTGGTGCAGGTGCCGCTGCTGGCCGTGGCGATGGCCGCGGTGCTGGTCCGCGTCGTCACCTCGGCCGAGGTCAGCGCCCGCACGATCCTCGGCGCGATCAGCGTCTACACCGTGCTCGGCCTGCTCTTCGGCTTCGTCTACGAGGCGGTCGCCCGCATCCAGTCCGCCGCCTTCTTCGCCGGCGTCCCCCACCCGCATCACGGCGACTTCCTCTTCTTCAGCTACACGACGCTGACCACGACCGGCTACGGGAACCTGGTGCCCGCCGGGCAGCCCGGCGAGATGCTCTCCACCTTCGAGATGCTGACCGGCCAGATCTTCCTGGTCACCCTGGTCGCGGGCCTGGTGAGCCTCTGGCGCCCCGGCGCGAGGCTGAAAAAGCGGCGCGACCGTCGCGCCGCCGAGGAAGGTCCGCCGGGGTCGGCCGGCTAATCGGCGAGCTCGACGCTTTCGATCGTCTTCGCCTCCAGCGGCTTGTCGCGAGCGTCGGTCTCCGAGGACTCGATCGCGTCGACCGTGTCCATCCCCTCGACGACCTCGCCGAAGACGGTGTGCTTGCCGTCGAGCCAGGGCGCCGCGGCGGTGGTGACGATGAAGAACTGCGAGCCGTTCGTGTTGGGGCCGGCGTTGGCCATCGCGAGCGCGCCGCGGGCCACCTTGTGGTCGTTGAACTCGTCCTCGAACGTGTAGCCGGGACCGCCGGTGCCGGTGCCCTCCGGGCAACCGCCCTGGATCATGAAGTCGGGGATGACCCGGTGGAAGATCAGCCCGTCGTAGAAGCCTTCGCCCGCGAGCTTGCGGAAGTTCTCGACGGTCTTCGGCGCGTCGGCGTCGAAGAACTCGACGGTGATCGGCCCGGCATTGGTCTGCAGCGTCGCTTTCGACATGGTCCGCACCCTAAAGGATGCCGCCCGGCGCCCCGACCGGGCGCGCGCCCCCCGTGCAGCCGTCCCTCGTGACGGCCCTTCCGGCATGAGGAACGGCCGCACGGGGCGGGCGGCGCAGCCGGCGGCGCGCGCCGGTGCGGGCTCTAGCCACCATGGACCTTGACCGTCAGCGGCGCCGAGGAGCCGGACGCGAAGGGCCAGCCGGCTTCCGGCAGGGCCGTGGCGCGCAGACGGATCCGGGAGCTGCCGGTGACGTAGCGGAAGCGGTAGCGGGCGTGGAAGCAGCCGCCCGGGCCGGTGCGGATCACCAGGGCGGGCCGCCAGCGGCGGCTGTCCCGCTCCAGGTATTGGATCGCGACCAGCTTGCCGCGCCGCGGGATCCGCGCCCCGCGGCGGGCGACGCGGCCGCGCAGCCGCACGGTCTGGCCGGTGCGCAGGGACGGCGGCCGCGCCGTGAGGGTGACCGCGGCATGGACCCGCAGCGCGAGCGGCCGGCTGCGCGACGGACGGAGCCCGTCGCCGCCGGGGAAGGCGACGACCAGACGCCGCGACGGGCCCCGCCGGAGGCGGAGCGCGAACCGCCCGTGCCGGTCCGTGGTCGCCCGGAGAATCGCCTTCCTCCGCGCGGCGCCCCGGGAGGACCGCGCGATGACCTTCACCACCCGGCCCGCGACCCCTCTGCCATCGACCGCGGTCAACCGGCCGGCCACCGTCGCCGCGGTCCCGAAGGCGACGCTCAGGCTCGACCGCCGCGCCCGCCCGCGCCGGTCGCCGCCGAGCCCGGCGAGGAGCCGCGTGCCCCGGTCGCCCCGCGGCTGCGGCGCCCGCCCGTCGCCGTGCCCGCCCGCCGAGGGGTCGCCGGAGTCGGCGGCCCCGGTCGCTGCGCCCTTGCCGATGCCCGCGGCGCCGTCGGCCCCCGGGCTGCCCGCCCCATCCGCGGGTCCCGGACCGCCGGAGCCCCCCGCCCCGTCCGCTGCTTCGTCCGCGGTCCCGTCCCCATCCGCGCCTCCATCGCCGGCCCCGGCCCCGGTGACCCGGGTCGCGGCGCTCGCCGAGTTCCCGGCCACGTCGACGGCCGCGGCGCGCAGGACGTAGCCGCCCTCCTGGAGCGCCGGCAGGGAGGCGAGCAGCGTCGCCTTCCCCGGTCCGTCGCGGCGCATTTCGGTCGGCAACGGGACCCAGGCCTCCGCATCGTCGCGGCGCATCGCGATCGAGCCCGACGCCGGCCCCGAGAATGGGTCGAAGACGGACGCCGCGACGCGCCCTTCCTCCGCCACGGCGAAATCGACCGACGGCGGCGAGTTGTCCACCCGGAACGGGACGCCGGCGGCGCAGCCGGCGTTGCCCGCGAAGTCGAGCGCGCAGCCGCGCAGCGTGTCGGTGCCATCGGGCAGCCGCGCCGTGTCGACCTCCACGGTGGCGTCGGCAGCGGCTTGACAGGGACGCATCTCGGTCGCCCGCAGCGCGCCTTCGATGTTGGCCGCCGCGCAGGGCCGGCGCGCCAGAGCGACCGGCGTCCCCCCGACCTCGGCCTCGAGCCGCTCGACCCCCGCCCCGAAGTCGTCGGCGGCGAGGTCGAGCGCGACCTTGCCGCGGTGCCAGCCCGCGGCGAGCAGCGGACCGCCCACCCGGGCCCGCGGCGCCAGTGCATCCGCCACCGTGAGCGTCACCTCGCGCACCAGCGCCCAGGCCGGAGGCGTCGTCCTGCACGGCTCCGGCAATGGCGACAGACAGACGAGGCGAAACGCCACCGAGGGCGCCGCGGTCGGAAGCGTCGCGGCCACCGGCGTGGGAAGCAGCGCCCCGGTGGCGCCGACCAGCGGCCGGAACCCGCCGCCTTCCTCGACCCCGAGCTGTTGGCGGTAGCCGGGCAGCATCGCTCCGGCCCAGACCCCGCGCAGCGCCGTGATCGCCGTCCCCGGCGCCGCCCGCCAACCCGCCTTGAGGCCGTCGCCGACCGCGAGCAGCGGCGCGGCTTCGAGCCGTAGGCCGTGATTCGGCGCCGGATCGAGACAGCCGTCGAGGACCACTCCGGCGCCGCGGCCTTCCACGGCTGCCGCCGGGTCGAGCTGCGCGCCGACTCCCCAGCCGCACTGAGCGACCTCGTAGGTGCCTGCCCGCGCCGCGTCGGCGAGGACGAGCGCCGCCAGCGCCGCCAGCCCGATCACCATCGCCGCGACCCGCCCCGGTCCGCCCCGCGTCCCGGCCATGCGACCCCGTCGTCTCGCCTCCATGCGGCCTCCTCGCCTCGCCTCTCGCTTGCGGAGGACCAAGGGGCGGGCGCGGCCGATCTCTCCCCCCTCCCCGCCCGCCGCCGGCCTCGCCCCGGCCGGAAGCCGCCCTTTGCGAGAATGGAGCGCGATGGCACTTCCCACGAAAGACCAGGTGAACGAGGCGCTGCGCGGTGTGATCGATCCCGAGCTGCGCCGCTCGATCGTCGAGCTGGGCATGGTCCGCTCGATCGAGATCCAGCCCAGCGGTCGAGTCGAGGTCGTGGTCTCCCTGACCACCGCCGGCTGCCCGATCCGCTCCCACTTCGAACAGGCCGTCGCCCAGCGGGTCGGCGAGCTGGAGGGGGTGACCGAGGTCGGGATCGGCTTCGACGTCCTCTCCGACGAGGAGAAAGGCAACCTCCAGCAGACGCTGGGTCGCGGCAAGCTGCCGCAGGGCGCGCTCGCCAAGGTCAAGAACGTGATCTGCGTGTCCTCCGGCAAGGGCGGCGTCGGCAAGTCGACGATGACCGCCAACCTGGCCGCGGCGCTGACCGCCGAAGGGCACCCGGCGGGCGCCCTCGACTGCGACGTCTACGGCTACTCGATCCCCCGCATGCTCGGCGTCAACGCCAAGCCGGAGGTGAACGGGGAGCGCAAGATCCTGCCGCTGGAGTCGGCGGGCGGCGTCAAGGTGATGTCGATCGGCTTCTTCGTCGAGGAGAACTCGGCGGTCGTCTGGCGCGGCCCGATGCTGCACAAAGCGATCCAGCAGTTCCTCGAGGACGTCGCCTGGGAAGAGCTCGAGTACCTGCTGCTCGACCTGCCGCCGGGGACCGGCGACGTCTCGATGACGCTCGCCCAGCTCCTGCCGCAGGCGAAGTTCATCGTCGTCACCACCCCGCAGCCGGCCGCCCAGGCGGTGGCGCACCGCGGCGCCGAGATGGCGAAGAAGTTCGACCTCGAGATCCTCGGCGTGGTCGAGAACATGTCGGGCTTCACGACGCCCGACGGGGAGCGCTTCACGATCTTCGGCGAGGGCGGCGGCCAGCTGCTCTCCGACGAGCTCGACGTGCCGCTGCTCGGCAAGGTGCCGCTCTCGGAGCCGCTCCGCGAGCACTCCGACGACGGCACGCCGCTGGTCACCTCCGACCCCGACTCCCCCGCCGCGCAGGCGATCCGCCAGGTCGCGCGCGGGATCATCGCCGCGACGCCGCAGGAGCTGCCGGTGCTGCAGGCGGCCCCGGGGAGCGCCGAGATGCCGGCCGTCGGCGGCACCCCGCTGCCCGTCGTCCAGTAGGCGCGAAGCGGAAATCTCGCTCCCAGCAGGATTTTAGGTAAGCACTCGACCGCCACCGCAACTATGCTGTCGGCCGCGCGTTAGCGCTTACAAACAAATGCCTAATCCCGGTCGGAGAGCGGCCGGGAGCGGGGGAACCAAGTTTTTTGGGGCGAACCCACCTCGGTGGGAGCGCAGGCTCCTTCAGCGCCAGCCCGACAGCTAACCCCGCCGGCCCACGGAGGAGGTCAGTGCATGCAGTTCGTCCCCGGGGTGGCCAGATGCGCCGCCCGTCGCAGTTCCAAAGCAGCGCTCTTCATCTCAGCCCTGTTCGCCGCGATCGTCGCGACCGTCCTGGTCGCCGCGCCGGCGGCATCGGCGGCTCTCCCTGGCGGCCTCAGCTCGCCCCCCGGTCTTGAAGCCGAAGCTCCCAAGCCTGCCGCCCCGCCGGCGGGCGAATCGACCGTCACGCCGGAAGAAGACGGCACGGGCGGCGCGGCCGAAGCCGGCTACGAAACCGGCGTCACGGAACCGGCGCGGCTGGTGCGCGGCCGGGCGATCGCTCCGGCCAACGCCCCGGCGGTCATCAAGCGGGTCATCGCCGCCGGAAACCACATCCGCAACCGTCCCTACATCTGGGGCGGCGGCCACGGTCGCTGGCAGTCGCGCGGCTACGACTGCTCCGGCTCGGTCTCCTTCGCCCTGCACGGCGGCCGGCTGCTGGCCTCGCCGGAGACCTCCGGCTCGCTCGAGCGGTTCGGCGAACCGGGCCCCGGCAACTGGATCACGATCTACGCCAACGCCCAGCACGTCTACATGGTGGTCGCCGGTCTGCGGTTCGACACGGCGGGCGACAGCCGCGGCACCGGGCCGCGCTGGCACCCCGACACCAGGGCGGCGGCCGGAGGCCGCTTCGTCGTCCGCCACCCGGTCGGCTACTAGACCCAACCGCGCGCCCCGGCCGGCGCTTGTCCTCCATGCGAGGACAAGCGCCGGCGGCGCGGCGTGGTTCGACCACGAAAAAGGCCACCCCCGGGGCGGCCTTTTTCAAGAGGTCGGTGAGAAGCTTGTTACGCGTTCTTGTAGTAGTTCGCGTTGATCTCTGCGTATTTCGCCCATTCGGCGGGAAGCTGGTCCTCGGCGAAGCAGGCGTCCACCGGGCAGGCCTCCACGCAGGCATCGCAGTCGATGCACTCGTCCGGGTCGATGAAAAGCTGTTCGACGGAGTCGTAGTCGGGCTCGTCGGGCGTCGGGTGGATGCAGTCGACGGGACAAACCTCGACGCACGAGTTGTCCTTTTGGCCGATGCAGGGCTCGGCGATCACGTAGCTCATACGGGAAGTCTCCTCGGTGGTTATCGTCGTTGGCCGACAGGCGCCGTAGGGCCCCTGCGACGAGCGAGCCGCCATTTTAGAGATATGCGGCGTCTCGGGTCCGCGGGAGCGTGGCGGGGGCCGTCCGCGCCGGCGGCATCTCCAGATCGTCGGTTCCCCGGAACCAACCATCTAGGCTTCCGTGAGGCGATGACGGGCAGGCGACAGGGCGGGCTGCGGTGCTGCTGCTGACCGGGGCCACCGGCAGCATCGGCTCCCGGCTGCTGCCGCTCCTGCTGGAGCGCGGCGAGGACGTCCGCTGCCTGGTCCGCGACCCGCGCCGGCTCGGCGCGCGGCGGGTCGACGTGCAGTTGGCGCTCGGCGGTCTCGGCGACCTGGCCGACCCGCACACCGTGCGCCAGAGCCTGCGCGGCGTCGACACCGTCGTCCACCTGGCGGCGACGATCCGCGACCAGCCGCCACGCCGGCTGGAGGAGCTGAACGGCCTGGCGACCGTGAGGCTGCTGCACGGGGCCGAGCAGGCCGGCGTGCGGCGCTTCCTCTTCTTCAGCGCGCTCGACGCCGGGGCGGCGCAGCGGACGCGGTTCTTCCGCGCCAAGTGGGTGGCCGAGCGGGCGATCGCCTCCTCCCGGCTGGAGACCTCGATCTTCGCGCCGTCGATCGTCTACGACCGCAGCGACCCCTGGATCACCCTGCTGCGGCGCTTCTCCTTCCTGCCGGTGCTGCCGGTCTCGGGGGAGGGGCGCGCCGCCTTCCAGCCGATCTGGGCGCAGGACGTCGCCGAGTGCGTGGTGGCGGCGCTGGCGGGCGGGCCGCTGCAGCCGCGCTACGAGCTGGCCGGGCCGGAGACGCTTACCTACGATGAGATGTCGGATCTGGTCAGCAGGATCGCCGGGAGGCCACGGGACCTCGTCCACCTGCCCTTGCCGGCCGTGAAGGCCAGCCTGATCGGGCTGCGCGCGGTCTTCGGGGAGGCGGTCTTCGCGACCTGGGAGGAGGCCGAGTTGATGGAGGTGGCAATGGTCAGCAAACGAGGAACGGCCGACGCGCAGGCACTCGGAGTCGAACCACGAAGGATGCGGGATGTCCTCGCTGCCGCGTAGATCCTCGCTCTGGCCGGCGCTCGCCGTCGCGCTCCTCCTCCTGCTCTTCGCCGCCCCGGCGCGGGCGGCGCTCTCCCTGGTGCCGCCGAAGCCCGACCTGCTGCTCGGCGTCTCCGACCAGGGGACGACGGAATCCTACGAACGGTTCACCCAGCTCACCGGCAAGCACTCGGCCCTGCTGGAGACCTACTTCTCCTGGGGCAACAGCTTCAACCGGGCCTACGAACGGTGGCGGGAAACCGAAACGCGGCCGATCGTCCACATCTCCACCCAGAACGCGCAGACGCTGGCCGAGCTGATCACGCCCGAGCAGATCGCACTCGGCGACGGCGACGAATACCTGATGCAGATGAATCGCTTCTTCGCGACGCACAACCTGCCCGCCTACATCCGCCCGCTCGGCGAGCCGAACCGCTGCCTCAACGCCTGGTCGGGAGTGGAATGCGACGGGAAGCTGAAAGGCGGCGAATACAGCACCCTCTGGTACAAGGAGGCCTTCCGGCGGATCGTCGCGATCGTGCGCGGCGGGCAGTCGCTGGAAGGGATCAACTCGATCCTGACCGAACAGCTGGGCCTGCCGCCGCTGCAGCGCAAGAAGGGACCGCCGCCCAACGAACTGCCGGAAGCGCCGGTGAGCATCATCTGGAGCCCGCTGCCCGCCGGCTCGCCGCGGGTCAAAGGGAACTTCCCCGGCAACTACTGGCCGGGCGCGCAGTGGGTCGACTGGGTGGGCACGGACTTCTACTCGAAGTATCCGGTCTGGAAAGACCTCAACCGCTTCTACGAAGCCAAGCAGTGGAGCCGCAAGCCGGTCGCGATCACCGAGTGGGCGGTCCAGGAAGAAGACGAACCGCGCTTCGCCAAGCGGCTCATCTACTGGATCGTCACCCACAGGCGCGTGCAGATGCTCGACTACTACCAGGGCTTCGGACCCGGCAACGTCTACGAACTCGGCCTGTACCCGCGGACCGCGAACGTCGTCCGCCGCAAGATCCGCCGGGCCAACTTCCTCCCCTACGCCGAATCCAACGCCGGACTCCTGCCGCCCCTGCCGCCCAAGGAAAAGAAGCCGCGGCGGTAGTCGCCCCGCCACACCCGCAGCAGGGGGTGGCTGTCCTTTGTAGCCCACAGGGATACAAAGGACAGCCACCCCCTCCACACCTCCAACCGACCCCCGAAGCCGAGAGGGCCGGCCGGAAGCCGCGAGACCGTCTCGCGAGAGCCGGCCAGAAGCCGCGAGACCGTCTCGCGAGCCCTGCGCCAATGCCTGGGGAGCGCCGCGGCAAGCGGGGCAAGAACGCAGAAGGCCCGGGTAGCAGCGCTACCCGGGCCTTCGAGGACACCGCCCCGCGCCGGTCCGCCGCCGTCAGGCGTGCGGCCCGGCCGAGCGAGCCGGTCTCGCGGCTTCCCTACATCATGCCGCCCATGTCCGGCATGCCGCCGCCGGGCATGCCGCCGCCGCCGTTCTCCTCCGGCGGCTCGGCGATGATCGCCTCGGTCACGAGGATGTTCTTGGCGATCGACGCGGCGTTCTCGAGCGCCGAGCGGGTCACCTTGGTCGGGTCGATGACGCCGGCCTTGATCAGGTCCCCGTACTCGCCCGTGGCAGCGTTCAGGCCTTCGCCGTCCTTCAGTTCACGGACCTTGTTGACGACGACCGAGCCCTCCTCGCCGGAGTTCTCGGCGATCTGGCGAACCGGCTCCTCGAGCGAGCGGTGGATGATCCGCGCACCCGTCTTCTCGTCCGGATCGTCGAGCTTCTCGGGATCGAGCGCGCTCTGCGCGTTCAGCAGCGCGACGCCACCACCCGGCACGACGCCTTCCTCGAGCGCGGCGCGGGTCGCCTGCAGCGCGTCCTCGACGCGGTGCTTCTTCTCCTTCATCTCGGTCTCGGTGGCGGCGCCGACCTTGACCACGGCGACACCCCCGGCGAGCTTCGCGAGGCGCTCCTGGAGTTTCTCGCGATCGAAGTCGGAGTCGGTGTTCTCGATCTCCTGTTTGATCTGCTTGATCCGGCCTTTGATCTCGTCGGCCTCACCGGCGCCGTCGATGATCGTCGTGTTGTCTTTGGCGACGACGACGCGACGGGCGCGACCGAGCTGGGCCAGCTGGGTGTTCTCCAGTTTGAGGCCCATCTCCTCGGTGATCACCTCGCCGCCGGTCAGGATCGAGATGTCCTCGAGCATCCGCTTGCGGCGGTCGCCGAAGCCCGGGGCTTTGACGGCCACACCGGTGAAGGTGCCGCGGAGCTTGTTGACGACCAGGGTCGCGAGGCACTCGCCCTCGACGTCCTCGGCGACGATCAGGAGCGGTTTGCCCCCCTGCATCACCTGCTCGAGCACCGGCAGGATGTCCCGCACGGAGCCGATTTTCTGGTTGGCGATCAGGATGTAGGGGTCCTCCAGCACCGCCTCCATGCGGTCCTGGTCGGTGACCATGTAAGGCGAGATATAGCCTTTGTCGAACTGCATCCCCTCGGTGAACTCGAGCTCCATCCCGAAGGTCTGGCCCTCCTCGACGTTCACCAC
Organism: uncultured Actinomycetes bacterium; assembly: GCA_963763265.1. GTDB lineage: Bacteria > Actinomycetota > Thermoleophilia > Solirubrobacterales > 70-9 > VAYN01. The sequence goes on along the minus strand of CAVXNN010000002.1, from coordinate 763,505 downwards.
GCCGTCTTTGCCGACTTTCTCGATCGCGTCGGCGATCACGTTGCCGATGTCGTCGTCACCGGCCGAGATCGCGGCGACGCGGGCGATCTGGTCTTTGCCGGCGACCTCCTGGCTCTGCTTGTCGCGGAGGTTGTCGACAACCTCCTCGACGGCCTTCTCGATCCCGCGGCGGAGCGCCAGCGGGTTGGCGCCGGCGGCCACGTTCTTGAGGCCCTGGCGGACGATCGTCTGGGCCAGCAGGGTGGCGGTGGTGGTGCCGTCACCGGCGACGTCGTTGGTCGCCGTGGCGACCTCGCGGACGAGCTGGGCGCCCTGGTTCTCGAAGACGTCCTCGACCTCGACCTCGCGGGCGATCGTCACACCGTCGTTGGTGATCGTCGGCGCGCCGAACTTTTTGTCGAGCACGACGTAGCGGCCTTTCGGGCCGAGGGTGACCTTGACGGCGTTGGCGACAGCGTCGACCCCCGCCTGCAGGGCGCCCCTCGCGTCCTCTGCGTACTTCAGCTCCTTGTGAGCCATTTCTGTTCAGTCCTCCTTGGTTCTTAAGTCCTGGCGGGTCAGTCGACCTTGGCGAGCACGTCCGACTCGCGCAGCACGAGCAGGTCCTCGCCCTCCACGGTCACCTCGGTGCCCCCGTATTTGGAGTAGAGGACTTCGTCCCCCTCCGCCACGTCGAGCGGCCGGCGGTTGCCGTCCTCGTTGATCGCGCCATCGCCGACGGCGACGACCTTGCCCTTCTGCGGCTTCTCTTTCGCCGTGTCGGGAAGGACGATGCCGCTGGCAGTCGTCTCCTCCTCCTCGACCGGCTTCACGATCAGCCGATCCCCGAGGGGCTTCAGATTCATCGATAAACCTCCGTCATTCGGTAGGTGGTTTGCAGTGTGAAGACAGGGGAAACGCCGTTCTGAAGCCCTTTCCCGCTTCTTCCCGGCTTGGCACTCTCATTCGTCAGAGTGCCAACGCGACGAACCATAGCAGCGCCGCGACGGCGCCCGCGTGAAAATTTGGGGCTCGCCGGGCAAGGGCGCCGGCCCGCCGGCCCGGTGCGCGCGGTCGCCGCCCGACCGCGGGTGGGGCGGTCGGCGTGGGCTCAGTCGAGCGCCAGCAGCGGACAGCCGAGGCGCGCGGCGAGGCCTTCGCCGCCGCGCCGCATCACCCAGTCGTGGTTCCACTCGAAGGCCGTGCGCAGCACCGGCGCCATCCGGTTCATCCACGGCTTGGTGGTCTCCACGTCCCACTCGTAGAGGACCGCGGTGACGCCGTCCTGCTCGTAGAGCCGCCAGCGGCCGATGCCTTCGAGGTCGCCGGTGGCCTGGCCCTCCATCAGGCAGGGCCGCTCGATCTTCGTCGCGGTCACCTCGAACTGGAGCCGGTAGGGCAGGAGGCTGCGCCAGACCATGCGCGAGATCGTCCCCACGCCGTCGGCGGCGCCGGGGCGCAGTTCCTCGGCCACCTCCACCCCGCGCCACCACTCGGGCCAGGTCGCCTGGTCGTAGATCGCCTCCCAGACGGCCTCGCGCGGCGATTGCAGGAGCCAGGTGGTGACGAACGCGTACCGCGGCCGACCCGCCGTGCCGTGCCGCGCCGCTCCGTCGCCCCCGACCATCAGCCCCCTCAGTTGTGGTGGGGCGTCTCCCCGTTCCCGAGGTGCGCGCGGGGCGGCTCGACGATCTGCGAGAAGCGGACCACGGTGACGAGATCGTCGTCGTCGATCGGCCGGCTGTAGATCTGTTCGAGGAAGCGGCGCGTCTCTTCGAGCCTGCGGAACTCGGGGTTGTCGTGCTCGATGTCGCGGCGGGTGAGCTCGCTGAGCGGCTTCACCTCGACGTCGTCGATCACCGCCGCGAAGAGTTTCTCGCGCGGGGAGTGACGGAAGCCGATCGTGATCCAGACGAGCTGACCGCGCTCGTACTTGGAGCTTTTGTCGCCGAGCCGGATCGTGGCCGTCTTGCGGCCGCGCTTCAGCTGGTCGCCGAAGACCGCGGAGTAGAAGTTGAGAACGTAGATGCCGCCTCTCATTCGCGCAGGGGAGGGTATAGGAGGACGCTAGAAACCCTCCGCGCCGATCAACGGCACGAAACGGCAGGGGGCGATCTCGGTCGACTCGACCTCGGTCCCGCGGCGGCGCAGGACGGTCAGCATCTCGTCGTGGTCGGAGACCAAGGGGATGACCATGCGACCGCCGTCGTCGAGCTGCTCGAGCAGCGCGGGCGGCGGCGCCGGGGCGGCGGCGTGGACGGCGATCGCGTCGAACGGGGCGCGGTCGGGGACGCCGCGACTGCCGTCGCCGACCATCAGCTCGACGTTGTCGGCGCCGCAGGCGCGCAGGTGCTCGGCGGCCGCGCGGGCGAGGTCGGCGTGGCGCTCGACGCTGACCACGTGGGCGGCGAGCCGGCCCAGCAGGCAGGTCGAGTACCCCGAGCCGGTGCCGATCTCGAGCACCCGCTCGGAGCCGCGCGGGTCGAGCGCCTGGAGGATCGCGGCGACGATCCAGGGCTGGGAGATCGTCTGCTCGGAGCCGATCGGCAGGGCCGCGTCGCTGTAGGCGAACTCGCGCCGGCGCTCCGGCACGAACTCCTCGCGCGGCACCTCGCCCATCGCGGCGAGCACGCGCTCGTCCTCGATCCCGCGCTCGCGCAGCTGGTGCTCGACCATGTGGGCGCGCCGCTCGGCGAAGTCGTCCATCGGGGGAGGCTACCCGCCACCGGCCGGGGTAGGGTCGACTCGATGACGACCCGCACGATCGTCGGCGTCTGCGGCCTGCTCGCCCTGCTCGGCGTCGCGATCTACCTACTCCTGCAGATCCCCTGGGAGTTCGCGATCGGCGGCGTCCTCGCCCTCGCCGGCCTCCTCCTCGCGGTCGGCCACGACGCCCCGAACGCCCTGTAGGACCTGGGAGGGCGATCCGCCCACCGGGCGCGTTCGCAGACGACACACCCCTGGCGCGGCGGACCCGAAGCCTCGGACCGCCCCGCCCCCCACAAGCTCCGCATCAAGCGGAATCACATCCCCGCGGACGCTCGATCGGGAGGCGAGGTGGCCCCCGAACGAACCTCCACGCCGTTCGTGAGAGAGGGGGCCACCTCGCCTCCCCCTCGGAACACCCTCAGTAGATGTAATTCCGCAGTTTCTGCGGTTGGAGCACGGTGACCCGCCCGCGCCCGGAGCGGACGACGCCGGCCCGCTCGAGCTCCGCCAGGAAGCGGCTGACCGACTCGCGCGAGGTCCCGGCCAGCTGCGCGAGGTCGGTCTGGTTCATCCGGATCGTCACCTCGCCGGGCTCGGCCCCGTCGCTGTCCTGCCCCTCGCGCGCCAGCTGGGCGAGAATCCCGGCGACCCGGCTCGGCACCGTCTGGAAGGACTGGCGCGAGAGCCGCATGTTGGCGGCGCGCAGCCGCCGCACCAGGCCGGCGACCAGCTTCAGGGCGATCTCCGGGTTGCGGGCGAGGAGGCCGCGGACGTCGTTGGCGGGCAGCGCCAGCAGGGTGCCGTCGGTGATCGCCTCGGCCGAGGCGGAGCGGCGGTCGCCGTCGAGCATCGCCAGCTCGCCGAAGATCTCCCCCGGCCCGAGCGTCGCCAGGGTGATCGCCCGTCCGTCGGAGTGTTCGCGGGTGACCCGGAAGCTGCCGTCGCTGACGATGTAGCAGGCGTCGGAGCTGTCGCCCTCGTGGAAGACGCGGGTGCCGGCCGGGAAGGACCTGGGCACGGCGACCTGGGAGAAGCGCTCCAGCTCTCCCTCCTCGAGATCCGCGAAGAGCGGGACGCTCCTCAACAGCTCGACCGCGCTCTGCTCGGTGGTCTCAGACACCCGTGACGATTATGGCAACGCGCGGCTGCATGGTCGTTGAACTCTGGACACAAGGCCCCTCGGCGAGCACGAGGCCGACGCCGGGCTCGCACTTATCCTCCGGAGTCGTGGATAAGGGCGAACGCACCCGGGGGGCGGGGTCGGGAGACGGCGAGCTCATGCGGAGGCGGTCAGTTTGCGGGGGCCGCGGCTGAAGCCGGCGCCGATCAGCGCCTCCTCGTGGCCGGAGCCGATCACCGCCTCGCCGTCGAGCTTCTCGATCGCCAGTTTCGGCAGCCGGCCGTCGGCGACCGCCTCGGCGAGGGCTCGCATCGCGGCCTCGAGCTCGGCCTCCTCGATCGCCCGCAGCCGCAGCAGGCCGCGGCCGCCGCGCTCGACGAAGACCTCGGGCTCGCCGTCCCGCATCAGCAGGTGGGCGCCGGGGGTGCGGCCGGGGCGCCGGCCGCCCTCCAGCTTCGGCCAGGGCAGGGACGCGCCGTAGGGGTTCGCCGGGTCGGTCGCCGCCAGGACCAGGTACTCGCCCCGCGCTTCGGGCAGCGAGCGGAGCCGCTCCACCGCGCCCGGCAGGGCGAACTGGGCGCCGCCGAGCCCCTCGACGAAGTAGCCCCGCCGCGCCGTCCCCAGCAGCTCCAGGTTGCCCAGCTCCGCATACAGGGTGGAGAAGCCGCCGGGGACGCCCTCGGCGAGCACCGTCTCCCGGGTGACGATCCCGTAGCGCTCCATCATCAGCTCGGCCTGGGCGCGCAGCCGCGCCCCGGGGCCGGGGGCGCCGGCGAAGATCGGCGCGGTCAGCGACCAGCGCCCCTGCACCGTGGCGCCCGCGGTGGAGCGGCGGCGGGCGAAGCGGCGGCCCTGGCGCTCGGTCCGCGGCACGGCGCGCAGGCGCGGCGCGCGCAGCGGCGAGAAGGCGTCGTTGGTGACCTCGCCCGCCCAGGCGAGGTCCCAGAGCGCGTCGTGGAGCTCCTCGGCAGAGCGGTCGATGTCGGCGACCAGGTCGAGCCAGAAGGACGGCCCGGCGGCGAGCCGCTCGCGGATCGCGTCGTGGACCTCGCCCTGCGGGACCTCCAGCTTGCCGTTGGCGGGCGGGGGCCCGGCGAGCCGCACGTCCTCGCGGAAGTAGAGGGCCACGCGGCCGTCGCTGCGCCCCAGGCTGCCCGCCCCGATCCAGATCAGCTCGCCGCTGGTGCAGAGCTGGTCGAGCCAGTTCTGCGAGTAGGCGCCGAGCCGGCGCGGCAGCACGTCGCGCTCCCAGACCGACGGGGTCAGCGCCACCCCCTGCAGCGGCACCAGCGCCTCGCGCAGGCGGTCGGGGCCCGCGCCCGCCGGGCGGAAGGCGTCGACGTTCTGCCAGCTGGGCAGGAAGCGGGCCAGCTCGGTGCGGTCGGCCGCCTCGACCTCCTTGCGCAGCCGCGCCAGCGAGGCGCGCCGCACCCGCCGCAGCACGTCGGAATCGCACCACTCGCGCTCGGTCCCGCCCGGGAGGAGCTCGCCGCGGACCAGCGCCCCTTCGCTCTCCAGCTCGCGCAGCGCCGGCCCGGGGTCGACGCCGTAGCGCTGCTGCAGCCGGCCGGTCGGGAAGGGGCCGTGGGTGCGGGCGTAGCGGCGGACCAGGGCGCGCATCGCGTCGGGGTGGTCGGCGAGGAAGGTCTCCGGCAGGCCGGGCGGCGGCGGCACCCCGAGCGCGTCGCGGTAGAGGCCGGCGTCCTCGCTCGCGATCCAGCGCTCCTCGCCCGCGATCCGCACCTTGGCGATCCGCCGCTCGGCCGCCAGTTTCTCCAGCATCGACTCGGCCGAGTAGCCGGTCGCGACGCGCTCGGCGGCCTCCTCGGTGGTCAGGTCGCCGAGGTTGCGAAGGACCTGCTGGAGCGCGTCGCGGTCGCCGGCCTGCCCCGCCTCGGTGCGGTGCTGGAGCTGGGCTTCGACCTCCTCCAGCGCCTCCGGGTCGATCAGCTCGCGCAGCTCCTCCTGGCCCAGCAGCTCGCGCAGCAGGTCGCGGTCGAGCGCCAGCGCCGCCGCCCGCCGCTCGGCGTTCGGCGTGTCCCCCTCGTACATGTAGGTGGCGACGTAGTCGAACAGCAGCGAGGAGGCGAAGGGCGAGGCGGTCGGCGTCTCCACCTCGACCAGCGAGAGCGAGCGCGCGTGCAGCTTTTCCAGCAGGTCGACCAGGGCCGGCAGGTCGAGCACGTCGCGCAGGCACTCGCGATAGGTCTCGAGGACGACCGGGAAGCGCGGGAAGTCGCGGGCGACTTCGAGCAGCGACTGCGATTTCAGCCGCTGCTGCCAGAGCGGCGTGCGTTTGCCGGGGTAGGCGCGCGGGATCAGCAGCGAGCGCGAGGCGTTCTCGCGGAAGCGGGCGCCGAAGAGCGCCGAGCCGGAGAGCTCGCCGACCACCAGGTCTTCCAGCTCGGCCGGGTCGATCAGCACGAGGTCGGCGGGCGGCGGCTCGTCGGCGTCGGGGAGGTGGATGACGATGCCGTCGTCGGACCAGATCGCGTCGGCCTCCAGGTCGCGCTCGGTGCGGATCTTGGCGGCGAGGGCGAGGCCCCAGGCGGCGTGGACGCGGCCGCCGTAGGGGGAGAGCACGCAGAGGCGCCAGTCGCCGATCTCGTCGCGGAAGCGCTCCACCACGATCGTCTCGTCGGAGGGGACGACGCGGGTCGCGTCCTGCTGTTCGCGCAGGTAGGTGACGAGGTTGCCCGCGGCGCGCCGGTCGAGGTCGTAGTCGCGGGCCAGCTCGGCGGGCTCGCGGGCGACCGCCTCCCGAGCGAAGGCGCCGATCGCGCGGCCCAGCTCGGCCGGGCGGCCGATCCCGTCGCCGCGCCAGAACGGCACCGCGCCGGGGGCGCCGGGGGCGGGCGTGACGATCACCCGGTCGCGGGTGATTTCCTCGATCCGCCAGGTGGAGGCGCCGAGCAGGAAGGTCTGCCCGGCGCGCGCCTCGTAGACCATCTCCTCGTCGAGCTCGCCGACCCGCCGGCCGTCGGGCAGATGGACGCCGTAGAGGCCGCGGTCGGGAATCGTGCCGGCGTTGGTGACGACCAGCTGTCGGGCGCCTTTGCGGCCGTGGATCGTCCCCTCCATCCGGTCCCAGACGATCCGCGGTCGCAGCTCGGCGAAGCGGTCGGAGGGGTAGCGGCCGTCGAGCATGTCGAGGACGTTCTCCAGCTGCTCGCGGGAGAGGTCGTGGAAGGGCTCGGTCGCGGTGACGACCGCCTCGACCTCGTCGACCGGCCACTCGCCGAGGGCCGCCATCGAGACGATGTGCTGGGCCAGCACGTCGAGCGGGTTCTGGGGGATCGTCGTCTCCTCGATCTCCCCTTCGCGCATGCGCCGGGCGACCACCGCGCACTCGAGCAGGTCGCCGCGGTATTTGGGGAAGATCCGCCCTTTCGAGGTCTCGCCGATGCCGTGCCCGGCGCGGCCGATCCGCTGCAGGCCGCGGGTCACCGACTTCGGCGACTCGACCTGGATGACGAGGTCGACCGCGCCCATGTCGATCCCGAGCTCCAGCGAGGACGTCGCCACGAGGCAGGGCAGCTCCCCCGACTTCAGCATCTCCTCGACCAGGGTCCGCTCCTCGTGGGAGAGCGACCCGTGGTGAGCGCGCGCGATCTCCACCGGGGCGCCGAGCACCCCGCCGCTGCCGTCTGACCCCGCCGAGTGTCCGCCGTGCTCGGTGGCGGGAAGCTCGTGATTCGCCTTCGCCGTTCGCCAGCTCGTTGAGGCGCTTGGCGAGGCGCTCGGCGGCTCTCCTGTTGTTGACGAAGATGATCGTCGAGGTGTGGGTTTGGACGAGGCGGAGGAGCTCGGGGTAGATCGCGGGCCAGATCGAGCGGACGTGGGCGCTCGGCTCGATTTCGCTCGGCTGCGCGGTGCCGTCCTCGGTCGGGATAGGCGGGCGCGCCCGGGTCCGCCATGTCCTCGACCGGCACGACGATCTCCAGGTCGAGGTCTTTCCGGGTCCCCGCGTCGACGATCTGGCACTCCCGCTTCGGCCCGACCAGGAACTGCGCGATCCGCTCCAGCGGGCGCTGGGTCGCCGACAGGCCGATGCGCTGGATGCCCCGTGAGGAGGCCTGACGGGGAGACTCGCGGAACCTCCACGTGTTTTCCGCCGAGGCTTCCCCGATGGCTCCCCCGTCGAGGTCCGAACCAGATGGTCCAGCCGCTCCAGCGTCAGAGCGAGGTGCGACCCGCGCTTGGTCTGGGCGACCGCGTGGATCTCGTCGACGATCACCGCTTCGACGCCGGTGAGGATCTCGCGGACGGCCGAGGACATCATCAGGTAGAGGGACTCCGGCGTGGTGATCAGGATGTCGGGCGGCGTCTTCGCCATCGCCCGACGGTCTTTCTGCGGCGTGTCGCCGGTCCGCAGGCCGACCGAGATGTCGGCGCCGATGCCGCGCAGCGGGGCGCGCAGGTTGCGCTCGATGTCGTAGGAGAGCGCTTTCAGCGGCGAGATGTAGACGATGCGGACGCCGGTGCCGAGCTCCGGCGCGCGGGCGAGGCGGTCGATCCCCCAGAGGAAGCTGGCCAGGGTCTTGCCGGAGCCGGTGGGGGCGCAGATCAGCGCGTTCTCGCCGCCGGAGATCGCCGCCCAGCCGCCCGCCTGGGCCGGCGTCGGCCCGGCGAAGGAGGCCTCGAACCAGCGCCTTACAGGCGCCGAGAACGGCGCCAGCGGGTCAGATTCGGTGGGTCGTTTCGATTTGGTCGCCAACCCATCGATCTTACGCGCCTCCTCTGCCCGACCCCCGGCGCCGCGGGCTGCTGCCGGGTCCGCGAAGTCGATCCGGCCTTCGCGCCGTCGTCGACGGCGCGCAGGTCCGGAGTCAGCTCTACGGGGTGCCGCCGGCGAACCTGACGAACTGGCGCCAGGAGCTCTTCGGCACGAAACCGTTCCCGAACAGGCCGGAGCCGTTGCAGAAATTGCAGCTTTCGGTCTGGTCTTCGACCGAGAACCAGTAGACGCGCCGCAGCCGGTACTTCGCCGCGGCCCTGCGCAGCAGGCCGAAGGCGCCCTTCAGTTCGCGCGCCTGCCCGGCGGGGCCGACCGCGAACACGTTGGACGGGCCCTGCGGAGGTTCGGAGCTCCAGCCCATCTCGGTGATCCACAGCGACTCGCGGGGGTCGCCGGCGCGGGCCATCACGCCGCGGAGTTCTTCGATCTCCTGCGGCAGCTGGCGGTAGCGGGCCACGTACGGGTGCAGGGCGACGCCCTGGAAGCGCGACCTGATCCCCGGCGTCTTCCTGTACATCGTTTCCAGGAAGTAGGAAGCGAACCAATTGGGGCTGCTGGCGATGGAGCACCTTCTTGCCCCGCCGCAGACGGGCGCCGGCCGGCTTCGCGAAGAGCCCGGCGAGGAGTACCTGGGCGCGCGGGTCGATCGATTTGATCGCCGCCGAGGAGATCTTCACCAGCTTTCCGTATTCGGCCGGGTTCGGCTGGGCGACGAAGTACTTGAAGTTCGGCTCGTTCCAGATCTGCCAGGTCCGGATCGGCCGGTTCGGCAGCAGCGGGTTTTCCCGCCAGTAGGTGCCGCCGTCCCCGTAGCGCTGGACCGCCGCCTCGAGGAAGGCCTTCCACGCCCGACCCGCGTAGCCGGCGACCGGCAGGTGGGCGGGCGAGGTCAGGCCGCCGGTCCCCGGCAGGGTCGCGTTGCGCACCGCCCAGGTCGGCGCCCCGACCACGAACGGCAGCAGTTCGATGCCGCTCCGCGTGGCCCGTTCGACCGCCTGGTCGAGTTCGCCCCACTGGTAGGCGCCGCCGCGCTGCGGCTGGATCGCGCCCCAGAGCACCGCGATGCGCATGCTCTTGACGCCGCCCTTGCGGAGGGTGCCGAGCTGTTCCTGGCTGAGGTTGGACTGCGGCACCACGCCGAAGAACTTGGCGGGCAACGCGGCGGCGCTCGCCGCGAAGACGCCGAGTGCGACGACGACGACCAGCGCGGCCGTCAGGGCACGCGCCTTCCTGCTGGTTTCAAGCATCGATCTCTCCATCTGAGGTCTTGGTCTAGCCGACGTTGGACGAGGAGACGCCGGCGTCGCCCTTGCGCTGGCGGTAGAGCACCACGCCGATCGAGATCGCCGCGAGGACGACGACCGCGATCAGGATCGGCACGATCGGCGATGATCCGCCGCCCGCGCTGTGGGAGGCCGGAGTCCCGGTCGCCGTGCTGCCCACCGCCTTGGCGCCGCCGATTTCGTCACCGGATCCGCCGCCGCCATTGGACGAGTTCCCACCGCCGCCACCGGCCGTGGCAGGATTGCCCTTCCCGTCTTCTTCGAAGAGCCTTCCCCTGACTTTTGACTCCCGCCCTTGCCTTCACTTTCGGAAGTGGTCGAGCCGCCGCCCGTTTCGGCAGCGGAACCCTGGCCCTGCGAATTGTTAGAGGAGTGGTTATGGGTAGGCGACTTTTCCGAGCTGTGGCTTCCCGGTTTCATTTTCGAGGCTCGGAATTTCGACTTCGTAGGTCTGCCCGGAGGAGCTTTCCGCATGGGCGGCCACGGGGAATAGAGCCAATGCCAGCAGAGCAAGCACTGACGGAAGCAAGAAGAAGGAGCGGGCCGAGCTATGGACCGGGCGGCGGGGGGCACCTTGCATTCCGCGCAAGGTTAGAGGAATCCGCGGCGTTCCTCGCTCCGATCGCCCTGATCGCGGGGCTCGCCCTCTCTGGGCGGCGGCTTCTCGGTGGGGTCCCGGCACGTCGCCGGGCTGATCGTGTGGCTGCTGGTCGTCGGCCTGCTGGTGCTCGGCGTGGCCGGGCGGGCGCTGCTGGCGAAGCCCTTCTACTGGGCTTCGGGGCTGCTCCTTGGTCTGGCGATTTGGTCTGCAATCTCATCCCTCTGGTCCGGTTCTGTCGAGTTGAGCGTCACCGAGGCGGATCGCGTTCTCATGTACCTCGGAGTTTTCGTTGCCGCGTTCCTCCTGACCCAAACCGGCCAAAGGCGTCAACGTTTCGGTGAAGGCATCGCGGTGGGCCTGGCGTTGCTGGCGATCCTTGCCCTTGCCACGCGGCTGCTGCCGCATGTTTTCAACATCCCCTTCGAAGAATCGAAAGGGCTCGCGGCTCCAGTACCCGCTCGGCTACTGGAACGCCGACGCGATCGTATTTTCGTTTGCCGCCGCCCTGCTCCTCTGGATGAGCCGCCGCTCCCTGAGCCGCTTCCTGCGCTGGTTCTCGGTCGGGGCGCTGCCGCCCGTCCTGCTCGCCCTCTACTTCACCCACTCGCGCGGCGGCGTCCTCACGCTGATCATCGGCGCCGGGACGCTGATCGTCCTCTCCCGCGACCGCCTCTGGTACCTGGTGACGCTGCTGCTCGCCGCCGCGCTGACCATGCCGACGGTCGTCGCGGTCCACTCCTACGACAATCTCTCCAACAACTTCGACTTCCCGCCGATCGTCAGCGAGGGGCTGAAGGCGACGGCCATCCTGCTGGTCGGGATCGCGGTGCTGCTGCTCGCTCTTCGAGGTGCTGCGGCGGCTCGAGAAAGGAGGCTCCCGGCCGGTCAAGCGGGCGCTGGCGCTCTCCCGCGACCGGCGCGTGCTGCGCGGCGTCGCGCTCGCGGGCCTGGTCGCGGTGGTCGTCGCCGCGCTCCTCTTCGGCGGCAGCGCCTGGCACAAGTTCACCAGCTCGGACCTCGGCACCCCCACCGGGATCGCCGAAGCCTCGAGCCACGGCCGCACCCAGTTTTGGGACGTCGCCATCGAAGCGTTCGGCGAAAAGCCGATCCTCGGCCACGGCGCGGGCACCTACCAGTTCGCCTGGGACCAGCTGCGGCCGATCGCGATGACCAACACGCAGGCGCACTCGCTCTACCTGCAGGCGCTGGAGGAGCTGGGGGTCGTCGGCGGCGCCCTCGCGATCGCCATGGTCGCCGCCATGCTCTGGATCGGCCTCTCGGCCTGGCGCCACGCGGGCGGCCGGGAACGGGAGCTGTGCGCGATCCTGCTCGGCGTCAGCCTCGCCTTCGCGATCGGCGCCGCCTACGACTGGTTCTGGCAGCTGGCGTCGGTCGCCACGGTCTTCTTCATGGCGACCGGGGCCCTGGTCGCCGCGCGGTGCGGCCAGATCTGGCGGGCAGGCGCCGCCGCCCGGGCGCGGGCCGGGATCGCGGGTGACGAAAATGCGGCAAGCCGGCGCTTCGGCCTCACGATCGCCGGTCTGGCCGTAGCCTGGTTGACCATGCTCGCGCTGACCGGCCCGCTCCTGGTCGACCACGAGATCAGCCAATCGAACGCCGCCGCCCATGCGGAAAACTTGGAAAGCGCGGTCGAACACGCCGAAACCGCCCGCTCGATCGAGCCCTGGGCGGCGACTCCGTATCTCCAGCTCGGCCTGCTGGCCCAGGCGCAGGGCGACCTGCCGCTGGCGACCGAACGGTTCGCGGAGGCGATCGAACGCGAGGACCACAACTGGGTACTGCACTACCTGAAGGCGAAGGCCGAGCACCAGGCAGGGAAGAATCAGGCGGCGCGGAACGATCTCCTCGAAGCCCATCTCCTCAACCCGCTCGAAACTTGCCTGACGGAAGGGTTTGAAGGCTGCGGATGACCCGAACGCCCGACACCGAGCGGCTGGCCGCCGAACTCCGCGCCGCGGAGGAGGCGCGGCGCGCCGACGTCGCCGAGCGCCCGGTCTCCGCGATCCCCTACCGGGCCGCCGACCGGCTCGGATTGAGCGGCCCCGAGGGCTCGCGCCGGCGCGGCGCGCTGCTGCGCCGGCTGCTGGCGATCGGCGACTGGGGGGCGCTGCTGGTCGCCCTCTGCGCGGTCACCGCGGTGACCTCCTCGACCGACGTCGCCGACCTCTTCTGGGGGATCCTGTTCAGCCCCAGCTGGATCCTGGTGGTCAAGCTCCACGGCCTCTACGACCACGACCACCGGCGGATCCGCCACTCGACCCTCGACGAGGTCCCCTCGCTGGTCTCGGCCGTGGTGCTCGGGACGCTGGTCATCGACGCCCTGCTGGCGATCAGCCCGGTCGGTCCGCTCTCGCCGATGAGCGCGATCGCGCTCGGGGTCGGCGCCTTGATCGGGAGCTTCGTGGCGCGCGGCGTCCTGCGCTGGGTCTGGCACCGGGCGACGCCGATGGCGCTCGGCCTGGTGGTCGGGCCGCCGACCACGGTCGACACGGTCGCCCGCCGGGTCGTCACCCACCCGGAGACGCGCCTGCGGCTGGTCGGATATCTGTCCACCGCGATGGCCGAGGACTCGGTCGAGCTGCCCCGCCTCGGCAGCCTCGCCGACATCTCCGAGGTCGCCCAGGCCACCGGCATCGAGCGGGTCGTGGTGACCGAACAGCAGATGAGCGAGCTCGCCGCCGAGCGGCTGATCGCCGAGTGCAAGGAGGCCGGGCTGGCGCTGACCTTCCTCCCCCAGCACTACGGCCTGCTCGGCCCGGGGATCGAGCTGAACCGGCTCGCCGAGCTGCCGGTGCTCGACTTCCGCTTCTCCGACCCGCCGCGCTCCACCCAGGCGATGAAGCGGGCGATGGACGTCTTCGTCTCCGGCCTGCTCCTCGTCATGCTCTCGCCGCTGCTGGCGCTCACCGCGCTGGCCACGCTGATCGACTCCGGCCGCCCCGTGTTCTTCCGCCAGCGGCGGGCCGGCAAGGACTGCGTCAGCTTCACGATGCTGAAGTTCCGCACCATGGTCCCCGACGCCGAAGACCGGCTCGGCGAGCTGATCGACCTCTCGAAGCTCGACGAGCCCGCCTTCAAGATCCCCGACGACCCGCGCGTCACCCGGGTCGGCAAGTACCTGCGGCGGACCAGCGTCGACGAGCTGCCGCAGCTGTTCAACGTGCTGCGCGGGGAGATGTCGCTGGTCGGGCCGCGGCCGGAGGAGGAGGCGGTCGTCGCCCTCTACGACGAGCGCCAGCGCGGTCGGCTCGCGATCAAGCCGGGGCTGACCGGGCCGATGCAGGTCTACGGCCGCAGCGACCTCACCTTCGAGGAGCGCCTCGCGATGGAGCGCGACTACCTCGACAACCTCTCGCTGCTGACCGACCTGCAGATCCTGATGCGCACGCCGCGCGCCGTGGTGCGCGGCGAGGGCGCCTAGCGGCCTCGCCGTGCGCGGCGCGGACCGGCCGCCCGAGCCTGCCCACGGCGCCCGCGCCCGAGCCCGAGCTCGAGGTCGTGATCGTCAGCCACGGCGCCGAGGCGCTGCTGCGCCGCTGCCTGGCGAGCCTCCGCGCCCACCCGCCGGGCGGGGCGACGATGCGGGTGACGGTGGTCGACAGCGGCAGCCCCGACGCGACGCCGGACATGGTGGCGCGCGAGTTTCCCGGAGTTCCGCCTGCTGCGGCGCGCCAACATCGGCTTCTCGGCCGCCAACAACCTGGTCCTGCGAGAGAGCCGCGCCGGCGCGGTGCTGCTGCTCAACCCCGACACCGAGGTCTACGAGGGGACGCTCGACGCCTGCCTGGCAGCGGCTGCACGCCGACCCGGAGATCGGCATGGTCGGGGCGAAGCTGGTGCGCGAGGACGGCGAGCTCGACCACGCCTGCAAGCGGTCCTTCCCCACCCCGCTGGCGGCGCTCGCCCACTTCACCGGAGTCGGCCGAGGCGCCGGGGCCGGCGCCTCGCTGTCCCAGTACCGGGCGACGCACCTCGGCGACGACGAGGCGGGCGAGGTGGACGCGGTGAACGGCGCCTTCATGCTCTGCCGCGCCGCGGCGGTCGCCGAGGTAGGCCTGCTCGACGAGGGCTACTGGCTCTACATGGAGGACCTCGACTGGTGTCGGCGATTCTGGGACGCGGGCTGGAAGGTCTTCTACGAACCGGCCGCGGTTGCGCTGCACGTGAAGGGCGGCTCCAGCCGGCGGCGACGCGCGCCGCGCCAGGAGATCGCCTTCCACCGCGGCATGGGTCGCTTCTACCGGCGCTTCGAGGCGCCCGGCCAGAACCCGCTGCTGAACCTCGCCGTCTACCTCGGCATCGGCGCCAAGCTGGCGGTGAGCCTCGCGATCACCGCCCTGCGCGGCCGCGGCTGACCCCCGCCCCCTGCAGCCCCGCCCAGCTGTTCCTTATGACCGGTATCCCGGCATAAGGAACAGCTGGGCGGCGGGCTGGCGGAGGGCGGGGATCCGCACAGATCACGGCCGGGGACGGCCGACGCGCATCGCGTAGAAGCGGTAGGTGAGCTGATCGGCGCCGCCGTCGACGGCGATCGTGCGCGCTTCGGGGATCGGGTCGAAGGGACCGGGTTCGACGATGCCGGGGGCGGCGCGGAGGAGGAGGCCGTCGCCCGCCGTTTCCGGGATCAGGCGATAGCGCGTCTTCCCGTTCCCGGTGAGGTGGCGGGCGCGGGCGTGGAAGAGGAAGGCCTGCACGCGTTCGAGCCCGGCGAGGCCGGCGCCGGCGATCCGGACGAAGACGACCTGCCCCGGCCCCGGCCGCGGCACCCTCACCGGCGCGCCCGCCGCGGCGCTCGCCACGCCCACCGGCCGCGCCGGGCCGCAGCGGTCGGACACCCGCCCCAGCACCTGCCAGCGTTCGTCGGCGAACAGCGGCGCGAAGTTGCAGAGGACGGCGCGCGCCTGTTCGGGCGGGTCCCAGCCGGGGAAGCGGTTGTCGAGGTCGGGGCCGGGGAATTCCGGCTGGACGACCTCGGTGTTCTGGCGCAGGATCCGTTCCGGCCCGGCCGGGTCTTCGACCGCCGCGGCGTTCAGCCGGTCGAGGACGGAGGTGTAGGCGCTGTAGTTCTGGAAGACCGGCAGCGGGCGCCAGTCGAGCCCGTAGGCCCAGGCGGCGCCGATTTCCCAGGGTTCGACCGCCACCGTGTGGCCGCGCAGGGCCGCCAGGCCGCGCGGCGCCAGGCCGTAGGTCAGCCGCATCGCGGCCCTCCCCCCCGCGGTCAGCCCGGCGCGCCGCCCGGGGCTGAACAGGGTGCGCGCCTGGTCGAAGGCGAACCGCAGGTTGGCGACCGGGTCGAAGTGCGTATCGAGCCCGGCCGGGCGCACCGGCAGGCTGATCGCGAAGACGACGGCCGCGGCGAGCAGGCCCCACCGGCGCCGCGGCCCGGAGACTGCGATGGCGACCCAGAGCACCGCCGCGTTGGCGAAGAGCACGGTGAGGTGCCCGGCGTCGATCCGCACGATGCCCTCCTTGTAGGTCGCGAAGGCGACGAGCGCCGCGATCGCGACCGCGGCCCGGCGGGCGGCCCGGTCGCGCCGCGCGGACGCGAGCCAGGCGGCGCCGACGAGGGCCAGCCCGGAGCCGATCGCCGCGATCACCGTCAGCGTCACCTTCCACGGCGCCACGTCGGTGCTGCGCAGCATCGCGCTGCTGTAGCCGGAGGAGATCTGCAGGGTGTGGCCGACGAAGGCGGACACGTCGCCGAAGCTCTGTCCCGTCGCCGCCCAGAGCGCCGCCAACGCGGCGGCGAGGAGGACCAGGTAGGCGGCGATCCGCCGCACCCCCGCCCGGGCGCCGATCAGCGCCACCAGAAAGATCACCGCGATCAGCGGCCCGGTCGAAAGTTTGACCAGCGCCGCCGGCGCCGCGAAGCAGGCGGCAGCGAGGACGAAGAGGTCGAGCGAGCGCGGCGCGCGCTCCGCCTCGAGCAGCCAGAAGCAGGCGAGGACGGCGACCAGCAGGCCGACCTCGAGGAGCGGCAGCGGCAGCCAGGCGACGGCGGCGAAGGCCACCAGGAGCGCCGCCGGCGTCGGCAGCGCCCGCCGCAGCGCCCAGACCAGGCCGATGCAGAAGAGGACGTAGAGGGCAGCCGCGTAGAGGAAGCTCAGCACCGCGAGGTCGCCGAAGAAGACGAGCGGGCTCTGCAGGAACCCGAGCGGGCCGTAGGTGAAGACGATTTCCGAGCCGAAGCGCAGGCCGTGGTGGGCCGCCATCGCGAGCCCGGCGTTCCAGCTCGGGTCGAGTCCTGGCCCCGGCGTCTCGAAGCCGATCGACCAGCCGAGCAGCGCGACGATCAGGCCGCCCCATACCGGGGCTCGCTTAGCCCCCACCATGGGGCGGCAGGCTACCGACGGCGGATGAGGGCTCAGCCTCCGGTGCGCAGGCCGTCGAGGGCGACCGCGACCAGGCGTTCGATCTGCTCGGGCTCGGTGCGGCGCAGCCCGGCGATGCCGCTGACCAGCTTGGTGACGTCGGAGATGTCGACGTCGCCGCGGACCTCGCCGGCGGCCTGGGCGCGCTGCAGCAGCGGCTCGCCCGCCCCGTAGATCGCCTCCGAGCAGGAGCGGAAGACGGGCGCGTCGCGGTCGAGGTAGGCGAACATCTCCTCGGCCAGGGCGCGCTTGGTCGCCGCGAAGGAGGCGACGTCGCCGAGCCAGCCGGTCAGCGCCTCCCAGGGAGGCATGCCCTCGTAGCTCGCCGCCGCCGCGGAGATCTCTTCGACGCCGCCGAGGTAGGCCGCCTCCAACAGGTCCTCGCGGCGGGGGAAGTGGCGGTAGAGCGTCCCGATCCCCACCCCGGCGCGCTTGCTGATCTCCTCCAGCGTGGCGTCGGAGCCCTCCGCGGCGAAGGCTTCGCGGGCGGCGGCGACCAGCTTGTCGTAGTTGCGGCGCGCGTCGGCGCGCTTCGGCCGGGCCGCGAACGCGGTCAGATCGGCGCTGCTGGTGTCGGTGCTCGCGGCCATCGGTCCCGTTGGGCGCGCCGAGAGGGCGTCTGCGGCGCTACCCGGAGGCTCACTCCAGTTTAGCGCCGGCCCTGCCGCGCCCCGCCCCCGACCGCGTTCGCACTTTGCCGCGCATAGCGCGGAGAACTGCGAACTCAACGGGAGGTACCCCCGGGCGTTCGCACTTTGCCGCGCTATGCGCGGAGAACTGCGAACGCGGGCCCGGCCGCCGCTCTACCCCGTCGCCGATTCGCCGGGTCGGGGCGGCGGGCGGCGGGAGATCGCGGGCGAGCGGCCGGTGGTCGCGAGGATCCAGCGGGAACGGCGGGGGAAGACGCCCGCCCCCCGCACCCGGTCGGTCCTGCGGACCAGCACGAAGCCGGCCAGCGCGCCGAGCAGGGCGATCCCCGCGGCCACGAAGAAGGTCACTTCGAAGGCGGTGACGTGCGAGGTGATGATGACCGGCTTGATGACGTCCAGGAGGTGGCTGTGGGGCAGGTGGTCGAGCCCCTTCTGCTCGGCTTCGAGCACCAGGCCGCGCGCCACTTCGGTCTGGTGCGGGGTCGGGTGGATCCCCTCGGCGCCGAGCGTGCTGTCGAGCTTGTGGAAGTTGACGCCCAGCTCGATCGCCTCGAGGATCGCGATCCCGAGCGCGCCGCCGAGCTGCTCGGAGGTGTTGATCATCCCCGCCCCCTCGCCGGCGTCCTTGTCCGGGATCGCGGTCAGCCCGGTCGGGTCGTTGACGGTGAGGACGATGCCGAGGCCGATCCCCTGCAGCAGCAGCCCGGGGATCAGCGCGACCGCCGACCGGCTGGACACGGAGAGAGCGAGGACGACGCCCGAGGCGGCGAGCACGAGAAAGCCGCCGACCAGCGGCCAACGGCCGCCGAAGCGGTCGAACGCCCGTCCCGCCAGCGGCCCGGCGAGGATGATCGGGACGGTCGCCGGGATCAGCGCGATGCCCGCGGTGGTCGGCGTGACGCCGACGACGAGGAGCAGGAAGAACGGGGTGAGGAAGCCGATCCCCAGCTCCACCATCCCGGCCAGCACCTGGCTCAGGTTGGCGGCGAGGAAGTTCTCGTGGCGGAACAGCTTGAAGTTGATCATCGGGTTGTCGGAGCGCCGCTCGACCATCACGAAGACCGGCAACAGGACGAGGCCGACGGCGATCGGGACGAGCGTCCCCGGCCTCCCCCAGCCGGCCTGCGGCCCTTCGCCGAGCCCGAAGATCAGCAGGCCGACGGCGAGCGCGAAGGTGATGACGCCGGGCAGGTCGAGCTCCCGCGAGGCCTTCGGATCGGGCTCCAGCGCCGGAGTCGCCCGCAGGGTGAGGAGGATCGCGACCGCGGCGAGCGGCACGTTGACGAGGAAGACGAGGCGCCAGTCGATCGCCGTGAGCACGCCGCCCAGGACCGGCCCGAGCGCGGCGAAGAAGGCCGAGGCGCCGGCCAGGATGCCGAGCGCCGCGCCCTTCTCCTCGTCCGGGTAGACGGCGCTGACGATCGCCAGCGCCGTCGGCATCATCAGCGCCGCCCCGACGCCCTGCACCGCCCGCGCGGCGACCGCCCAGGCGATGTCCTGGGAGGCGCCCATCGCCGTCGTCGCCAAGGCGAAGACCACGGCCCCGACCAGGAAGACCCGGCGCATCCCGAAGAGGTCGCCGAGCCGGCCGCCGAAGACCATCAGCGCGGCGAGCGGCAGGATGTTCGCGGTCATCAGCCACTGCGACTGGTTGATCTGCGCGTGCAGGCCGATGATCGCGTGCGGCGCGGCGAGCGGCACCGCCGTCTGGTCGACCAGGATCATCGAGCTCGACAGCGTCATCGCCGCCAACGTGATCCGCATGTTGCGCCGTGACGTCACCTGCGGCGCTCCCCGGCCTCCCCCCCGCCGATCAGCGCCGCGACGAAAGCGCCGCAAAGGTGGAGGATCGCGACGGCGCTGAGCAGCATCAGAACGGAGACCACCCGCGGCACGGAGGTCCCCAGATACCAGTTGAGTTCGTAGGGGCCGATCCAGTAAATCCAGACGAAGATCGCCGAGAGCACCAGGAACGCGCCCAGGTAGAAGGCCGCGATCCGGCGACCGAGCCCGGAGACCAGGGCGAAGGCGACGCAGAGCGCGCCCAGCGGCACCAGGTAGACCCAGCGACTCTGTTCGGCCATCTGGGCAACCAGGGCGCTGATCGACGGGCCGATCCGCGAGGTGCGGCCGGCGAGGTAGGCAGGGTCGATCCCTTTGCTGAGCGGCAGGTCGCTTTCGATGTGCTGGGCGGCGAGCCAGGCATGCCAGGGGAGGATGCCGACGACCACCGTGCCCGTCGCGGCGACCGCCCAGGCGCGCAGATCGAGCTTGCGAGCGAGCACGATCGCCCCGGCAACCGCCATCACCACCAGCGCTGCGGCCGTACCCTCGTTCTTGGTGTTGGCGGCGGCCGCCAGCATGATCGCGCCGAGGGCGAGCGACCGCCGATCGCCGCCGCCCAGCCAGACGCCGATCGAGATGGCCCCAAAGGCGACGAAGATCGCCATCGGCAGATCGGCGTCGCCGCTCGCCTGCTGCCAGATCGCCGGCGCGGTGGCGAGGAGGAGCAGCACCGGCGCCCAGACCAGTGGCCGGACGCGAACGTGGACATGCACGAGGTAGGCCAGCCCCCAGATCAGCCCGACCACCCAGAGCCAGACGTGGCCGAGGATTTCGGTGGTGTCGAATACGCCTGCCGCCCGCGAGTGGATCGCCTCCCAGACCGGGAAGAGGATCGGGTAGTCGAGATGGGCCGAGTAGTAGGCCGAGTTCTTGAAGAAGGAGGGCCAGAGCGAGGCGTGGTCGGTCAGCACCTGGGCCTTGCGCCCCCAGATCGCCCACCCGTCCCATTCGACCAGGGGCAGATGGAAGGCGTTCAGGAAGCCGGCCACGGCGTAGACGCCGAAGGCGACCACGAAGACGACGACGATCCACGATTCGGGCCGCCACGCGCGCCATCTCCGCAGCTCGGCAAGGCGAACCCGCCCGGGCGGCGCGATCGAGCCTCCCGCCCGCCAGGCCCCCAGCAGCATGCAGGCGGCGACGACCAAGAAGAAGGTGAGGAGCTGGAAGGGGATCCCGACGATCAGGAGGATCGTGAGGACGAGCGGCACGACCGCCGAGCCGGTGATGTAGGCGAGCCCGACCGCGCCCAAAGCGCCGAGACCTCCGCGCGGCTTCAGACCGACGGCCAGCAGCACGCCGAATCCGGCCACCGTCAGCAGGAGATCGACCGCGTAAGAGGAGACCTCAGCCTGCATATCGAGCGATCGCGTATCCCGATTCGAACTCCTGGACGTCGCTGAATTCAGGCGTCGAGTAGGCCGCCGGTTCGACTTCGTAGAAGAGGGTCCAGTCGGCTTCGGAAGGATTCGGGAGGGCGAGGCGGGGGGCGAGCTGGAAGGTCGTCCAGAGGACCGCCTGCTGCTGGTGGATCGATGGGCCGCTGACCACGGCGAAGGTTTCTTCGGACCCGATCCGCTCTTCCGCCCAGCTGAGGAAGGCGACGTTCATTTCGGTCGACGCCCCGGCCACCAGCCGCTTTTCTTCCGGGCTCATGGCGGCGGCGTTGGCTTCCTGTTCGCCGAAGGTCGCGACCGCGTCGCGTAGGTTCGGCAAGCCGACCAGGGCGCCCACCGTGATCGCGACGACCGCGACCGTCCCGGTCGCCCGCCGCCCGGCGAGCCCGTAGCTGCGGGCGAGCACCAGCACCAGCAGGCCGCCCGCCATGACCCCCAGCACCTGAAAGAGCAGCTGCATGGCGGCCTGGGCCAGCCCCTCAACTCGCCTGGAACGGCAGCGAGTCGGCGATCTCGGCGAGCCGCGGGGCCTGCTTGTCGCGTTCGGAGAGGAGCGGGTCGGCGACCCGCCAGTCGACCCCCACGTCGGGGTCGTCCCAGGCGATCCCGGCCTCGGTCTCCGGGTCGTACAGCGAGGACACCTGGTAGCAGACGTCGGCGACCTCGCTCAGCACCACGAAGCCGTGGCCGAAGCCGACCGGGACGAAGAGCTGGCGGTGGCTCTCGTCGTCGAGCACGTGCGCCTCCCACTGCCCGTAGGTGGACGAGCCGCGGCGCAGGTCGACGGCGACGTCGAGGATCTCGCCGCGCGCGCAGCGGACCAGCTTCGCCTGGCCGGGCGCCGTCTGGAAATGGATGCCGCGCAGCGTCCCCCGGGAGGAGCGCGAGTGATTGTGCTGGACGAACTCGACGTCGACCCCCAGTCCGGCCCATTCGCCCGCCGCAAACGTCTCCACCATGAAGCCGCGCGCGTCGCCGTGGACGACCGGCTCGATCAGGGAGATGCCGTCCAATCTGGTCTCGAGCCGCCGCGCCATGCGGCCGGATCGTAATGAATAAGGTACGCGGCCGATGCCGACTCCCAAGCTTTCAATTCTGATCCCCGTCTACAACGAGAAGCCCACGGTGCGCTCCGCGATCGAGCGGGTCCTGGCGACGAAGTACCCGGTCGACGACGTCGAGCTGGTGATCGTCGACGACGGCTCCACCGACGGCACCGACGCGATCCTGCGCGAGCTGGCCGCCGACAGCCGGATCAACCTCGTCACCCACCCGCAGAACGCCGGCAAGGGCGACGCGGTGCGGACCGCGATCCAGCACGCGACCGGCGAGTACGCGGCGATCATGGATGCCGACCTCGAGTACGAGCCCGCCGACATCGGCAAACTGCTCGAACCGATCCTCGAGGGGGAGGCGGAGGTCGTGTTCGGCTCGCGGGGGTTCGAGTCCCACTCCGCCTTCAGCTTCTGGTACGTGATGGGCAACAAGGGCGTCACCCTGGTCGCCAACCTGCTCTTCAACTGCTACCTGAGTGACATCATGACCTGCCACAAGGTGATGCCGACGCAGATCTGGCGTGAACTCGACCTGCGCTGCAACGGCTTCGACATCGAGCCGGAGATCGCCGGCAAGGTGCTCGCCCAGGGCCACCAGATCTACGAAGTGCCGGTCCGCTACCGGGCCCGCGGCCGCGAGGAAGGCAAGAAGCTGACCGCGCTCGACGGCCTGCGGGTCGTCCGCACCCTGGCCGAATGCCGCTTCGAGATGGCGCGCGGCTGACCCGGCGCGGGACGCGAGCCGGGCCCCGGGTCGCTAGGCGGGCTTGCGGGCGCGGGCGATGACGCTGAGGCCGATCGGCGGCCGCCACCGCTTTTCGATCGGCTTCCAGACCTTCAGCAGCGCTTCGTAGGCCTGCAGCGAGCCGGCCGAGATCTCGGCGTCGGCGCCGCGCCGGTTCTGCACCCACCAGCCGGGGATGCCGAGCGCGTTGAAGGAGTAGAGGTCGTCGACCTCGAGGCCGGCGAGCATCAGCTTTTCGCGGACCATGCCCTTGGTGTAGCGGCGGAAGTGCTCGTAGGACTTGTCGAGCGGGCCGTAGAGGCTCGGGTTGGCGGGGACCAGCAGGTGCAGGCGGCCGCCCGGCTTCAGCGCCGCCGCCATCGCGTCGAGGGCGCCCTGGTGGTCACCGATGTGCTCGAGCACGTTCTGGCAGAGGATGAAGTCGATCGTGCCCTCCTGGCCCTCGAGGCTGGGCGCGCCGGGCAGCGACTCGTCGAGCACCGTCACCCGCTCGTTGCCGCCGAACTCGCGCCGCAGGTACTCGACGCAGGGCTCCCACGGCTCCATCGCCACCAGGTGGTCGATCGGCTTGGCCAGCAGCAACTCGGTGAAGGTGCCGATCCCGGCCCCGACCTCCAGCACGCGCCCTTTCACGTCGCCCTCGAACTGCTCGAACATCCAGTCGGAGAGCCCCCGCGCCTCCTTGAGGTGCTCGAGGTCCCAGAGGACGTTCTCGTCTGCCTGCTGGTCGACCGCCATCGCCCTACCCCAGC
The DNA here is from genome assembly GCA_963763265.1 of uncultured Actinomycetes bacterium. Classification (GTDB taxonomy): domain Bacteria; phylum Actinomycetota; class Thermoleophilia; order Solirubrobacterales; family 70-9; genus VAYN01. The sequence continues at coordinate 740,239 of CAVXNN010000002.1, read as the reverse complement.
GCCTTGCCGTACTGGCGTTCGTAGTACTCGCGGTACTCGCCGGAGCGGATCGGCTCCCACCAGTCGACGTTCTCGCGGTACCAGGCGACGGTCTTCTCGAGCCCCTCGGCGAAGTGGACCTGCGCCTCCCAGCCGAGCTCGCGCTTCAGCTTCTCGGAGGAGAGCGAGTAGCGGCGGTCGTGGCCGGGGCGGTCGGTGATGTACTCGATCAGCGACTCGTCGGCGCCGACCAGGGCGATCACCCGCTTCACCACCTCGATGTTCTCGCACTCGTCGGGGCCGCCGACGTTGTAGGCCTCGCCCGCCTTGCCCTTGGCGAGCACGGTGTGGATGCCGCGGCAGAAGTCCTCGACGTAGAGCCAGTTGCGGACCTGCCTGCCGTCGCCGTAGACCGGCAGCGAGTCGCCGTGGATCGCGTTCAGCACCATCAGCGGGATCAGCTTCTCCGGGTACTGGCGCGGCCCGTAGTTGTTGGAGCCGCGGACGATCGAGGCGTCGAGCCCGTAGGTGTGGACGTGGGCGCCGACCAGCAGATCGCCCGCCGCCTTGGTCGCCGAGTAGGGCGAGGAGGGGTCGAGCGGCGAGGTCTCGGTGAACGAGCCGGACTCGATCGAGCCGTACACCTCGTCGGTGGAGACCTGGACGTAGCGCTCGACGCCGAGCTCGCGGGCCGCGTCGAGCAGCGTGCCGGTGCCGATCACGTGGGTCCGGGCGAAGGCGTCCTGGTCGTCGATCGAGCGGTCGACGTGGGACTCGGCGGCGAAGTTGACGACGGCGTCGACGCCCTGCATCGCTTCGCGGACGACCACCGGGTCCTCGATCGCGCCCTCGATCAGCTGCGTGCCGCCGGGCAGGTTCTCGGGGCGGCCGGCGTAGGTCAGCTTGTCGAGCACGACGATGTCGTGCTCCTGTCCGGCGATGCGGACGTAGGTGGAGCCGATGAATCCGGCGGCGCCGGTGACCAGGAGCTTCATGGGTTCGTTACCTCTCGTCTGTCTCTTAGTTCGTCTCGGACTCGCGTTGGGCGAGGTACCCGGCCAGGCCATCGTGCCAGGAGGGCAGCCGGATCGCGTGCTCGCGCTGGCTCTGCAGGACCGAGAAGGCGGGGCGGGGCGCGGGCCGGCCGAGCATCTCGGTGGTGCCGGAGAGCACCTTGCAGTCGACCTTGCTCTGCTCGAAGATCTCGCGCGCGAATTCGTACCAGGAGCAGCGGCCCGCGGCGGCCATGTGGTGGATGCCGTACTCGATCCCGTCGATCAGCCGGGTGAGGCCGTAGGCGAGGTGCCAGGTGTAGGTGGGCGAGGTGACCTGGTCGCGGATCACCAGCACCTCGTTGGTCGACTCGGCGAGCCGCAGCATCGTGTCGACGAAGTTGCCGCCGCCGATCCCGAAGAGCCCCGAGGAGCGGACGATGAAGTGGCGCTTGTTGGCGGCCGCGGTCGCCTCCTCGCCCGCCAGCTTGGTGCGGCCGTAGGCGGAGAGCGGCGCCGGCTGGTCGCTCTCCACGTAGGGCTCGCCCTTGCGGCCGTCGAAGACGTAGTCGGTGGAGACGAAGACGACCGCGGCGCCGGCCTCGCGGGCGGCGGCGGCGACGTTCCCCGCGCCGGTGCAGTTGACCTCGAAGGCGGCCTCCTCGGCGGTCTCGGCGCCGTCGACGTCGGTCCAGGCGGCGCAGTTGACGACCATGTCGGGACGCTCGAGCTCGAACTTGCGGCTCACCGCGTCGGCGTCGGTGATGTCCAGCTCGCCGTGCCCGAAGCCGACCACGTCGTGGCCCGCGTTGCCGGCGGCGAGCAGCATGTCCCGGCCGAGCTGGCCGCCGGCGCCCGCGACGAGGACCTTCATCGCCTTGTTCCTGCCTTCCGCGTCATCTCCAAGAGCGGCAACAGGCTATTGCCCCGAAAGGTGCGGCGCGGCGCGCCCCATGCGAGATCCGAGCCGTCTGGACGTGGTCCGGACGATCGGGGACGATTGAGGCGTGACGAAGGTGGACGAGAGAGCACATGTGCCGGCAGTGGACGCAGCGGCGCGGGACCGGTTGGGTGAGGCGCTCGATCGGGAGGGCGTCGTCGCCGCGATGCTGATCGGCTCGCAGGCGCGCGGCGACCCCGGCCCGCTCTCGGACGTCGACATCGCCTACTGGCACGAGCCGGGACTGGATCGCGCCGCGCGGTGGCAGCTGCGCCTCGACTTGATCGGCGCCGCCGAAGCGGCCCTCGGCACCGGCGAGGTCGACCTGGTGCCCCTCAACGAGGCCCCACCGCTGCTCCAGCACCGCTCGATCCGCGACGGGATCCGGCTGGTCGAGCGGGACCACGACGAGCGGGTGCGACTGGAGACCCGGGCGATCCTCGGATACCTCGACACCCAGCCATTGCGCGACGCGCTCGGCCAGGGGCTCAAACGCCGCATCGAGGAGGGGCGCTTTGGTCGACGCTGAACGCGCCGAGGCCCGCCTCCGGCGGCTGGAGAGTCTGATCGAGGACCTGGAGAAGATCAGGGCGGAAGGCGAGGATGCCTACCTGGCCCAATCCCGCCTGCGCATGGCGGCCGAGCGGGAGTTGGAGCTGGCCGTCCAGATCTGCATCGACCTCGGCATGCAACTGATCATGGAACGGTCCGTTCGCGCCCCTGAGAGCTACGCCGACGTCTTCAGGGCGATGGCGGAAGCCGACCTCCTGCCCGCCGAGTTGGCCGATCGGCTCTCGGCCGCGGCCAGACAGCGGAATCTCCTGGCGCACCTCTACCTCGAAATCGACGACGTGGCCGTCTTCGACTCTCTCAACCATCTCGATGACCTGCGCCGGTTCGGCGAGGTCGTCGGTCGCCAGGTCAGCTGAGCTCCGCGGCGCGCGGATTCGCGCGCTGGAATAGCGTCCCGTCCGTGTTGGAGCGGGAGTCGCGCCGGGTGGACAAGCCTTGGGGCCATGAGGTGTGGTGGGCGCAGACCGACGCCTACGCCGGGAAACTCCTCCACGTCAAGGCGGGGCACCGGCTCTCGCTGCAGCTGCACCGCGAGAAGGACGAGTCTTCCTATGTGCTCTCGGGGCGCCTGCGGCTGACGCGCGGGGCCGACCGCGAGCACCTGAGTGAGGTGGAGATCGGCCCGGGCTTCGCCTGGCGGGTCGAACCCGGGACCGTGCACTCGATCGAGGCGATCGAGGACTCGGTGGTGCTGGAGGTGTCGACGCCGCACCTCGACGACGTGGTCCGCCTCGAGGACGCCTACGGGCGCTCCGACCTGCCGTCGCCGGAGTCGGCGTCCTGAGCGCGCCCCGGCTGCGGGCCTCTCGACGTCGCCGCGTCGCCGGCGTGGCGCCTTTGTTGCTCTATGAGCGACTTTCTCGCCACGCCCAGATCTAGCCGCCGGCGCGGCGGCGCAGGGAGCGCCAGTCGAGGCCGGCGAGGCCCCAGATCAGGGCGAGGAGGGCGATCGCCAGGCAGATGACGGTGATCCAGATCCCGGCGGTCACTTCGGCGCCCCAGTGGGAGGAGAAGGTGACCTTGCGCGGCTTGGTCGAGGCGGGGAGGCGGACGATCTGGTCCGAGTTTTCGTTCCGCGCCACCGCTTCGGCGCCTTCGATCGAGACGAAGTAGGAGCCGGTGACGACGTTGGTCAGCACCGTGCCTTCCGGCCCGGGCGGGACGGTGACCGTGTAGCTCTTCTTCACCCCTTCGTCGACCGGCACGCGGATTTCGCCGGGCAGGGTCGGTTCGCCGAGCGGCTCGGAGGCGTCGCCGAACTGCACGAAGGCGTACCAGCTTTCCGGCGGCGTGGCGACCGAGGCGACCGCCGCGTCGCGGCCGCCCTGCAGCCAGGAGCGCACTTCGGCGTTCTGGCGGACCGCGGCGTAGAAGCTGATCGCGGCGACCAGCGCCAGCAGCGCCGCGGGGATCCGCGACCGCGTTCCCGACCGCTGCATCGCGGCGATCGCGAGCGTCGTCGCCCCGACCATCGCCAGGTCGACGTAGGTCATCAGCCGGTACGGGAACTGGATGTAGGTGAGGAAGGTCGGCAGGTGCCAGATCGAGGAGGAGTGCATGATCAAGAACAGCAGGACCCCGGTCAGCGCCGCCAGCCCGATCGCCAGCCGGCGCCGGGCCGGGCTGAGGTAGGCGAAGAAGAAGAGGCCGAAGGCGATCGCCCAGAACGCCATCAGCAGCGGCAGCTGGGCGTTGATGTCGCCGTGGATGCCCGGGTTCAGGTGGGCGCCGTCGCGGAACAGGCTGAAGAGCTGGTGGGCGCTGGTGTATTCGAGCTGGCTGAGGGCGTCGGGGGAGTTTTCGGCCAGCTTGCCGTTCAGCAGCAGCTCCGGCACGAGGATCCAGGCGTTGATGCCGAAGCCGAGGATCGCCAGCCACAGCAGGCGCAGGCCGCGCTTCGCGTGGCGCCGCGCCGAGCGCCAGTCGGCGGCGACCATGATCGCCCCGACCAGGACCAGGAACGTGACCCCCCAGGCCGTGGTGAGGACGTGGGAGCCGCTGAGGAAGACGATGCCGACGACGAAGGCGGCCGCCGGTCCCACCTGCAGCCGCTCGGCGCGGAAGATGCTGATCCCGGCGGCGGCGACCAGCGCGATCATCGAGCAGCCGATCATCTCCGGGATGCCGCCGCGGCCGAAGTTGTTGCTGATCGTGTAGGGGGCGGTGACCGCGAGCAGGCCGGGGATCTGGATCAGCCAGCCGCGGATCCCCGCCTGCACCGCGAGCCAGGTCCAGGCCAGGTAGGAGGCGCAGAGGGCGAGGAAGGAGGCGATCACCACCGAGGCGTTGGCGCCGATCAGCCAGGCGCCGTAGCCGAGCACCGCGTAGAGCGTGCCGCCGTAGAACGCGTAGTAGGGGTAGAAGGCGCCGAGGTCGGACTGCAGGTAGTAGCTCGGCAGCCCCAGCTCGGCGATGTTGGCGCCCTGGGCGTGGACCAGCCAGAGGTGGTTGCCCCAGTCCGAGGCGAAGGTCCGGTCGCTCAGCAGCGGAGAGGCGAGGACGACGATGACGACCGCCGGGATCGCCCAGTGCCAGTGGGTTCGCCACCTCGCCGGGAGCGCCGCGGTCATCGCCCGGCCCGCCCGTGTCAGACGATTTCGATCACGGAGTTGTCGCCGACCAGGAGGCGCAGGGTCTTCGGCAGGCCCTCGCTGCGGGTCAGCTTGACGTTGCGGCCGAGCAGGCTGGCCTCCATGCGGCTGCCGAGGTCCTCGACGGTCGAGTTGGCGAGGACGATCGAGTGCTCGACCTCGCAACGGCGCACCGCGACCTCGTCGCCGATCGAGGTGTAGGGGCCGATGAAGGCGTCTTCGATCGTCGCCCCGGCGCCGATCACGGCGGGGCCGCGGATGATCGAGCGGGTGATCTTCGCGCCCGGCGCGATCACCACCCGCCCTTCGACCCGCGAGTGGTCGTCGACCTCGCCGTCCACCGCTTCCTCGATCTCCTCGAGCACCAGCCGGTTGGCCTCGAGCATGTCGGCGAGCCGGCCGGTGTCCTTCCACCAGCCGCGCACCACCTCCGACTGGACGCGGCGGCCGTCGTCGATCAGCGTCTGGATCGCCTCGGTGATCTCGAGCTCGCCGCGCCAGGAGGGCTCCAGGCGGCGGGCGGCGTCGAAGATCAGCGGGCTGAAGAGGTAGACGCCGACCAGCGCCAGGTCCGACGGCGGGTCTTTCGGCTTCTCGATCAGGCGGACGATGCCGCCGTCGTCGTCGAGCTCGGCGACCCCGTAGGACTGTGGGTCGTCGACCGGGGTGAGCAGGATCAGCGCGTCGGGCTCGTCGCGCTCGAAGGTCGAGACGAGGCCGCGCAGGCCGTCGCGCAGCAGGTTGTCGCCGAGGTACATGACGAACGGCGAGTCGCCGATGAACTCCTCCGCGGTCAGCACCGCGTGGGCGAGCCCGGCCGGCTTGTCCTGGACGATGTAGGTGATCCGGGCGCCGAAGCGCGAGCCGTCGCCCGCCGCCTCGCGGATCTCCTCGCCGGTCTCCGGGGCGATGATGATCCCGATCTCCTCCACCCCGGCGTCGACCAGCGCCTCGATCCCGTAGAAGAGGACCGGCTTGTTGGCCACCGGGACCAGCTGCTTGGCGGAGGTGTGCGTGATCGGGCGCAGGCGCGTGCCCGCCCCGCCGGAGAGGATGAGTCCCTTGAGAGGCTCCATCGACGCCGCAGCCTAGATGATCGATCCCACGGCAGCGGCGCCCACCGGCCACCAGGCGCGCCGCTCACCCGTTCCATGCCCCTCCGACCGGCCCGGCTCGACGATCGGTGGAGCCCGCGCGCGTGCCGGGTACCCTCACTCGGTGACCACCCCCCAGCCCAGAGCCGCGCGCCAGGGCGGCGCCGCGGCGCCGCCCTCCTACCTCGACGCCCGTGCCGAATTCGCCTTTCGCTTCCTCGCCGGGGAGGGCCTCGAGATCGGTGGCCTGCACCGCCCTCTGCCGACGCCGGCCGCGGCGCGCGCCCGTCAGGTCGACCGGATGACCGCCGCCGAGCTCGCCGCGGCCTACGACGAGGACGTGGCGGGCAGGGAGCTGGCCGAGGTGGATCTGGTCGACGACGGCGAGACGCTGGCGAAGGTCGCCGAGGAGTCCCAGGACTTCATCGTCGCCAACCACTTCCTCGAGCACACCGGCGACCCGATCGGCACGATCGCCAACCACCTCGCCAAGCTGAGGCCGGGCGGCGTGCTCTTCTACGCCGTCGCCGACAAGCGCTACACGTTCGACTTCCGCCGCGAGGTCACGACCCTCGAGCACCTGATCCGCGATCACGAGGAGGGCCCGGAGGTCTCGCGCCGCGAGCATTACGACGAATGGGTCCTGCAGGTGACCGGCACCGACGCCGAACGGGCGCGGCCGGACTGGCCCGAGAGCGCCGCGGAGATCGCCCGCGCCCTGGAAGCCGAGGACTACTCGATCCGCACCCACGTCTTCACCGAGGCCTCCTTCCTGGCGCTGCTGCTGCACTGCCGCGAGCGCTTCGACGAGGGCTTCGAGATCGAGGCGACCTGCCGCGACGGCGACGAGTGCGTCGCCGTGCTGCGCAGAGCCGGCGCCTGGCCCGTGCGACGGAGCAGCGCGCCGACGGCCGCCGAGCTGAACGCCGAGGCGGCGGCGCTGCGCAACCGCATCGCCCAGCTGGAGGGCGCCGCGCGCGAGCTGGAGCGGGTCAAACGCTCCTCCAGCTGGCGGGTCACCGAGCCGCTGCGCGCCGCCAAGGCGCGGCTCGGGCGGACGGTGAACGCCATCGCGGTCAAACGGTTCGCTAGGTTCAGCCGATGAGCGAGGCTCCCTCACCGGCTCTAGGCTGCCCTGCTCGACGCGACCGGCACGAGCGGCTCGAGGCGATCAGCGACAGCGTGGTAGTTGACGACGGCGGCGGCTCAAGCCTGGTGAAGGTGTTCCTGGTCGCCGAACTCATCATCGCCGAGGAGCTCGAGACGATCGTCGAGATCGGCGTCTACCGCGGCCGCCTCTTCCTCCCGCTGGCCGGCTTGATGGCGGCGCTCGGTCGCGGCACGATGGTCGGCATCGACCCCTACACGGCCGCCGACGCGGTGCAGACCGACGTCAAGCACGAGGCCCTGGACCTCGTCGCCTGGCCGGAGACGATCGACTGGGACGGGATGTACGAGGAAGTCCGTGCCGGGATGCGGCGCTGGGAGGCCGAGGCGCACGCGGAGCTGCTGCGCGCGCGCTCCGAGGACGTCGCGGCCGATTTCGCGGCGCGGCCGATCGACCTGATCCACGTCGACGGCAACCACGACCGGGCCGCGGTCACCCGCGACCTCGAGCTGTTCCTCCCTCACCTGAAGCCCGGCGGGCTCCTGGTGATGGACGACATCGCCTGGCCCTCGGTCAAACCCGTCTACGAGCGCCTCGTCGACGAACACGCGCTGCTCTTCAGCCTGATCGAGACGGGCGCCTACCTGTGGTTGCCCGGCGGGGCCAACGACTTCGCCGTGCTTCGCGTGGGCGCCGCCGGCTGAGCGAGGATGGCCGACTGCGACCGAACCCCCGGCGAACATCTTCTCGATGTTCGTCGAAGGCTTGGGCCTGCCCGTCACGGACCGCTCCCAGCCCTGGCCGCGGGTGAACGAGCGCCACGGCCTCGCCCGCGCCTCCGACGCGCTGATCGGCTTCCCCCGGCGGCTGCGCGGTCGCCGCATCGCCTACCTCGACAGCACCTTCCCCTGGCAGCGCAGCGGCTTCCGCTACCACGAGGCGCTCGCCCTGTATGAGCTGCGGCCCGACACGATGTTCTTCTCGATGTGGGAACTGTCGGACCCGTTTCCCGCCCCGGTCCACCCGCTCGCCGACTTCCCGCGGCTGGCGCGGCGCGGCGGCGTGACCGACATCTACGCGGTCTTCTCCCTCTTTCTCGAAGGCCTCGTCGGGATGCGCCCGTGGGGGACCGTCGAGGCCCACCCGATGGAATCCCTCGACCTCTCCGACTTCATCGCCGAGACCGGGATCCGCGTGCACGGGACGATCTTCCCCGGCGGCGGCTTCACCCCGACGCCGTACGGCCTCGCGCAGGCCAACGAGCTGGCGCGGCGGCTCGACTCGACCTTCTCCTATGTACCCGAGGTGCTCGAGCACGTCGAGGGCGCCACCTACGTCCAGCAGGCGCTGACCGAAGTTCGCTTCTACGAGCGGACCGACGAGCGCTGGGAGCAGCCCTCGCCGCTCGTCTGCGTCTTCGCCGCCGACGCGTCGACGCGCAAGGGGCTCGACGTCGCGCTCGAGGCCTTCTCCCAGCTCGACCCGAATCGCTTCCACCTGCACGTGGTCGGTCCGCACGAGCACCGCCGCGGCGAATGGCCGACCGAGCTGGTCACCTTCCACGGCTGGCTGCTGCCGGAGCAGCTGCGCGAGCTGCACCGCGAGGTGCACGTCTTCCTCTCCCCCGTCTCGGTCGAACCGGCCGGGCCGGACGGCAGCCTCCTCGGCGTCACCGACGGGTTTCCCACCCAGGCCGCGGCCGACGCGGTGAGCGGCGGTGTCCTGCTCGTCTCCGCCAACCCCGCGAGCGACCACCGCGTCCTCACCCCGGGCGAGCACTACATCGAGCTGCCCGCCGAGGCGGGCGCCTTCCGCGAGGCGCTGCTGGAGCTCGCCGCCGACCCGGAGCGGACGCAGCGCATCGCGCAGGCGGGCTCCGACCGGCTGCGCGAGCAGATGGACGTCCGGCGGGGGATGGCGGAGAAGCTTCGACTGATGACTGACACGAACTGACTTCAGTTCCCGAACGGCCACAGAACCTCCGCCAACTGAACAAAACAGTCACCGGAGACCGCCGCCGATCAGTCACATTCAACACTGTGTGTGTTGAACGACCAGCGGTCACCCTCTCGATAAACTGCGCAGCTTGTCGGTGGTCGACGAGCAGGATCCAGCTCGAGAACCAAGAGGTGCACTGGAGGGGCTCGTCAGCCCAAAGCGAGTTCTGTTCGCCTTGCTGGCCGCGCTGCTCGTCGTGAGCCTCGGCTTCTACGCGACCAACGTCGTCCATTACGAGAAGCTGCCGTTGCGGGTCGAGGAGGCCGTCTGGCCCCCGATGGCCCGCGCCGTCCACGACCGCGGCGTCCCCTCGGTGCCGGCCAAGGAAGACCACCGGATCCGGCTGACCCCGGAGCACGAAGTGGACACCGGGCCGCTCAGCGGCCTCTGGCACCCACCACTGTACGTCTACTCACTCGGGGCCTCGATGGTGATCCTGGGCACCGACGCGGCCGCATCGCTGCGCCTGGTCGGCGTCGTCGGCCTGCTCGCCTGCTGCGCCCTGTTCTTCCTGATCGCCCGCGAACTGTTCGGGGGTCGCTGGTTCCTCGTCGGCAGCGTCGCCTCAGCCCTGCTCCTCGTCCACCCCTACGCCGTCCAGGGGAGCATGTTCCTGGACATCGACACCACCATCTACGCGCCGCTGTTCCTGCTCTTCGTCTGGCTGTTGGTGAGGTTCGATCGACGGCCGCCCCGGAGTCCCGCCTGGTTGGGGCGCTGGCCGTCGCCTTCGCCCTGGTGCTGTGGGCAAAGCTGCCGACCGCCTTCGTCCTGGTGCCAGTCGCCGGCCTCTACTGGATCCTCCGTCACGGCGCCCGCAGGGGGGCAACCCGGGCGGTGCTCGTCTTCGTCGGCGGCGCGGTTCTCTTCCTCGCCACGTACTGGCTCTACGTCACCGCGACCGGGCAGTCCTTCTCCTACATGTTCGACTTCACCCTCTTCCGGAAGGGTGGCCACTTCGTCTGGAAACAGGGAGTGAGCGCGCTCAAGGACTCGCTCAACTGGCAGGTCGAATGGTTCTCTCCCGCGCTGCTGCTGATGGTGGGCGCCTACGGCGCCTACCGCGCGAGACGCTGGCTGCGCACTCGCGTCGCGGAGCCGCTCGACTTCGTGTGGGGCCTTGGCCTGGCGATCTGGCTCGCCTACGCGGTGATCGCCCCGAACGGGGGAGGGCCATACCAGGCCAAGTACGCGTTCCCCGCGATCCCGTTGCTGATCTTCGCCATCACCGGCTGGGTGCTGGGGCGGGGCGCGCCGCGGCTGGACCTGCGGTCCCTGGGGCTCGCGGTCGCCGTCGGGGCGCTTGCCGTGATCGCCATGCCCGACCTGCTGACGAATCGGCTGTTCGGGACCGCCGGCGCGAAACTGAAGGCCGCGATCGTGCTCGGCAGCGCGGCGGCCCTGTGGATCGGTGTCCGCGGTCTGCGACGGCGCTCGCTGATGCCGGTTGGCGCGCTGGTCGTCTGCTTCGCGCTCTTCGCCGGCCAGAGCATCCACAGCTATAACGCGGACACGTCACCCCTCTACTCGTTTGCCGACACCGAAGAGTTCAGGTGGGAGGCCAACCGGATCAACGAACTCCAGGGCCCGGGCGAACTCGCTCTGGTCCCCAAAGACGAGGGCTTCTACGTACGGGGGGCCATTATCGAGGGGGAGGACATGTGGAACCTGGGCGGAGATGAATACGAGGCTCGACTGCTGCGGCGATGGCCGCGGATAACGGTGGTCGCCGGCAACTCCTTCTTCACCCCCGTGCTGGGCCCGAAGACGGCCACGGTGCTCGCGGAATGCTTCACGGCCGAATGGTTGGGCGACGGTCGCGAGCGCGCGACGGTGTTCCTGCGCAAGCCGAGCTGCCGGACGACGGCGGCGCGGGGGGAATCCGGGGCATAGACCGCCCTGCGATCCTCCGCGCGGTGGATCGTCAGGCGCTCGCGCTGCGACGTCCCCTGAGCGCGGCGGCCGCCCGGAGACCGATTGCGCGGATGGTGCGTCGGGTCGTCACCGACCACAGATCCTTGACCTTCGTGGTCTCCAGCGTGTGAGGACCGGCCTCCGCGAGTCTGTCCTCATACCAGGCGACCGTCTCCGCCTTGTCGGCTTCGTGCCAGGCGACGATCTCGTCTTTGTTGTTGACGTGCCAGGCCTCGCAGTCCGCCAGCGTGCGCTGCGCCCACGCGAGCAGCTCCTCCTGCTGCTCCTGCATCCACGGCACGATCTCGTCCGGTTCGGCGAAACCGATCAGGCACTCCCACAGCGCGATCCGCTCCGACGGCTCGAGGGCGAAGCTGGACAGGACGTCCTCCACCAATCTGCGGCGCAGGCGAAAGATCTCGGCGGGTCCCTCGGTGAGGGCTTCCAATCGTCCCCCCACCTCGGTCCGATACCAGAACAACGGTCTGGGCACGGCCTCCAGCTTGAAGCCGGCGAAGACGATCTTGGACATCGTCTCCCAGTCCTCGTGGGGTGAGAGCGGGTCCACCTCAAAGCCGCCGACCTCGCGCAGGGCCTCGGCACGAAAGAGCGCGCACGTGTCACCGAACAGGTTCTCGAGCGGGGCGAGAATGCGCGGCCCTCCGGTCGGCGCGAAGCGAAACGCGTAGGTCTCGGTCTCGATCTCCCGGTCCTCGACGAAGGCGAGGTTTCCGCAGGTGACGACGTCCGGGGACGGTTCGGCCCCGAGGGCGGTCACCATCGTCTCGATCATCTCCGGGCGGGCGATGTTGTCGGAGTCGAACGGAAGGAAGTGCGAACCACCGGCGAGCTCAAGGCAGCGATTTCTCGCGGACCCCGGGCCGCCGTTCCGCTGCCGCAGGAACCGCCACGCCGGATACCGGGCCTCCATCTCCTCGAAGACCTCGCGGTCGTGGGCGCCCGTGGAGCCGTCGTCGATCACGAGGACCTCGTCAGGGGCTCTCGTCTGGGCAGCGATCGAGGCCAGCGCGGCCGGAAGGTACTTACCGTGGTTGTAGTGGGTGACCGCGACCGACACGGTCGGGCGCGGGCGCTCGGAGACCCGGTCCGGCGGCTGTCGACGGGCGAGGCCACCCGCCCTGAACCGCTCGACCGCATCGCGGTAGATGAACTCCACCTCGTCGTTCCAGCGCTCGTGGTGACAGGCCTCGGCAGCTTCGAGACGGAGGGCCAGCTCGAACTCCTCCTCGGACGCGAGCCGTCGGGACAGCGCCTCGGCCAGGCCCGCGGTCGTGGGCTCGAACAGCCAGCGCTCGCGCGCCTCCTGGTGGCGCACGACCTCCGGAATCCCACCCGCCTGCGCGGCGATGAAGGGAATCCGGTTGGCGACGCACTCCGCCACCGTGAACCCGAAGGTCTCACTGTAGGAGGGGATCACCGCGAGGGTTTCGCCGTCGGCGAGCTTCGCGAGGGCGCCTTCGCGGTCCAGCTCGTCCTCGATCACATACGGACGATCCGCCAGCCGCTCGCCGATGACCTCCTTGGCGCTGCGGCCTTCGAACTTGGAGTCCCGACCCAGGAAGACGATCTGGTGCTCCGTCGGCACCTCGTCGATCGCGTCGAGAAAGACGTCCAGGCCCTTGCGCTGTTCCAGGCGCCCGAAGAACGCGATCTTGCGCAATCCCGCGGCCTGGTCGACGGGCCGCTCGTCGTCCTCGGGATCGGGGAAGGGATAGGCGACCAGGTGCTCGTCCCGAACCTTCCATTCGGCGGCGCGCGTGTAGTCCACCATGTACCGGGAGGGGCTCAGCTGGATGTCGGCTCGCTCGAACGCATAGCGCTCGCACCACTCCATCTTCAGCTCCCAGGGCGAGGTCCGGTGGGTGAAGTTGCCGTGACGCTGCCACTCGCTCGTGCTGTGCAGCTTGACCGCGAGCGCCACGTCGTCGAAGGCCAACCGCAGATGTTTCGCCTGCACGCTGCGGAATCCGAGCGCCCGCCAGTCCGGGAACTCGATCATGTCGAAGTGGTGCTCCGCGTGCAGTGCTTCGAGCGCTTCCATCGCCCACTGGCTGAGATACAGCCCATCCATGCCGTCCACGTGGGATTGGATCCCGATCCACGACGGTTCGTGCAGGTCCCGCAGCCACATGAAGTTGATGCCCTCCGTCGCCATCCGACCCGGCATCGCCGCCATCGCCTGCTCGTCGTCGACCTCGCCGCAGAAGAGGACGTGGACGTCCCAGCCCCGCTTCGCGAGCAGGCGACTCATCAACCAGAAGTGGGTCCCGATCCCGCCATTCCGGATCACACCGACAAAGTCGGTGGTGACGAAGCAGATGCTCGGTCGCTCGCCTCGGGCTGGGGTCGCGTCAGCCATTTGACCCCGAGGCCCTGCTCTCCAACTCGGCGACGCGCCGTTCCGCGGCCGCGGCCCGCTCGAGGGCCTCCGCGATCTCGGCAGAGAATGCCTCCCTTTGCTCTCGCAGCGAACACTCGCGGAACGCGGCAGCCTCCCGAGCCACCTCCTCCGTCCAGGCGGTCGCGGCGGCCAAGCGTCGTTCCAGCTCGCGCCGGTGCTCCCCCTCGGAGTCTGCCGACACCAGCGCCTGGTCGAGGACGAACTGGAGGCTGCCCGGGCCCTCGGGCGGAACGGGGCCGGCATCCAGGTCGACCCCCTGTGATCTGTACGCCAGCGCGTCGTACCGTTCGATCGCCACGCGGTAGCCGAACTCGATCAGGCGGTCGAGGCATTCCGCCAACTGCTCGTCGGACAGGTGGACGTGCTCGAAGCGGACGATCGAGGGAGCGAAGCGATCGAGGTCCAACGTCATGACCAGCTCGTGGTCGTACCCCTCCACGTCGATCTGCAGAAGGTCGATATGACCCGCCTCCGTTTCCTCCAGCAGATCGTTGAGCGGCACGCACTCGATCGTCTCGGCGGTCAGATGGCTCTCGATCTCGGGAACGAGGTCGCGATGCGACAGGATCGTGTCGCGGTCGAAGGAGGCCAACATGCCCGCCCAATCCGGTATGGAGTCGTCGTGCTGGACCTTCCAGAGCGTCCGCATCTCCCGCCTCGCACCCACCGCGACGCGGCGGAACCTCAGCCCCTCCTCCCCCTCGTAATTCCGGCACAGCTCCTCGAAGTGGCCCGCCTGGGGCTCCACCAGGAGGCCATCCCAGTGGAACGCCCGGACCCAGCGATGGAGTGGGTCGTTGAGCAGGCCGTCAAACGCGCCGATCTGCACGAAGAAGAAGTCCGCGTTCATCGCCTGCCGTAGGGCGAGCGCGAAGTCGAGGTGCATGCGGAGCTCCGCTTCGGGACTCTTCGCCAACGAGGAGGGCAGGCGCTCGAGTCGGAGTCCGAGCGAGGCGAGCGCCGACCCGCCCCACGTCCTCAGTCTGTCGGTCGCGCTGGTTCTTGTCTCCGGGCTTGCAATCAAGTCTTTGGGCACGCTGCCGAGCGTGGGTCAGGAGCGTACCGAGACTTTACTGAACAGAATTCCCAAACCGTACGAGCGCGGGCCGGAAAGCGCGATGGGCTTCTCTATCATCGTTGCCTCGCCGCGCCCCACCGTCAGCCCGATCCGAACCCCCCGTTCCACATGATCCGCTTCCAGCGGCCCGAGTTGCCGCCGACCGCGGCGATCGACAGCTACCTCGACCTGGCCCGCGAGATGCGGTGGTTCAGCAACGGCGGGCCCTGCTGGCGGCTGCTGCGGGAGCGCCTCGCCGACCGGGTCGGCGCCTACTGCACGCCGGTGGCGAGCGGCACGCTCGGCCTGATGGTGGCGCTCGCCGGCCTCCTCGGCGACCGCGACGGGGGGATGGCGGCGCTGCCGGCCTTCACCTTCGTCGCCACTCCGCAGGCGGCGCTATGGGCCGGCCTGCGCCCGCTGCTGCACGACTCCGATCCCGGCCACTGGCACCTCGACCCGGCCGGGCTGGAGGCGACCCTGGCGGAGCGGCGCGAGGTTCAGGTCGCGATCGCCGTCTCCGCCTTCGGCACGCCGCCGCCCGCCGAGGTCCGGGAGCGCTGGGAATCGAGCTGCCGGGCGGCGGAGGTGCCGCTGATCGTCGACTCCGCGGCCGCCTTCGGCGCGGTCGCCGAGGACGGCGTCCCGATCGGCCGCCAGGGCGATGTCGAGGTCGTCTCCTTCCACGCGACCAAGCCTTTCGCGATCGGCGAGGGCGGCGCCGTGTTCACCCGCGACCGCGACCTGCACGAGCGGATCGAACGGGAGGTCAACTTCGGCTTCCGCCCCGACCACTCCGTCGCCACCGGCCTCGGGCTCAACGCGAAGATGAGCGAGCTGCACGCCGCCACCGCGCTCGCCGTGCTCGACGGCTTCGAGACGATCCTGGAGCGTCGGCGTGACGCCGCCGCGAACCTGCGCGACCGCATCGACGCGCCGGCCGTCTGGCAGCGCGAATGCGAGCGCTCCACCTGGCAGTTCGCGCCACTGCTGTTCGCCGGCGAGGGGGAGCGCAACCGCGCCGTCGCCAATTGCGGCGCGGCGGTGGAGACGCGCGTCTACTACCAGCCGACGCAGCAGCTGATCCGCGACCGGGTGAGCGTGGCCGAGGGCGGCACGCCGCACGCCGAGGACCTCTACCGCAGGCTCCTCTGCCTGCCGATGGCAAACGACCTCTCGGGCGCCGAGATCGCCTCGATCGCCGCCGCGGTTTCCGGCTGAGTCCCCGGCGCTTCGTCCCCGGAGCGGCCGAAGGGACGCGCCGGTCGGGGAATAGCTCGGCCCGCTCGCCGGTCAGGCGGCTGCGGCGCACGATCGCAGCGGTCCAACGACCGCTCAGGTCAACCCGTCCCAGAGACGATCCTTCAGGATCTCCACTACTTTCGCGACCCTCAGATATGCCGCATTCCGGTCGCGGTCATAGTCGTCGTCGCCGGGCAGGAGAGTCGGATTCATTTCCTGGGCGTATCCGCTCGGGCCAGGGTAGGTGACCTCCCTGAAAGCCTTCTGGAGCTTGTCGATGCTCTCCTGGAAGTACTCATTCCTGAATGCAGGACATTGCGTAACCCACTCCGCAACGGCGTCCGGGCTCTCCCCGGCGTTGAGGCATACCCAGGAGACGTCGTAGCCGTCTTTGTCGTCGGACCTGGTGCTGAACGCGTCGGCCTTGGAGGCGAGGAAACCGACCGGGCCGGTATGGCTGATCGTCACGTCGGCGTGAACGCCGGGGCGATAGACGAGGGGAACGTGCTCTACCTCAACCGAACGTGCATCTTCCTCGATGATCGCCGCGGCGGAAAGTGGATACGGTCGCAGCACGACGCCCGTGTTGGCCGATGCCACCGGATTCTCGAGCTGCAGGGTTCCGTCCTCCAGATGGGTGGCGTCGGAGTCGGGTCCCATGAAATCGACGATCAGTCGGATGCCCGCCACACCGTCTCTCTTGCGCCAGCGAAAGCCGGAATCCGCGACGGGTTCGAAATAGGGCTCCATCGCGGCTTCCAAGGAGCGGTAGTACTCGCTCGTCTCTCCCTTGGTGATCGCCATCGAGAGCGAAAGATCAATGTCGGCGCTCCCCCGGTGGGGGCTGGATGCCTTCGGCACCAACAACGGTGGAACGAGGCCTCCGATGGTGACCAAGTGCCTGGGAGCCATGCCACCGAGCAGGTAGACGAGGCTGGCGAGCTCTACCTGCATCACCTCCGGCGTCTGCCGCGGCCCGTTCAAGGCCCGACTTCTTTCTCGCCCCACAGATCCAGGAAGACGTCGACCGCTGCCTCGCCCCTGGCCTCCAGATAGAGGTCGAGCATCATCCGGCTGGGCGGAGCCAGAAGCCGTCCATCGGGCCTGCTGATCGGATCGACAAAGGCGAGCCGATCCGGATCGGCGAGGAGTATCAGGTTGGCTCCCCGCTCAGTCCGGAATCCCCCCAAAGCCTCCGGCACATCCTCGAGCTCCTCGGGCCTGACGCTCACTCGCATCGTCGGGGTCACCGTTCGCGTCATGACCGGCATCCCAAGCTCGGCGGCTCCCACCGCTCCGGTCAGTGCCAAGGCGCGGCCGGCAGCCTCGTGTGGGCGTTCGGGGTCCTCGACAAAGCACGCGAGGCGCGAAACCCTTCTCGGCCGCGCCTGTCGGGCCAACCAGGTCCGCATCGCGACCGGGTCGCGAACCCGGCGCTGCGTGCGCGGCCCTCGTCCCTCCCGCAACAGCAACCCTTCGTCCTCCAACCGGCCCAGGAATTTGTGGGCGGTCGTTTGCGTCGTCTGGCCGTGCCCCGCCAGCCCCCGCTCGGTCCATGGCTCCTGCGGATGGTCGGCAAGCAGTTGGGCCAACCGCACGCTGGCTGGGTAGAGCCTCCGTCTGCCCCCCGTTTTCGCCTCGCTTGCTCGCGCGGTACGCGCCCAGCTACGCAGCCAACGCCGACCAGCCACGTCGATATAGCTTGCGTTGGCATCCTCGAGACGGGCGGCGGTGGCATCGTCCAGCACAGCGTTGATCACAAGCAGTTCGTTCTCGCCCTGCTCAGCTCGCGCCCGGTCCTCGATCTCGCCCGCCTCCACAAGCGAAATTCGCACCGGGAACACCGCGTCCTCCGTTATCAGCACGGATTGGGGAGAGTTCTCCGCGGTTTCTATGTCGTCGAGCCTGCGGAGAATCGCGAGGGCACGACTATCGACATCGCTTGCGGTTGCGATCAGCAGCATCGTTATCGATATACGTCTCTCATTTGGATATCGCTATCTATATCTATAGAGAGATTTTTTCCCTTCCCATCGCGCTATTGGGTTATTTATTGCTTCCTTATACAGCTATATATATCGATTAACTCACGACGGCAGTTGGACGTTCTCGCTCGGCAGGGCCGCGGCCGCGTGGAGTCAGCGGCCCGCCGCCGGCCGCGCCGGGACGCCGACCACCGTGGCGCCGGCCTCGACCGCGCCCAGAACGACCGCGCCGGCGCCGACCGTGGCGCCGTCGCCGACCGTCGCGTCGGGGATCAGCACGGCGCCCGAGCCGACCTCCACCTCGCTGCCGATCCGCACCCGCCCGGTGAGCACGGCACCCGGGTCGACGACCGAGGCGTCGGCGACGACGACGTCGTGGTCGAGCGTCGCGCCGGTGTTGACGAGGACGCCGCGGCCGACCCGCGCGTTGGGGCCGACGCTCGCCTGCGGCATCACCTGGGCGCCCGGGGCGAGCGCGGCGCTCGCGGCGAGGAAGGCGGTCGGGTGGACGAGGACCGGTAGGGTGAGCCCGGCCGCCTCGATCGCGGCGAGGACCCGCGCCCGCCCCCGCGCCGCGCCGAAGCCGAGCACCACCGCCTCCAGCCCCTCGGCGGCCAGCCGCGGCAGGTCGGCGGTGCCGCCGATCACCCGCAGCCCGCCGACCTCGCGGCCGGCGTTCTCGGGCAGGTCGTCGAGCAGGCCGACGAACTCATGCTCGCCGCCGAAGAGGTCGAGGACGACGTTCGCGTGCCCGTCCCGGCGCGAGCCGTAGATCGCCGCCCGCATCAGCCGCCCGCCGCCCCGTAGGCGCCGACCTGGGCCTCGCGGTCCTTCCAGTAGCCCCAGGCCGCCGCTTCGGACGGCTCGACGAAGTAGGTGGCGACCGGGTGGTCGAGGAACTCGAAGCGGACGCCCGCCTCGAGCATCCGGCGGGCGAGGTTCCAGTCGGCGGGCTCGTCGAAGAGGTGGCTGTTGACGTCGTAGAGGAGCGGCGCCAGGCCGGCGTGGTAGATCGCGGTCTGGAAGCCGAAGTCCCCGAGCCGCGGCGGCCAGCCGCCGAAGAACGTCTCCCCCTCGTCGTCCAGGTCGACGCGGCAGACCCCGTAGGCGACCTCGGCGCCCGACTCGCGGGCGGCGCCGAGCAGCGCCTCGAGGTGGTCGGGCGACCACTCGTCGTCCTGGTCGATCGGCGCGATCCACCGCCCGCGGGCAAGCGCGACGCCCTGGTTGAAGGGGTGGGTGCCGGCCACCCGCCAGCGCCGCTCGGGCTCCTCCGGGTAGGGCCCGTTGCGCGGCCGCTCGACGCAGCGGATGCGCTCGTCGCCGAGCCCGGCGATCCGCGCCGCGGTCTCCGCGTCGCGGCCGTCGCAGACCACCACCGCCTCCCAGTTGGGGTAGGTCTGCGCGCGGACCGAGGCGAGCGCCCGCTCGAAGAGAACCGCGCCGCCGCGGTAGGCGCCGATCCGCGCGGTGACCAGCGGCTCGGGCCCGTAGGCCTCCGCGTAGGCGGGGTCGCGGCGCGCCCGCAGCACCTCGGCCGCGTTGCGCGGCGTGTCCTCGTAGGCGCGCTGCAGCACGTCCCGCATTCGGGACAGCTCCGCCTCGACGGCGGCGAGGCGGCGCGACAGGTCGTCGTCTGGAGTCACGCGCGCCGCAAGCCTACCGGCGGCGGATGCGCCCGACGATCAGTCGGGGAGCTGTGGCCGCAGCCACTCGAGCTCGGTCATCAGGCGATCGAGGTTGTGCTCGAGGGCGGGCGCCTCGCGCGGATCGTCGGAGAGCTTGCGCAGATCGTCCGGTGTCAGGTCGACGTCCTTGCGGCGCAGCACGACGAGGCCCTGGCCGCGATTCGGGTCCGGCACCTGGAAGCCCGACTCCGTCAACGAGAGGATCTCGAAGGCGCGACCCCAGTGGGCGCGCAGCCACCAGGGCGAGTGGAAGACCATCGGGCCGCCCTTGTCCCAGGACTGGCCTGGCGCCAGCACCATCATCCCGACCCGGTCTTCGTCCCAGTCCTCGCCGGCGATCTCCTGCGAAAAACCACGGCCCATCAGCGTCGCCAGCAACAGACCGCCCGGTTTCAACAGCCGGTGCATTTCCAGCAGCCATTCCGCCCAGTGGCGGGTGAGATGGGTGAAGACCGAGACGCAGTAGATGAGGTCGAACTTGCCGCCTGGCTGGTCGAGCGGCGGCACCTCGGCGTTGACGAAGACGTTCACCATCGGCATGTTCTGCCGCATCCACTCAATACTGGGCTCGTCGATGTCGCAGCCCCAGAGCTCGACGTCGACATCCTCGGCAGCCAGGTGGCGCAGGGTCCTGCCCGCGCCGCAGCCGAAGTCGAGAATCCGCTTGCCCTGCAGCGAATACCCTTCGGGAAGCCCCGCGAGGAGGTCCCGCTTCGTGCTTCGGCCGATCTCTTCGTAGAGCGCCGTCGGATCCTCGAAACCCTCCAGGCAACCGACCCTGGAAGCGAGCTCGAACGGGGGAACTGGGAAGCCGACGGGCTGCAAGGCCGGAGGAACATACCATCGTCCCCGCAGCGTGCGACCGACCGTCTTCATCCCCAACTACAACGGCGCCGGCCGGATCGCCCGGGCGCTCGACGGCCTGCGCGGCCAGACCACGGCGGCCGCGGTGGTCGTGGTCGACAACGGCTCCACCGACGGCTCGGCCGAGCTGCTGCGCGACCGCTACCCGGAGGTCGAGCTGCTGGAGCTGGGGGAGAACCGCGGCTTCGGCCCGGCGCTGAACCGCGCCGTCACCGCCCGCCCGGATGCCGACCCGTTGATCCTGCTGAACGACGACGCGGCGCCCGCGCCCGACTTCGTCGCGGCGCTCCTCGATCGCCGCGTCGGGGTCGAGTCGGTCGCCGCGGTGATGGTCCAGGAGGCCGACCCCGGGCTGATCGACTCGGCCGGGGTGGTCGCCGACCGCACCGCGATGGGCTTCGACTACCTGCACGGCGAGCCGCTCGCCGCCGCTGCGGGCGCCCCCGACCCGCTCGGGCCGACCGGCGGCGCCGCGCTGTACGACCGAACCGCCTTCGAGGCGGTCGGCGGCTTCGACGAGCGGATGTTCCTCTACTACGAGGACCTCGACCTGGCGCTGCGCCTCGCCGCGGTCGGCGGCCGCTGCCGGCTTGCCCCGGCGGCGATCGCCGTCCACGCCTACTCCGCCAGCCTCGGCGCGGCGAGCGGCGCCAAGTACGAGCGCACCGGCTGGAGCCGCGGCTACATGCTGCGCCGCTACGGGATCACCGCCGCGCCGGGGCCGGCGGCGCGGGCGCTCGCGGTCGAGGGCGCCCTCTGCGCCGGGCAGCTGCTGCGCGACCACACCGCCGCCGGGCTGCGGGGACGGGTGCGCGGCTGGCGCGCCGCCCGCGGCCTCGGGCGCCGCGAGCTGGGGACGGCGCCGCTGCTCGACCTGAGCGCCCGCGAGGCGCTCGCCCTGCGCCGGCGCCGGCGCGGCTGAGACCCGCGAGCCCGGTGAGTTCGCAGTCTTCCGCGCATAGCGCGGAAGACTGCGAACTCAAGAGGGGCCCGCCGAACTCAGCCCCGGCCGAGCCAGGCGCGGGCGCGGGCGAGGTCGCCAGATGCGGCGAGGCGCTGGCGCTCGCGCAGCGAGCGGGGCAGGCACCGGAGGCCTTCCAGCTTCCCGCGCGCGGTCGCCCGCAGCCGCCGCTGCGCGGCGGCGCGGCAGAGCGCGCCGACCTCCACCGCGAGGATCCGCGGCAGCGCGGCGACCGGCATGAACTTGGCCTGGGTGACGATCCGGTTGCGGGCGACCAGCCGCGCGTTCCAGGCGCTCGGCCGCGCCGCGCCCGCCAGCCAGGAGGCGTTGCCGAGGTGCCAGACGACCGCCTCGGGCACGTAGGCGAAGCGCCGCCCCGCGACCCGCGCCCGCACGTTCAAGTCGACGTCCTCGTAGAAGGCGAAGTAGCTCTCGTCGTAGCCGCCCAGCTCCGCGAAGAGGTCGCGGCGCAAGAGGCAGGCGGCGCCGCAGACGCCGAAGACCTCATGGGGGCGGCGCGAGGCCTCCGACTGCTCCTCCCCGGCCCCTGTCTCGACCGCGCGCCCGTCCACGGTGAGCGCCTGGCCGGCGCTGTAGAGGCGGGCGCGGTCGGGGGCCCGGCCCTCTCCCCCTCCAGCTGCAGCAGCCGCGGCTGCACGCCGCCAAGGGCGGGATCGGCGCCCAGCGCCACCGCCAGCGCCGCGACCGCGCCCGGCTCCAGCACGGTGTCGGCGTTGAGGGCGAGGACGGCCGGTGCCGAGGTCCGCGCCGCACCCAGGTTCACGGCCCGCGCGAAGCCCTCGTTACGCGGCAGGGCCACGCACTCGACCCCCCGCTCGTGCAGCAGCTCGGGCGTCCCGTCGGTCGAGCCGTTGTCGACAACGAGGACCTCGGCTACCCCGGCCTGACCGGCCAATGAGTCGAGGCAACGGGGCAGCAGGTCGGCCGAGTTCCAGCTCGGGATCACCACGGCGACCTGCGGCGACTCGTCGTTCACGCGGCGCAGAGTGACAGACTTCTGGGACCCTGAGCGCGGTCTCCCCCGCCGCGCCGCCGACCCACCGCAGCGCGACGCTAGGCTGGCCGCTGGGTTTCTCACTCACATATGTCCCCCGAGAACGCCACCTCAACCTTTCCCGAAGCGCCTCCCCGGCGTGCGGCACCCGCCCCGGACAGCCCGCTCGCGATCCAGGTCGAGAACCTGCACAAGTCCTTCCGCATCCCCACCCACCGGGTGGACTCGCTGAAAGAGCGCGCCGTGCGCCCCTTCGCGGCCCGCGACTACCGCGAGCTGCGCGCCCTCGACGGGATCAGCTTCGACGTCCGCCAGGGCGAGTTCTTCGGCATCGTCGGCCGCAACGGATCCGGCAAGAGCACCCTGCTGAAGCTGCTGGCCAGCATCTATCGCGCCGACTCGGGCACGATCCGCATGGCGGGCCGGCTGGCGCCGTTCATCGAGCTCGGGGTCGGCTTCAACCTGGACCTGACGGCACGCGAGAACTCCGTTCTCAACGGGGTGATGATGGGCCTTACCCCCCAGGAAGCCAGGGACCGACTGGAGTCGGTCATCGAGTTCGCCGAACTCGATGAATTCGCCGACCTGAAACTAAAGAACTACTCGTCCGGCATGCAGGTGCGCCTGGCCTTCTCGCTGATGCTCGAGGTCGACGCCGACGTGCTTCTGATCGACGAGGTGCTGGCGGTCGGCGACGCCTCCTTCCAGCAGAAGTGCGCCGACGCCTTCCGCGACATGAAGGATGCTGGCAAGACGATCGTCCTCGTCACCCACGAGATGTCGACCGTCGAACAGTTCTGCGACCGCGCGATGCTGATCAACAACGGCGAAATCGAACGGATCGGCGACCCCGGCGAGGTCGGCCGCCGCTACCTGCAACTCAATTTCGAACGCTCCGCCCAGGTCAACAGCCACACGGTCGAGGGCGCCGAGGACGCGACGCCGGTGCGACTGCTGAGCGCCAACCTGGAGGGCGGCACCGACACCGAGGTCGTCCCGGTGGAACACGGCAAGCCGATCCGCATCGAAGCCGAGTTGCTGGCGATGCAGGACTTCAACGCGCTCGAAGTCGCCTTCCTGGTCGCCAACGCCGACTCCGTCGGCGTCTGCGCCTGCGCCGCGCCGATCGTCGACGAGTCGGGCGGCCGCCGGGTGAGCGCGGGACAGCGGATCAAGGTCGCCGCCACCTTCGACAACCCGCTCACCCCCGGGCACTACTTCGTCCACTGCGGCGTCAACCGCACCGAGGAAGGGGGTGTCGCGCTTTACGCCCACAACGCGACCGAGTTCCTCGTCTTCGGCGGCCCGGAAGGCGCCGGAGTCGTCGTGGTCGGCAACGGGGTCGTGACCAGCATCGAGCCGGGAGAGCCGTCGTGAGCACCGACATCGCCCAGCCGCCTGCCACCCGCTCCGACATCCCCCGCTCGCCGCTGCGCGAGGTCCATGGACCCGGCTCGCTCGGCGGTGGCTCGCGGCGCTTCTTCGACCTGCTCTGGCTCACCGCGGTGACCGAGTTCAAGCGCGTCTACTTCGGCACTGTGCTCGGCTACCTGTGGTCGCTGGTCCGGCCGCTGATCATGTTCGGGGTCCTGCTCTTCGTCTTCACCCGGATCTTCAAAGTCGGGGGCAGCGAAGTCGAACACTACGCCGTGATGCTGCTGCTGGGGATCGTTCTCTACACGTTCTTCCAGGAAGCGACCAGCAACGCGGTGACCTCGGTGGTCGCCCAGGAGGGTGTGGTGCGCAAGACCCAGTTCCCGCGCCTCGTGATCCCC
Source organism: uncultured Actinomycetes bacterium (assembly GCA_963763265.1). Lineage (GTDB taxonomy): Bacteria > Actinomycetota > Thermoleophilia > Solirubrobacterales > 70-9 > VAYN01. The sequence goes on along the minus strand of CAVXNN010000002.1, from coordinate 716,041 downwards.
CTGGCCACGGTGCTGACCGCCACCTTCAACCTGCTGCTCAACCTCGTCGTGGTGCTGGTGTTCGTGCTCGCCTTCGGGGTCACCCCGGTCTGGACGTGGCTGCTCTTCCCGGTCGCGTTGCTGGCCCTCTTCGTCGGCTCCTGCGCCGTCGCGATGGCGCTCTCGGCGCTCTACGTCCGCTTCCGCGACACGTCGATCATCTGGGCGGTGGTCACCCAGGTGCTGATGTACCTGACGCCGATCCTCTACCCGATCACGATCTTCAAGGAAGACACGACCACGCGTCATGTGCTGATGTTCAATCCGCTGGCGGTGATCTTCGAGCAGGTGCGGGTCTGGGTGCTGCACGAACCGTCCGCCCCCAGCGCCGTCGAAGCGGCGGGGGGCTGGCTCGGGCTCCTCCCGGCGACGCTCATCTTCGTCGCGATCTGCGTCTTCGGCGCCTGGTTCTTCAACCGCGAGGCGCCGCGCATCGCGGAGGACCTCTGAGGCAGGTACTGTCCCCGCCAATATGAGCAATCCAGAGCGGTTCGACCCGGACGGCGCGGCAGGCACGCTGATCGACTCAGAGCACCGCGCTCGCTACCACTTCGGCGCCCAGGTGGCGGCCGGCAAGGAGGTCCTCGACGCCAGCTGCGGCACCGGCTACGGCCTCAAGATCATCTCCGAGGCAGGCCCGAAGGCGGTGACCGGCGTCGACATCTCGGCGGCAGCGATCGCGGCTGCCAAGTCACGATTCGGCGACCACGCCGCGGCACTGATCGAAGCGGACCTGCAGGAGCTGCCGTTCGAGGACGACAGCTTCGACGTCGCCATCAGCTTCGAGACGATCGAGCACGTCGAGGAGCCGCGGCGCGCCCTCGCCGAGCTCCGCCGCGTCCTGCGCCCCGAGGGTGTCCTTGTCGTCTCCTCGCCGAACCCGGAGGCCTACATCGGCCACAACGAGCACCACGTCCACGAATTCCGGCCCGCAGAGCTCCGCGAGGCGGTCGGCGAGCACTTCGAGAACGTGCTCGGATTTCGGCAGGACGCCTGGCTCGGCTCCGCAGTCCGCACCGCAGGGGGGGACGGCGACGAGCCCGAGGTTCTGCGCACCTCCTCCGAGGAGTCCGAACCCCCCTACAGCATCGTCATCGCCTCCGACGCGAAGCTGCCAGAGATGCGAAGCCTGGTCACCGTCGGCGACACCTTCGACGTGCGGTGGTGGGCGGAGCAGGTTGAGAACATGCGCAAGCAGGTGATCGAGGCGAACGAGCGCGAGACGCAGGCCCGCCGGCGGGAGACCCAGGCGTTCGAGCGCGAGCAGAACGCGGGCCGCGAGCTCGCCGACACCTCGCAGGCGCTGCTCGACGCCAACCGGGAGCTGGCTCAGATCCCGGTGCTCGAACACCGGCTCGCCAAGCTCGAGGAGCTGCACGACGTGATCGCCACCCGCTACAACGAAATGCTTACCTCGACCAGTTGGAAGATCACCGCGCCGCTGCGCCGGCGCTCCCGCTGAGCGCTACCAGGCCTCGGGATCGGCGACCGGTCGGTCCTGCTTGACCTCGACCGGGGCGCCCGTGGCGGCGGGCAGGCTCGGCGAAGGCTTCGGCTTCTGCGCGCCGGGCCGATAGACCAGGAACGGCCGCTCGATCAGCAGGTACATGACCGTGCCGAAGATCGTCGTGACCGGCAGGCCGATCGCCAGGATCTTCCAGAATTTGCCCGCGCCGGAGAGGCCTTCGAAGATCGGCCAGGTCGACATCACCGTGAGCAGCGGCAGGTGCCAAAGGAATACCGAGTAGCCGATCACGCCGTAGAGGCGGAACGGCAGGAAGGCAAGCGGCCGGCGCAGCAGCGGCGGCCCAGCCAGGAAGCCGAGGATCATCAGCCCGACGCTCGCCGCTACCCCCATCCGGGCGAAGATCTCCAGCAGTTCGTTGCCGCCGTGGTTGCCGTCGGCATACATGAAGGCGAGGCCGCACAGCAGCGCCAGCACCGCCCCGATGCCCGCCGCCCACTGGCGGGCCGGGTCCGCGAGCGGCGCGCCGCGGCGCCGGATCCACCAGCCGGCGACGGTGATCCCGATCCCGAACTCGCCGATGAATGCCAGGTACTGGGTGGAGAGGAAGTAGCGGATCTGGGATTCCGGCACGCCGAACCGTTCGACACCGTGCTCGAGGTGGGACACGAGGGCGCCGAGGTGGTGCCAGGAGAGCCAGACCCAGACGAGCGAGAAGGCGATCGAGAGCGGCAGGCCGATCCGCCACCGGCCCTTGATGAAGCCGTAGACCAGGGCGGGCAGGGTGACGTAGAAGAGCATCTCGATCGTCAGCGTCCACACCGACCCGTTGACGGCCGCGAAGCCGCCGGAGGTCGAGGGGAAGAGGTACTGGACGAAGAAGACGTGGGTGATGATCGCCTTGACCCCTTCGGGGCTGCCGACCGCGTCCCAGGGGATCGTCGCGTTCGACATCAGGAGCAGCATCACCAGCAACATGAACCAGTAGGGCGGCACGATGCGCAGGAACCGCCGGATCGCGTAGCGGACCAGGTTCGGCGAGGACCTGCCTTCGACCGCCGCCCGGTGCCAGGGCATCGAGAGCAGGAAGCCGCTCAGCACGAAGAAGATGTCGACCCCGAGGCCGGCGCCTTGCAGCGCCCCGCCGAAGCCGATCGCCTTGCCGCCGATCCGGGCTTCGAGGAGGGGCTCGCCCGCCACGTACCAGATGTGGTGCACGACGACGGCGAGCACCGCGAAGGCGCGGACCGTGTCGAGCATCGCGAGGCGGTCGCTGCGCGTCTCACCCGGCAGGAAGACGCCGAGCGTCGCGGCCCGCAGCCGCTCGATGACAGAGCCTCGGTCCACCCGGAGCGTCAGTTGCCCACGCGCATCGTCGCCGGATACTTGCGCAGCAGCGTCGTCCACGCCGTCGAGTGGTCGATTCCGGTGATCGAAAGCATCGAGTGCTGGCTTACCCGGTAGCGGCCGACGAAGTCCGGCACGCGGACGCCGTGCATGCCCGCCTCGGCGATCGCCGCCCAGAGCGCGTAGTCCTCCCAGCCGGCCAGCGCCCGCTCGTCCGGATAGCCGCCGACCCGCTCGAAGGGCTCGCGGCGGATCATCGCCATCGCGTCGATGTAGTTGCCGTAGCGCAGCCGCTGCGGATCCCATTCCAGGAAGCTCTCGACGCCGAGCGGGCCGCTGCCGTCGAATTTCTCGATGATCCCGTAGGAGAAGGCGGCGTCGGGGTCGTCCTCGAGGGCCGCGACCAGCTTCTCGAAGCCGCGCGGCAGGACCATGTTGTCGGCGTCGAGAATGAAGAGAAGGTCGCCGCGGGCGTGCTCGAACGCGAGGTTGCGGGAGGTCGCGGGCAGGCCGCCGTTGATGGTGCGGCGGACCAGCTTGCCGCTCAGCCACGGCAGGTGGGCCCAGGCGCTGCGCAGTGCCTCGACCGAGTCGTCGATCGAGGCGTCGTCGACCGCGATCACCTCCACCTCGCCGTCGAATTCGGCGGCGGCGACGCTGCGCAGCGCCCGCGGGGCCAGCTCGGCGTGGTTGTAGACGGTCAGGAGAACCGAGATCCGAGGCTGCTCGAGCCGCGGGCCGATCTCCTCGACGGTGACCTCGTCGATGGCGCCCTCCCCGTTGCCGTTGGAGAGTTCGCCCACTCGCCGCTCGAGGCTGCGGGTGCGGTTGACCAGGTCCATCAGCGCCTGCCGGGTCGGCAACTCGAGGCCGATCTCGCGGACGTAGGAGACCCAGCCGGGCGGCGGTGGGTCGAGCGGCTTCGGCATCGGGACCGCCGGCGGCGGCCCGGTGCGGCCGAGGTCGACCGGGTTGGCATGCGCCTTCTCGACCGCCCGCGCCACCACCTCGGCGGCCCTCGACATCGGCATCTCCTCGCGGACCAGATCGTAGGCGGCCCTGCTGATCTCCGCCAGGCGCTCCGGCTCGTCGAGGAGCCCCTCGAGCACGAGCGGCAGATCCCCCTCGCGGGCCGAGACGAAGTGGACGCCGGGCTCGAAGGGCTCGGTCATCAGTGAGTGCTCGGTCAGCACGACGCAGCCGTTCAGCACCGCGCTGAGGATCCGGTGCCACTCCAGATAGGGGAGCTTCTGCTGGTGGACGTTGAGCAGCAACTTCGAGTCGGCGAGCAGGCGTGAGCGGCGCACCCCCGCCATGTAGTAGGAGCTGCCCGCCACGTGCGGCTTGATCGTCTCGGTCAGGTAGAGGGCGGCGCGGCGCTGCTGCAGGGCGGGCCGACAGCGGGCGATCGTGCGCGCGCGCTCCGGCGTGTGCCGGCCGAGGAAGGTGAGGTCGATCGGCCGCGCTTTGGCCTCGTCACCCCCCCAGACGTCCCAGGAGGGGATGTAACCGAGCGGCGCATGCTCGGCCTCCACCCCGTGCCTCCTCATCTCCTCGGCGGCAAGCGGGTTGATGTCGACCACCGCGCCGACCTGCCTGGCGACCCCAAGGGCGTGGTCGAACCAGCTCGTGCCCGGCTGCTCGGTCGAGATCGCGACGCTGCGGCTCAGTTGCTCGAGCGTCGGGTGGGCTAGTGAGTCGACCAGCGCCGTGTACTCATGCGGGATGTAGAGGAATACGAGGTCGTCCTGTGGCGGCGGAAAGCAGTCGACCGACCGCTCGATCTCGTAGCCGTCGGCGGCGAGCGCCTCGCCAAAGGCCTCCAGGATCTCGCCGAAGAACACGTTCTCCTCGCTCGCCGAGACCAGGCATATGCGCGGTTTGCCCGGCACGAGCAAGCGAGTGTATTGACGAGCGGCGCCCGACCGTCGCTAGACTCGCCGCCGTGCCCGAACCGACTGCCCCGACCACGGCCGACACCGAGGCGGAGTTGATCCGGCTGCGAGAAGAGAACCTCCGCCTCCGCGACCAATTGCTCGCCAGGGACGCCGAACTCGGCTTGATGCGCGGCCAGGTCGCCGAGCTGGAAGCCGGCGCGGTGAGGGCGCTGCACATGCTCCGGCGGGTGAAAGCGATTTTCATGCCGGGGGTGGTCATGCGGATCCTCGCCCGCGTGAGCCGACTGGCCAAACGCGGCTGAGCCTGCCGCGGATGCCCCGGTTCACCGTCCTCACGCCCGTCTTCGACACGCCCCCCGAGGTGCTCGAGGCGATGTTGGCCTCGGTGCGCCGGCAGACCTTCGACGACTGGGAGCACGTGCTGGTCGACGACTGCTCGCGGGAGCCGTCGGTGCGCGAGGCGCTGACCCGGGCGGCCGACGAGGATCCGCGCGTCCGCGTCCACTTCCGCGCGGAGAACGGTGGCATCGTCGCCGCCTCCAACGATGCCCTGCGGCTCGCCGAGGGCGAGTTCGTAGCGCTGCTCGACCATGACGACGCCCTCCACCCCGATGCCCTGGCAATCGTCGACGAGGCGATCGCGCTGGAGCCAGAGGTCGACTACGTCTACACCGACGAAGACAAGATCGACGAGGCCGGGGGGCACGAGGGCCCGTTCCTGAAGCCCGACTGGTCGCCGGAGCGACTGCGGACCCAGATGTACACCTGTCACCTCAGCGTGCTGCGCCGGGCCCTGATGGAGGGGGTCGGCGGCTTCGACGCCGAGTACGAGGGGTCCCAGGACTGGGATATCGTCCTCAAGGTCAGCGAGCGCGCCCGCCGTGTCCTCCACGTGCCGCGGGTCCTCTACCACTGGCGGACGCTCGCGTCCTCGGCGGCGGGCGGCGGCGAGGAGGCCAAGCCCTGGGCCTTCGAAGCCGGGACCCGCGCCGTGCAGGCGCACTGCGAGCGGACCGGCTTCAAGGCCGAGGTCTCCCGTGACCTGGAGGTCCCCGGCGTCTACCACCTCGAGCCGCGGCTGACTGACGAACCGCTGGTCACCATCGTGATCCCGACCGCCGGCAGGCGGCGCGAGGTCCGCTACCAGGAGGTCGTCCTGGTCGAGCACTGCGTCGAGAGCGTCCTCACGACCTCGACCTACGCGAACCTCGAGATCGTCGTGGTGAGCGACCCGCTGGTTGCCGACGAGACCCGGGAGGCGCTCGCCGAACTCGGCGGCGAGCGGGTGCGAGTGGTCGACTTCGATGGTCCCTTCAACTTCTCGGCGAAGGTCAACCGGGGCGCCGTCCATGCCCGTGGCGAGTACCTGTTGATCCTGAACGACGACATGGAGGTCGTGACGCCGAACTGGATCGAGCGGCTGGTCATGTACGCCGAACGGCCGGAGATCGGTGCGGTCGGTGCGCGACTGTGGCTGCAGGACGGGCGGCTCCAGCACGCCGGGATTCTGTTCGAGAACGGCGGCCATCCCGGCCACATCTACTACGGCTTCCCAGGCAGCTCCGGCGCCTACTCGAACAACGTGCTCGTGGCCCAAGACTACCTGGCGGTGACCGCCGCCTGCCTGATGACCTCCCGGGCGGCGTTCGAGCAGGTCGGCGGCTTCAGCCTCGATTTTCCGCTCAACTACAACGACATGGACTTCTGCCTCAAGCTGGTGGCGAGCGGCAGGCGGAACGTGTACGACCCAGACACGATCCTCTACCACTTCGAGTCCTCCTCGCGCCAGACCGACGTCGAGGACTGGGAGAAGGACAAGCTGCGCGAACGCTGGCTGGCGCGGACCGCGGTCGACCCCTCGACCAACCCCCTGCTGCGGCACGGGATGCCGCGGCTGAGCGCCCCCTTCGCCTGGATGAAGCGACGGCGTCCGTTCCCGCTGCCCTGAGGCCGCGTCAGACCCGCTTCGACGGCTCGCGCCCCGTCCGCGGCTCCCTGACCTGGTAGTCGCCGCGGCTGAGGACTTTCTCCAGCCAGACGTAGAGGACGATGAACAGGTAGCGGCTGCCCATCTCCTTCATCTTCAGCTTCGCTTCGCCGCTGGTCCGGTTGGTCCACGAGGTGGGGACGACGGCGAAGCTGTGGCCGCGGACGATCGCCTTCAGCGGCAGCTCGACGGTGAGGTTGAAGTGCTTGGAGAGGAGCGGCTGGACGGTCTCGATGACCTCGCGCCGGTAGGCCTTGAAGGCGTTCGTCGTGTCGTTGTAGCGGTGCCGGAAGAGCAGCCGGATGAACTGGTTGGCGAGCCGGTTGATGAAGAGCTTCAGCGGCGGGTAGTCGTGGATCTCGGCGCCCGGCATGAAGCGCGAGCCGAAGGCGCAGTCCCAGCCCTCTTCGAGCAGGCGGTGGTAGCGGACCAGGTCGCGCGGGTCGTCGGAGGCGTCGGCCATGGCGATCGCCACCGCGTCGCCCTCGAAGACGTCGAGCCCGGCCCGGATCGCGTTGCCGAAGCCCCGTTCGTAGTGCGACTTGTGGACGCGGACGCGCGGGTTGCGAGCCCCGATCGCCGCGATCACCGCTTCGGTCCGGTCTTCGGAATCGTCGTTGACGACGATGACCTCGTAATCGACCTCCGCGGCGTCCAGCGTCGCCACCAGCCCTTCGACCGTCGCCCCGACCGAACCCTCCTCGTTCTGGGCCGGCATCACCACCGAGAGTCTCATGCCGGGGAAGCTATAGAACACAGATGAGGAGCCGCTTGCGGCCACGCGCGATCCTGCGGGAATCGCTCGGCGACCAACCGGGCGGCGAGGTCGGGACCTGGATCCACGCGCGGTTCGCCGGCCTCGGGCTGGACGAGCTCGAGCTTCCGCCCCGCATCGAGTTGCCGCAAGCGCCCGATCTCGGCCGGTGATCGTCCTCGACGCGAACGTGATCTCGGAGCTGACGCGACCGGCGCCGAGCGAACGGGTCATGGCCTGGGTCAATGCCCAGACCGGGGTCGCGATCACGGCGACGGATCGACGCCGACAGGCTCAGAAGCCGAGCTCCGCGAAGAAGCGCTGGACCACGTCGACGGCATCGGCGCGCAGCTCCGCCTCGCCCAGCTCCGGCTGCACCTCCACGGCCTGTTCGGCGTACCCGACCGGGCCGCTGTCGGCGGTCCCCATGTAGCGCTCCCGCACCTCCAGAAAGGTCGTCCTCAGCGGTCCCAGAGACCCGGCGAGCTCCCCGGCCCGCAGGTGGCGCGCGGCCTGCTCCGGGCCTCCGGCGCGGTTGTGCTGCAGGACGTAGACCAGGTCGTAGTAGTCCTTCGTCGCCGCCCGGGTGCGCGCCGCCACGCACTTGGAGAGGAGATATCCGGCAAGACCGGCGAACCGGGCGCGGACGGCGACGGTTCTGCCGTCGGCGAGCTCGCCGGTCAGCTCCTCCCAGGAAAAGTCGCGGGCGACGTAGCCGGTGCCGCGAAGGTTCAGGGCGCCGAGCGCGCGACAGCCGCGCGGCCGGATCACCTCTGCCTCCCGGTAATCCGGGAGATCGCTGAGGAACTCGAGCTTCACCGGCACGCCGCCGATCGGGCCCTGCCATCGCCAGCCGCCCTCGTTCGCGTCCGGCTGGAAACCGAGTCGTCCCAGCGCGAGCTCCACGCGACCGAGGTCCGCATGGGGCTCCACCTGGGTGATGAGGAGGACGTCGACATCGGTCGTGCCGAGGTGGTCCGGAACGAGGGATCCGTCGCCGGCGAGAACCTCGGGGACCAGGCCGCCGAGGACGACCAGGAAGACGTCCTCGCCCCCGATGGCGTGCAGAAGACGGACCAGCGCGAGCTCGGCACGGGCGCGGGCCTCGCGCGAGCGGCGCTCAGCCACCGCCGGCCCGCTCGTCGATCGGCTCGCCGGTGCGCAGCGGATCGATCAGCGCCGCCTTGACGTGGTCCGCGGCGTCGCCTCCGCGGCCGCCCAACGACGACAGGTCGGCGAAGAGGCGGGGGGCGCTCACGATCGGGATGCCGTCGACTGGCCGGGAGAGGGCGATGACCCGGGCATCGGCCGCCCAGAAGATGACCCGACCGCCCTCGTCGACGTCACGCAGGCCCGCCTCCTCGATCGCCTCGCCCAGCGGCGTGGCGAAATCGGTGTCCACGACGTAGACGTGCAAGGTGGGGACCGTGGACGCAAAAGGGGCCGCGAGCTCGAGTCCGGCCCAACCGCTCACCGCCCAGCCCGCCGTCCGCGCCAGGGCCGGCGCGAGATCACCGCGCAGGAGCGCCATCGGGTCCTGGCCGGCGCGGTGGGCGAGGCGCGTCGCGCGCGGCGAGTCGGCGACCGCGGCCGACCACGCGGCGAGCAGCCCGTCCGCGTCGGCCAGCCTGCGGCTCGCGCCGGCGCCCCGCGCGGCGCCGCGGTTGACGGTCCAACCCTGACCGTCGAAGGCCTTGAGGACCTTGGCCGCCTGCGCGGGTGACCAGTCGGTCTCCGCCGCGAGCTCGGCCACCCGCAGCGGGCGATCCTCGCGAGCGAGGATCGCCTCCGCCACGGCGATCGCCGACTTCGACCAGGCGAAAGACTGGGGCGCGTCGTTCCCCGGCGACGGGAGCGCCGGTTCGCGGATGACGATCAGGCCGCCCGGCCCGATGATCCGTGCCTGGCCCGCTTCGTCGGCCCAGTTGACGCCGTGCTCCGACAACCACTCGATCGCACCGGAGGAGACACGCCGCGCGAGCAGGACCGCGTTCTGCGGCCATGATCCACCGTCCTCCCCGACCACGCGTCGAACGTCTTGCGGCCAGCCCTCGCCGGCCCACCTGACCTGGATCCCGATCGCCTGACCGCCAGGGGCTCGGACCGCCAGGTCGGCGGTGTCATCGTCCGGCAGGGCTTCGACGGTCGCGCCCTCCAGCACGGACGCGAGAATCCTCTGCCAGCGATTTTCTACCTTCAGCACATTTTCTACTTTAACAGTGGATTAGCTGTTTCAGTAGAAAATCTCCCGGCACGGCCGACTTCGGCCCTCCGAGAGCCCGGGCCGCGCCCCGCGGCGAGCGGTCAGGCCGGGGTGGCGGTCCAGCGCTCGACGTTCTGCTCGTACATCTCCTGCAGGATCTCCTCGATCCCGTAGCGCAGGCGGAAGTCCGGGTAGTCGGCCTGGAACGGGGCCAGGTCGGAGATCCACCAGCGGTGGTCGCCGATCCGCGGCTCCTCGCCCATCTCCCAGGAGAGCTCGCGGCCGGAGACGCGCTCGCAGACCTCGATCGCCTCCAGCATCGAGCAGTTGGAGAAGCGGCCGCCGCCGATGTTGTAGACGGCGTGCGGGCGGGGCGCCTTGCGGTAGGCGTCGAAGGCGGCGATCAGGTCGGCGCTGTGGATGTTGTCGCGGACCTGCTTGCCCTCGTAGCCGAAGACGGTGTAGTCGGTGCCGGTGACCGTGCACTTCATCAGGTAGGCGAGGAAGCCGTGCAGCTTGGCGCCCGCGTGCTGGGGCCCGGTCAGGCAGCCGCCGCGGAAGCAGACGGTCGGCATGTCGAAGTAGTAGCCGTACTCCTGCACCAGCAGGTCGGCGGCGGCCTTGGAGACGCCGAACAGCGAGTGGGTCGAGGCGTCGATCGACATCGAGGTGTCGATGCCCTTGTAGTAGGGGTGGTCTTCGGGCAGCTCGAGCCGCTTCTCCTGCGAGAGCAGCGGCAGCCGGTTGGGCGTGTCGCCGTAGACCTTGTTGGTCGAGGTGAAGATGAAGGGTGCGTCGATCGCGTGGGCGCGGGCCGCCTCGAGCAGGTTCAGGGTGCCGTTGGCGTTCACCCCGAAGTCGGTCTGCGGGTCGCTCGCCGCCCAGTCGTGGGACGGCTGCGCGGCGGTGTGGATGACCAGCTCGACCTGACCGGCGTGATCGCGGAAGATCCGCATCACCTCGGCGGCGTCGCGGATATCGACGTTCTCCCACTTGAAGCTCGCGTGCTCGTCGACCAGGCGCCGGGTGACGTGCGAGGTCGAGGACTCGGTGCCGAAGAAGCGCGCCCGCATGTCGTTCTCGATCCCGACCACGTCGAATCCCTGGCCGATGAAGTGGTCGACGGCCTCGGAGCCGATCAGGCCGCCGGCTCCGGTGATGATGGCTACGGGCACGGTCCTACTCCTTCCCCCCGAGGGGGCTTTGTTTTCCAGCGCCGCGGCGATCCGCTCCTCGTCGAGCCCAAGCGCCCTGGACGCGACCCGCAACGATATACAGGCACGCTACACAGTCGGGATTCGCGGTCGATCTATTCCCCGCGAGCCTCACGCAGTCTCCTCAGGTCGATCAGATCCTCCGGCCTGCCGGCCGCCTCCTTCATCCGGACAAGGTCCGCATACCCGCAGAAGCGCACCACGTGACCAAAGACATGATCTTCGATCGCGGCGGCGCTCAAGTCCGCGTATTCGAGGTCCGGCGCCACGAGCTGCAGGATGTCCAGCCTGCCGCGGTCCGTGTTGAGAACGAAGTTCCCGCCCCGCGCCAGGCCCCTGGCGTCAGGTTGAACGATCTCGTCCTCGGAGAAATCCTCGGTTCCCTGGACCTGCGCCCCGAGCCTCTGCAGGGCCGCCGCCAGCCGCTCGAGGTTTTCGGGGTCGGGGTCGGGGACGATGTCCAGATCCTTGGTCGCACGCAGGTGTCCGTGCGCGCTGACGGCGAAGCCGCCGATCACGATGAACTCGACACCCGCATCCACGAGGGTCGCGAGCAACGACTCACCGTCGAACGGCAGCAGCTCGTTCAAGCTCGTTCGGATCTTGCCCGCTCGCGTCCGCGCCGGGCCAGCCTGCTCAACTCGCTGCTGAGTGCGATCGCCTGCTCGACGCGCCGCCCGGGCGTGGTCGTCTCAAATTCGCGCCTCGCTGCGGCAATGTCCGTCTTGCCATCAGGCGTCCAGTTGCTGCTGAGCTTCGGTCTTCCGTCCACATAGCGATTGTACTTCGCCATCGGTGGGCTTCCGGGCGGTGTCAGCCCGCGGGAGCCTCAATTTCTAGCGCCGCGGCGATCCGCTCGGGATCGGCGGCGATCCACGCCTCGATGTCGCCGAGGACGTCCTCGGCGCCGCGCCGCGGGCGCCACTCGTCGAGCTCGAAGAGGCGGGCGCAATCGGAGAGATAGATCGGCACGTCGCCCTGGCGCGTCTCGGCGACCGGGGAGATCGGCACCTCGTTCCCGGTCAGCCTTTGGCAGATCGCGGTCGTCTCCAGCAGGGAGAGGCTGCACTCGCGCCCGCCGCCGACGTTCACGGTGCGGCCGTCCCACTTCCCCGGATCGAGCAGCTGGCGCTCGACCAGGTCGACCAGGTCCAGGGCGTGGAGCAGGTCGCGGACCTGCTTGCCGTGGCCGCCGAAGCCGATGTAGGAGAGCGGGTTGCCGAAGTGGTGGGCCAGCATCCAGTGGGTGAAAACGCCCTGGTCGACCTTCCCCATCTGCCAGGGGCCGGCGATAACGCCGCAGCGGTCGATCACCGCCGGGACGCCGAGCGCCGCCCGGTACTCCTCGATCAGCAGCTCGGCGGCCAACTTGGTGGCGCCGTAGAGGGTGCGGGCGCCCTCCAGCGGAAACCGCTCGGAGATCCCGGCCGGGGAGACGCCCGGAACGTCCTGGTCGGCGGCCAGCTCGAAGCGCGTCTCGGCCTCCTCCAGCCGCAGGTCGACCTGCGGCTGCACCGGGTACACGCGACTGGTCGAGAGGAAGACGAAGAAGGCCGAGTCGCGACGGGCCAGCTCGAGGCAGTTGTAGGCGCCGGTGAGATTGGTGTGGACGAGGTAGCCGGTGTCGCCGTCGACGCCGCTCATCACCGAGGGCTCGGCCGAGCACTCGATCATCGCGTCGATCCTCGGCACCTTGGCCAGGTCCTCGGGCCGGCGCACGTCGCCCTCGATGAACTCGACCCCGGCCTCCTCGAGTCGCGGCAGGTTCAGCCGCGATCCGCGCCGGTAGAGGTTGTCGAGCGCGATCAGCTCCCAGTCGGGGTGCCGGCCGGCCAGCGAGAAGGCCAGGTTCGAGCCGACGAACCCGGCCCCGCCGGTGATCAGGACGCGTGCCATGGGGCGGCGAACGCTAGCGGTCGCCGGCCCGGACCGACGGCGAGGCGAACTGTTCGACCTGGGAGCAGGAGACAACCAGGCCGAAGGGCTTTGGAGCGGTTGTGATCCCGGCGAGCCCTTCGTGCCGCGAGATGCACTTGTCGGCGGCCGTGCGCAACGCTTCGCCCCAGTACGGTCTCGCCCGCGCCGTGGTGGTCTGGTCGAAGGAGACCACGACCGCGAGCAGCATCAACGCCGTGCCGGCCAGCGCCGGCCAGGTGGACCGCAGGCGGCGCGGGACCCGGCCCATCGCCGGGCGGCCGCGGGGCGCCCCGTCCAGGGTCACCACCAGGGCGCCGAGGAACAGCATCGACGGGACGAGGGCGTAGCGGGCGGCGTTCCCCCCGAGGCGCCGGGCGGCCAGTAGATGCTCGGTCCGATCGCGCGCTCATAGGCGGAGACGATGAACATGCCGAAGGAGATCGGGATCGCCAGCGCGGCGAACCAGCGGGCGCTCGCCGGGGCACGGCGCAAGCCCGCCACCAACGCGATCGCGACGGCGACGCAGAGCACGGCCAGGAACGGCCGGCCGCCGACGTCCCAGAAGCCGCCGCCGAGCCGCTGGCCGAAGATGCCGCCGTCGACCACCCGCTGGACGAGTGCCGTCCAGATGTGGTGGGACCACATCGGCGTGCCCTGGCTCTGCGCGAGCAGGACCGGGACCTGGACGAGCCCGCCGACCGCCCAGGCGCCGACCACGAGGGCCTCGCGCCGGTCGCGCCGCGGCGCCAGCGAGAAGATCCGCAGCGCCGCCACCGGGAGAAAGAACCAGACACCCGGCGTGCTGAGGCCGGTGAGCAGGACGAAGGCCGCAGCGAAGCCCGCCCCCCACCAGGTCCGCGGCCGCAGGAACAGAAGCCAGAACGTCCCCACCAGCATGAACCAGGGGACGTAGGCGGCGGAGTCGAGGACCTCCTGCCCGGCGGTGGCGGCGAGCGCGGTCGCGACGGTCAGGCCGCGGCGCAGCCACAGGTCCCGCACGTGGCCGGCGCTCCCGTGCCAGACCGCGAGTCCGGTGAGCGCGGCGCAGAACGCCGAGAGGATCGCGATCGCCGCGGCCGCGTCCTGGATCGGGATCACCTTCCCCAACCCGCCGATCAGCCGCGGCACGACGTTCAGGTAGCCGGCGTACGGTTCGAAGATGGCCTGCCAGTAGCCGTGCGTGAACGCCGACTGCATGAAGACGGTGCCGTCCTCGGCCCAGATCGTCCGGTAGCCATCGGTGCCCAGCCGCAGCAACGAGAGCACCGTCGCGAGGACCAGCAAGGCGATGACGAAGGCCACCGCCCGAGCCGGCGGGAGGCGGGGGCCGCGCTCCGGCGGCGGCGGGAACAGCTCCGCGGCGACCCTGCGCCGGAGGGCTGCCGCGCCCCCGGCCTTCCCGGTCTCGCTCATCCCGGTGGCAGCGCCGGCATCGCCGCGCCCCGGCGCCGCGGCAGGGCGGCGACGAGGCGCGGTGGCAGGTCCGGGCCGCGGAAGAGAACCCAGGCGATCCCGCCGAGGCTGAGCAGGGTCAGCAGGGCGTTCAGCGCCGAGTAGCTGGTGCCAGGTTCGGGCGGTTCGAAGGACGGCGTGTAAAGCGCCAGGATGAAGAGCACGTTGACCAGCGCCAGGACTATCCCGGCGCGCGGGTAGACCGAGCGCATCGCGACCACGCAGCCGACCAGGCCGATCAGCGGCACGGCGAGACTGCCGACGTGGATCGTCGTGCGCGACTGCGGCGTCCCGAACAGGATCAGCCCCCAGGCGACGCAGGCGATGACGAAGAAGGCGAAGCAGGTCAGCGCGAAGCGCCACTCGTCCGGATCGCGCCTCTTCTTCGCCAGCCAGGCGACGATCATCGCGATCGGCCCGAGCAGCAGGATGCCGAGGAAGGGAAAGAGGGAGAAGAAGCGGTCCCAGCGAACCTTGGCGACGGCGATGCCGGGCTTGCCGTCTTCGAGCGCGGTGACCGCTTCGTTGAATTCGTTCTTGGTCCGCGGCCAGCCGACCATTTCCTCGAAGTTTTCCTCCTTCAGGCCGATCGCGCCGCCCAGGCCCTGTTCGGAGTAACCGGTCTCGATCGCTTCCAGCGTGCCTTCGGTGTTTTCCGGTTCGGTCTTGCCGCCGATCTGCCACTTGAGCAGGTAGTTGCCCGGCGGGTCGGCGTATTTCTGGTAGGCGCTCCACGGCACGTAGAGGAGGAGCCCGGCGGCGACCGCGGCGGCCAGCCAGCGCCAGCTAGGCACGCCGCGAAAGGCGGCGAAGACGACCAGCGGGACGACGCCGAAGATGCTCGAGCCGTGCGAGAGCATCGCCAGCGCCAGCAGGCCGCCGATCAGCGCGGCGACCAGCGGGTCACGGCGCCCGCGCCGCCACTCGGGCGAGAGGATGACCGCCAGCGCGGCCAGCAGGAAGGCGGCGGCGATCAGCTTCGGCCAGACGAAGAAGCCGTGGACGATCGCGATGTCGGAGACCATCGCGGCCAGCATCGCCACCCGGCGGGTCATCGCCCGCAGCGGCACCGCAACCAGCACCGCCCACATCGCTGGGATCCAGAGGGCGTTCTCGATCACGCAGAGGATCTGGTAATGCAGGCCCTGCGCGGTGTTGAAGAAGCCGCGCTGGGCGAGCGTGTAGCCGACCTGCAGCGGCGGCCGGTCGCTGAACAGCCAGATGCTCCCGTACACGGGCGGATGCTGGTGGCCGTGGGTCGCGAACCATTCGGTGTAGAAGCGCGGGATGTCGTTGTCGGACGGCAGCTCGCCGGAGAACCGGTAGGCGGCGAAGGTGATCGCGTTGTGGTTGCCGCCGTGCAGGAAGCCGAAGAAGAGGACGAAGGCGCTGCCGAAGATCCAGAGCAGCAGCGGGGTGCGCAGCTTGCGCAGCACCTCGCCGTCCAGCCGGCCCTCGCGCCAGCAGAAGCCGATCGCCAGCAACGAGGCGCCGAAGACGAGGAAGTCCCAGGTCGCGCCGATCGACTGACTGCCGTAGTAGGCCCAAAAGGAGGCGTAGGAGACGACGCCGGAGACGACCAGCCCGACCGCGATCAGCAGCGGCACCGACTTCAGCCCGCGGCGCGTGGCCAGCAGCACGGCGGCGACGGCGGGGAGCGCGATCAGGATGCCGTGGGCGACGAAGCCGGCGATCAGCTCGCCCGATTCGATCAGCACCCGATCTGCTCCTGGTCGTCGGTCAACTCGATGTCATCGGTCAGCTCCTCGATCGAGGCCAGGGAGACGGCGCGGGTCTGCGAGAACAGGACGAAGAGGCTGACGAAGTTGCCCAGCGCGACCAGCGAGACGATCAGCGAGCCGAGCGCGATGTAGCTGGTCCAGCCGGGGATCGAGGAGTTGGTGAAGTACTTGAGGACGACGACCACGGCGGCGAGCGCGATGCCGACCAGGCCGAACAGGACGAAGGCGGCGAGCGCCCGGATCGCGATCCGGTCGGTGAACGGCATCAGCATCCGCAGGCCGTGCATCGCCAGCCGGCCGTAGGTCATTTTCGACTCCCCCTCGTAGCGCCTGCCGCGTTCGCAGGGCACGTAGGCGACCGGCAGGTCCAGCGCCAGGATCGCCGAGGAGTAGGCGAGGTCGAAGGTCGGGTGCAGAAGCGCCCGCTTGACCACCGAGCCCGGCATCACCGCGTAGTTGCCGGTCCGCACGGTCGCCCCGGTGAGCGCCCGGAACAGCAGTTTGAAGCCGCGGTAGAGGATCTTGAAGACGGGCGGCTCGTGGCGTTTGGTGCGCAGCGCGAGGACGACGTGGCGTTCCGGCGTCGCGCCGGAGTCGAGCCCCGCGAGCAGGCGCGGCAGGTCCTCGGGCCGATCCTCCCCGTCGGCGTCCATCGTCACCACCGCGTCGTCGTCGGCGAAGCGCGGCAGCATCTTGCGCAGCGCGTAGACGATGCCCCGCTGGTGGCCGAGGTTGAACGGCGGCTGCAGGACGATCACGTCGTCGAGCTCCTGCAGGCCGGCGATCTCGGGGTCCTGCCCGGCGGTGTCGTCGATCACCACGAAGCGCAGCCTGCCGCGCACCGCCCCGGGCTCGGCGGCAAGCACCTCGAGCAGCCGCTCGCGAAGGATCCGGAAAGAGCTCGTGTCGCGGTAGACCGGGGTGACGATCCAGGTGGTCACGGTGACGCTTCGGCCGGCCCTTCGCGACGCAGAAGTTCGTATTCGCCCCACTTCCCGATCAAGGTAAAGCCGTGTTCGAGGTACTTGACCAGCGGTCCTTCACCCAACCCCCAACCCGCGGCACGTTCGTTGTTGCGCAGCAGGCAGAGGCCTTCGATCGGCGCGATGGCTTCGATCACCTGTTCCTGGGCTTCGTTGTCGAAGAGGGTCTCCCAACCGGTCGCGGTCAGCGACGGGGGTTCCTGCTGCGCCCATAGGTAGAAGCTGTCCATCCCCGGCTCCATCTGCGTCGCGGTGCATTGGGTGCGCATCGCTTCCGCCACATCCTCGTAGAGTTCGGCTTCTTCGAGGCTGGCGAGGTGGATGCTGTGCGAGCCGGGCAGGTTGAGCGCGTTGGGGGCGCTCCCGTGGTAGGCGCCGCGGGCCTGCTTCAGCGGTTCGCGCAGGTAGGTGTTGACGACGAACCAGCCGAGCACCGCGACCAGCACGAGCCCGAAGGCGGCAAGCGCCAGCCGGTCGGGCTCGGACGCCGCGAGGCGCGACAGCCCGCGCACCCCGTTGGCGACGCAGAGCGCGCCGACCGGGACCAGGAGGACGACCGACAGCAGCGTCTGGCTGCCCGCCACCGGGAAGGCGTGCAGCGACTGCAGCACCGCGAGCAGCGGCAGCAGCAGGCGGGCGAAGGTCGGGGTCGGCGCCTCGCCGGGGGCGGTCACCATCAGGGCCACCCAGGCGAACGGCAACATGCTGAGCGGGTACCCGGTGAGGCTGTTGCTGTTGAACGGCAGCAGCTGGCCGGTCATCGAGAGCGCCATGGTGACGCCGACGGCGATCGCGAAGACCGAGGCGGCGGCCTGCAGGGCGGGACCCGGCGGCCGGCGCCGCCGCGGCGGCGCATCGCCAGCCAGTAGGCGCAGGCGCCGCCGAGCGCGACGAGGTCGAAGCCGTAGAGCCGGCGGGCCAGCTGCATCGGGATGGTGAAGGCGTTCGACTGGCGCAGGGGCTGGCCGATCACCCCGTCGTAGAGGCCGTGGATGCTGGTCCCGGCGCCGATGATCGCCACGCAGGAGACGACCGCGAGGACGAGGAAGCCGCCGATCAGCCACCGCAGCTCGCCGCTTTGCCGGCGGGCGGGCTGGTTGGCGCGCAGGGCGATCACCACCGCCAGCGCGGCGGCGAAGACGTGGATCGCGTAGTGGCGGGCCCAGCCTTCGCCGAACTTGCTCGTCATCAGGACGACCGGGATCGCGACGAAGATCACCTCGATCAGCAGGCGCGGCCAGCGCCGCTCCCAGAGCTGCCGGTAGCTGACCGCGCAGGCGAGCGCGACGGAGGCGAAGGCGAAGAAGCCGACGTTGATCTTGGTCAGGGCGAGGGCCGCGACGGCGGCGCCGAGCAGGGCCATCGGGTAGGGCGATTCGCGCTCGCCGACGAAGGTGGAGATCACGACGATCACCGCCAGCAGCAGGGCGATCAGCCCGACCGGGTGCATCGGCTCGTTGGTCAGCACTTCGAGCGCCGCGAAGGTGAGGATCTGGGTGCCCAGTCCGAGGACGATGCTGCGGGTGATCTTGAGGATGCCGAGGCCGAAGAGGAGGCCGGAGAGGACCCACACCACGATGACGACGGTGCGGCCGGAGTCGTGGGTGACCGGGATGCCGAAGATCGAGAAGAGGCCGCCCCAGAGCTCGTAGTAGAAGGGTCCGTACTGGGTGAAGACCTGGTCGTAGAGGTGGCCGTGGTTGACGAAGGCCTTCAGCGCGGTGAGCATGTAGCCCTCGTCGTCGTAGCTGTGGAACCCGAAGAACATCTGCGGGTGGGCGATCAGCGCGGTGACCGCCGTGACCGCGGCGAAGCCGACCAGGGCGGCGGCCAGGCGGATACGCCGGTCGCCGCCGAGCGCTGCCGCGCGTGCGGCGAGGACCTCGAGGTTCACGCCGGGCACGCTAACGGCCCGGTGCGGCCCGACCGCAGGCCACCGAGGCGACGGCGCAGGGCCGGGACCTGCCAGGCGGCCTCCGCCGCGATCGCGGTGACTCATCTTGGAGTCGCCCTCGCGGCGATCGCGGAAGACGATCGGGACCTCGCGCACGGTGAACCCGGCGAGCAGCGAGCGATAGGTCATCTCGATCTGGAAGACGTAGCCCTTCGAGGTGACGGCGTCGAGGTCGAGCGCCTCCAGCACGGTGCGCCGGAAGCACTTGAACCCCCGGTCAGGTCGCGGACCCGGACGCCGAGCAGAAGGCCGGCGTAGAGGCTGCCGCCGCGGCTGGTGACGCGGCGCAGGAGGCTCCAGTCGGCGACCTCGCCGCCGGCGACGTAGCGCGAGCCGAGCGCCAGGTCGGCGCCCTCGGTCGCGGCCAGCAGGCGCGGTAGGTCGGCCGGGTCGTGGGAGAAGTCGCTGTCCATCTGGGCGACGAAGCCGGCGCCGCGCTCGAGCGCGTGGCGAAAGCCCGCCAGGTAGGCGGGTCCGAGGCCTTCCTTGCTGGCCCGGTGGAGCACCTCGACCGCGTCCGGGTCGGCGGCGGCGAGGCGGTCGGCGATCCAGCCGGTGCCATCCGGGGAGTTGTCGTCGACGACGAGGACGCGGGCGTCCCTGGGAGGTTCTGCCGTGCCGCCTCGACGACGGCCGCGATGTTGGCCGCCTCGTTGTAGGTCGGAAGGACCAGCCAAGCGGGCCCTGCCGCCGCGGAGGAGTGCATCGCGGGCCATCCTATAGTCGCCGCGCGGGCCTCCGGGGTCCGGCCCACCGGCCCGCGACCGGCCCGCGGTCCCGGCGCAGGAGCCGCGGATGCGGCTCGGGGCCTGGGATCGCGGCGCGGGCGCCTGGGATGATCCCCGGGTGGCGCCTCGAACGGCACGCGGCACGACCGCGCCGCGCAGCGGCGAGGTCCACGTCTGGCGGATCGGGCTCGGCGCGGGCGGGCGCGGCGCGGCGCGCGAGGCGCTCGGCGCGATCCTCGCCGGCTACCTGGGCGGCGGCGGGGCGCCGCCGCTGTCTGCGGGTCCGGGCGGCAAGCCGCGGCTCGCCGCCGAGCCGGCGCCGTTCTCCTTCAACCTCTCCCACTCCGGCGAGCTCGCGCTGGTCGCGGTCGCCCCGGCCGGCGCCGAGGTCGGGGTCGACGTCGAGCGGCTGCGACCCCGGCGCGATCTCGTCCGGCTCGCCGCCCGCTGGCTGCCCGCCGCCGACGCCGCGGCGGTGGCCGCGGCCGCCCCGGGCGAGCGCGAACGCGCCTTCTACGCGGCCTGGACCGCGCACGAGGCGCGGGTCAAGTGCACCGGCGGCGGGCTCGCCGGACCGGCCCCGGGGCCGGCGGTCGTCGCCCAGGAGCTGCCGATCGACTCGGGCTACGCCGCCGCCGTCGCGATCGATACCCGCGCCGCCGCCTTCCGCGGTGCTTTTTCCTTGCATCGCAGGGAATTCGAACCGCGCAAGCCGGGACCCGGGCGGGCGGCGTCGCGCGACTGAGCCGCGCCCCGAGGGCTACGGGTGCGGCTTGCCGCCGGTGATCCGGACGAAGGCGTGCCAGGCCGGCTTCGGCCGGAACTTGGGGCCGTACCTGAACAGGCCGACCGAGTCGCAGAAGGCGCACGATTCCGGCAGGTCTTTCCAGGAGAACCAGTAGACCTGTTTGAGGTCGAGCTTCACCCGGTTGCGCAGCAGGTAGGAGTAGGCGGCCCGCAGTTCCTTCACCTGCCCGCGGATGCCGTGCTCGAAGGCGTCCACCTGGTAGTCGTTCTGCGAGCCCCAGCCCATCTCGGTGATGTAGAGCGGCACGCGGTCGTGGTTGGCGATCGGTCACTTCGTGCAGTTCTTCGACGATTTCTTCCAGCTCGTGGCTGTTGATCGCGTACGGGTGCAGGGCGACGCCGTCGAAGTAGCGCTTGATGCCGGGCACCTGGTAGAGACCTTCCAGGAACTGCGCGGCGGGCATGCCGCGGCTCCGGCCCGCGGTCGGGCGCCCGAAGAGGCCGGTGAGGACCACCTTGGCGCCGCGCTCGTTGCGCTTGATCACCGGCGTCGAGATCTTCAGCAGGCGCGCGTAGTTGTGCGGGCTGACCGGATAGGCGAAGTAGAAGAAGTTCGCCTCGTTCCAGATCTGCCAGGTCTTGATCGGCATCGGCCTGCGGATCGGCGTCTTCTGCGCGCCGGGCAGTTCGTAGTCCGGGTTCGCCTGCTGCCTTTCCTTTTCTTCGCGGATCTTGCGCGGCGAGTGTTCGACCCAGAATTCGCCGCCCGGCCCGTAGCGCCTCACCGCGGCGCGCAGGAATCGCGTCCAGGCGCGGCGCTGAACGCGATTGTTGATCGGCAGCGTCGTGTACCGCTTCGACAGCCAGGGCGGCGTCGCGACGATGAACGGCAAGACGGAGAGGCCCTCCTGGGCAGCCGTTTCGACCGTCGGGTCGAACGAGGCCCAGTTGTATTCGCCGCGCCGGGTCGGCTGGATGCCCGACCAGAGCATCGGCGTGCGGATCGCCTCGATGCCGCCCGCCTTCATGTATTCGGCTTCCCTCGTCGTCAGCGCGTTCTGCGGCACGATCCCGAAGAAGTTCCGCGGCGGCCGAGGGGTCGCGGCGGCCGAGGCGGGGGTCGTCGCCTCCTGCGCGAGGAGATAGGCGCCGCCGGCGAGGGCCAGCAGCAGGAAGACGGCTGAGAGCAGGCGCCTCAAAAGGAGTTGGACAGGGTAGCGGGATGGTTCGGTCGTCATGGGCCCGGGCAGCCTTCAACACGACTTTTCCCAGGATGTATCGGTCCTGTCACCGACACGGCGCGCGGGCGGCCGCGCCCGGGACGCGGGACTCGAGGACGTTGACGGGGCCCTCGCAGGCCGCGCGTCCGGGGTCGGCCTGTCCGGGGACGGGGCGGGCAACCGGCCACTGGCTTCACCTCGACCCGCTGCGCGGCTACGGCGCCGAGCCGCAGGTCGGCCGCTGGGTCGAGGACGGCAAGCTGCTGACCGCCGCCGGGGTCTCGGCGGGGATCGACATGGCGCTACACCTGGTCGGCCGCGAGGCGGGGACCGAGGTCGCCCAGGCTATTCAGCTGATGATCGAGTACGACCCGCAGCCGCCGTTCGACGCGGGCTCCCCCGCCAAGGCGCCCGCGCCGATCGTCGAGGCGATGCGCTCCCGGGCGCGTGGTTGAGCCGACGCCGCGCTGTTCGGAACTTGCGCTATTGGCAAGTTCCGAACACTGCAAGGGCGACGTGCGGCGGGCGGGCGGGCCGGAGGCTCAGGCGGTGGTGGCTTCGGCGCTCGTCGGGGCGGGGGGCGGGCGCCGCGGCGGCCGCTTTCTGGGCCGCGGACTTGGCGGCCGCCAGGCTGACGGTGGAGCCGGCGACTCCGGCGGCAAGGGCGGCGAGGGCCACACCGGCGCCGGTCTCCTCGGCGCCGAGCAGGGAGTCGACCGAGATCGGGCCGGGGCCGCCGTCGACGATCAGCAGCAGCGCGGCGATGATCGTCAGGTTGTACTCGTAGCCGCCGCCGGTCGACCAGAAGCCGTTTTTGAAGTGCACGGTGCGGATCGCGGTCGTCATCGTGGCGATCAGCGAGGCGGCCGCCGCCGGGGTGAAGGCGCCGAGCGCGATCCCGACCCCGCCGAGCGTCTCCGAGAGGGACGCGGCATAGGCGTTGGTCCGGGCGGGCGCCAGGCCCAGTTTGTCCATCATCCCGGTGGTCCCCTCCAGCCCCGGACCGCCGAACCAGCCGAACAGCTTCTGGGTTCCATGGCCGATGAACATGCCGCCGATGAGCAGGCGGGCGAGCAGACGTCCGAGCTTCATGTGGGGTACCTCCGGGGAAGTGAAGATGGGGAAACGGTTGAGCGGGAAACTACATCCCTGCCGCGGCCGGCGACTTCAGGCCGGCCTCATCTCCAATACCCGCCACGGTCCCTCGCCGCACATCGGCTGCGTCTCCCCCGCCAGCCAGCCGTCGAGCAGATCGGCGTAGTGGGGGCTCGCCGGGTGTCCCGACTCGCCGCCGAACATCTGCCAGCGCGAGCGGTCGGGGTCGGTCGGGTCGGCGACCATCCGCCAGCTCGGCGCCCAGACCGCGCGGTAGGGGTCGTTCGGGTCGTAGGCGATCTGGCTGACCGTCTCCTGGGCGCCGCCCGCCCGCACCCGCCGGTTGAGCAGTCGGCGCAGCACCGGGTTGGCGTTGCCGAGCGCGTGTGGGAACACCATCTCGTGGACCGTGCCCCAGCGCCACCCCTCGGGGTCGTCGCCGAAGCGCTCGGTGAGGTCGTCGAGCGCCCCGGCGAGCGCCTCGAGCACGAGGTCGTCCCAGGGCCGGCCGATCAGCTCGTCGTCGGCCTCCTCCCAGAGCCCCATCAGGTGCGAGTGCCAGCGCCAGGGCGAGGTGATGTGGGGGCTGAAGCCGTTGTCGGCGCGGTCGAGCCAGCGCTCGCAGAGGTCGCGGTCGCCGATCGCGGCGCGCGCCACCTCGCGGGCGAGGCGCAGCAGGAAGGCCTGGTAGATCGTCCCGGCGACGGTCTCGGGGTCGAGCCGGCCGTCCCAGGCGCGCAGCCGCTCGATCGCCGAGCGCTCGCGCTGGCCGGGCGGGTGCAGGCGGGAGAGGCGGCGCGCCGCCTCCAGCCCGGGCAGCGAGAGGACGTCGACCTGCATCTCCGCGAAGCCGTCGAGGTCGTGCAGCTCGCGCCCGGCGAGCAGCTCCTCGATCCGGCGGGCGCGGAAGCCGTCGAGCCATTCGGAGGTGATGTGGTGCGGGTAGTCGTCGCCGACGATGCGGTTGTTGGCGGTCACCAGGTAGCCCGACTCCGGGTCGACGACCTCGGGCAGCTCCTCGTAGGGAACCGTCCCCTCCCACTCGAACTCGCCGCCCCAGCCGGGCTTCGGCAGGTCGGCGACGTCGCCGCGCCGGCGCGGCAGGCGGCCGATCAGCTTGTAGCCGATCGAGCCGTGGCGGTCGGCCCAGACGACGTTGGAGGCGGGCGAGGTGTGGCCGGCGAGGCGGGCGACCAGGTCGGGGCCGGAGTCCACGTCGAGCAGCTCGAACATGCCGGCGAAGGCGGTCGGTTCGCGCAGCGTCTGCCAGGCGAGGGCCAGCGGCTCGGCGTCGTCGGCGCCGAGCGCCTCGTTGACGATCGGGCCGTGGTGGGTCTCGCGCACCTGCAGCGTCACCGGCGCCTTGCGGCCCTTGACGACGATCTCCTCGCGGCGCGTCGCCAGCGGCCGCCACTCGTCCTCGAAGCGGTAGCGGTCGCCCTCGACCCGCTCGATGAAGAGGTCCTGGACGTCGGCCATCACGTTGGTGATCGTCCAGCAGACGTCGTTGCCCTGGCCCATGTAGACGCCGGGCATGCCGGGCAACGTGGCGCCGCGGACGAAGCGCCCGTCGCAGCGCAGCTCCATCTCCTCCCAGATCGGCGGCAGGCTCGGCGGCAGGTGCGGGTCGCCGGCGATCAGCGGCATCCCGGTCGCCGAGCGCGCCCCGGAGACGGCCCAGTTGTTGGAGCCGCTCGCCTCGGTGGCGAGGCCGAGCGCGCGGCGCACCGCGTCGATCTGCTCGACCAGCGGCAGGCCCTCGCCGCTCCACGCGGTCTGGTCGACGATCGGGTTGTCGCGCGGGTAGCCGGGGTCGAGGCGGGCGGTCAGCTCGGGGCCGAGCTCCCGCACCATGTCGGCGCGCAGCAGCTCGCGCTCCCAGTTGGTGGAGAGCCCGAAGGCGAGCAGCTTGCCGAGGCCGAGGATGTCGACCGGGCTCCACGGCTCCCAGTCGAGGCCCAGCAGGCGGAACTCCAGCGGCGGTGCCTTGGCCGCCGCGGCGCCCGCGTTGACGCCGGCGCAGAAGTGGTCGAGGAGCGCCCGCAGCTCCGGCTCGAGCGCCGCCGCCTCGCGCTCGGCAGCGCGCCGCATCCCCAGGGTCCGCATCAGCCGGTCGACCGGCAGGGTGTCCTCCCCGGCGAACTCCGAGACCCGGCCGCTGAGGACCCGGCGGTAGAACTCCATCTCCCAGAGGCGGTCCTGGGCGTGGACGAACCCCTGGGCGAAGTGCAGGTCGCGGCGCTCGCCGGCCTCGATGTGGGGGACGCCCCAGCGGTCGCGCCGCACGAGGACAGGACCGGCCAGCCCGGGGACCGTGAGCCGCCCGGTCTCCTGCGGCAGTGCCCGCCGCGCCAGCCGCAGCCAGGCGATCCAGACCGAGGCGGCGCTTATGCCGACCCCGGCCAGGCTCGCCAACAGTCCGGCCTTGGCCACTCCCCGTGCGCTCGCGCCCCGCATACGTCGTGTCTATCAGAACTGGCCGGCTGGCCAAAGCGGCCAAGATCGTGGCTCGCGCCAAGGTCGACCAGGCCCCGTGTCCCCCCGACGCTTGTCGTCCTCTGGACGACAAGCGTCAGGGTGGCGAGGTGGCTACTCGGTGAGGTCGGCTGGGAGGCGGGCCTCGGACTCGAGCTTTTCGAGGTGGGCCTCCATCGCCATCGCCGCCATCGGCAGCAGCTCGGCCGGGACGTCGTCCCAGACGGTGCCGAGGAGGGCGGCGCGGGAACGCTCGCCGGCCTCGAGCGCGGCGAGAAGGCGGCGCTCGCGGGTCAGCCGGTGCTCGACGTATTCGGCGAGCTTCGCCGCCGGGTCGGTGATCCAGGGGCCGTGGCCGGGGCACATCAGCGCCAGGCCCTCGGCCTGCAGCAGGGCGAGGGAGTCCATGAAGGCGGCCAGCGAGTTGCCGCCGGGCGGCACGATCGTCGAGCCGAGCCCGAGCACCAGGTCGCCGCAGAAGCAGACGCCCTCGGCGCCGAGGAAGACGACGTGGTCCTCGGCGTGGCCGGGGGTGGCGAGGGCGCGCAGGCCGCCGTGCTCCTCCCCGCCCTCGGGCTGGATGACCGGCGCATCGAGGCGGTCGGCGCCGGAGAGGTGGTCGACGTGGGAGTGGGTGACGAGGACCGCGCCGATGCCGCCGCGCTCCGCCGCCGCGACGCGGATCGCCTCGAGGTGGGCGGGGTCCTCGTCGCCGGGGTCGATCACCACGCAGGGGTCGGCGCCGTAGAGGTAGGTGTTGGTCCCTTCCAGGGTCATCGGCCCGGGGTTGGGGGCGACGATGCGGAGGATCTCGGGGTGGCCGGGGGCGGGCTCCGCCATTCGTTCAGTTATCCACACCATGGGGTGGACAAGTGAACGAGCGCGCGGCGACCCGCACGGAAGTCAGCCTTCGACCTCTTTGGCGATCGCCGCGCGGGCGTCGGCCGGCTCCAGCACGACCAGGTCGCCGGCGCCGCGGAGGATCTCCCGCACCAGCCAGGCCTTGCCGGCGTAGGGCAGCTCGACGACGACGGCGCCGTCGGCCAGCTCCTCGATCACCGTGCGCTCCTCGCGCAGCCAGCGCGCCCGCTCCGGCGAGACCCAGACCCGCGCCACCTCGGCGGCCGGCACCTCGCCGTGCGTCATCCAGCCCTCGACCCGGGCGAATTCCTCGATCTCCGGCCGCGGCTCGAAGGCGTCCTCGGTCGGCGCCGCCTCCTTGATGCGATCGAGCTTGAAGTGGCGGACGCCGTCCTTCTTCAGGTCCCAGGCCTCGACGTACCAGCCCTCGCGACCGTTCTGGAGGCGGTAGGGCTCGATCCGGCGCGTCGTCAGCTCGTCCTCGTTCTCCTTGTAGTAGGAGAGCTCGACCACCTTGGAGTCGGCGATCGCCTGGTTGAGGAGGCGCGCCACGCTGGCGTCGCCGCCGCCGGCGGGGACGATCTCCAGCCCCTCCTCGGAGGGATCGTGGCCGAGCGCCTTGACGATTTTCTCGCGCGCCTTCTGCAGGTTGGACTGCGGCAGGTGGTCGCCGAAGAGGTCGATCGCGGCGATCAGCGCCTTCGCCTCCAGCGGCAGCAGGCGCGCCGGGCGGGCGAAGTTGTCGCCGTAGGGCTCGGAGTCGACCTCGATCTCCTCGCCGAGGATTTCCGCGTAGAGCACGTAGGTGCCGCCGCCGAAGTTGACGACGTTCAGCAGCTCGATGTCCTCGCGCAGCTCCTCCTCGGTGAGTTCGAGGCGGCTGCGCAGGTCGGCGACCTGCAGGCGCCGGCCCGCTTTCGCCGCTTCGATCAGCATCCCGGCGAGGGTGACGAGGCGGGCGAAGCGCTCCGGGCGGATCGCCGCGTCGCCGCGGCTGCCGGAGCGCGAGCGGCGCGGCTGGTCGCGCAGCGGCCGGTCGACGATCTCGGCGGGCTGGAAGCCGTTCATGTGGCGGTCGCGCAGCAGCGCCAGGCGCGCCTCGGCCTCCTCGCGCAGGTCCTCGGGCGCCAGCACCCGGGCGTTGGCCCGCCAGCGCAGCACCCAGGCGATCAGCTCGCGGTGGGAGGCGTAGTCGGTTTCGAAGATCTTCCCCTTGCCCGGCGCCTTGTCGGCCGGCTTGGCCTCGCGGACCTCCCCGTAGCGGCCGAAGTCGCGCTCGATCAGCCAGGCGATCCGCTCGCGGATCCAGATCTTGGCGCGGCCCTGGGACTCGCCCAGTTGCCAGTCGGCGCGGCTGCCGTAGTCGCGGCGGTCGAAGTCCTCCGGCGGCGAGAAGTCGTGCTCGGCCTTGGTCGCGTAGCCGACCTTTCCCTGGATCCGGGAGAGGCGGAAGACGCGCACCGCGTCGCGCTCGTGCGCGTGGCCGATCAGGTAGAACTGCCCGCCGCGGAAGACCAGGTGGTACGGGTCGACCTTGCGCTTCGCGGTCTCGCCGCGCTCCATCGTGAAGTAGGTGAACTCGATCGTCTTGCGGCGCGAGATCGCGGTCTCGATCTTCGACAGCCGCTGGGAGAGCTCGCGGCCTCCCGCCGAGGCGGTCATCGCCATCTCGACCGGGGCGCGCTCGCCCTCGGCGAGCGGGTTGGGGTGGCCCCAGGCGACCTGCTGGAGGGCGAGGCGCAGCGGCTCGGCGTAGGCGAAGCCGCCGTCGGTGAGCAGCAGCAGCGCGGTCGAGAGCGCCGCCAGCTCGTCGTCGGCGAAGGAGATCGGGTCGAGGTAGAAGTTCTCCGGCGGCAGCGAGTACAGCTCCGCCTCGAAGAACCCCTCCCCCGGCTTCTCCACCCCCAGCTGGATGCCGAGGCTCTCCAGCTCGGCGCGGTCCGCGTAGAAGCGGCGCGCGAAGGCGTCGTCGTTCATGTCGCTATAGCCCTCGACCTCGCGCTTGATCTCGAGAGCCGAGACCGGCCTCCCCTGAGCCATCAGGAATGAGATCAACGAGAGCTGTCGAATCAGCTTCTCGGTGTCCTTTGCCACGCCTCCCAGGATAGTCTGCGCGCGCTGAATGGCACTCCTGCTCGCCCCCTTTCGCTGGCTGATTTCCTCGATTCTGCGGCTCGCGATGCTCGCCGCGATCGTGGTCGCCGCCTATTTCCTGCTGCTGAAGCCGGCAATCCACAGCGGCGAGCAGAGCCTCGGGCGCTCCCTCCACTCGCTGGAGCGCAAGGCGAGCCCTCAGCGCCTCGCCCGCTGCATCCGCCACGCCGGCGGCGACGTCGCGAAGACCAAGCGCTGCGCGCGGCTGTTCTGAGGCGCCGGGGCGGCGCGCCTACGCTTGTCCTCGATCCGCGGACAAGCGTCGAGGGTGAGGGTCAGGCGGCGCGCTCGGAGAACCAGGCCGAGCCCGAGAGGGCGCGGTCGAAGCCCGACCAGGACTCGCCCTCGGGGAGTTGGCGCTCGAGCCGATCGAAGGAGCCGAGCCGGCCGCCGAGGTTGTCGATCATGTGGACGAGGACGGCCTCGCGGGTGGCGGGGACGACCGGTGAGCCGTGCTCGAGCTGGCCGTGGTGGCTGAGGATGATGTGCAGGACGCACTGGGCGAGGCGCGGGTCGAAGCCGTCGATGCCCTCGATCGCGCGGCGCACCGTGTAGTAGCCGAGCGGGATCTCCCCCTGCAGCCGACCGGCGTCGGTGAGGTCGATCGCCAGCGGATCGTCGTTGTAGGCGATCAGCTTGCCGATGTCGTGCAGGAGCGCGCCGGTGAGGGCGATGTCGCGGTCGATGCCGGGGAAGAAGTTGGCCGCGGCGGAGACCGCCTGGGCGACCGAGAGGGTGTGCTCGAGCAGCCCGTGCCGGTAGGCCTGGTGGTAGGTCTTCGCCGCCGGGGCGTCGCGGAACCGCGGCCAGGTCTCCGAGTCGGGGGCGAAGAAGTGGTCGAGCAGCGCCCGCAGCTCGGCGTTCTGGACCGTGTCCAGCAGGTCGCGCAGGTCCGACTCGAGCCGCTCGGCGGAAACCTCGGAGGGGACCGCGAGGTCGTCCAGCTCGTACTCGCCGTCCTCGGCGGCGCGCAGCTCGGTGACCTTGATCTTCGAGCCCCACCGTTCCGAGGTCTCGAAGACGCCGCTGACGTGGATCGGCGTGCCGGAGGCGCAGAGCGCGTAGCGGACCTCGGCCTCGTCCCAGCAGACCGCCTCGGCCGTGCCGGTCGCGTCGCCGACCGTCATCCGCAGCCACGGCTCGCCGTTGCGCTTGCGCCGCAGCTCGCGGCCACGGACCGCGTAGACGCCGCGGACCCGCTGGCCGTCCTCGAGGTCGCGGATCGCCGTGCGGGCCTCGGCGGTGGCGGACTCCGCGGGGCGGGGCCCGGCCGCGTCCTGCCGCGGACCGGCGGTGGTCGGCGCCTCGGCGGCCGGCGCGCCCTGCGGCGGCGCGGCGTCGCCCGGGGCCTCCGGCGCCGCCTCCGATTCGGCGGGGGCAAAGGCGGGCTCGCCGGCCAGGAGGCTGTCCATCTGCGTCTGCTCAGCCATCGCCCGACTCAAGTTAGAGAGCGCCCCGGACGCCTGTCGCGAACCGGCCCCGCGAGATCGGCGTGCCGAAAAGACCCGCAAAGAGCGCATATTCACCTTCGCGCACCTCGCTGCCGTGGAGCCTTTCTGCCGGTACCCGGGAGGAAGGCTCCACGGGGCGCCGGCCGGGTCGGCCGAGTCGATTCACTAACGTTCGGTAAGTGGACCGAATCGTCGCCTGGCACTTCTCCGACCCGGGATGCCCCTGGGCCTACTCCTCCCGCCCCGCGATCGCGCGGCTGCGCTGGCGCTTCGGCGACCAGCTCGACTGGCGCCTGGTCCTGATCGGCCTCAGCGAGAGCGGCGAGCGCTACGAAGAGCGCGGCTACACCGCCGCCCGCCTGGCGGCCGGCTGGCGCATGTTCGAGCAGCGCTTCGGGATGCCCTTCGGCCGCGGCGTGAAGTCGCGGATGTCCGGGACCTCGCGCGCCTGCCGCGCCGTCGTCGCGGCCCGCGAGGAGTCGCCCGAGCTGGGCTACGCGGCGCTGCGCGCCCTGCAGCTGATGCAGTTCACGACGACCGGGCTGCTCGACGACGACGCGGCGCTGCGCGCCGCCCTGGAGACGGTCGACGGGCTCGACGCCGCGGCGGTGGTCGCCCTCATCGACGACCCGGCGATCGTCGCCCTCTACGAGGAGGACAAGGCGCGGGCCCGTTCCGCCGACGGGCGCCCGACCCACGTCCAGAACCGTCACGCCGACTCCGACGGACCGATCCGCTACACGGCGCCCTCGGTGATCTTCGAGGCGCCCGACGGGCGCTGGCTCGAGGTCGGCGGCTTCCAGCCCTTCGAGTCCTACGACACGGCGCTCGCCAACCTCGACGGCTCACTGGAGCGCCGGCCGGCGCCGGAGCGCGGCGCCGACGCCGTCCTCGCCTTCCCGATCGGCCTGACCACGGCCGAGGTGGCGGCGATCATGCGCGGCTCCGACCTCGAAGACGCCGACCTGCCCGCCGCCGAGCGCGAACTGATCGTCGCGGTCGACGACGGCGAGCTGGTCTGCGAGCCGTGCGGCGGCGACGCCCTCTGGCGCCCCGCCGGCGCGGCGGCCGCCGGTGGCGGCGCGACCGACGCCGTCGGCGCCGCCGCCTGACCCGCACCCGGCGCGACCCCCGCCGGCGTTCGCAGTTCTCCGCGCTATCCGCGGACTTCTGCGAACGCGCCCCGGCGCGGGCCGGCGAGCTCATTCGGGGGACCAGTGAAGCATCCGGTCGCCGAGCAGCCGGCTCACCGTGACCAGCCGGAAGCCGCGCGCCGCCAGCCCCTCGACGATGCCGGGGAGCGCGGCGACGGTCTGCGGGTGCCGGCCGCCGTCGTGCAGCAGGACGATCGAGCCGGGCCGGGCGCGCCGCACGACGCGCCTGCGGATCGCCCCCACGCCGGGATGGTGGTCATCTTCGGAGTCGAGCGTCCAGAAGACGAGCTGCAGGCCGTCGGCCCGGGCCGCCGCCCTCTCGCGACGGTCGAGTTCGCCGTAGGGCGGCCGGAACAGGCAAGGGGTGAAGCCGGTCGCGCCGCGGATCGCCGCCTGGGTCGACGCCAGCTCCGCCTCGCCGGGATCGATCGGGTGGTGGAAGGAGTGGTTGCCGATCTCATCGCCGGAGGCGAGGATCCGGCGCATCAGCGCCTCTTGCCCGCGCACGTGGCGACCCTCCTCGAAGAAGGTGGCGCGGGCGCCGAGCCGGTTCAGGGTCGCGAGGATCGCCGGCGTCTGGGTGGGGCTCGGGCCGTCGTCGAAGGTCAGCGCGACCTCCTTGCCGGCGGGCGGCCCGCGCCTGGCGATCGCGCCGGGCCGCGAGATGCAGCCGAGCGGCCCTTCGCCCGCCCCGACCACGGTCCCGCCGTCGAAGCCGCCGCGCGCCGTCCCCGCCCCGGCCAGGACCAGCGCCAGGCAGAGGAGGAGCGCCGCGCCCCGCACCGCGGTTACGGGACCAGCTCCGCCATGTGCTCGCGCAGCTTGTCGACCAGCTGCGGCGCCGCCAGCGCGGCGGGGATCCGGCCGTGGTCGACGAGGATCGCGTCGGAGACGAGCCGCACGCTGACGCCGTGGCCGGGGCGCCCGGCGAGGTCGACCTCGAGCGCGTCGCCCGCCCCGAGCTCACCCTCCTCGAGGACCTTCAGGTAGGCGCCGGGACGCGAGGCGCGGCCGAAGCGCCGCACGAACGTCGGGTCGCCCATCTTCAGCCCCAGCTTGGCGCAGGGCAGGCGCGGCTGGACGACCTCCAGCAGGGTCGTCCCGATCCGCCAGCGCTCGCCGAG
This sequence comes from uncultured Actinomycetes bacterium, assembly GCA_963763265.1. Lineage (GTDB taxonomy): Bacteria > Actinomycetota > Thermoleophilia > Solirubrobacterales > 70-9 > VAYN01. The sequence continues at coordinate 684,077 of CAVXNN010000002.1, read as the reverse complement.
CACGGCGCCGGAGACGTCGACCCCTTCGGTGGTCAGGTTCTCGCCGAAGGCGCCGGGGCCGAGGTCTCGCCCCAACTCCTCCTCCCAGAGGCGCGTCTCCTCGATCGCGTAGGCGTAGACGGCCTTGTCGGGGCCGCCGTGCGCGCGTCAAGTCGGCCTGCCGGTCGCCTTCGAGGTTGTCGCCGCGGACCTTCACCCGCCCCTCGACCGGCGCCTTCCAGATCGCCGTCTCGACGGTCCGCCCGCCGGCGTCGACCGTTCTTCGGCAGCCCGACGTTGACGCTGATCAGACGAGCGCGGAGCGCCGGGTCCGTCGCGCCGGTGGGCCGTCCATGACCGGACATCATCGCAAGCATCGCGACCGCGCTTGGCGCGGTAGAGCTCGGCGTCGGCGCGGGCCAGGGCGCGGTCGATCGACTCGCCGCGACGGTACTCGACCAGGCCGGCGCTCCAGGCGATCGGCGAGGCCGCCCGCAGGCGTCGCAGCACCTCGCCGGCGCCGTCGCGCCCGACGCCCGGCAGCACGAGGGCGAACTCGTCGCCGCCGAGCCGGGCGAGGACCTCCGAGCCGCGCAGCTGCTCGCCCCAGCAGCGGCCGAGGCCGGCGAGCAGCTCGTCGCCCGCGGCGTGTCCCTGCTGGTCGTTCACCTGCTTGAACTCGTCGAGGTCGATCAGGGCGAGGCTGGAGGGCAGGTCGGCGCGGTCGGCGAGGGAGAGGACGCGCTCCGCCGCGCCCGCGAACCCGGCCCGGTTCAGGAGGCCGGTGAGCGAGTCGGTGACCAGCTGGGCGCGGAGGCGGCCGTTGAGCCGGGCGAGCGCCTCGGTGGCGAGGACCGAGGAGCCGGCGATCAACACCCAGGCGGTCACCATCCCCGGCAGCTCGCTGAGCCAGAGACCGACCCCCGAGGCGCCGATGAGCAGCACGGCTTGGAGGCGCGCCGCCCGCTGGTCGAAGAACTGGCCGACGTAGATGCCGATCCACAGGTAGGCGAAGCTGGTGATCGCGGCGCCATAAGACGTGGTGCAGGAGGCGACCAGGACCGTGTTGACGATCGTGCCCGCCGCGGCGGCGGCCTGCAGACCTGCCGGCGGCAGCGCCTTGCCGAAGCGCAGGAGCATGGCGGAGCTGACGAGCAGGCCGCAGCCGACCAGGTTCATCAGCGTCACCGGCGCGTGCGGGCCGACCGGGAAGGCGGCCGCGAACAGGCACAGCATGCCGCCCACCCCGTAGATCATCGCCAGCGCCCAGACCGGCGCCGGCAGCCGCCGCAGAGGGTCGAGGACCTGGCGGCTAAAAGAGGCGGGGTCCGCCTCGGATGGGTCCCTGGGACTCACATCCTGGCAATCGGCCGGGTCGCGGAAAGGCTTGAGAGACGACCGGACAACTGCGTACCCATTTTCGACTACGCGCGGGTCCGCTTGCAGAGGGCACGATCCGGGTCGAGCCGCCCGGCGCCGTCCCGCGGTGTTCCTTACTTCGGCATGGCCGAAGTAAGGAACACCGCGGCGAAGGTCGCCCCCGGTCCGTTTCAGCCGGCGCGCTCCAGGAGGGCGACCGGCCAGCCGGGGAGGGCGACGTCCTCGAAGGCGACCCGCGTGCCGAGGTCGAGCGTGCGCCCCGTCCCGCGCGCGGGCTCGCCGCCGGCGCCCGCGAGGACGTCGCGCCACTCGCCGGCGAGCCCCTGCGGCAGCTCCAGCGTGGCGCCGGCGCCCTCCTCGCGGACGGCGACCGCCGCCAGGACCTCGCCGTCGCCGCGGGTGAAGGCGCAGAGCGGCTCGTCCGCGGCGAGCGGTCGGTAGGCGCCGGCGAACGCCTCGGGGCGGCGGGCGCGCAGGGCGAGGGCGCGGCGGATCAGGTGGAGCTTCACGTTCTCCCGGGTCACCGCGGCGCCGGCGTCGAGCGCGGCGAGGGCGTCGCTGCGCCGCTCCCAGTCGACCGGCCGGCGGTTGTCGGGGTCGACCATCGACAGCGACCAGAGCTCGTCGCCCTGGTAGACGTCGGGCACCCCGGGCGTGGTCAGCTTGAGCAGCAGCTGGCCGACCGCGGCGCGCTCGCCGCGCGGCGCGTGGCGCTCCACCCAGGCGGCGATCTCCTCGTGCGGCCCGCCGCCCTCCAGCAGGCCGCGACAGAAGGCGAGGACCGCCCCCTCCCACTCCTCGTCGGGCCGGACCCAGTTGGTGTTGCGCTTCGCCTCGCGCAGCGCCTTGCGCACGTACTCCTCGAGCCGCTCCGCCGAGACCGGCCAGACCCCGACCAGGGTCTGGTAGATCAGGTACTCCTCGACCGGGTCGGGCGCGACCCGCCGCCCGCCGCCCCGCTCCAGCTCGGTCCGCAGCGGCGCGGCCAGCCCGAACCAGCGCCGGACCTCCGCCGCCCACTCCGCGGCGACGCCCGCCAGCGCGCCGATCCGCGCCCGCGCGTCGCCGCTGCGCTTGGTGTCGTGGGTCTGGGTGATCAGCAGGTTGCGGGGGAAGCGGCGCGCCCGCTCGGCGCAGCGGGCGTGGAAGTGGGCGACGGGGAGGGAGAACCGGCCCGGGTCGCCGCCGACCTCGTTCAGGGCCAGCAGGCGCACGTCGCGGTAGAAGGCGGTGTCCTCGACGCCCTTGGCGGTGATCGCCGGGGTGGTCTGCTGGAAGCGGGTGACGAACTCGGCGGGGGCTTCGGCGTCGAGGGTCAGGCGGTCGGCGACCGCGGCGGGCATCCCGCGCCGCCGCGCCGCGGCGATCGCCTCGCGATCGGCCTCGGCGACCTCGCCGGCGTGGGTCGCCGCGCCGTCGGCGTCGCCCACCGCCCCGCCGTCCGCCGGCCGCACGTAGGTCCGGTAGATCGGCAGCGAGGCGAGCGAGCGCTCCAGGTCCGGCGCGTCGACGATGCGGCGCAGCCGCTCGACCTCCGGCGCGAAGGTGGTGGTCGCCTGCTCGAGCTTCGCCTCCTCGGCGAGCTCCTCGAAGGGCCGCCGCTCGCCGGTCAGCTCGGCGTACAGCGCGGTCATCGCCCCCTCCCCGGCCGGGTCGACGAACAGCGCCGCGGCGTCGTTCAGGAACTCGTAGCCGACCGTGCCCTCGACCGGCCAGTCGCGCAGCTCCTCGTCGCTCTCGAGGATCTTCTCCACCCAGACCCGCTCGGCGCCTCCCGCGCGCAGCCGCGCCAGGTAGCCGGCCGGGTCGGCGAGGCCGTCGGGGTGGTCGACCCGCAGGCCGTCGACCACGCCTTCGGCGAGCAGCCGCAGCGCCAGGCGGTGGGTGGTCGAGAAGACCTCGGGGTCCTCCTGGCGCACCCCGGCCAGCTCGTCGATGTCGAAGAAGCGCCGGTGGCGGCCGCTCGCCTCGTCGAGGTCGAAGAACTGTCGCCGCCACTCGGGGTCGCGCCAGTAGCGGTTTTCCTCGACCGCGGCCATGTGGTTGGGGACGACGTCGAGGATCACCCCGAGCCCGGCCTCGGCGAGCGCCCGCAGCGCGCTCTCGCCGCCGAGGTCGAGCGAGACCGTGGTCGGGTCGATCACGTCGTAGCCGTGGGTGGAGCCGGGCCGCGCCTGGAAGAGCGGCGAGAGGTAGACGTGGCTGATGCCGAGCTCGCGCAGGTACGGCACCAGGGAGCGGGCGTGTCGGAGGTCGAGGTCGGGGCCCAGCTGCAGCCGGTAGGTGCAGCGCAGCCGGCGCGCCGCGCTCACCGCGCCGCCCGGCGCAGCAGGACGATCGTCCAGCCCGGCACCGGCACGGTCCCGCGCGGCGCCACCCGTTCCCCGTCGGGCCCGCGCTGCGGCTCGGCCGTGGTCAGCTCGACCGCCCACATCGCGCCGAAGCGGCGGGTCGGCAGGCGGAAGTCGATCGCCTCGTTGCCGGCGTTGAAGAGGACCAGGAAGGAGTCGTCGGTGATCCGCTCGCCGGAGTCGTCGACGCCGGGGATCTCGCGGCCGTTGAGGAAGACGCCGAGGCAGCGGGCGCCCTCGTCCTGCCAGTTGCGCCGCGTCATCCGCAGCCCGTCGGGCCGGAACCACCAGGCGTCCGGCAGGCCCGAGCCGAGCGCTTCCTCGCCGGTCAGGAAGTCGACGCGGCGCAGCACCGGGTGCTCGTCGCGCAGCTGGATCAGCCGGCGGGTGAAGTCGAGCAGCGCGGCGTGCTCCTCGGCCTGGTCCCAGTCGAACCAGGTCAGCTCGCCGTCCACGCACCAGGGGTTGTTGTTGCCGTCCTGGCTGCGGCACATCTCGTCGCCGCCGAGCAGCATCGGCACCCCCTGGGACAGCATCAGCGTGGCCAGCAGGCTGCGCTGCCGGCGGTCGCGCAGGTCGTTCACCTCGGGGTCGTCGGTCGGCCCCTCGGCGCCCGAGTTCCAGGAGCGGTTGTCGTCGGTGCCGCCGTCGTTGCCTTCGTAGTTGGCCTCGTTGTGCTTGCCGTCGTAGGAGACGAGGTCGCGCAGCGTGAAGCCGTCGTGGGCGGTGACGAAGTTGATCGAGGAGTGCGGCGGCCGGCCTTCCGGCTGGTAGAGGTCGCTCGACCCGGCGAAGCGCCCGGCGAAGTCGGCGACCGAGCCGGCGCCGCGCCAGAAGTCGCGGATCGAGTCCCGGTAGAGGCCGTTCCACTCCGCCCACAGCACCGGGAAGTTGCCCACCTGGTAGCCGCCCGGGCCGACGTCCCAGGGCTCGGCGATCAGCTTCACCTGGCTGAGGATCGGGTCCTGGTGGATGACGTCGAAGAAGGCGGAGAGCTTGTCCACGTCGTAGAACTCGCGGGCCAGCGCCGAGGCGAGGTCGAAGCGGAAGCCGTCGACGTGGCACTCGATCGCCCAGTAGCGCAGCGAGTCCATGATCAGCCGCAGGACGCTCGGCTGCACCGGGTTCAGCGAGTTGCCGGTGCCGGTGAAGTCCATGTAGTACCGCGGTTCGTCGGGCATCAGCCGGTAGTAGCTGGCGTTGTCGATGCCGCGGAAGGAGAGCATCGGGCCGAGGTGGTTGCCCTCCGCGGTGTGGTTGTAGACGACGTCGAGGATCACCTCGATGCCCGCCCGGTGCAGCGCCTTCACCATGCCCTTGAACTCGCGCACCTGTTCGCCGCGCGCCCCGGTCGCCGCGTAGCCGGAGTGCGGGGCGAAGTAGCCGAGCGTGCTGTAGCCCCAGTAGTTGGCGTAGCCGGCGTCGTGGAGGAAGCTCTCGCTGACGATGTGGTGGACCGGCATCAGCTCCACCGCGGTCACCCCGAGCGAGAGCAGGTGCTCGATCGCCGGCTCCGAGGCGAGCCCGGCGTAGGTGCCGCGCAGGTCCTCGCGCACGCCGGGGTGGCGCATCGTGAAGCCCTTGACGTGGGTCTCGTAGATCACCGTTTCGGCCCAGTGGGTGTCCGGCGCCCTCACCCCCTCCCAGTCGAAGGCGGGGTCGGCGACCACCGAGCGCGGCATCGCCTCGCGGTCGTCTTCGTCGTCGGCCTCGAGGTCGGCGTCCTCGCTGCCGTCGGGGACGTAGGGCAGGACGTTGGCGCGGTCCCAGTCGACCGGCCCCTCGATCGCCTTCGCGTAGGGGTCGACCAGCAGCTTGCAGGGGTTGAAGCGGTGCCCGGCGGCGGGCTCGTAGGGGCCGTGGACGCGGTAGCCGTAGCGCTGCCCCGGGCCGACGCCGGGCAGGTAGCCGTGCCAGTTGTGGGCTTCGCCGCGGGTCAGCTCGACCTGGGTTTCGACGCCCTCGCCGTCGAAGAGGCAGAGGAGGACGTCCTCGGCGTGCTCGGAGAAGACCGAGAAGTTCGTCCCCTCGCCGTCCCAGGTGGCGCCGAGCGGGAAGGGCCGCCCGGGGAGCAGGCCGCTCATAGGAGGACGGCCCCGGCCAGGGCGGGCAGCCCCACCGCCTCCCCGTCGGCGTCGGCCGCGTGGGTCGCGAGGACGACCTCGCGGGCGGCGCACGGAACCCGGCGCGGCTCGGAGGCGAAGTTGCAGACGATCTCGTGGCCGCCGCGGCGTACCCGCAGCCAGCGCGCCCCCTCGTCGAAGCTCGCCTCGGCCTCGCCGCCGCCGAGCTCGCGGCGCAGCTCCAGCAGCCGCCGGTAGAGCGCCGCGATCGCCGGGTCGCCGCGGCGCGAGAGCTTCGAGCGCTCGAAGGTCGCCGGGTCCTGCGGGTCGGGGACTTCGCCGGCGAACTCGACGAAGTCTTCGAACTCGCGTCGCCGGCCGGTGCGGGTCGCCTCGGCGATCTTCTTCTCGATGTGGTCGGTGAAGAACTGGAAGGGTCGCTCCTCGCCGTACTCCTCGCCCATGAAGAGCATCGGCAGTGAACGGCGCCAACAGGGTGCAGAGCGCCGCCAGCGGGCGCGCCGCGGCCGGCAGGCGGTCGCCGAGGGCGCGGTTGCCGACCTGGTCGTGGTTCTGCGAGCAGACGACGAACTGCCATGGCGGGCGGTCCTCGGCGGGCGCGCCGACCCGGCGCTCGCGCACCTCCGAGTAGCGGCCGTCGTAGACGAACGGCCGGTGGAAGGCCTTGGCGAGGTCGGCGACCCGGCCGAAGTCGGCGTAGTAGCCCTGGCGCTCGCCGGTGAGCAGGGTGCGCAGCGAGTGGTGGAAGTCGTCGGCCCACTGCGCGTCGGCGCCCCAGCCGCCCGCGGCGGCCGGGCGGATCGTCGCCGGGTCGTTGCGGTTGCTCTCCGCTATCACCACCGCATCCTCGCGGATGGCATGGACCCTTGCCGCCAGCTCGGCCACCAGGTGGGTGGGGCTCTCGTCGAGGATCGCGTGCACGGCGTCGAGCCGCAGGCCGTCGATCCGGTAGTCGCGCACCCACATCTCGGCGTTCTGGATCGCCCACTCGCGCACCGGGTCGGAGCGCGCGGCGTCGTAGTTGATCCCTTTCCCCCAACCGGTCTGGTGGCCCTCGGTGAAGTACGGGCCGAAGTCGGTCATCGCCTTGGTCCCGGAGGTGCCGAGGTGGTTGTAGACGACGTCGAGGATCACCGCCAGGCCGGCCGCGTGGGCGGCGTCGACCAGTCGCGCCAGGCCCTCCGGCCCGCCGTAGGGCGCGAACGGCGCGTAGGTGTAGATGCCGTCGTAGCCCCAGCCACGCTCGCCGGGGAAGGCGGCCACCGGCATCAGCTCGATCGCGGTGACGCCGAGCTCGGCCAGCCCCGGCAGGTGCTCGCGGGCCGCGTCGAAGGTCCCCTCCTCGGTGAAGCAGCCGACGTGCAGCTCGTAGACGACCAGGTCCTCGGGCCGGACGCGGGGCGGCGCCGCGGCCCACTCGAAGGCGCCGGTATCGACGACCCGCGAAGGGCCGCGGATGCCGCGCGGCTGAAAGCGCGAGCAGGGGTCGGGACGGCGGCGCCCGTCGAGGACGACGTAGTAGTCGTCGCCGGGCGCCGCCTCCACGGTCGCGGCCCAGAACCCGTAGCCGACCGGCTCCAGCGGCTCCTCGCCGCGTCGGCCGCCGCGCCTGCCGACGAAGCGGATCGCCACGCTCGCCTCGGCCCGCGGCGCCCAGACCCGGAACTCGACCGTGCCGTCGCCGCGCGGGACGGGGCCGAGCGGGCGCTGCCAGGGATAGTCGTCGACAGGAGTCAAATGGCGCTCAGCGGCGCGCGCCCTGGTCCTCGGGGCGCAGCCAGACGACGCCGAGCGGCGACAGGGTCAGCTCCGCCGAGAACGGCTGGTCGTGCCAGCCGATCGGCTCCGCCGCGACGCCGCCGCCGTTGCCGACGTCGCCGCCGCCGTAGTGGCGCGAGTCGGTGTTGAGGACCTCCGCCCAGCGCCCGGAGCGCGGTAGGCCGACCCGATAGCCCTCGCGCGGCACCGGCGAGAGGTTGGCGACGCAGACGAGGGTGCGTTCGCCGTCGGCCGAGGCGCGCGCGAAGGCGACCACGTTGCGGGCCGCGTCGTTGGCCTCCAGCCAGTAGAAGCCGCCCGGGTCGAAGTCGCGCTCGAACAGCGCCGGCTCGCCGTGCAGCAGCCCGTTCAGGTCGCGGACGAGGCTCTGGATCCCGGCGTGCTCGGGCCGCTCCAGCAGGTGCCAGTCGAGCGAGCGCTCGTAGCTCCACTCCGCCTCCTGGGCGATCTCGTTGCCCATGAAGAGGAGCTTCTTGCCCGGATGCGCCCACATGTAGGCGTACAGCGCGCGGAGGTTGGCGAGCTTCTGCCAGCGGTCGCCGGCCATCTTCGCGTACATCGAGCCCTTGCCGTGCACCACCTCGTCGTGGGACAGCGGCAGGACGAAGTTCTCCGAGAACGCGTACATCAGGCTGAAGGTCAGCCCGTGGTGGTGGTAGCTGCGGTAGATCGGGTCGCGCGAGAAGTACTCGAGCGTGTCGTGCATCCAGCCCATGTTCCACTTGAAGCCGAAGCCGAGGCCGCCCAGGTAGGTGGGGCGGGAGACGCCGGGCCAGGCGGTCGACTCCTCGGCCGCCGAGACGATCCCCGGCTCGCGCCGGTAGAGGGTCTCGTTCATCCCCTTCAGGAACTCGACCGCGTCGAGGTCCTCGTTGCCGCCGAACTCGTTCGGCACCCAGGCGCCCTCGGGCCGCGAGTAGTCGAGGTAGAGCATCGAGGCGACCGCGTCGACCCGGATCCCGTCGGCGTGGTACTCGCGCGGCCAGAAGAGGGCGCTGGCGGTGAGGAAGTTGCGCACCTCGTGGCGGCCGTAGTTGTAGATCAGCGTCCCCCACTCCGGGTGGGCGCCGCGGCGCGGGTCGGCGTGCTCGTACAGCGCCGTGCCGTCGAAGCGGGCGAGCGCCCAGTCGTCGCGCGGGAAGTGGGCCGGGACCCAGTCGAGGATCACGCCGATCCCCGCCCCGTGCAGCTGGTCGACGAAGGCGCGGAAGTCGTCGGGCGTGCCGTAGCGCGCGGTCGGCGCGAACTGGCTGGTCACCTGGTAGCCCCAGGAGCCGTCGAAGGGGTGCTCCATCACCGGCAGCAGCTCGACGTGGGTGAAGCCCATGTCGGTGACGTAGGCGGTCAGCTCCTCGGCCAGCTCGCGGTAGGTGAGCGAGCGGCCTTCCTCCTCGGCGACCCGCCGCCAGGAGCCGAGGTGGACCTCGTAGATCGACATCGGCCCCTCGCCCGGCTCGGTCGCGCGGCGCCGCTCCATCCACTCCTCGTCGGTCCAGGTGTGGCGGCTGCGGTGGACGACCGAGTCGGTCTGCGGCGGCACCGTGGTGGCGAAGGCGACCGGGTCGGCCTTCTGGCGCAGCTCGCCCCCCTCGGTGAGGATCTCGAACTTGTAGGGCGTGTCCTCGACGACGCCGGGGACGAAGATCTCCCAGACCCCCGAGGAGCCGAGCGAGCGCATCTGGTCGAGGTCGCCGCGCCACTCGTTGAAGGCGCCGACCACGCTGACCGAGCGGGCGCCGGGCGCCCAGACGGCGAAGGCCGTGCCGCTCACCCCGTCGACCTCGGTGACGTGGGCGCCGAGCTTGCCGTAGAGGTCCTCGTGGCGCCCCTCGCCGAGCAGGTGCAGGTCGATGTCGCCGAGCGTCGGCGGGAAGGAGTACGGGTCGCGGATCGTGTACGAGCCGCCGTCGGGGTAGGTGACCTCGAGCTCGTAGCGCGGCGCCGTCGCGATCCCCTCGAAGGTGCCTTCGAAGAGGCCCGCCGGGTGGGTCTCGGTGAGCTCCACGCTCTCGCCGGAGTCGCGGCGGGCGAGGACCTTCGACGCCGCCGGGCGGTAGGCGCGGATCACCATCCCGCCGTCGCGCGGGTGGACGCCGAGGACGCTGTGCGGGTCGTGGTGCTCGCGGTGGACGAGCCGCTCGATCTCGCTGCGCAGGGCCGGGTCGGCGCCGTTCGGGGCGCGCTCCTCGAGCTTGGCGGCGGCCTTCTTGGACTTGGACGAGGACTTGCTCACGTGACCTTCACCTCCAGCAGCCGGGTGATCCCGGCGATCGGGATCTCGAGCCAGTCGGGACGGTTGTTCAGCTCGTAGTTCAGCTCGTAGACGGCTTTCTCGAGCTCGTAGATCGCCAGCAGCTGGTCGATCTCGCGCTTCGTCGCGGGCAGCAGCGTGGGATCGATCGCGTCGAGGTAGCCGTCCAGCAGGCGCTCGCGGGCGCGCGGCTCCCAGTCGACGGGCGGGTCGGCGCCGCGCTGCAGGCGGGCGGCGAGCGGCGCGTAGGCGAGCGAGCGCAGGAGCCCGGCGACGTCGCGCAGCGGCGAGTGCTTGCCGCGCCGCTCGGGCAGCGGCCGGGCGGGCTCGCCCTCGAAGTCGAGGATCGTCCAGCCGCGGTCGGAGCGCAGGGTCTGGCCGAGGTGGAGGTCGCCGTGGACGCGGATCGCCATCCCGGCGCCGCCGATCCCGGCCAGGGCGCGCAGCTTGTCGCGCAGCTCCTCGCCGCGATGGGCGATCGACTCGAGGCGCTCCTCCCGGGGCAGGTCGAGGAAGAGGCGTTCGATCTCCTCGTCGAGGCTCGCGGTGAAGAGCGCCAGCGACTCGCTGCCGCGCTCCTCCGGGGCGAAGACCGGATCGGTCGGGTCGCTCGCCAGCGCGGTGTGCATCTCGCCGATCGTCGCGCCGAGCCGGCGCAGCGGCTCCAGCAGCCCGTCGGGGTCGCCCCCGAGGCCGTCGAGGGTGAGCTCCCAGCCGTCGCGGCCGTCGGCGATGTACTCCTGGACGATGCCGAGCGTCGCGTCGGCCGGATGGCCCTGATACTCGTACCAGCCGAGCAGGGCCGGGATGTGGCGGAAGCGGCGCTCCCCGAGGAAGCGCAGCATCTCCAGCTCCGGGTTCACGCCGGCCTCGACCCGCCGGTAGACCTTGAGGATCGCGTTCTCGCCGAAGACCACCGAGCTGTTGGACTGCTCGGAGGCGATCGGCCGCGCCTCGGCGCCCGCCGGCGGCGGGGCGGCGCCGTCCCAGTTGAAGATGACGCGGCCCTCGGGGGAGGCGACCTGGCCGTCGCCGGCCAGCAGCCGCAGCAGGCGCGGCGGGTCGCGCCGCTCGGCCAGCAGGTCGTAGGCGGCGGTGTCGCCGAGCGAGGCGATCCGCGCCGCGGCGGGCAGCCCGTCGCCGTCGTCGATCACGATCGGCACCTGGTAGAGCTCGTGCGCGCCGGTCCCGAAGTGGACTTCGACCAGGGCGATCCGCAACGGCGGCGGCTCCGGGTCGAGCAGCGGCATGTCGACGACCGCGACCTGGGTCGGCTCGCGCGCCTTCGATCCGAACCAGCGCCGCTCGACCAGCCAGCCGGCGAGCTGCTCGAGGTCGACCGCGCCGAGGTCGACCGTCGCGGGGGCTGCCTCCTCGCCGCCGCTCACCGCGACTCCCCCGTGGCGGTGCCTTCCTTGGCCTGCATCTCCCCCTCGTCGATCAGCCGGAACCAGAAGAAGCCGCGCGGCGCCAGGGTCAGCAGGTAGGGAAGCGAGCCGATCCGCGGGAAACGGCTGCGGCCGAACATCTCTTCCGGGTAGCGGCCCTCGTGGTCGGAGAGGTCCAGTTCGACGGCCTGCGCGGAGCGGGCCAGGTTGTGTACGCAGAGCACCATGTCCTCTTCATAACAGCGGATGTGGGCGAAGATCCTCGGGTTGTCGGGGGTCAGTGGGCGGAAATCGCCGAGGCCGAACACCGGATGCTCCTTGCGCAGCGCGATGAAGCGGCGCATCCAGCGCAGCTGCGAGGTGGGCGTGCGGAGCTGTGCCTCGACGTTCACCGCCTGGTACCCGAAGACGGGGTCCATCGACGGCGGCGCGTACAGCTGGGCGAAGTCACCGGTGGAGAAGCCGCCGTTGCGGTCGCCGGTCCACTGCATCGGGGTGCGGACGCCGTCGCGGTCGCCCAGGTAGACGTTGTCGCCCATCCCGATCTCGTCGCCGTAATAGAGGATCGGGCTGCCCGGCAGGGAGAAGAGGATCGCGGTCATCAGTTCGATCTCGTCGCGGCCGTTGTCGAGCAGCGGCGCCAGCCGGCGGCGGATGCCGATGTTCAGTTTGGCCCGCGGGTCGATCGCGTACTCGGCCCACATGAACTCGCGCTCCTCCTCGCTGACCATCTCCAGGGTCAGCTCGTCGTGGTTGCGCAGGAAGAGCCCCCACTGGCAGGACTCGGGGATATGCGGCGTCTGCTCGAGGATCTCGATGATCGGCGTCGCGTCTTCGCGACGCAGCCCCATGAAGAGGCGCGGCATCACCGGGAAGTGGAAGGCCATGTGGCACTCGTCGCCGTCGCCGAAGTAGTCGACGACGTCGGCGGGCCACTGGTTGGCCTCGGCGAGCAGCAACCGGTCGGGATAGTTGGCGTCGACCTCCTCGCGCACCCGTTTCAGGTAGGCGTGCGTCTCGGTGAGGTTTTCGCAGCTGGTCCCTTCGCGCTCGAACAGGTAGGGGACGGCGTCGAGGCGGAACCCGTCGAGCCCGCGGTCGAGCCAGAAGCGCAGCACCTCGAGCATCGCCTCGCGAACTTCCGGCTCGTCGTAGTTGAGATCCGGCTGGTGGCTGAAGAAGCGGTGCCAGTAGAAGGCGCCCGCCTGCTCGTCCCAGGTCCAGTTCGATTTCTCGGTGTCGACGAAGATCACCCGCGCGTCCGGGTAGCGGTTCGGGTCCTGCGACCACACGTACCAATTGCGTTTCGGCGAGCTCGGGTCGGAGCGCGCCTCCTGGAACCAGGCGTGATCGCTGGAGGTGTGGTTCATGACCAGGTCGGCGATCACCCGGATGCCGCGCTGGTGGGCCTCGCCGATGAAGCGCTCCAGCTCGGTCAACGAGCCGTAGTCGGGGTGGATCGCGTCGAAGGCGGAGATGTCATAGCCGCCATCGCGCAGCGGCGACTGGTACATCGGCAGCAGCCAGACGCAGTCGACGCCCAGCCACTGCAGGTAGTCGAGCTTCTCGATCAGGCCGCGGAAGTCCCCCATCCCGTCGCCGTTGCCGTCGTAGAAGCCGCGCACGTAGACCTCGTAGAAGACCGCCGTCTTGAACCACAGCGGTTCGGACTCGAACCAGCGCTCCGGCGCCGCCTCGAGGCCGGGGCCGGAGCCCGCCGCGCCGCCGCGCGAGGCCGGCCGCAGCGTGCCGACCGCGGCGTGGACGTCGGTGGTGTAGCGGCTCACGGGCGCTCCACCCGCATCAGGTGGCCCATCCGCTGCCCGGGGGCGAGGCGGACGTAGTTGCGGCCGATCGACCAGTCGTAGACCTGGTCGTCGAGCAGGTCGCGAACCTTGAAGCTGGGTGCCGTGCCGAGCGAGGCGGGCACGCCCGCGATCCCCTCCTGCACGCCGTGCGGGTCGAGGTTGACGACGACGATCACGGTGTTGTCGCCGGTGCGCTTCGCGTAGGCGATCAGGGCGTCGTTCTCGGTGTCGAGGAAGGTGATGTTGGAGAGGTGCCGGAGGGCGGGGTTCTCGCGGCGCGCCGCGTTGACGCGGGCGACCATCGGCAGCAGCGGCCCGTCCAGCCGGCGGTCGCGCAGCTGGTACTTCTCGGAGTCGAGGTACTCCTCGCTGCCGGGCCGCACCGGCGTGCTCTCGAAGCTCTCGAAGCCGGAGTAGATGCCGTAGGTGGGCGAGAGCGTGGCGGCCAGCAGCAGCCGCGCCTCGAAGGCCGGCGGGCCGCCGCTCACCAGGTACTCGGTGAGGATGTCGGGGGTGTTGGCGAAGAAGTTGGGGCGGCAGAAGTCGGCCGTCTCGTACGCCAGCTCGTTGACGTACTCGGTCAGCTCCCACTTCCAGTTCTTCCAGGTGAAGTAGGTGTAGGACTGGCTGAAGCCGAGCTTGGCGAGCGCCATCAGCTTCGCCCGCCGGGTGAACGCCTCGGCGAGGAAGATCACGTCCGGGTGGTCGGCCCGGATGTCGGCGATCAGCCATTCCCAGAACGGCATCGGCTTGGTGTGCGGGTTGTCGACCCGGAAGATGCGCACGCCACGCTCCACCCAGAGCGCGACGACGTCGCGCAGCGCCTCCCAGAGGCCGCGCCAGTCCTCGCAGTCGAAGTTCAGGTTGTAGATGTCCTGGTAGCGCTTCGGCGGGTTCTCGGCGTACTTCAGGGTGCCGTCGGGGCGGTGGTTGAACCACTCCGGGTGCTCGCGCAGCCAGGGATGGTCGGCCGAGCACTGGATCGCGAAGTCGAGCGCGATCTCGACCCCCGCCTCGCGGGCCGCGCCGAGCAGCGCCTGGAAGGAGGCGACGTCGCCGAGGCCGGGGTCGATCGCCTCGTGGCCGCCCAGCTCCGAGCCGATCGACCAGGGGCTGCCCGGATCCTCGGGGCCGGCGACGAGGGCGTTGTTGCGGCCCTTGCGGTTGGTCTGGCCGATCGGGTGGATCGGCGGCAGGTAGATGACGTCGAAGCCGAGCTCGGCCAGCCGCGGCAGCTGCTCGCGGACGCCGTCGAAGCCGCCGAAGGAGCGCGGGAAGAGCTCATACCAGGAGCCGAAGCGGGCCCGCTCGCGCTCCACCTCGACGCTCAGCGGGCTGCCGGCGACGAAGTCGCGGCGGTCGGGGTGGCGCTCCACCGCCTCCAGCAGGCGATGGTGGAGCAGCGCGTCGAGCTTCGCGTCGAGCGCGGCCGAGTCGTCCTCGGCCAGCTTCAGCGCCGCCTCGATCCGCTGCCGATCGGCGCCGTCGGCGCGGCCCGCCGCGCCGCGCAGCAGCTCGGCGCCTTCGGCCACCTCGCTGGAGAGATCCTCGCCGGCGGCGGCGCGCTTGCGGGTCACCTCGTCGTGCCAGGTCGCGAAGTGGTCGGTGAAGGCGCCGACCTCGAAGGACCAGATCCCCTCGCGGTCGGGGACGAAGGAGCCCGCCCAGCGGTCGCCGTCGACGTCGCGGTCGACCCAGGTCATCGGGGTCTCCCGCCACTCGCCGCGCGGCGGCCGGCAGCGCAGCACGGCGCGGATCACGTCGTGGCCGTCGCGGAAGACCTCCGCCGAGGCCTCGACCGGCTCGCCGACCGTCCGCTTGACGTCGAAGCGCCCGCCGTCGACCCGCGGCCGCACGTCGAGGATGCGGATCCGCGGCGGCGGCTCGACCTGGGCCATCGACTCCGCCGGCTCCCGGTCGGGGCCCGGCGTGGGGTGCCCGGCGCCGTTCCCCGCGGCGGCCGGTCGCTCGGAGCCGGGCGCGGCCGGCCGGCCCGCGGCAGTCCCCTCGGTGGTCGTCCCCTGGTCCGGGACGACGGTCGACACCGGCGCCGCGACCCCGAGCAGCGCACGGCCGCCGGAGAGCATGGCCGCGACGAGGAGGCCGAGGCGATGTGTGAGTCGCTTGAGGATGGATACTGGCATCAGGAACTCTCCCCTTCCCCGGAAACCGACCGCCTATAACTGCCACGCCCGTTCTTTTGCATCGATGATCGCCCGATTGTCAGGGTCGAGCGCGGCATCGCGTGTGAACGGAGTGCAACTGCACCCGACTTCCCTGCCGGGCGGCGTGCTCGGGCGCGAGGCCTACGAGCTCGTCGACTGGCTCGCCGCCGCCGGCCAGTCGTGGTGGCAGGTGCTGCCGCTGGGGCCGGTCGGCGAGGGCGGCTCGCCGTACAAGTCGCCGTCGGCGTTCGCCGGGTCGGCGGCGCTGCTGGCCGAGCCGGACGCCCCGGTCGCCGCCGTCGAGGTCGAGCGGCTGCGGGAGCGGGAGCGCTACTGGCTGCCCGACTGGGAGGAGTTCGCGGGCCCGGGTGCGGCCGCCGACCAGGTCCGCTTCGACCGCGAGTGGACGGCGCTGCGCGAGTACGCCGCGGCGCGCGGGGTCGGGATCATCGGCGACCTGCCGATCTACGTCGCCGCCGACGGCGCCGACCACCGCGCCCACCGGGAGCTCTTCCAGACCGGCGCCCAGGCGGGCGCCCCGCCGGACAAGTTCAGCGTCAACGGGCAGCTGTGGGGCAACCCGCTCTACGACTGGCCGGCGATGCGCCGGCGCGGCTACCGCTGGTGGGTCGAGCGGGTGCGCCGCACCTCGCGGCTGGTCGACCTCTCCCGGATCGACCACTTCCGCGGCTTCGTCGCCTACTGGTCGGTGCCCGAGGGCGACGCGGACGCGAGCGGCGGCCACTGGGCGCGCGGCCCGGGCCGCGCCGTCTTCGACGCGATCCACCGCGAGCTCGGCGACCTGCCGCTGGTCGCCGAGAATCTCGGCGAGATCACCCCGCCGGTCGAACGGCTGCGCCGCGAGCTGCGCCTGCCGGGGATGGCGGTGATGCAGTTCGCCTTCGACGACGCCGAGCCCGACAGCCCCTACAAGCTGGAGCGCCACGCGGAGGGCGACGTCGTCTACACCGGCACCCACGACCACGACACGGCGCGCGGCTGGTTCGAGTCGCTCGACGCGGCCTCCCGGACCGAGTTCGAGCGCGAGCTGGCCCGGGTCGGGGTCGAGGAGGAGGAGCCGTGGTGGGCGATGGTGCGGCTGACGATGTCCTCCCGCTGCCACCTGGCGATGGTCCAGATGCAGGACGTCCTCGGGCTCGGCAGCGAGGCGCGGATGAACACCCCGGGCACGGTCGGCCCGCGGAACTGGAGCTGGCGGATGCCGGCCGGGGCGCTCACCCCGGAGCTGGCGGCGCGCCTGCGCGAGGCGACCGCCGCGGCGGGCCGCCTCCCCGCCTGAGCTGAGCGGCGCCCATCCGAGTCCCCACCCCCGGGGGCCCCCGGCGCTCCCCACCCGTCCGAGACGGCGGCCGAGGATCCCCCGGTGCGGTCGTCCTTTGGTCCGGGCCGAGCACCGCGGCCCCGCAGGCGCCGGCGCCACGAGCTACCGACCGAGCAGGTGAAGCCGCAGGCTGCGGGCCGACACCTTGGCGTGGCGCCAGGCGTAGGTGAGGTCGCCGCGCAGGCGGCCGATCCGGGTCGTCTCGTAGTGGACGAGGTCGACGGGGCGCAGCAGGACCTCCATGCCCGCCGCGGCGAGCGCGTCGAGGACCCGTTCGGCAATCGCCACCTGGCCGAGCGCGGTCGGGTGGACATGGTCGGCCATCAGGACCCGCCGGCCGCGAAAGCCGCGCAGGTCGACGATCGTCGCCCCGACCCGCCGGGCCTGCGACTCGATGATCGCGTTGGCGACCTCCACCCGGACGCCCGGCCGCGGCCTGCCGAGGTCGAGCGGGATGGTGAGGACGACGACCCGCGCGCAGCGCCCGGCGAGGAAGTCGAGGACCGGACCGAGGTGCGCGGCGAAGGCGCCGGCGTCCCAGTCGAGCGCCCGCACGTCGTTGGCGCCGATGTGCAGGCAGCCGAGGTCGTAGCGGCCGTCGGGGTGGGCGCTGCGCTCGGTGGCGGCCGGCACCTGCAGCCGGTCGACTTCGGCGACCCCGACCCCGTCTGCCGCGTGGGAGGTGAACGGAAGGCCGAGCGCCCGCGCCGTCCAGAGCGCCCAGGACTGCAACGCCACGCCCCACTGCAGCTCGCCGCCGCCGTTGGTGATCGAGTCGCCGAAGGCGAGCACGCCGAGCGAGGTCCCCGAGGCCATCCGCGCATCCTTTCGCAGGCGCGTGGCCGGGCGGCTCAGGGCGCGCTGCGGGGGTGCTGGACCACGCCCTGCCGGTTGACCGTGACCACCTCGAGCCCGTTCGGCCACATCGCCAGCGTCGCCGGCAGGCCGACGGCGAGCAGGCCCGCCGAGATGTAGGTGCCGGCCTTCAGCGTGTACCCGTCGAGGCCCGACACCTTGGCGACGAGGATCACCAGGCCGGCCACCCAGAGGGTGGCGGCGATGACGATCCGGATGCGATAGAGGCGGGTCGGCGCCAGCCGTCGTGACGTGGCCAGGACGAGCGGCAGAGCGACGAGGATCGCGACCGGCCCGGCGAGAAAGCCCAGCCCGATCTTGACCGTGCCGAGCGAGTCTTCGGCCAGGTCGAAGAAATCCGAGCGACCGAACCAGGTCAGACCGGACCCGATCAGGCCGATCAGCAGCCCCAGCGCGCAGAGCGAGGCGATGTCGCTGGCGATCCGCACGCGCAGCGAGGGAACATAGGCCTCCCGCAGGTTCATCTTCCGACTGTAGAGGATCGATTCCACCCCGGCCGGCATTCCCCGGCGCGTTCGCACTTTTCCGTAACCGGTACGGGGAACTGCGAACGCGGGCCAGGGCAGAGCGCGGTCCCGCCGCCCGCTGGAGCGCGCGGCGGGCCCTCACCACCTCCGCCGCGCCCGCACCGCCTCCTGGGCGTAGCCGGCGACCGAGATCGGCGACATGAACAGCTGGTAGGTGAGCAGGTAGAGGAGGTAGCCGCCGACGTTCTTGCGCACGTGCAGGCCGACCTCCGTGAACGATTGGCGGCTGAGGCGGAACATGATCCCCGCGAGCAGCAGGTTCAGCGGCAGCACCGCGAGGGTCATCGGGCCGACGATCGCGAAGTTGCCGAAGCAGGCGAGGACGATGCCGATCGGGAAGGCGATCGAGTACACGCCGTCGATGAACGGGAAGGCGAAGTCGACCAGCACGGCGTGGGCATTGGAGCGGCGGCCGGAGAGCAGCGCGCCGCCGTACTCGTGCAGGCCCTCGATCATCCCCCGCGCCCAGCGGCGGCGCTGGCGGGCGAAATGCCGGAGGTCCTCCGGCGCGCCGGTGAAGGCGACCGCGGTGCGCTCGTAGCCGACCCGGCCGCCCGCCTTCATCATCGCCCAGGTGAGGACGATGTCCTCGCCGATCCGGTCCGGCCAGCCGCCCACCGCGCGCACCGCCTCGGCGCGGTAGACGCTGAAGGCGCCCTGGGCGACCATCGTCCCCTGGAAGAGCCCCTGCTGGCGCTTGACCGAGGCGATGCCGAGGAAGTAGTCCCACTCCTGGGCACGGGTGATGAGGTTGCGGCGCGAGTTGCGCACGAAGACCGCGCCGGCGACCGCGACCGTGTCCGGCGGGGAGATCAGCAGCCGGGAGACGATCCGCTCCAGCGCCCCTTCCATCAGCAGGGTGTCGGCGTCCACCGTCGCGACCAGCGGCGTGCTCACGTGCGCCATCGCCCCGGTCAGGGCGTGCGCCTTGCCGCCGTGCGGCAGGGTCACGACCGAGATCCGCGGGTCGTGCGCCGCCCGCGCCCGCGCCACCTCGACGGTGCGGTCGGTCGAGCCGTCGTCGGCGACCAGGACCCGCAGCTCGGCCGGGTAGCGCTGCCGGCAGACGTAGTCGAGCGTCTCGGAGATCGTCGCCTCCTCGTTGAAGCAGGCGACGACCACGGTCAGCGGCGGCGGCGCCAGGTCGAAGCGCAGCGGCGGCGGCCGGTCGATCAGCAGGGACGCGATCAGGTTGGCGTTCAGGTAGCCGGGGAGGACCGCGATGCCGAGGATCACCGCGGCGGCGAGCGGCACGGTGATCGATTCGCCGAGCTCGGCGATCCAGGGCAGCGCGATCCACAGCGAGAACCCGGCCCAGGCGAGGGCGAAGCCGAGGACCAGGATCAGTTTCAGTCGCAGGCCGACGTAGATGCTGCGCCGTTCGCGCGGGGTGCGCTCGAGCTCGTGGACCCCGGAGCGAAACGCGACGGGGGAGTCCGCGTACGGGGCCTCGGCGTCGGCAGCCTCGCCTGGATGCGATACCCCGCTCCGGGGCGCCATCAGGCCTCCCCTCCCAGGAACCGCTGCGAGGGAGTCGTCCGCGGCGCTCCGCGGGGGCGCGCCGCCCGTCGTCCCTCCGCCTCCTCGGCGAGCATCGCCTCCACCGCGGAGACCGGCAGCGGACGGGAGAACAGGAAGCCCTGCCCGAGCGTGTAGCGCAGCGACTTCATCTCGGCGAGCTGCTCGGGGGTCTCGATGCCCTCGGCGACGGTGCGCAGGTGCAGCGAGTCGCCGATCTCCATCACCGCGGCCAGCAGCCTGGCGTGCTCGGCCCGGTCCTCGGGGGTGCCGGCGAACTCGCGGTCCACCTTGAGGATGTCGACCGGCAGCCGCTCGAGCTGGCTGAGCGAGGAGTAGCCGGTGCCGAAATCGTCGATCGCGACCTTCACGCCGAGCCCTTTGATCTGCCGCAGGACCTCGGCCGCCTGCTCGACGTTCCGCATCAGGGTCGTCTCGGTGACCTCGACGATCAGCCGCTCGGCCGGCATCCCGTTCCGCCGCAGCGCGCCGCGCACGTCGTCGACCAGGTCGGGGCTGGAGAGCTGGCGGGCGGAGAGGTTGACGGCGATCGCGAGCTCCCGCTCGGATTCCTTGACCCAGCCCGCGCCCTGCCGGCAGGCCTGCTCCAGCACCCAGCGGCCGATCGGCACGATCGCGCCCGTTTCCTCGGCCAGCGGGATGAAGTCGGCCGGCGCGACCTGGCCGCGGGTCGGGTGGTTCCAGCGCAGCAGGGCCTCGAGGCCGACGATGCCTCCGCCGTCCAGGGAGACCACCGGCTGGTAGTAGAGCTCCAGCTGGCCGGCGTCCTCCAAGGCGTGGACCAGGTCGGCCTTGAGCTGCAGGCGCTCCTCGGTCGCGATGTGCATGTCGGGCCGGTAGACCGCGTAGCTGCCCTTCTCCTCCGTCTTGGCCGAGTACATGGCCAGGTCCGCGTTGCGGACGAGCTGGTCGGCGGTCGCCTCGCCGGGGCAGGCGCGGGCGACGCCGACGCTGGCGGTGATCGGGAAGCTCCGCCCGTCGAGGCGGATCGGCTCGCCGAGCGCGGCGCTGATCCGCTGCGCGGCCGTCTCGTCGGCGGGCGGCGAGGCCGATCGATCGATCACGATCCCGAACTCGTCGCCGCCGAGGCGGGCGATCGTGTCGGCGCCCCTCATCCCCTTGGCGAGGCGAGCGGCGACCTGTTCGAGCAGCCGGTCGCCGGCGGCGTGCCCGAGGCTGTCGTTGATCGACTTGAAGTCGTCGAGGTCGACCAGCAGCACGGAGACGGTGTCACCGTTGCGCTCGCCGCGGACGAGCGCGTGCTCGAGTCGATCGCCGAACAGGGCACGGTTGGCGAGCCCGGTGAGGCCGTCGTGGAAGGCCTGGTGGCGCAGTCGCTCCTCCAGCTCCTTGCGCTCGCTGACGTCCCAGACGTTGACCACGATCCCGTTCCACAGCTCGTCGTCGAGCAGGCTGGTGGCGCGCGCCTCGCAGGTGCGGAGCGTGCCGTCGTGGTGGAGCAGCCGCAGCTCCCGGGCCGAGCCGCCGCCGTTGGCGGAGGCGCAGAGACCGAGCAGCGAGGAGACGTCGTCCGGGTGCACCCAGTCGCGGAGCTTGTGGCCTTCGAGCTCGGCGGGGCGATAGCCGAGCATCGCTTCCACCGCGCCGGCCTCGTAGAGGACCGTGGTGTCGGGCGCCAGCACGGTGATCATGTCCGAGCCGTGCTGGACCAGGGCCTGCAGGCGGCGCGCGTTCTCCCGGCCGGCCTGCTCGATCGCCTCCCGGCGGGCCTGGCGGCGGCGCATCGCGGTCAGGCCGACGACGACCGCGACCAGGAAGACGCCGACCCCACCGGTGATCCCGAGGCTGGCCGCGGTGGCTCGCGCCTCGGCGCCCGAGAGTTCGCTCTGGATTTCGCCTTCGGCCCGCTGCACGCGCCTGATCAGGAGGCGGACGCCGGGCTGCAGGCGCCCCGCGTTGAGCGCCCGGGCCGTGGCGATGTCGGTGTTGACCAGCCGCAGGATGTGGGTGTTGAGCGCGGTCAGGCGCCACGTCTGGCCGAGGATCGCCCCGGCCTCCGTCCCGCTCCACTGCCGTTTGAGGTCGCGCGCCTCGCCGACCGCCGGCCTCGCGATGAACCGCTGGTCCAGCGCGAAGTCCCCGGCGCTCACCTCGCCGCGCTTGATCGCGAAGGTGGACTCCGCGGTCATCCCAAGCGTCCGGGAGCGCAGCTTGGCGGCGGAGACCTCCGCTTCGCGCAGCTCGCTGCTGCTGCCGGAGAAGGTCCGGATCAGGGCGCCGGTCGCGAGCAGGCTGGCGATCACCACGGCGGAGGCGACGATCAGCAGCCAGTTGCCGCGCACCCGTCGTCTTGCCTTGGCGAACATGTCTTTCATCTCGGACGATCCACCTTCTTCCTCGCCCGTAGGGCACCGCAGGCCGATCTTCGGCGCCGTGCCTAGACAGACGTACTACGGACTTCTCGACGCGCCGCGACGGGGCCTGGCGCTTTGGCGAACAGGAAGCCCTGCACGAGGTCGACGCCGAGGCGGCGCACGACCGCCAGCGTCTCCTCGTCTTCGACGCCCTCGGCCACCGTCTGCTGGCCGAGCCCGCGGGCGATCCCGACGATCGCGGCGACCAGCTGCTGGTCGGCCGGGCTGCGCTTCAGCTCGCGCACGAACTCGGCGTCGATCTTCAGGTACTGCGCGGGGATGTGCTTCAGGTAGACGAAGGAGGAGAAGCCGGTGCCGAAGTCGTCGAGGGCGACGCTGCTCCCGAGCTCGCGGATCCGCTCGGCGAAGGCGCGCGCCTCGCTCATGTTGGCCACCGCCGCCGTCTCGGTCATCTCGAAGTTGAGGAGTGAGGGGTCGAGGCCCGCGGCGATCGACTTCTCGAAGGCGCCCAGATAGCGCCCGTCGCTCAGGGTGCGGGCGGAGACGTTGACCGCCACCGCGCGGCCACCGCCGGCCAGCTCGATCGCCCGGTCGAGGACCAGCAGGTCGATCTCCTGGATCAGGCCGAACCGCTCCGCCGCGGGCAGGAACGAGGCGGGCGGGATCTTGTCGCCCCGCTCGTCGAGCAGTCGCACCAGCAGCTCCTCGCGCCGCACCTCGCCGCTGCTCGGGTCGACGATCGGCTCCGCGTCGATCGCGACCCGGCCCTCGCGCAGCGCGGCGCGTATCCGATCCACCCAGGTCAGCGCCTTGCCGCGTCGCCCGGTGTAGAGGACCGCCGTCCCACCGCCCGCCTCCTTGGCTTCGTAGAGGGCGATGTCGGCGGCGATCAGCAGGTCGTCGGGCGTGTGGTCGGAGCCGCGCTCGAACGGCGCCGCACCGCAGCTGGCGCCGACCGAGGGCTCCGTCTCGTCGCGGATCGCCTCGATCAGGGCCTCCGCCACCTGCATCCCCTGCTCGCGGTCGGCCTCGCGCAGCAGCACCGCGAACTCGTCGCCGCCGAGCCTCGCGACGACGTCGGTCTCCCGCACCCGCGCCTGCAGGGTCGCCCCGACGTCGCACAGCACCTTGTCGCCAACCGGGTGTCCGAAGGAGTCGTTGACGAACTTGAACGAGTCGAGATCGAGCAGCAGCAGCAGCCCGGGGCGCCCGTAGCGTCGCGCGTAGCGCAGCTGCTCGGAGACCTCCTCGGCGAAGCGACGGCGGTTGAGGAGGCCGGTGAGGCTGTCGTGGTCGGCCTGCTCGCGCAGCTGCTCACGCAGCCGGCGCTGGCGGGTGACGTCGTCGAAGACGACCACCGTGCCGACCACCCGTCCCCGTTCGCGCACCGGCGCGGCCGTGTAGTCGACCGGCAGGCCGGAGCCGTCCTTGCGCCAGAAGAGCTCGTCGGCGAGGTGGCTCGTGGTGCCCTTGGTCAACGTATCGCGGACCGGGCACTCGCCGACCGGGTACGGCGCGCCGTTGGGTCGCGTGTGGTGGATCAGCGCGTGCGCTCCCTGGCCGAGCATCTCCGACGGTTCGTAGCCGAGCATCTGCAGGGCGGCCGGGTTGACGGAGACGATCCGATCCTCGGCGTCGGTGCGCAGGATCCCCTCCCCGGCGGCCGTGATGATGCTCTCGTTGTCGCGGGCGAGGCGGTCGTTCTCGCGCACCGCGAAGATCAGGCGCAGGACGATCAGGCTCGGCACCGAGGCGGCGAGGGCGATGACCACCGGGTCCTGGTCGTGCAGCGCCTCCTGCAGGAGCAGGCCGAAGGAGACGCAGAATGACGCCCCCACCGCGACGTTGAGGGCGCCTCCCCGCAGGGCGCTGATCCGTTCCAGGGAGGTCCCGAGCCGCGGGGCGAAGGCCAGCGCGATCACCCCGGCGGGCCACGCCACGTCGAGCAGGGTCCCGGGTCGGTAGCTGCCCTCGGCGAGTTGCCGGACGATGATCGTGTCGGCGGCCAGGAGGATCACGACCCCGAGGGCGAGCATCGCCCAGGCGCCACCGATGGCCGTCCTGCTGGGCGCACAGATCAGGACCAGGAGCACCAGGACCGCGAGGTCGAGGATCGGGTAGGCGAGCTGGCCGCCGACCACCGTGGAGGCGAGGCCGACGTCGACCAGGCCGTTGAAGATCAGCTCATAGCCGAGCGCGGCGAGCGCCAGCGCGATGATTGCCGCGTCGAGCGGGATGCTCAGCCCCTGCTCGCGCCGCCGCCTCCGCACCAGCAGGGTGACCGTCGCGATCAGGCACGGATAGAGGACGAGCCAGAGGTAGTCGGCGGTACCGGGGAACCGGACCAGTTCCTTCTGCACGTAGAGGTAGTAGACCCAGCCGCCGCCGTAGACGAGGATGCCGGCGCCGAGGATGGACCAGGCGCGCTGCTCCCCGCGCCGGCCGACGCCGGTCAGCAGCGTCGCGAGCCCGGCGGCGAGAATGGTCGTGACCGCCAGCGCGTCCCTGGCATCGGTGCGTTCCGCGTGGCCGCCGAGGACAAGGAGGCAGACGTCGGCGACGAGCGCCGCGAGGGCAACCCCGAGAAACAGGGTGCCCAGCCTCCGCCATGGCAGCTTCTCATGAGAGAGGCTCGTCGAGCCGGAGAGCTTTTCCCGCATTTCTATGCATCGACCCGCTGCGACGACGGCTTGACCCGCGCCGCCTGCCCTCTTCGCGGCCCTTGGATCGGCCGGCCGTTTGTTGGAGGCGGGGGCTCCGCGCCACCGCCCGGCCCGGCCGCCGTATCAGGCGCCCTCGGCAACCGCCGGCGCGACGTCGGGGCGCTCCCCCGATAGGTTGCCCGCCAGGCCCCAGATCTGCCACAGGCAGAGGAGGGCGAGAAGGATCGAGGCGGCGCCCTCGGGCAGGCGGAGGTAGGTCAACAGGTAGCCCAGGTGCCGCGGCGCCGCCACGACGCCGCCGATGATGTTGGAGGCCGGCACGTGCCAGGGGTCGGCGGTGCGGTTGCCGTCGCCCTTGGTGGTGATCGTGCCGTTCGGGTTGACCCGGATCAGCCGGTGGCTGACCACCTCGCCGTGCTCGGTGAAGGAGACCACCTGGCCGACGTGGTAGGAGCCTTCCCGCACCACCACCGCGCTTTCCGGCGGGATCGTCGGGACCATCGAGCCGGTGTGGACGATGTAGACGCGGTAGGGCAGGTTGCCGGTCTCGCGCAGGGCGAAGAGGCCCGCGCAGAGCACGAGGAGCAGGGCGATCGCCACGGAGATCGGCCTCGGCCTCTTCAAGTCGGTGGTTCCTTTCGTTGCCCCGGGTGGGGCGCCGCGCGAGCGGATGGACTCGCGCGGCGCCTGCGGGGCGACCGGGTCCGGGGGCCGGTGAGGCGCCCTCGGTTCCCGGTAGGGGTGGTGCCTACGGTTCGACGCCGACCTGAGTGGCGACGACCTGGTAGGGAAGGCCGTTGCCTTCGATTTCGGACGATTCGACTTCGGCCGGGTAGGTGTTGAACGGGATTTCCTGCTGGGAGTTCCCGATGCCACCGTTGTGGGTGGTGTAGCCGAAGGTGAACTTGAACCAGCTGCCCGCCCCCGGGGCGATGTTGGAGGCGACCTTGTACTTGGCGCCGAGCGGCCAGCAGCCCGACGGGCTGAATTCTTCGGTCGAGTACTGGACCGAGCCGCAGTAGCCGGAGGCCGGCGCCTGGTTGTCGTTCAGGTTGGCGGAGTGGAACAGGACACCGCCAGGGTTGGCGATCGTGACTTCGCCGTAGTGGCCGAGCTGGTTGAGCGCGTGCAGCGGTTCTGCGTCGAACACCACCCAGACGTCCTGGTTGTTGTGGCCGGTGTTCTTGTATTCGACCGTGGCGCTCTGCGGTTCGCCGGGCAGCAGGTTCTTGAAGTTGAACGACAGCCCGTTGGGGCCGCTGCCACCCGAGGTGTGGACGTGGATCGAGCCGGTGGTGCCCGAGATCTCACCCTGCTTTGATTCGCTGAAGTAGGCCCCGGTGGCCCCGGTGGCCATCACGACCAGCGCGCCCATCAGCACCAACGAGGCGCCCATGGCGCCGATTCGGACCTTGACTGACCTGCTCAAGGCGATACCTCCCGTCTTTGCGTTTACACGTCGACGTCGGTTTCGCCACTCGCTCGCCTCGGGCCAGGCGACCATCTTTTCGGCCCGCGGGTCAGTGCGTCGTCGTCCTTGCGGCGGCAGGACTATCACGGGAAACGCACGCGTAGCGTGATCGGAACCAGACCGTCCCCATTAATGCCCGAGCCGGCGCCGTAGTTCTCCTCAGACGTTTGTCCAGCTCGGTTGACCTCCCGACGCCGGGGCCATCGGGCGCCGTGCGGGGTCCCGCCCCTGGGCCGCACCTTCCGCACGACGCCCCTGGCGCTAGCCTGCCTTGGTGATGCGAACTGCCGGCAGAGCCGGGCTCGTCCTCTTGGCGATCTTCATTCGTGTCACCCCCTCCGTGACGAATTTGCTCTTCCCGGCACGTATTCAAAGCTCAAGCGAATTTGGTTGGTGGACACGGACTGCGCAACCTCCTGGAAAAGCCCTCGGTTAAATGAGTTAGCCTCACTGCTCAGATGAGATCGAGCAGACGGGAAAAGCCTCTTGGGGACGGCTGCTAGGGCAGGGCGGCGGCGGGAGGCCGACCTGATCGATCCCAGATTCGCCAAGGCAATCGGACACCCGCTGAGGGTCGAGATTCTGGCGGCGTGCAGCGTGGCCCCGATCTCGGAAGCGGAATTCAGGACCCGGCGCCCGCAAGCGGAAAGCCATCAGCTCATCCGGTACCACTGGGGGATCCTGCTCGAATGCGAGGTGATCGAATGGAACTTCTCGCATCTCGTCAAAGGGAAGTGGGTTCCGTACTACGTCGCGACCCAGCGTGCCCTCCTCAACGAAGAGCCCTTCGACAGCCTGCCTGCCGTGCTGCAGGGGAGCCTGAGCGGCGTCGTCGTCGCCACCTTCCTCGAACGCTTCGAAGATGCCCTCCACGCCGATACGGTGGATACGCGCCCGGAACGTCATCTGACCTGGACCCCTCTGGCTCTCGATCCGGTCGCATTCGGCGAGCTGATGGAGCGTCTGGATGACGTCTTCCACTGGTTGGACACCGCGAAGGTCGAAGCCAGAGATCGGCTGCAGGCATCCGGACAGAAGCCTGTCTACGCGACCGTCGGAATGTTCGGCTTCGAGTCACCCGCGCCCGGGCGCGACCACGACATGCACCTCTGACCCGCAGCCTTCCCAAGTGCAAAGGAAACTTTGCAGCCGCGCCATCTAGCTTGCCGCGGGTCAGGGCAGCGCAGTACCGATCCGGAACCCGCTGCCGCGTTTTCGACAAGGACCGGGGGCGGCACTGTGGGCAACGAGCGCGGCAAGGATCGACGGCGGCCCGAAAGTGGAGGTCAGACGATCGACCAGGACCTCGTGCGGGCGCTCTCCCACCCGATGCGGGTGCGGATCCTCGAGGCGCTGCAGGGGCGGACCGCGAGCCCGACCGAGCTGGCGCGCGAGTTCCGCGAGAGCCTCGGCGTCGTCTCCTACCACGCCAACGCCCTGCTCGAGGTGGGCTGCATCGAGCAGGTGCGCACCCGCCCCAAGCGCGGCACGATCGAGCACTTCTACAGCGCCCTCCCGCGCTCGTTCATCGGCGATCAGGACTGGCGCCGGGTGCCGCTCTCGGTGCGCGGCGGGGTGACCGGGGAAGCGCTGCGCACCTTCGTCGCCAAGGTGTCGGCGGCGATCGACGCCGACACGATCGACTCCCGCGAGGACACCACCCTCAACTGGATGCCGATGACCGTCGACGAGCGGGGCTGGCGGGAGACCGCCGAGATCCTCGACCGCGCCCGGCGCGAGCTGATGGGGGTCGCCGCCCGCAGCCGCGAGCGGCTCGGCGAGGCCGACGGCACCCCGATGGTCACCGGGCTGGCTGCCTTCGAGGCGCCGCCAGGGGGTGGGGCGCAGGGGTCGCGCGGTGGCGACGAGTAGGCGGCCTCAGCCGAAGAGCGTCTTGGCCCCGGCCAGGGCGCAGGCGACGACGGCGGGGTCGAACTGGGTCCCGCTGCCGACCGCGAGGTGGTCGAGGGCGTCGCCGCGCGGGAGGGCGGGACGGTAGGGACGGTCGCTCAGCAGGGCGTCGAGGACGTCGGCGACGGCGACGATGCGGGCCTCGATCGGGATCTCCTCGCGGGCGAGCCCGTGGGGGTAGCCGCCGCCGTCGAAGCGCTCGTGGTGGGTGAGGGCGATGGTCGCGGCAAGGACCGTGTCGGGCCCCGGCGAGCCGAGCAGCATGCGATGGCCGATCGAGGTGTGGCGCTCGACCTCGGCGCGCTCGGCGGCGCTCAGCGCCGCGGGCTTGCGCAGGATGCGCGAGGAGATCGCCGCCTTGCCGATGTCGTGGAGGGCGGCCGCGGCGCGGAGGCGGACCGCCGCGGTGGGGGCGAAGCCCAGGAGCGTGGCGAGCGCGCCGGCAAGGGCGCCGGTGCGCTGCATGTGGGCAGCGGTGTCCCGGTCTGTGCCGACCTCCGGCCCGCCGCACGGCGCGCGGCAGCCCGGACCGCCGCCTCCCGTAGACGGATCCCCCTCCATCGGAAGAACATAGCCTGGCGCGCCCCCGCGTGCAGGGATGCCGGAGCCGCCGTCTGCGACCACCGAGCCGGCGGCCGCTCGCACATCCGTCCGGCCCGCCTCGAGCTTCGACCGGGCGCGTCGATGCGAGGCGGGTCCCGTCACCCGAGCTTCCCCGTGAGGTGCCTGCCTTGAAGCGTTTTGTCTCCGTCCTCGTCGCGGCGGTGCTGGTCGCGCTCGCGGCGGCCGCCGCCGCGAGCGCCGCCCCCAGGCAGGCGCACCACTCCCGTCACACCGGCCTGCCGCTGAAGAAGGTGGCGGCGCTGATCGAACTTCAGCACCCACGCGGCCTCAACCGCTTCGTGCAGCAGGTATCCGACCCCACCTCGCCGCGCTACCGGCACTACGCGACCGTGGAGCAGCTCGTCGACCGCTTCGGCGCCAAGCCGCGCGCCGGCAAGCGGGTCGTGCGCTGGCTGGCGGACCACGGCGTCCACGCCATCCTCTCGCCCACCCACACCTTCGTCACCGCCGAGCTGCCGGCCGCGCGCGCCGCCCGGCTCCTGCCGCCGGCGCCCGCCGCGGCGGCCGGCAGCTCGGCCGGCGGCACCGTCCCGAGGGCCATTCCCGACGCCCTGCGCGGCGCGGTGTCCCGGATCGCGGTCACGCCGCGGGCGACGGTCGACACGCAGGGGGTCATCGGCCCGGCGCTCGGCCCCGAATCGCAGGGCGGCAGGCGCGGCAAGGGCCGCTACGGGTCGGTGCTCTTCCACACCGGCACCGCCGGCGGCTGCGCGGCCGGCTCGAGCGGCGGCCGGCACCCCTTCGAACCGTTACCCCGAACCAGTACCTGACCGCCTACGGCGACACCGGCCTGCACGCCCGCGGCCTGCGCGGCGAAGGCCAGACCGTCGCCGTGGTCGAGCAGGGCGGCTTCCGCCGCGGCGACCTCGTCACCTACGGCGAGTGCTTCGGCGTCAAGCCCCCGCCCACCACCGTGCAGGTCGTCGGCGCGGCCAAGCGCCCGCCGGCCGAAGACGAGACGACGCTCGACCTCGAGCAGCTGAGCGTCGGGGCGCCCGGCCTCGACCGCATCTACGTCTATGAGGCACCGCAGTCGCTGGAGGCGATCATCCTCGCGGCGGGCGAAGCGCTCGGCGACCCGCGGCACCGGCCCGACGTGATCTCGATCTCGCTCGGCGTCTGCGAGCCGCAGCTCGCCGGGACGCTCAGCTGGCGCAACGCGCTCGACAACATCTTCGCCGTCGCCGCCGGCTCCGGGATCTCGGTGCTCGTCGCCTCCGGCGACCAGGGCTCGACCGGCTGCCGGGCGATCGAAACCGCAAACCTGGAGACGACGGCGCTGCCGGTCCAGGCAGTCTCGCTGCCCGCCTCCTCTCCCTACGTGACCGCGGTCGGCGGCACCAACCTCAGCCTCACCAAGAAGAACCGGATCCGCCACGAGATCGTCTGGAACGACTCCTTCATCGACGGCCACGCCGGGATCCCGTGGAGCGGCAGCGGTGGTGTCAGCATCATCTCGCCGCGCACCCCCTGGTGGCAGAAGGACGTGCACCGCTACGGGCCGGGCCGCAAGGTCCCCGACGTCGCCGCCCTCGCCGACCGCTACCCGGGCTACGCCTTCTACTGCACCGCCGCGGCCTGCCGGAGCGGCGAAGAAGATGTCCCCGGCTGGGGAGCCGTCGGCGGCACCAGCGCCGCGACGCCGCTGACCGCGGCGGGCATCGCCCTGGTCAACCAGGCCGCCGAACGGCGCGGCGAGCCGCCGCTCGGCTTCCTCAACCCGCTGATCTACCGGCTCGGCGCCAACGCCAAGACCCGCCGCGACGCGTTCAACGACGTCACGATCGGGGACGACAACATCTTCCCCGCCCTCTCGAAGACGGTGCTCGGGGACCAGCTGGTGACCTGCTGCCAGGCCCGCCCGGGCTATGACTGGGCGAGCGGCTGGGGGTCGCTGAAGATGCCGGCGTTCGGCAAGCTGGCGTTGGCCGCCTACCGCCCTTCCCGGTCGCCACACCCGCGCTGAGCGGACCCGGGCACCCGGCGACGCGCGGCGCTCCTCAGCGGGCGAGGAGCCGCCGCACCACCAGCGGAGCCGCCACCATCATCACCAGCAGTCGCAGGCCCTGGACGGCGAGGACGAAGGTGGTGTCGGCACCGCTGCCGTAGGCGATCGGCAGCACCGCGTAGAGGCCGCCCGGGGTGGTGGCGAGGTAGCCGTCGAGCAGCGAGACGCCGGCGACCAGCTCCAGCACCCAGCCGAGCGCGAAGCAGGCGGCCAGGAGCCCGGCCATCGCCAGGCCCACCGGCAGCGCCAGGCGGGTGATCCGGCGCAGCGTCCGCGGCTCGAAGGTGAGGCCGATGCGAGCCCCGATCACGGCGAAGGCGATGTCGCGCAGGATCGAGGGGACGGCGGCGTCGCCGGGCAGCAGGCCGGCGACCGAGAGGCCCGCGGTGAGCAGCAGCGGGCCGAGCAGGGCGGGCGCCGGCAGCCGCAGCAGCGGCCCGAGCAGCGCCCCCAGCGCCCCCGCGCCGAGCGTCAGGCCCCACCCGGCAGGCGCCCCCAGCGGCCCCGTCGCCGCCCGGCCGGCGGTCGGCGCGGCGTGGATGCCGAAGGCGACCGGGATCATCACCGAGGTCAGCGAGGTGACGACCAGGACCCGCAGGTACTGCATGAAGGCGACGAGCCGCTCGTCGCCGCCGAGCTCGTCGGCCATCGCGACGATCCCCGAGGCGCCGCCCGCGACCATGCCGAGCGAGGCCGTGGTGCGGTCCAGCGATTCCGAGCGGGCCAGCAGCAGCCCGGCGGCTAGCGTCACCGCCAGGGTGGCGGCGCTGACCGCGAGGACCGGGATCCAGCGCCAGCCGAGGCCGCCCAGCGTCGAGCCCTCCAGGAAGGTCCCGATCGTGACCCCGATCGCCGCCTGGCCGACCTTGAAGACGGAGTCGGGGACGCGCAGCCGCCCCGGCAGCGCCAGGGCGAAGCCGAGCCCGGCGAGCATCGCCCCGAAGAGGTAGCCCGCCGGCAGGCCGACCCGTTCGGCGAGCAGGCCGGCGGCGCCGGCCACCAGGACCAGGAGCAGCCACAGATGCGGCGAGCGAGCACGAGCCCCGCCCCACAAGCTCATGCGGGCATCACGGGGCCCGGCTACCCGCCCGCGCCCCGGCGACGCCGCCGCCGGGGCGGCCGGGCGGCCGCTCAGCCGACGGCCAGGGCGCCGAGCGCCTCGCCGGGCTCGGTGTGCTCCCGCCCCTGGTCGGCGGCGACGGCGGCGTCGGTGAGGCGTCCGGCGTGGACGCTGAGGCCGGCGAGGAAACCGGGGTCGGAGCGCAGGGCGCCCTCGACGCCGCCGGCCAGGCGCACTACATAAGGGAGGGTCGCGTTGGTCAGCGCCCGGGTCGAGGTGATCGGCACCGCGCCGGGCATGTTGGCGACGCAGTAGTGGCTGATCCCGTCGACCTCGTAGACCGGGTCGGAGTGGGTGGTCGGACGCGAGGTCTCAAAGCAGCCGCCCTGGTCGATCGCCACGTCCACCATCACCGAGCGCGGCTTCATCAGCCGCAGCTGCTCACGGGTCACCACGTGCGGGGCCTTGGCGCCCTTGACCAGCACCGCGCCGATCACCAGGTCGGCCTCGGCGAGGCGCGCCTCGACCTCGAGCGCGGTCGAGTAGCCGGTCTGGACCCGGCCGGCGAAGATCTGGTCGAGCTCCCGCAGGCGGTCGATCGAGCGGTCGAGCACGGTCACGTCGGCGCCGAGGCCGACCGCCATCCGCGCCGCGTTGACGCCGACGATGCCGCCACCGATCACCAGCACCTTGCCCGCCGCGACCCCGGGCACGCCGCCGAGCAGAACGCCCGAGCCGCCCGCCGGGCGGCCCAGCATGAAGGCGCCCGCCTGGGTCGCGAGCCGTCCCGCCACCTCGCTCATCGGCGCCAGCAGCGGCAGTCGGCCGGCGGTGTCGGTGATCGTCTCGTAGGCGATGCAGGTGGCGCCGGAGTCGAGCAGGCCCTGGGTCAGCGCGGCGTCGGGGGCGAGGTGCAGGTAGGTGAAGAGGACGTGGCGGGCGTCCAGCATCTCGACCTCGGCGGGCTGCGGCTCCTTGACCTTGACGATCAGCTCGGCCGCCGCGAAGACCGCGGCCGCGTCGGGGGCGATCGCGGCGCCCTGGGCGACGTAGGCCTCGTCGGCGATCCCCGAGCCCAGGCCGGCGCCGGCCTGCACGAGCACCTCGTGGCCGCGGTCGGTCAGCTCCCGCACCCCGGCCGGGGTCATCGCCACCCGGTACTCCTGGACCTTCACCTCCGTCGGCACGCCGATCTTCATCGCCCTTCTCCTTCGTCGCTGTGGATGAAGTGACGATGATCCGCCGCGATGCGACCCCCCCACAACCTTAATGCCCTAATCTCCTCGTTTCCACAGCGATGGACCAGATCGACGATCAAATCCTCAGCCTGCTCGCCACAAACGGAAGGGCCTCCTTCGCGGCGCTCGGCGAGGCGGTCGGCCTCAGCCCGCACGGCGCCGCCGACCGGGTCCGCCGGCTTGAGCGCGACGGCGTGATCACCGGCTACGCGGCGCTGATCGACCCGGCGGGCGTCGGCCGCTCGCTCGACGCCTTCATCGACGTCCGCCTGCTGCCCGCCACCGACCCGGAGGAGTTCGAGCGCCGCGTCGCCCGGCTCGACTCGGTCCGCGAACTCGCCTTCCTCACCGGCCGCTTCGACTATCAGCTGCGGGTCGCCTGCCGCGACGCCGACGACCTCGACCGTACGGTCCGCACGATCCGCCGCGAGGCGGGCGCCGCCGGCACCGAGACCAGGATCGTCCTGCGCGCCTCGCGCTTCGAGCGCGTGGCGCCGCGGCCGGCCGGCCGCGGGTAGTCACGCTCGCCGCGCTGCACGCTTTTGGTCCCCCATAGGGGCCCAAATGCATGCAGCGCGGAACGGCGCGGCGCGGCGGCTACTCGGCGCCGGCGGCCAGCAGCCGCAGGGCGAATTCCATCAGCGCCGCCTGGCGGTCCGGCGGCAGGCGGTCCGGATAGAGGAGCGCGTGGAGGCTGATCCCGTCGATCATCGCGCCGAGCAGCTCCAGCACCTCCTCGCGGTCGTGCCCGGGGGCGATCGCGCCCTCCGTCTGCGCCTTCGCGACCAGGTGGCGCAGCAGGGAGCGCAGGGTCTCGGACTCGCGCTGCTGGATCTCGTGCAGCGCCTCGTTGCGCAGCGCCCGCGCCCAGAAGCTCATCTCGATCCGCGTCTCGAGCTCGCGCTGCTCGTCGAGCGGCAGGTTGTCGAGGAGGATCGCCCGCAGCGCGTCGGCGGCGACCGGCGTCTCGATCTCGGCGTCGTAGCGTTTGCGGATCCGCGTGTGGGACAGCCGCAGGGCGTGCGCCAGGAGGTCGTCCTTGTTCTCGAAGTAGTGGGCGAGGACGCCGGAGGAGTAACCCGACTCGCGGGCGATTTCCCGGATCGTCACCTCGTCGATGCCGCGCGCCGCGATCACCCGCCAGGCGGCGAGGACGAGCTCTTCCCGACGGGCCTCGTGGTCGACCTTCTTAGGCATCGCGGCGGATTCTCTCAGTCGCCGCAGCGGTCGCGGGGATTCTCTCGTCCACTCTGTCGTTCCTTTCCCTATCCCTATCCGTGTTGCAGTGAAGCCGTGGGGAGCAGATGGCGGTTGGCGAGGGTCGCCGGCAGGGCGACGAGCGGCGCGGCGATCGCCGGCAGGACGCCCGCCCGCCAGCCCCTGGTCTCGACCAGCGGACCAGCGGCGGCGGCGCTGGCACTGGCGCCGACCATCACCGTGAGCAGCAGCCAGGTGAACGTCTCGGTGCCGGTGCCCGCCGGCATCGTCAGCTCGGCGATCCGGTTGCGCACGGTGACCATCGGCGCCGCGAAGCTGCCCGCGAGCAGGGCCAGCGGGACCAGGGCGAGCGGCCCGGGGGCGACCAGCAGCGGCGCGATCACCATGGGCTGGGCGACGGCGAGTCGCTGCGAGGCGCTCCGCAGGTCGCCGAGGCGGGCGCCGAAGGCGCCGAAGACGGCCACGCCGAGCATCGAGCCGAGCGAGATCGCGGCGGCGAAGAGGCCGCCGAGGGCGGAGCTGCCGTGGGAGGCGCCGAAGGCCGGGAGGGCGACGTCGAGGGCGCCGAAGCCGGCGCCGATCGGCAGCCCGGTGAAGATGACGAAGCGGATCGGCGGCGAGGCGAGGACGCTCGCCCGGGCGCGGTCGGGGACCTCGGCGGGGCGCGTCGCGCGGACGACCGGCACGAGCAGGAACCAGGCCGTGCCGAGCAGGACCAGCGCGGCGCCCGCGAAGAGCGGCGCCGCCGGGTCGATGGCCGCCGCCAGCAGGCCGGTGAGGAGCGGCCCGCAGATGAAGACGACCTCGATCAGCACCGAGTCGAAGAGGTAGGCGGTGGTCAGGTCCTCGCGCCGGACCAGCTTGGGCCAGGTGCCGCGCAGCACCCCGCTCACCGGCGGCACCGCGGCGCCCGCGACGGCGCTCGCGAGCAGCAGCGCCGGGGTCCCCGCCGCGCCCTCGCCGACCGCCACGGTGGCGAGCAGGGCGAGCGCGCAGACGAGGCTCGCGGGGGCCAGCACGGCGGTCGGCCCGCGGCGGTCGACCTGGCGCCCGAGCACCGGCCCGGCGAGCGCGAAGGCCAGCGTGTAGCAGCCGGTGACCAGGCCGGCGGTCCCGAAGGAGCCGGTGCGGGCGTGGACGAAGATGACCAGTGAGACGCCCCCCATCCCGAAAGGCAGGCGGGCGACCACCGAGGCGATGGCCAGCGGCGCCACCTGGGGCGCCAGGACGACCCGTGCCCACGGGCCGCGACCGCTGTCCGGATTCGTCGCTTCGGAGTACATGCTCGGCTGCGGCCGCGAGCACCTGTGTTTGCTCGGACGCCCGATCTAGATTACCTTCCGGTGTCGATGCGCGCCTCCGATCGCCCCATCGAGTTCGGCGTCGAGATGATGGAGCCGTTCGAGGGCATGACCTGGGCCGAGTCGACCCGTGAGCTGGAGGCGCTCGGCTACTCCACCCTGTTCGCGCCCGACCACTTCGACGAGGGCTTCGGGCCGCTCACCGCGATGGCTACCGCGGCTGCCGCTACCACCACGCTGCGGGTCGCCACCGCCGTCCTCGCCGCCGACTTCCGCCACCCCGCGGTGCTGGCCCGGGAGCTCGCGTCGATCGACGTCCTCTCCGAGGGCCGGCTCGAGGTCGGACTCGGCGCCGGCTACCAGGTGAACGACTACCGCTGGTCGGGCATCGCGATGGATCCGCCGAAGGTGCGCGTCGACCGGCTGATCGAGTACGTCGCGGTGCTGCGCGGCCTCTTCGCCGACGGGTCGTTCAGCTTCGCGGGCGAGCACTTCCGGATCGACGGGCTCGACGGCACCCCGCACCCGCACACGCCCGGCGGACCGCCGATCCTCGTCGCCGGGGGCGGACCGCGGATGCTCCGCTTCGCCGCCCGCCACGCCGACATCGTCGGCGTCAACCCATCGCTGCCGAGCAGCGAGCGACGCGCCGAGGCGCGTCGCGACGGCCTCGCCGCCCGGATCGACGAGAAGTTCGCGCTGCTCCGCGAGGCGGCCGGCGAGCGCCGCGACGACCTCGTCTTCCACTGCTGGCTGCAGGAGGCGCGCGTCACCGACGACGGGCGGACCGCCGCGGCGCGGACGGCCGCCGCGCTCGGCCTCGAGGTCGACGACGTCCTCGCCTCGCCCTTCGTCCTGCTCGGCAGCGTCGAGGAGATCGTCGCCCACCTCCTCGAGCGCCGCGAGCGCTGGGGCTACAGCTATTACACGGTCCAGCAGCCCGCCGCCCGCGAGTTCGCCGCCGTCCTCGCCGCCCTCCCCGGGGAGGGAGCGTGGGGGCGGCCCTAACCGGCCGCGAAGCGCATCCGCGGGTCGGGATGCGGGTGGGCGCGCAGGAGAGCCTGCGTGTATTCGTCCTTGGGGTTGGAGAAGACCTCCGTGGTCGATCCGGCCTCGACGATGCGGCCTTTGCGCATCACCGCGATCCGGTCGGCGACCTCGGCGATCACCGCCAGCTGGTGGGAGATGAAGAGGATCGCGACGCCGAGCTCCTCGCGCAGGTCGAGGAAGAGGTTCAGCAGCTGCGCCTGCACCGAGACGTCGAGGGCGCTCACCGCCTCGTCGGCGATGATGATCTCCGGGTCGACCGCGAGCGCGCGGGCGATCGACACCCGCTGGCGCTGGCCGCCGGAGAGCTCGCGCGGCTTGCGCGCGGCGATCCGGTCGGTGAGCTGGACCAGGCCGAGCAGCCGCGAGACGAACGCCGCCTCGTCCTCGGCGCCGGGCCGGCTGTGGACCCGGCCCGCTTCGTGCAGCGCCGCCCCCACCGTCATCCGCGGGTTGAGCGAGGCGTAGGGGTCCTGGAAGACCATCTGCATCCGCCGCCGCAGCTCGCGCAGCTCGGCGCCCTTGTGGGCGCGGATGTCGGTGCCGTCGACCCGCACCGCGCCGCCGTCGGGCTCGATCAGCCGGATCAGGCAGCGGGCGAGCGTCGTCTTGCCGGAGCCCGAGCCGCCCGCGATCCCGAGGATCTCGCCGCGGTCGAGGGTGAAGCTGACGTCGTCGACGGCGCGGTACGGGGCGACCTCGGTGCGGGTGAGCCGCTCGGCCAGGCCGCGCCGCAGGCCGAACTCCTTGACCAGCGACTCGACCTCGAGCAGGCGCGCCGTCTCGGTCGCCGCGTCGCTCACGCTTCGATCCTCTCCGCCGCCGAGGCGTCGGCGCCGCCGTCGCGCTGCGCCCCCCGCCCGCCGGACCCCGCGTAGGGGCGCACCGGGCAGGCCGAGTGGTGGTCGGTGCCGACCGGTTGCAGCTTCATGTCGATCGCTTCGCACTCCGGCCGGGCGTGCTCGCAGCGCGGCGCGAAGACACAGCCGGGGATCACCTCCGACAGCTCCGGCGGGTGCCCGGCCAGCGCCGCGCGGCGCCGGACGTTGCCCGCCGAGTCGAGCTCCGGCACCGAGTTCAGCAGCGCCCGCGTGTAGGGGTGTTCGGGCTCGTGGTAGATCGTCTCGACCGGCCCGGTCTCGACGATGTGGCCGCCGTACATCACCGCCACCCGGTCGCAGGCCTGGGCGATCACGCCGAAGTCGTGCGACACCAGCAGCATCGCCATCCCCTCCTCGGCGCTCATCTTCGCCAGCAGCTTGAGGATCTGTGCCTGGGTGGTGACGTCGAGCGCCGTGGTCGGCTCGTCGGCGAGCATCAGTCGCGGGCTCGAGGCGGTGGCGATCGCGATCATCACCCGCTGACACATCCCGCCGGAGAGCTCGTGCGGGTAGGCGCGGTAACGGTGCTCGGGGTCCTCGATGCCGACCCGCTCGAGCAGCGCCAGCGACTCGTCCTTCGCCGCCCTCTTCGACATCCCGCGGTTCACCTTCAAGGTTTCCGCGATCTGCGCGCCGACCCGCAACGTCGGGTTCAGCGACCCGAACGGGTTCTGGTAGATCATCCCGATCGAGTGGGCGCGGACATCGCGCAGCTTCCCGGTCGAAAGCCCGAGCACGTCCTCGCCGTCGAAGCGGACCGAACCGCCGGCGATCGATCCCGGCTCGGGGATCATCTGCATCACCGCGCGGCAGGTGAGGCTCTTGCCCGAGCCCGACTCGCCGACGAGGCCGACGATTTCCCCCGCCTCGAGCGTCAGGTCGACGCATTTGACGGCGGCCAGCGGCCCGTCCGCGCCGGGGAACTCGACCCGCAGCGCCTCGATCTCCAGCAGGCTCATGGCTCACCCCTGCGGAGGCCGCGGTCGGAGAAGCCCTCGCCGATCAGCCCGACTCCGACCCCGAACAGCACCAGCACCAGCCCCGGAAGCGTCGCGATCCACCAGGCGTTCAGCAGGTAGCTCTGGCCTTCGGCGATGATCCCGCCGAGGTCGGCGGTCGGCGGCTGAACCCCGAAGCCGAGGTAAGAGAGGCCGGAGAGCAGGATCAGGTTGCCGACCAGGTCGATGGTGGTGTAGACGAGGCAGGGCCGGATCACGTTCGGCAGGCCGTGCTTCACGATCGCCCGCGTTTTCGAGTAGCCGAGCGCGGTCGTCGCCATCATGAAGGGCTGCTCGCGGATGACCAGCATCTCGGCCCGCGCGAGCCGCGCGTAGAGAGCCCAGGCGGCGAGCGGCACGGCGATCAGGAAGCCCTCGACACCGGGACCGACGATCGCGACGAAGGCGATCGCCAGGACGATGAACGGGAAGGAGATCATGATGTCGGCGAGGCGGCTGACGATCATGTCGACCCAGCCGCCGAAGTAGCCCGCGAGCGCCCCGGCGAGCACGGCGAACGGAAGCGGCACGTAGGTCACCAGCAAGACCAGCCCGATGTCCAGGCGCAGCCCGTAGAGCGTGCGGGAGAAGACGTCGCGGCCGGTGTCGTCGGTACCGAAGAGATGCTGGGACGACGGCGAGGAGAGCAGCGAGAACGGGTCGAGTTCATTCGGGGCATAGGGAGCGATCAACGGCGCGAAGAGAGCGGCGAGGGAGAGGACGCCGACGATGCCGGCACCGACCTTGACCGAGGTCGGCCAGCTCTTGATCCGCCCGAGGATCGAGCGCCTGGAACGCGCCGCCGCGGGGGCGACTTCGACCGGGGTGGCGGGGGTCGCGCTCATCCGCGTCCTCCCAGTCGGATCCGCGGGTCGAGCCAGGCGTAGAGGACATCGGTGAAGAAGCCGATCACGACGACCACCGCACCGCTGAGGAAGACCAGGGTCTGGACCAATTTGTAATCGCGTTTGGCAACTCCCTGGACCAGCAAGGTCCCGGCGCCCGGGATCTGGAAGACGTTTTCGACCAGCACCAGCAGGCCGACGAAGAAGCCGAAGAGGGAGGCGAGAATCGTGATCACGCCGATGACAGAATTGCGCATCGCGTGCTTGCCGACCACCCGCAGCTCGCTGTAGCCGCGCGCCCGCACCGCCTCGATGTAGTCGCTCTGCAACACCGTGACCAGGTTCGCACGCAGGTTGCGGACGATGATCACCAGGAGGCCGAGCCCGATCGTCAACGCCGGCAGGGTCAGGGTCCGCAAGATCCCGGAGATTCCGGTTTCGTAACCGGAGACCGGGAACAGCTTCAGCTCGAGGCCGAGCAGCAGGGCCAGCATCAGGCCCAGCCAGAAGGGCGGCATGGCGAAGGTGAAGGTGGTGAGGACGCGGATCGCGTTGTCGATCCAGCCGCCCTGGCGAACCGCCGCGACGATCGCCAGCGGGACGCCGATGACGACCGCGATCAGGATCCCGTAGACGAGGAGCAGCGCGCTCGGGCCGACCCGATTCCCGATCAGTCCGGAGACGCCGGTGCTGAAGGCGGTCGACTGCCCGAAGTTGAAGGTGACGATGTTCCCCAGGTAGAGCCAGAACTGCTCCGGCCAGGACTTGTCGAGCCCCCATTCCTTGTGCAGGTGTTCGACCCCTTCCGGGGTCGCGTGTACGCCGAGCTGGATTTTGGCCGGGTCGCCGGGGACCGCGTGGATGATCAGGAAGGACAGGAACGCGATTCCGAACAGGACCACGACGCTGACCATCAGTCGTTTGACTAGATAGGTGAGCATCGTGGTCCCTCGGTGATTCCTTCAGTGCTTCCGGGTCAGGACCCGGCGATCCAGGTTTCCTGCAGCTGGTCGACGCCCATGCCGTTGGCCTTGGTGCCGCAGACGGTGGACTGGTGAGCGTTGATCAGCGGGAAGTCCATCACGTTCAGCGAAGGCATTTCTTCGTTGAAGAGTTCTTGGATCTTCTTCCATTCCGCTTTGCGGGTGGATTCATCCGTGTTGGAGATGAATTCTTCGACCAGCCCTTCGGCTTCCTTGTTCGTCCAGAACGATTTGAACGCGTCGAGTTCGGCCGCGGGGAGCGCGTAGAAGGACGCGTACTCATCCGGGACCGGGACATCCGACGAGGTGCCGACGAACGGGAACGTCATCTGAAATTCGCCTTCGAACCACTTTTCCGAGACGGCCGACGATTCCAGTTCTTCCAGCTTGACGTTGACGCCGATGGCACCCAGCTCCTGTTCGATCAGGAGGGCCATCTGCTTGAAGTAGTCGGAGCCCGCCGGGTACTGCAGGCTGACCGAGAACCCCTTGGCGAACTTCGACGCCGCCATTTCTTCCTTGGCTTTTTCGACGTTGAATTCGAACGGCGGCACTTCCTGGTCGGAAGCGTCGAGTTCGAAGTTCTGGATCACGCTGTTTGGCACCGTGCCCGTGCCGCGGAACACCGTTTCGTTCAGCTGCTGGCGGTTGATCGCCAGGCTGAGCGCGCGGCGCACGTGCGGGTCGGCCAGGGCCGGAACCGCTTTGGTGTTGGTGACCAGCAGCACCTCCTGCGGCAGTTGGACCTCCTGGATAGCGAGGTTCTTTTCGCCCTGCAGCGATTCGACCTGGGCGAACGGGATGCCGTCGGCTATCTGCGCTTCACCCGATTTGAGGGCGAGAACGCGGGTGTTGGAGTTGGGGACGAAGTTCCACCGCATCGTCTGCAGGTACGGCTTGCCCTTTTCGTAGAAGTACGGGTTCTTTTCGAAGGTGATGTGCGAGCCGCCGGCGAATTCCTTCACGATGAAGGGACCGGTGCCGACCGGGTGCTTCCAGTAGGCCGGGCCTTCCGCTTCCAGCTTCGCTTTGTCGACGATGAACGCCGGGAAGATCGCGATGTTGTAGAGGAACGCGGCGACCGGGTGTTCGAGCTTCACGACGACGGTGTTTTCGTCGGTCGCCTTGGCGCTCTTCATCCCCGCGGCGACGCCGGCCAGCGAGATGTTCACTTCCGGATCGGCGAACTGTTCCAGGTTCCAGGCGATGTCTTCCGCGGTCAACGGCGAACCGTCGGAATATTTGAGGCCCGGCCGGAGGTGGAACGTGTAGGTCAGGCCGTCTTTGGAGATGTCCCAGCTTTCGGCCAAGGCCGGGACCACTTCGTCGGTCCCGTTCGGGTCGTTACGGACGAGCGGCGAGAAGATCATTTCCTGGGCGAAGATGTCGCCGTTGCCGTTCTTGATTTCGCGCGGGTTCAGGGTGACGGTTTCCAGCTGGCGCGAGTAGACGAGCGAGCCGCCTGCCACCGGTTCTTCTTCGCAGGCGGCGTTGGCGGTTTTCGCCCCTTCTTCTTCCTTGGCGACCGAGATCGTGCCGCCACCACCGCTGCTGCCGCCGCAGGCGGCGACGAGCAGCGCCAGCAAGGCGCCCATCGTCCCGATCAGTAAGAGCTTCCTCATGCATCTCTCCTCTTCTTGGTCATCAACGACAGACACCCGCTGGGGAACAGGCGGTGGTACTGGGGATTGGGGGTGGCAGACACCTGGGCTCAGCCGTTTTCGATGTTCGCGGCGACGGCGTCGACGCCTGCCTCGACCGCGGCAAGAGCCTGGTCGAGGTCCCGGTCGTCCATCGCCGCCGACACGAACCAGTTGTGCCGTGGGTGGAGGTACAGCCCGTGCTTGCCGCACGCGGCCGTGAAGACGTCGTTCAGGTGCCGATCGTCGCCGTCGGCCTCGAAGCGCGCGTAGGGCAGGGTCGGCGGCCCGGTCACCACGACGCCGATGCCGCGCGCCGCGGCGGCCGCGGCGACGCCCTCCTGGAAGCGGGTGCCCCACTCGCGCATTGCGCCGAGCGAGTCCTCGCGCTCCATGACCGTGAGCGTCGCCAGGCCGGCCGCCATCGCGTCGCCGGTCCACCAGAAGGAGCCGGTGGCGAACACCTTGGCCGCCGCCGCGCGGACCTCCTCCTTGCCGACCAGCGCGGCGAGGGCGTAGCCGTTGGCGATCGCCTTGCCCCAGGCGCTCATGTCGGGGGCGACGCCGAAGCGGCGCCAGCCGGTGCCGAGCTCCAGGCGCATGCCGGTGCGCACCTCGTCGTGGATCAGCAGGCCGCCGTGCCGGTCGCAGAGCTCGCGCAGGCCGATCGCGAACTCGCGGGTCGGCGCTTCCTGGTCGAAGCCCGGCGGCTGGCGGTACGGGGAGACGATCACTGCGGCGAGGTCCTCGGGGTGGCGGTCGATCGCCGCGGCGACGCTGTCGAGGTCGTTGAAGTCGAAGTAGTCGAGGCTTTGCCGGTCACCGGGGACCGTACCCTGGGCGTCGGGATTGCACCAGGGGAGCGACCCATGGTAGGCGCCGTTGGCGACCAGCACGGTGCGGCGCCCGGTGTGGGCGCGGGCGA
This sequence comes from uncultured Actinomycetes bacterium, assembly GCA_963763265.1. Taxonomy (GTDB): domain Bacteria; phylum Actinomycetota; class Thermoleophilia; order Solirubrobacterales; family 70-9; genus VAYN01. Next base: position 641,459 of record CAVXNN010000002.1, on the reverse strand, counting down.
GGGTCACCGACAGCGTGGTGACGTCGGCGCCGTTCTTGGCGAAGAGCGCCCAGGCGCCGTCGTCGATCAGCGAGACCAGCCGTTCGGCGAGGTCGACCATCACCGGCGCCGCGCCAGGCCCGCAGTCGACCTGGGCGTGCTGGCGGGCGACCGCCTCCTCGACCTCGGGGTGTAGGTGGCCGAGGACGATCGGCCCCCAGCTGCACATCATGTCGATGTACTCGTTGCCGTCCACGTCCCAGAAGCGGGAGCCGTCGGCGCGGGAGATGAAGTGCGGCGAACCGGGCCAGTTCACCTGTGGGGAGAAGTGTCCGGCGACGCCTCGCGGCAGCGCCTTGGCGGCGCGTTCGTCGAGTTCCAGCCCCGCCCGACCCTGAAAAGTAGTCGTCATGGCGGGATCTTAAACAGACGTGCGAAATAGAATCAAGGTCTTATTTCAGACGTACGTATAAAATCACCGCGCGCCCCCTATCCACGTGGCGCAACGGGAAGCAGGACTCCTACAGAGAGGATTTGGTGGTGATGAGGGAATCCGTCGAGGACCGCTTCGACCGCACCCAGGAGGTCCGCGAGCGCGCCGCGCTGGTGCGTCGCGAGACCGTCAGGCTGGTCGGGATCGCGAAGAGCGGCCACTACTCCAGCGTCTTCTCCTGCGCCGAGCTGATGGCCGCGCTCTACTCGGGCGTGATGCGGATCGCCGAGGATCCGGAGTGGCCGGAGCGCGACCGGCTGATCCTCTCCAAGGGCCACGTCGCGGTCGGCCTCTACCCGCTGCTCGCCGAACGCGGCTACTTCCCGGCCGACTGGCTCGACTCCTACACGCGGCTCGGCAGCCCGCTCGGCGACCATCCCGACATGCGCCGCATCCCCGGCGTCGACTTCTCCTCCGGCAGCCTCGGCCACGGCCTCTCGATCGGGGTCGGGATGGCGAAGGCGGCGCGGCTGCGCGGCTACGACGAGACGCGCATCTGGGTGCTGCTCGGCGACCAGGAGCTGAACGAGGGCCAGATCTGGGAAGCGGCCGGCTCGGCCTCCCACTTCGGGCTCGGCAACGTCTGCGCGATCGTCGACGCCAACCAGATGGGCCTCGACGGGCTGACCGAGGAGACGATGTCGGTCGAGCCGATCGCCGGCCGCTTCGAGGCCTTCGGCTGGGACGTGGTCGAGATCGACGGCCACGACCCGGAGGCGATCCTCGCCGCCGCCGCGGCCCTGCCGCCCGCCACTTCCGAAAAACCGCAATGCATCGTCGCCCGCACGGTCAAGGGCAAGGGGGTCTCTTATATGGAGCTGTCACGCACCTGGCACATCGGTTACCTGGCACCCGACGACGCCGCCGCCGCGGTCGCGGAGATCGATCAGCGTGGCTGAGCTCGAGGGAGTGAACGTCGCGCCGACCCCCGGCGGGCAGAGCTGGGACCTGGCCGGGATGGCGAAGCTGTCGCAGTCGTTCGTCGCCGGCAAGGTGCTCGCCGCGATGGCCGACGAGGACCCCGACATCGTCGTCATCACCGCCGACATGAAGTTCTCCAACATGACCGTGGACTTCGAGGAGGCCCACCCGGACCGCTTCGTCAACGTCGGCATCTCCGAGCAGCACATGGTCTCGATGTCGGCGGGGATGGCGAGCGTCGGGCTGAAGCCCTACATCGGCGCCTTCGCCCCCTTCGTCGGCCTGCTGGGCGGCGAGCAGATCCGCACCGACCTCGCCTACCCCGGGCTGCCGGTGCGGATCCTCGCCCACCACGCCGGGATCGCGATCGGCTTCTACGGCACCTCCCACCACGCCACCGAGGACCTCGGCCTGATGCGCTCGATCGCCAACCTGACCGTCGTCTGCCCCTGCGACGCGACAGCGACCGAGGCGGCGCTGCGCCAGACCGCCGACCTGCCCGGCCCGGTCTACTTCCGGCTCGGGCGCGGGCGCGACGCCGACGTCTACGACGCGCTCCCGGCCGACACCTGGCGCTTCGGCAAGGCGGCGGCGCTGCGCGAGGGCGGCGACCTGACGATCGTCGCCAACGGGATCACCGTCGCGGCGGCGCTGGAGGCGGCCGGGGCGCTGGTCGGCGACGGGATCGAGGCGTCGGTGATCGACGCGCACACGGTGCGGCCGTTCGACGGCGCGACGATCGCCGAGTACGCCGGCCGCAGCGGCCGCCTGCTGGTCGCCGAGGAGCACAACGTGGTCGGCGGCGTGGCGAGCGCCTGCGCCGAGGCGCTGGTCGAGCACGGGCTCGCCGACGTGCGAATGGAGCGCATCGGGATGCCCGCCGACGAGTACTCGCTGATCGGCCCTCCCACCCATCTCTACCGGCACTACGGCATGGACGCCGCCGGCATCGAGAAGAAGGCGCGCGAGCTGCTCGCCGCCTGACTCCCGCCCCGCGAACCGCGATCCGCGACAGAGAGGAAGACGTGGCAGACGATCATCTGGAGCAGGCCCGAGTGGAAGTGGCGGCCCACGGCCGGCGCATGCTGAGCGACGGGCTCGTCAAGGGGACCTCGGGCAACATCAGCGTCCGGGTCGGCGATCAGGTCGTGATCACGCCGGGCAGCGTCCCCTACGAGGAGATCGAGCCCGACGGCCTGGCGGTCGTCGACCTCGACGGCAACCACCTCGCCGGCGGGCGGCCCTCCTCGGAGACGCCGCTGCACACCCTCGTCTACCGGGAGACCGACGCGGCCGCGGTCGTCCACACCCATTCCATATACGCGACGACGCTCGCCTGCACGGTCGACGCGCTGCCCGCCGTCCACTACATGATCCACGCCTTCGGCGGCGACTCGATCGCCGTCGCCGACTACGAGCGCTTCGGCTCCGAGGAGCTGGCGGCGGCGGTCCACGCGGCGCTCGGCGACCGGCGCGGGGTCCTGCTGCGCAACCACGGCGCCGTCGTGCACGGGCCGTCGCTGTCGCGGGCCTACGACCTGGCGGTGCTGCTGGAGTGGCTGGCCGAGCTGTATTGGCGCGCCTCGGTGTTCGGCGAGCCGCGCATCCTCGGCCATGAGCAGCTCGAGGAGGTGGCGACCGAGGCGCGGCGGCGGGCCTACGGGGGCGGGGCCGGCGAGGGCGGGGCCGGAGCCGGAGCCGGCACGGAGGGTCGATCGTGAAGTCGCCGAAGGTCATCTGCCTCGGCGTGCACCTGCTGGACATCTTGGTCCGCCATCCCCAGGCCCCGAACCTGGAGCCCGGCTGGCAGATCCTCGACGCCCTGCGGATCACCGCCGCCGGCACCGCCGCCGGCCCGGCCGTCGACCTGGCGAAGCTGGGCGCGCAGCCGATCAGCATGGGGGTGATCGGCGACGACTACGAGGGCGGCCTGATGGTCGACCTGATGGCGGGCTTCGGCTGCGACATGAGCCGGCTGATCCGCGATCCGGGCGGGCCGACGCACATCTCGCTCCTCTTCATCGGCCCCGACGGCGAGCGCGACCCGATCATGATCCGGCCGACCGGCGCGCGGGCTCTGACCCTCGAGGACATCGACATGGATGCCGTGGCGGCGGCCGACGTCCTCCACGTCGGCGGCGCCGACCAGCTCGGCGATTTCGCCGGCGAGCCGCTGGTGGAGCTGATCCGGGTCGCCCGCGAGAACGACGTCGTGGTCACCGTGGACGTGCTCGCCACCTGCGACGAGGAGATGCGCGAGCGGCTGGCGCCGGCGCTGCGCGAGGCCCACTTCTTCTTCCCCAACGAGGGCCAGCTCGCCGGGATGACGGGGACCGAGGACCCGGCGGCCGGCGCGGCGCGGCTGGGCGAGATCGGGGTCGAGACGGTGGTCGCCACGCTCGGCAGCGAGGGCAGCCTGATCCTCGGGCCGGGTGGCGAGGCGCGGGTGCCCGCCTTCGACATCGACGTCGTCGACACGACCGGCTGCGGCGACGCCTACGTCGCGGGCTTCATCGTCGCCACCGCCAATGGCTGGGATGCCGAGGCGGCGGGCTGGCTCGGCGCCGCGGCCTCGGGGCTGGTGGCGACCGGACTGGGCTCGGACTCCGGGATCGTCGACCTTCCCTCGACGCTCGACTTCATGGCCGGCCAGGCGCCGGAGCGGATCGCCGCCCTGGCCCGCGCCGCCTAGGTCCCGCCCGGCTGCGTTCGTACTTCTGCTCGTATAGGACGCAAAAGTACGAACGCACCGCGCCCCTCAAGGCATCGCCTCGCTCAGAGCACCGCCATCGGGTTGACCGGACCGCCGACCCCGCCGCGGATCGGCAGCGGCTGGCCGGCGAAGAGGAACTCGTGGCGGCCGGCGGCAGCGCAGGCCGCGGCGAGCGCGTCGAGCTCGAAGTTCTCCCCGAGCAGCACGCCCATGTAGACGAGCGCCAGCTCGTGGACCGGGAAGAGCGGCGGGCCGCCGGTCAGCTGCTCGACCGCCCAGTTGTCGCAGGCGATCGCGCAGACCCCGAGCTCGCGGAGGAGCGGCAGGGCATCGACCGCCACACCCGGCGTATTGGGGAGGTCCGGGCCGCACTGGGCGAACTCGGTCCAGCGGCCGGAGACCTTGGTCGCGCCGAGCAGACCGGTGCGGACCAGCAGCGCGTCGCCCGGACGCACCTCCACTCCCTGCGCGTCGAGCACGTCGGCGAGCTCGTCGGCGCCGATGCCCTCGCCCGACGGCAGCACCCGGACGCCGCGGTGGCGGGCGACGTCGGCGAGGACGCCGCGGGTGACGAGCCGGCCGGCGGCGGGGACGATGTCGTTGCGCGCGGCGCCCTTGGTCGTCACCTCGTCGGCGCTGATCCCACCGTACATCCGGCCGCCGTGGAAGCAGTGGGAGAGCGCGTCCCAGTGGGTCGCCGCGTGGACCGCCATCAGCAGCACGTCGTCGGCGAAGACCGACTCCTCGCCGTCGGCCGGCGCCTCGCCGGGCAGCTCGGTCATCAGGTGCTCGGGGTTGAGGCGGCCGGAGCCGGGCGGCTGGGGCAGTTCCGGCTGCAGCTCGAAGCCGAGCGAGAACGCGGCGCCGCTGCGGATCGCGGCGCTCGCCTCGAGCCGCTTCTCCTCGGTGACGAGGTGCAGGGCGCCGAGCCCGTCGTCGCTCGGCCAGCGGTCCCAGTTGCAGAGGCGCTCGGCGAGCTCCGCGACGACTCGCCGGGTTTCCGAGGTTCCAGAGCGGACGTCCGACATAACCCGCCCCGGACTCTACCTGCCGGTGGGCGGTCGGGGCGCGGTCGGGTGCGGCGGGTCGTCTGCCGCGATCGGGCGCCGTCAGGTGCGGTCGGGGCGCGGTCGGGTGCGGCGGGCCGTCTGCCGCGATCGGGCGCCGTCAGGTGCGGTCGGGGCGCGGTCGGCGTCAGGTGCGGTCGGGGCGCGGTCGGCGTCAGGCGCGGTCGGCGTCCCAGTGGTTCCAGTGCGTGATCTCGGCGACGGGTGGACGCTTGGCCGGGCGGAACTCGAGGCCCTTGGTGTAGGCGACCGGGATCAGGCTGACCTGGGTGACGCCCGGCGGGATGCCGAGCAGCTCGGCGACCTCGGCGGCGTGGCGCAGGTGGAGGGTGGTCCAGGTGGAGCCGAGGCCGCGGGCGCGCAGCGCCAGCTGGAAGCTCCAGCCCGCCTGGACGATCGAGCCGAGCGCCACGGTCGCGCCGATCCGGTCCATCCCCTCAAGGTCTTCGGCGACGCAGGGGATGACGAAGGCGGGCGCGCGCTCCAGATTCTCCGCCAGGTAGAGGGCGCTGTCGAACACCCGCCGATCGGCGCCTTCCCCGGTTGCCTCGGCGGCAGCGTGCGCCTCGCCCAGATAGGGGAGCGCCGCCTTCCGGTAGAAGTCGGCGATCGGCTTCTTCAGCTCGGGCTCGGTGACGATCACCCAGCGCCAGGTCTGCCGGTTGGAGGCGGTGGGCGCCTGGACGGCGAGCTGCAGGCACTCGAGCAGGACCTCGCGCTCCACGGGGCGGTCGAAGTCGAGCCGCTTGCGCACCGAGCGGGTGGTCGAGAGCAGCAGGTCGGCGTTGGCGACGTCGATCGGGCCCGCGTCGACGGCGTTCGGGGAGGCGGCGTTCGGGGAGTTCTCCATCGGCGGATCGTATTGGGGGCGGACCACGGCGTCCGGCCCGAGCGCCTTCGCCCGGTCCTCGTTGGTCACCGAGGCCCTCGGGGCGCCGCGGCCGGCGACCGAGGGTCGGAGCAGGACCTTCGGCGCATCGCCGAGGTCGAGCGCCTCGCATTCGGAGTCGCAATCCCACCGCCCGATCGGTGGCGTCTCCGGCCCACACCCGTGTAGCCCGCGGTGACCAGAGCGACGATGGCGAGGGCGGGATTCGAACCCGCGACACCACGATTTTCAGGCGGTGTCGACGGGGAATCTGAAGAGGCTCGATTTGCAGGTACTTCCTGCGTAGCCGGAATGGGTCACATACCCGTGGTTTCGGGCGGTTTCCGGTGGGTTTGGGTCACGAGATCGGGCTCGTGACCCATCCACAGGACGTCGCTTTCCGGCTTGTGGCGAGCGCGATGATGGCGACGACCGACCCTCCGGGTCGGTCGAGGTCGCCCGCCGTTGCCCGAGACAATCCCTCCTCGGCTGCGGTAACGCTTTTCGCGCCGGCGACCAATAGGAGGTGTGGAGACCGATTTGAGCCGCGCCGACCGTTCGACCTCGCTGGACCGCCACCTGGCGCTGGTCAGCGTGCGCGACGGCGGGGTCGGCCCCGAGCAACTTCGCCGGATCGACACCGACCCGGACATCTTCGAGGCCTTCTACCGCGAGCACTTCGACGGCCTGCAGGACTTCATCGCCCGGCGCGTCGCCGACCGCGCCCGGGCCGCGGACCTGACCGCGGAGATCTTCCTCGCCGCGATCGAATCGGTCGCCCGATACCGGCCGGGAGCCGGCACGCCGCGCGCGTGGCTCTATCGGGCGGCGACAACCCGACCCCCGCGTTCGCCGTCGAACCGCTGCGGGGCGGCGGCGTGTCGATCAGGGTCTACAGCCTCGAAGACGCCGCCGGGCTGGAAGCGGCGCTGGAACGCGAGGGGATCCCCGCGCACATCGATTGGCTGCAGGCACAGATGACCTGCAGGGAACGGCACCTGACCCCCGCCTCCGCGCCGACCGCGATGGGCGGCAGGGCCGGCGGCTTCGAAACCGCCGGTCCGGCGCCCGCGCTGACGATCGGGGTGATGACCGCCGACCAGTACCGCGCCGTCTCGCGGGCATTCAGGCGCGACGCCAGCCGGGGGAAGGCGAGCCGGGCGACGCTGCCCAACGTGACCTTCGAGCCGCACTCCTTCGCCCCCGGGCAAAGCCTCGTCATCGTCGGCTCCCCGGAACCCCATGGCGGCGATCCCGAAGGCGGCTACCGGGCACGGGTGGAGGTGGTCGAAGGTCCGGTGCCGGCCTGCGAGCCGGTGCCCGAGGCGGCCGGCAGGATCGGCGCGATCCAGGTGCCGGCGGGCGACGAAGCAAGCGCCGGCGGATCCGCGGCGGCCGCCTCGGCGGCCGTTCCCAAGCCGGGCCAGTACCTCTTCACGAAGACCGAGGTGGTCCAGCTCGAGACGTGGGATCCGGAAGGTCGGGGGACCGGGCCGAAGGCCCACCCGCGGCACTTCACGTCCCGCGCCCCCGGCCCCGGCGGTCACGCGATGCCGGCGCTCGTGCCGACGACCAAAGAGGTCTGGACCGCTCCCGACGGCAGGATGCACGTGCGGGAAACGCTCGGCCGGATCGAATTCCTCTCCCCGGCGGACCAGCGGCACTGGGAAGACGCGGGCTCGCCGCCGCCGTTCGAATACGACCCCGCCGAACACCACATCAGGGAAGACGCCGGCGGCGGCCCGATGAAGAGGTACTCCGCGCGCGACTGGCGCGGGCGGCACGCCTTCTCGATCGTCCCCAAGCTCTACAGGCTGCCCACCGAAGCCGAGGCGCTGCGCCTGGCGATCGAACACCGGCCCGCGGGCAGCCCGCCATCGCCGACGAGCTCGCGCAACGGCAGGACCACCGCCGAACGGCTGCTGGAAATCCTCGCCGAACAGACCGCGAGCCGCGAGCTCCACGCCGCCGCCTTCGACGCCCTGGCCGAACTCCCGGGCATCGACCGCGAACCCGAAGCCACCGATGCGGCGGGCCGCCACGGCGAAGCCCTGAACTGGGACCACGAAGGCGGCTTCGGCCGCGAGGTCATCTTCGATCCCCGGACCTCCCAGGTGCTCGCCGAGTCGGAAATGGTCTTCGGCCCGCCCTCGAGCCGGCACTACGGCATCCCGCCCCACACCGTCCTCCGCGAAACCGCCTACCTGGGCTCGGGGATCGTCGACTCGGTGCACGAAACGAGCGTTCATCCATAGCCACCGGCGCCGGACCCGCCGGCGGTTGATGTTCGCTCGGCGGCGCCCGCCCTACAGCTCGAGGAAGTCCGCGAGCCAGCCGCGCACCGCCGCCAGGGTCGCCGCATCGGCGCGCCCGGCACGGCCGACGACCCTCTCGCGCGAGATCGTCCTCACCTGCTCCGACATCGCCCATGAGCGCTCCCCCAGGTCGGCCCCGCCCACCTCGACGTGGTTGGGCCAGCCGCGGTCGACCGTGGTGATCGGCACCACCAGCGCGAGCGTGTCGACGGTCTCCAGGTAATCGGAGCCCGCCACCACCAGCGCCGGTCGCCGCCCCGCCTGCTCGCGGCCGACCGCGATCTCCGGCGCGACCCAGATCACCTCGCCCGGCAGGAGCGCCTGGCCCGGCGCGCCCGCCCCGCTCATCCCTCGATCCGCTCCCAGGCCTTGGTCTCCTCCCGCCAGGAGGCGAGGTCCTCGGCGGACGTGTCCCTGATCGCGCCGCGCAGGGCCGCCATGCGCGCCTCGCGCTCCCCGAGGTCTGCCAGGTGCTCCAGGTGCTGGCCGAGGGTGCGGTGCGCCAGGGAGGCCTGTCCCTTCAGGCGGTCGCGCACCTCGTTGGAGACCTTGATCGTCGTGGTCATACTTTCAGTATACCTGCGATTCGGTAGCCGGCCGCGCCGAGTCAAAGCTCCGGGCCACTCCACGCAGAACGAAGACCACCGACGAGTCCCGGTGGGTCTCGAAGGTGCTGACGCGAGTGGAGCCGGAGCAGATCGCGTGGCGCAAGTACCACCCACCGATGCCCCTGGGCCCGATTACCGAGATTCGACGCGGCGCTCCCGTGGGCGCGCGCGAGACGGCGTTCCCGCCACAGTGTCTAGCCGCCGAGCCCGAGGACCGTTTCCAGGCAGTCCTCGACAGCGGCGAGCGTATCCGGCTTCAGGGAGCCGAGCCGACGAAGCAGGCGCCGGCGGGCGACAGCCCGAACGGCGCGGGGGATCGCCGCGCTTTCCTCCTCCACGCCCTCCGCCGCCGACACCGTCGGGCGCAGCCGGGAGGCGGGACGGGAAGAAGAGATCGGTACGACGACGATCAGCTCGTGCTCACCGCCTGAGAACAACTCATCGACCGAGATGACGACAGCGGGGCGGTTCTTGCCCGGCTCCCCGCGGCGCGCCGCTCCGAGGGAGACCAGCCAGACCTCTCCGCGGCGAGGCGTCTCAGTCGAGGCCATCGCCGAGCACTGCCTCCCAGAGGCGCTCCTCCGCGAGCGCCTTGGCGTCACCGGCTTCTGAGCGGGTGGCCTGGCGCTCCGAGCGCAGGGCTTCCGCGCGCTCAGCCCGGCGGGCGAACTCGGTGATCAGCGAGGAGACGGAGACGCCGCGCTGCTGTGCCTGCTCGGCGAGCCGGTCACGGGTCTCGCGCGGGACCCTGATCGTGGCGGTCTCGGAACTCATGGCGACTGATTTTAGCGCCATCAGGCAGCGCTACCTGAAAGAGCGGCTGCGGATCCAGCCCGCCGCGCAGCCGCAACTCGCGACCTGGCCCATGAACTCTCCGGGGGATTGGGTCACGAATGGGTCACGACCAGAGCCGGCACACCATGCCGTGATGGAGCAGGTGTCCCAAAAACCCCGCACTTCGAGATGGCGAGGGCGGGATTCGAACCCGCGACACCACGATTTTCAGTTCCCTCGGAGGTTTTCGGCGGTCTGCGGCCGTTCACGTTTTGCCTGCAAAACCGCCATTTCGTGAATTCCAGCCGCCTGCGATTTTCGGCTGTTTTCGGACACGCTGTTGACCCCGTGTTGACCCGAGGCAGCCCGATCAGACGATCAGCTTCACTGAATAGCGGCCGCCGGCGTTGCGAGCGAGTGGACCGTCGAGCGTCCATACCTCGGCGTCGAGTCGCTCGGCCAGCGCCAAGTAGGCGGCGTCGTAGGCCGAGTGGCGCTTCAGCTCAACCGCGATCTCGATCGCCCGAGCGTTGTCGGGTGCCAGGTCAAACGTCACGCCGAGCCCATCGAGGATCGCGAGCGCCTCTCCCGCGTCCTTCTGAGAAAGGCTGTCCCGAACGCGGTTCCGCGTCAGAGCACTCGCGATCTCATATTGGGCGAGAAGAGGAGCATGCACGGCGGTTCCTTCGTTCACCCAACGGTCAAGTTGGTCGGCAACGGCGGCAGCATGAGGCTCGTTCAGAACCAGCGCCAGCATGAAGCTCGCGTCGATGACGACTGCCGAAGCTATGAGGCGCGCTGCTCCAGCTCGTCGCGACCCTCGCGAACCAGCGCCGCGACATCCGTCTGCTTCGGCTGTCGCGCACGCAGCGCGGCGGCGCGCGCCATCAGGACACGATGCTCAGCGAGACGATTTTCGCGCTCGACGGAAGCGTAGCCCTCGGCCGCCACCAGAGCACGCTCTGCCTGCTCCTCGCTCCAGCGAGGCGCGTGCTCCAAGACCTTTTCCTTGGCCGTCATCAGCCCCGATTCTAATCCCTGCACCGGGTGCAACCATGAGGCCTCAGAAGACGCCCACCTCCGGGTGCTCCCCTACGCGGCGTCCTGCCCAAGCCCGAGATACCTGTGCACTTTGGGGCTCAATCTCGCCTCGGGAGTGAAGTCGAGTTTGAACGTAAACGCCTCAGGTAGCAACAGCTTCACCCGCTTCTGGTCGGCTGCGTCGTAACACGAGACTGCGAGTTTCTGTTGTCGGCTCCTCCCTCTCCCTCTGAGGATCTCAACGAGTGGCTGGTCATGAAGCGAGTGGCCAATTACAAGGATCCTCTTAGCTCGTTCGACCGCGACCTCAAGCTCTCGCCATAGCTCAGCAACGATGACGTTTTCGGAAGGCCTCTTGCGAGGGTCCGGATAGAGAACAACAGGCGAGCCGCGACTGGCATCAAACTCCTCTTCGGCATTGTCGAGGACCACCTCACCGTTCCGCTCATACCAACCGACGGCGCCATGAAGATGGAGGAGAGTCACGCCTTGACCTCGCATCTCCGCAAGGCTTGATGGCTCAAACACCATCCGCCTGGGTGGCTCGCCTACGAATCCATTTACAACGCGATGACCGAGGCGCAAGAGAGCCGATTCTGCTGACCGGTCGTAGTTGGTCGTGGCAATCGCGACACCTGGCTCCTGCAACTGCTTCAAGAGAGATCGATAGGCGCTCACAGCCTTGTCATCGTCTACCGCAACATGACTGAACTGGCGATAGAGGGTCGAGTGCACTGCCGCCTTGATGTTCGCAAGTCGTCTGGTGGTGAGCTGTCGCGCTTGACGCACTTTTTCTTTAGGGGCGCCAGTGAAGTTCTGAAATCCAAGGGCCTCGAACTTCTCCTCAAGTGGTCGGACTCGATCCCATTCAAGTAGCTCTCCTAGTGCCCGCTCGAATTGTGGCCCGTCGAACTGAGGATCCAATTGGCTAGCGTCAGCTAGGCCGGACTCTCTGGAGTTCAGTGCCTCGCACAGCGTCCCCGCCCAGTCGCCCATGAGCGGCATCTTTGAGTCTCCAACCCCAAGGTTTCGGCTTGCGCCCGCACCGGTGATGAGGAGCGTGTCCATGACGAGTGCATCATATGATGCGCAGATGATCGCTCCAGCAGGGTGAGGTTCGTCGCGCATGACGACGGTCCACGAATTCGACGCTGCTGCGCGTTGACCACCGGGGTTCCTACAGCGTCGCTGGCACGACCGCATCGTCCATGAACGCCGCGTCGCCAACCCCCTGATCCATCAGGTGAACGTAGACCTTCAGCGTGAATCCCGCGTCGGCGTGACCCAGCCACTCTGAGACCTGCTTCACGTCGCGGCCAGCCTCGAAGAGGAGCGACGCGCAGGTGTGCCGGAAGGTATGGAAGGTCACCCACGGGAGCCCGGCGGCTTGGACGGCGGGGGTCAGTACCCGGCGTCGGAGGTTGCCGTCGGAGATCGGAAATCCCTGCGGGCTGGTGAAGACACGGTCGGTCGGGGCGTGAGGGCCGCGGGCGACCTTGAGCCGCCGCACCATGCCAGGCGAGAGCGGGATGTCCCTTCGGGACTTTGCCGACTTCAACGGGCCGATCTCTCCGCGGCAGTCCTGCCGCCGTACGAGCAGGCGCGGAGTCGTGCCAAGCTCGGTGTCGGCCCACGTCAGACCGATCGCCTCGCTGATCCGCAGACCGGTGTGCGCCAACAGCTCGAACAGCAACCTCCAGTCCTCGGGAATGTGGCCGAGCACAATCGCCAGCTCCGCTCTCGTCATCGCCCGCACTTCCCGGCCGGGCTCATCCGCGCTTCGGTCAACGCCGATCCGCACGTTGACCGTCGGGTTCGATCGGACGGCGCCGTCCTCGACCGCCGTCGCGTACATCGCCTTGACCGGAGCCAGAATCGACCTGATGCCATTGGCACGAAGACCGGCATCGTCCAGGTGGCCGATGAACGCCCGAACGTCCGGCGGGTCGACCTCATCGAGGCGACTGCCGCGGAAGTAGGGGATCGCCCAGCGCTCCAGGTCACGCCTGTAGGTGGCGCGGGTCCGCTCCGAAAGCCCGCGCAACGTCCGTCCCCGGTAGCTGACGATCCAATGTCGAGCGTAGTCCTCGAAGGGCAGGCGAGAGGCCGGCTTGCTGTCCCCGGCGTTCTTCCTCCCCTTTGCCGCCCTCGCCTCCGCCAGCGTGGCGAAGGTCTCCATCGACTGCTTGCCCCGGTGCCGCCAGACGACCGCGTAGCCGCAGTTGCACCGGCCGTCCTGCGGACAGTCGCGCTGGTGGCGACGGAAGATGCCGGGCGTCGAGGTCTTGGTCAGCTTCGCCATCGGCAGCGGTCTCCGATCTACGCCGAAATGGACATGCCTCTATGTCCGATACGAAGCGCGAGTGCCCCCGGAAGTGGCCCACCTGCGCCCTCCGGTCATCGATCGCCCTCGTCTGCCTGCCGCCACGGGAGCGGGCGACCGTCGAGGAGGAACGTCCCGCCTCTGGCCGGCCCCGGCACCCAGTGGATGCCGACCAGCAGTTCGACCGGCTCGACCCCCAGCCCGTCGGCGAGCCGGATCAGGGTGTCGACGCGGGGAAGGCGAAGGCCACGCTCGATCTTGCCGACCTCCGAGTGATGCAGGCCGGCCCTCCTCGCCAGCCGTTCCTGGGAGACGTCCTCGCGGCGACGGGTGCGTCTGAGGTTGGCGCCGAACCGCTCGGAGACCTCCTGCCGCCACTCCTCAGGCATCGCGTCCACCCCCGTTCGGATCGGGCTCGCCGGGCAGGAGGCTGTAGCCGACCCCCCAGCAGTTGGCGATGAGCCCCTCCGCGCCGGCGGCGGCGAGCTTGCGGCGCAGGCGGCTCATGTGGGAGTCGAGGGTCCGGGTGGCACCTACTGCCCCGTGCCCCCAGACCTTGTCCATCAATTCCTCCTTGGTCAGGACCCGCGTCGGATCGCGGGCCAGGAGGAGCAGGGCGTCGTACTCCTTGGGGGAGAGGGCGACCTCCTCGGCCCCAATAAGCACACGGCGACCACCCGGGCGGATCTCCACGGGGCCGACCACGATCGGCTCCGTGGGCTCACGCGGCAGGTCGGTCTCGACGGTGAGGGAGTCGACGTCACCGGTGCAGGCGAGACGCCAGGGTTCGTCCCCGCGCCTTCTGATCCGGACGATCCAGCGGCCTTCCTCGCCCATGGCCGCGACCAGCTGCCCGGCGGGCCTGTCGATCACGACGCGGGCGAAGCCGTACGCGGCGAGGAGGTCTTCCCCGTTCTCGTGGCCGGCGCCGGCGCTCACCTTCCCTCCTCCCCGGTGAGGATCGCCAGCATCGCGTGGTGGGCGTCGTGGACGGCGAGGACCCGCCGGTATCCGCTCGCGGCGTCGTAGCCTTCGGCGGCGCGGCCGAGGGCCGAGCAGGCCGCCTCGTCGGGCAGCTCGATCTCTTGGGTGTCGAGCGCGACAAGCAGTCGTCGGAACGCATCGCCTTCTCGGTTGACTCCACCCGGATCCGCCAGCCTGCCGGTGTCGAGGTCCTCCTCGATCCCGGCGAGCCAGCCGAACAGCTCGTCCCGAAGGATCTCCGCCTGATCCTGGGCGAGATGGACCGGCACAACCCGCGGACCGGCCGTAGGGTTCTCTGCAGCCATGAGGAGTCACGTCTCCTTCTGGTCAGACCCCCGGTTGGTGTTTGCGCACCGCCGGGGGTCGCTTGTTGGAGCCGGCAGCCAGCTACCGTTCCCGCTGCGGTCGACCTGGGTCACCTGTGTCGACCGCCACGGGGCCGGCGTTGCAGCGCGCGGCCCCACTTATGTTTGAGGCGCGAGCGTAGCAGCTTTCCCTTACATATCGTTAGATTGAAACGAGACCCGCGACAGACCCCGCAGCCTCAACCCGAGCTGGGCGAAGCGATCCGAGAGCTTCGAAGGAAGCGGGGGCTGAGCCAGGAAAGCCTCGCCCCGAGTGCGGGGATCACGCCGGGGACGCTCTCCTTGATCGAGCGAGGCGAAGCCAACCCGACCTGGGGAACCGTGCGCCGGATCGCGAAGGCTCTCGACGTGTCGATCTCCGAGCTGGCGAAGCTCGCAGAGAGTTTCGAGGCGTAGCGCTCCCTTCCGCCCCCACCTACCCGCATCCCAGCACCTCGACGGCGGCGGTCAAGGGCGCATAGCGCCCGACCCCCGCAGGGGGTTGGCGGCCGCCGTCGCGGTGCTTCGATCGCCCGTGGGTCGGGGGCTCCCGCCTACAGCCCTCTTCCTATCGAGCGGCCGATGCCCCGGCTCCGGTCCCGCGACGGGCTCCGGCCAAGCGCGTGTCGGCTGCGGTCGAGCCGGCGCATCGCCGCCTCGCGCCGGGCGCGCTCCACGCCGGCCTTCGGCTCTGGGCCAAATGCACGCCCGGGATCGGTGATCCCGTTCTCCTGGCGGTAGCGCTCGATCACCACGACGCCGCGGTCCCACTCCCGGGACCTCGTGGGGTCGCCGGGCCTCTCCCCCAGCTCGGCGGTGACGTAGGCGGGCGGTGAGATGCCGGCCGCGGTGACGGCGAGCGCCCGGCGCCCTTCAAGCACCCCTTCGATCCGTGCCAGCTCGGCCCGCGCCTCGCGCCCGACGGGCGGCAGGGTTTCGAGCCCGGCCTCCCGCCTCGCCAGCGCCTCGCGGCAGTCGTCTTCGACCGTCAGGTGGAAGCCGAGGTCCGGGCCGCCCTCGGCGGCGTGGCGCTCCTCGACCTCGGGGCGCCGGGCTTCGAGTCCGCGGAGCCTCTCGCGGATCTCCCCGACGTCCTCCTCCAGCGACTCGCGGCGCCCTTCCGCGCGGCGCTCCTCCTCGGCCGGGATCGAAAGCTCCGAGCGGCGCCCCACCAGCTCCTCGGTCGGCAGCGCATCGAGCTGCGCGACGGCGTGGGCGGCGAGCTGGGCGCGGTCGCGCTCGGCGGCTTCGGCGATGTGGGGAAGGCCCTCTCGCAGGTATGCCGAGCGCGGGGCGATCTCCTCGCGGTGGGGCTGGATCTCCGGCGTCGCGTAGAGCCGGGTCTCCCCGCGGGCGCGGGAGGCGGCGACGTATAGCTCCTGCTTGTCCATCGAGGGGTCGGCCATCACGAAGGCGCGGTCGACGGTGGTCCCCTGCGCGGAGTAGCTCGTCACCGCGTAGGCGTGCTGGAGGGCCGGGGCGTCGGAGTGGGGGTTGGTGCGGGCGAGGTAGTCGGCGCCGAGGCGCACGGTGCGGCCCTGGTCGACGCCGCGCAGGGTGACGTTGCGCTCGGCCGGGTTGACCTTGGTGACTTCCCAGCGCTCGCGGTTGTAGATCTGGTTGCGCTGGTCGTTGGCGCGGGTGATCACCCGGTCCCCGGCGGCGAAGCGGGCACCGCCGACCTCGATCTCCCGGTCCCCGAGGCGGCCGGCCCGACGGCGGGCCTCGCGCGCCATCGCATTCAGCCTCTCGACCTCGACGTTTCTCTTGGCGATCATCACCGCGTCCTCGCCCGACTCGAAGGCTCCGTGCCAGTCGCCGACCATCGCCTCGCGGCGGCCCTCGGCGTCCGGGGCGACCGTCACCCGCCCGGCGGACCCATAGAGCCCGATCGCCTCGCGCCCCTCGCCCTCGCGTATCCGCTTGGCGGCAACGCGGTCGAGCTCGTGCTCGTGGCGGATCACCTCGTCCAGATGGACCGGCTCGGCGCGCTCGGCCAGCTCGCGGAAGAGGCCGCCGGCCTCGATCTCCGATAGCTGCTCGGGGTCGCCGACCAGGACGAGCTTCGCCTCGGCGGCCTCGGCATGGTGGACGAGCCGGGCCAGGGTGGCGGAGTCCACCATCCCCGCCTCGTCCACCAGCAGGACCGAGCCGCGCGCGAGGCCCTCCACTCCCTCCTGCTCTGCCCGTCCCAGCTCGGCGAGCAGGGCGGTGACGCTGGTCGCCGGCAGGCCCTCGGCGCGCATCACGTTCGCCGCCCGCCAGGTCGGCGCCGCCGCGCGCAGCTCGATCCCCGCCCCGGCCCAGCCCTCGGCCGCGGCGACGATCGCGTAGGTCTTGCCGGTGCCCGCCTCGCCGATCACCACCGAGAGGCCAGTTCTGTCGGTCAGAAGACGGTGGACCATCTCGCGCTGGTCGGCCTTCAGGGTCGGGCGGGCGGCGAGCACCCGGGCGGCGGTCACCTCGCCGGCGGGCTCGGGGCCGCCCGCCTTCATCCGCCCCGCCGCCGCCAGGGCGCCGCGCTCAAGCTCCCAGATGCGATGGGTCGCGTAGCGGGGGGAGGTGCGGGCCTCGGCGATCCGGATCACCTGTCCGGAGGCGAGGAAGGCGTCGGCCATCCGCTCGACTTCCTCACCGGGGGCGCCGGCCGGCAGGGAGTCGGCGACCGCCCGGATCGCGTCGCGGCGGTCGAAGTGGGAGGCCGAGGCCGTGACGGCCTGCTCGATCTCGGCGTCGGAGACGGTGGGCGCCGCCGCCTCGGGGTCGGCGACCCGCAGCCTCGCCTCGGGGTCGAAGGTGCGCTCGATCCGCTCGGCGCCGAGGCCGATCTCCTCGGCCCGCCGCCGCCAGCCGGCGAGCATCTCCCCGCGGGTGAGGTCGGTGTCCTTGGCCCGGCGGGTGGCGAGGGTGGCGACCTGCATCGAGCGCGCCGAGGCGCCCGGGCCGGCGGCCTCGAGGATCTCCGCCCGGCGGGTGGAGAAGGCGCGCAGGTGCCCGTCGTCGAAGCCGGCGATCTCGGCGATCCCCCTGCGGGTCTCCTGCCACCCGACCCCGAGGCGCCGGCTCAGCTCGTGGCGCAGGTGGGCCTCGTAGATGTAGCTGGAGGTGGTCGCGTGCTCGTAGATGGCCGGGTGGTAGAGGCGGGTCCAGCGGCCGTCCGGCCCCCGGGTGGCGTTGGCCACCAGGACATGGGTGTGGAGCTGGGGGTCGCCGTTTCGCGAGGAGCGGTGGCGGTAGGCGGCGGCGAGGTATCCCTCGCCCCTGACGAATTCCTTTCCCCCGGCGCCGCGGCGGGTCCAGCACGCCTCGCGTTGCAGGTAGTCGAGGGCGGCGCCGATCGCCTCGCGGTGGGCGGCGTTGACCTCGAAGGCGGCGACCGGGCCGCCGAAGCCCCAGAGCAGGGAGACAGACTTGGGGGCCGAGAAGGTCAGGTCGAAGCCGGGGACCGCTCCCCTACCGGGAACGCCCTGGCGGCCGAGCAGGGGATCGCCGCCGGCGGGGTGGTGGCCGGTGAGCATCGCGGTGAGCTGGTCTGCCTCGACGGTGCCGGCGAGGCCGAGGTCGCGCGACAGCTCCCCGGCCCACTCGCCCGGCGCCTCGCCCTCTCCGGCGTAGTAGTCCTCGGCGCCTTCGGCGACCTTGTCGAGGTAGTAGCGCTCCTGGCCGGCGCCTAGCTTCCCGATGGAGAGCATCGGGGGGTACGTCCGATGAGGGCGCCCGGCGCCCTCACTTCTTCGGAGAAGTGATGTGGCGTGAGGGGAGCGAGTGGCTCCGGTCCCCGACCATGTCCCTGGTCTCGGCTAGGCGACGTAGCCGGTTCTAGGTGTCGAACCCCAACACGTCCCGAACGCGCTCCACCGGCACCGATTCCAGGCGAAGGCCGATGCGTTAGGGCTATGGTCGCCTAGGTGAAGAAGGAGAAGAGCTGTCCGATACCTAAGTCGCACACGCGACTTAGACAGGTTCACACCCTCTGGCATGAGGCCGCTCAGAGCTACGCTGTTCCCGACCTTTTCGTCCCGCGCCTGAACGCGCTCCTTCAGGCCGCCAGGAGCACCACTTGGGTTCTTCAACAAGAGATGAGCCGGGACGATGGTTTCGGCACCTGGTACGGCCGCTGGCAGGAGCGGATGCGGAGCGATCCGCAAATGCGATGGCTCGTTGAAGCCCGCAATCGGATTGAGAAGCAAGGCGACCTTGAGATGCAGAGCGTCGCCAGAGTCCGCCTCGTTGCGAATGCCTGGACGGGCTCGCCGATCGAGTTCGATGTCCCTCCGCACATAGGTCCAATCGAAATTGCGATGGCTTCCCAGATAAGGGATCTGCCCAATGAGGTGAAGGAGTCCGGCCTGCTGGAAGTCGAGCGACGATGGATCGTCTCAGAACAACCGGATCATGAGGTGCTTGAGCTGGTTGCCCACTGCTACGGGGTTCTGGCGCAACTTCTGGTCGACGCCCATGCTCGCCGTGGAGTGGCAATGCTGACCTTTGGCGAGGAGGACCATCAGAGCAGAAGACGCCGCTACCCTCATCCGACCGGACGCCTCGACTGCATGCTCTTAGGCCGCGAGCA
Organism: uncultured Actinomycetes bacterium; assembly: GCA_963763265.1. Taxonomy (GTDB): domain Bacteria; phylum Actinomycetota; class Thermoleophilia; order Solirubrobacterales; family 70-9; genus VAYN01. The sequence goes on along the minus strand of CAVXNN010000002.1, from coordinate 622,456 downwards.
GCGGACCGCCCGATGGCATCTCGGGCATGAGTCCCTGATCGAGTTTGAGGCGACGCAGATCGAGAGGTCCGATGCTGACCGGCAAGAGGTAGGTGCCCACTACAGCGATATGGCGGACTGGCCCAAGACGTCCCCCGATGCGCCTTTGGCAGACCGGGCAGCGGTCTGGCATGAGTGGGGCCGACGCATGCTCACACGTGACGGGACTCATCGAACCATTGCCATGCTCTTCTCCGAAAGCGGAGTCTCATATTTCGATGTCACGCCGGAGGACGACCAAGGCAAGCGAGCGATGATGAGTCGAATTGCCGTCGAGGTCGACCAGCGTGTGGCGACCGAGATGGTCTTCGTCACGGAGGCTTGGTTCGCCATCGATGTCCCCGAAGACAATCCCCAATTTGGGGTGCGTGCTCGCGACAGAGAGGATCGTCAGCATGCGCTTCTCACCTTCGCCATCGGCAGAGACGGAACCAAAGTCGCACTTGCGTCGCTATTCGAGGTGAAGGATGGATCACCGGCCTTCCTTGAGCCCCACCCCGTCGACCTGTCAATCGACTTCGAAGCGCAGTTCAGGCCGGTCTTTGAAGTTTGGGAACGCTGGCCAGAAGAGCCCCCTGCCGGAGTCTCTGACTGACTTCAGGGCGTTGTGCCTCCGTGCGACGGAAGGTCCGACGGTCCGCGACGGGCTTTCCAGTCACGACAGGCGCAGATCGCGCGAGAGAATCCCAGGCACCCGAGAATCAATGGACGCGATCGCACGATGGAGTCTGCGGCTGCTGAACGGGCAAAGGCAGGCTCCCTGCCTTGTGATTGACCTGAGCCAGGGACTTCCTGCATGAGGAGCTTGGGGCGGTGAGGGATGTCAAGTGCCCGCAATGCGGCGGCTCGATGCGGTGGAGGGTCGGCGAGGCCAAGGCGAGTCCTCACATCCCTTTCGCGCGACGCTCGACTCCCCGCGACTCGACAGTGGGCCAGTCGCTGCTCAACGGAGCGCCGACGGCTTCCGGAATTGAGTGAGTGAGCACCGCGCCACCGCCGTGCGAATGGCGATACTCAAAGCGTGTCTTTCGAATCGCTCGTAGTGCAGGGTTTCTGGACGACGGCTACCCGAGCCGCCGATATAGCGTCGCTGGTGGCGTTTCCGCTCGCGGTTGGCGGTTTGGTCTTCGCGCTCGTGCAGTGGAGAAAAACGCGAGGCGCGCTAGAGGCCGCAGGTCGCGCGCGCAAGGAAGCGAGACGAGATAGTGCGCTGCAGCAGGTCCTACTCGTCCTGGGCGGTCTCACGGAAATTTCGCAGGCATTGAGCCTCGCGATAATCACGACGAACCGGACGCTCGCTCAGCGCGAGCTTGGCGCTTGGGCCGACCTCGGCGGTGAGGCGCATGGAATGCTGGAGGGCCAATCGGATGCCACGAAGGAACTCAAGGACGATCTCATAAAAGCCATCACCCAGGCGAGTCTCGCTAATCAGCGACTTGCGAATACTGACGGTGAGATCGTGCAGGTTACTGCCCAGGCGAGGGCCGATATTGCCAAGGCAACGGCCGGAGTAAAGCGGCTGATTGGCCGTTTCAGAGGCTACGTTGCAGACGAAGAAGAAAGGGAAGAAGAAGAAGACCGTGGCTGATCTCCCCGCACAGACCAAGATGCTCGTTGAGACCCTCCTAGCCCAGACCGAGGAGGGCCGCCGCGCATGGGAGAAAGGCAGCGCGGACACGGAGTTCGTATTCGTGCACAACGCAGGCTCGGTGATCATCCTCAGCATGAGCGGCAACGAAGAGGGTCCCTTTGAACTGAGAGTGCTGGATCCGGCCGGGCGGTTAGTCGAGAGGCACGACACGGGAGATGGGGGCAGCGAAGAACTTCAACGGCTCTATCTCGCTGCACGGGCCAGCAGCGCGAAGGCGTCCCCGGTCGTGAGTTCGCTCTTGTTCGAATTGGACCCACCCAATGCCGAGCGACTCAATGCCGAATTGCGCACCCTGATTAGGCAGATAGACACGTCCGGCAACACGGCGTTCGATGATCTAGTGGCGCAAGTCAAGCCGCTCATGAAGATGCGGGTCGATGCCATGAGAGCGGGGCACATGGCGAACATGACCTGGGGCGAGTTTACTGAGCCGTTTCCATCGGGCGGAGGGTCGAGGCGCGCGATCTACAGCGCAGTCAAACAACTTCGCGACGAAGGTGAGATTGACTATGCCATGGACCCCGAACCGGCCTCCGGAGAGAAAACGCCGGGTCCCAATCGGGCCATGCGCTTGAATTTCGGCTAGTCAAGGGACGGGCTGGCCGCGCATCTCCTGAGCTTTCTCCCAAGACGATCCAGACTCTCCCGACGCGGCGGCCTCCGCATCATTCGGACCGAGCCGCCGGCCAACGAGGTTGAGTCGCACGGTGTCCCGTGGGCGCTTGCCGAACGCGTGTCCCTCCCCCTTTAGGCAGTCGTCGCAAACCCAGCAGAGGCGTCCACCGGAATTGAACCGACCTAGCCGGTTTTGCAGTCCGCATCCCCGCTTTGGGTTTTTCCGGGGGCAATCTGGCACTAGATCGGACAGTACTCGCGTGGACTTCGCGTTCGACATCGGCGACGAGATGGTCGATCGCATCGCGAGGCGTGCCGCCGAGCTGATGGAGCGGGAGCGCGCACGCCCGGCCGATGGCTGGCTTCGCGGCGCGAACCGGATCGCCGAGTACATCGATGCGCCCCGCTCGCGCGTCTATTCACTCGTCTCGGCGAAGGAAATCCCGGTACACCACGACGGCTCGGCGCTGACCGCGCGGCGCTCCGAGCTGGACGCCTGGCTGCTCAACGGCGGCGGTCGGCGGTCCTGAAGTTCGCCGGCTGTTGACCTGGCGTTGACCCGAGACCAAAAGCGCCGCCTCTACGGGCGGCGCTTTTGGCTCTGCAATCGGATGGCGAGGGCGGGATTCGAACCCGCGACACCACGATTTTCAGTCGTGTGCTCTACCAACTGAGCTACCTCGCCGCAGCCGGGGGATGGTACCGACGGACGGCACCAGAGTCCGGTCCGGCTCGCGGATCGGAGTCGTCGCCTCACCGACGGGTGGAGAGAGTCCGGCGGTCTGCGCGCGTGCCGATCGCACCAGGCGGTCGAAGCTCTCGCCGTGGCTGCGGTCGACCCGCTGCTCGAGCTGGGCGTAGACGTCCATCGTCATCTTGGAGTCGGCGTGGCCGACCTGGCCCATCACCCACTTGACGTCGAAGTTATTGGCGAGCAGGGCGATCGAGATGTAGGTGCGGCGGAGGCTGTGCGGGGTGACCGCAGGCATCGGCGGCAGACCCCTGGCGGCCAGTTGGGCGCTCGCGGCCTCACCGGCCTCGCGCACCACCTTGCCGGCGCGCTGGCGGCTCATCCTTCCGCCTCGGCTATTGGGGATCAACCAGTCCTCCGGTCCAGTGGGCACGCCGCCGCGCCGCAGCCGGTCGAGGTGCTCGACCACAGCCTCGACCAGGTCCGGGCTCATCTGCACCTCCCGGACGCCGGTCTCGGTCTTCGAGTCGGGGATGCGCAGGCGGGCGCCCTCGGGGTCGTGGAGCCGGACCTGGCCGACCTTGAGCGCGCACATCTCCCCCACCCGCAGCCCGCCCCGGCCGAGGATCTCGCAGATCACCCTCCGCCCCACATAAGGGCTGCGCCCCGCGCCGACGCCGAGCCGCCGCAGGTGGAAGCTGACCGTGCCGCGCGCGATGCCGAGGCGCAGGGCGATCTGCGCCGGGCGCAGGCCGCGTTCGAGGAGCCCCGCCACCTCCGCGGTCCTCGGCCCGATCTCGTCGTGGCCATCGCGGCGGAAGGGAGCCTCCTGCCCCGCGGCGGCGTCGAGCAGCGCCGCCAGCTCATCCATCTCGAGGAACGTCCGGCGCGGCCGCGGCACATGGATGCGCATTCGCTTGCCTCGCGCGGGGTTGTGCGCGAGGTGGCCGTCCTCGACCGCGTCGTCGAGGATCGAGGCGAGGGCGCTGATCTGCTTGCGGATCGAGTTGGGGCCGAGCGGCACCTCGCGCCGGCCCCGCTCGTCGAGGGGCTCGACCCCCGCCTCGATCGCCTCCCGGAGCACGCGTGAGGAGCGCAGCAGGTGCGCCTTGAAGCCGAGGCAGAGATCGCGATCCACGTCCCCCACGCGGTAGCTGCCGAAGAAGGGGAGCAGGTGGCGGCGCAGCCGCCATGAGTAGTCCTTGCGGGTCCCCTCCCCGATCGGCCTCGACCCGTAGAGCCCCTCGACCTTCGCCACGAGCCAGGCCGGGGCGTAATCGCGGAACAGCGGATCCTCCTCCCTCCCGACGGGACCGAGAGAGGGCGGCGGCTTCGGTCACTCGTACACCCCGGCCCGCACCCGGGCGAGGATGTCGCCCAGCTCGGTGCGGGCGCCGGGCTCATCCCAACCGCCGCCGCAGCCGCAGTCGCAGCCGCGCCGCTCGTGCAGGACGACCCGTTCACGTCGCCCGCGGGCGCGGAAGCGCAGGTGGAACGCCCGCCCCTCCGCGAGATCCTTGACGAGGATCGACCCCGTCGCCGGACGCGCCATCAGCCGCCCGCCTCCCGTCGTGCACGGCTCCGTCGTCCCCGGCTCATCGGCCGCTCCGCCTTTCTTCTGCGCCCATCGGTACTCGGTGTATCGGGCTTGCCGCCTCCCGCCAAGCCCCGCTCGGCCGATCCCGCCATTCGCCTGCAGAGCGCGTCACGGTCGAACCGCAGGCGCCCTCGCGCTCCGCCCAGGCGGACCGCGCCGAGCTCGACCGCGTGCTCATAGACCCACTCCCGCTCGACCGAGAGCATCCGCGCGACTGCGGCCGCGTCAAGGAAGCGGGCGGGCGGCTCCCGCCGGATCGCGGCCGCGACCAGCTCCGCGATCCGCTCGGCCTCCCCGGGATCGAGCCTCACCGATCCACCGCCGATCCCAGCCAGTCGACCGCCCGCCCCGGCTCCCGCGCCTCCTCGAGGATCGGTGCGAAGGGCCCTACCGCGCAGAGCTCCTCGAGCAGACAGATCCTGATCGCGGGATGGGGCGAGGAGCGGACCGCCGGGTCCGAGCCGACGAAGGCCGCCACGGCATCGCGGCGGCGGCGCAGCAGATCGGCGCGTGAGCCGCCAAGCACGCAAAGGACCGATGGGAAAGCCGGATATCGCTCCCTCCAGAGCGGACCGCCATCGGGCGCCTCGGCTCGCCGCAGCTTCGAGTAGAGGGCGAGCTCGCGGGCGAGCCCCTCGACCGAGCGCGTGGCCCGGTCCAGCTCGAGGAAGCGCTGCTCGACCACGGTGTCGCCCGCCTCCGCGCGAAGATAGGTGAGCACGGCGTCGGCGATCTTCGTCCTGTGTCGCCTTCTCCGCCCCGCGTTCATCGCATGGGCGATCTCGTGTCGCCAGGACAGCGGGCCGAACTCCTCGCCCCTCTCCCGCGCCGCGCCCATGAAGGCGACCCCGACGTCGTTCACGGCGAGGGTATGGGCCATCAGCCGCCCCGCCGCCGAGCGGCGGTCGAGGAGCGGGGGCTCGCCTTCCAGCGCGCCCGCCGCGCGCAACGCCTCGATGCCGCGCGAGGTCGCGAACCACACCCGCTGCGCGCCCAGGCCGACCGCATGGTCGGCGAGGCCCTCCCGGCCCAGGGCGGCGAGCAGCCGCTGGGCCTGGCGGACCCCGACCTCGGGCAGGTGCATCGAGTGGACCTGGGCGGCGGTGAGCACCCGGTGCTGGGCGAGCGAGGCGAGCGCCTCGATCCAGCGGCGACGCCTGGGCCGTGATGCCGTCCGGCTGACCGCATCCGTCGCCGTCCGGCGGCGGGCCTCATATGCGCGCCGCTAGGGTCACCCCGTGCATCAGCCTGGCGAGGAAGCCGTCTGGCTGATCCTCCACTACGAGGATCCCGGCCGAGCGCTCGACTTCCTGACCGACGCCCTCGGCTTCGAAGCCGAGGGCGTGGTGCGCGATGAGGAGGGCGTCGTGGTCCATGCCGAGCTACACCGCCCGAGAGGGGGCTCGCTCGTCCTCGGATGGGCGAGGCGAGGCGGGGGCGTCCACGAGGATCTGCGGGCCGGCGCCGGAGCCATCTACGTCGCCACCGCAGAGATCGACGCCGCCCACGAGCGCGCCCGGACGGCCGGGGCCGAGGTCGTGCGGCCACCCCACGAGACCGCCTTCGGGACGGGTGTGGCGACGCGCGCCTTCACCGTCGCCGACCCGGAGGGGAACCTCTGGACCTTCGGCACCTACCGCGGCGCCGGCTGACGACGCCTGCCGGCCGGACAGCTCCCTCGGTCGGGCTCCACGCCGGAAGGGCCGGCGCCTCGGGCAGGAGACCACCGTCAAAGCCACCTGGTCACGGAAGTGCCTCCCACGCATCCCGGCGGCAGCCGCATCGCCGGCGGCCTTTTCGTCACAACCTGGCGGCCGTGAAGAGAAGCCTGATATCGACGACTTCGAGCGACTGACCGACGAGGAGCTGCTGGCGACGACCCGCCGGCATCCCGAGGCATTCGGCGCCTTCTACCGGCGCCACGAGCGCGCGATGCTCGTCTTCTTCCTGCGCCGCGCGGGCAGGGCCGATGTCTCGGCCGACCTGACCGCCGAGGTCTTCGCCGCCGCCCTCTCATCCTCGCCGCGCTTCCGTCCCGGCCGCACCCCGGCGGTCGGCTGGCTCTACGGGATCGCCAAGAACAAGCTCGCGGCCAGCCGCAACCGCGGGCGCGTCGAGGAACGCGCGCGCCGCCGCCTTCCCGCCGAACCGCTGCTCCTCACCGACGAGGCGCTGGAGCGGGTCGAGGCGCTGACCGACGCGGCGCGCAACGGCCGGCGCCTCGCCGAGCTGCTCGAGTCCCTGCCGGCCGATCAACGCGATGCGGTCCAGGCCCACATCCTCGAGGAACGCGGATACGGGGAGATGGCCGATGACCTCGAGTGCTCGGAGGCGGTGGTCCGCCAGCGGGTCTCGCGCGGCCTGAGAGCCCTTCGCGCCCAATTCGACAAGGAGATGCCATGAGTGCGACGAGAGAGCCGGAGCCCCAACCCGCGGTCCTGCCCGAGCTGGAGCACCTGTTGGTGCGGGCGGCACGTCGTCGGGGGGCCCGGCGGGTGCCGCGCCGCCGCTGGGTGCTCGCGGTCGCAATCGGCACGCTGGTGCTCACCGCCGCGGCGGCGGCCGCCACCGGGGTCTTCGACGTCGCGAGCGGGACGACGGCGCACGGGACGTTCACCGTCGGGCGCCGCCCGGTGCCCGCATCCGGTCCCGGCGAATCGCGACAGGGGACGGTATGCCTGCAGCTCACCTACGGCGGCCGCGGCGGCGGCTCCTCCTTCGGATGCGGCCGGGCGCCGAGCCCGGCCCATCCGTTCGGCCTCCTGATCGCCGATCCCCTTGCCGAAGGCCTCCACGAAGAGGTCGTCTACGGCCTCGTCGGAGCCGACATCGCCCGCATTTCCGTCCTCGGCGACGGCGACCGGCACACCGATGCGTCGACGACGAGGAAGGAAGGTCTGCCCGGCAGGTTTTTCGCCGTCGTCGTCCCTCATCGGGGCCGGATCGCCGTGGTCGGCTATGGCGCAGACGGCGAGGTGCGGGCCCGGATCGGCAGCCTGGCGACTCCGAGCCACCCGCCCCACTCCAAAGCGGAAGCGATCGCGCAGGGAAACCCGGCGGGCTTCGCGCCGACGCTCGAACCGCCCCCGATGACCTTCGAGGGGCGCCGCATCAGTCCGGCGGAAGTGACGCGCCTCGGCCTCTCCTGCGCGATCTGGCGGAATGTCGCCCGCTGCTTCCGCACCGGGGAAGGTCCGGAAGCCGCCGGGAAGCGGCTCCGCGAAGCCGAAGCGGGCAGGTGATGCCGCCCGGTCAGCGAGGCAAGGGCGAGCCGCCCTCTTCGCGCCGGCGCTTCTGCTTCCACCGCAGCACCGGGACCCCGAGCCGGGCGCACCCCAGGCCTTCGGCCTTGGGCAGCAGCCGGTAGCGGTGCGGCCCGAACTGCCAGACCCCGCTCGGCATCGAGGCGACCAGCTTCACCAGCGTTTCCGGGTATTCGCCACCTTGCCTCACCTCCCGGCGCAGGACCGGCCACCGCCTGTAGGTCGCCATCGCCTTTTCGGCTTCGACCTTCGTGGCACGGTCACCGCTCGCGCGGGCGGCACCCCACTGCGCCAGCCACAGGCAGGAGACGGTGCCGACCACCGACGACGCCACCTGGTCGCGGTCGGTGGTGAGGCCGGCGTCGGGGACCAGGGCGGGACGGAAGCCGTGCGGCAGCGGGATGCCCCTCAGCATCGCGGTGACGGTCGCTTCGTGGTCGGCGGCCTTGACGACCTTCGCGGGCATCGCGTCGAGCCAGGTCTGGGCGTCGACCTTCCTCACCAGCCCGAGTCGTTCCTCGAATGCGTCCAGATCGGGGACGGAGGCCCGCAATTCGAGCAGGAGCCCGCCTTCGGACCAGTAGCCGATCATCTGGCGGCCAGGGCCGTTGTGGGTCGCTAAATGCTGGCCCGGGTGTCGATCAAGGCGGTGGTGCCGAGCACGGGGGCCTTTCTCCAGCGTCGGCCGTGCGCCTGCTCGCCGCGGGGGCCTGGCCGGATCGCCTCGCCCAGGCTGTGGTGGCTCCAGGTCAGCTCGACCTTCCGTTGGCGGACCGATTCCGGCGTCGCCGGCGCGACTCCGATCACCTGCCCGCCCCTTTCGACCTCGACGGTCGGACCCTTCATCGTTTCGGGGGGGATCGGCTGCTCGCTCGGGGCCCGGGTGCCGCGGCCGCGAGCGTGGACCCACGCCGGGCCCGACCCCGAGACGGCAGGGTCAGGCCCGGCGCAGGCGCCGCGGGAGTGCGACTGGTCGGCTAGTGCACCGAGAAGCTCAGCAGGTGGAAGGTCGCGCTGCCGCTCGCGAGCCCGGCTCCGTTGGAGAAGAAGCAGCCGCCGCCGAAGGAGAGGCCGATGTCGGTCACGTCGGCGACCGAGGCGGCGAAGGCTTCGGCTTCTTCGCCGGTGCCGAAATGGCCGTAGTAGTTCGACCACTGCGACCCCTCGAGCGGGACGCTGAGCGTCGCGGATTTCCCGACCAGGCTTTCCAGGGTCGCGCCAACCGGGTTCGACCACCAGTAGTCGGCCGGGTTGAACGGTCCCTGCGTGTTGCCCTCGACGATAAACCTGACCGAGGCGGGGCGGCTGCAGGAGTAGCCGAAGGAGTCATAGGTGAAGACGGGGTCTTCGCCTTCGATTTCCACCGTGGCGGTGATCGTCTTGCCGGTCAGGTCGCCGAGCAGCGGCCCGGGATGGTCGGTGGCGAGGAAGGTCGCCGAGCCCTGCGGTTCTTCGGGGTTTTCGAGGGTCGGCATCTCGAAGCCGATGCCGCCGTCGGGGTAGGAGGTGGCGACGGTTGCGTTCAGTGCCCGCCCGGAGGCGTTCCTCGCCTCCACCTTCCAGTTGGCCGCCGCCTTGGATCCCTTCCCCTGGGCGAAGCCTTCGGCGAAGGCGGGCGAGGCGATCACCAGCGCGGTTACGGATGCGGCGGCGAGGACGGCGAGGGCCGCACGCAGCCTGACCGTGGTTCTTGACATCGGCATCTCTTTCTCCATTCCGGTTTGGGACGAACAGAGGCCGGTTTCGCCATTGGCTCCTCCCGCGCGGCCGGGCGACCAGGACACCGCGACACGGGGATCGACGCCTCCTCGCAAAGCGGCGCAAGGCTACCCGCGTACCGGAGAGCGGTCAATCGTGGCCGCTTCGTATATGCGGCCGTTTGTCAGAAAGGCGACATGACGTGATCGGAGGCCCGGGCCATCGAGCCCTACCGCTCGGCCCGCCGGGCGTTCTGGGTCCTCGACAACAGCTCCTCTCACGCGGGGCGGGCACCGGACTTGCGGACGGGCCTAGGAGCCGGCCGGCAGATCGGGGCTGCTCTCGACCCGATCTCCCCCCGCCGCCTTGCCCCGGTAGAGGGCGAGGTCGGCGTCGAGCATCGCCCGGCGAGGCTCGCCGCGCAGCGGGGCGAGGCCGATCGTCGCGTGCAGGGGCGCGGTGGCCTGCGATCCGGCGATCGCCTCGAGGAGGCGGGCGGCGACCTCGCGGGCCTTCGCGAGGTCGGTGCCGGCCAGGAGCAGGGCGAACTCATCGCCGCCGAGGCGGGCGGCGAAGTCGCCCTGGCGAAGGCAGGAGGAGATCGCGGCGAAGGCCTGGCGCAACACCTCGTCGCCCGTGGCGTGGCCGTGGGTGTCGTTGACGGCCTTGAAGTCGTCGAGATCGAGCATCGCGATGGTCACCGGGGCGGCTTCGGGGGAGTCGTTCAGGAGCGCCAGGCGATCGTCGAAGGCGCGGCGGTTGGGGCCCCCGGTGATCGGGTCCTCATAGGCCTGGCGGCGATATGAGTGGGCCATGCGGGCGTGGCTGCGGGCCAGCTCGGCGGTCTCGGCGGCAGCGCCGAGCAGCCGCTCCTCGGGGCTGCCTCCGGTGGCGGAAGGCGGGCGGATCGGCGCCTCGGCCCGCCTCCGGGGGTCCGGGGAGGTGACCGTGGCCTCGGCCAGGAGCTCTGTGACCAGCGCGGTCAGGCCCTCGAGGCCGGGGGCGCGGGTCACCCGTCCGGGATCGAGGCTCTCCTCCCCCACCCCCTGGCCGCCCAGCAGGATCGGGGTCCCGGGGAAGGACTCCCGCACCGCCGCGACCGCGGCCGACAGCGAGGACCGCGCCGGGGCGAGGGTGCTGGAGAGCCCCAACAGGTCGGGGCCGCGGGAGGCGAGCGCGCCGAGCAGGGCCTCGAGGGGCACGTCGGCGCCAAGATAGAGGACCTCGTATCCGGCCAGCTCGAGCACGTCGGCGGCCATCCGCAGGCCCACCGAGTGCCGCTGGCCCTCGACGGTGGCCAACATGATCCGGCCCGCCGGCTCGCCGACGGAGGCAAAGCTCGCCCCGTAGGCGCTCGCCATCACCCGGTGGGTGATCGCCGTCGCCAGATGCTCGTCGGCGACGCTGATCGCGCCCTCCTCCCAGAGGCAGCCGATCCGCGCCATCGCCGGCCCGATCACCCGCTCATAGAGGGTCTCGATCGGGGTCCCTGCCTGCAGGCACTCGAGCGCCACCCGCTCGGCGGCCACACCGTCGGCGGCGCGCAGGGCGTCGCCGTAGGCGCGCGACGTGCCGGCCGTGGCGCGGTCGATCTCCCGGCGGCGGCGCTCCTGGGCAGGGGTCTGGCGGGGGTTCGTGTTCAAGGCTGGGTCCTCGGCCGGCGACGACCATCTATGAATCGACAGCCGGGTCGATGGCCTTGACCCGGCAGAGCCGCGACGGAGCAGGCCTCGGGCGGCGCCGCGTGGGGCGGGGTCCCCGGGCGAGGCTCAGTCGCGGAGCAGCGGGCGCAGGTCCTCGAGGCGGTCGAAGAGGTGCCAGACGTAGTCGCCGGCGCCCGCTTCGCGGTGGGGGTGAAGGTCGTCCAAGGCGGGGTCGGCGCAGTAGGCGTCGAAGTGGGCGCGGCTCTTCCATTCGACCAGGATCAGCGCCTCGCGCGGGGCGATCTCGCCCTTGACCGCGTCGGAGAAGCGGCCGAGCGCGACGACCCGGCCGCCGTGGCGGGCGACCTCGGCGGCGGAGCGGCGCGAGTAGGCGAGGTACTCCTCGCGGTCGGCGACGTTGAAGAGGTTCAGGGCGTAGATCGGCGTGTCGTCGGGCATGGGAGGATTCTCGCGCACGGCGGCCCTGGTGAGGCAGACCATCGAGCTCGCGGCCGGCGTGCGCCGGGTATAGCCGTGCCTCGGCGCAGCGTATGTGTCGCGGTCGACCATGAGGTAGACGAAACGGCGCGCCCCGGGTCGCGGGCACCGCTCATTGCAGCGATCCCGGATAGGCCCGCTCGGCTTCCTTCGTGAGCTGTCTGCCGTGGCGACGGGCCCAGACCATGGTCCCGACCATCACGATCGCGGCGCAGACACCGAGTCCGATGTCGAGCGGACCGTTCGCCCCGGCGAGCCTGCTCCCCAGGTAGTAGAAGCCGAACGCGTAGAGCCCCGACCAGATGATCCCACCGGCGGCGTTGAAGGCGAGGAAGCGCCCGTAGGCCATGTGGTTCACGCCCGCCAGGAAGGCCGCGTAGGTACGGAGTATCGACACGAAGCGGCCGAAGAAGACGACCTTGCCCCCGTGCCGGTCGAAGAGGAGCCGCCCCACCTTCAGCTTCGCCTCGTCGAGACGGACCTTCCGGCCATGGCGGATCAACAGGCGGTAGCCGCCCCGGTGCCCGATCCCGAACCCGACGTTGTCGCCGACGATCGCGCCGATCCCCGCGACCAGCCAGATGAGCCCGATCGCGAGATGGTGGGTCGCCCCCGCGTAAAGCGCGGCGGCGATGATCATCGTCTCGCCGGGGAAGGGGATGCCGAGGCTCTCGATCGCCACGAAGCCGAAGACCGCGAGGTAGCCGTAGCCGGCGAGGAGGTGGTCGAGGGTGTGCTGGGAGAAGATTGCGACGGGCATCGGGAGGCTGGCGGCGGCTCGGGCGGGAGAGCCAATGATGGCGGCGGCGCCCAGGTCCTGCCCCCGGCTGCCCAGGTGCCGCGTCCGCCCAAGCGTGCCCGTGGCCTCCTCGGAGCTTTCCGCAGCAACGCGAGGGGCGCACTTGCCGCGCTCGGCGCAAATCACCCCGCGTTGGTTCCTCCGTGTGCGTCGGTCCCGACCTCCTCGACGGAGTCGACCAGCCGGTAGCCCACCCCCAGCAGTTCACGACGAAGCGGCGGTGCTCGGGATCGAGTTTGCGGCGCAGGCGGCTGGCGTGACTGTCGAGGGTGCGGGTCCTCGGGACCGGTTCCCGCAGCCCCCAGACGTCGCGCAGCAACTCCTCCTTGGCGAAGACCCGGGTCGGATCGGAGGCGAGGACGCGGAGGAGCGTGAACTCCTTCTTGGCGAGATGCACCTCCCGGTCGCCGACCACCACCCTGCGACGGGCCGGGTCCACGAGCAGCTCCCCGACCCGCACCGGCTCGTCGAGTCGGCTGTGACGTCGGCGGAGGACAGCCTCGATCCGGGCGCGGAGGTCGCCGTAGGCGAAGGGCTTCTCGAGGTGGTCGTCGACGGCCAGGTCGGGGCCCCGGTTCGCCCAGGGGTCCGGCGCACCGGAGGTCAATACGATCACCGGCAGGCCCGAGGCCCGGGTCGACCTGGGTCTGGAGCCAGTGGGCGCCGCGGACGCGGCGGAGCAGCTCCGGGCCCGAGTCGTCGGGCAACTCCAGGTCGACGACCAGGAGGTCGGGACGATGGCGGCGGCAGAGCCGCCACGCCTCCTCGGCCGTACGGGCTGCCAGAGGCTCGAGGCCATCGGAGGCGAGCCGGTCGCAGAGGAGGTCGAGGGTGGCCCGGTCGTGCTCGCAGACGACGACGGTGGCGATTGGCCCGGGGGCGGTCATCGGTCCTCCTTCCCGCGTCGGGGCGGCCTGAGGTCGGCGGCTCCCTGGACCCCGACGATCGTGAACCAGCCGTTCTCCCGGCCGCCGGGAGGCTCGTGCCAGGTGATGCCCTCGAACAGGTCCCTGGGATCACCGTCGGTGCACCCGATGATCCTGATCGCGGTGTCGAGGCGCGGGATCCTGCCGCCGCGCTCCAGCAGGCTGATCTCGGCGTGGTGGAGACCCGAGCGGAGGGAGAGGTCGCCCTGGCTCATCCCGGCGCGGCGACGGATCCTCTTCAGGTTGCGGCCCAGTTGCTCGGCGACGGTCATCGGCCTCCACCTCCCTCCGGCCGGTTCGGGGTGCCGACCTCGAAGAGCGCGCCCGCGAAGATCTCGAACCTGCCCGGGTCGGTGTTGCGGCGAGGCCGGTAGGCGATCCCGTCGGGCAGGGTCGCGGGCTCGACGTCGAGGGCGGCCGCCAACCTCAGGGCGGTCCCGATCCGCGGCAGCCGGCGCCCGGACTCGATCAGGCTGATCTGGGTGCCTGTGGACATCGGCGCGGAATCCGAGCTCTTCCTGGCTGATGTGGATGCGGGCGCGGAGGAGACGGACGTTCTCGCCGAGGCGGGCCGGGAGGTCCGCCTCGGGCCCACCCCCCGTGACCCGTGCGCCCCCTTGCCGCTCATCGGGAGATCTCCTCGGAGCGCAGGGCCGCGAGGGTCGGCACGATCGAGTCGCCGTCGAGCCGCAGGAGGCCCGCGCCGACGAGGTCACGGATCGCGCGTCGGTAGGCATCCACCTCATGGGCCTCGACGAAGAGGCTGAGAAGCAGTTCGCGCTCGGTCGGATGGGTCGGGTGCAGGCGGAGGACCCGGGAGAGGACCGCGCCCTCGTGGCCTCGGTCGCGGGCGTCGTTGGTCTGCCCCGGAATTAGGGTTGGGCTGCATCGGAAGGTGTCCCCTTTCGGTGCCGGGCCGGGGGCTGTTTGCGCAGCGCCCCGGCCGTTTTCAGTTTCGTTCCGAAGTTAGCGGGCTTCGGGTCGAAGGCGACCGTCGAGGCGACAGGCCTTGGATGGCGACATCCCCTCCGTAGCAGCAGGGGTTGCTGTCGTCGTACGACGACATGGCTGAGTTGACCATGTACGTAGTCATGCTAGGGTTGTCGCCGTACATAGGCAGGAACGACTTGTCGCCGTACGACGACGATGACCCCGACCTCGATCAACTCGATCCGTGATCTCGCCGCGGCGGCGCGCGGCCGCCGGCTGGCGCTCGGTCTGAGCCAGGGAGAGCTTGCCGCGCGGGCGCGGGTCTCGCGGCAGTGGATCAGCGCCTTCGAGTCCGGCAAGCCCGGCGCCGAGCTCGCCCTGGTCATCAGGCTGCTCGATGCGCTCGACCTGCGCCTGGCGGTGAACGAGGCCGGTCCGTCGACCGCCACCACGGACCTCGATGCGCTGCTCGAGGAGCACCGCCGCGGATGAGCGACTCGCTGGTCGTCCTCCTCGATGATGCGGTGGCGGGGACCCTGACCAGGGCGGCCGGCGGCCGACTTCGCTTCGAATACGACCCCTCCTACCAGGAGCGCCCCGCGCCAACCCCCCTGTCGCTCTCGATGCCGGTGCAGGTCGGCTCGCACCCCGATCGCGTCGTGGCGCCCTGGCTGTGGGGACTCCTGCCCGACAACGCCGGCGTCCTGCGTCGCTGGGCCCGCGAGTTCGGCGCCTCGGCCTCCTCACCGTTCTCGCTACTGGCGACGCCGATCGGGGAGGACTGCGCCGGGGCGGTCCGGTTCGCGTCCCCCGAGGATCTCGAAGGCGCACTCGGCCGATCCGGGGAGGTCGCCTGGCTCGAGGAGGAGGACATCGCCCGGCGACTGCGGGAGCTGCGCGAGGACTCGACGGCCTGGCTCGGCGAGTCGTTCACCGGCCAGTTCAGCCTCGCCGGGGCGCAGGCCAAGACCGCGCTCCTCCTCGAGGACGGACGGTGGGGAGTGCCGAGCGGCGCGGTCCCCACCACCCACATACTGAAGCCGGGGGTCGGGGGCTTCGACGACCACGACCTCGACGAGCACCTCTGCCTCGACGCGGCGCGGCGGGCAGGGCTGCCCGCCGCCCGCACGACGATCGAGCGCTTCGCCGGGGAGACCGCGGTCGTCGTCACCCGCTACGACCGCCGCCGGGAAGGAGACGGCCCGATCGTCCGCGTGCACCAGGAGGATCTCTGCCAGGCGCTGGCGGTGCTCCCGGAGGACAAGTACCAGAGCGACGGCGGGCCGACGCCGGGCCGTGTCGCCCGCCTCTTGCGCGACTCGATGACGCCCGGGATCGCGGACGAATCGGTCGGTCGATTCGCCGACGCGCTGATCTGGAACTGGCTGATCGCCGGCACCGACGCCCATGCCAAGAACTACTCGCTGCTGCTGTCGGGGGATCAGGTCCGGCTGGCCCCGCTCTACGACGTCGCCTCCGCGCTGCCCTACGGGACCCACGAGCGCAAGCTGCGCCTGGCGATGAAGGTCGGCGGCAGCTACGACGTCCACTCCCGCCGGAACCCGTGGCCGGCGACGGCCGGTGAGCTTGGCCTCGAAGCCGACCTCCTGACCGCCCGCGCCGCCGAGCTCGCCGGGATCGCCCCGAAGGCCTTTGCGGAGGCGGCGGCCGATCCGGCCGTCCGGGCGCTGGACAGCGATCTCCCCGACAGGCTGGTCGACCTGGTCGCCGACCGCGCCGCTCGCTGCCTCGCCCTTCTCGACTGAACTGAGCCGCGGAGGCTCGCCATTCCAGAATTCGAATATGGAATGGCGGCTGTTATGCGCGTCCCGCCCCTCCTCCGCTTCTCATTGGGTCACGAATGGGTCACGGCGAGAAGAAATGCACCAGAAAGGCCGGTGGACCGCCGAGCCCTCGGGCACAGAGATCTCCGTTTTGCAGCGACTGTGTCCTCGTAACAAACGGCTCAAACTCAGGCGACCAAGCTTTTCAGTCGTGTGCTCTACCAACTGAGCTACCTCGCCGCAGCCGGGGGATGGTACCGACGGACGGCACCAGAGTCCGGTCCGGCTCGCGGATCGGAGTCGTCGCCCCACCGACGGGTGGAGAGAGTCCGGCGGTCTGCGCGCCACCTTGCCGGGATGCGCAGGCGGGCGCCCGGCCCGCGCCGATGCCGAGCCGACGCAGGTGGAAGCTGGCCTGCCCCGCGCGACGCCGAGCCCACGGGCGTTCTGCGCCGGGCGCAGGCCGCGTTCGAGCAGGCCCACTACTTCCGCGGGCCGCCGTCCGATGCGTCGCGCCCGTCGTGGTGGAACGGCACCTCCTGCCCGGCGGCGTCCAGCAGCGCCGTCAGCTCGTCCGTCTCCAGGAAGGGTCCTTGGCCAGGATCGATCCGGTCGCCGGGCGGGCCATCAGCCACGCGCCCCGCTGACCACGATCCCCGCGGCGGCCGAGTGCGCCGTCGTCGTACGACGACGGACCGCGTCGAATATGTGCGTTGACATCCCACGGTTGTCGCCGTCGGTCGAGAAAATCCACTGTTTGCAGCGATTCTTGGCTTGGTTGTTTGCGGCCCCGGGCCGGGGGTACCGACGACAAGAGAGGCAAGCGCCCCACCGGCTTCCGGGGGGCGGGCATGGGGCCGACCGACTGTCGCCCCGCCACCGTCTCGGCCTCGGCCAGGCAGGGAAGTACCCACCACCGAGGCATCGACGCGCCAAGCATCGGCTTACCGAACGCGTGACGCGCACCTGGCGGCGGCATCAGCGCCACCCGCGCTGCCCGCAGACCTTAACGGGAGCAGGAGTCTTGGGCGCCAACCTCAAGCGATAGAAGGAGGTAAGCAATGAAAATGCGGTTTCCGTTCCTGCTTGGAACCGTGAATCTGATCGCCGGTGCCTTCCTCGCCGTGGCCACCTTCGCGTGGGCACCGTCCACGGTCGTGGGGCTCGGCTTTGCCGTCAGCATCGGCGTCGGCGCCACGAGCGCGCTGCTGGTCCTCGCCGGCCTGCGCAGTCGGATGCCCGCCGAGCGTGCCGGCGCGATCGGCACGGGCGCGATCGGCGCGGTCGTCGCCGCCTGGACCATCGTCGAGACCCAGGTCTTCGCGAATGGCCCGGCCCACTGGCTCGTGTTCGCCGCCGGGCTCGCCTACGCGGGGCTCTCGCTCACCGATCTGCTGACCCATGAGATCAGCACCGAGCGGGTCGTCCACCACCTGGACGTGAGCCGCGAGCGGCAGCCGCTCGGGGTCTAGCTTCCCCTCGGGGTCTAGCTCCCCCGACGGCAGCGGGCGCGGCCGCACACGGTCCGCGCCCGCTTTCTCGTGTCGGCGCCCGCGCCCTCGCTTTCTCTCGTCGGCGCCCCCGCCCTGCTTTCGGCGCCCGCGCCCTGATTGCATTCGGGTGTGCGAACCGCCCGCGCCGCCCTTGCCTGCGCCACCGCCCTCGCGCTCGGCGCGCTTCTGGTCTCCGGCGGATCGGGCGCCGACCCACGGACCCCGCCCGCCCTGCCCGGCCTGCCGCCCCCCTTCCTGGGGACGGCGGTGAGCGGCGACGGCGGGCTCACCGCCGCCGTCGACGCCTACGGCGACGTGGTCGACCTGCGCGCGCCCGGTCCCGCGGGCACGGCACTGATCGACAATCCCTCCCGCCGCCAGGCGGCCGGGACCGTGCCGGCCGACACCGGCATCGTCCCCCGGGTGCGGATCGCCGGCGGGCGGCCGCTGCCGATGTGGCGCGCCGACTCGGTGGCGCAGCGCTACCTGACCGGGACGAACGTGGTGCGGACCGCGGCTCGGTTCCGCGGCGCGCGGGTCACGATCACGACCGCGGCGAGCGGCGACTCGCTGGCGATGAGGATCGAGGCCCGCTCGACGGCGAGGCGAGGCGCCGGCGGGCGAGGCGCCCCGGGCCGGACTACGGGCGCGGCCGAGGCGCGCGCCGCAGCGGTTCCCGCGGTCGCCGTCGACGCCTCCGCGGGGCTGCGCTGCAGGAGAGAAGGAGGGGGCGGGCGGCTCGACCTGCTCTGCGGGGTTGGTCGAGGGGCACCGTTCGTCCCCGGCACCCGCGCGGGGGATCGCGGGCGCCCGAGCCGGGGGCGAACCGCCCAGGCCGGCGGCGGGAGCGTGGCGGCGGCGTGCGCGCGGCTGATCCGGTCCGCGGCCCAGGAGGCCCGTCACTGGCTCGGCCGCTCGCGATCGCTCGGAGTCGGTCCTCGCGGCGCGCGGACGGGCTCGTGGGAGCCGCGGCCGGGGTCGCGGGGCGCGCGGACGGGAGCGTGGGAGCCGCGGCCGGGGTCGCGGGGCGCCCAGGCCGGAGCGCGAGCCGCCCCGGCCTGGGCGCGGAGGATGTACCGGCGGTCCCTCCTCACCATCCACGCGCTGACCTCGCGCGCGACGGGCGCCGTCGCCGCCGGGGCGCGGGACGGCTGGGCCCACGTGTGGCCGCGCGACGCGGCCACGGCCGCGATCGCGCTGGCCGCCACCGACCACCGCGGCGAAGCTCGGTCGGTCGCGCGCTTTCTCGACGGCCTCGACCTCGGCGCCGCGGCGCGCTTCGCCGAAACCGGCGCGCCGGTCCCGGGCCGCGCCGCGCAGGGCGACGCCGCGAGTTGGGTCGACGCCGCCGCCCGCGCCGCCGGCCTCCCGCCGACCTCCGCGCCCCTCCCCTGGCGCGACCGCGCCGACTACCAGGAGTCCGAACCGGGCACCTACCTCGGCAACGCCCTCGCTGCCGCCTCGCTTCCGCGTGCCCACCGTGTCGGGGAGCGGAGCACTTCGGGCGGAGCCGAGCCGGTCCGTCGAGGGCCGACAGCCGGCCAGGGGCACGGAAGCACGGCGGGCGCCGCCCGGATCGCCGGCGAATTCGGCACGCGCCGCGGGCTGGTGCGGAGTGCCGGAGCGCCTGGCTCGGGCCTCGACTCGGCGGCAGCGTGGGCCGTGCGGCCGTTCAGGCTCACGTCCCTCTACCCGGCGGCGGAAGCGACCCTGCTTTCCCTCGCCCGCCACGGCACCCGCTACGGGATCACTCCCGGCGAAGGCTGGGCGGGCGGCGAAGATCCCTGGTCGGCCCCGACCGCCTGGACCGCCTGGGCCCTGGCCGCTCTGCCCGGGCGCGACGGAGGAGCCGGGGCCAACCCCCGTGGGACCGGCGCGAGTGGGCCTCGACCGAACCTCCACGCCGTTCGTGAGGACGAGGCCCACTCGCGCCGGTCACCCCAAGCCGCCGATCGAGCCGCCGCCGATCGCCGCGCTGCGCTCGCGCTGCTGTCCGACCTGCGCCGCGCCGCGACGCCCGCCGGCGACCTGCCCGAGCGGGTCGGCGTCCGCACCGGGATCCCGACCTCGACCACGCCGCTCCTCTGGTCGAGCGCGCTCAGCGTCCTCGCCCTGCGCGAACTCTGGCCCTGAGCGCCCACCCGCACCGGGGTGGCTGTCCTTTGTAGCCCACAGGGCGACAAAGGACACGGACCCCTCCCGGGGCACGAACCACCTCCGGGCGACGGACCCCCTCCGGCTCAGGGGACGCGCCGGCGATGGAGCGAGTTGCGCAGCGCCAGCCGGCGCTGCGCGCCCTCGCCGCCGACCACGAAGCTCCTGACGCTCTGCGGCGCTTCGCCGAGCAGGCGCTCGATCAGCGCCGCGTTCGCCGGGCCCCCCGAGCCGCGCCCCAGCCACTCGCCGAAGTCGATCTCGAAGGGGACGAGTCGACGTTCTCCACTCCGAACATCGCCGCCTCGGCGCGCGCTTTCCCGACCATCGCCGGGGTCAGGTCGAAGCCCCGCACCGAGCCGACCCGCGGGGCGATCGCCCGGGCGATCATCCCCGGGCCGCAGGCAAGCTCGGCCCAGCGCGCCCCGTCGTCCTCCGGGACCAGCTCGACGACCGCGTCGAGGGTCTCGGCGAGGTTCATCGTCGGGCTGCGCGCGAAGGCGTCGGCCTGGTGGGCGAACTCGTCGGGGATCGACGCGCCGTGGACATCGGTCGGATCGCTCATCGGGCCATCGTAGGGCGTGCTGCGAGCTCAACCGGGAACGGGCGGAAGCGCGGCGAGGGCGGCGGCGACCGCCTCCGCGGGACTCTCGACCGGGACGACCCCGGGGGCGCCCTCCATCTTCCCGCGGCCGATCAGGGTCCAGCTGCGCAGGGCGACCACGGTGCGGCCGATCGTGCGCGCGTGGCCAATCTCCGAGAGCGTCCCCCACTCGCCGCCGACGGCGATCACGACCTCGCCGGAGCCGACCACCGCCAGATTGCGGCCGAAGCCGACCCCGGTGGCGACGACGTGCGTGCAGTCCGGGTTCGCTTCGCCGGGCTCGTGCCCCGGCACCACCCCGATCACCTCGCCGCCCGCGCCCGCCGCGCCCCGCGCGACCGCCGCCATCACCCCGCCCCGCCCCCCGCACACGACGACCACCCCGGCCTCCGCCACCCGCCGCCCGACCTCCTCGGCCAGCCGCCACACCTCGGAACCCTCCGCAGCTCCGCCGGCGCCGATGACGGCGACCTGCCGCCGCCGCGCCTCGCGGCTCACCTGACGCCCTCCCGGGCGCGCCGCCGCGGTCCGCGCGGCTCACCTGACGGATCCCGGATCGCGGATACCGACCTGCCGGGAGGGTTCGCCGAACGGGTGCGAGCGGCCCTCGACCGAACCTCCCCGCGGTTCGTGAGGGCGAGGGCCGCTCGCACCCGTCCCACGCCCGCCTGCCGTTCGTCAGGGCGAGGCCCCCTCGCGCCGGTCACGCCGCCGCCCGTCCCCCGGTCGCCGTCCCCGGTCCCCGGCTCGCCTGCATCCGCGCCATCAGCTCCAGCGCCCCCGCCTTGTGCAGCGGCTCGTTCAGGTTCCCGCACTTCGGGCTCTGCACGCAGGATGGGCAGCCGCTCTCGCACGGGCACTCGGCGATCAGCCGCTCGGCGTCGCCCAGCAGCCGCTCGAACTCCTCGTAGCCGCGCTTCGTGATCCCCACGCCGCCGGGATGACCGTCGTAGACGAAGATCGTCGAGCGGCCGGTCTGGAAGTGGACGTTGGTGGAGAGGCCGCCGATGTCCCAGCGGTCGCACATCGCGATCAGCGGCAGCACCGCGATCTGCCCGTGCTCGGTCGCGTGCAGCGCCCCGAGGAGCACGTCGGGCGGCAGCGACCCGCTGAGCCCCTCCGGCAGCACGTACCAGAGGGCCTGGGTAACGAAGCTCTGCTCGGGCAGCTCCAGCGCGACGATGTCGATCGGTTCGTTGTCGGAGATCGACACCCGCTGGAAGGCGATCACCTGCTCGGTCACCGACACCTCGCCGAAGTTGAGCTGCACGCCCGCCACCTCGCGCTGCTCGTGGACGCGCTCGATGTAGATGTCGGTCTCCTTCTTCGGCCGCGTGTACCAGTCGCCGTCGAAGCGCGACACCAGCGCCCGCCGCTCCCGCAGGTCGAGCTGCTCGACCTCGTAGGAACGCCCCAGGTGCAGGTAGACCGCGCCCGGGTGGATCGTGGTGAAGGCGCGCTCCGCCTCCACCATCCCCAGCATCTCCCCCGCCTCGCGCTCGACCACCGCGACCGAGTCGGCCGAGGCCGAGCGCAGCGGGATCCGCGAGGCGACGAACTCGCTGCGGCGCGGCGCCAGCCGCCCGCCGGCCCGCCGCAGCTCACCGGCCTCCAGCAGCCGCTCCGCCCGCTCCCGCCACCCCTCGCCGAAGAACTCGTCGTCGGCCTCGCTCAGCGGGATCTCATACGCGGCGGCGACGAGGTGGCGCATCGCGATCTGCGGGTTGGCGTGGTCGAGGATCGCCGCCTCGACCGGCCGTCCCAGGAACTCCTCCGGATGCCGGCAGAAGAACTGGTCGAGCGCGTCCTGCCCGGCGACGTAGACGGCGAGGCCGCGCCGCCGGCGCCCCGCCCGTCCCCACATCTGGCGCAGGCTCGCCACGGTCCCGGGGAAGGTGACGCAGATCGCCGCGTCGAGCTCGCCGACGTCGATCCCCAGCTCCAGCGCGTCGGTCGCCACCACCGCGAGCAGCTCGCCGCGGGCCAGCCGGTCCTCGATGCCGCGCCGCTGCTGGGGCGTGTAGCCGCCGCGGTAGGGGGCGATCAGTCGTGCCAGCTCGGGCTTGCCGCGCCGCTCCAGGTTCTCCCGCGCGAAGCGCTGGATCAGCTCGATCCCGCGCCGCGATTTGAGGAAGCAGATCGTCCGCACCCCGTGGGTCACCAGCTCGGCGAGCAGGTCGGCGGCCTCGGCGAGCGCCGAGCGCCGCGTCCCGGTCGCCTTGTCGAGCAGCGGCGGGTTCCACATCGCCACCTCGCGCCCGGCCCGCGGCGCGCCGTCGTCGTCGATCAGCTCGAACTCGGTGCCGACCAGGCGGCCCGCCAGCTCGCGCGGGTTGGCGATCGTCGCCGAGGCGAGCAGGAACCGCGGCTCGGCGCCGTAGGCGCGGGCGACGCGGCGCAGCCGGCGCAGCACGTTGGCGACGTGGGACCCGAAGACACCGCGGTAGGTGTGGGCCTCGTCGACGACCACCCAGCCGAGGTTGGCGAGGAAGTCGCCCCACTGCTTGTGATGGGGCAGCACGCCGACGTGCAGCATGTCCGGGTTGGTGAGGACGAGGTTGGAGCGGCGGCGGATCGCCGGGCGCTCCTCGCGTGGGGTGTCGCCGTCGTAGATCGCCTCGCGCAGGCCGGGCGGCCGCAGCTGGGCGAGCTTGCGGGCCTGGTCCTGGGCGAGCGCCTTGGTCGGGTAGAGGTAGAGGGCGCGCGCCTTCGGCCGGCGGGCGATCCCGTCGAGCACCGGCAGGTTGAAGGCGAGGCTCTTGCCCGAGGCGGTGCCGCTGGTGACGATGAGGTCGGAGCGCGGCGCCGTCTCCCAGGCGCGCAGCTGATGTGAGTAGAGCGACTCGATCCCGGCGCGGCGCAGCGCCTCGAGCAGGGACGGGGCGATGTCGTCGGGCAGCGGCACCGGCTTCGCGGTGCGGTCCGGCTCGGCGCTCTCGGCGACGATCCGGCCGTCGCGGCGCGCCGGGTCGATGGCGACCGACCAGCGGTCCGTGAGCAGCGACCCGCGCGCCATCACCGGCCTCCCCCCGTCGCGCGTTCGCACTTTGCCGTAACCATTACGGTCGACTGCGAACTCACCGGTAGGTCAGCCACGGACGACCGTCCCGGCCAACCGCATCGCCTGCAGCGAGCTGGCGTCGTGGATGCGCAGGACGTCGGCGCCCGCGCGCACCGCCAGGGTCACGGCGGCGACCGTGCCCCACTCGCGCTTGCCGGCCGGGCGGCGCTCCTCCCACGAGCCCGCCAGCACCGCGCCGATGAAGTCCTTGCGCGACAGCGACACGTAGAGCGGCAGGCCGAGGCCGCGCAGCTCGCCGAGCCGCCGCATCACCTCGAGGTCCTGATCGGGCGAGAGGTCGAAGTCGAGCCCCGGGTCGATCGCGATCTGCTCCGCGGCCACGCCGAGCTCCCCCATCCGTTCGACCCGCGCCTCGAACCAGCGCAGCAGGTGGTCGACGACGTCATCGTAGGAGCGCCACGGCCGGTCGACCCGCGGCGGCCCCTCGATGTGCATCAGGACGTAGCCGCAGCCGCGCGCCGCCACCAGCTCGAACATCTCCTCGCCGCCGCCGGAGATGTCGTTGATGCAGACCGCGCCGGCGTCGAGCGCCCGCCGGGCGACCTCGACCGAGAAGGTGTCGGCGGAGACCGGGACCGGCGCACCCGTCCCGGCGCGCGGCGCGGCGCCTTCGTCGGGCACCGCGTCGCCGACCGGGCCGGATCGCAGCGCCGCCATCCCCTCGATCGCCGGCAGGAGCGCCGCACACTCCTCGGCGACCGCGACCGGCGGGCCGCTGCGCGCGGCCACCGCGCCGACGTCGAGCATGTCGAAGCCCGCCTCGACCAGACGCGCGCCGTCGGCGACCGCCTGCTCCGGGGTGCCGCTGCGCGCTCCCTCGAACATCGAGTCGACGGTCACGTTGACGATGCCGGCGGCCGCCGGGAAGGCCAGGTCCAGAGTCAGGTCGCCGAGCCGCCATTCCATCGTCGCTACCGTAGCGAGCGGCCGATGTCGCTTCGCTGCGTCTACACCGATCTCGACGGAACCCTGCTCGGACGGGGCGGCGCGCTCTTTCTCGATCGCGACGGAAACTTCTCGATGGCGCAGGCGCGGGCGCTCGAGGCGTGCGCGCGGGCGGGGGTCGAGGTGGTGATCATGTCCGGCCGTCGCGAGCCGCAGGTCCACGAGGCCGCCCGCCTGATGGGTCAGGGCTCCTACATCTTCGAGGCGGGCTGCGCCTTCGCGCTGGACGGCGAGACGGTTCTGATGACCGGCGAGCTGCAGCCCGACGAATACGAGGGGACGGTCTACGACCAGATCGAGCGGCGCGGCGTCCCGCAGATGCTGTTCGAGCACTTCCGAGGGCGGCTCGAGTACCACTCGCCCTGGCACGTCGGCCGCGTCCACTCCCACCTCTTCCGCGGCAAGGTCAACGTCGACGAGGCGAACGCCCTGCTCGGCGAGCACGGCGACGACGACCTCCGGTTCCTCGACAACGGCGCGATCGGCACCCCGATGGCCACGGTCGAGGGGCAGACCCACGCCTACCACCTCGTCCCCCGCACGGTCTCCAAGGCGGGCGCCGTCGCCGCCCACGCCCGGGCCCGCGGCTACGCGCCCCAGGAGTGCATCGCGGTCGGCGACTCGGTCGAGGACCTGGAGGTGGCCGTCGCGGTCGGCCGCTTCTTCGTCGTCGCCAACGGTCCCGAGCGCGACCCGGGCCTGCGCGCCTACCTGCCGAGCTTCGACAACGTCACGGTCACCGAGGCGACCAACGGCGACGGCTTCTACGAAGCGGTCGTCTCGGCGCTGATGGAAGCGCGCTGAGCGAGAGGGTCGCCGCCGATCCGCGGCGCCGCCGGGTTGAGCCCCGGCCCGAGGGCGACTTCCTGCGGCGGCGCCTCGGCGCGCACCGCGGGCGTTTCGGCGCGCCGCCGCGGCCGCTTCACGCGCCAGTACTCGGCGCCGAAGTAGGAGCCCAGCACGAGCGCCGCCGCCAGCACCTGGGCAACCAGCCCCTCGACCGTCGGGAAGACCGCGAACCAGAGGCCAACCCAGCCCGGGATCGAGAGCGCCACCGTCGTTTCCGGCAGCCAACCCGCCAGCTGCATCTCCTGCACCGACTCGCCGACCATCACGATCAGCACCACCCCGAGCATCACCCCGGTCAGCACCAGCATCCGCTTGTAGGGCATGTGGCGGTGGGCGAAGAAGGTGACGGCGCCGACCGCGGCGGTCAGCGCGAGGCCGATCCCGACGCCCTCGAGGACCGTGCCGGCGCCATAGGTGAGCCGCAGGTTCTGCAGGAAGAGGACGACCTCGAAGCCCTCGCGGTAGACCGAGGTGAGGCCGAGCACGACCAGGCCGATCATCGTCGCCCGCCGCCCGTCGACCCCGGAGCGGGAGAGGATCTTCTTCTTGTGCTTGTTGCGGTTCTGGATCCAGCCGGTCCAGTAGACCTTGTGGAAGAACCAGTTCATGACGACCAGCAGGACGACCACGGCGAGCAGGCCGGTCGCCGCCTGCACCGCGAGCCCGCCGCCGCCGAGCCGGCCCAGGACCCAGGCGGCGAGGAACCAGGTGGCGACGCTGGCGAGGAAGCCGGTCGCCGCGCCGAGCCCGATCGGCTTCCGGTAGACCTGCGTGGCGCCGACCATGCTGGCGGTGACGGCGGCGAGGACGAGGATCGTCTCGAGACCCTCGCGGAAGACCAGCAGGGCGCTGTCGAGGACGACGGCGCCGTGGCTGAGGTGCTCGCCCGCGGTCGGTTCCGGGGTGCCGCCATGGGCGGCGAAGGCGCTCCAGGCAAGCAGCGCGACGAGGGTGCCGCCCAGGTAAAGTGGCCAGTGGCGGCGGATTGAGTCGGTTGCGGCCGTCAAGGATCTGAATCTTAGGGCATCCCAATTAGGGGTGCCTAAAAGGAGGAGAGTTGGCAGCCGAGCAGGCGACCGTCGCTGAGCAGGAGTACCTGGAGACGATGTTCTGGATCGACGAGGCGGGGCTGCCGATGACCGGGGCCAACATCGCCCGCGCGATGCAGCTCTCGGCGCCGACCGTGCACGAAATGGTCGGCCGGCTGGTCAAAGACGGCTACGTCGCGCGCAATCCGGACAAATCGCTCGCCTTCACCGAGTCCGGGCGCGAGCACGCCTCCTACATCGTGCGCCGGCACCGGATGATCGAGCGCTTCCTCACCGACGTCCTCGGCATCCCCTGGGACGAGGTCCACGAGGAGGCGGAGCGGATCGAGCACGCGATGTCGCCGGTGCTGGAGGAGCGGATGCGGGCGGCGATCGGCGACGCGACGACCTGCCCGCACGGTCATCCGATCCTGGAGGGGATCCGCGAGCGCGGCTCGCTGCTGGCCGACGTCGAGGTGGGCGCCGCCGTCACCGTCCTGCGCTTCGAGAACGAGGCCGAGGAGCTGCTCCACTACCTCAAGGACGCGGGCCTCGACCCGGGCCTCGAGGGCAAGGTCTCAGGGAGCGACGAGGGGCACGTGACGATCACGTCCGCCGACGGCGACCACGTCGTCACCCGCAGCGTCGCCGAGACGGTCTCGGTGCGCGCCGACCCGGCGCCGCCGCCGCGCGCCGCGATCCCGGAGCAATTGGTTTTTTCGTCGGACCGCTACGGCCGCTGACCGTAACCAGGCGGCGAAAGTCAAGCCTGGCAAGGACGCAGGGAAGCGAGGCGAGGGGAGCGCACACCAGTGCGTGACCCGAGCCGAGCGACCGAGGACACCGCCAGGCGCCGACTTGCAGCCGTCTGGCTAAGCCGGGGTGCCGGCGCGGAGCTTGTCGAGCGCCTTGGCGATCCGGGTGACGCCCTCGCCGGCGTCGGCGGCGGGGACCGGGGCGAAGGAGAGGCGGAGGCTGTTGTCGCCGCCCTCCATCATGAAGTCGGGGCCGGCGACGAAGGAGACGCCGTTGCCTTTGGCCTCGGCCAGCAGCGCCTTGGTGTCGGTGTCCTGGGCGAGGTCGAGCCAGAGGAAGTAACCGCCCTGCGGGACGACGAAGACGGCCTCGGGGATCTTCTCGCGCAGCGCCTCGACGAGCGCGTCGCAGCGCGCCTTCAGCTCGCCCTTGACGAAGGCGATGTTCTCGTCGAGTGCCCCGGAGCGGCAGAGCTCCAGGACGATCGACTCGGCCAGCATGTTCGGTGAGATGTAGGTCTCGTTGGCGCGCTTGGAGAGCTTCGCGATCTCCTCCGCGGGACCGACCAGGTAGCCCACCCGGACGCCGGGGCTGACCGTCTTCGAGAAGGACGAGGCGTGCATGACGTGCCCCGCAGCGTCCATCGAGAGCATCGTGTCGAGCGGCTCGCCCTCGAAGGGCAGCTCCCGGTAGGGGTCGTCCTCGAAGATCCAGAAGTCGTGCTCGGCGGCCAGCTCCACCAGGCGGCGCCGCTTCTCCACCGAGAGCGTGCAGCCGGCCGGGTTGTGGGCGTTGGGGATGACGTGGGCGAACTCGATCGGCCCGGCGGCGAGCGCCGTCTCCAAGGCGGCGACGTCGAGCCCGTCGGCCTCCAGCGGGATCGGCACCAGCTCGGCGCCCAGCTGCTGCAGGAGGAGCAGGGTGCGGTCGTAGGTCGGCTGCTCGACCGCCACCCGCGTCCCCGGCTTGACCAGGTGGGCGAAGAGCATCGCGCCCGCCTCCAGGGAGCCGTTGGTGATCATCACCTGCGCCGGGTCGAGCCCGCGGTGCCGTTCCGCGACCCACTTGCAGAGCCCCGGGTGCCCGATGCCGACGCCGTAGGAGAGCGCCGTCTCCCAGTCGTCGGTCAGCGCCCGCTGCGCGGCCTCCCGCACCTGCTCGTGGGGAAGGATGTCGGCGCTCGGCGCGCCGCGCGCGAAGGAGATCGTGTCGGGCATGGCGACGGACCCTACCAACGGCCCCAATCCCGCGAACTCCGCCATTTTCGCCCTCCCCCGGGGCGCCCGAGCGAGAGCGCGGCGGGTGAGCGGCGCCTGGGTGGATCACCTCGTGGTCACCGGGCGCGGGAAGTGGCTGGCGGCGGTCTTGGCGGCGGGCGGCGGGGCGTTTCCCAGCCACGCGAGCGCCGCGGCGCTCTGGAGGCTGGCCGGACCGCCCCAGGGTCGGCGTGACGGCGCCCCGCGGGCGGCAGGTCCGGCCCGGCCGCAAGGGGATCCGGCTTCACCGCTGCAAGTTCGCCCCCGCCGAGGTGACGCTCACGACCGCATCCCCGTCTCGACCGTGGCGCGCACGCTCTTCGACCTCGCCGGACGGTCCCCGATCCGCGAGCCGAGGAGCGCCTGGGAGGAAGCCTCGCGGCGCAGATCCGCGCGCTGCTCGACTCCTCGGGCGTCGCCCGAGGGCCGGCCGCGGGCGCCCCGCCCCCGCCGGCTCGCCTACCCGCCGTGCGCCGCCCTACCCGCGCAGCGTCTCGACCGCGATCCTCGCGGTCTCGGTCGGGCTTTCGCCGACCCGCACGCCCTTCGCTTCGAGCGCGTCCTTCTTGGCCTGGGCGGTGCCCGAGGAGCCGGAGATGATCGCCCCGGCATGGCCCATCTGCTTGCCGGGCGGCGCCGTGAAGCCGGCGATGTAGGCGACGACCGGCTTGGTCACCGCGGCGGCGATGAACTCGGCGGCCCGCTCCTCGGCGTCGCCGCCGATCTCGCCGACCATCACGATCAGCTCGGTGTCGGGGTCCGCCTCGTACAGCTTCAGGATGTCGATGAAGTCGGAGCCGACGATCGGGTCGCCGCCGATCCCGACGATCGAGGAGTTGCCGGTCCCGGCCTGTTTCAGCTCGTTGCCGATCTGGTAGGTCAGCGTCCCCGACTTTGAGACGACGCCGATCGGGCCGGGATCGAAGAACTGGGCGGGGATGATCCCCACGTTGGCCTTGCCGGGCGAGAGGACGCCGGGGCAGTTCGGCCCGATCAGCCGCACGCCCTTCTCCTTCGCCTTCCAGTAGGTGGAGAGCATGTCGAGCACCGGGATGCCCTCGGTGATCGCGATCACCGTCTCGACCCCGGAGTCGATCGCCTCGTCGATCGCCGCCGCCGCGAAGCGGGCCGGGACGAAGATCATCGAGGTGTTGGCGCCCGCCTCGCCGACCGCTTCGGCGATCGTGTCGAAGACCGGCGTCCCCTCGACGTCCTGGCCGCCCTTGCCGGGCGTGACGCCGGCCACGAGGTCGGTGCCGTAGGCCTTGTTGCGCAGCCCGTGGAAGGAGCCCTCGCGCCCGGTCAGGCCGGAGACGGCGAGCTTCGTCCTCTCGTCGATGACAATGCTCATCTCGGTTCCGCCCGCGTGCTCTGCTCACGCTCGTTCGTGCTCATGGCCACCGGAGATCTCACTCGCTCGCTCCCGCGTCCGCCGCGGACGGGCTTGCCGCCAGCTCGACGACGCGGCGCGCGGCGTCCAGCATCGTCTTCTCCTGGTGCAGGTTCGGCAGGTCGGCGTCGGCGAGGATCGCCAGGCCCTCCTCGGAGTTGGTGCCGTCGAGGCGGACCACCAGCGGCACCTTCAGGTCCAGCTGGGAGGCCGCGGTGACGATCCCCTTGGCGATCTCGTCGCCGCGGGTGATGCCGCCGAAGATGTTGAAGAGGATCGCCGTCACCTTCTCGTCGGAGGTGATGACTTCGAGCGCGTTGACGATCGCCTCGGCTTTGGAGCCGCCGCCCGCGTCGAGGAAGTTGGCCGGCGCGCCGCCCGCCTGGGCGACGACGTCGAGCGTCGACATGCAGAGCCCGGCGCCGTTGGCCAGGATCCCCACGTCGCCGTCGAGTTTGACGTAGGTGAGGCCCTTGTCCTTGGCCATCTGCTCCTGCGGGTCGTCCGCGGTGTCGGCGATCTCGGCCAGGTCCTCGTGGCGGAAGAGCGAGTTGTTGTCGATCGTGACCTTGGCGTCGAGGGCGACGACGTCACGGTCGGCGGTGACGATCAGCGGGTTGACCTCGATCAGCGTCGCGTCCTCCTCGCGCGCCACCTCGGCCAGCTTCGCGAGCACCTCGGCGGCCTTGTCGAGCGCGTCGGCGGCGAGCCCGGCGGACTCGACGATCGGCCGCGCCTTGGCGGCGTCGAAGGGGACGGTGGGGTCGATGTGGACCTTGACCAGGGCCTCGGGGCTCTCGGCGGCGACCGCCTCGATGTCCATGCCGCCCTTCGCGGAGACCATCGTCAGCAGCTTCTTCTCACCGCGGTCGAGGATGACCGAGGCGTAGTACTCCTCGGCGATGTCGGAGCCGCCCTCGACCCAGACCGACTCGACCCGGAACGGCCCCTCGCCGTGCGGCCCGGTGATGTCCATGCCGATGATGTCGGAGGCGAACCGGCGCGCCTCGTCGACGTCCTTGGCGATCTTCACGCCGCCCGCCTTGCCGCGCCCCCCGATCAGCACCTGGGCCTTGACGGCGCACGGGTAGCCGATCCGCTCGGCGGCGGCCACCGCGTCGTCCACGGTGGCGGCGACCTCGCCGCTCGGGACCGCGATCCCGTGCTTCGCGAACAGCTGCTTGCCCTGGTATTCGAGTAGGTCCATGGGGGGTCGGATGGGGGTGGGCGCCAGACGGCGCGGCGCGGACCCTATCCGAATGCCATAATCTCGCGCTCCGCGATGGCCCTTCCGAGTTTGAAAAACATCAAATGGGTGACGACCGACTGCTACGGCACCCTCATCGACTGGGAGAAGGGCATCCTCGAGGCCTGCCAGAAAGAGGCTGCAAAGGACGGTTTTTCCTTCGAGGAGCAGCCCTTCCTCGACCGGTTCTTCGAGGTCCAGGCGGAAGTCATGGCGGGCTCGTACGAGCTCTACGCGGAGGTGCTGCGCCGCACGATCGTCAAAGTCGCCGGCGAGCTGGGCTGGGAGATCGAGCCCTCCCGCGCCCAGTTCCTTCCCAACAGCGTCGCCTACTGGCTGCCGTTCCGCGAGGCCAACGCGGCGATGGACCGACTCGGGAAGAAGTACGAGATCGGGATCATCTCCAACGTCGACGACAAACTGCTGGGGATCTCGCGGCGCCACCTGCGCACCGAACTCGACCTCGTCGTCACCGCCCAGCAGGTGCGCAGCTACAAGCCGGACCCGGTCCACTTCAAAGAGTGCGCGCGACGGATCGGCGGCAAAAAAGGCTGGCTCCACATCGGCAGCAACTACGCGACCGACATCGCGCCGGTGCTGAAAATGGGTGTCCCGGCGATCTGGGTCAACCGTCACGGCGAGAAGCTCGAAGGCCGCAAAGCGCCGTCGGCGACCGTGAAGAACTTCCGCGAAGCCGCCAAAAAGCTCGGCGCGTCCTGAGCGTCTTTTAGTTTGGGGGGCGCAACTCCCGTCTCCGCCGGCGGTTTTCTCTCGCGGTAGGCGCGTTTCCTGATGACCTTGCCCGAGCTCAGAATCCAGTCGTTGCGCAGGGGGCCGGTGGCCCGCCTCGCTGCCGCGATCGCCGTGCTCGCGCTGGTCGTCGGCGTCGTCGTGGCGAGCAGCACCGAGGCGCGCGCCGCGGGCACCGAACGGCCGCGCGGCGATCGCGCGCCAGGCAACAACAAGGCCGACCGGCGGGCGAAAGCCTCGGAAGCCGAAAGGCCGAGCTTCGTCGTCATCCAGACCGACGACGAGACGTTGGAAGAGCTCTACGACGGGGTCCGGCGGGCGGGCGGCGGCGAAGAATTCGCGATGCCGAACACGCTCCAGCTGCTCGGCGAACGCGGCGCCACCTTCAACAACTACTACACGCCCTACTCGCTCTGCGCCCCCTCCCGGATCAGCCTGCTCACCGGGCGCTACGCCCACAACGACCACGTCCAGGGCAACGTCCTCCCGAACGGCGGCTGGACCGGCTTCCAGTCCCGGCTCGCCTACTCGCACAACGTGGCGACCTGGCTGCAGGGGGCCGGCTACCGCACGATCCACATCGGCAAGGCCCTCAACGGCTACGGCGACGCGCCCTACAGCCCCGGCACCGAAGTGCCGCCCGGGTGGAGCTCCTGGCACAGCATCCTCCACTCCGACACCAACCACTACGCCTACGGCTACATGATGAACAACAACGGCGTGATCGAAGGGCCCTACGGCGACTCGGGCAGCTGGGCGACGCGTGAATACGGCGAAATCGACGATCCGGGCTGCCCCTACGCGCCACTCAACGGCAAGCCCTGTTACTACGAGACCGACAAGTTCAACCAGCTGGCGGCCGAAGAACTCGCGGCGACCTCCACCGAACAGCCGTTCTACATGCAGATCGACTACACGGCCCCGCACGGTGACTTCCGCCGGCCGGCCGGGCCGCAGCCTGCCACCCGCGACCTCGGCCGCTTCGCGGGCGTGCCGTTGCCCGACAACCACTTCGAAGGCTTCAACGAGGGCAACGTCAACGACAAGCCCCGCTTCATCCGCGAAGCCCCGTTCCTGACGCCGCAGGAAATCCACACCTACCGCGTCTACTACGACAACTGCCTGGCCTCGCTGATCTCGGTCGACGAAGGCGTCAAGGAGATCGTCGACGAGCTCGGTGCCCTCCACCGGCTGCGCAACACCTACATCGTCTTCACCTCCGACAACGGCTTCTTCTTCGGCCAGCATCGCCTGGTCGGCGGCAAGTTCCTGGCCTATGAGCCCTCGACCCACCTGCCGCTGATCATCCGCGGCCCGGGGATCAGGCCGGGCACCTCGACCGACCAGCTGGTGTCGACGGTCGACATCGTGCCGACGATCCTCGAACAGGCCGGCGTCACGCCCGACAAGACCGTCGACGGCGTCTCGCTGATGCCCTTCATGAAGGACCCGGAACTCCGCGTCAACCGGCCGCTCCTGTTCGAGTCCTTCGTGCAGTCCAACGACGTCGAACAGGACGGCAACGCCGCCCCCGACGAACGGGTCGCCCCCGCCGCCGGCCGGGCGCGCGGCAAGCTCGGCGTCGCCGGCGCGAGCCCGCGGCGCGCGTCGTCGCCCGGCGCCGCGACCGCGTCGCGCAAGTCCTCGGCGCAGGGCCCCGCCGCGCACGCCTCCGAGGTCGCCCCGCCGAAAAACTATTACGGGATCCGCCTCGGACCCTGGAAGTACATCGAGTGGCCGGACGGCGAGAAAGAGCTCTACAACATCGAAAGAGACCCGTACGAGCTGAACAACATCGTCCGCAACTCCAACTACTTCCCGATCCGCAACTTCCTCCACAAAGAACTGGTCCGCCTCGAGCAGTGCAACGGGCGCGGCTGCTCAGAGGAAGCCGGGGAAATCCCGGCGACCCGTCGCGAGCAGCTGCGGCTCAAACGGCAGCGGGAAAGAGAACAGCGCGAACGCGAACACGAACGCGAAAAGCGCGAACGTGAACGCGAACGGCGCGAACGCGAACGCGAACGCGGCAAGCCCCACCGCCACGGGTAGCGACCGGCTGCGGGGCCCGCGCCGAGCTTTCGCCCGTCCTGCGCGGCGACGGTGAGACCCCTCGGTGACCGAGGCGCGAGCCGCCAGGGACAAAGCTCGGTGACCCGAGGCGAGCCTCGGTGACCAAGGCGAGCGCGGCGCGGCCCGCCCGTATCGCGGCCCGGGCGGGCGCTACTCGATGACGGCGATGACGTCGCCGGAGCCGACCGCGGCGCCTTCGGCGACGTTGAGCGCGGTCACCTTGCCGGAGCGGTGGGCAGTGATCTCGTTCTCCATCTTCATCGCCTCGATCACGCAGATCAGGTCGCCCTCCTCCACGGTGGCGCCCTCGGCGACCGCGACTTTGAGGATCGTGCCCTGCAGCGGCGAGGGGAGCGCCTCGGTGGAGGCGGAGGCGCCGCCGCCGCCTTTGCGCTCCCGTTTCGGGGCTTTCCGCCCGCCCGCGGCGGGAGCCGCGGCGCCGGCGACAGCCTCGCCGATCACCTTGACATCGAAGAGCTTGCCCGCGACCTCGACCTTGTAGTCGCGGCTGACGACCTCGCCGCCCTCCTCGGAGGGCTCAGGCGTGGGGACGTCCTCCGGCGCGGTCGATTTCAGCCACTCGGTGTCCTCCATCAGGTCGCGGCAGGTCTCGCCGTCGGCCCACTGGCGGGTGGCCAGGATCGCCTTGTGGAAGGGGATCAGCGTGGTCAGGCCGCCGGAGTCGTATTCGTCCAGCGCCCGCAGCATGCGCCGCGTCGCCTTCTCGCGGTCGACATCCCAGACGACGAGCTTGGCGACCATCGGGTCGTACATCGGGCTGACTTCCGAGCCGCCCTCGACGCCGGAGTCGACCCGCACGCCGGGGCCCGAGGGCTCGCGGTAGGACTCTCCGATCGGCCCGGGGGCCGGGGCGAATTTCTTGTGCGCCGCCTCGGCGTTGATCCGGCACTCGATCGACCAGCCGCGCAGGTCCACCTCGTCCTGGCCGATCGAGAGCGGCTCGCCGGCCGCGACGAGGATCTGCTCGCGGACGATGTCGATCCCGCTGATCATCTCGGTCACGCAGTGCTCGACCTGCACGCGGGTGTTCATCTCGAGGAAGAAGTACTCGTCGCCGACCTGCATCCCCTCGATCGTGCCCGCGCCGCGGTAGCCGACCGCGGCTGCCGCGTCGGTCGCGATCTTGCCGATCCGCGCCCGCATCCCCTCGTCGACGTGCGGGCCGGGCGCCTCCTCGATCACCTTCTGGTGACGGCGCTGGATCGAGCAGTCGCGCTCGCCGACGTGGATCACGTTGCCGTGCGAGTCGGCCAGCACCTGGACCTCGACGTGGCGCGGGTCCTCCAGGTAGCGCTCGATGTAGACGCGCGAGTCACCGAAGAATTTCTCCCCTTCGCGGGCCGAGCCTTCGTAGGCCTCCTGCAGGTCGTCGGGGGTCATCGCGACCCGGAAGCCCTTGCCGCCGCCGCCGCCCGCCGCCTTGCAGGCGACCGGGTAGCCGGCCTCGTCGGCCTGCTTGCGCGCCGCCTCGAGGTCGGGGGCGACCTCGGTCGAGCCGGGGACGATCGGCACGCCGGCTTCCTCCATGATCTCGCGGGCACGCGTCTTGGAGCCCATCGCTTCGATCGCCTCCGGCGGCGGGCCGATCCAGGTGACGCCGAACTCGGCGCAGGCCCGGGCCATGTCGGCGTTCTCGGCGAGAAAGCCGTAGCCGGGGTGGATCCCTTCGGCACCGGACTCCTTGGCGGTCTGGATGATCTTGTCGATATTCAGGTAGCTCTCGGCGGGGAGCGCCGGGCCGATCAGGTAGGCCTCGTCGGCCTCGCGCACGTGCGTCGCGTCGCGGTCGATCTCCGAGTAGACGGCGACCGAGGCGATCCCCATCTCACGCAGGGTGCGCGCGACGCGGATGGCGATCTCGCCGCGATTGGCGATGAGAACCTTCTTGAACATCGGCGGCGCAGTCTATTTGTCTGCGGTGCGGGAGGGCGGCCGGGTGGGCAAATAGGCTGCGCCGGCAATGCCTCTGATCGAGCTGCAATCTCATTCGACTCACTCCGACGGGCAGCTGGTGCCGGCCGAGGTCGTCGCCGAAGCCGCGAAGGCGGGGGTGACGACGCTGGCGCTCTCCGACCACGACTCGGTCGCCGGGGTGCCGGAGGCCGAAGGGGCGGGGCGGGAGCTGGGGGTCGAGATCGTGCCGGCGGTCGAGATGTCCTGTGTCCACGAGTACGCCGAAGACCTGCACATCTGTGGCTACTGGGTCGATCTGGAGCGGATCGAGCCGGCCTGCGAGCGCGCCCAGCAGGAACGGCGGGCGCGGGCGGCGGAGATCGTCGAGAACCTGCGCGGCTTCGGCTTCGAGCTGACGCTCGACGACGCGATCCGCGAGGCGGGCGGCGCCGACTCGATCGGCCGGCCCCACATCGCCCGCGCCGCCGGCGCGACCGGCGACCTCGGCCCCTTCTTCGAGGAGTACCTGGTGCCCGGCGCCAAGGCCTTCGTGCCGCGCCGCCGGCCGGACGCCGAGCAGGCGATCGGGCTGATCCGCGAGGCGGGCGGCGTCGCGGTCATCGCCCACCCCTACTG
Organism: uncultured Actinomycetes bacterium; assembly: GCA_963763265.1. Classification (GTDB taxonomy): domain Bacteria; phylum Actinomycetota; class Thermoleophilia; order Solirubrobacterales; family 70-9; genus VAYN01. The sequence continues at coordinate 586,149 of CAVXNN010000002.1, read as the reverse complement.
GGACATCTCGGCCCCGGGCGAGGTGGACGACCTGATCCGCTCGCTCGGCGCCGACGGGGTCGAGGCCTTCTACCCGACCCACACCGAGGAGCAGACCCGGCACCTGCTCGACCTCTGCGCCGAGCTCGACCTCGTCCCCACCGCCTCCTCGGACTACCACGGCCCGACCCACAAGACCTTCGCCCGCTTCGGCGCCTACGAGACCTACGGCCTCGGCGAGCCCCGGGTCCCGCCCCGTCCCTGACGACTGACTCCAGGCCCGCCGGCGCGGGCGAGGGGCGGTCGGGCAGGCCCCCTGGGCGCACCCCCGCCGGGGGCGGGGGTCACACCGGGGCGACCGGCGGCCCGCCGGGCCGACCGCAGGCCCCGCGCCCCTCTTCAGGGCAGCAGGCCGAGGACCTGGCGGACGGCCTCCTCAAGGTCCGGCGAGGTGACCAGATCGGGGCGCTCGGGCGCCTCGTAGGGGGCGCCGACGCCGGTCAGGTCCTTGATCTCCCCGGCCCGCGCCTTCGCGTAGAGGCCCTTCGGGTCGCGCCGTTCGCACTCCTCCAGCGGCGTGTCGACGAAGACCTCGTAGAAGGGGATCCCGGCCGCGGCGTGGATCGCCCGCACCCGGTCGCGCTCCTCGCGGTAGGGGCTGACCAGCGAGGCGATCGCCACGGTCCCCGATTCGGCGAGGATCTTCGCCACCTCGCCGACCCGCCGCACGTTCTCGTTGCGGTCCTCCGCGGAGAAGCCGAGGTCGGCGTTCAGGCCGTGGCGCAGGTTGTCGCCGTCGAGCATGAAGGCGGCCCGCCCCGAGGAGACCAGGGTGTGCTCGATCGCCGTCGCGATCGTCGACTTGCCCGAGCCCGAGAGCCCGGTCATCCAGATCGTCGCGCCCGCCGTTTCCAGCGCCCCCCAGCGGTCCTCGCGGGAGAGCTTGCTCGGGTGGAAGGTGATGTTCTCGGCGACGATCGAGGCCGTGTCGGTGAGCTGGCCCCCGATGTCGCTCCCGGCGCCGATGATCATCCCCGCCGCGACCGTCAGGTCGGTCGCCGGGTCGACCAGGATGAAGCTGCCCGTGGTGCGGTTGAGTCGGTACTCGTCGAAGAAGAGCGGCGAGGTGGCGTGGATCGCGACCCGACCGATGTCGTTGACCTCGAGCGTCTCCGCGTCGAGGTCGCGGTGCAGCGTGTCGACGTTCAGCTGGTAGCGAAGCTCCTCGATCTCGGCCGCCACCCAGCGGGTCGTGTGCTTCAGCTGGTACGGCGCGCCGGTGCGCAGCCGGGAGGTCTCGTCGAACCAGCAGATCATCGCCTCGAAACGGCGGCTCGCGGTCGGCTGGTTGGTCGGGCGGCAGATCATGTCGCCGCGCGAGACGTCGACGTCGTCCTCGAGCCGCAGGGTCACCGCCATCGGCGGGAAGGCCTGCGCGATCTCGCCTTCGGGGGTGTCGATCGCGGCGATCTTCGAGGATTTGCGGGACGGCATCACCATCACCTCGTCGCCCTGCTTGAAGATCCCGCCGACCACCGAGCCGGCGAAGCCACGGTAGTCGCGGTGCTCCGCCGACTGCGGGCGGATCACGTACTGGACCGGGAAGCGGTTGTCGACCAGGTTGCGGTCGGAGGCGATGTGGACGTCCTCGAGGTGGCCGAGCAGCGGCTGCCCCTGGAACCACGGCATGTTGGGCGAGTTCTCGACCACGTTGTCGCCCGCCAGCGCCGAGATCGGCACGAAGCCGAGGTCGGTGATGTCGAGCTTGGCGGCGAAGGCGGTGAACTCCTCCCGGATCTCCTCGTAGACCTCGCGCGAGTAGTCGACCAGGTCCATTTTGTTGACGCAGAGAACCAGGTGCGGCACGCCGAGCAGCGAGGAGAGCAGCGCGTGACGGCGGGTCTGTTCGAGCACCCCTTTGCGGGCGTCGATCAGCAGCAGCGCCAGGTTCGCGGTCGAGGCGCCGGTGACCATGTTGCGCGTGTACTGGATGTGGCCGGGGGTGTCGGCGATCACGAACTTGCGCTTCGGCGTCGCGAAGTAGCGGTAGGCGACGTCGATCGTGATCCCCTGCTCCCGCTCGGCGCGCAGGCCGTCGGTGAGCAGCGCCAGGTCGGTCTGTTCGTCGCCGCGTTTCTGCGAGGTCAGCTCGATCGACTCGAGCTGGTCTTCGAAGATCGCTTTGGTCTCGAACAGCAGCCGCCCGATCAGCGTCGACTTGCCGTCGTCGACGGAGCCGGCGGTCGCGATCCGCAGGATCTCGGTGGCGGGCACTAGAAGTAGCCCTCCCGCTTGCGGTCCTCCATCGCGGCTTCCGAGAAGCGGTCGTCGCCGCGGGTGGCGCCGCGCTCGGTGATCCGCGTGATCGAGGTCTCCTCGATCACCGATTGGTAGTCGGTCGCCTGCGAGGGCACGGCACCGGTCAGGGTCGCGTCGCCGACCGTCCGGTAGCGGACCATCTCGGTGTGCGAGGTGGCTCCCTCGGGCACCGGGAAGTACTCGTTGATCGCCATCAGCAGACCTTCGTGCTCGACCACCTCGCGCTCGTGGGCGAAGTAGATCGGCGGCAGCTCGATCCGCTCACGGGCCAGGTAGCGCCAGACGTCTAGCTCGGTCCAGTCGGAGATCGGGAAGACGCGGATGTGCTCGCCCTTGCGGTGGCGGCCGTTGTAGAGGTGCCACAGCTCGGGCCGCTGGTTCTTCGGGTCCCACTGGCCGAATTTGTCGCGGAAGGAGAGGATCCGCTCCTTGGCGCGCGCCTTGTCCTCGTCGCGCCGGCCGCCGCCGAACACGGCGTCGTAGCCGCCGCCGGAGATCGCATCGAGCAGCGCCCGGGTCTGGTGGCGGTTGCGGCTTTCCAGTTCGTGGCCGACCTTGATGATCCCCTGGTCGATCAGCTCCTGGACCGAGGCGACCTCGAGCCGCAGCCCGTACTCGGCGACCGTGCGGTCGCGAAACTCGATCACCTCGCGGAAGTTGTGGCCGGTGTCGACGTGCATGATCGGAAACGGCACCGGCGCGGGCGCGAACGCCTTGCGCGCCAGCTGCAGCATCAGCACCGAGTCCTTGCCGCCGGAGAACAGCATCACCGGATGCTCGAACTCGGCCGCGACCTCGCGCATGATGAACATCGACTCCGCCTCGAGCGTGTCCAGGTCGTCCAGCTCGACCGCGGCGGGCCGCGCTTTCGTCGTCTCCTCCATCAGACCCCCCGATCCATCGACAGAATCAGCTGCGCCGCGCCTCCCGCGGGAGCGCTAGTTGATGCCGCACTCGGACTTTTCGACCCCGGCCCAGCGGCCGTCGCGGAGGTCGCCGCCGGGGCCCACCGGCTGCGTGCAGTGGGTGCAGCCGATCGACGGGTAACCGCGGTCATGGAGCGGGTTGTACGGAAGGCGGTGCTCATGGATGTAGTTCCAGACGTCTCGCTCGGACCAGTCGGCGAGCGGGTTCAGCTTCCAGAGGCCGAAATTCTTGTCCCAGGCGAACTTCGGGGCCCCGGCCCTGGAGCTGGAATCCGCTCGGCGGACGCCGGCGACCCAGCAGTCTACGGATGAGAGGGCACGACGCATCGGCTCCACCTTGCGCACCCCGCAGCAGGCGTCCGGGTCGCGCTTCCACAGCTCCTCGCCGTACTCGGCCGCCTGCTCGGCGATCGTCAGGTTGCGGAAGCGGTCGAAGCGCACGCCGAGCGCCTCGGCGAGGCGGTCGCGGGTCTCGTACGTCTCCGGGAAGAGGACGTCGGTGTCAAGGTAGAAGAAGCGCGCCGCGGGGTTGACGCGGCTCGCCAGGTGCGCGGTCACCGAGCTCGTCTTCTGGAACGAGCAGGCGATGTAGTGGTCGGAGCCGAACTGGTCGAACATCCACTCCAGCGTCTCCCCCGCGCTCAGCCCCTCCAGATCGTCGGCGATCGCCTCGTGATCGAGGTCGGTGACTGTCGGCACGTTGCCGGAGAGGGTGACGGGCGGCGGTTTCATCGCTAGGCCGGCGCTAGATCGCGCACTCCCCCTCGCCCCGCTCCACCTTGTAGGGAGCGGTGCGCTGCCAGTCGATGAACTGCTGCATGGTCTCGAGCGAGAAATCGGCCGGCATGGTCAGATCCTTGACCTCGATTTCGAAGCGCTCGGCGCCGGCCCGGGTGGCGAAGGCGTTGAACTCCTCGCCCGGCTGCCGCTCGGCCTCGTACATCCGCAGCCACCGCTCGACCGCCTCGGGGACCCGTTTGGCCGGCAGCCGTGACTTCAGCCGCTTGCCGTAGATCACCTCGCCGCCCTCGTAGTTGCCGCCCACGTGCGGGATGTAGGCGGGCATCTGCCGCTCGCCCACCTTCAGGGAGGCGCCGTAGAAGCCGATGTTGGCGATGTGGTGCTGGCTGCAGCCATTCGGGCAGCCGCTCATCTTGATGTGGATGCGGCGGGTGAGCTCGTCCTCGATCCGCATCTCCTCGACCCGCTCCTTGATCGCCCGGTTGAGCCCCATCGAGGAGGTGATCCCGAGTTTGCAGCTGTCGGTGCCGGGGCAGGAGACCACGTCGGTGATCTCGCGGGCGCCCGGGTCGCCGAGGTCGAGCTCGGCGAGGCGCTGCCACACGTCGTAGAGGCTCTCCTCGCGGACCCAGCGCAGGACCAGGTTCTGCTGCACGGTGCTGCGGGCGTTGCCGCCGCTGAACTCGCGCATGATCCGGCCGAGGCCGCGGAACTGCTCCGGGGTCAGGTCGCCCCGGTCGATCTTCACCTCGACCGCGGCGAAGCCGCCCTGGCGCTGGCGCTGCACGTTGGCGGCGAGGAAGCGCTCGAAGGCCTGGCGGTCGCCGTTCGGGGAGGCGCTCCGCGGCGGCGGCTGCGGGGCGCGCGCCTCCTCGTCGTCCTCGAAGCTCAGACGCTCGACCAGCTCGGGGCCGAATTCGCGCTCCTCCACCCAGTCACCGGCCAGCTCCTCGTCGAGCAGGTCGCGGAAGGCCTCGACGCCGATCTTGTCGATCAGCACCTTGATCCGGGCGCGGGCGCGGTTGACCCGCAGCCAGTCCTGGCGGTCGAAGATCCGGAGGATGGCCTCGGCGACCTTCAGGTAGTCGCCGTTGTCGGCCGCGGCGAAATCGACGACCGTGGGCGCGATCCGCGGCATGATCGCGGTGCCGCCGCCGACCCGGACCTCGAAGCCCTTCACCCCGTCCCGTTCGCGGGAGAGGAAGGCGAGGTCGTGGATGCCGGTAATCGCCCGGTCCTCGTCGGAGCCGGAGAACGCGGTCTTGATCTTGCGTGGCATCAGCTGCGTCGTCGGATGGCGGACGAAGTAGCGGACGTAGGCGCCGGCGTAGGGCGTCGGGTCGAAGATCTCGTCGGGGGCGACGCCGGCCCAGGGGTCGCCGGTCACGTTGCGGACCGTGTTGCCGCAGCCCTCGCGGGAGGACAGGCCGGCCGCGGCGACCACCTTCAGCAGCTCCTCGGTGTCGCGCAGCGGCACGTGGTGGATCTGGATGTTCTGGCGGGTGGTGATGTGCCCTTTGTTCAGCGGCGCCCAGCGCTCGACCACGTCGGCGAAGGCGTCCATCTGGTCGGGCGTCACGCCGCCGAAGGGAAGCTTCACCCGGATCATCTGGACGTCGGGCTGACGCTGCCCGTAGACGCCCTGTTTGAGGCGGAAGCCGATGAACTGGCCCTCCGGCAGCTCCTTGGCGAGGAACTTCTCGGCCTCGTTGTCGAAGTCGAGGAACTCGCGTTCGATGATCGGGATGACGTGGCCGGGGACGTTCGAATAGGTCTCAGGGTTGTCCTGGGTCCCGACCCGACCCTTGCCCTCCTGCAGCTTGCTCTCGGCGACTATGACCTCCATGCGGAGGAAATTAGCATAAAGGTGACCGGGATTAAGGTATTTATCCCGGAGGTTTCTTAACTTGGCTCAGGGAGAGCGTTTGCGCGCTTCCAGGCGCGCCGCCGCCTCGCCCGATTCGGCCACGCGGCCGTCCTCGGGCTCGAGCGGCAGGCCCTCTGCCTCCCAGCCCGTCGCGCCCTCGGCGAGCTTCACCGCGTCGTAGCCGGCTTCGGCGAGCGCCGCGGCCGCCATCGCGGCGCGATTGTCGGTGCGGCAGTAGATGATCACCGGCCGGTCGCGGTCGATCTCCGCGGCGCGGGCGGCGAGCTCCGGCAGGGCGATGTGGACGGCGCCGGGCAGCCGGCCCGCCTCCCACTCGTGGTCGGCGCGGACGTCGACCAGCTGGGCGCCCGCCCCGAGCATCTCCCGCGCCTCGGCGCGGGAGACCTCTCTCGGGACGGCGTCGGCGCCGTCGGTCACCCGTCCACCTCGGACCCCTCGATCAGGAAGGCGACGCGGACGTGGGCCCGGAACTCGTCCAGGTTCTCGCCGCGGATCCCGGTCGAGACGATGTCGACGGCGCGGATGTTGCGCAGCGAGCCCTGCGCCTGGGCCAGTGCCTGTTTGGCGGCATCGTCGGTCGACGTCTTGGAGCTGCCGACGAGCTCGATGATTTTCACGACTGCCATCTCGCTCCTCCTCCTTGTGGGTCCTGGATGTTCTGCTTGGCGCCCACTCCCTCGAGCAGCGCGGCGCGCTGCCACGGTCCGACCGCGTCCTTCGGCTCCGCCGCCGGCGCGGCGGCGAACTCCGACTCGAAGCGCGCGATCGCCGCTGCGATCGCCGCCGCCTCGTCTCCGCTTGCGGTCTTCTCGGCCACGTGCCAAGCCTAGTCCAGCGCCGGGTACCCGCGGCTGGCCGCTCGCGAGCCTGCCCCGCCGACGGCCAGATCATCCAGTTGCACGATCCGGCGGCTCAGGCCGCCCCCCGCCGCGCCAGGTGCCGGCGCAGGGACCCGATCACCGCCCCCGGCTCACGGGCGAGCCGCGGGCCGGTGACCCGCGGTCTCGCGCAGGTCGAAGACCTTGAGCTCTTCGGCGCGCTGGATCTGTCGCCCGACGTCGCGATGCCGGGGTGGCTGTCCTTTGTAGCCCACAGGGCTACAAAGGACACGGACCCCTGGGTCCCCCTCCCGGGGGTTCGGCGGGGTTTGAGCCCTCGCGGGGGGTCGCCGGGGTTAGCCGTGGAGGCCGGGGACGGGGGTGCCGTGCTTGACCTTGGCGCAGTCGACGGGGGCGGGGTCGCCCGCGTCGACCAGGGCGCGGCCTTCGGGGCGGTGGCGACCGCAGCGGATCGAGGAGTCGTCGAAGCCGTCGCGGGCGTCGATCACGTCTTCGCCGCCGTTGCCGATGAAGACGTCCTTGCCGGGCTGGCCGAGCATCGCGTTGGGACGGCGGTTGCCGATCAGCACGTCGTCGGCGAAGGAGCCCTCCATGTCCTCGTCGGTCGGCGAGAGGTGGACGTGCCGGCAGCCGGGGACGCCCGTGACCCAGGCCGAGTGCCTGGGGAAGGAGACGATCAGCAGGCCGGGGTGGGCGCCGGTCTCGGCGAAGGAGGCGTCGTCGCGGCCCGGGCCGCCGACCAGGGCGCCGCCCGCGCAGCCGCCGCCCGCCGCGAGCAGGTCGCCGTTAGGGCCGCCGTAGAGGAAGGTCGGGCCGGGCCGGCCGCCGACCAGGCCGTCGGCGCCGGGGCCGCCGTAGAGGCGATCGGCGCCGGGGCCGGACTCGAAAAGGTCGTCCTCGGCGCCGCCGCGGATCACGTCGTCGCCCAACCCGCCGTTCACCCGCACGCTGCCGAGGCCAACCAGCGAGCCCTTGGCGTGGAAGCGGTCGGCGCCGGGGCCGAGGTCGACCATCAGCCAGCGGCCCGGGCCATCCAGCGCGCAGGCGGCTTCCGTCGGCCGCCCTTCCGGATGCGCGCACCCCGGGCCGACGGCGAGGCGCGCCTTGGTGGCGACGTGGAGGGTCGCGGCGGCTTCGTCGAAGGACACGGTGACGTCGTCGGGCCCGGCGCCGCCGACCACCTGCACGCCGGCGCCCCCGGCCGGCGCCGCGTCCAGCTGGACGTAGGCGCCGCCGCGCGGCGGCGCTTCGGGACCGCAGGAGACGGTCCGCCCCTTGGCGCCGCGACAGCCGTCCACCCCCTGGCCGCCGTCGAGCGTGTCATGGCCGCCGCCGCCGAGGATCGTGTCGTCACCCGGCCCACCCTTGATCACGTTCGGGCCGCCGTTGCCGATCAGCGTGTCGCCGAAGACCGACCCTTCGAGGTCCTCGAATTCGTAGAGCTTGTCGTGGCCGTCGCCGCGGGCGATGTGGCGGCGCAGCGAGGCCCAGACCCCGGACCCGCGGCCGCCCGCCACCGCGGTCGCGAACGAGGCGATGTCGTGCCTGCCCGGCCCACCGGACATGCGGTCCCAGCCGTAGTCGCCGTGCACCAGGTCGTAGTTGCCGGGACCGCCGTTGACGATGTCGATGCCGAGCCCGCCCGCGACGTCGTCGTAGGAGCCCGGCCCGCCGACCACCTTGTCGTCGCCGAGGTCGCCGAAGACGCGGTCGGCGCCCCGCCCGCCGAAGACTTCGTCGTTGCCGCGGCCGCCGTGGATGACGTCGTCGCCGGCGCCGCCGCAGATCAGGTCGTTGCCGAGGCTGCCGTAGATCGTGTCGTTGCCGGGCCCGCCCCAGATCACGTCGCGGCTCGGCGTGCCGTGGAGGACGTCGTCGCCCGCGGTGCCGACGATCGTCGCCCGCCGGCCGTGGCAGCGCGGCACCTCTTCTTCGCCGCCCGGCCCGGCCGCGAAAGCGTCGGACGCGAGCAGGCAGAGTGCCGCGACCGCCAGCAGTAGCGCCCCCCTCATCGGCCCTAGTTCTAACTTAGGGCGAGCGCCTCGTCCACCGGCACGTACTCCATGCCGACGCCCTCGGCGACGGCGGGGTGGGTCACCTTGCCACCCGCCACGTTGACGCCGGGCCGCAGCCCGGGGATCCGCCGGATCGCCCCGGCGAGGCCGTGGTCGGCGATCGCGATCGCGTAGGGAAGCGTCGCGTTGGTCAGCGCCTGGGTCGAGGTGATCGGCACCGCGCCGGGCATGTTGGCGACGCAGTAGTGGGTGATGCCCTCGACCTCGAAGGTCGGCTCGGCGTGGGTGGTCGGGTGGGAGGTCGCAAAGCAGCCGCCCTGGTCGATCGCCACGTCGACCATCACCGCGCCCGGTTTCATCAGCCGCAGCTGGTTGCGGGTGATGACGTAGGGCGCGCGGGCGCCGTGGACCAGCACCGCGCCGATGATCAGGTCGGCGCGCGGCAGCATCTCCTCGACCGCCAGCGTGGTCGAGTAGACGGTCGAGCAGTGCCCGTTGAAGATGACGTCGAGTTCGCGCAGCCGATCGATCGAGCGATCGAAGACGAAGACGTCGGCCTCCATCCCGATCGCGATGAAGGCGGCGTTCATCCCGACCACGCCGCCGCCGATCACCATCACGTTGGCCGCCGCGACGCCGGGCACGCCGCCGAGCAGGATCCCCCGGCCGCCCTCCGGCTTCTGCAGCATGTAGGCGCCCGCCTGGGTGGCGATCTTCCCGGCGACCTCGCTCATCGGCGCCAGCAGCGGCAGCCGGCCGTCCGCGTCCTCGACCGTCTCGTAGGCGACCGCTGTCGCCCCCGAGGCGGCCAGGCCGCGGGTCTGCTCGGGGTCCGGCGCCAGGTGCAGATAGGTGAAGAGCAGCTGCTCGGGCCGCAGCATCTCGATCTCGGTGGCCTGCAGCTCCTTGACGTGGAGGACCATCTCCGCCTCGCCGAAGACCGCCGCCGCGTCGGGCACGATCCGCGCGCCCTGCAGCGCGTAGCTCTCGTCGGCGATCGCCGAGCCCTCGCCGGCGCCGGCCTGGATCAGCACCTCGTGGCCGTGCTCGACCATTTCGCGCACCCCGGCCGGGGTGATCGCGACGCGGTACTCGGCGGGCTTGACCTCGGTGGGGACCCCTACCTTCACCGGCTCACCAGCTCCCTGGCGCGGAGGGCCAGCCAGAACTCGATCCGGTCGTGGGCACGGGAGAGGTCACGGCCGGTCAGCTCTTCCACCTTGCGCATCCGGTAGCGCAGGGTGTGACGGTGGCAGTAGACCTCGCGCGCGGCGCGCTCCCACTGCCCGTTCTGCTCGATGAAGGCCTCCAGCGAGCGCAGCAGCTCGCCGCCGTACTCCTCGTCGCCCTCCTCGATCGGGCCGAGCACGCTGTCGCAGTAGAGGCCGAGCGCGTCGTCGTCCTGGATCGAGAGCAGCAGGGTGAAGGCGCCGAGGTCGCGCCAGGAGGAGACCTCCGGGGCCGAGCCGTTGGCGAAGGCGGTCGCTTCGAGCGCGCAGCGCGCCTCGTGGAAGGAGTGACGCAGGGACTCCGGCGGCGCGGTGCGGCTGGCCGCGGCGCGCACCCCGGGCCGCTCGGCGAGGAGGGCCTTGCGCGCCGCCGCGGCGACCTCGAGCGGGTCGTGCTCGGAGGCGTCGACCACCGCGCAGAGCAGCTCGCGGCCGCCGATCGCGTGGGGGGCGACCACCGCCGCGCAGCCCTCCGCCGAGAGCGCCGCTTCGAGCGTCGCCGCGGCGGCGGCCGGGCTGTCCGGGTTGAAGACGAGCACCGCGGCCTCGGCGCCGATCCCGAAGGGCTCGAGCCGGCGGCGCAGCTCGCTCGGCTCCATCCGCCCGCCGAGGGCCGCGGCGAGCACGTCGCCGGCCAGCCGCCGCTCGGTTTCCCGGGCGACCCGCCGGCGCATCAGCTCGAGCGCCACGATCGCCACGGCCTGCTGCAGGATCAGGCGCTCGAAGTCCCCGAGCCCGCCCGAGTCGCGGACGATCACGACCCACGCCCGCGGCGGCCCGCCGCCGGGGGAGACGACCGGATGGGCGAGCGCCCGCCCGGCCAACGAGGGGTGCGAGGGCACGAACGGGCGGCCGTCGCCGGCGTGGCCGAGGACCTCGCGGCGGATGCCGCCGACCGCGTCGGCCGACAGCTGGCGGCGGAAGCCGCGCCCGGCGAGCCGCTCGCCGCGGCCGTCGAGGATCGCCACGGTGCCGCCAACCGCCGAGGCGACCGTCGCGGCGATTTCCTCCAGCCCGCGCTCCTCGAGCACCAGCCGCTCCAGCCGCCGCTGGATCGCCAGGCCGCGCTGCAGCACCTCGTACTGCTCGTTGACCAGCCGCGTGAACGCCTTCTCGGTGATCGCGATGAACGGCACCGAGTAGGGGACCTCGAAGAGCGGGAAGTCCCGCTTGCGGGCCTCGTCGACCAGCGCCTTCGGCAGGCGTTTGTGGCTGAAGCCGGTGCCGAACCCGAGCCCGGCCAGGTTGCGCCCGGCCAGGTCGGCGACGAAGGCGCGCTGCTTGCGCTCGGTGTCGAGCGGGATGCCGGTGGTCAGCATCAGCTCGCCGCCCGACAGCCAGGGCGTCGGGTCCTGCAGCTCGGAGATGTGCACCCAGCGGACCGGGGCGTCGGCGCCCTCGGCGCCGGCCGCCAACTCCAGGTCTAGCTCGTCGAGCAGGCTCTGGACCGTGAGCACGCGACCTCCCTATCCGACCATTCGGTCCCAGGCGTCGCCGAGCACCCCGGCGAGCACGTCGTGGATCTCTTCGAACTGCTCGGTGTCGGCGATCAGCGGCGGGGCGAGCTGGATCACCGGGTCGCCGCGGTCGTCGGCCCGGCAGATCAGCCCGCGCTTGTAGAGCTCGCCGGAGAGGAAGCCGCGCAGCAGCTTCTCGGCCTCTTCGTCGTTGAAGCTCTCCTTCGTCTCCTTGTCTTTGACCATCTCGATCGCGTGGAAGTACCCGGCGCCGCGCACGTCGCCGACGATCGGCAGGTCGCGCAGGCTCTCGAGCATCTCGCGGAACTCGCCTTCCTTGGCGCGCACGTGGCCGCAGAGGTCCTCGCGCTCGTAGGCGTCGAGGTTGGCCATCGCGACCGCCGCCACCATCGGGTGGCCGGCGAAGGTGAACCCGTGGGCGAAGGAGGCGGTGCCCTCGCTGAACGGCTCGAAGACGCGATCGGAGGCGATCACCGCGCCCATCGGCGCGTAGGCCGAGGTGAGCGCCTTGGCGGTGGTGATCATGTCCGGCTGGTAGCCGAAGCGTTCGCAGCCGAAGTAGTGGCCGAGCCGGCCCCAGGCGCAGATCACCTCGTCGGAGATCAGCAGCACGTCGTAGGTGTCGCAGATCTCGCGGACCCGCTGGAAGTAGCCATCCGGCGGGACGAAGCAGCCGCCGGCGTTCTGGACCGGCTCGAGGATCACGGCGGCGACCGTCTCCGGCCCCTCGAAGACGATCCGCTCCTCGATCGCGTCGGCCGCCCAGAGCGGGTCGCGGTCCTCGGGCCAGCGGTAGATGTTGGTGTTGGGGACGTGGCAGGCGCCGGAGACCAGCGGTTCGAACTGGTTGCGCAGCTCGGTGATGCCGGTCGCCGAGAGGGCGCCGAGCGAGGTGCCGTGGTAGGCGACCTCGCGGGCGATGAATTTGTGCTTCTGGCCTTTGCCGTGGGCGCGGTGGAAGTTGCGGGCCATCTTCAGCGCCGACTCGACCGCCTCCGAGCCGCCGCTGGTGAAGAAGACGCGGTTCAGTTCGCCCGGCGCGAGGCCGGCGATCCGGGTCGCCAGTTCGATCGCCTTCGGGTGGGCGTAGCTCCACAGGGTGAAGAAGTCGAGCTCCTCGACCTGGCGGGCGGCCGCCTCGCCGTACTCGGTGCGGCCGTGGCCGGCGTTGACGCAGAAGAGCGCGGAGAGCCCGTCCAGGTAGCGGTTGCCGTGCTCGTCGTAGACGTAGCAGCCCTCGGCGCGGGTGATCAGGGGGATCTCGTGGTCGGGGCCGTAGCCGCCCATCCGCGAGAAGTGCATCCAAAGGTGCCTACGAGCCAGTTGCTGCAATTCCGAGTCGACTGCCTGCGGTGCGGTCGCCATGCCGCCTCTCCTCTCGAACGCTTGCGACGATATGGATAAAGCTAGACACCCTTCGACGTCGCCGCAAGGGGCTCTCGGGTCAAGTAAGCGGAATCCATTTATACACCAGGTACAACTCCCAGCTGTCCTTTTAGGACATTCGCCACTTGCCACCCGGGCCGGCGGGGCATACGGTCGGGCGACGGTGAAGGGGATGAAGGAGGAGAAGCCATCAAGCCCATGACGATCACGACCGAGGCCGAGAGCGGCACCGCCGAGGTGCCGAGCGTCGCCCTGCTCAACGTCACCAAACGCTTCGACGCGTTCACTGCCGTCGACAACCTCTCGCTGGAGCTCGGGCAGGGGGAATTCTTCACGCTGCTCGGGCCGAGCGGCTGCGGCAAGACGACGACGCTGCGGATGATCGCCGGCTTCGAGCGGCCGACCAGCGGCGAGATCCGCATCGAGGATGAAGACGTCGCCGCGCTGCCGCCCCACAAGCGCCCCACCAACACGGTCTTCCAGAGCTACGCGCTTTTTCCCCACCTGAGCGTCGAGAAGAACGTCGCCTTCGGGCTGAAGCGCAAGGGCGTGGGCAAGGACGAGATCGCCGAACGGGTGGCGGCCGAGCTGCGGCGGGTCGGGCTGGCGCGGGAGGCCAACCGACGGCCCTCGCAGCTCTCCGGCGGCATGCAGCAGCGGGTGGCGCTGGCGCGGGCGCTGGTCAACCTGCCGAAGGTGCTGCTGCTCGACGAGCCGCTCGGGGCGCTCGACCTGAAGCTGCGCAAGGGGCTGCAGGTGGAGCTGAAGCGGATCCAGCGCGAGGTCGGGATCACCTTCGTCTACGTCACCCACGACCAGGAGGAGGCGCTGACGATGAGCGACCGGATCGCGGTGATGAACCGCGGCCACGTCGAGCAGGTCAGCGCCCCCGAGGAGGTATACGACCGCCCCACCACGACCTTCGTCGCGGGCTTCATCGGCGTGTCGAACCTGATGCCGGCGAAGGTGTCGGGGCCGGGGCGGGTGAAGCTCGACAGCGGGCCCGAGGTCGAGGCCGACACCGCCGGGCTGGCCGCGGGCGAGGGCTGCGCGGCGGTCGTGCGGCCGGAGAAGCTGACCGTCTCGCTCCCCGGCGAAGCGGACGCGGCGTACGGTCGGCCGCAGGTCGAAGGCATCGTCGAGAGCTCCCTCTACCTGGGGACGTCGACGCAGATCGCGGTCAGCCTCGGCGGCGACGTGCGGATGACGGTGCTGGTGCCGAACGCCGACGAGGCCGAACGGCAACGGCTCCCGGGCGGCGGCGCCAAGGTGGCGCTGAGCTGGGCTCCCGAGCACATGCACGTGGTCACGGAGTCGCCGCGCGGGGAGGCGGCGAGCGAACTTGTAAGCAAGGAGGAAGGATGAGGATGGGCACGAGGAAACCCGGCAGGGCGGCGCTGAAGCTGGGCGCGGCGGTTGCCGTGCTCGCGTTGGCATTGGGGCTCGCCGCCTGCGGCGGCGGCAGCAGTGGGATCGAAGGCGGCAGCTCGACCGAAGCCTCGACGGTGAAGCTCGAAGGCAAGCCGAGCGGCAACCTGACGATCTCCAACTGGCCGCTCTACATCGACAAGAAGACCATCCCCAACTTCGAAAAGAAGACCGGCATCTCGGTCAAGTACATCGAAGACATCAACTCCAACGAAGAATTCTTCAACAAGATGCAGCCGCAGCTCTCGCGCGGGGAATCCGGCGGCCGCAGCATCTTCGTCCTCGCCGACTACCAAGTGGCGAAAATGATCAAGCTCGGCTACCTGCAGAAGCTCGACAAATCGGCGCTGCCGGAAGTCGAAGCCAACATGCAGGAAAGCCTCCGCCACCCGCCGTTCGACAAGGAACGCGAATACACGGTGCCGTGGCAGAGCGGCATGACCGGCGTCATCGTCAACAAGGAACTGGCGCCGGAAGTCCACTCGATCTGCGATCTGTTCAACCCGAAATACAAGGGCAAGGTCGACTTCCTCAACGAAGTCCGGGAAACGGTGCCGCTGGTCATGAAGTGCGAAGGCGTCGACACCGAAAAGGCCACCGAAGCCGACTGGATGAAGGCGATCGAAAAAATCAAGGCCGCCGCCGCCTCCGGGCAGATCCGCCGCTTTACCGGCAACGACTACGCGGCCGACCTGACCAACGGCAACGCGGTCGCGGTGATGGGCTGGTCCGGCGACGCGGTGCAGCTGCAGGCCGACAACCCGAACCTCGAATGGCGGATGCCGACCGAAGGCTGCATGCTCTGGTCGGAAGACATGATCATCCCGGTGGGCGCGCCGAACCCGACCGCCGCCGAGGCGTTCATGAACTACGTCTACGAACCTGAGGTCCAGGCGAACATCGCCGAATACGTGAACTACGTGACCCCGGTCGAAGGCGTCCAGGAAGTGCTGAAAAAGCGTGAACCCGAACTCGCGGAAAACGACCTGATCTTCCCGAGCTCGGAATTCACCAAGAACTGCTCGCCGACGCCGACCCTCGAAGGCAAAGAGGAACAGAACGTGATCCGCGCCTTCGACGAAGTGCTCAACGGCTGAGCCGCTGAGAGGTCGACGCCCGTGAGAGCTCGCACTCGCAACGACGGCGGAGGGTGGCGGTGATCGGCACCCTCCGCCGTCGGGCGGTTCCGTACTTCCTGCTCGGGCCGGGGACGATCTGGCTGGTCGTCTTCTTCGTCGTCCCGCTGTACTACATGGCGAAACTGTCGCTCGAGTCGGGGATCGTCGGCAACCTCGAATTCAACTGGCACTGGGTCAACTACAGCGAAGCGCTGCGGCTGTACCAGACCCAGTTCGTGCGCTCCTTCGTCTACGCCGGGATCGCGACCGTGCTGGCGCTGGTGATCTCCTACCCGCTGGCCTACGTGATCGCCTTCAAGGCGGGCAGATGGCGCAACCTGATGCTCTTCGCGGTGGTCGCGCCGTTCTTCACCACGTACCTGATCCGGACCCTGGCCTGGGAGACGATCCTCTCCGACGAAAGCCCGGTCACCGAATTCCTGCACACGGTCGGCGTGGCGCCGAGCGGCCACATCCTCGCCACCGGGGCGGCGGTGGTGGCCGGCATCACCTACAACTTCCTGCCCTTCATGGTCCTGCCGCTCTACGCCAGCCTCGAGCGGATCGACGTGCGGGTCCTGGAGGCCTCCAAAGACCTCTACGCGAGCGCCTCGGACACCTTCTGGAAAGTGACCCTGCCGCTCTCCCTGCCGGGGGTCGTCGCCGGGACCCTGCTGACGTTCATCCCGGCGGCCGGCGACTACGTCAACGCACAGTTCCTCGGCGGCGCCAACAACCGGATGATCGGCAACGTGATCCAGTCGCTCTACCTGACCCAGGCCGACTACCCGTCGGCGGCGGCGCTCTCCTTCGTGCTGATGGCGCTGATCATGGTCGCCGTGGTGATCTACATCCGCTTCGCCGGGTCGGAGGCCCTGATGGGCCAGGAGGCCGTATGAGCGCCACCCCGACCGTCGCCCCCGGCCGCGGCTCGCTGGGCGCCGAGAGCGGTCCGGCCCGCGCCTGGCGCTGGGTGCGCGAACACGCGGTGAACATGATCGCCGTACTGGTCGTGATCTACCTGCTGATCCCGATCGCGGTGATCCTGGTCTTCTCCTTCAACAACCCGGCCGGCCGCTACAACTTCACCTGGGTCGGCTTCACCCTCTCTCACTGGGCACACCCGTTCAGCAACAGCGAACTCACCGAAGCGCTGCTGACCAGCCTCAAGCTGGCGCTGCTGGCGACCGCGATCTCGACCATCGTCGGCACGATGATGGCGGTTGCCCTGGTGCGCCATCAGTTCCAGGGGCGGCGGCTCGCCAACTTCCTGATCGTGATCCCGATGGCGACCCCGGAGGTCGTGATGGGCGCCGCGCTGCTCTCCTTCTTCCTCATCCTCGGCAACCCGGCGCTCGGCTTCTCGACCCTGCTGATCGCCCACGTCATGTTCTGCATCAGCTTCGTCGTGGTGGTGGTGAGGTCGCGGCTGATCGGCTTCGACCGCAGCCTCGAGGAGGCAGCCAAAGACCTCGGCGCCGGCCCCTTCGCCACCTTCCGCCTGGTCACCTTCCCGCTGATCCTGCCGGGCATCTTCGGCGCCGCGATGCTCGCCTTCGCGCTCTCGATCGACGACTTCGTCATCTCCAACTTCAACTCGGGGACGACGGTCACCTTCCCGCTCTACATCTTCGGCGCCGCCCAGCGCGGGATCCCGGTCGAAGTCTACGTCGTGGCGATGATCCTCTTCTTCACCACGGTCGCCGCGATGGGCTTCGCCACCTGGCAGCAGCGACGGGCCGAAAAGATGAGCTCGATCCGGCCCGAGCAGGAGGACATCGCGCTGCCCGGCATCGCCTGAGGTGGGGCGTGGGGAGTGGGGGTGACCCCTCACTCACGAACTGCATGGAGGTTCGTTCGGGGTCACCCCCACTCCCCTCCCGGCCGCGCAGGGCGATGCCGGGCGGCGCGATTCTTGGAGCTTGTTCGGTTCCGGGGCGCGATTCTTGGAGCTTGTTCGGTTCCGGGGCGCGATTCTTGGAGCTTGTTCGGTTCCGGGGTCGAGGCGCGCTGCATGATTTTGGGCCCCTCTGGGGGACCAAATCCGTGCAGCGCGTTTTTGGGGAAGGGAGGGTGACGTTCACGGCGTCCCCGCCCGCCCGCCCGAGGACCGTGGCCGCGCGGGCGTCCTCAGCGGCCGATGTGGAAGCCGATCAGCTCGGGGACCTTGGCGAGGGCGGCGGCCACCGGGTTGGGCTTGCGGCCGGCGCGCTCGGCGGCCTCCTTGCGCTCGATGCCGAGGCGGATCGCCTCGCCGCCGATCGAGTGGAACGGCTCCGGCGGCACGCGGGGCAGCTCGGCGTCGACGAAGGCGAGGCGGGTGGGATCGTCGGAGCGGTCGAGGGCGAGCGAGGCGAGGCTGAGCCCGACCATGTTGGTCGGGCCGACCCCGTTGCCGGTGTAGCCGGCCGCCACCCAGGCGCGCGAGCGGGGCAGCGAGGTGACCGCGGGAAGGTGGATCGGCGAGGCGTCGATCGGCCCGCCCCACGCGTGGGTGACGCGGCGGCCGCCCAGATCCGGGAAGTACTCGAGCATGTGGCGCCGGACCGCGGTCACGACGTCGGGGTCGACCTCGCTGCGGCCGCGCAGGCGGGCGCCCATCGCGATCCGGCCGCCGCCCCAGCCGAACAGGATGCGCCCGTCCGGCGTGGTGCGGAAGTAGTGGAGGAGGGCGCGGCCGTCGGTGATCGACTCGCCGCCGGTCCAGCCGATCTTCTCGAGCACGTCGGGGACGGGCTCGGTGATGGCGATGTGGGAGGAGGCGACGGTGATCCGGCCCCGCAGCGGGCCGCCGCGGGCTCCGGCGGCGCCGCCGATCGCCAGCACGCCGCGGGGGGCGCGGGCGCGGGCGCCGGTGGCGGTCGTCGCCTCGACCCCGTCGGCCGCCTCGCGGAAACGGCGCACCGGGCACGACTCGTGGATCTCGACCCCCTCCTCGAGCAGGCGCCGACGGAGGCCGAGGGCCAGCCGCGCGGGCTGGACGGTCGCCGCGCAGGGTTCCATCACGCCCGCCCGGAACTCGGGGGAGGCGCAGCGCGACCGGACCTCCGCGGCGGTGACCGGCCGCAGCTTCCCGGGCGCGCCGAGCTCCCGGCAGGCTTCCAGCGCGTCGCGCCCGGTGCCGTCGTTGGCCGCGCAGGTGGAGACCTGCAGGTAGCCGCCGGGCCGCAACCAGGCGTCGACGTCCTCCTCCGCGCAGAAGCCGGCGATCCGCTCGACCGCGGCCTCGGCGGCCCGCGCCACGGCGAGCGCCGGCGCGGCGCTCCAGCGGGCGCGCATCGAGGCCAGCGAGGTCCACATCGCCTCGCAGAAGCCACCGTTGCGACCGCTCGGGCCGCGGCCGCAGACCGGCTCGGCCTCCAGCAGGACGATGCGCGCGTCGGGCGCCAGCCGGTGGGCGTGCCAGGCCGTCCACAAGCCCGTGTAGCCGCCGCCGACGATCAGCAGATCGGCGTCGCGATCCCCGCCCAGGGGCGGCCGCGGAGTGACTACTCCGGCCTCTTCGATCCAGTAGCCGAGTCGGGTGTGATCCATGCCCCGCAGTCTGGCGCCAGAGCGCATGTCGCCGCGTTTAGACTCGCCGCATGACGGACTCCAAACAGGCCAAGACCCCCTATCTCGACGCGCTGCTCAACTACTCGGCGCGGGAGCCCGGCCGCTTCCAGGTGCCGGGGCACAAGGGCGGTCTGGCGGCCGACCGGGGGATGGTCGAGCTGGTCGGCACGACCGGGTTGATCAACGACGTCCCCTCGGTCACCGAGGGGGTCGACGTCGGTCCCGAACCGACCCCGTTCCAGCAGGCGCAGGTGCTCGCCGCGGAGGCCTGGGGCGCCCGCCGCAGCTGGTTCCTCGTCAACGGCGCCTCGCAGGGCAACCACGCGACCAGCATGGCCCTCGGCCACATGGGCGAGCGCGTCGTGGTGCAGCGCAACGTCCACTCCTCCGTCATCGACGGGTTGGTCCTCAACGGTCTGCGGCCGACCTTCGTGCAGCCGGAGCTCGACCCGGAGCTCGGCATCGCCCACGGCCTCACCCCCGACTCGCTGGCCGCCGCGCTCGACGCGACCCCCGACGCGGTCGCCGCGATGGTCGTCTCCCCCACCTACTTCGGCGCCTGCGCCGACGTGGCGGCGCTCGCCGAGGTCGCCCACTCGCGCGACGTGCCGCTGATCGTCGACGAGGCCTGGGGCGCCCACCTCCACTTCCACCCCGACCTGCCGCCGGACGCGCTCTCCTGCGGTGCCGACCTGGTCACCTCCTCGACCCACAAGATCGTCGGCAGCCTCACCCAGGCGGCGATGCTCCACCTCGGCCACGGCGACCGGATCGACGCCGCGATCGTCGACCGCTGCGTCAGCCTGGTCGAAACGACGAGCCCGAGCGGCCTGCTGACCGGCTCGCTCGACGCGGCGCGGCGGCAGGCGGCGATCCGCGGGACCGAGCTGCTCGACGACACGCTGGCGGCGATCCATCGCACCCGCGAGCAGATCGTCCAGATCCCCGGCCTCGCCGTGCTCGACGAGTCGATGGTCGGCCGCGCCGGGATCGCCGGCTGGGACCCGATGCGGCTCTCGATCGACGTCCGCGGCACCACCTCGACCGGTTACCGGCTGGCGAAAAGGCTCTTCTACTCGCACGGGATCGACCTCGAGCTCTACTCCGAGAACGTCGTGGTCGGGGTCTTCGGGCTGGGCGAGCCGGCCATGGAGACCGGCGAGCGTCTCGTCGCCGGCCTGCGCGCCTCGATCGGCGAACTGGAAGCCGAACCGGAGGCGCCGCAGGAGAAGCTGGCGCCGCCGCCGCCCTGGGGCGAGCTGGTGATGACGCCGCGCGAGGCCTACCTCGGGCCGCAGGAGGTGGTGCCCTTCGACAGCGCCGCCGGCCGGATCGCCGCCGAGGGGCTCGCCGCCTACCCGCCCGGCATCCCCAACGTGCTGCCCGGCGAGCGGATGACCGCCGAGACGCTCTCCTACATCCGCGAGAGCGTCGCCCACGGCGGCTACGTGCGCGGCAGCTCCGACCGTGAGCTGAAGACGCTGCGGGTCGTGGTCGAGGGGCCTGCCGACTAGATCATCTAGGCTCGCGCGATGGCCTCCTACGACGCGATCGCCGACCTGCCGCTGACCATCGAGTCCTGCTCGCTGGAGGGGCTCGAGGTCTCGATCGGCTCCTTCGAACGGGCGACCACGCTGCTCAAGCTTCGCGGCGCCGGCCACGAGGGCATCGGCGAAGACGTCACCTACGACGTCGTCGACCACATCGCCCAGCAGGACGCCGGGCCGCCGGAGGGCCTCGCCGGGACCTCGACCTTCGACGAGTTCTCGCGGAAGCTGGAGGGGATCGACCTCTTCCCGGCGGCGCCCCCGCAGCGCGAGCAGTCGGTCGACTACCGGCGGTGGGCGTTCGAGTCGGCGGCGCTCGACCTGGCGCTGCGCCAGGCGGGGACGAACCTCGCGGCGGCGCTGGGCCGGCAGCCGCGGCCGCTCAACTTCGTCAGCTCGCTGCGCCTGGCGGGCTTCGAGGAGGGCGAGCGGTCGACGATCAGGCCGGTCGAGGAACGGCTCGCGGTCTACCCGGGGCTGCGCTTCAAGCTCGACCCGGTGAACGACTGGGACGACGAACTGATCGCCACGCTGGCCGCCACCGGCGCGGTCGACTCGCTCGACCTCAAGGGCTTCTACAGAGGCACGCCGGTCGACGTCGTCACCGACCCGGAGCTCTACGCGAAGCTGATCGAGGCGTTCCCGGACGCCTGGCTCGAGGACCCCGACGTGACCGAGGAGACGCGGCCGCTGCTCGACCCGGTGAAAGAGCGGGTCACCTGGGACGCGCCAATCCACTCGATCGCCGACATCGAGGCGATGCCCTGGTCGCCGCCGCGCACGGTCAACGTGAAGCCCTCGCGGTTCGGGCCGATCTCCCGCCTCTTCGCCGCCTACGACTACTGCGAGGAGCGCGGCATCGGCGCCTACGGCGGCGGGCAGACCGAGCTCGGCCTGGGCCGCGGCCAGATCCAGTACCTCGCCTCCATCTTCCACCCCGACACCCCGAACGACACCGCCCCGAGCGGGTACAACGACCCCGCCCAGGCGACCAGCCCCGGGCTGCCGTCGAGCCCGCTCGAGCCGCGGCTCGACGAGCTCGGCTTCCGCTGGGCCAGCTGACACCCGACCAAAGGAGCCAACATGGCCGAGAAGTCCTTCGCCGCCGCCCTCAACGAGCAGATCTCCAACGAGTTCGCGGCCTCACAGCAGTACGTCGCCGCCGCCGTCTACTACGACACGGAGACGCTGCCCCGCCTCGCCGCCTTCTTCTATCGCCAGGCGCTCGAGGAGCGCGAGCACGCGATGATGATGATCCGCTACCTGCTCGACGTCGGCGAGAACGTCGAGATCCCCGACATCAAGTCGATGCCGACCACCTACTCCGACGGCTCGGAGCCGGTGAAGATGGCGCTCGAGCAGGAGAAGCGGGTAAGCGACGAGATCTTCTCCCTCTTCGAGCTCGCCCGCGAGCTCAAGGACTACCGGGCCGAGCAGTTCCTGCAGTGGTTCGTCAAGGAGCAGGTCGAGGAGGTCGCGCTGATGGGCGACCTGCTGAACGTGGTCGAGCGCTCGCGCGACAACCTGCTGATGGCCGAGGACTTCATCGCCCGGGAGAGCCTCGGGCAGGAGGGCACGGACCCGACCGCGCCGCCGGCGGCCGACGGAGCCGAGTAGCCAGCGCCTCCCCGGCCCCTCAGCGTGAGCGGCCCGGGGGTGCCTCGGGCGAATTGACTCCCGCGCCCTTCGGGCGGGTCGGATGTTTGAGCGCACTACGGGCGGGGAATCAGATTGCATTTCCGCCGCTTCGCGACATTCGCCCGAGGCACCCCCGAACCGCTCCCCCCGAAGCGCCGGCGTGGGCTCATGCCGGCGAGCGTCTGCATTTGACCTTGCCTGAGAAGGTCAAGTGCAGACAGGCCCCAACCCTGGGCAGCATCCCGCCGGAAGCGCCCGAACCTCGTCAGCTTCTGCGCAAGCGGGGTGGCTCGTGCGTCCGCCGGAGCACCCCTCGTGGGACCCCCGGGGGAGCGGCTCGGCGGAATGTCGCGAGCGGCGATATGCAATCTGATTCCCCGCCCATAGGGCGGGCCATAATCCGGGCAAGCCCGAAGGGCGTGCCCGTCAATTCCGCCGAGCCGTTCCCCCGGGGGTCTCGCCAGGCAACCACCGGCGAGCCCTCACCCCAGCCACCCCGCCCTTTTACGCATCGTTTTGATCCGCCGAAACTCCGCGATGTCCTCGCGCAGGGCGGCCGGCGCGGGCGCCGGCAGGAAGCGGGCGGGCAGGGGGCTCTCGAGGGCGGCTCCCTCCTGGGCGGTGACCCGGTAGGCGCGGGCGCCGCGGCGGGCGGTAAGGGCCGAGGGCGAGTCCTCGCCCTCCCAGAGGAGGCCCGCGTAGTCGTCGAGGCCATAGCCGTCCGGCATGCCGTCGCCGATCGCCTCCAGGTAGGTGGCGCGGCGCTCGGGTTCGTTGTTGTAGTGGACGCAGAGGCTGCCGGGCAGGAAGCCGAGGCCCGCGGCGGCGAGCGGCTTGCCCGACGACTTGGTGATCCCCGCCTCGAACCAGCACATCGCGCCCGCGCTCTGGCCCGCGAGGACGATGCCGCGGCGCCAGGCGAGGCTGACGATCGAGGCGATGTCGTGCGCCTCCCAGACCGCCAGCAGGTTCACCATGCTGCCGCCGCCGACGTAGATCAGGTCCTGGGATAGAAGGTGGTCGCGGAGCGCCATCGGCCGCCGGCCGAGCCGGAAGAGCGAGACGTCGGAGGGCTCGCAGGGCCGGTCGCCGAAGACCTGGTAGAAGCGGGCGATCTGCTCGGAGGTGTCGCCGCTGGCGGTGGGCAGGATGCAGATCCGCGGCCGATCGCCGCCCCGCTCGGCGGCCAGCCGCAGCAGGAACTCGCACACCGCCCGGTCGGGCGGCCGCGCGGTGAAATCATGGCCGCCCAGCGCGAGGATGCGGCGCACCGGCGTGGCCGTCCCCGCCCCCGCGCCGTTCTCCCCGATCCCGCCCCCGGCCATCAGGCCGTCGCGACCGCGGTGGACAGCGCCTCGGGCAGTGGCGCCTCCGGCACGGCCCCGCGTTCACCGAGGTAGGTGGTGGCGATCCTCATCTCCATCACCCGCCGGCCCGAGACGTCGAGCCGGTAGCCGCGTGCCTCCGGACGCGAGGCGACGACGCGGCTCAGCTCCTCGCCGATGAAGTGGAGGGCGGCGCCGTCCTCGGCCGCGTAGCCGGGCCGCATCCCTTCGCGCAGGAAGCGGTGATAGGACTCGCGGCGATCTGACTTCCGTTCGTAGTGGACGCAGTTGCTGAACGGCAGCAGGCCGAGCCCCTCGAGTCGCCGCGGTGCCCCGTGGAAGCCGGTCACCGCCTCGGCGAACCAGCAGAGGGAGCCCGCCGAGAGGCCGCAGAGGACGACGCCCGCCTCCCAGCACTCGCGCAGGATCTCGTCGATGCCGTGTGCCCTCCAGACGCCGAGCAGGCTCAGCACGCTGCCGCCGCCGACGTAGATCAGGTCCTGGGAGAGGAGGTGGCGGCGAATGTCCTCGGGGCCCTGCTCGCGCCGGAACAGCGAGATGTGGCCGGCCTCGCAGCGATGGGCGGAGAAGGCGCGGTAGAAGCGCACGATGTAGTGGTCGGCGTCGCCCGAGGCCGAGGGCAGGAAGCACACGCGCGGCCGCTCCGCCTTGGCCAGTCCGAGGACGTAATCGTCGAGCAGCGGGTTCCCCGACTCCATCGAGAACCCGCCCCCGCCGAAGGCGACGATCTGCTTTGGCGCGGTCTTCACGTACTCAATACTCGCCGCGCCCCGCCGGCCCGTCCTTATCCAGGCGTCCGAACTTGGGGACCGCCCGCTCGCCCCCGTGTACAGGCGGCGCCGGGCTCCTCCCGCCGGACGGTCGATCCGGCGCATGGGGCGTTTGATCGCCTGCCTACGGGGAGTAGGCGCGACGCAGCTTGACCCGCGCGCGGTGCAGCTGGACCTTGACCGTGCCCTCCGGGATCCCCAGCCGGGCGGCGATCGCCGGCTGCGTCAGGTCCTCCTCGTAGCGCAGCGAGAGCAGCACCCGCTCGCGCTCCGAGAGCGACCCGAGGGCGACCTGCAGGTCGGCCCGGTCGACCGTGGTGACGACCAGCTGGTCCTCCTGCCCCTGCAGGTGCTCGAGTTCGTCCGTCGGGTCCGGGCGCGGCCGCGAGTAGTAGCGGAAGGCCTCGTTGCGCAGGATCGCCGCCAGCCACTGCTTGCGGCTCGCCGCGTCGCGCAGCGTCGAGCGACGACGCCAGGCGCGGAGCAAGGCCTCCTGCGCGATGTCCTCCGCCTCGCTCGGATTTCGAGCGTAGCGGTAGGCCAGCCGCAGACAGATCCTCTGTGCCTCACCCCACTCCCAGCCATCGTCACTGTCGTGTCGATGGTCCCTCTGAGAGTCGATGTTTCGAACCTACCTGACCCCGACCCGGCGCGAAAAAGGAATGACCGGAATACGCGGGTAGATTGTTTGAAACCGAACCGATCGGGCTCCAGGTCCCGATCGACATGGAGATCACGACACCACCACCGCAGGGGTCCGAGCGACCGGCGCCACCAGCTGCCGACCGCCAGGCGGAAGCCGCCTACGAGGCGATGGCCCACGTCTACGACGACTTCACCGCCCACCACGATCACCGGCTCTGGCTGGGGATGCTGCTCGGCCTCGCCGAGGCGCACGGCCTGCGCGGCGGCACCGCGCTCGACGTCGCCTGCGGGACCGGCAAGAGCTTCCTGCCGCTGCTCGAGCGCGGCTGGCAGGTGACCGCCTGCGACATCTCCCCGGCGATGATCGAGCTGGCGCGGGCGAAGACCGGCGGGGCGGTGCGCCTCGAGGTGGCCGACATGCGCGAGCTGCCGGTGTACGGCAGCTTCGACCTCGTCTGCTGCCTCGACGACGCCGTCAACTACCTGCACACGGCGGCCGAGCTGGAGCGGACGCTGCGCGGGCTGGCCGCCAACCTCGCCCCCCACGGCGTGCTCGTCTTCGACTCCAACACGCTCAACGTCTACCGCGACTTCTTCGGCGAACACGTCGAGATCGAGATCAACGGTCGGCGGCTGATCTGGGACGGCCGCTCCGGCGGCGTGGTCGCGCCGGGCGAGGTCAGCGAGGCCAGCTTCGAAGTCGAGCCGCTGGTGCGGGTCGCAGGCCCTCAGACCCCACCCGAGCTCCACCGCCAGCGCCACCATCCGGAGAGCGAGGTGCGCGCCGCGCTCGACGCCGCGGGCCTCGAGCTGCTCGGCCTCTACGGCCACCATTTCGACGGCGTGCCCCACCAGCCGATGAGCGAGGACGCCCACACCAAGGCCATCTACGTCGCCCGCCTGGCCCAGGCGGCGCAGCGATAACTCACGCCCCGGGGGGCGACCTGGCGGCGCGGCCGGTGGGGGTGGACGGGGTGGCCCCTGAACGAACCTCCCTGCAGTTCGTGAGAGAAGGGGCCACCCCGTCCACCTACGCCAACCCCCCCGTCAGGGCGGCGTGGGCGCTCTCCCCGCTGCCGCGCAGGTC
Organism: uncultured Actinomycetes bacterium; assembly: GCA_963763265.1. GTDB lineage: Bacteria > Actinomycetota > Thermoleophilia > Solirubrobacterales > 70-9 > VAYN01. Next base: position 560,215 of record CAVXNN010000002.1, on the reverse strand, counting down.
GGTCGTGCGGTTGGTCGAGAGCGTCGCCAGGACGGCGAGGCCGAGGGCACCGCCGACCTGCAGGGTCGTGTTGACCAGCCCCGAGGCGAGGCCCGCCTCCTGCGGCCGCACCCCCGACATCGCCAGGCTCACCAGCGAGGGCGACGCTGATGGTCGACCCGAACAACTGCGTGCTGCTGCTCGACGAGCTCGCCGAGCAGGGCTACGTGGAGCGGCGGCGCGACCCAGGACCGCCGTCCCCACATCGTCGCCATCACCCCGGCGGGGCGCAAGGCGCTGGCCAAGGGCGAGGCGAAGCTGGAGACGCTGGAGGAGGAAGTCCTCGCCAACCTCGACGCCCCCGAGCGGGAGCAGCTGCGCGAGCTGCTCGCCCGCGCGATGGACGGGCAGGAACCCGAAGACGGGCTCGGCTGCGGCTGAGGACCTGCTCCGGAGCGCCCCCGGCTCGCCGCGGCCCGGGGCCTCCCTCGGGCCTATTCGATCGAGCCGAAGCCGACCCGGTGCTCGCCCGAGGCGACGCGCAGGAAGGCGACCTTGCCGAGGTAGAGCGAGATCACGCCGTCCTCGGTGTGGAGGTCGTGCCAGCCGCCCTTCTCGAGCTGCTTGCGCAGGTCCTTGAGGTCGTCGTCGGCCAGCCGGGCGGCGATCACCTGGCCGCCTTCGAAGCCGATCTCGACCCGCTGTGCCTCTGCCATCAGTGCCCCCTCGCTGGTTCGACGATCTCGGTGAGGACCCCGCCGGTCGAGCGGGGGTGAAGGAAGGCGACGCGGCTCTCGCGGATGCCGACCCGCGGCTCGTCGTCGATCAGCCGGATGCCGGCGGCGGCGAGACGGGGCAGCGTCGCGTCGATGTCCTCGACCGCGTAGGCGACGTGATGGAGGCCGGGGCCGGAGCGGGCCATGAACTTGCCGACCGCGGTGTCGGGGCCGAGCGGGCGCAGCAGCTCGACGTGGCCGTCGCCGACGTCCAGCAGCACCGCCTCGACGCCCTGTGACTCGACGGTCTCGCGGTGGACGAGCTCCATCTCGAAGCTGCCCTCGTAAAGCGCGATCGCGGCGTCGAGGTCCTCGACCGCCACGCCCATGTGATCAATCCTTCCGAACATCACCATTCCGCCCGCGTACTCTGCTCTCGCTCTTTCGCGCTCATGATCACCGGCAATCTCGCTCATTCGCTTCCGCGTCCGCCGCGGGCGGGCGGAGTGTAGCCCTCCTCGGCGCGGAGGATCTCGGCCATCGCCGCCATGCTCACCTCGAGCTGGTCGGGGGTCGGCTCCTTGGTGGCCAGCAGGCGCTGGATCTCGCGGCCCGGCGCGTGAAAGGCCTCGGCCAGCGGCTCGCCGTGATGGCGGTCGCTCCAGGCGAATGCCTCGACCGCGAGCGAGGCGCCCGCCAGGCCGACCACGGTGCGGGCGGCGCTGCTCGGCCGCTCGACCAGCCGCTCCAGCAGGATCGTCCCGGCGGCCGAGAGCGCCATCATCGGCACGACCAGGTTGGACCCGCAGCGGTCGTGCTCTTTGGGGACCGAGGCGACATCGTCGACGCCCTGCTCATAGGCGGCGATCGCCTTGTGCTCGGCCCCGTGGTAGGCGGCGAGGTCGCGGTCGGAGAGGGCGATGAGGGCGGGGATCACGCCGATCGCCTGGAGGACCCCCTCGCGGGCCGCGGTGGCGGGGCGGCCGCGGCGCATCAGGTTGGAGATCACCAGGGTGGCGGCGCCGGCGACGAGGACACGGCGGTCCTCGAAGGGCATGCGGGCGGAGCGCATCCGCCGGCGGACCAGCGGCAGCACCAGCATCGCCTCGGCGAGTTTGACCGGGCCGCGCAGGCCGGGCAGCTTGGCGACCAGCCCGGGGACCAGCTCCGGCTTGCGCTCGGAGGCGACTTCGATCGTCCCGTCGGCGCGGCGGACCGCGGCGGCCCAGTGGGTCGGACCGTGGACGAGCAGGCCGTTGCGCAGCGCCATGCCGCCCAGCCGCAGCTTCTTCGGCTTCGCCCCCGTCTTGGCGTCGGTCTCTGCCATGCACCCACGATACGGAAACAGAGAGGGCGCCGAGTCAAGGCTCCCGGCGCCCTCTCCCCCCTGTTTATCCCGGCCGGAAGCCCCCAGTCCGAGCCTCCGGCCGGTGTTACGGCTCTCCCTGGCTTAGCTTGGAAAGCCGCAATTAGAAAACCCCGTGGGCGCCGGAAGTTGCGCCCCGAATCAGGAGTCGCCGCGGTCGGGATCCGGCTTGCCGAGCCGCCGGCGCAGCGCGGCGAGGCGCTCGCCGAAGGCCTGCTCGCGGCCGCGATCGGTCGGCTCGTAGAAGCGGCGGTCGGCGAGGCCGTCGGGCAACAGCTGCTGGGCGGCGACGCCGCCGGGCTGGTCGTGGGCATAGAGGTAACCCTCGCCGCGGCCGAGCGCCTTGGCGCCGGGATAGTGGGCGTCGCGCAGGTGGTCGGGCGGCGTCCGGGCGCCGTGCGCGCGGACCTCGGCGCGGGCGGCGCCGATCGCCGTCGTCGCCGCGTTGGACTTCGGCGCCAGCGCCAGGTAGATCGCCGCCTGCGAGAGGTTCAGCGCGCACTCGGGCAGGCCGACGCGGTCCACGGCGCGGGCGGCGGCGTCGGCGACGAGCAGCGCCATCGGATCGGCGTTGCCGATGTCCTCGGAGGCGAGGATCACCATCCGCCGGGCGATGAAGCGCGGATCCTCGCCGCCCTCCACCATCACCGCCAGGTAATAGAGGGAGGCGTCGACGTCGGAGCCGCGGGTCGACTTGATCCAGGCCGAGATGAAGTCGTAGTGGCGGTCGCCCTGCCGGTCGTAGTCGATCGCCCGGCGCTGCAGGGCGTCCTCGATCGCCGCCACGTCGACCTCCTGCCCGCCGGCGCGCTCGACCGCGCGCTCCAGCGCCGAGAGCGCGACCCGGGCGTCGCCGCCGCTGCGCTCGGCGAGCATCGCCAACGCCTCGGCGGCGATCGGCGGCGGGTCGGCGATCCCCCGCCCGGGGTCGGCAAGCGCGCGGCGCAGCAGCTGCTCGACCTGGCCCGGGGACAGCGGCGCCAGCTCGTAGACCTGGCTGCGGGAGATCAGCGCCGAGTTGACCTCGAAGTAGGGGTTCTCGGTGGTCGCCCCGATCAGCGTCAGGAGGCCTTCCTCGACGGCGGGCAGCAGGGCGTCCTGCTGGGCCTTGTTGAAGCGGTGGATCTCGTCGAGGAAGAGGACCGTGGGACGGCCGTTGGCCCGTCGCCGCTCCCGCGCCCGCTCGATCACCGCCCGGATCTCGGCACGGCCCGCGTTGACCGCCGACTCCTCCTCGAAGGCACCCGCCGCCATCCGCGCCGCGATCCGCGCCAGCGTCGTCTTCCCCGCCCCCGGCGGCCCGTAGAGGATCGCACTGTGCGGCCGGCCGGATTCGATCGCCGCCCGCAGCGCCGACCCCTCGCCGACGATGTGCTCCTGGCCGACCATCTCCTCGAGCGTGCGCGGCCGCATCCGCACCGCCAGCGGCGCGTTCGCCGGGGCCTGCTGCGGCGCCTCGCCGGCCGCCGGCCCGCCGGTGTCGAAGAGCTGATCGCTCACCCCTTTGAGTATGGAGGAGGCGACGTACACTCGAGCGATGGAGAGCGCCGCGCAGACCGGGAGGGCCCTGAGCAGGCTCGAGTCGCGGAGCCCGACCACCGGCGAGGTGATCGGGAGCGTGCCGACGATCGCGCCGGAGGAGGTGTGGGGGGTCGTCGAGGAGGTCGCGCGGATCCAGCCGGCCTGGGCGCAGCTGACCTTGAAGGACCGGGCGCGCTACATGCTGCGGGCGGCCGACGCGCTGCTCGACGAGATCGACGAGATCGCCGAGCTGCTGGTCCGCGAGCAGGGCAAGCCGCGGGTCGAGGCCTACACGATGGAGCTGCTGCCCACCGTCGACGCGCTGCACTGGGTGGCGAAGGCGGGGCCGAAGATCCTCGCCGACGAGAAGGTGCGGATGACGCAGGCCTTCACGCTGTCGAAGAGCGGCCACTTCTCCTATGAGCCGATCGGGGTGGTCGGGGTGATCGCGCCCTGGAACTACCCCTGGTCGATCCCCTTCGGCGAGGTCGCGATCGCGCTGATGGCGGGCAACGGCGTGGTGCTGAAGCCGGCCTCGCCGACGCCGCTGCTGGGCGAGCGGATCCGCACCGTCTTCGAGCGCGGCGGCGTGCCGGAGGGGCTGATCCGCGTCGTCCACGGCGGCGGCGCGGTCGGCGAGGCGCTCTGCCGCTCGCCGGTCGGCAAGGTCTTCTTCACCGGCTCGGTGGAGACCGGTCGCCACGTCGGCGGCATCTGCGCGCTGGAGCTGAAGGGCAGCGTACTGGAGCTGGGCGGCAAGGACCCGATGATCGTCTGCGCCGACGCCGACCTCGGCAACGCGGTGAGCGGCGCGGTCTGGGGCGGCTTCGCGAACGCCGGGCAGACCTGCTCGGGGATCGAGCGTGTCTACGTGATGCGCGAGGTCGCCGACCGCTTCCTCGCCGGGGTGGTGCGCGAGGCGGAGCGCCTACGGCTCGGCGATCCGCTGGCCTGGGAGACGGAGATCGGCCCGATGACCGCCGACTCCCAGTACGAGACGGTGGTCGAGCTGATCGACGACGCGGTGGCGGCGGGAGCGACGAAGCTCTGCGGCGGGCCGACCAAGGTCCCCGGCCTGGAGACCGCGAGGTTCATCGCGCCGACCGTCCTCACCGGCGTCACCCACGAGATGCGGATCATGCGCGAGGAGATCTTCGGGCCCGTGCTGCCGGTCGTCGTCGTCGACTCCGAGCAGGAGGCGATCGACCTCGCCAACGACTCGGAGTTCGGGCTCGGCGCCTCGGTCTGGACGCGCGACCGGGCACGCGGGGAGCGGATCGCCAGGGTGATCGAGTCGGGCATGGTCTGGGTCAACGACCACTCCTTCAGCCACGGCGCCTGCCAGTGCTCGTGGGGCGGCGTGAAGAGCTCCGGGCTCGGCCGCGCGCACTCCAAGTTCGGCTTCTACGAGTGCGTGAACATCAAGATGAACGCCTGGGAGCCGGGGCTGACGCGCGATTTCTGGTGGCACCCCTACGACCGCACCCTCGGCGAGGCGGTCCGCAACTCGGCCCGCATCCTCTACGGCCGCGGCGAGGTGCGGGCACGGGCGCTGCGCGACGGCGCCCGGCCGCTGCTGCGGATCGGCCGCCGCACGATCCGGCGGGGCCCGGTCGCGGGCCGGGGAGGCCGGCGCCCGGAGTGAGGGACGCGGGCGCCTCGGCCGCGCACCCCGCCTTGCGCCCCGGAACCGACAGAATCACCGCGTGGCCGATGAGCAGAAAGGCGCGGGGCCGGCGATCGAGCTGGTCGGGCTGCGGCGCGTGTACGGGGACCGGGCGGCGCTAGACGGGGTCGACCTGGAGCTGGCGGCGGGGCAGTCGCTGGTCGTCCTCGGCCCCAACGGGGCCGGCAAGACGACCCTGCTGCGGATCCTCGCCACCCTGCTGCGGCCGACCGGCGGCGAGGTCCGGGTGCTCGGCTGCGCGCTCCCCGGCGAGGCCTGGAAGCTGCGCGGCAAGATCGGCTACCTCGGCCACGAACCGCTGCTCTACCGCGACCTCAGCGGCCGCGAGAACCTGCGCTTCCACGCCAAGCTGCACGGGATCTCCGGCCGGCGCGCCGAGGCCCGCATCGAGGAGCTGCTGAGCGCGGTGAAGCTGTCCCACCGCGGCGACGAGCGCACCCACGAGTTCTCCGCCGGAATGCGCCAGCGGCTGGCGATCTGCCGCTGCGTCCTGCACGAGCCGGAGCTGCTGCTGCTCGACGAGCCGGACTCCAACCTCGACATCGAGGGCCGCGAGATCGCCCGCGGGCTGATCGGGCCCGGGCTCGGCCAGACGCGGGTCGTCGTCACCCATGACCCGGACCGCCACGTCCCCGAGGCCGACCGGGTGCTGCGGCTGGGGATCGAAGAGGCGGCGGCCGTCTCGTGACGCCGTCGCGCACCGCCTTCGCGGCGATCCTCGCCAAGGACCTGCGGGCCGAGCTGCGCACCCTGCAGTCGCTGCCCGCGATGGCGCTCTTCGCGGTCACCTCGTTCGTGATCTTCCGCTTCGGGCTGAACCGCACCAGCCTCTCCGGCAGTCTCGCCGCCGGGGTGCTCTGGGCGACGCTGCTGTTCGCCGCGGTGCTCGGCATCAACCGCCTCTTCGTCGCCGAGCGCGAGGAGGGCGGCTTCGACGCGATCCGCCTCGCGCCGATCGACCGCAGCGTCCTGTTCACCGCCAAGGTCGCGGCGCTGATCGTCTACCTGGGCGCGCTGGAGCTGATCGCGGTGCCGATCTTCGCCCTCTTCTTCCTCAACAGCGCCGCGGCGCTGCCGCCGCTGATCATCGTCCTCGCCCTCGCCGACCTCGGGCTGGCCGCGACCGGGACGCTGATCTCCTCGATGGCGGTCAACTCACGGGCCCGCGACCTGCTCGTGCCGCTCGTCCTCCTGCCCCTGGTGGTGCCGCTGATGATCGCGGCGACGGCCGCCACCGAACCGCTGATGCTGATGGGCGGCGTCTCCTACCATCGCTTCGGGACCTGGCTGATGGTCCTGGGTCTATACGATCTGATCTTCGCCCTGCTGGGCTACGCGGTGTTCGACTTCCTGCTCGAGGACTGAGCCGCGGCGTCCGGCCCCTGGCGACCCTTGGTATGTACGGCAAAGGACTAAGACCGCTTTCGATCGCGACCGTCGCGATGTTCGCGATCACCCTGTCGCTGATCTTCTTCTACGCGCCGATCGAAGCCGACCAGGGCTTCCTGCAGAAGATCTTCTACCTGCACGTGCCGCTGGCGATCGTCTCCCTCTGCGGCTTCGTGATCGGCGGCGTCTTCGCGATCCTCCACCTGCGCCGCGACGATCCGCGCTGGGACGCCTACTCCTACGTGGCGATCCACATCTCGGTGATCTTCGCGGTCGGCGGGCTGATCACCGGCTCGATCTGGGCGAAGGGCTCCTGGGGGCACTGGTGGGTCTGGAACGAACCGACCCTGGTCAGCTTCCTGATCGTCTTCCTCCTCTACGCGACCTACTACCCCTTCCGCTACGCGATCGAGGACCGCCGGCGACAGGCGCGCTACGCGTCGGTCTTCGCGATCACCGCCGGCGCCTTCGTGCCGCTCAACTTCCTCGCCGTGCGGATGTCGGCGTCGCTCGTCCACCCGCGCGTCTTCGCCACCGCCGAAGGGGGGCTGCCGGGGTCGATGCTGCTGACCTTCCTCTGCTCGCTCGCCTCGATGGCGCTGCTGTGGACGACGCTGGTCAAGTTCGAGCTGTCGGCGAAGAGCGCCCAGGGCCAGCTGAAGCGGCTGCGCCGCGCGCTCGACGCGCCGAGCGGCCCGCCCAGCTCCCGCATCGCCCCGGAGGTGAACTAGGTGCTCGCCCTGCTCCTCGCCGCGGCCCCGGCGATCCCCAACGACGTCGGCGGCAAGTACGTCGCCGGCGCCTACATCGTCTTCGTCCTGCTGCTGCTGATCTACGTCGGCATCATGGCCTCGAAGCTGGCGCGGATCGAGCGCGGCCTGCGCGAGGTCGCCGAGGTGGCCGAACAGCGCAAGGACGAGCCCGTGAAGGGCGCCGCGCCGGTCGCCGGACAGGCCGACCCCGGACGCGGAAGGGAGCAGCCGTCGCTATCGGATTCCCTGGCTCCCCACGAGAGCCGAGGAGCCGGCGCCTGATGTCCGAAATACTGGCCCTCGGCGTCTCCCACAAGACCGCGCCGCTCGATCTGCGCGAGCGCCTCTCGCTGACCGAGGGCCGGGCGGTCGCGGCGCTCCGCGAGCTGACCGAAGCGGCGACGATCACCGAGGCCGCGGCGATCTCCACCTGCAACCGGACCGAGCTCTACCTGGTCGTCTCCGACCCGGTCGAGGCCGAGTCCGAGGCGCTCGGCGTGCTCACCCGCAAGGCCGAGACGCGGCCGACCGAGCTGCTCGGCCACCTCTACTCGCTGCGCGGCACCGACGCCGGCCGCCACCTGCTGAGGGTCACCGCCGGGCTCGATTCGATGATCGTCGGCGAGGCCGAGATCCAGGGCCAGGTCAAACGCGCCTACGAGCTGGCGCTGGTCGAGGGGGCCACCGGGCCGATCCTCAACCGCCTCTTTCGCGGCGCCCTGGCGGCGGGCGGGCGCGCCCGCAACGAGACCGCGATCGGCGAGCGCGGCGTCTCGATCCCCTCGGTGGCCGTCGAGGTCGCCCAGCGCGCGCTCGGCGACCTCGCCGACCGCAGGGTGCTGATGATCGGCGCCGGCGCCACCGCGGAACTGGTCGCCCGGGCGCTGGTCGCGCGCGGGGTCGACACGGTCTTCGTCGCCAACCGGCATCACGACCGGGCGCTCGGCCTCGCGCAGCGCTTCGACGGCGAGGCGATCCGCTTCGAGAGCCTGCCCGAGCAGCTGTCGACGGTCGATCTCGTCGTCTCCACCACCAACTCGCCGCACCACATCATCGAGCGCGACGGGCTGGAGGCGGTGATGGCCGAGCGCGAGGGGCGGCCGCTGCTACTGATCGACATCGCCGTGCCGCGCGACATCGAGCCCGCCTGCCGCGAGCTTTCCGGGGTCAGCGTCCACGACATCGACGACGTCCAGCAGATCGTCGAACGCAACGCCGGGGTGCGCGAAGCGGAGGCGACGCGGGCCGAACGGATCATCGAGGCCGAGCTCGACCGCTTCGAGCGCTGGCTGTCCTCGCTGGAGGTGGTGCCGACGATCGCCGCGTTGCGCGAGCGCGGCGACGAGGTGGTGCGCCGCGTGTTGGCCGAGAACGAGAGCCGCTGGGAGAGCCTCGCCGACGGCGACCGGGAGCGCGTGGAGCTGATGGCGAAGGCGATCGCCTCGCGCCTCCTGCACGAGCCGACCCGGCGCATCCGCCGCGCGGCCGGCAACGACGACGCCTACCAGTACGTGAGCGCGCTGCGCGAGCTGTTCGGTCTCGACGTCGAGACCGAGGTCGAGTCGGAGGCCGACGCCGCGGGCAAGGTCACCGAGCTGCGGCGCGTCTCCGACTAGGCGCAGCGTGGCCGAGCAGGTCAAGGACGCAGGGAGCGACGCGTGCTTGGCACGTGAGCGACCGAGGGCGCCGAGATGCGAAGCGCCATGCTGCGCCTAGCAACTCGAAGGAGTGAACTGGCGCTGACCCAGGCGGGAATGGTCGCCGACCTGCTCGGCGGCGCCGAGCTGGTCGAGGTCTCCTCCGACGGCGAGCCGGGCGACAAGTCGCGCTTCGTGCGGGCGGTGGAGCAGGCGCTGCTCGACGGCCGCGCCGACGTCGGCGTCCACTCCGCCAAGGACCTGCCCGGCGAGGAGGTCGAGGGCCTGGAGATCGCCGCGGCGCCCCCGCGCGAGGACCCGACCGACGCCTGGATCGGCGCGGGCGGGTCGCTCGACGACGCACCCGAGGGGGCGCGGATCGGGACGGTCAGCCTGCGCCGGCGCGCGCAGCTCCTGGCGACCCGCCCGGACTGCCGCGTCCTCGACCTGAACGGCAACGTCGACACGCGGCTGCGCAAGCTGGCCGAGGGCGATTACGACGCGATCATCCTCGCCGCGGCGGGCCTGCGCCGGCTCGGGCGCGAGGCCGAGATCGGCTCGACGATCGGCGCCGACCGGATGGTCCCGGCGGCGGGACAGGGAACGCTGGCGCTGCAGGTCCGGGCGGGCGACGAGGAGAGCGCCGCGGCGGTGCGGGCGATCGGCGACGAGTCCGCCTTCGCCGAGCTGCGCGCCGAGCGCGCCTGCTTCACCGCACTCGAAGCGAGCTGCTCGACCCCGATCGGCGTCCACGCGCGGCTGCGCGGCGAGGTGTTGCGGATCGGCGCCTTCGTCGGGCTGCCCGACGGCGGCGAGTGGATTCGCGACGAGCTGGAGGCCGACGCAGCCGACCCGGAGGGTGCGGGCCGGGCCCTGGCGCGGCGCCTGGTCGGCGCCGGCGCCGTCGAGCTGCTGGCGCGGGCCGCGGAGATGGCGAGGTGACCCGGCAGGGCGTCGTGTACCTGGTCGGGGCGGGACCCGGCGATCCCGGCCTGATGACGGCACGGGCGCTGGAGCTGATCGCCGCCGCCGACTCCGTCTACTACGACCGGCTGATTCCGCCGGGAGCGCTCGACGGAGCGCGCGACGACGCCGAGCTGATCTACGTCGGCAAGCGGCCCGGGGTGCCCTCGGTGCCGCAGGCGGAGATCGGCGAGCGCCTGATCGAGGCGGCGCGGGCGGGCCGCAGCGTGGTGCGGCTGAAGGGCGGCGACCCGTTCGTCTTCGGGCGCGGCGGCGAGGAGGGCGAAGCGCTGCGCGCCGCCGGGGTCGAGTTCGAGGTCGTCCCCGGGGTCACCGCGGGGGTGGCGGCGACGGCCTACGCGGGGATCCCGGTGACCCATCGCGACGACGCCTCGGCCGTCGCCTTCGTGACCGGCCACGAGGACCCGGAGAAGGCCGAGACCGCGCTCGACTGGGACGCGCTCGCCGCCTTCCCCGGCACGCTCGTCTTCTACATGGGGGTGAAACGGCTGGGCGAGAACGCCGCGGCGCTGATCGCCGCCGGGCGCGACCCCGGCGAGCCGGCGGCGGCGATCGAACGCGGCACCTGGCCCGGGCAGCGGACCGTGACCGCGACGCTGGCGACGATCGCCGCGGCCGTCGCGCGGGAGGAGATCGCGGCGCCGGCGCTGATCGTGGTCGGCGCGGTGGCGGCGCGGCGCGAGTCCCTCGCCTGGCTGGAGCGGCGGCCGCTGCACGGGCGCACCGTGGTCGTGACGCGGGCGCGGGCGCAGGCCAGCGGTCTGGCGAAGACGCTGCGCGACCTCGGCGCCGCGGTGGTCGAGCTGCCCGCGATCCGGATCGAGCCGCGGACCGAGAGCGCCGAGGTGCGCGCCGCGGCGGCGTCGATCGCCGAGTACGAGCTCATCTGCCTGACCAGCCCCAACGGCGTGAGGCTGCTCTTCGAGGCGCTCGGCGCGGCCGGGCTCGACGCCCGGGCGCTGGCCGGGGCGACGGTCGCCGCGATCGGCCCCGGCACCGCCCGGGCGCTGGCCGCCCACGGGATCGCCGCCGACATCGTCCCCGAGCGCTTCGTCGCCGAGGCTCTGGTCGAGGCCCTGGCCGGGGTCGAGGTCGAGGGGCGGCGGGTGCTGGTCGCGCGTGCCGCCGAGGCTCGCGACGTCCTCCCGGACGCGCTGCGCGAGCGCGGCGGCGAGGTCGACGTCGTCGCCCTGTACGAGACCGTGCGCGAGGCCCCCGACGAGGCGACGGTCGAGGCCGCGCAGGGCGCCGACTACGTCACCTTCACCTCCTCCTCGACCGTCCGCAACCTCACCGAGGCGCTCGGCGAGCGCTTCCCCGCCGCGGCGCGGATCGTCTCGATCGGCCCGGTGACCAGCGGCTCGGTGCGCGAGGCGGGGCTCGAGGTCGCGGTCGAAGCCGAGCGCCACGACGTCGGCGGCCTGCTCGCGGCCCTTCTCGCCGACGCGGCGACGCGTTGAGCGTGTGGCGCGAAAGTGGCGCTATGCGCGACCAAGGCGCCACGCCGCGGTTCGGCACGCCGCACCGTCACTGCCGCCGGACCGGCTCGACCAACGCGGTCGCCCGTGAGCTGGCCGCGGCGGGGGCGCCGCACGGCACGGTCGTCACCGCCGGCGAGCAGACCGCGGGGCGGGGACGACAGGGAAGGACGTGGACGGCGCCACCCGACTCGGCCCTGCTCTACTCGGCGGTGCTGCGCCCGCTCGAGGAGCGCCACTCGGTGCTGCCGCTCGCCGTCCCGCTGGCGGTGTGCGACGTCGCCGAGCGGCTGCGGCCGGGGATCGAGTGCCAGGTCAAGTGGCCCAACGACGTCCACCTCGACGGGCGCAAGCTGGCCGGGATCCTGATCGAGGCGCGCCCTCAGGACGGCTGGGCGGTGCTCGGCGTCGGCCTCAACCTGACGATCGCGCCGGAGGAGTTCCCCGCCGAGCTGCGTGGGCGCGCCACCTCGCTGTGGGCCCCACCCTCCCGCGCCGCCGCACCTCACGGCGTGGGGGGCAGCGGGACGAGCCTCGCCGCGGCGGCGGCCCTGAGCGGGCGGCTCGAGGAGTGGCTGGGAGCCGACATAGAGGCGGTGCTCGACGGGTGGCGCAGGCGGGACGCGCTGCGGGGGCGGGAGGTGAGCTGGGCGAAGGGGCAGGGCGTCGCCGAGGGAATCGACGAGCGCGGCCGGCTACTCGTCCGCCTCGCCGACGGCGACCGCGTCGCCCTCGGTGCCGGCGATGTGCATCTGACCGCCTTCTGAGTCGGCGGCGGCTTTCGGTTTCCGTTTGCGTTTGGCCGCGGTTTTCGGCTTGGCAGCTTTCTCTTTCGAGTCCTTGGCCGCCTTCGGCTTCGCCGCCTTGCCCTTCGCGGCTTTCTCTTTCGCGGCTTTGGCCGCCTTGGGCTTGGCCGCGGCTTTCGCTTTCGCCGGCTTCGCGCCCTTGGCTTTCGCCGGCTCGGCCTCCTCCGGCTCGGCTTTCGCGGCTTTGCGCCGGGACCGTTTCGGGGCCCCCTGAGCGTCCGTGGCCTCCGGAGCGTCCGGAGCCCCCTGAGCGTCCGTGGCCTCCGGAGAGGCACCGCCCTCCGCGGACGCGTCGCCATCCGCCGCCCCGTCATCCGTAGCCGCCTCGTCCGCCACCGCAGCATCGGCGTCCTTGGCGGCTCTCGCCCGGCGGCGCCGGCTCCGCTTGCGCCGCGGCTCCTCGCCGCCGCCGTCCGGGCCTTCGCCGTCGGCCTCCGGTGGGCCGCCGTTGCGCGAACCGCCCTCGGCCTCGGTGGAGTCCGCCGCATCCCTCGCGTCGCCGCCCTGCGGCGCCCCCTGCGGGGCGCCGCCGTCGTCGTCCGAAGCCTCGCCGTTGCCGCCGCCGCGCTTGCGCTTGCGGCGGCGCTTGCCGCCTTTCGGGAAGTTGCGCAGCAGCTCGCGCGCGACCGCCGAGGGTTTCCGGGCCATCCGCATCCGCGCCCCGCGCAGCACCTCCTCGCCCTCCGGCGTGTGGGACACCGCCGCGGCGAGCAGCGCCACCGCGAGGCGGCGGTCCTGTTTGCGCGCCGCGTGGACCAGCCGGCGCGCGTTGCGCCCGTGCGCGCGGCCGCTGGAGTTGACCAGCAGGCCGAGCAGCCGCTTCGTCTCCGGCCAGCGCTGCACCGCGTACTCCTCGTGCAGCTCGCGGGTGTAGCCCGCCAGCCGCCAGACCCACGCCTGCGCCTGGTCGCGCCGCCCGATCCGCTTGTCGATCAGCGCCTGCAGCAGCGTCTTGGTCCCGGCCCGCTTGTCCTCGCGACTCCAGGTGCCGACGATGTCGATCGCGTCGTCGAAGGCGTCGGCGTCGCCGAGGTCGGAGATCTCGCCCAGCGCTTTCAGCCGCAGCTGCGCGTTGCGGTTGCGCTGCACGCAGGTCAGCAGAAATCGCCGGCGCAGCTCCTTGGTGCGGTCGTTCTGCAGCATCGCGCGGGCGCGCCGCCAGCCCTGCGTGTTGACCCGCGCCCCGGCCAGCGCCGCCCAGGCGTGCTGCTCGGGGTAGTCGAGGTTCTCGACCGCGATCCGCCAGATCTCCCGTTCGAGCACCTCCATCCGCTTCTCCTCGACGTCGGAGACCGGCACGATCCGGCGCTCGACCCGCACCTTGCGTCCCCGTCCGCGCCGCACCGGGCCGACGACGATCGCGCCGCCGCGGTAGACGTCGCGGTCGAGCAGGCTGTGCAGGGTGACGATCGTCTCGTCGTGGGTCGTCGCCGGGTGCACGAAGTCGATGACCAGCCCCGCCTCCTTGCCCGGCGCGCGCCGGGTGACGCGGCCGACCCGCTGCTGGTAGATCCGCCGCGAGGCGGTCGGCGCCAGGTGCATGCAGATCGTCGCCCGCGGGCTGTTCCAGCCCTCGGCGAGCAGCTGCGCGTTGCAGAGCACGTCGACGGTGCCGCGTTCGAAGCCCGCCAGGATGTCGGCGAGTTCGCGCTTCGGCGTTTCGCCGGAGACCGCCTGGGCGCTGATGCCGACCGCCCGGAACGCCTCGGCGACGTTGTGCGCGTGCTGGACGCCCGCCGTGTAGACGACGCCCGGGGTCTTGCGGAAGCGCGACTTGTAGAGGTCGGCGATCGCGAAGTTGAACGGGCCCTGGTCGAGCAGCGCGGCCAGCTCCTCCTGGTCGAAGTCCTGGTCGACCTCGCCTTTGCGCAGCGGCACCTTGGCGATCGTCCGCACCCCCGGACCGGGCGGGATGCGCAGGCAGCGCAGGGGCGAGATGACGCCGCGCCGCGCCGCCTGGGCGAGATCGAAGCGGGAGGTCTGGGTCGGGAAGAGGTCGGCGACGTGGCGGGCGATCAGCGCGCCGGTCGCGGTCATGCCGATGAAGACGGGGCCGGGCCAGGCGCGGACGCAGGCGCTGGTTTTCTCGCCCAGCGCGGTGTGCGCCTCGTCGCAGATCACCACCGAGTAGGCGTCGGAGACTTTCTTGTGGTTGCGGACGAACCACTGGTAGGTCTCCACCGTGACCGGGCCTTCGGCATCGTCGCGGTTGCCGAGCAGCGGTGGCCGCAGCCGCTCCTTGTAGCCGCGGTCGGAGATCTCGCCGATGAACTGGTCGACCAGGTTGCGACGGTGGGTGAGGATCAGGACGCCGCCGGTGCGGGTCGCCTCGATGAAGCCGACCGCGGCCACCGTCTTGCCGGCGCCGGTCGCGTGCTCGAACCAGAAGCGGCGTGCCGCGCCGGGGTCTTCGACGACCTCCTCGACGACCTCCTCTTCGTCTGAGGGCGCCGCTTCCGACCAGTCCCGCGGCTCCTCTTCTTCGCCCTCCTCGGGCGCTTCGACTTCTTCGGCGCCTTCCGGTTCGACGTCGTCGACGATCGCCGTTTCGTCGGTTTCGGGCTCCTCGACGTCGGCTTCGCCGCGGTCGAGCTCGGCTCCCGCCTCGGCGGAGCCGGTCTGCTGCTGGGCCATCAGCTCGGCAAGCGTGCCGGAGAGCGCGTCCACCTGGTGGAGCGAGAGCTCGGCGCCGTCGCGCAGGGTCGGCGGCTCGTCGGCGAGGAAGCGCTCCAGCCCCAGCAGCAGCGAGTAGTTGCGGCGCCACCCGATCGAGGGATGCTCGGCCCCGGCCGCGATCTCGCTCAGCGCCGCGTCGAGCGCGCGCCGCCGCGCGGTGCCGGGGGCGAGCGCCTCGGGGCCCTCGCCGTCGAGCAGGAAGGGCTCGCGGGCGAATGAGGACGCCCGCTCGATATCCGCGCTAGATGGGACTGCCGCGTCGGCGGCAACATCGGTTGTAATGGCCATTGGAGGCTTTGGGTCTGCCCCGGCCGGAACTGGAACAGACGGACGGGGACGAAGATGGAACGAGGGCTGCGGGAAGCCGGAAGTCCGTCCCCCCGAGAACTCTGAGGTCCGCGATCCGCGAACCGAACGTCTCCCTATTCTAATCACGCAGCGGATGCGAATGCGGACCACACTCGCGCTCGCCCTGCTGACGGGCCTCGCGCTCACCGCGTTGCTCGCCGGCTGCGGCTCCTCCGAAGGCGGCGGCGCGACCCATCCCGACTACGCGAAGGCGCTGCGGGGAGCGCCCGCGCCGCTGGCCAAGCTCTACGGCGAAGCCAACCGGCTGCTGCCTGGCGGCAGGCCGGCGTTCGAGAAGCGGGTCGCCTCGCTCGGCTACCCGGTCGTCGCCAACGTCTGGGCCTCCTGGTGCGGGCCGTGCCGGTTCGAGTTCCCGATGTTCCAGGAAGCGGCGGCCCGCTGGGGCAAGCGGGTCGCCTTCCTCGGGGTCGACTCCGAAGACTCCGAATCGGAAGCCAAGCGGTGGCTCGCCGCCCACCCGGTGCCCTACCCGAGCTATTTCGACCCCCAATTCGAAGTCGCCCGCTCCTACAAGGCGAGCGGCCCGCCCGACACCGCCTTCTACGACCGCGCCGGGAAGCTCGTCCACGTGAAGCTCGGCCAGTACGCGCAGGCCTCCGAATTGGAGGAAGACATCAAGCGTTACGCGCTGGAAGGCGCATAATCAAGGTATGGAAGCGTTCGTCGTCATCGCCTTGATCGGGATCGGGCTGCTGGCGGCCGAGCTGTTGCTGCCAACCGGCGGGATCCTGGCGCTGCTCGGGGTCGCCGGGCTGGTGGTCGGCGGCATCCTGGCGCTCGGCTCCAGCGACAGCGCCGCCGAGTACGTCGGCGCCGCGCTGATCACGGCGGCGGTGCTCTCGGCGGTCAGCTTCTTCTACATCACGCGGAAGGTGATCCACACCACCGGGCGGCTGCCGAAACGGGCGGGGACCGAGGAAATGGTCGGCGGCGAGGCCGAGGCCCGCTCGACGATCGACCCGACCGGCCAGGCGTTCATGCGCGGCACGCTCTGGTCGGCGCGCCTGGCCGAGGGAGCGCCGCCGATCCGGTTCGGGGATAGAGTCGAGGTCGAGGCGGTCGACGGGCTGACGCTGGTGGTGCGGCCGGTCGCCGACCGAACCCCGCAATCCACCCAAGGAGCGAGCTGAATGGCGGTCGTCGTCGGAATCCTCGTGGTCATCGTCCTCTTCGCGCTGATCGCGCTCGGGCTCTCGGTGCGGGTGCTGCGCGAGTACGAGCGCGGCGTGATCTTCCGGCTCGGCCGGCTGATCGCCACCAAAGGGCCGGGCCTGATCCTGCTGATCCCGCTGATCGACCGGATGGTCAAGGTGGACCTGCGGACGGTGACCCTGAACATCCCACCGCAGGAGGTCATCACCCGCGACAACGTGCCCTGCCGGGTGAACGCGGTCGCCTACTTCCGCGTGGTCGACCAGAACCGCGCCGTGGTCGAGGTCGAGAACTACCTGGTCGCGACCTCGCAGATCTCCCAGACGGCGCTGCGCTCGGTGCTCGGCAAGGCGGAGCTCGACCAGCTGCTGGCCGAGCGCGAGCGACTCAACGAAGACCTGCAGAAGATCATCGACGAGTCGACCGAGCCGTGGGGCGTGAAGGTGACCGCGGTGGAGATCAAGGACGTCGAGATCCCCGATCAGATGCAGCGGGCGATGGCGCGCCAAGCCGAGGCCGAGCGCGAGCGGCGGGCGAAGATCATCAACTCCGAGGGCGAGTTCCAGGCCGCGCAGAAGCTCACCGACGCTGCCGACATCATCAGCACCAACCCCGCCTCGCTGCAGCTGCGCTACCTGCAGACGCTGCTCGAAATCGGCTCCAACCAGAACACGACGGTGGTGTTCCCGCTGCCGATGGACGTGCTCGAGCCGTTCCTCGGCGGCGGCTCGCGCGAGGGCGGGAAACCGGCGCCGCAGCGGGCGGAGCCCCCGACGCCGCCGCGCGGCGGCGAACCGGTGCCCGGCGTCGAAGGGTCGGGCCTGCCGACCGAGGGCGAGCCCGCGACGCCGGAGGGCGACGACGCTCCGCCCCACCCCGATCTGCCACCCTCCCGCTCCTGAGCTCCCCCGAGATCCGCATCGACCAGCTGAGCGGGCTGAGGACGATCCTCGCCCCGGGCCGGGCCGCCCGGCCGGACAACTTCACGACCCGGCGCGCGGAGCCGAAGGGGTCCGAGGGGTGTCCGTTCTGCGAGGGCAGCGAGGACAAGACGCCGCCCGAGGCATACGCGCTGCGGCGCGACGGGGGCGGGGCCGACACGCCCGGCTGGCGGACCCGGGTCGTCCCTAACCTCTACCCGGCGCTCGGCGCGCCCGAGGCGGCGACGCCCGGCGGCAGCCCGAAGGCCGAAGCGGGGTCCTTCGCCTCCAGCGGCGACCCGCTGCTCACCTCGCGGCGGTCGGGGGAACCCGACCTCTTCAGCTCGCGCCCGGCGACCGGGGCACACGAGGTGCTGATCAACTCGCCCCGCCACGTCACCGCGATGGCCGAGCTCGACGACACCGAGCTCGCCGACGCGGTCGCCACCTGGCGGGAGCGGATGCGGGCCCACGCGGACTCCTCCTACGTGCAGCTGATCGTCAACGAGGGCGGTGGCGCGGGCGCCTCGCTCGAGCACAGCCACGCGCAGCTCTACGCGCTCGGGTTCGTGCCGGCCGACGTGGCGCGCGAGCGGGAGCGGGTCGGCTCCTACGCGGAACGGACCGCCGGCGCGGGCCTGCTCGCCGACGTGCTGGTGGAGGAGGTGCGGCGGCGGGAGCGGCTGGTGGCGATCGACGACGAGGCGGCGCTGATCTGCCCTTGGGCCTCGCGCTCGCCGTTCGAGCTGCGCCTGATCCCGCGGCGCGAGGCGGGGCGCTTCGAGGAGGACGGCGGCGGGGCGGCGATGCTCGGCACCGCGATGCGCGTCCTCGCCGCGCGCTTCGGCGCCCCGCCGGAGCTGAACCTCTGGGTCCGCACCGCCCCGCACGGCGCCGAGCACTTCCACTGGCACATCGACATCGCGCCGCGGCTGACGATCAAGGCCGGCTTCGAGCTCGGCACCGGGATCGACATCAACGTCTACCCGCCGGAGCGGGCAGCGTCAGACTTGCGCGAATGCCTCTGAGGCCCCCCGACTTGGCCTGAGCCGTCCCGACCAAGCAGGTCAAGGACGCAGGGAGCGTGGCGTGCTCTGCACGGGAGCGACCGAGGACGCCGAGATGCGCCGGTCGGGGGGGCTCAGCACGGAGTCCAGAAGGCCGGGAAAGCGAGCGTCGATGTCCTCGCGGCGCAGCCGGCTCATCTTCGAGGTGCCCTCCTTCCACTGGGCGATCAGGCCGGCCTCGCGGAGCACGCGGAAGTGGTGGGTGCGGGTCGATTTCGAGATCCCGGGGGCGAAGCTGCCGCACGGCCGCGGCTCCTCGCTCGCCGCCAGCTCGGCGACCATGCCGCGCCGCTGTGGGTCGCTGAGCGCGTGCAGGACCACGGAGAGGTCGATGTCCTCGCGGGCGGGGTGCTCGAGGTCGGCCGGCGCCGGGTCGGTGGCGGTCATCGATCGCATAATACGAAGGTCATCGAACCTTGTGGTACGTTGATCGTCGAACTAGTTGATCACCCGAGGTCCGCATCGCCCGACCGACCCCTCGAGCTCACGGATGGCCCCTCTCCCCCGTTTGATGCCCATGAAGAGACTTCAGCGCGACGCCCTCCTCCTCACCATCTGCCTCGCCCAGTTCATGGTGGTCCTCGACATCTCGATCGTCAACGTGGCCCTGCCGAAGATCCACTCCTCGCTCGGCTTCTCCGACACCGGCCTGCAGTGGGTCGTCAACGCCTACACCCTCACCTTCGCGGGCTTCCTGATGCTCGCCGGGCGCGCCACCGACCTTCTGCCCCGCCGCCAGGTCTTCCTGATCGGGGTCGGGCTGTTCGCCGCCGCCTCGCTCGGCTGTGCGCTCGCCGATGGCCAGGGCGTCCTGATCGGCGCCCGCGCCGTGCAGGGCTTCGGCGCCGCGATCATCTCCGCCGCCAGCCTGGCGATCGTCACCGGCTCCTTCGCGGAAGGCGCCGAGCGCAACCGCGCGCTCGGGCTCTGGGCGGCGATGGGCGCGATCGGCGGCAGCGCCGGCGCGCTGCTCGGCGGCGCCCTCACTCAGGGGTTCGACTGGCCGGCCGTCTTCATCATCAACGTGCCGGTCGGGATCGCCGTCCTGATCGCCGGCCGGCGCCTGATCCCGCGCGAGGGGGCGGTCGCCCGCGAGCGCAGGCTCGACGTGCCCGGCGCGGTGCTGATCAGCGGCGGCCTGACCGCGATCGTCTGGGGCATCGTCCGCACCGACGCGCTCGGCTGGGGCGCCCTCGGGGTGGTGGCGCCGCTGGCGCTCGGCCTCGGCCTCCTCGCCCTCTTCGTCCTGGTCGAGGGGCGACTGGCACCCGACCCGCTGATCCCGCTCGACGTCTTCAAGATGCCCGCCCTGCGGGCCGCCAACCTGGTCGTGACGCTGCTCTTCGCCGCGGTGTTCGGCATGTGGTACTTCGTCTCCCTGTACCTGCAGGAAGTGAAAGGCCAGGACGCGCTGGTCGCCGGCATCTCCTTCCTGCCGATGACGCTGTTGATGTTCGCCGGCTCGGCGACGGCGCCGAAGCTGGTGGGGCGGCTGGGCGTGCGGGCGACGTTGACGATCGGCATGGCGCTGGCGACGATCGGCTTCCTCGTCCTGGCGACGGTGGAAGCGTCCAGCGTCTACGAGGTGGCGATCCTGCCCGGCGGCATGCTCGTCGCGCTCGGCACCGGCTGGTCGCTGGTCCCGGCGACGATCGTCGCGGTGAGAGGCGTCCCGCCCGAGCAGAACGGCCTCGCCTCCGGCGTCGTCAACACCTCCCGCCTGGTCGGCGGCACGCTCGGCCTGGCGGCGCTGACCACGATCGCCACGTCCCACACCCGCGAACTGCTGGGCGGCGGGACCGGGCAGCTCGAAGCGCTGACCGGCGGCTACCGGGTCGCCTTCCTGATCGGCGCCGGGCTCTGCCTGGCGGGCGGCGTCGCGGCGATCACCCTGCTGCGCGGCCGGGCCGAGGAGCCTGTTCCGCAGACGGCGTAGGGCGCGGCGGGTATAGGGTCTGCCGCCCGTGGCCCCCAACCCGCGACCCATCCCCCGCTTCATCGCCGACACCAGCCAGGAGGGCATCGCCGGCGGGCGCTTCGCGGCGCGCCTGCGCGACGCCTTCGCCGCGGCGGTCGACGAGATCGCCGACCTGCCCGCCGGGGCGGCGGTGCCGGAGGAGGTCGACTGGTTCCCGGAGCGCTCCTGGGGCGGCCGGGTCTGGGTCCCCTGCTCGACGCGCACCGAGAGCGACGAGGGAACCCTGGAGCTCTTCGGCCACGTCTCCTACGAGCTGCCGACCGGCAGCGGCGACCCGGCCGACTTCAAGGCGACCGCCGACTTCACCGACGTCCTCGCCGAGGACAACCCGGACTGGAAGATCGACATCAACGACGACGTGATCGGCCGCTGGCGCGGCGAGAACGGTCGCGCCGGGGCGGTGACGCTGGTCTGGGGACGCCCGCTGGTGCGCGGCGCGGTCGCCGCCACCGCCGAGCTGGACGGCGAGACCGTCGACCAGGAAGAGATCAGCCGCGACCGCTTCTCCCTGGTCGCCCTCGACGCCCTCGAGGCCTACGGCGACGATGTCTTCATGGCGGTGAAGCTGTGGAGCCGGCGGGCGATGGAGCTCGCCTCCGAGAGCCTCTACGCCACCGAGGGCGAAGAGGACGAGTAGCCGGCTCGATCGCCCGGCGGCGGCGTTCAGGGCTCGGCGACCAGCTCCACCTCGGTGCGCAGGCCCGGGACCCGGGTCAGCCGCTCGTCCAGGGTGAGGAGCGGCGCGCCGAGGCCCTCGGCGAGCGCCACGTACAGGCCGTCGTAGAAGCTGACGTTGTCGCGCAGCTGCCAGGCGCGGGCGACCAGGTTGCGGTGCGGGACGCGCTGCAGGCGCATCTCGAGGAGGTCTTCGAGCGCCGCGCCCGCCTTTCGCGCGCCGATTTCCCGCGCGCGAACCTGCCGCCGCAGGGCGTTGCCCACCTCGGCGTCGACCAGGGCGGGAGCCCAGACCCAGCGCTCCCGCCCGATCGCCCGTCCCGCCGCTTCGCCGTGCTCGCCCCCGGCCAGGAACTCGACCAGGACCGAGGCGTCGACGACGCTCATCAATCGCCTCGCGCTTCACGGATGTAGCGGACGGTCGACGCCGTCTTCACCTCCGAGGGGCCTCGCGCGTCCACGCGGGCCGCGAGTTCCTCGAAGCTCATCCTCCCGGACATCACACCGAGTTCGCGCTTGATCAGGTCCGACAGGGAGATCCCCTCCGCGGCGGCCCGCATCTTCAGCATCCGGTGCATCTCGTCCGGGACGTTTCTGACCTGGATCATCTTGGACATGTCCACCACATTAATGCGCGTGGCGGACACCTCTCCTAGGTGGGCTGCTCTCATGCACGAGATCTTGGCTCCGAATTACGCACCGGTGGCTCGCACAAAGCAACTTCTCGGTCACGCAATCGCCAACTAAGCCAAAATCCCACCCAGGCCCCGATAGCTCAGCTGGATAGAGCGATCCCCTCCTAAGGGATAGGCCGCTGGTTCGAATCCAGCTCGGGGCACTCGAAGCCGCCCACCAAGGTGAAGGGCTGGAGGAACGGACGGCGAGAGGCCGACCCGCTGACCCCAAGCCTTGGTTCGTGCTCATGTCGGATTGACCGCGGCCCTTCACAGGGTCGATCCATCCGAGCCCAGCGTTCCCCCGCGTTGATGAAAGCCGGGACGCCCCTGGCGCCCTACGGGCTCGTCGGGAGGCGCTCGGCTGCTCGGGCGCACCGACCGGGGCCGTCAGACATCGCCGGAAGAAGGTTCCGGGCCGCTGAGCCCAAGGCGTTCCTTTTGCGCCTGGAACTCCTCGTCGGAGAGGCTTCCTTCTTCCCTGAGTTCCGTCAACCGCTTGAGTCGGTCGAGGTCCGGATTGCCCGCCGCGACCTGGCGGGAGCCGGGGGCGAACGAGCTCGGCAACAGCGCGGCGGTCTGGCCGGGCGAGCTCCAGGCGGAGTTCAACTCGTACTGCATGTAGACCATCCCGCCGAATCCCAAGGTGAAGATCCACAGGGCGCCGGCGAGGAGCCCGTTGAAGGTGTCGATGCCGGCGACCTTCTGAGAGGCGTGGATTCTCTGGCAGGTGGTGACGATCGTCCAAACCGTCGCGACATAGAGCGTGAAGTAACCGAACCAGAAGGCCAGGAGCGACATGGTCGGGTTCTGCCCCAGATCGTGACCTTTCACGATCCCGTAATCGCGCATCTCTCGATTGATGTACTACCACCAGTACAGCGAGTAGATCCCACTCTCGGTCGCCCCTGCAGGAACGCCCTAAAGCCGGCGACACGGGCTGTCGAGATATGCCGTGATGGCACACAGGCACGGGCGCTTCTTCAAATCCGAGGACTTCGAGTTCTCGACCGAGATCCTGCTCGCCTCGGCGGCCTTCGCCGCCGCCGACGTCGGCGAGGTGCTGGCCACCAGCGCCGCGATCAAGGACGGTGACTTCGCGAGCTGGTGCGAGGCCTGGACCGCGACCGCGACCCGGGTCGAGGGCGAAGCCGCCGCGGCCGAGGCGGCCGGGCACCGGCAGACCGCCTTCGCCCGCCGGCTGCGGGCCTCGAGCTACTGGTTCGCGGTCGCCTTCTACGTCCTCGGGACCAAGGACGGCACGATCGACGACTACCACCGCCTCTGGCGGCGCCACCGCGACTGCTTCGAGTGGGCCGCCGCGCTCGCCTCGCCCGCCTGGGAGCGGGTGGCGATCCCCTACGAAGGCACCGAGCTGGAGGGCTGGCTGTTCCGCGGCCGGCCGGCCGGCGAGCGGGCGCCGCTGCTGCTCCTCAACAACGGCTCCGACGGCACCGTCACCGACATGTGGGTGATGGGCGCGGCCCCCGCCGTCGCCCGCGGCTACAACTGCCTCGCCTTCGACGGCCCCGGCCAGGGCCAGGCGCTGCACGAGCAGGGCCTCTACTTCCGCGCCGACTGGGAGAAGGTGGTGACCCCGGTGGTCGACTGGGCGCTCGCCCGCCCCGATGTCGACCCGGAGCGAATCGCCCTGATGGGGGTCAGCCAGGGCGGCTACTGGGTGCCGCGGGCGCTCGCCTTCGAGCCCCGGATCGCCGCCGGGATCGCCGACCCCGGCGTCGTCGACGTCAGCCGGGCGATGCTCGACCACGCCTCGAAGTCGATGCGGAAGATGCTGGCGAACGGCGAGCAGGAGAAGTTCGACAAGCAGGTCGGTCTCGGCGAGCGCTTCTCGAAGACGATCCGCTTCACGATGAAGTTCCGCGGCTTCCCCTACGGCTCCGAGTCGGCCTACGAGATGTACAAGGCGGCGATGGAGATGCGCATCGACGAGGAGACCGCGCGGCGGATCGAGTGCCCGCTGCTCGTCGCCGACCCCGAGAACGAGCAGTTCTGGCCCGGGCAGGCCGCCGAGCTCGCGGACCTGGTCGGCGAGCCGGCGACCCTGATGCCCTTCACCGCCGCCGAGGGCGCCGACGGCCACTGCGAGCCGAAGGCCCCCGCCCTGCGCGCGGAGCGGTTCCTGGACTGGCTCGACGAGACGCTCGCCTGAGCCCGAGGAACCGCGGCGCCCGCCGACAAGGACGAAGGGCCGGGCGCCCGACGGTCAGCGCGGGTCGTGCTCGTAGCGCCTGTCGTCGACCACGACTTCCCGCTGCCGGGAGCGCCGCGACCAGAGAGCCGACTGCCAGAAGGCGATGACCAGGCCGATCGCCCCGGCGATCATCAGGATCACCCCCACCGTGTGCAGGTTGAAGCCCTTGGTGTGCACGTGGACGGCGAAGCGCAGGATCGCGCCGACGGCGATCAGCAGGATGCTTCCGGCAAAGGTCATGGGAGCCTCCTCGGGGAGTTCGTCAGGTTCGGTCGAACGGGGGCCGCCACGACTCAGACCATCCCGAGGATCAGCAGGATCAGCAGGATGAGGGCGATCAGCCCGAGTATCCCTCCGGCCACCGCGACCTTGAGAAGCACGAGGACGATCGCGACGACCACCAAGATGACGAGGATCGCCCAGGCGGCAGATCCGATCCCACCGTCGGTACGGCGTCTCATATTCATCCCTCCGAGTTCGGGCCCGCCCCGTGGCGGACCGTGGACGAGTGATTCGGTCTGGCTGGCGAGCTACCCCTGCGGCGATCGGACCAAACTTTCAGGTGGGGGCTCCGGGGGAGCGCGGCTCGCCCCCGACGTGATGGGTGGGGGACCCCCAGCGGGGTATGAGACCCTCCGCAATGTCGGAACCGGAATCCGATTCGGTCGCGGCCGGGCGCCGCGGCGCCACTTGGTGGATCGCCCGGGCGATCGTCTGGCTGCGCCTGCTGGTGATCCCCGCGTGGGTGGTCGGCGCCGTTCTCGCCGCCGGTCAGTTGCCCTCCGCCTTCGGCGGCGAAAGCGCCGAGCTCGGCAGCCTTCTGCCGCGCTCCTCGGAGGCGCTCCAAGTCGAACGCAGGGCGCTCCACAAGTTCGGGTTCCCGCTGATCAGCCGCTCGATGGTCGTCCTGAAGCACCGGGACGGATTCGACTTCGCCCAGGCCTCCTCGGGGATGCGCTTCCTCGCACGGACCGACGCCGAAGACACCCACCTGAAGGCGGTTCCGCTGGTCGAAGGCGACAAGCCGGCGACCAGCGGCGGGGTCGGCGAAACGCTGCTGGTCTACCTCTACGTCGACCCGTCGATCGGCGAAACCGAAGTGAGCGCGGCGACCGACGAATTCGCGGCGGGGCTCCGGCGGGCGATGGACGCGGATTCCGTCCGCGTCACCGGTGCGCTGCCGGCTGCCCGGGCCGAATCGAGGATCGCCGGCGAACGCCTCTCCTGGGTGGAGATCGCCACGGTCATCGTCGTGGTCGGCATCCTCGCCCTCTACTTCCGCTCGATCGGCATCCCGCTGCTCTGCGTCGCCGGGGTCGGGCTCGCCTACGTGCTTTCGGACCGGGTGCTCGGCCTGATCGCCCGGCGGTTCGGCCTGGCGATCCCGGAAGAGGTCGAGCCGGTGGTGGTCGCCCTGCTCTTCGGGGTGCTCACCGACTACCTCGTCTTCTTCGTCTCCGGCTTCCGCACCCGCCTCGAACGCGGGAGCTCGGCCCGCGACGCGGCGACGGCGGTGACCGGCGAGCTGGTGCCGGTGATCACCACCGCGGCGCTGATGATCGCCGGCTCGACGATGACGCTCTCGCTCGCGGGGGTCGACTTCCTCGCCGCCTTCGGCCCGGCGCTGGCGGTTTCGGTGCTCGTCGCGGGCGTCGTCTCCCTGACCTTCCTGCCCGCCTGCCTGGCGCTCTTCGGCCGCCTCCTCTTCTGGCCCCACGCGATCGAGGTGGCGGAGGGCGACGGCGGGTCCGCCGAGGAGGCGCCCGTGGCCAGGGGCAGGGTCGTCGGCTTCGCGGCACGCCACCCGCTGATCGTCGCCGTGACCTGCGCGGCGCTCCTGCTCGCCGGCGCAAGCGGGCTGCGGGGACTGGAGCTCGGCAACCCGATCATCCGCGGCCTGCCCGACACGCAGTCGGCCAAGCAGGGGTACAACCGGGCCGGCGCGGCCTTCGGCCCCGGCGTGGTCGGGCCGACCATGCTGATGGTGGAAGGCGAAGGCCTCGACCGCAGGCTCACCGCGCTCGCCGCCCTCCAGAACCGGATCGAGGCGCAGGGCGGCATCTCCGCGGTCGTCGGCCCGGGACAGCAGATCGGCGCGGCTCCGCGGGGCGTCTTCGTCACCCGCGATGGCAGCGCGGCGCGGTTCCTGATCGTGCTCGAAGCCGATCCCGACGGTCCGGTGGCACCCCGGATCCTCTCGCGGCTCGAATCGAGGCTGCCGACCCTGGCGGCCCACAGCGGCCTCCGCGGGACGAGCTTCGGGATCACCGGCGACACGACGATCGGCCACGAACTGACCGAAGACACCTGGCAGGCCGGCCTCAAGGTCGCCCCGGCGGCCCTCGCCGTGCTGCTCGCGCTGCTCTTCGTCCTGCTCGGCAGTCGCACGGCGCCGTTCTACCTGGTCGGCTCCAGCCTGCTCGTCGTCGTCGCCGCCCTGGGGTCGACCGTGTACGTCTTCCAGGGTCTGCTCGGCTACAACGAGCTCGCCTTCTTCGTGCCGGTCGCGACCGCGATCCTGCTGCTTGCCCTGGGCGCCGACTACAACGTCTTCCTGGTCAGCCGCATCTGGCGCGAGGCCGAGCGCCGCGATCTGCGCAGGGCGATCCGGGTCGCGGGCTCGCGCGCCTCGAGCGCGATCAGCGTCGCCGGCCTCATCCTCGCGCTCTCCTTCGGCGCGGTCTGGCTGATCCCGATCGCCGCGTTTCGGGAGCTGGCCTTCGCCCTCTTCGTCGGCCTGATGCTCGACACCTGGTTGGCCCGGCCGTTTCTCGTCCCGGCGCTGGTCAGCCTCTTCGGCAGCGTCGGGAGCCCGGATCCGCTCCCTACGGAGTCCCCGCCCGACGCCCGACCGAGCGTTCCGGCGCGGCGAAGCGCGCGACCGTGAAGCCGATCGGGGCCGATCGACGTCGGGGCTCCCCGCCGCGACCAGGAATCCGGCCATGGGAATGGAACCTTTAAAGCGGCGGAGGAGAGCCGCCCGACGCCGCCCGGCGTCGCCACCAGGTAGCGAAGGAGGATCGTCCATGGAGGCCTCGAGAGTCCCGGCCCGCCAACCTTCCGGTTGGACCGTGTTCGCGGGAGCGCTGCTCCTGATCGTCGGATCGCTGGATGCCCTTTGGGGGCTGGCCGGCGTCCTCAACAGCGAAATCGTCGTGGTCGGCGGCCACGGCGTGATCTGGGTCGACACCACCCTCTGGGGCTGGGTGCACCTGTTCCTCGGCGTGATCGTCGCCGCGACCGGGTTGATGCTGTTCACCGGCAGCCCGACCGCCCGCCTGCTCGCCGTCTTCTTCGTCGGCGTCAACGCGATCATGCAGATCGTCTGGTTCCCGGCCGCCCCGCTGTGGGCGTTCCTGATCATCCTCCTCGACGTCGCGATCATCTACCAGCTGACCGCGCGCTGGGAGGAATAGGCGGCGCCGTAGGCAGACGCGGCCGCGGGAGGGTGCGGCCGCGGGACACGGGGAGTGACCCGCGGCGGGCCGGGCGCTCGGCCCGGGCACTCCCCGACCCTCCCGCTGTGGCTTTGCACGGATGACGCCCCGGCGCGCCATCGCGAAGCTGGCCGCATGGCAAGTGGCGAAGATGGCGCGCGCGGCGCGGCCGCGCGACGCGGTGCCTGGCCGGCGCGGCGGGTGCTGGTCGGCTACGACGGCAGCCCCGGGGCCGAGGACGCGATCCGGCTGACGCGGCGCCTGTGCCGCGGGACCGACGCCGAGGTGGCGCTCGTCAACGTGCTGCCCTACCCGGGGCCGCTGCCGGTCGCCTACCGGCTGCTCGGCTACGACGAGGCGCCCGCCTGGCGGACCTTCTTCCGGACCGCGGAGGAGGAGCTCGGCGGGATCGAGGTCAGCCACCGGACCTACGCCGGCGGCTCGCCGGCCAAGGTGCTGAACGACATCGCCGAAGCCGAGGACGTCGACCTCCTGGTGGTCGGCTCGCCGCACCGCGGCGCGCTCGGGCGGACCTTCATCGGCAGCGCCGCCGAGGCGCTCCTGCACGGGGCCTCGGTGGCCGTCGTCGCCGCGCCGCGCGGCTACCGCGACCGGGTGGCGGCCGGGTTCGACCGGATCGTCGCCGGCTACGACGGCTCCGCCGAGGCGGAGATCGCGCTGCGGCGCGGGGCGGCGCTCGCGGCGCGGGAAGAGATCGAGCTTCACGTCGTCAGCGTCACCTCGCCGCCGACGCTCGCCCCGGGGCCGTTCGCCGGGCCGATCCCGGCGGTGCTCCCCGACGCCGGCGAGGTCGTCGTGCGCGGTGTCGAATCGGTCGACGCCGACCTCGACGTCCACGGCCGGGCGCTGCGGGGGACGGCCGCCGCCGAGCTGGCCGGCTACTGCGGGCCCGACGACCTCCTGCTGGTCGGCTCGCGCAGCTATGGGCCGATCGCCCGGACGCTGCTCGGGTCGGTCAGCTCGACCCTGATCCACACCGCGCCCTGCCCGGTGCTGGTGGTGCCGCGCCCGCACCAGGTCGAGGCGCCCGCCCCGGAGACGGAGCGCAGCGCCGTGGAGGCGGCCTGAGATGGACGTCGTCGGCACCCCGTGGCGACCGCGCCGCATCCTGGTCGGCTACGACGGGACCCCGGGCGGCCGCGACGCCGTCGCCCTGGCGAAGGCCCTCGCCGAGCCCGCCACCGAGGTCCTGCTCGTCGACGTCATCCCGCCGGTCGGGATCTTCAAGCTGCACCCGCGCCGGCTGGCCGACGAGGAGCCCCCGCAGTCGCAGGGCTTCTTCCTGGAGGCGCTCCGCGAGCTCTCCGGGCGGCCGGTCGAGACGCGCACCTACGTCGCCAACTCGGCGGCCCACGTCCTCACCGACCTCGCCGCCGAGGAGCGCTTCGACCTGATCGCGATCGGTCCCGCCTACCCGGGGATCGTCGGGCGGATCCTGCTCGGCAGCGTCGGCACCGGCCTGATGCACGGCGCCGCGGCCCCGGTCGCCGCTGCGCCGCGCGGCTACGGCGAGCATCGCCGCCACCCGTTCGAGCGGATCGACGTCGCCTGGGAAGGCAGCCCGGAAGCGCGTGAGGCGGTCGTCCACGCGGAAGCGATCGCCCGCCGCGAGTCGGCGCGGCTGCGCCTGATCACCGTCGACGTCCGGGCGACCACCGTCCCCGGGATGATCGGCTGGGACGCGGCCGCGGCGCGGTCCCCGCGGCAGGTCCTCGACGACGGGATCGCCGCCGTCTCGGCCGACATCGAGGCCGAGGGCAGGCTGATCGACGGCGGCTCGATCGCCGCCGCGATCGCCGCCGACAGCCGGGTCGGGACCGATCTGCTGGTGGTCGGCTCGCGCGGCTACGGGACGCTCGGCCGGGTGCTGGTCGGCTCGGTGGCCACCGGCCTGCTGCATCGCGCCCGTTGCCCGGTCCTGGCGGTCCCCCGCCCGCGCAGCGTCGAGGAGAGCGGATCGCGGGCCGCTTCGACGGCGGTGACGGCGTGACCGCGGCGCCCGGCACCGCCGGCGCCCCGGCGCACCGGCCGGCGGTCGGCTGCGACGGCAGCGGGGGAGGCCTCGACGCCGTGGCCCTCGCCCGCCGGCTCGCCGCCGCGGAGGCGAGCTTCCTGCTCCTCGACGTCGCGCCGCACCCCGGGCTCGCGGGCCGGCTGCGCGACCACAGCCCCGCCGACTTCTCCGCCGCGCGCCACCTGCTCGCCTCGGGATCGACGCGGCCGCCGGAGATCGAGACCCGCACCGTGCACGCCGAATCGCCCGCCGAGGTCCTCGCCGACGTCGCCGGCGACGAGCGCCGCGACCTTCTCGTCGTCGGCTCCCCGCACCGCGGCCTGCTCGGCCGGTCGCTGCTCGGCAGCGTCGCCAAGTCGCTGCTGCGCCGCTCGCCGATCCCCGTCGCGATCGCCCCGCACGGGTTCTCCGGCAGCCGCGGAAAGGCTCCCGACCGGGGACGGATCGTGGTCGGCGCGGACGGCTCGCCGGAGGCCGAGGCGGCGCTCGCCTGGGCGGAGTCGCTGGCCGCGGCGCGGGGCGCCGTGCTCGAGGTCTTCACGATCGCCACGCCGCCGACCGCCGTGCCGGGTGCCCTCGGCAGGCGCTCGCCGGGCCCGGGCGACCCCTTCGCACCGCTCGGCGAGGTGGCCGACCGGGTGCGCGAGGACGTCGAGGTCCACGCCCACGTGCTGGTCGGGCAGGCCGCCCCGAGCCTGGCCGCGGCGGCCGCCGACGCCGACCTCCTGGTCGTCGGCGCGCAGGCCCACCGGCCGCTCGAGGAGGCGCTGGTCGGCTCGGTGGCCGACGCCCTCGCCACCTCGCCGACCTGCCCGCTGGTCGCGGTTCCGCTCCGTGGTGAGCCGTGGCCCGAACGGCGGTCGCACCCCGATGGCGAAGGCCCGGCGGCGACAGAGGATGAGGCCGCGTGAAGCACTTCATCGACACCCAGGGCTTGTTCACCGACTTGCCGAGCTCCAGCTGCACGATCCCGGGCCCCACCGTTCGGCGCACTCGATCCACGCGAGCAGCTTCCTGCCCTCCTTCGACGTGACCAAGACCCACCTGCCGGTGGCACAGGGGCCGGTGGAGGCCTTCCGCGAGATCTTCGGCCGCACCGGGGGGTGATCGCCGCCGCCACCCTGCTCTTCATCTGGCCCGAGGTGCCGAAGGCGCCCGCCGGATGGGACTACGCGGGCCGCTGCCGGCGATCGTGTTCGGCGCCCCGGCCGTCGGAGAGGTCATCATCTGGCGCATGGCCCATCCGCGCGCGCCCCTCGCCACGCCCGGCACCCCGGAGCCGCAGGCGGGCCCGCCCCGCTCGGCGACCGGAAGCTCCGCCGCGTGAGCGCGCTGCTCTCCGGCACCCCGGCCGGGGACGGCTTCCGCATGCCGGGGGAGTTCGAGCCGCACTCCGGCTGCTGGCTCGCCTGGCCGGAGCGCCCCGACAACTGGCGCTGGGGCGCGAAGCCCGCGCAGGCCGCCTACGTCGAGGTGGCGAAGGCGATCGTGCGCTCGGAGCCGGTGACGATGGCGGTCTCCGATGCCCAGTTCGAGCACGCGCGCACGGTGCTGCCGGCGGAGGTGCGCGTGGTCGAGGTCTCCACCGACGACGCCTGGATCCGCGACATGGGGCCGACCTTCGTGGTCGACGGCGAGGGCCGGCGGCGCGGCGTCGACTGGCACTTCAACGCCTGGGGAGGCCTGCTCGGCGGGCTCTACTTCCCCTGGGACCGGGACGACCGGGTGGCGGCCAAGGTGTGCGAGATCGAAGCGGCCGACCGCTACCGGGCGCCGATCGTGCTCGAGGGCGGCTCGATCCACGTCGACGGCGAGGGCACGGTGATCGCCACCGAGGAGTGCCTGCTGAACCCGAACCGCAACCCGGACCTCTCCCGCGCGCAGATCGAAGCGGCGCTGCACGACTACCTGGGCACGGAGAAGGTCGTGTGGCTGGGGCGCGGCGTCTTCAACGACGAGACCGACGGCCACGTCGACAACCTCGCCTGCTTCGCCGCGCCCGGCAAGGTCCTGCTCGACTGGTGCGACGACGAGAGCGACCCCCAGCATGAGATCTCGCTCGACGCGGCGCGCCGGCTGGAGGCGGCGACCGACGCGCGCGGCCGCGGCTTCGAGGTCATCCGCCTCCCCTCCCCCGGGCCGGTCGAGATCGCGCCGGACGAGGCGGCGGGAGTCGACGCGGTGGAGGGCACGCTGCCGCGCCGTCCCGGCGACCGCCTCGCGGCCTCCTACGCGAACTTCTTCCTGGGGACGAAGGCGATCGTCTTCCCCTTGCTCGACGAGCGCCATGACGACGAGGCCGCCGACGTCCTGCGCGCGACCTTCCCCGCCCGCGAGGTGATCGGCGTCCCAGCCCGCGAGATCCTCCTCGGCGGCGGCAACATCCACTGCATCACCCAGCAGGTTCCGGCGGTCGGCTGAGCTGCCGGTTACGGGAAAGTGCGAACCCGGCAGGGACCGGGGCGATGCGTTCGCAGTTCACCGGAACCATTACGGGAAATTGCGAACGCGTCCGCGGCGCGCGGCATGCGGTCGACCTTTGGCCCGGGCCCCATCGCGCGGTCGTCCTTTGGCCCGGTAGACGGACGTTAGGACGACCGCGCCCGGCGGGGCGGGCCAAAGGTCGACCGCGCCTCGGGATCGCGGGTGGCGTCCCGCGCGGGGCGGCACACGCCGGGGCAGCCGTCCCGTCCTCCTGCTTGCCGAAGTGGAGGATGGGACGGGCGCGCCTCTCGGAGGGGTGGGCGGCACCGAGCCGTCCGCCCGCCTCGGTCACCCTATTCCGCCCCGCGCGGACCCTCACTCATGGTCGCTCACTGAAGCATTTTGGCGCCATGACGACCAAGAAGCTTCAGCGAATCGCGAGCTCTCGGGGCGGCCGCTCCTCGCCGTCGATGAACGACTCGACCTCGGCGACCTGGAGGTCGAGGGGGATGTCGGTGCGCACGGCGAGGCGGGCCCGGGCCCAGCGGCCCTCGAGCGGGTCGCGCTCGCCGATCTGGCGGATGACGACGGCGGCGCCGGCGTCGGAGGAGTCCTGGCCCGCCGCGAGGCGGGCGTCGGCACGGCGCATCAGCAGGCTCGGCGGCGCGGTGCACTCGACGACGACGGGGGCCGGGAGCTGGTCGCCCATGCCCTCCTCGAAGGCGAGGCGCTCGGCCTCGCGGTGGAAGGTCGCGTCGACGATCACGCCTTCGCCGCCGCGCAGCCGCTCGGCCGCCTCGTGGCCGAGCTCGCGGTAGACCGCCTCGCGGGCCTCCGCCGTGTAGAGGGAGGGGTCGCCGCGCTCGCCGGGGTCTATGCCGGCAAGTCGCTTGCGGACGAGATCGGAGGAGATGTGGGCCCGACCGCCGATCGCCGCGAGGCGTCCGGCGAGGGTCGTCTTGCCGCTCGCCGCCAACCCGCAGACGACCAGCAGGAACGGCCCGCGCGCCTGCCAGGCGAAGCGGTGGCCGAGGTCGACGAGGTCCCGCGCCTCCGCCTCGGAGGACGCCCGCGCCTCGGGATCGTCGCCCAGCTCCGTCGCCCGCTCGCAGGCCACCGTCGCCCGCACCCAGGCGCGATAGGCGGCGAAGAAGGCGAGCAGGGCGTCGTCGCCGGGATCGCCGCCGGCCAGGCGATAGGTCTCGACCAGCTCGCGGGCGCTCTGCTCGCGGCCGAGCCGGGTCAGGTCCATGACCAGGAAGGCGAGGTCGGCGGCGACGTCGACCTCGCGCAGGCGCGGGTCGAACTCGATGCAGTCGTATATGTAGGGCGGCTCGGCGTGCGGCAGGATCGCGTGCTCGGCGCGCAGGTCCCCGTGGCCGTCGCGGATGCAGCCCGCCGCGGCGCGGCGCTCCAGCTCGGCGCGGTGGTGGACCAGGAAGGCGTCGGTGAACTCGATCGCCGCCCGCAGGCGCCCCGGGTCGACCACCCCGGACCCGACCTCGCGCAGGGTCCTCAGGTTCTCGGGCAGCGGCTCCAGGTAGGTGCGCAGGGCTTCGGGGCCGTGGACGACGCGCGCCGCGGCGTGAAAGCCGGCGAGCAGCCGGGCGACCGCCTCGACGTCGGCGGGTGCCAGGGTCCCGGCGTCGCTCAGCGCCTCGAGGCTGCGCGCCTCGTCGACGACCTCCATCTCCACCGCGTAGTCGACCGCCGCCGGGTCGTCGTCCCAGGAGATCGCGAAGCCCGCCTCGCGCCGCACGATCGACACCACGCGGCGGTACAGGCGCGGCGCGAGGCGGCGGTTCAGCAGCACCTCCTCCTTGCACATCTCGCCGCGCCGGGCGGCGGTGCCGTAGTCCAGGAAGGGGAGGACGATCGGCTTCTTCAGCTTGTAGGCCAGCGCTCCGGCGCGGAAGACCCAGGAGATGTGCGTCTCGCGCAGCTCGACCGAGGCGGGCCGGTGCGGGTAGAAGCTCGGCTCGAGCATCGCCTCGACCAGGGCCGGACGCGGCGCGCCAAAGTCCTCCCTCGTCCCGTCGTCGTGTCGGCCGGCGCTCACGCATGGAGTCTGCGACAGGCGGGCACCCGCGCCATCGGGGTGCCGCCGCAGTCCCCGTGCGGGCTTCCCCCGATGCGACCAGTTGCGGGCCGGGTACAGCATGCGGTGGTGAGCCGCTCGCTGAAGCACTGCTCGATCACGATCTTCGCCCCGTCGCCGATCATCACGGTGACCGTCGAGCCGGGCTCGCGCCATGAGGAGGTCCACTTCCACCCGGGCGGCCAGGGCGTCTGGGTGGCGCGGATGGCGGCCGGGCTCGGCGCCCGGGTGACGCTCTGCACCTCGCTCGGCGGCGAGTCCGGGGAGGTCCTGCGCTCGCTGCTCGCCGAGGGCGGCATCGAGGTGCTCGCCGCGCCGACCGCCCGCGCCAACGCCGCCTACGTCCACGACCGGCGCGGCGGCGCGCGGCAGGTGATCGTCGAGACGCCGAGCCCGGTGCTCGGCCGCCACGAGCTCGACGACCTCTTCGGCATGACCCTGACCAGCGGCCTGGCCGCCGACGTGACCATGCTGACCGGCGAGCGCCAGGAAGGCGTGCTGCCGGTCGACACCTACGAACGGATCGCCGCGGACCTTCGCTCGAACGGCCGCAGGGTGATCGCCGACCTCGCCCGCGAGCCGCTGCGCGCGGCGCTGCGCGGCGGGCTCGACGTGGTCAAGGTGAGCGCCGAAGAGCTCTGCGCCCACGGCTGGACGAGCGCCGAATCAGCCGACGAGCTGGCCGACGCGGCGCGCCAGGTCAAGCGCGAAGGCGCCGACGCGGTGCTGGTGTCCCGCGCCGAGGATGCCGCCCTGCTCTTGCGTGACGGCGGCCTGGTGGCAGCCGAGGGCCCGCGCCTGCGGGCGGTCGAGCCGCACGGCGCCGGGGACGCGATGTTCGGCGCCCTCGGGGTCTGCATCGGGTCGGGGCTCAGCCTCGAGGACGCGGTCCGCTACTCGGTGGCGGCCGGGGCCGTGAACGTGATGCGCCACGGCCTCGGGAGCGGCCGCGCCGCGGAGATCGAGCGGCTGCTGCCCCAGGTCCACATGCACCCGATCGAGGCGGGAGTGCGGTCTTCCACGGATGCCGGGCTGCCGGGCCGGGCCTAGGTTCTTCCCATGCAGATCGGACGCGAAACCGAGCTCGAATGCCCGCGCTGCCGGCTGGTCGCGACGCGTCGCGTCGGCCATCAGGAGCGGTGCTCCCACTGCGGCGCCAGGCTGGTCGCCGCCCGCGGTCCCTCCGAAGAGTGGATCCGCGCCTACCTCGGCGCCGGGGACAAGGCGCGCCTGCGGGTCACCCGCTCCGAGGACGCCGACCAGCTGCTGCGGGCTCCCACCCGGTCTACCACCGAGGCCGGCGTCGAGGCGGCCGTCCGATGAGCTTCGCCCACGACTCCGCCCAACGGCGCTCGCCGTTCGCCGACCGCCGCCGGGCGGGTGAGTTGCTGGCCGGCGAGCTGGCCGCGATGGACCTTTCGGACCCGATGGTCGTCGCCCTGCCGCGCGGCGGCGTTCCGGTCGCGCGCGAGATCGCCACCCGGCTCGGCGCCCCGCTCGAGGTCCTCGGCGTCCGCAAGCTCAGCCACCCGGACAACCCGGAGTTCGGCTTCGGCGCGATCGCCGAGGACGGCACGCGCCTGGTCGACCCCGAGGCGGCCCGGGTGCTCGGCCTGCACAACGCGGAGCTGGAGCGGATCACCCGTGGCGAGCGCACCGAGCTGCAGCGGCGCGTGGAGGTCTACCGGGGCGGAGCGCCGGCACCGGACTTCCGCGACCGGACCGTGGTCGTGGTCGACGACGGGGTCGCGACCGGGCTCACCGACGCCGTCGCGGTCCGCTCGATCCGCCGTCACGGCGCGAGCCGGATCGTCCTCGCGGTGCCGGTCTGCTCGGCGGTCGCGATGGAGTTCCTGCACGACCTCGCCGACAGCGTGGTGACGCTGCGGATCCCCGCCCTGTTCCGCGGCGTGAGCGACTCCTACCTGGACTTCCGACAGGTCTCCGACGAAGAAGTCACCGATGCTCTGGCCGGGGCAGCACGAGCTGCTGCGTGAGGCGCGACCGCTGGCGGACGGTCCCGCCGACTACGACCGGCTGCTGGAGCTGATCGGCGACCGGCCGATCGTGATGATCGGCGAGGCCTCGCACGGGACCCACGAGTTCTACCGCGAGCGTGCCCGCATCACCCGCCGGCTGATCGAGGAGAAGGGCTTTCGCGCTGTGGCGGTGGAGGCCGACTGGCCCGACGCCTACCGCGTCAACCGCCACCTGCACGGCGCCGACGAGGACGGCGACGCCGAGGAGTCGCTGCGCGGCTTCCGCCGCTTCCCCACCTGGATGTGGCGGAATGCCGAGGTGCTCGACTTCGTCGGTTGGATGCGCGAGCACAACCGGCGCGCCGGCCCGGGCGCCGGGGCCTCGTTCTTCGGCCTCGACCTCTACAGCCTGCAGGCCTCGGTCGCCGCGGTGGTCGACTACCTGGAGGGCGTCGACCCGGCGGCGGCGGCGCGGGCGCGGCGGCGCTACGGCTGCTTCGAGCAGTTCGGCGGCGACCAGGACTACGGCCGCGCCGTCGGCTTCGGGTCTCGGAGTCCTGCCGGCGGGGCGCCGTCGAGCAGCTCGTCGAGCTGCGCCGCGCGGCCGAGTCCTACCTGCGCCGCGACGGCATCGCCGCCGAGGACGAGCAGTTCTACGCCGAGCAGAACGCCCGCGTCGTGGTCGGTGCCGAGGAGTACTACCGGGCGATGTTCGGGTCCCCGGCCGAGACCTGGAACCTGCGCGACCGCCACATGGCCGACACCCTGGAGCGGCTCGATGCCCACCTCAGCCGCCACGACCGCGCCGCGCCGAAGATCGTCGTCTGGGAGCACAACTCCCACATCGGCGATGCCCGGATGACCGAGATGAGCCGCCGCGGCGAGCTCAACCTCGGCCAGCTGAGCCGCGAACGCCGGCCGCGGGAGACCTTCCTGGTCGGCCTCACCACCTACACCGGGACGGTCACCGCGGCCTCGGCCTGGGACGCCCCGGCGGAGCGCAAGCTGGTGCGGCCCGCCCTGCCCGACAGTCACGAGGCCCTCCTCCACTCGCTGGGCGAGCCCCGCTTCCTGCTCGACCTCGCCTCCCCGGCAGCCGCCAACGAACTGCTGCGGCCGCGCCTGGAGCGGGCGATCGGGGTGATCTACCGTCCCGAGACCGAGCTCCAGAGCCACTACTTCATGGCCCGCCTCGCCGCTCAGTTCGACGCGCTGATCCACATCGACGAGACGCGCGCCGTCGAGCCCCTCGAGCGCACCTCCGGCTGGGAGATCGGCGAGCCTCCCGAGACCTACCCGAGCGCCCTCTGATATGAGCGGCCGCGCGCGCCTCAGCCGAGCAGCCGACCGCCGTCGACGACCAGCTGGGCCCCGGTGATGTAGCTCGCCAGGTCGGAGGCGAGGAAGAGCGCGGCGCGGCCGATCTCGTCGGGGTCGCCGAGCCGGCCCATCGGGATCAGCGTGGCGAACTGGGCCAGGGTCTCCTCGTCGGTCTCACCCACTCCCGGGGTCCTGATCCCGCCCGGCGCGATCGCGTTGACCCAGATGCCGTGCGGGGCCAGCTCCAGGGCGACGTTCTTGGTGAAGCCCCAGGCCCCGTGCTTGGAGGCGTCGTAGTGGGAGAGGCCGACCATCGACGGGTGCAGGGCGTCGATCGAGGTGACGTTGACGATCCGGCCGCCGCGGCCCTGGTCGATCATCCGCGCCGACGCCGCCTTCGTGCAGAGGAAGAGGCCGGTGAGGTTGACGTCGAGGACGTGGCGGAAGGTGTCGACATCGAGGTCGGCGAGCGTCCGCGAGGGGTAGATCCCGGCGTTGTTGACGAGGATGTCGAGGGCGCCGAAGGAGTCGACCGCGGTCGCGATCAGGCGCTCGACGGCGTCCGGGTCGCTGACGTCGGCGGCGATCGCGACGGCGCCGCCGGCGCGGCGGTCGTTCAGGTCGCCGACGAGCGCCTCGGCCGCGTCGCGGTCGAGGTCGGCGACGATCAGGTTGGCGCCCGCCTCGGCGAGCCTGCCGACGATGCCACGGCCGATCCCCATCGCGCCGCCCGTGACGATCGCGGTGCGGCCGCCGAGGTCGATCAGGTCGGAGAGCGGGGACTGGGTGAAGGATGCGGTGGAGGAGTTCATGCCGCCACCGTCGCAGGCCCCGCGCCGGCGCGGATCGGGGCGGGACCGCATCGCCGCTGCGGGTTTTCCCCGATCCTCGCCGCCCGCCGCGACCCGGCCTCCGCTCAGCTGAACCGCGCGAACCACTCGGCCGCGAGCCGCGCCACGCTCTCCAGCGCCCCGGGCTCTTCGAAGAGGTGGGTGGCGCCGGGGACGATCGCCACCTCGTGCTCGCAGGTCAGCAGCTTGGCGGCCTCTTCGTTCAGCGCCAGGACCTGCCAGTCGGCGCCGCCGACGATCAGCAGGGTCGGCGAGACGACCCGGCCGAGGCTCTCTCCGGCCAGGTCGGGGCGGCCGCCGCGGGAGACCAGCGCGCGGACGTCGACGCCGGCGTGGGAGGCGGCGCGCAGCGCCGCGCCGGCGCCGGTCGAGGCGCCGAAGTAGAAGATCGGCAGCGCGTGCAGTTCCGCGTCGTCCTGGACCCAGCGGGTGATCGCGAGGAGGCGCTGCGCGAGCAGGCCGATATCGAAGACGTTCTCGCGTTCGCCCGCCTCTCGCGGCGTCAGCAGATCGAAGAGGAGGGTCGCGAAACCGGTTTCGTTCAACATCGCGGCGACCCTCTGGTTGCGCGGGCTGTGCCGGCTCGAGCCGCTGCCGTGGGCGAAGAGGACCAGGCCGCGCGCGTCGACGGGGGTCCGCAGGTCGCCCTTCAGCAGGACCCGCGGCTCCGGTTCGATCTCCACCAGCCGCCCGCCGGCGACCGGGTCGGGCGCCGGGTCGGCGGCGAAATGGATCGCGCCGGGCTCGCGCCCCAGCTCCAGCAGCCGGCAGACCTCCGCGTCGGGGACCGGCGAGAAGTCGACGTAGAACTGACCGACGCCGAAGAAGCCGTGCGGTTCCTCCACGCACACCACCTCGTCGAAGTCGCCCGCCAGGCGGTGCTCGGTGCCGGGCGGTCCCACCGGCACGGCGAGCACCACGGCGGTGGCGCCCCGCGCCCGCAGCGCCCGGGCGGCGACCGCGGCGGTGGCGCCGGTCGCGACCCCGTCGTCGACCAGGATCGCCGTGCGTCCCTCGACCGGCAGCGGGTCGCGGTTGCCCCGGTAGGCCTCGCGGCGGCGCTCCAGCTCGGCGGACTCGGTGGCGATCACGGCGCTCAGCTCCTCCTCGGAGATCCCGGTCAGCTCGACCTCCTCGCGGCGGATGAAGCGGAAGCCCCCCTCGGCGATCGCCCCCACCGCGTACTCGGGCTGGAACGGGGCGCCGACCTTGCGCACCAGGAGGACGTCGAGCGGCGCGGCCAGCAGGCGCGCCACCTCGAAGGCGACCGGGACGCCGCCGCGCGGCAGGGCGACGACGATCGGGTCGCGGTCGCGAAGGCGCTCCAGTGCCGCGGCCAGGCGGCGCCCCGCTTCGTCGCGGTCGGCAAAGAGTGCGAGGCGGTCCGGCATGGTCGGATCCTGAACGGGGCGGGCGGGCCGCACATCGGCAGGAACCCGCCGCATGCGTTCGGCGTCACCCGGATGGTGGACGGGCGACCTCGACCTAGCCTCGGGACATGAACGATCCAAGCGTCATCGCCCGCACCGTCGAGAAGACCAACCTCTGGCTGGACGAGATCGCCGCCGAGCTGGAGAGCGACCGCCGGGCCGCCTACCGCGTCCTGCGCGCCTACCTGCACGCCCTGCGCGATCGGCTCACGGTCGACGAGGCGGCGCAGCTCGGCGCGCAGCTGCCGGAGCTGATCCGCGGCATCTACTACGAGAACTGGGACCCGAGCCGGACCCCGCTGCGGTACCGCGACCTCGCCGAGTTCCTCGACCGCGTCGCCGCCGACGCCGGGCTCACCGGCGACACCTCGGCCTCCTACGCGGTCGCCGTGGTCGCCGGCGTGCTGGCGCGGCACGTCTCGGCGGGGGAGATCGAGGACGTTCGGGCCCAGCTGCCCAAGGAGCTCCGCCCGGTCCTCGCAGAGGCCAGGCGCTGAGTCGCGCGGGGCGCGGGCTGGGCGTGCTCAGGGCAGCGTCCGGGCGTGGGAGCGGAGGTCGCTCCAGGCGTCCCCGTCGCGCTCGAGCCGCTCCAGGGCGCTCTTCATCCGCCAGCGATCCGGCCGCAGACGCGAGTCCTCCAGCTCCTCCCAGCGCAGCGGCATCGCCACCGGGGCGCGGTCGCGCGCCCGCACCGCGTAGGGGGCGACGGCGGTCTGCGCGTAGGCGTTGCGCATGATGTCGATCAGGATCCGACCGTCGCGCTTGGCCTTGCGCGCCTCCAGGGTCAGCCGGCGGGGGTCGCGGGCGATCATCTCCTCGGCCAGGTCGCGGGCGAGCTCGCGAACCCGGTCGAAGCCCACGGTGCGGCGCAGCGGCACGGTGACGTGGATGCCGCGCGATCCGGTGGTCATCGCGAAGGGCGCCAGGCCGCGGTCGCGCAGCAGCTCGCCGCAGAGGCGCGCCGCCCGGCGCACGTCGGCGAAGCCGCCGCCGGAGGGGTCGAGGTCGAAGATCATCCGGTCCGGTCGGTCGAGGCGGTCGGCGCGGCTCAACCAGAGGTGCGGCGTCACGCAGGCCTGGTTGGCGAGGTAGACGAGCGGCGGCGCGTCGCACATCACCACCTCCTCCAGCTCGCCTCCCCGTTTCGGCACCGTGACGGTGCGGACCCAGTCCGGGTAGTAGTCGGCGGCGGCCTTCTGGAAGAAGCCTTTCGCCTCGATCCCGTCGGGGAAGCGCTGCATCGCGACCGGCCGCCCCTTCGCGTGACGGATCAGGGCGCCCGCGACGTCGGCGTAGTAGTGGACGAGGTCGCCCTTCGTCTCCCCGGAGGGGAACAGCCGCTTCTCCAGCCGCGCCACCTCGACCCGCCGGCGTCCGACCTTGATCGTCTCCGCCATCCCCTGATTGTGGCGAGGTCGGCGCGTCGGCCGATCGGAAGGCGGCGGATCAGGCGGGCGGCTCGGGAAGCGGGTCCTGCCCGGCGCCCCTCGCCTCGGCGCGCACCTCGTCACTCACCGTCGCCGCCCCGCGGCGGGCGGCCGGCAGGACGGCGAGCAGCTCGGTGCCCTCGCCCGGCGCCGAGCGGATCGTCAGCCGGCCGTCGAGCAGGTTCGCCCGTTCGCGCGCCGACTGCAGGCCGAAGCCGGCGTGGGAGGCGGCGGCGTCGAAGCCGGGCCCGTCGTCGGCGACCCGGACGCGGACCCGCCCCGCCTCGTCCTCGTCGGCCACCTCGACCTCGACCCGGGCGCCCGGCGCGTGCCGGGCCGCGTTGCGCAGCCCCTCCTGGACGATCCGGTAGATGGTGGTCTCGAGGTCGCCGGTGTGGCGGTGCGGGTCGCGGCCCGACTCGTAGGCGAGGTCGACGCTCAGCTCCACCTCGAGGCCGCGGCCGACCCACTTGTCGACCAGCTCCGAGAGCGCCGACCCGGCACCGCGGCGGTCGAGGTCGAGCGGCCGCAGCTCGGTGATCAGCGAGCGCAGCCTCGCCATCTCGGTCTCCGCCTCGCCCGCGGCGCGCCTGCTGAGGCGTCGCGCCTCCTCGGGGTCGGCGGCGGCGATCTCGCCCAGCTCCCGCTGCAGCCTGGCGAGGCCCGCGAGGGTCTCGTCGTGCAGTTCGCGCGCCCAGCGGCCGCGCTCGGCTTCGGCGGCGGCGAGCCGCGAGCGGCGGCGCTGGTCGTCGACCAGGCGGGCGGTCGCCAGGGCGATCGCGGCGCTCGTGCCGAAGGCCTCGAGCAGCTCCTCGTCCTGCTCGCTGAACCGCGGGCCCTCGAACTGGCGGTCGAGGGCGACCAGGGCGCCGTAGACGCGGCCGCGGAGGACCAGCGGCACGACCAGCGCGTCGTCGAAGCCGAAGCCGAGCCTGCCGTCGCCGTAGTCGGTGATCGGCCGCGTGGCACCGCCGGCGTCGGCGTGTCGGGTCTCGCGGCCGTCCAGCGCGGCGGCGGCGATCGACGCCGCGCGCTCGACCTGCACGCCTTTCAGCTCCGGATGGATCTCGCCGGCGACGGCCGCGACCCGCAGCCGGTCGCCCTCGAGCAGCTCGACGAAGAGGGCGCGGGCGGAGACCAGCGCCCGGCCGCGCTTCACGATCAGGTCGAGGATGACCTCGAGGTCGGTCTGCGCGGCGAGGGTGCGGGCGATCGCCACGGTCGCCTCGAGCGCGTTCGCCGTGCGGCGGGCGGCGCGCTCGCGGACGACCGAGCCCTGGTAGCGCCGCGCGTGGTCGATCGCCAGGCCGGCGAATGCGGCGATCTGCACGACCGCCGCCTCGTCCTCGTCGTCGAAGGAGAGCCCGCCCTCCTTCTCGGTCAGGTAGAGGACGCCGTAGGGACGATTGCCGACCTTGATCGGCACGCCGAGGAAGGTGTGCATGTCGGGGTGGGCCGGCGGATAGCCGTAGGCGTGAGGATGGGATTCGACGT
Organism: uncultured Actinomycetes bacterium; assembly: GCA_963763265.1. Taxonomy (GTDB): domain Bacteria; phylum Actinomycetota; class Thermoleophilia; order Solirubrobacterales; family 70-9; genus VAYN01. The sequence continues at coordinate 517,679 of CAVXNN010000002.1, read as the reverse complement.
CGTCGAGCCGCAGTGGCTCGGGGTGGCGGATCAGCTCCCCGAGCACGCCCCGGCCACGCGGGTAGGGGCCGATTTCCCGCGCCGTCTCGGCGTCGATTCCGGCGGTCAGGAAGCGGGCCAGCTCGCGACCGTCCTCATCGAGGACGCCGAGCGCCGCGTAGCGCGCGTCGGTCAGGGTCTGCGCCGCGTCGAGCGCCCGCTCGAGGACGATCTCCAGGTCGAGATCCGCGAGGACGCCCCAGGCGAGCCGCAGGATGGCGTCGCGGGTCGCCTTCACGCCTGCGGCCCCGCCCTGTCCATCCCGCCCGTCGCGACGGGCTGGACGTCTTCACTGCGAGCTGTCGGTCCGCGGTCGGAAGCCAAGGGTCCGCCCCGTATCTAGGGTTGTCCGGCACGGGTCGCGATTGCCCCGGACCGGCCTGCGCCGAAGATAGCGCAGGGATGCCGGAGCGGCGTTATGAATCGTCTACTCGGCCAAGGCGGCGAGCCGGCGGTGCGAGGGCGGCTATTCGGCCTTCGTGGAGGCCGCTTCCGCCTTCTGCAGCTTGCCGGCCCAGACCGCCTTCGCGCCGAGGTCACCGGTGCGGAAGGTCATGAAGCCGGCCGCCAGCGCCAGGACCACGACGGCGACGCGGAGGGCGGTGAGCATCGCCGGCGGGGTGAGCAACCGGTCGACGATCGCGAGCCCGGTGGGCCGCCCGGCGGATATCCGGCGGGCGGCGAAGGCGACGATCAACGCCGCGGTGAAGAGCACGTAGACGACCGTGAGGATCTGCGCGGCCTGGGCGTGCTGGGAGATCAGGTCGGCCGCTTCGCCGTGCAGGTTGAGCCTGCCGCGCAGCGCGGCGCCGGACTCCGCGGTGAGGAAGAGCGAGCTCATCGCGATCACCGAGACGATCGAGAGGGCGATCCCGTGGCGCGACAGCCATTCCGGCCGCGCCATCAGGAAGAGCGCCGCGACGATCGTGGTCGGGATCAGGATCACCGGCACGTGGACGAAGAGCGGGTGCGCGGGCAGCCCGCCGTAGATCGTCGTCATCCGGATCGGCAGGGTGAGGAAGCCGAGGAAGCCGAAGAGGACGAGCAGGAACTCGGCCCGACCCCAGTCGACTCCGCCGCCGCCCCGGGCGATGCTGCTGTCCTGCGCGTTCATCCCCCGGGAGCCTAAGTCCGTCCCTCAGCGCGAGGTCAAACGGTCGTGAGAGAACTCTCACGTTGGCGCCCGCGGGCGACGGGCGGGGCGGAACTCCGCAGATCACCACGGGCGGAGCACGGAGAGGTACGGATGGCGCCGCGCCCGGCGGCGGGGAGTATCGGCACATGGCCGATGAGGAGCGGATCGAAGAGACCGGCAGCAACCGCGAGCGGGCGCTTGCCCGCCTGCACAAGAAGCGCGACTTCCAGGGGCACGTGGTCGCCTACGTCGTCGTCAACGCGGCGATCTGGGCGATCTGGGCGGTGACCGGGGCCGGCTACCCGTGGCCCGCCTGGGTCACCGGCGGCTGGGCGATCGGCCTGATCCTGAACGCCTGGGACGTCTACTTCCGGGCGCCGATCACCGAGGCCGAGATCAGTCGCGAGATCGACCGGCTGCAGGCCCCGCGGTAGAGCCCATGCGCCGCGCCCTCGTCGCCTCGCTGGCCGCCTTCGCCGCCGCCGCGCTCCTCGCGGCGCCGCCCGCCGGGGCGGCGTCCGCACCCGCGCCGCACGCCTCGCCCAACCCCTTCCGCCACGGCCTCGCCCTGGTCGACGGGCACCTGCGGACCGCGATCGAATACGCGCCGCAGGAACTGGGGGAATCGCTGCGCACGGCGGAAATCGTCTGCGGGCTCGGCGAACGGTCGCTCGCCCGCCAGGAAGCCGACGCGGCCGCCGCCGACTGGGCCACGCTCGGCCAGGTCGTCGACCGGCTGGCCGTCGCCCAGGCCAGGCGCGTGCAGATCGCGTTCCGCAACGCCGACTCGGTGCTGGCGGACCTGCGCGCGCGGTTCGAGCGGCGCTGGCGCTCCTCGCCCCCCCACCTGCGCGAGCTGCGCCGGGGCGTGCGCGCCACCCGGCGCGGGATCACGGCCGTGCGCGCCGCGATCACCGGCCTCGAGAGCCCCTTCGCGAGCTGGCGCGCCGAGGAATGCCGCGCCGCGACGCGCGGCGTCGAAAAGGCCTTCGCCGCCGCCCCGGCGGGCATCGAACTGATCAACAAGGGCATGCTGCGACTGTGGCGGCTGGCGGAAGAGCCGCCGCCGCGAACCCAAAGGAGCTAGAGATGGCCGAGGAGACGATCACCGTCACGCTGACCCACGCCGACGCCGAGATCCTGCTCGGGGTGGTGAGCGCCGAGCGTCACAACCCCGACTCGCAGGCGGTCTGCGACAAGGTGCGCAGGCAGCTCGACTCCCAGCTCACCGACCCGACGTCCTGACCGCGGACCGCTCGCCCCGCATCGCGTCGCCACAAGCGCCCGCGTCGGCGCAAGTGCGGTCGACCCTTGGCCCGGACCCAGAGCCGCGGTCGACCTAAGGCCCGCCTACCGGGCCAAAGGACGACCGCACCGCGGCGGGCGGGCCAAAGGTCGACCGCGCTGCCGGAGGGCTGCGGGCGCGGCGGCGCTCAGACCGCGGCGCCGGCGAGGAATTCGGTCAGGTAGCGGCCGACGATCTTGCCCTGGTCGCTGCCCCAGGGGGGCGCGGCGGACATGGTCGAGGTTTCGCCGTGGCCGCCGGTCAGCCAGCCCTGCAGGTAGCGGGGCTCGGTGCCGGTCCAGAGGACGCCGCGCAGGATCGGATCGAACGGCGCGGGCTCGATCGAGGCGCCGAGGCGGGCGGCGATCGCTTCGGCGGCGACGTCGGCCTGCTGGGTGGCGAGGCCGCCCTGCTTGACCGGGAAGGTGGCCACGTCGCCGGCCGCGTAGAGGTGCTCGTGGCCGATCACGCCGCAGTGCTCGTCGATCCGCACGAAGCCTTCGGGGTCGTGGGGGATGCCGCGGATCAGCCGTCCCTCCAGCTTCGGCAGGCTGATCACCGTGTCGAAGGGCAGCCGGCCGGCCGGGACGGTCTCCAGGAGGCCCTCCTCGAAGCGCACCGGGTGGGCGCCGGTGACGACCTCGATGCGCCGCTCGGCGAGCAGCTCGGCCATCCCCTCGGCGACGCCGCGGCCGAAGATCTGCAACGGCGCGTCCTCCGGCGTGACGATCGTCAGCGCCGCGTCCTCGCCGGCGCGGTCGAGCTCGGCACGGGCCAGCAGGGCGAGCTCATAGAGGGGAAGCGCCCAGGACTCGACCGCGGGCATCGTGAAGGCGATGGACCGCGGCGTCGCGCCGGCGCGGATCTCGGCCATCGCCTTGCCGACGTCGCCCTCGTCGGCGATCCCCCAGAAGGTGATCGCGCCGGGAACCGGCCAGTACAGCTTCGCTCCCGGGCAGGCGATCAGCTCGCCGTAGGGAATGCTCTCGCCGTCGTGGGTGACCGCGAGGCGGGCCTCGGTGTCGACCGAGGCGATGCTGTCGGCCCGGTAGCGGGCGCCCGCCGCGGCGGCGAGCCGCTCGAGGTCATAGGTCTCGACCTCCGAGACGCCGTAGGGCACGCCGACCGCGTAGGGCCGGTAGACGAAGTTGCGCCGCGGCGAGCAGATCGTCACCTCGACGCGGTCGCCGGCCAGGTCTGCGAGCGCCAGGGCGGCCTCCAGCGCCGCCACGCCGCCCCCCGCGATCAACACTTGCTCCTTCATCGGTGCGCCTTTCTGGTTCCGGATCCGAAGAGTGAACCACTCTGCCGGGCGCGGGTCCCCCCGCCATCCGCACGATCCCGGCCGCCGCGTTGCGGCTTTTCCCCCAGCTCCACCGCCCGCAGCAGGGTCTCCAGGTCGGTCGCCGCGACGATCCCGAGGCCGCCGTCGGCGCGCCGCACGAACGCCTGGCCGGAGCGGACGAAGGCGGGCCGTTCGGCCAGCTCGGCAAGGTCGGCGTCCTCGTCGACGATCAACTCGGGGTCGACGTCGCGGAGCTGCAGCTCGATCTCCAGCGGGCCGCCCGGGAAGGGCGTCGCCAGCGAGCCGGCCTGCCGCCCGGCGAGGGCCGCCCGCAGCCGCGTTGCCCGCTCTTCGGCCTTTGCGGCGAAGATCACGAAGACGCCGATGATCGCGGTCCAGAAGCCGGCGAAGAAGCCGATCATGGCCCCGAGTACCCCGAGCGCGACCAGCGCCCAGCCGATCACCCGGCCGAGCCGCGCGGCGATCACCGTGGCCTTGCGCAGGTCGCCGTCGAAGAGCCAGATCAGCCCGCGCGCGATGCGACCGCCGTCGAGCGGGAAGGCGGGCAGCAGGTTGAGCGCCAGGATCGCCGCGTTGACGAAGGCGAGATACTCGAGCAGCGCGACCGCGGCGGCGGGGGTCGAGCCGGGCAGGACGGCGGCGAGCCCGGCGAAGACGACGGTGAGCAGGAGCGTGACCGCGGGGCCGGCGGCGGCGAAGGCGATCTCGTCGGCGGCATGGCTCGGCTGTCCCGACATCCGCGCCACGCCGCCCAGCAGCCAGAGGTCGATCTCCTCGATCTCCACGCCGCGGCGGCGGGCGACCAGGGCGTGGCCGAGCTCGTGCGCGAGCACCCCGGCGAAGAGCAGCAGGGCGCTCGCCAGCCCCAGCGCGTAGGCGGCGGGCGCGGCGATGCCGGGGTCCTGCTCGGGGTAGTAGCCCGCGCCCAGCGACCAGGCGATCAGCGCCACGATCACGAGCCAGGCGGGCTGCACCCCGATCGGGATGCCGAACAGCCGGCCGAGGCGGATCCGTGCGGTCATGGGGTGATCCTCCCGCGCCGCAGGCCTCCCGCCATCGGGGGCGCGCCGTTGCCTCGCTGCGGCCTTCCCCGGATGGCGGCGCGCCCGCCGGCACCTAGCGTCGCCCCAGGGTCCCACGACCAAAGCCAACAGAGAGGAGTCCCCAATGGCAACCGACATCGCCGAGTGGCGCCCGCTGAGCGAGCTGCGCCACCGCGTCGACCAGATGTTCCGCGACGTCGCCGCCGAGGGCGGCCTCGCCGCCCTGACGCCATCAATGGACGTGGTCCGCCGCGACGACGCGATCGTGATCCGCGCCGACATCCCCGGCCTCGGCAGCGACGATGTCGACATCTCGGTCGAGGACGGCGTCCTCACCATCTCCGGCGAGCACGAGGAGGCGCACGACGAGGAGACGGAGCGCTTCGTGCGCCGCGAGCGCCGGGTCGGCTCGTTCTCGCGCTCGATGACGCTGCCGCGCGGCGTCAAGCCCGACGACATCGACGCGACCGCCGCCGACGGCGTGCTCGAGGTCACCATCCCGCTGCCCGACGAGGAGGCCAGGCAGGTCGTCGAGGTCAAGGCGAAATCCGACGGGGCGTCCTGAGGGTGCGCCTGCTGGTCGCGATCGACGCGGGCGACCCCGGGCGGGACGCGCTCGAGCTGGCGCGGGTGCTGTGCGCCGCGACCGGGTCGGCTCCTCGTCCACGTGCTCTACGCCGGGCCCCTGCCGATGGAGTTCGCGGTGCTGCCGGAGGAGGAGGCCGCCGAGGCCGAGCCCCTCTTCGAGCGCGCGCGGGCGGCCCTGCCGGGGGTCGAGGTGGAGACGCGCGCCTACGGCGGCGGCTCACCCGCCGCGATCGTCACCTCGCTGTCGGAGCGCGAGGACCTCGACGGCATCGTGCTCGGCTCGCCCCACCGCCACGGCCTCGACCGGCTGCTGTCGGGCAGCGTCGCGAACAGCGTCCTGAACGGGGCCGAGACCGACGTCTTCGTGGCGCCGCCCGGCTACGCCGACGCCGCCCATGACGGCCTCGGCACGGTCGCGGTCGGCTACCTCGGCACGCCCGAGAGCAAGGTCGCGCTGCGCCGCGCCCTGGAGCTGGTCGACCCGGCGGGGCGGATCGACGTCCTCACCGTCGCCGAGCCGCCGGTGCCACTCTCCCCCGCGGGCCAGAACCTTCCCAACCCACCCCACCCCCACCGGGTGCTGGCCGAGGCCCGCGAGCTGGCCGGCGACCGTGTGGCGGTGGAGGCGCGGCGGCTCGACGGCGCGGCGGCGCCGGAGTTGGAGAAGACCTGCGCCGCGGGCGTCGACCTCCTCGTCCTCGGGTCGCGCGGGTATGGCCCGGTGATGCGCGTCCTGCTCGGGTCGGTCTCCGGGCACGTCTTCCGCCACCCGCCCTGCCCGCTGCTGGTCACCAGGCGGCCTTGAGAGGATGGCCCGGCCGAAGTTCGTCCTGGTGCCCTCGCACCCACCGGAGAGCTTTCGGCCGCTGCTCGGCGAGGCGGGGTGGGCCCGGGTGGAGGCGGCCATCGCCACGGCCCGCGCCCAGTTCGGGCGGCGGGCGATCTGGCACGTCAACTCGACCCTGCGGGGCGGCGGCGTCGCCGAGATGCTGCGGGCCCTGCTGCCCTACGTGCGCGGCGCCGGGATCGACACGCGGTGGGCGGTGCTGCGCGAGGACCCCGAGTTCTTCCGGCTGACCAAGCGCCTCCACAACAACCTGCACGAGGCCCGCGGCGACGGCGGGCCGCTGGGGGACGCCGAGCGCCGCCTCTACGAGCGGACGCTGGCGCGCGCCGCGCGGCACTTTCGCGGGCTGATCGACCGCGACGACGTCGTCTTCCTGCACGATCCGCAGACCGCCGGCCTGATCCCCCACCTGCGCGCCGGAGGGGCGACGGTCGTCTGGCGCTGTCACGTCGGCGTCGACGAGGCGGGCGAGACGGCGCGGCGGGCGCAGCGCTTCCTGGCGCCCTACGTGAAGGCCGCCGACCTGCGGATCTTCACCCGCGAGGGGCTGATCTGGCCCGACCTGGAGCGCGCCGGGTGCCGGGTGATGGCGCCCTCGATCGATCCCTTCTCGCCGAAGAACCAGGATCTCGACCGGGGCTCCGTCGACGCCATCCTGGTCGCGTTGGGCCTGGCGAGCGACGGGGCCGAGCGGCCACCCGCGTTCACCCGGGCCGACGGCAGCCCGGGACGGATCGAGCGCGCCGCGGAGATCGTCCAGGACGAGCCGATCCCGGCCGGTGCCCGGCTGGTCGCGCAGGTCTCCCGCTGGGACCGGCTGAAGGACCCCGACGGGCTGCTCGCCTGCATGGCCGCGGCGCTCGCCCCGGCCGAGAACGTCCACCTGCTGCTCGCCGGTCCCGAGACCGGGGCGGTCGCCGACGACCCGGAAGGGGCGGCGGTCTGGTCCGAGGTCCGCGCGCAGCGCGCCGGCATGCCCGCGGCGGTGCGGCGGCGCGTCCATCTGGCGGGCCTGCCGATGGTCGACCTCGACGAAAACGGGGCGATGGTCAACGCGATCCAGCGGCGCGCCGACATCGTCGTCCAGAAGAGCGTCGCCGAGGCCTTCGGGCTGACGGTCGCCGAGGCGATGTGGAAGGGGCGGCCGGTGATCGGCAGCCGGGTCGGCGGCATCGCCGAGCAGATCGTCGACGGGAAGAGCGGCCTGCTGATCGACCCCCGCGACCTGGACGCCCTCGCGCGGGCGGTGCTGGCGGTGCTCGGCGACCCCGCCCTGGCGGCGCGGCTCGGCGGCGCCGCGCGCGAGCGGGTGCGCGGGCACTATCTCGGCGCCGTGCGGCTGGTCGAGTACGGGGAGCTGCTGGCGGAGCTGGAGGCGCCCTGAGACGCCCCGGCGCGTCCGGGCCTCACCCGACGCGGTCGATATAACCGCCGCCGCCCCACCTGCGGTCGTCCTAAGGCCCGGCGCCTCGCGGGCGGTCGTCCTAAGGCCCGGATACCGGGCCTTAGGACGACCGCGAAATCGCAGGCGGGCCACAGGTCGACCGCGGCTCGGCGGCGGTGGCTCGCCACCGGGGTCAGGCGGCGACGATGCGGCCGGCGCGCAGCTCGACGACCTCGTCGAAGGCGTCGAGCGCGGCGCGCTCATGGGTGATGACGAGGACACCGGGACCGCCGCCGGCCGCGAGCCCCGCGATGCGGCGCTGCAGGTCGGCGGCGCCGGCCGGATCGAGGTGGGCGGTCGGCTCGTCGAAGACGAGGAAGTCGGCTTCGGCGAGGAAGAGGCGGGCGGCGGCGATCCGCTGGCGCTGGCCGCCGGAGACCTTCGCCCCCGCCTCCCCGACCTCGGTGTCGAGGCCTTCGGGCAGCGAGTCGAGCCAGGGACCGAGGCCGACCGCGGCGAGCGCCTCGCAGATCGCCGTGTCGCCGGCGCCCGCCCGGCCGATCGCGACGTTGTCGCGCAGGGTCGAGGTGAAGAGGTAGGCGTCCTGGGGGGCGAGGCGGATCGCGGCGCGGACGTCCTCGCCCGTCGATCGCATCAGCGGCACGCCGCCCAGCTCGACCCGTCCCACGGTCGGGTCGCGGAAGCGCACCGCGAGCTCGGCGAGCGTGCTCTTGCCGGCGCCGCTCGGGCCGAGCAGGGCGACCGCGCGCCCCGGGCTGAGCGCCAGGTCGACGCCCCCCAGCACCCAGGGCCCGTCCGCCTCGTAGCGGAAGTGGACGTCGTCGAAGCGCAGCACGCCATGGCTCACCGGGCACGGTCGCGCCGGCTCGGCGACCGGCGGCTCGCGGTCGATCACCGCCTCGATGCGGGAGGCGGCGGCGGCGCAGTTGTCGATCCCGGCCGCGGCGGCGCCGAGCGGCGCGACCGCCTCGAAGGAGGCCATCGCCAGCAGCGCCAGCGCCGCCAGCATCACCCCGGCGAGCGCGCCGGAGCCGACCGCGGGGATCGCGACGGCGAGCATCGCCACCACGGTGGCGCCGGCGATCGCGGTGAGCAGGCCGGCGGCGAGGCCGCCTGCGACGGCGTCGCTGCGCTGCAGCGAGGCGAGCCGCGCGCCGGAGCGCTCGGTCACGTCGATCCAGTCCTGCGCCCGTCCGGCGACCGCGATCTCCGCCGAGCCGCCGGCGACCTCGAGCACCTCGGCGGCCAGCTCCGCCCGGGCGGGGGCCTGGCGCCGGCCGGCACGACGGTTGGCGGCGCGGGTCGCCAAGGGCACCAGCAGCCCGGCGGCGAGCAGCGCCCCGGCCAGCACCAGCGCCGCGGCGGGCAGGATCAGGAAGGCGACGACGACGGCGCCGAGCGTCGCGACGATCGCCACCGCGGGCGGGGTCAGGCCGCGCAGGTAGAGGTCCTGCAGCGTGTCGACGTCGCCGACGAAGCGGCCCAGCAGCTCGCCGCGGCCGAGGCCGGGCAGCCCGGCCGGGACCAGCGGCACCAGCCGGCGGAAGAGGTGGGAGCGCAGTTCGGTGATCGTGCGGAAGGCGACGTCGTGGGAGACGAGCCGCTCCGCGTAGCGCAGCAGCGCGCGTGAGATGCCGAAGAAGCGCACGCCGACGATCGCCTCGCCGAGCGCGAGGATCTCCGGGCGCTGGGCGGCGCGGCTGATCAGGTAGCCGGAGGTGGTCAGCAGGCCGACCGCGGCGAGCACCGCGCCCGCCCCGAGCGCCACGCTCAGCGCCAGCCGCCCGCGCGGCGGCGGCGCCACGGCGAGGATCCCCCGCAGCGCCCTCACGCCACCACCCCTCCCTGGGTTTCCGAGCCCTCGGGGTCATATGACCCCGGAGGCTCGGAAACCCTCCCGGCGGGGGCGGGGGACGGGGCGCGGACCAGGTGCGCGACGCCGTCGCGGAGCTCGACGACGCGGTCGGCGCCGCGCACCGCGGCCGCGCGGTGGGCGACGATCAGCGCCGTGCGGCCGGCGGCCAGCCGCTCGATCGCGGCGACCACGTCGCGCTCGGTGTCGGCGTCGAGATGGGCGGTCGGCTCGTCGAGCAGCAGGAGCGGCGCGTCGGTGAGGAACGCGCGGGCGAGGCCGACCCGCTGGGCCTGGCCGGCCGACAGCCGCCGGCCGCCCTCGCCGACCGGCGTGTCGAGGCCGTCGGGCAGCCCGTCCAGGACCGGGCCGAGCATCGCGTCGAGAGCGGCGCCCTCGATCTCGGCGCGCCGCGCGTCGGGCCGGGCGAGGGCGATGTTGGCGGCGATCGTGCCCGCGAAGATGGTCGGCCGCTGCGGCACCCAGGCGACCCGCCGCCGCCAATCGGTCGGGTCGACGTCGCGCAGGTCGATGCCGCCGCAGGCGATCGAGCCCGCCTCGGGTTCGGCGAGCCGCAGGACCAGCGAGAGCAGCGTCGACTTACCGCCGCCGCTCGGGCCCACCAGGGCGACGGTCTCCCCCGGCGCCAGGGCCAGGTCGATGCCGCGCAGGACCTGCTCGCGGCCGGGGTGGGAGAAGGTCACCCCGCGCAGGGCGAGCGGCGCGTCGCCCGGGTCGGGGGCCGGCAGCGGCGCCGCCGGGACGTGCACCGCGGCGGGACGGTCGAGGACCTCGAAGATCGCCTCCGCTGCGGCCATCGCGTCGGCGCCCGCGTGGAACTCGCTGCCCAGCCGGCGCAGCGGCATGTAGACCTCCGGCGCGAGGATCAGCACGGTCAGCCCGGCGGTCAGCCCCAGCGCCCCTTCGGCCAGCTGGATGCCGACCGTGGCGGCCACCAGGGCGACGCCGATCATCGCCAGCAGCTCCAGCACCAGGGCCGAGAGGAAGCCGATCCGCAGCGTCGCCATCGTCTCGCGCCGGTAGCTCTCCCCGGCGGCGGCGATCGAGTCGGACTGCGCCTCGGCGCGGCCGTTGGCGCGCAGCGTCTGCAGGCCGCCGACCAGGTCGAGGAAGCGGTCGCTGAGCCGCGACAACCGCTGCCAGCGGCGCCGCGTCGCGCCTTCGGCGAGCCGCCCGATCAGGATCATGAAGACCGGCACCAGGGGCGCCGTGATCGCCAGGATCGCGGCCGCCTCCCAGTCGCGCGGCGCCGCCCAGGCGAGGATCGCGAGCGGCGTCAGCGCCGCCAGCACCGCCTGCGGCAGGTAGCGGGCGTAGTAGGCCTCCAGCGAGTCGACGCCCTGCACGGCGGCGGCGGCCAGCTCGCCCGAGCGCTCCTCCGAGAGCGCCCCGGGGCGCTCTCGGAGGAGGTGGCGGACGAGCCGCGAGCGCAGCTCCGCCATCACCCGCGCGGCGCCGATCCGACCCGATGCCTCGAAGCCGAGGTCGACCGCCCCGCGGGCCAGCGAGACGCCCAGCAGCCAGGCGAGCTGCGGCACCAGGGCAGACAGCGGGGCGCCGCCGAGGAAGGCGTCGACGACGATGTGGGCGAGCAGCGTCGCCTGGGCGATGATCAGCGCCGTCGCGACCAGGCCGAGGCCTACCGTCGTGCCGAGCTGCGCCCGCGCCGCGCGGCTGGCCTTGCCGAGCCGGCGCTGCGTCGCCCGCGCCCTGGACCGGGCGTCAGGATCCTGCCGGCTTGAGCTCATCCGGCTTCCCGGTGCCGCGCTTGCCCGATCCGTCGTCGGAGTCGTCGCCGCCGAGCAGGTCGAGCGGGCTCTTGACCTCGCCGAAGTCCTCCGCCGAGATCCGCTTGCGGAACACCCAGTAGGTCCAGCCCTGGTAGAGCAGGACGACCGGTACCAGCAGGCCCGCCACGACCGTCATCACGGCCAGCGTGTAGGTCGACGACGAGGACGCGTTCAGCGTCATGTCGAAGGCGGCGCTGGTGCTGGAGATCATCGTGTGCGGGAAGAGGTCGGCGAAGAGCGAGGTGAAGAAGAAGACGATCGCGCCCGCCGTGGCGCCGAAGGCCAGCCCGGCGTTGCGCCGGGCGACCGCCCCGCTCGCGACCCGCGCCGCGTCAGCACCGCCGCGCCGCGTCAGCACCGCGGCGGCGACGAGGAGCACCGCGGCGACCGCGGCGAGCAGCGCCGAGATCACGTCGACCCCGCCCCGGTGGGCGGCGACGGTCCAGGCGAGGAAGGCGACGCCGGCCGCGGCGGCGGGAGGCATGATGCGGCCGGCGATCGCCTTCGCCCTCTCGCCCATCTCCCCCTCGGTCCTCAGAGACAGGAAGACCGAGCCATGGGCGAGAAACATGAGCAGCGTCGCGACGCCGCCCAGAAGCGCGTAGGGGTGCAGCAGGTCGAAGAGGGTGCCCGTGTATTCCATCCGGGCGTCGATCGGCACGCCGTGGACGATGTTCGCCCAGCCGACGCCCCAGAGCAGGGCGGCCGCGCCGCTGCCGAGCATCATCGCCCACTCCCAGCCGCGGCGCCAGCGCTCGCTCGTCCCCTTGCCCCAGAACTCGAAGGAGACGTTGCGCATGATCACCGCGACGAGGATCAGGAAGAGGGCCAGGTAGAAGCCCGAGAAGAGGGTCGCGTACCACTCCGGGAAGGCGGCGAAGGTGGCGCCGCCGGCGACGATCAGCCAGACCTCGTTGCCGTCCCAGACCGGGCCGATCGTGTGGATCACGGCGCGCTTCTCGGCGTCGGTGCGGCCGACCGCGCGGATCAGCATGCCGACCCCGAAGTCGAACCCCTCGAGCACGAAGTAGCCGAGCCAGAGGATCGAGATGAGGACGAACCAGATGACCTGGAGGGCGGTGTAGTCGGGCATCGTCGTCTCCTCCTCAGTAGGCGAGGGCCAGCTCCTGGCCCGGGTCCTCGGCTTTGCCGGCCTCGACCGGCCCGTTGCGCACCGCCTTGACGAAGACGCGTCCGGCGATCGCCGCCAGCACCCCGTAGAGCAGCGTGAAGCCGACCAGCGTGATCCAGATCTGCGCCGCGCCGACGCTCGGCGAGTTGGCGACGTCGGTCTTCAGCAGGCCGAACACGACCCACGGCTGGCGACCCATCTCGGTGAACAGCCAGCCCGCGGCGCTCGCCAGGAAAGGCAGTGCGACGGCGGGGACGGCGAGCCGCGTGAACCACTTCGAGTCGCGCAGGCTGCCCTTGCGCTGCAGCCACCACCCCCAGGCGGCGAAGGCGAACATCGCGAAGGCGGCGCCGATCATCGCCCGCCAGGTCCAGTAGGCGATCGCGACGATCGGGGTGTAGTTGCCGGGACCGTACTTCTGCCGGTATTCCCGGTTCAGGTTGTTGATCCCCTCGACTTCGCCCCGCGGGTAGCCGGTGGTCACCCAGGACAGGAGGTTGGGGATCTCGACGTTGCGGTTCAGCCCTTCCGGGTTGGACTTGAAGTCGCCGGTGGCGAACAGCGAGAGGCCGGCGCCCCTTTCGGTGTTGAAGACGGCGTCCGCGGCGGCCATCTTCATCGGCTGCTGCTTGGTCATCAGGATGCCGTCGAAGTGGCCGACGAGGACGGTGGCGATCGCCGCCAGGGTGACCAGCGGCAGGGCGATCTTCATCGCGCCGCCGAAGACCTGGGTCTCGCGGCCCTGCCGCAGGTGCCAGGCGGAGACGCCGATCAGGATCATCCCGGCGGTGAGCAGCGACGCCAGCATCGTGTGGGCGAACGCGTAGAGCGCCGTGTTGTTGAAGAGGACCGAGGCGATGTTGGTCAGCTCGGCTTTGCCGCCCGCCATCTTGTAGCCGACCGGGTGCTGCATCCAGGAGTTGGCGGCGAGGATGAAGTAGGCCGACAGCGCGGTCGAGCCGGAAACCGCCCAGGCGCAGGCGAGGTGCACCTTCTTCGACAGCCGCCCCCAGCCGAAGATCCAGAGGCCGAGGAAGGTCGACTCGACGAAGAAGGCGGCGAGCCCCTCCATCGCCAGCGGCGCGCCGAAGATGTCGCCGACGAAGCGCGAGTAGTTCGACCAGTCCATGCCGAACTGGAACTCCTGCACGATCCCGGTGGCGACGCCGAGCGCGAAGGAGATCAGCATCAGCTTCCCCCAGAAGCGGGTCGAGCGCAGCCAGTGCTCCTCCCCGGTCCGGTACCAGCGGGTCTGGAAGATCGCGACGCAGAACGCCAGGCCGATCGTCACCGGGACGAAGATGAAGTGGTAGAGGGTCGTGATTCCGAATTGCCAGCGGGCGAGTTCGAGCGCGGTCATCGTGGGCCGCACGCTATGGACGGCCCCTGGGACCTCCATCCGGGGACGCCCACACCGGCGAATGTGGTCACCCGCTGCGTTCGCACTTTGCCGTACCGACTACGGCGAAGTGCGAACGCGCGCCCGGCGCGCGGTCAGACGTCGATCAGGTTGTGCGCCAGCGCGTAGCGGGTCAGCTCGGGGCGGGTGCCGAGGCCGAGCTTCTGCTGGATGTGGGCGCGGTGGGTCTCCACCGTGCGGACGCTGAGGTCGAGCTGCTCGCCGATCTCGCGGTTGGTGTGGCCGAGCGCCATCAGCCGCAGCACTTCGGTCTCGCGCGGGGAGAGCGACTGGTCGGCGGGATCGTCGGCGGCGCGGGAGAGGCCCGCCGACACGGCGGGCGTCAGGTAGCGGCGGCCCGCCGCCGCGGCGCGGACCGCCTCGACCAGCTCGAGGTGGGCCGCGTCCTTGAAGAGGTAGCCGAGGGCGCCGTCGTCGAGGGCGCGGCGGGCGAGGCCGATGTCGCGTTCCATCGTCAGCAGCACGATCTGGGTTCCGGGGTGCTCCTCGCGCAGACCGGCGACGGCGTCGACGCCGAGGCCGTCCGGCAGGTTGACGTCGAGCACGAGGACGTCGGGCGAGGCGGCCGCGACCGCCTCGCGGGCGGTCGACACGTCGGTGGCCTCGCCGACCACCTCAAGGTCGGCCTGGGCCTCGAGCAGCGCCCGCAGCGCGCCGCGGACGACGGCGTGGTCATCGACGAGAACCACGGCGATCTTGCGCTCGGCCGGCTCGTCTGCCATCGCGCCAGCCTAGATGATCGGCCCCCGGCCTCCGCCGGTCCGAAGCGCGCCCTCCTCATGCGTGTGGTGAACCACGGATGGGGGCGGCCCGGGCGCCTCCTAACGTCTGGCGGATGCACGAGGACTTCGACACCGAGATCGACGCGATCGAGCGGCTCGAGGGGGCGACGCCGCGCCTCTTCCCCCGCGTCTTCATCGGCGGCGAGCACGGACAGGACGCCCGCCGCGACGCGACCGCGCTGGCCGCGGCGCTGAGCGAGCGCGCCGAGACGGTCACCGTCCCGGAGCGTGCCGAGCTGATCGTGCTCGGCTCGGCGGCCGACGGCGTGCCGGGCCGCGTCGCGCTCGATCCGGCCGACCGGCCGCTGATCGAGGACGCCCGTTGCCCGGTGGCGGTGGCGCCGCGCGGCCTGGCCGACCGCGACGACTACGAGCCGCGCCGGATCGACGTCGGGATCGATGGCAGCCGCGGCGCCAACGCGGCACTCGCCGTCGCGGTGCGACTGGCGCTCGCCCAAGACGCCCGCCTCCGGCTCGTCGCCGTCGCCGGGCTCGACTTCGAGATCGGCGGCTCGCCGCGCGCGGCGGACCCGCGGGAGGTCGAACGGCTCTCCCGCCGGCTCGGGCACGCCGCCGACGGCCTCCCCGGGATCTGGGTCGAGACCGAGCTGCGCGAAGGCCTCCCGGACCAGATCCTTCTCGGCCTCGCCCGCGAGGCCGACCTCCTCGTGCTCGGCTCGCGCGCCCTCTACGGCACCGCCGGCCAGGTCGCGCTGGGCGACGTCGCCGAGCGCGTGCTCCGCGCCGCGCCCTGTCCGACGCTCGTCGTCCCGGCCCCCTGACCGCGGCCGGAGCGCCGACGACCGCGGTCACCCGCCGCCCGTTCGGTCACCCGACCACTGTCGCCGTCAGCCGCCCGCTGTCGCCGTCAGCCGACCGCGGCGCGCCCGGCGACGATCCGCGTCCCGGCCTCGCCGCGGGCGACCCGCAGGGCGTCGCCGAGGGCGCCGATCGCGGCGGTCTTGCCGGTCGCCTCGACGAAGCGGCAGGCGGCCTCCACCTTCGGGCCGATCGAGCCAGCCGCGAAGCTCATCGCGCGCAACTGGTCGGCGGCCGCCTCGCCCAGCGGATGGTCGCGCTCGGTGCCCCACTCCAGGTGCAGGGCGTCGACGTCGGTCAGCATCAGCAGCTGGTCGGCGTCGAGGCGGCGCGCCAGCAGGGCCGCGGTGAGGTCCTTGTCGACGACCCCCTCGACCCCGCGCAGGCGCCCGTCGGCGCCGATCGCGACGGGGACCCCACCGCCGCCCGCGCAGATCACCAGGACGCCGGCGTCGACCAGCAGCCGCAGCGAGCGCAGCTCGGAGATCGCCCGCGGCGCCGGCGAGGGGACGAGGCGCCGGAAGCGGTCCCCGTCGCGGCCCAGCGCCCAGCCGCGCTCGGCGCGCAGGCGGGCCGCCTCGGAGCTCGAGTAGACGGGCCCGATCGGCTTGGTCGGCTCGTCGAAGGCAGGGTCGTCGAGGTCGACGACCGTCTCGGTGAGGACGGTGACGATCTCGCGCTCGGGCAGCTGGTTGCGCAGCGCCACCTCGAGCAGGTGGCCGACCATCCCCTCGCTCTCGGCGCCGAGGACGTCGAGCGGGTAGGGGTGGACGCTGCGATAGCTCTCGCTCTGCAGGGCGAGCAGCCCCACCTGCGGGCCGTTGCCGTGGGTGAGGATGACGTCGTGCTCGGCGGCCAGTGCGGCGAGCGCCGCCGCGGCGTCCTCGACGTTGCGACGCTGGGTGGCGGCGTCGGCTGGCTGGCCACGGCGAAGCAGGGCGTTGCCGCCGAGGGCAACGAGGATTCTCATGGCTCGAAGCTGCCGGCGACGGCGGGGCGCCGCATCGGCTTTCCCCCACATCCGAGGGTGCGGTCCGACGCCCGCGCCGGCAGACTGGTGGCGTGAGCGCCGCGGCCGCCGAGACCACCGTCGTCCTCGCCGACGACCACAACGTGATCCGCGCCGGCCTGCGGGCGATGCTCGAAGCCGAACCGGATCTGCGGGTGATCGGGGACGCCGACGACGCCGCGGCGGCGGCCAGGCTGGTCGAGGACCGCCGCCCCGACGTCCTCGTGCTCGACCTGCAGATGCCGGGCGCCGACCCGCGCGCCGACATCCCGCGGCTGCGCGAGAGCGTTCCCGGCACGGCGATCGTCGTCCTCACCATGCAGAGCGACCCGCGCACCGCCCGGGACCTGCTGCGGGCCGGCACCGCCGCCTTCGTCCTCAAGCAGGCGGCCGAGCGCAACCTCGCCGAGGCGATCCGCACCGCGGCGGCAGGCGGCTCCTACATCGACCCCCGGCTCGGCGGCGAGCTGGCGAAGCTCGAGGCCGACCCGCTGGAGGGCCTCAGCGAGCGGGAGCTGGAGCTGCTGCGCCTCGTCGCACTCGGCCACACCAACCGCGAGATCGGCGAGCAGCTCTTCCTCAGCGTCCGCGCGATCGAGGTCAACCGGGCCAAACTGCTGGAGAAGATCGGCGTCGAGTCGCGGCCGGAACTGGTCCGCTTCGCGATCGCCAACCGGGTGATCGAGCCGGGCGCCGACTGAGCGCTCAGCTCGAGCGCAGCGGCAGGGTCGAGCTGACCCGGGTCCCCTCGCCCGGGCGCGAGTCGATCTTCAGCGTGCCGCCGAGCATCTCGACCCGCTCGCGCATGCCGAGCAGGCCGCGGCCCGGGCCGAGCGCCGGGTCGAAGCCGGATCCGTCGTCGCGCACCTCGATCTCCACGGCGCCGCCGTCGGTCCGGGTGCGGACCTCGGCGCGCTCGGCGGCCGCGTGCTTGACGACGTTGGTGAGGGCCTCCTGGACGAGTCGGTAGACGCTGCGCTCCTCGTCGCTGCTCAGCTCCCCGTTCAGCGCGATCTCCGTGACCACCTCGAAGCCGCCGCGGTTGGCCGACTCCTCGGCGAGCGCCTCGAGCGCCCTCGGCAGCCCCAGCCGCTCCAGCGAGGCGGGCCGCAGGTCGTTGATCAGCCGGCTCAGCTCGGTGATCTGCTCCTCCAGCCCTTCGACCGTCTGCTCGGCCGCCTTCTCGAGTGCCTCGGCCCGCTCCTCGCCGGACTGCTGCAGGGAGGCGGCGAGCGTGATCCGCACCGCGGCGAGCGACTGCAGGACGCCGTCGTGCAGCTCCTGCGCCCAGCGTCGGCGCTCGCCCTCGGCCACCTCGACCTGCTGCTGCAGGCGGCCGGCCTCGACCGACTGTGCCGTGCCAACCGCGATCGCCGCGGTCGCCGCGAATGCCTGCAGCAGCCGCAGGTCTTCGTCGTCGAAGTCGCCGCCCGCTTCGCGGTCGAGCGTCACCAGGGCGCCGACGGCGCGGCCGCGGAAGAGCAGCGGGACGACGAGCGCGGTCTCGGCGCCGAGCCGTTCGCGCAGTCGCGACTCCGAGGGCGGCGTCCCCTGATCGAGGTGCCGGGACACCCGTTCCTGCATCGCCGCCTGGAATACCGGGTCCTCGGTCGGGATCGTCAGCTCGTCGACCTCGGGACCGACGCGGCCGGCCTGGGCGGCGACCGTGAGGCGTTCCCCGCGACGCAGCAGGACGAGCACCGTGCGCGCCTCGACCAGCGCCCGGGCGCGCTTCACGATCAGGTCGAGGACGCGGCCGACGTCGGTCTCGCCGCCGACCGTGCGGGCGATGTCGGCGGAGGCCTCGGCGCGGCGCAGCGCCCGCTCGGTCTCCGCCTCGCGGGTGCTCAGGGTCGTGTACAGGCGGGCGTTCTCGATCGCGATCGCCGCCCAGGAGCCGAGCGTCGTCGCCGCCTCCTCGTCGGCCTCCGAGAACTCCGAGCCGCCCCGCTTCTCGGTCATGTAGAGATTGCCGTAGACCTCGCCGCGGATCGTGATCGGCACCCCGAGGAAGCTGTGCATCGGAGGGTGCCCGGGGGGAAACCCGTAGGCGTGGGGGTGCGCTTCGACGTCGGCGATGCGCTGCGGCCGCGGGTCGCGGATCAGCTCGCCGAGCACGCCGCGACCGCGCGGCAGCGGCCCGATCGCGGCGCGCGTCTCGTCGTCGATGCCGAGGTAGATGAAGCGCTCCAGCTCGCGGCGCTCGCCGTCGAGCACCCCGAGCGCGGCGTACTCCGCCCCGGTCAGATCGCGGGCGGCCTCGACCACCGAGCGCAGCACCGCCTCGAGGTCGAGCTCGGACAACAGCGAGGAGCCGACCTCGACCAGCCGGCGGAAGCGCTCCCCTTCCGAATTCGCGAGATCTTCACCCGGCGATTCCATGCCCCCGATCTTCTCATCCGGCGCTCAGCACGCGTGAAGATCCGCCGCACCCGGGAAATCGCGGGAACCCCACAGCGATCGCGGCGGCGTCACCCGGTGCCGCCCCGGGCGCGCGGGTCCTACCCTGCCGGACATGTCGGCGATCGCCGGAGCCCGGGCCCGCTGGGGCCTCGTCCGCGGGGTCACGGTCACCTTCGGCGGCCAGGTCGCGGTCGAGGCCGGGTTCGCGACCGCCGCCGCGATCGGGCTCCGCGACGTCCTCGCCCGCCGCAGGCCCGCGCCCGCTGCCGTCGCCGGGCTGGCCGCGGCCGGCCTCTACGTCGGCGTGGCCGAGCCGTGGATGCGCCGCTGGGGATCGACGGCGGCCGAGCGCGGGCGGGCGCTGCCGGGGGACGACCTCGTCCCCGACCCCGGCCTGACCGTCGACCACGCGGTGACCATCGACGCGCCGCCGGAGCGGGTGTGGCCCTGGCTGGCCCAGGTCGGGCAGGACCGCGGCGGCTTCTACAGCTACGAGTGGCTGGAGAACCTGGCGGGCTGCGAGATGCGCAACGCCGACCGGATCCACCCGGAGTGGCAGCGGCGGGAGATCGGCGAGAGCGTGATGCTCCACCCGCTCGCCCCGGGGCCCGCGGTGACGATCTTCGACCCGCCGCGGACCCTCGGCCTCGAGGGCTGGGGGGTCCTCGTCGTCGCGTCCAGGGGACCCGGACGCAGCCGGCTGCTCGTCCGCGGCCGGCTGCCGAAGGGCGTCCCCACCCTCCTCTACCGCCTCACCCTGACGATTCCCCACTTCGCGATGGAGCGCAAGATGCTCCTCGGGATCAAGGCCCGGGCGGAGTCCACCGCGGGCGGGCCGGACGCGGCCGCCACCTGAGCGCCCGGCGGCGGAGCGCCGGAGCGCCGGCGGCGTCCCCCCCGCGCCCGTCCGAGATGGCGCGCCTGCGCGGGCGGGGACGCGGCGGGAGTGGCCGCGGGACGCGGCGACGAGTTCGCAGTTATCCGCGCATGTTCCGGCCGGCGCCCGGCCCGGAGCGTTCGTACTTTCGCTGCCTATGCGAGCAAAAGTACGAACGCTCCGCCTCGGGCGGGCGGTCCGACGCGAACGTGCGCGGATAACTGCGAACGCAACAGGTCGTCCCTCGGTGAGTTCGCAGACATCCGCGGATAGCGCGGAGAACTGCGAACGCCGGGTGGCCCGGCGCTCGCCGAGGCGCGCCCGTCCCGCCCTCCTACCTGCCGAAGTGGAGGGTGGGACGGGCGCGCCGTCTCGGACGGGCGGCGCCGCCCGACAATCCGCCCGGCGGCCTCACACCCTCTGACGCTCCTCGCCCGGGCCCCGGTAGCGGCCCGGGGCCCGATCGGGCCGTATCCGCCCCCCGCCCCCGCCAGGCTGTGGCATTGCCCGGATGGCGGGTACCTCTCCCGGGCCTAGATTCGCCGTCAGAGCAACTCAGCGAGCGAGAGGAACAGTGATGCCCACCACCGAGAACGAGAACCGATCGGCAGCCCCCGCCGAGCGGCGCCTCGAGGGCCCGATCGTCGTCGGCTCCGACGGCAGCCCGGGAGGCGACGACGCGGTCGCCCTGGCCCACGACCTGGCCGGCCACAGCGGCCGCCGGATCGTCGCCGAGAAGGTCCCCGGGGCGGTCGCGGTAAGCCTCGGCCTGGTCGGTCTGGTCGAGCGCGAAATCGCCGACACGCTGGTCGTCGGCTCGCCGCACCGCGGCCGGGTCGGCCGCGCCCTGATCGGCAGCGTCGCCCACCACGTCCTCCACCACTCGCCGTGCGAGGTGATCGTCGCCCCGCGCGGCTACGCCGGTCGCGAGCGCCGCGGGATCAAGAAAGTCGCGGTCGCCTACGACGGCACCGCCGACTCGCGCGCCGCGCTGGCGCGGGCCGAAGTGCTGGCTGAGGAAACCGGCGCCTCGCTGTACGCGATCGTCGCCGAAGACCCGGTCGTCGCGGGCTCCCAGGGCGGCGACCGCGACACCCCGCTGACCAACGCCTCCGCGGTCCTCGAGCAGGCGCTGGGCGAGATCGACCCCGCGATCGAGGCCGGCGGCACCCACGTCGACCCGGGCTGGCGACAGGTCGACAAGACGATCGCCGAGGCGATCGCGGACGCCTGCGACGACGACGTCGACGTCCTCGTCGCCGGGACCCGCAAGCCGCTCGACCGGCTGCTGCTCGGCTCGGTCACCGGCCACCTGATCGACGTCGCGCCCTGCGCCGTGCTGGTCGTGCCGCACGAGGAAGAACGCTGACATGGCGGGGACGGTCGTAGTCGGCTACCTCGACACCGAGCGCGGACGCGACGCGCTGGCGCTCGGCCGCATCCTCGCCGAGGCGCGCGGCGCCGACCTCCGCGTCGTCACCGTCCCGGAGGGAGAGGAGCTGGCGGGCGCGGCCCGCGAGCAGGGCGCCGAGCTCGTCGTCCTCGGCTCCACCCACCGCGGACCCCTGGGCCGGATCGTGCCGGGGACGACGATGGAACACCTGCTCGCCGGGGCGCCCTGCGCGATCGCCGTGGCGCCGCCCGGCTTTGCCGAGCGAGCCGACGGGGAGTCGGTCTGGCAGCCGCTGGCCGGCGGCGCCGAGGACGTCGGCATGCGGGTCGTCGGGGTCGGCTACGACGGCTCCCCGGCCGCGCGGGCGGCGCTCGAGCTGGCCACCGACATGGCCCTCCGCAACGGGGCCGCGCTGCGCGTCTACACCGTGGTGGGCAGGAGCGCGCCGCTCGGCGCGGGTGCCCCGATGACGCCGAGCCCGCTGCCCACCGGCGAGGTCGATCGGCGCCGGGCGGAGCTGCAGGAGACGGTCGGCCGGCTGCCCGAGGAGGTGCGCGCCCAGCCGATCCTGCTGCGTGGCTTCACCGTCCCCGAGCTGGTCAAGGCGGCGGCGCTCGGCGTCGACCTGCTGGTGCTCGGCACCCACCTGCGCGGCCACGTCGGCCGCCTTCTGCACCGCAGCATCGCGGGCGAAGTCGTGCTCGAGGCGCCGTGTCCCGTCCTCCTCTGCCCGACCCCGGTGGGGGCGCCGCTGGTGGCGACCGTATAGACATGGGGGGCGTGCCCTCGACGACCGACCTGCGGCCGCCCGACGACGCCGAGCTCGATCGGCTGCTCGCCTGGTGGGAGACGGCGAACTTCCTGACCGTCGGCCAGATCTACCTGCAGGCGAACCCGCTGCTGCGCGAGCCGCTGCTCCCCGAGCACATCAAGCCGCGCCTGCTCGGCCACTGGGGCACCTCGCCCGGGCTGAGCCTGATCTACGCACAGCTCAACCGGCTGATCGCGGCGACCGGGGACGACGTCCTCTTCATCGCCGGCCCCGGCCACGGCGGCCCGGCCGTGGTCGCCAACGTCTACCTCGAGGGCACCTACTCGGAGGTCTACCCGGCGGTCTCCGCCGACGAGGCCGGGCTGCTGCGCCTGGTGCGCCAGTTCTCGACCCCGGGCGGGATCCCGAGCCACGTCAGCGTCCCGACCCCGGGCTCGATCCACGAGGGCGGCGAGCTCGGCTACGCGCTCGTGCACGCCTTCGGCGCCGCCTTCGACAACCCGGACCTGCTGGTCGCCTGCGTGATCGGCGACGGCGAGGCCGAGACGGCGCCGCTGGAGGGCTCCTGGAAGGGCATCCGCTACCTCAACCCGGCCCGCGACGGCGCCGTGCTGCCGATCCTCCACCTGAACGAATACAAGATCTCCGGCCCGACGGTGCTCGGTCGGGCGAGCGAGGAGGAGATCGCCGCGCAGCTGGCCGGGCACGGCTACGCCGTCCACTTCGTCGGCGGCACCGACCCGCGCCGGGTCCACCGCGACTTCGCCGTGACCCTCGCCGAGTGCCGCGAGGCGATCGCCGGAATCCAGGCCGCGGCGCGTAGCGGTGGCCGCTCGCGGCTGCGCTGGCCGGCGATCGTGCTGCGCACGCCGAAGGGCTGGACCGGCCCGAGGGTGGTCGACGGGGTCCAGGTCGAGGGCACCTTCCGCGCCCACCAGGTGCCGCTGAAAGAGGTGCGGACGAACTCCGAGCACCTGGCGATGCTGGAGGAGTGGATGCGCTCCTACCGCCCCGACGAGCGCTTCGACGAGGACGGCCGGGTGCGCGACGAGGTCGTCGCCTGGGCGCCGCGCGGCGACAAGCGGATGGGGGCGAGCTCCTACGCCAACGGCGGCCGCCGCCTGCTGCCCCTGGAGATCCCCGACCCGTCGCGCTACGCGATCGCGATCGAGGCGCCGGGGGTGGGCCGGGCGGAATCGACCCGCCGGCTCGGCGAGCTGCTGCGCGACCTCTACACCGCCAACTCCGAGGCCGCCAACTTCCGCCTCTTCTGCCCCGACGAGACGAACTCCAACCGGCTCGGCGCGGTCTTCGAGGTCGAGGACCGCTGCCTGATCGACGCCGCCCCCGGCGACGACCACGTCTCCCCCGACGGCCGGGTGATGGAGGTGCTGTCCGAGCACAACTGCCAGGGCTGGCTCGAGGGCTACCTGCTGAGCGGCCGCCACGGGCTCTTCGCCACCTACGAGGCCTTCGCGATGGTCTCCGCCTCGATGACGATCCAGCACGCCAAGTGGCTGGAGGAAATGCGGCGGCTCGATTGGCGGGCCCCGGTCGGCTCGCTGAACGTGCTGCTCACCTCGACCTGCTGGCGCAACGACCACAACGGCTTCAGCCACCAGGGCCCGGGGCTGATCGACACGATGATCAGCCTGCGCGGCGAAGTCGTCCGCGTCTACTTCCCGCCCGACGCCAACAGCCTGCTCACCGTCGCCGACCACTGCCTGCGCAGCCGCGACTACGTGAACCTGATCGTGATCGACAAGCAGCCGCAGCTGCAGTACCTGAGCTACCCGGAGGCCGTCGAGCACGCCCGGGCCGGCACCTCGCGCTGGGACTGGGCCGGCAACCGACCCGACGACCCCGACATCGTGCTCGCCGCGGCCGGGGACATCCCGACGATGGAGATCGTCGCCGCCGCCGAGCTGCTCCGCGACCGCGCCCCGGAGCTCGGCGTGCGGGTCGTCAACGTCCTCGACCTGATGTCGCTGTTCCCGGCCGACGTCCACCCGCACGGGCTCGAGGAGGCGCACTTCGAGGCGATCTTCGGCCACGATCTCGAGGTCGTCTTCGCCTTCCACGGCTACGCCCGCGCCCTGCACCAGGTGCTGCACGGGCGCTCGCGTCCGGCGCGCTTCCACGTCCGCGGCTTCAACGAGCAGGGGACGACGACCACCCCCTTCGACATGGTCGTCCTCAACGAGATGAGCCGCTACCACCTGGTGCTGGAGGCGCTGCGGCGGGCGCCGCGGACGCCGGCCGGGGGCGCCGACCTGGCGACCTACTGCGAGGAGATGCTCGCCCGCCACCGCTCCTACGTCCGCGAGCACCTCGAGGACATGCCGGAGGTCCGCGACTGGCGCCGGGGCGCGGCCTGAGTGCCGGCCGCCCGCGTCCTCACCGTCAACGCCGGCTCCTCCAGCCTGAAGCTGGCGCTGCTCGGTCCTGACGACGAGCCGCTCACCGTGCGCGAGGGCGCCCCCGGCGACGACCCGGAGGCGCTGCGCGAGGAGCTGCGGGCGGTGCTCGAGGCCGGGCCGGCGCCCGACGCGGTCGCCCATCGGGTGGTCCACGGCGGCGCCGAGCTCACCGGCCCGACCGTGGTCGACGCCGCGGTGGAGGCCGAGCTCGAAGGCCTCGCCGACCTGGCGCCGCTCCACAACCCGCGGGCGGTGCGGGCGATGCGGGCGATGACCGCGCTGCGCCCCGGGCTGCCAAACGTCGCCTGCTTCGACACCGCCTTCCACGCCGGGCTGCCGCTCGCGGCGCGGACCTACGCCCTGCCGGCGGCGTGGGCCGCGGGCGAGGTGGCGCTGCGCCGCTACGGCTTCCACGGCCTCTCCCACGCCTACGCGAGCCGGCGCGCCGCGGCCCTGCTCGGACGGCCGGCCCGGGAGCTGCGGCTGGTCACCGCGCACCTCGGCGCGGGCGCCTCGCTGGCCGCGGTGGCGGGGGGACGCTCGGTGGACACGACGATGGGCTTCACGCCGCTGGAGGGCCTGGTGATGGCGACCCGGGCGGGCTCCGTCGACCCCGGCCTGCTGCTCTGGGTGCAGCGCCGGCGCGGCCTCGACGCGGACGCGATGGAGCGGGCGCTCGACCGCGAGGCGGGGCTGCTCGGCCTCGCCGGGACGGCCGACATGCGCGCCGTCGTCGACGCCGCCGGGCGCGGCGAGGAACGGGCGGCGCTGGCGCTCGACGTCTACGTGCACCGGCTCGGCGCGGCGATCGCCGCGATGGCGGCGGCGATGGGCGGCCTCGACGCGCTGGTGCTCACCGGCGGCGTCGGCGAGAACTCGGCCCAGGTGCGGGCGCGGGCCTGCGCCGCGGCCGCCTTCCTCGGCGTCGAGCTCGACCCGGAGCGCAACGAGCGCGCCGCGCCCGACGCCGTCCTCTCGCCGCCCGGCGCCGGCGCCGCCGTCGTCCTCCTCGCCGCCCGCGAGGACCTCGAGATGGCGCGCCAGGCCCGCGCCGTCCTCGCCCCCTGAGCGCGGCGGACCCCTCGACGCTTGTCCTCCATACGCGGACAAGCGTGAGAGACCCCCTCGACGCTTGTCCTCGATACGCGGACAAGCGTCGAGATGTCCACACGCGCCGCTGCGGCCGGGCACGGATATCGGGTGGGGACGCCGGGCCTACGGTGGGGCTTCAACGAGCGAGAGGAGCAACGGTGAGCGAGAAGGGCTTCGACTGGGCGCCGAGGCGCGTGTTGATCGGCTTCGACGGCAGCGGCGGGGCCAAGGACGCGGTCGAGCTGTGCCGGACGATCGCCGCGCCCGACGCCTACGTGATGGTCGTCAACGTGCTGCCCTACCCGGGGGCGCCGTCGGAGACCTTCCGGCTGCTGGCCGACGACGAGTTCCCGCAGCCGGAGGACTACTTCGAGCCCGCGGTGTCGTGCCTCCCCGGCCGCGAGGTGGACACGTTCACCTACGTCGGCGACTCCCCCGCCCGGGTCTTCGAAAGCCTCGCGATCGAGTCGAGGCTCGACCTGATCGTGGTCGGCTCGCCGCACCGCGGCAGGATCGGCCGCATCCTCTCCGGCTCGGTCGGCGAGGCGCTCCTGCACGGCGCCCCGGTGCCGGTGGCGACCGCCCCGCGCGGCTACGCGTCCGATCCGGCCGAGGCGCTGCGCACCGTCGCGGTCGCCTACGACGGCGGCGAGGAGTCCGAGGCGGCGCTCGGCTTCGCCGAGTCGATCGCCAGGACCGCGGGCGGCGGCCTGGAGGTCCTGACCGTCGACCGTCCCGCCAACCCGGTGGTCGGCGCGCTCAGCTACACGCTCTCGCTGCCCGAGGACGTCGAGCAGATCCAGCGCCAGGCGCTCCGCCGGCTCGACCCGTCGATCCCCCTGCGCCACCGCACCCTGAACGGCGAAACCGCCGAGGCGCTCGCCGACGCGTGCGAGCAGGGAGTCGACCTGCTGGTCGTCGGCTCGCGCGGCTACGGCACGATCGACCGCGTCCTCCTCGGCTCGACCTCGACCGCCCTGATCCGCAAGGCCCCCTGCCCCGTGCTCGTCGTCCCCCGCCCGACGGAGGTGTCGAGCGAGGCCTCCGACCCCACCGCGGGCACCGCGATGCCGTCGTCCTGACCGGCGCCCCCCACCAGGCGGTCGTCCTGACCGTCTAGGCCGCTTGGCCGTCCTGCTCCTCGGCGCGCTCGATCCGGTCCGCGAGCCGGGCGAGCGCCGCTTCGTCGAGCGCCGCTTCGACCCGCGGGAAGAGCTCGCGCTCCTCGAAGCGGACGTGGTCGTGGAGCAGGTCGCCCAGCGCCCGCAGATCGGCGGCCGGTACCTCGCCCGCCTCGAGGCGAAGCGCGTCGCGGCGGATCCGCAGGTGCTCGTCGAGCATCCGCGCGACGCCGTCGCGGTCGACCTCGCCGTCGAGCGCCCAGCCCGGCAGCAGCACCTCCTCCTCGATCCGGAAGTGGCGGCGGCCGTCCTGCTCCCAGAACCGCAGGAAGGAGCGGCGCGCGTCCGGCGCGTCGGTCGCCTCGCGCAGCGCCTTGGCCGCGATCAGGGCGCCGAGGTGCTCGCGGGAGAGCGGCCGGAGCGCCTCGTCGCGCTTCATCGCCGCTCGCGGTGGCTCGCCATGCCCCGAGGCTAACGCCAACCGCGGCCGGGCGGGAGGCACGGCCCGCGGCGCGGCGCGGCCCGCGGTGAAATATCGCCTCACGATACGTTTCCGCGATGCCCCGCCCCTCCGGCCCTCCCGCCGACCTCCGCCATCTCGGCGACTTCGACGTCAGCCCCCGCCTGCTCGGGATCACCGCCCTCGCGCTGCCGATCGGGGCGCTCGGCGCCGGCGTCGCCTGGTGCCTGCTGCGGCTGATCGGGCTGATCACCAACCTCGTCTTCTACGGTCGCCTCGGCACCGCGCTGGTCGCCCCCGGCGCCGGAAGCCACCCGCCGCTGCTGATCCTCCTGGCGCCGGTCTGCGGCGGGCTCGTGGTCGGCCTCGTCGCCCGCTTCGGCTCGGAGAAGATCCGCGGCCACGGCATCCCCGAGGCGATCGAGTCGATCCTCGTCTCCGGCAGCAGGGTGCAGCCGCGGGTGGCGCTGCTGAAGCCGCTCTCCTCGGCGATCGCGATCGGCACCGGCGGCCCCTTCGGCGCCGAGGGCCCGATCATCATGACCGGCGGCGCCTTCGGCTCGATCGGCGCCCAGCTCCTGCACCTGAGCGCCGACGAGCGCAAGACCCTCCTCGTCGCCGGCGCCGCGGCGGGCATGGCGGCGACCTTCGACGCGCCGCTGGCCTCGGTCCTGCTGGCTGTCGAGCTGCTCCTCTTCGAGTGGCGCCCCCGCAGCCTCATCCCCGTCGCCGCCGCCGTCGCGGTGGCGGTCGTGGTCCGGGTGCCGCTGCTCGGCGGCGGGCCGGTCTTCCCGGCCCCGGCCGGGGCGCTCCACCTCGACGCGGGTGCCTACGCCCTCTGCGCCGTCGCCGGCGTCCTGGCCGGGCTGCTCGCGCTCCTCGCGACCTCCCTCGTCTACCTCTCCGAGGACGGCTTCGCCCGGCTGCCCCTGCACTGGATGTGGTGGCCCGCGGTCGGCGGCCTCGTCATCGGCCTCGGCGGCCTCGTCGTGCCGCAGGCGCTCGGGGTCGGCTACAACGTGATCGGAGCGGAGCTGAGCGGGACGATCGCCCTCCACCTGATCGTCGGCATCCTGATCGTCAAGACGCTGATCTGGTCGCTCTCGCTCGGCTCGGGGACCTCGGGCGGCGTGCTCGCGCCGATGCTGATGATCGGCGGCGCGCTGGGCGGGCTCGAGGCGCAGGTCTTCCCGCAGGTCGGGGCGGGCTTCTGGCCGCTGGTCGGCCTCGCCGGCGTGCTCGCCGGCGCGATGCGCTCGCCGCTCGCCGGGGTCGTCTTCGCGGCCGAGCTGACCCACCGCTACGCGGCGCTGCCCGCGCTGCTGATCGCGGCCACGGCCGCCTACGCGACCTCGATCCTGCTGCTGCGTCGCTCCGTCCTCACCGAGAAGATCGCCCGGCGCGGCATCCACCTCAGCCACGAATACAGCGTCGACCCGCTCGAGGTGCTATTCGTCGGCGACGTGATGGGCGACGACGGAGTGGGCGAGTCGGCGGCCCTGGCCGCGGCGACGCCGGCGGTCTTCGCCGACGACACCCTGCGCCAGGTCGCCTACCTGATGGCGGACTCGGGACGGACCGAGCTGCCGGTCGCCGATCGCGGCGCGCCCGCCGTGCCGATCGGCGCGGTGCGCCTCGAGCAGCTGCTGGCCGCCCGCCTGCGGGATCTCGACGAGGAGCGCCGTCGCGCCCGCGTCCTGCGCCCGGTCGAGCTGCTCGCGACGCGGCGCGACGGCGCCGCGGGGCGGCGACGGTGAGCGAGCCGCAGCGGCGGATCACGGCGCGCGACTACGAGGAGCTGCTCGGCTTCCGCACCGCGCTGCGGCGATTCCTGCGCTGGAGCGAGGACCAGGCCCGAGCCACCGGCCTCACCCCGGCCCAACATCAGCTGCTGCTCGCGATCAAGGGCCACCCGGGCGGTGCCGCGCCGACCGTCGGCGAGCTCGCCGAACACCTGGTCACCCGGCACCACAGCGTGGTCGAGCTGGTCGACCGCGCGGTCGATGCCGGCCTGGTGGAACGGCGCCGCGACGAGCGCGACCAGCGCGTCGTCCACCTCCTGCTGACCCCGCTCGGGGAGGAGCGGATCGAGGGACTCTCGCGGCTGCACCTCGAGGAGCTGCGCAACCTGCCCCGCCGACCGCAGGGCTCCTGAGCGCCGCCGCCGGGCGCCGACGGCCCGCCGCCCCGCTGGGCGGCGGGCCAGGCACCGGAGGACTACTTCCCGACGATGTCTTCCACCACGTAGGCGGCGACGTTCGTGATCTGTTCTTCGCTCAGCTGACCCTTGAACGCCGGCATGCCGGCGCCGCCGTCGGTCACCTGTTCTTCGGCGCTCGCCTGTTCCTGGGCTTTCGGCATCGTGCGCAGGTCGGGACCGCCGTTGCCGCCGTGCCCCGTCGCGCCGTGGCAGACCGAGCATTCTTCGGCGAACACTTCCTTGCCTGCCGCGGCGTCGGCCGTCGCGCCTTCGCCGCCGGAGCCCGCTTCGGCTTCCGCTGCTTCTTCTTCGTGGCTGGTTTCTTCGGCGGGCGTTTCTTCTTCGCCTTCGGCCTTTTCTTCCTCGCCCTTGTGGGCGGTGCCTTCGGCTTCCTCGTTGGTACCGGACAGCTCTTCCATCGTCCCCTTCAGCGAGAAGACCCAGAAGTTTTCGCCATGCGGGGTAGCCGCCAGCGAGTTGCCGCCCGCGTAGATCGCCACTTTCTCTTCGCCTTCGTCTTCGAACACCGTGGCGGTCGTGTTGGCGCCGGCGCCGGTCTGGAAGTGCCAGAGCAGTTCGCCGCTTTCGGCGTCGTAGGCCTGGAGTTCGCCGTTGTTCTGGCCGACGAAGACGAGTCCGCCGGCGGTGGTCACGGTCCCCGAGTAGCAGGATTCCGGGAACTTCTTCTGCCAGGCGATCTTCCCGCTCGACATGTCATAGGCGGTCAGGATGCCCGGCGAGTTGAAGCCGTTCGTGGCGAAGAACGGTTCCGAGCCGGTGTAGGTTTCGCCGGCTTTGAAGGCCGGGGCCTTCTTCAGCGGCACGACGCCGACCGCGCCTTCCTGCGCGCAGACGAAGTACATGTCGGCTTCCGGGTTGTAGGAGGACGGCGGCCAGTTGTCGCCGCCGATCGCCGTGTTCGGCGTCACCTTGACCAGGGTCGGGTCGGTCGACATCGGTTCGAACATGCCGGTCCCGACGACCTTCGGTTTCGGCTTGTTTTCGGCCACCGCCGCGGCGGAGGCTTCGACCGCCGCCTTGCTCGTGTGGCGCGGGCTGAACGGCGGCAGGGTCGGCTCGGGCTGCGTCGCCGCGGTCGCCTGGGCCGGGTCCTGCGGGACCTTCACCTCGGGGATCGGGAAGATCGGCTTGCCGGTCTTGCGATCGAGGATGTAGACCCAGCCGGTCTTCGAGGGCTCGCCGACCGCCTCGACCTGTTCGCCGTTCAGTTCCCCGTTGAAGAGGACGGTCGGGCTCGGGCTGTCGTAGTCCCAGAGGTCGTGGTGGACCTGCTGGTAGCCCCATTCGATCTTGCCGGTTTCGGCGTTCATCGCGACGATCGAGGCCGCCCACTTGTTGTCGCCCTTGCGGTTGGCGCCGTACCAGTCGGGCGCCGCGTTGGCGGTCGAGAAGTAGATCATCCCCAGCTTCGGGTCGACCGTCGGCGTGTTCCAGATGCCGGCGCCGCCGTGCTTGTAGGAGCCGTTGTTGGGCCAGGTGTCGCCTTCCGGTTCACTCGGCGAGGGAACCGTGTAGGAGCGCCATTCGATCTTGCCGGTCTTCGCGTCGAGCGCCGTGAGCCGGCCGCGGATGCCGTACTCGCCGCCGGAGCCGCCGACGTAGAGGCGGCCGTCGTAGAAGAGCGGCGCCGAGGTGATCGAGTAGCCGGAGCCCGGTTTGACCACCGGGGTCGACCACTTGACCTGGCCGGTTTCCTGGTCGAGCGCGACCTGGTCGCCGTTCAGCTGGGAGACGAAGACCATCCCGTCGCCGAGCGCGACGCCGCGGTTGTCCCAGCCGCAGCAGATGACGTTGCCGAGCGGGTCGGCGGGAAGCTTCGGTTCGTAGGTCCAGAGGACTTTGCCGTTGCTCGCGTCGAGCGCGTAGACGTCGTCGGCGCCGTCGGAGATGTAGATCGTGCCTTCGTACTCCAGCGCCTGTCCCTCGGCGGAGAACTTCGCGGCAGTCGCGTCATGACCGATCTTGGTCATCCAGTCGCCCTTGAGTTCGGCGACGTTTTCCGGGTTGATTTCGTCGAGCGAGGAGAAGCGGTCGTTGGTGGTGCCGCCGCCGTTGGAGATCCAGTTGTCGCCGGCGTGTTCTTCCAGTTCTTCGGCGCTGAATTCCGGCGCGAGGGCGATGCCGGCTTCGGAGGCTTCGCCTTCGCCCGATTCGGCGGTGGTGGAGCCCGAGGTGGTGCCGCCGCTGCCGCCGCAGCCCGCGATCACCACCGCGCCGACGATGGCGATGAGCAGACAGATGAAGACGGAACCCCGCAACCGCTTGTTTCGCATCGAAACGAACCGAACCTTTCCTGCGCCCATCCGGAGGACGCCCTGTTTGTTCCCACTGATCCCAGTCCAAATGCTGGACGGCGGCCACGATAATGACGGAGCCGGGTCCCTTCAAGCCGCCTGGTCGGATCTTTGGGGCAAATCACAGCGGCGGGATGGATCCGGCAACGAGTCTTGCCGATCGGCCGGCCACAGCAACTTCGACGTCCCCAGGCCGTTTAATCCCCGAGGCCCGTGAACACCGGACACGGCAAACGCACCCGCGCCCGCCTTCTACCAGGCATCCTGCTCGCGCTCGCGGCGCTCGCCGCGGCGCTCGCTCCTGCCTGCGCCGCCGCCCGCGCGCCCGCGGCGCGGACCGTCCACTTCGACGGGCGCGCCGTCCACGTGCCGGCCGGCTACCGGGTGGTGCGGGTCGCACCCGGCTCGCGGACCTGCGTGCGGCTCGACCGCCGCGTCGTCTATCTCGGCGCGCCATCGCGCGAACAGCGGTGCCCGGCCGGGCCGATCCTCGGGCGGCGGCGAGCGATCGTCGTCGCTCCCCACCACGGCCACGGCGCCCGCTCCCCGGCGCACCCGCGCGCCGCCCCGCGCGCCCGTGCCAGCCGCGCGGTCGCCACCGGCTCGGTCGGCGGCTCGGTCTTCACCGGGCTCGGCTTCGACACCTGCAGCGCGCCGTCGAGCAAGGCGATGGCGGCCTGGGTCGAATCGCCCTTCCGCGGCGTCGGCGTCTACATCGGCGGCGCCAACAGCGCCTGCTCGCAGCCCAACCTCACCCCCGCCTGGGTGAGCGCCCAGACGACCGCGGGCTGGCACCTCATCCCCACCTACGTCGGCCTGCAGGCGCCGACCTCGAGCTGCGGCAGCTGCGCCAAGCTGACCGCGGCGGCGGCGAGCTCCCAGGGGGTCGCCGCGGCCGAAGACGCGACCGCCGCCGCCGCCGCGATCGGGGTCGGCCCGGGCAGTCCGATCTACTTCGACATGGAGGCCTACACGCCGACCAGGAGCGCCACCGCCGCCGTCCTCGCCTTCCTCGCCGCCTGGACCGAGAAGCTGCACGAGCTCGGCTACCAGTCGGGCGTCTACTCGTCGAGCGGCTCCGGGATCGCCGACCTCGCCGGACAGCTCTTCACCGGCCTCATCCTTCCCGACGATCTCTGGATCGCCAACTGGAACTACGCCCAGGACACCGAAGACGCCGTGCTGCCGGGGAGCGCCTGGGCGAACCACCAGCGCATCCACCAGTACCAGGGCGGCCACAACTCCACCTACGGCGGCGTCACCCTCAACATCGACAGCGACTTCGTGGACGGCGCCACGGTCGGGGTCGCGACGCCGGTGGTCGGCGAATCCGACCCGGTCGGGCGGCTCGAAGCGACCGGCTCACCGGCCCCCGGCATGGTCCAGATCCAGGGCTGGACGCTCGATCCGGACGCCCCCACCGAAGCGCTCTCGATCAACGTCACGGTCGGCGGCCGGGAAGGCCAGAAGGGCGTCGAAAGCCACGAACTGGGGCAGATCGCCAACCTCGAACGCACCGACGTCGCCGCCGCCCACAAGCTGGCCGGTCCCTCGCACGGCTTCGACGCCGAATTCTTCACCGTCGAGTCCGGGCCGGAGCCGATCTGCGTCTACGCGGTCAACGTCGCGCTCGGCGGCAACCGGCTGCTCGGCTGCCAGGTGACGAAGATCCCGGTCGCGGTCGCCGTCCCGCGGGTCAAGGCGCTCCGGCACGGCGTCAAGGTGACGGTCGCCTGCCAGTGGCCGACCGGCACCGAATGCCCCGGCCACCTCGGCCTGCGCACCCGCTTCCGGGTCGCGACGGCGCCGCGCCGCCACCGCAAGGCCCGCGTCCACACCGTGACCCGCTCGCTCGGCTGGCGGACCTTCCGCCTGGCCGGCGCCAAATGGCACACCTTCTACCTGCCGTTCAGCCGCGGCGGGCGGAAGCTGCTGAGCCGGCGGGGCAAGCTGCACACCCAGGTGATCGCCGCGATCCCCGGCGGCCGGCGGGGCGTCGGCCTGCCGCTCGAAGCGCCGCGGCGGCGCGGCCGCTGAGCCGGCCGTCCGCTGAAGCAATTTTGTCGCCACGGCGCCGAAATGCTTCAGCCGCGGAAGCCCCGGGCCGCCGATCGGGAGGACCGACGACGGTCGGCCGCTACCCGTCGCCGAGCGCCTCGCGGAGGCGGGCGATCTCGCCTTTCAGCTCGAGCAGCTCGGCCTCGAGCCGGTCGAGCCGCGCCACTTCGGCGGCCGCCTCCGACGGGGTCGCCCCCTCGCCGACGCTGAGGTACTCCTCGCCCTCCGCCACCTCACCCGCATCGCGGTCGTCCTTTGGTCCGGTCGGCGCATCGCGGTCGTCCTTTGGTCCGGTCGGCGCATCGCGGTCGTCCTTTGGTCCGCCTTCCGGACCGTAGGTCGACCGCGCCGGCGGGGCGGCGGCCTCGGCCGCGCCGCCCAGCACCTGCTCGTAGCGGTCCTCCTTCTGGCCCGGACGACGCGGGTGGCGGATCACGAAATCGCGCTCGATCAGCCGCCCGAGCACCGCCTGCACGGCGCCGAGGTCGGTGAACGCGCCCAGCCGCTCGGTGCGCTGCTTCAGCTCCCCGGGGGTCTGGGCGCCGCGCAGCATCAGCACCGTCAGCACCGCCAGCTCCTCGTCGTCGACGCCGAGCGCCTCCGGCAGCAGGTGCCGGTACTTGCGCGCCCGCGAGCCGGCGCCGCTCGCCAGCCTGGTCCAGCCGCGGGTCGCCAGCCGGCGCAGCGCGGCCGAGACCGTCTCCTCTTCGTAGTCGACCACCGGGTCGCGGTTCGTCGACTGGTTGCAGGCGAGCCGCAGCGCGTTCAGCGACAGCGGGTAGACGTCCGGCGTCGTGCGCTGCTTCTCCACCAGGCAGGCGACGACGCGGATCTCGATGGCATCGGGCTCGCTCGGCACGGGCGGCGCTCCTAGGGGCGGTCGGGGCGGTCGGGGCGGTCGGGGTAGAGCTCGTCGATCGTGACCAGCGCCCGGTAGGGAGCCCCGGCGGCGGCCTCGATCCGCGCCGCGCCGCCCGCCAGCCGGTCGACCACGGCGACCACGCCGGCGATCTCCAGGCCCTCCTCGCGGCAGCGCTCGATCGCCTTCGCGGTCGAGCCGCCGGTGGTCACCGTGTCCTCGACCACGAGGCAGCGGGTCCCGGCCTCGACCGGCCCCTCGACCCAGCGCTGCAGCCCGTGCTCCTTGCGCTCGCCGCGCACGAAGAAGGCGACCAGGTCCTGGCCCGCGGCGGTCGCCAGCACCGCGCAGGACGGCGGGATCGCCGCCGTCGCCGGCCCGCCGACCGCGCTCGCGCCGAGCCCGTGGGCCACCGCCGCGATCAGCTCGCCCGCCGCCCGGAAGCCCGCCGGCCGCATCAGCGTCCGCCGCGCGTCGACGTAGTACTGGGCGGTCGCGCCGCTCGCCAGCGTCACCTCGCCGATCACCAGCGAGTGCTCGCGCAGCTCCTCGACCAGCGTCCGCTTGGCGGCGTCGAGGTCCGCCATCAGCCGTTCACGCTCACCACACGTAGATGGGCTCGCCGAAGTGCAGCTCTTCGTAGATCCGCGGCTGGTCGGCGATGAAGGTCCGCACGCAGCCGTGGCTCGCCGCGTAGTTCGGCACTTCGGCGTAGCCGTGGACGGCGTAGCCCCGGTACCAGTAGAAGCTGTAGTACATGCCCTCGGAGTTGTAGCCCGGTTCCTGGCGGTAGAAGGAGTAGCGGCCGGTCACCGTCGGGGTCGAGGGCTTGCCGGTCGACACCGGGTAGATCGCGAACGGCTTGCCGCCCTTGACCAACACCAGGACCTGCTTGTCGAGCGGCACCTCGGCGTGTTCGCCGGCGTCGGGATACTTGACGTGGTAGGCGCCTTCGCCTTCGAAGACCGCCTTGACGATCCCGGCGCCGGCCTTCTGGCTGCGGTCGAGGCCGTTGACTTTGCGGTAGGCGAGCACCTCGCGCCCGAGCCGCGCCGTGAAGCACTGCCCGCCGCCGGACACGTAGCCCATCTGGGCGAGGCGTCCTTTGAAGACCCGGACGACCTTGTCGCATTCGCCGCGGTCGAGTTGCGGGAAGCGCACCCGCCAGCTCTTGCGCACGGTCGAGTCCGAGCCCAGCGCGGCGGTCGCCGCGTGGTGGGCGGAGGCGGCGTACTTGCCGCCTTCCTTGACGACGACGCTCGCTTCGAAGGTCCCCGCCCCGTGCGGCCCCTCGTGGACCGCGACCTTGCGGACGAGGAGCCTGTGGCCGTTGCGGAAGAAGCTGACTTCGACCCGCTGGCCGGGGGCGAAGGGCGAGAGCGTGCCGCGGACCGGCACCGTGTCGAGGACCGTCGCCTTGCCGTTGTGCAGCCCGCCGACTTCGATCCTCACCGTCGCCTTCGGCACCGCCGGCTTGGCGGGCTTGGCCGGCTTTTCCGGCGCCGGTACCTGGGGCGCCACCTGTGCGGGCGCGGCCGCGGCGGTGGCGGGCACCGCCAGGAGCGCGGCGGCTCCGACGGCGAGGAGGAGGCGGCGGATCACCGCCGGAATGCTACTGGCCGAGCAGGGCGATCGAGTTGTTCAGAACGTGCAGCAGGATGCCCGGCACGATCGATCCGGTTTTGTCGTAGAGCAGGGCCAGCAGGAAGCCGAAGACGATCAGCGGCGGCACCGCGGTCACCCCGGTCAGCGCGTGGAGGGCGCCGAAGATGAGCCCGGTGATCAGCGCCGCCGCCAGGCGCGGCAGCTTCGTGCGCAGCCCGCCGAACAGCATGCCGCGGAAGCAGGTCTCCTCGGCGATCGGCGCGGCGATCACGATCAGGACGATCTGCACGGCGACCGGCCCGAAGCTTTCGGCGATGTCCTTCTGCTTCGGTTCGGTGATCACCACCGAGTAGAAGATCGTGAAGGCGAGGTAGAGCGCGAAGGTGAGCGCCATCCAGCCGAAGGCCGAGGGCCGGAAGGCGCGCACGCCGAGCCGGTCGAGGATCTCCCACCCTTTGGCGCCGCGCATCGAGGCGAGCGCCATCGGCACCAGCAGGAAGCCGAGCTCGGTGGCGGTCTGGGCGATGATGTCGCCGCCGGTGGTGAGTTCGCCGTGGCCGTTTTCGCCGAGGAGGAGGGCCGGGACCGCCAACACCTGGCCGACGGCGAGCGCCACGAAGACGCCGAGCAGCGCTGCCCACGGGCCCCAGTTCGCCGGGGGGAACCGGCGCTGTGATCGGGCGACTCCGGCGCCGGCTGCGTTGGCCTCCATGACGCGGGAAGTCTCACAGGTCCGCGGCGCGACGAGCGGGGACCCGCCGCGGCCGGAGCCCGGCGGTGCGTTCGTACTTTTGCGTCCCATGCGAGCAGAAGTACGAACGCAGGCCGGCCAAGCCGTCTGGGAGGCGGTTTCATGCCAGTAGGCTCAGGGCCATGACGCAGCGGGGTCGGCGTCGGCAGCGGCGCCGCGGGAGTCTCGGCGGCAAGGTGGCGATCGCGACGGTGGCGTTCGTCGCGGTGCTGGCGATCGCGGCGATCGGGGTCGCCGGCTGGGTGCTGAACGTCGCCGCCGACGCACCGTCCCTGTCGAGCTGCAGGCACGCGGAACGACACGGCAACTCGGTCATCTACGCGGCCAACGGCGCCCGGCTGGGGGCGATCGCCTCGCCGGAAGCGAGCGCCCCGGTGAAGCTCGCGAAGCTCCCCCGCAAGCTGATGCTGGCGACGGTGGCGATCGAGGACCAGCGCTTCTTCCAGCACGGCGGGATCGACACGCTCGGCATCCTGCGCGCCGCGGTGGCCGACCTGGAAGCGGGCGAAGCGGTCGAGGGCGGCTCGACGATCACCCAGCAGCTGGTGCGCAACCTCTGCATCGAGCGCCCCCAGAAGAACCTGGAACGGAAGATCGTCGAGGCGAAGCTGGCGCTCGAGTACTCCGAACACCACTCCAGGCGCCAGATCCTCGGCCAATACCTGAACACCGCGACCTACGGGACGGTCGAAGGCGCGACCGCGGTCGGGGTCGGCGCCGCCGCGCAGGTCTACTTCTCGCGGCCGGTCTGGAAGCTCGACACCGCGCAGGCGGCGCTGCTCGCGGGCCTGCCCCAGGCGCCCTCGCGCTACAACCCGCTGATCTACCCCCGCGCCGCCAAGGCGCGCCGCAACGAGGTCCTGCGCAAGATGGCGAACCTCGGCTACCTGGCGCCGCGCCGGGCGCGGAAGCTGGAAAGGCGTGGCCTCGAGCTGAGCCCTTCCCATGACTACTTCGCCCACCGCGAGCCCTACTTCTTCGACTATGTCGAAAACTTGCTGCTCCGCCACTACGGGGCGCGGACGGTGCGGCGCGGCGGCCTCCAGGTCCACACCACGATCAGCCCGCGGCTGCAGCGGGTCGGCCGCGAGGCGGTGCGCTCGGCCCTCCCCTACTCGACCGACCCGGCCTCGGCGCTGGTCGCGATCGACCCGCGCAACGGCCACGTGCGGGCGATGGTCAACAGCACCGACTACGCCCACGACCAGTTCAACCTCGCGGCGCAGGGACACCGCCAGCCCGGCTCCACCTTCAAGACCTTCGTCCTCGCCACCGCGATCCGGCAGGGGGTCGACCCCTACTCGACCTATTACGAGTCCAAGCCACTCGACCTCACCCTGCCGCGCTGGGGGCACTGGGAAGTCCACACCGCCGAGGGCGGCTACCAGGGGGCGATCGACCTGAAGCAGGCGACCGTCACCTCCGACAACACCGTGTTCGCGCAGCTCGACCTGGACGTCGGGCCCGAGAACGTCGCCGCCACCGCCAAGGCGATGGGGATCACGACCCGGCTGCAGGGGGTGCCGGCGGAAGGGATCGGCGGCCTTCGGTACGGGGTCAGCCCGCTCGAACTGAGCGATGCCTACGCGACCCTCGCCGCGGGCGGCGTCCGCCGCCGGCCGGTGGCGATCGACAAGGTCGTCCTGCCCGGCGGCAAGGTCGAGCACCCGCAGGCGCCGCGGCCGCGGCGGGTGCTGAGCCCGGCGGTCGCCTGGCAGGTGACGCGCCTGCTGCGCGACAACATCACCGAAGGGACCGGGACCGCCGCCTACACCGGCTGCGTCGGGCAGGCGGGCAAGACCGGGACCACCGACCAGTACACCGACGCGTGGTTCTCCGGCTATCAGCCGAACCTGGCGACCGCGGTCTGGGTCGGCTACCCGGAATCGAACGCGATCTCGATGTCCGACGTCCACGGGCGGATCGTGTTCGGCGGCACCTACCCGGCGGAAATCTGGCATTCGCTCTACGCCGAAGCGGGCGTGCCGTGCGAGGAATTCCACGAACCCGAAGCGCAGGTCGAATGGGGCCCGGGCTTCGGCGCCCACACGGTGCCGGCGCCGGGGAGCGCGGCGGCGCGGCGCAAGAAGCGGCACGGCGGGGCGGGCGGCGGGGCGGGGGCGGAAGAACTGCCGGGCCAGTCGTCGGTCGGCGGCTATGACCCGAACGCCTACGCGCCGGGCGCCGGACAGGAACCGGCGCCGCTGCCGCCGCCCCTGCCGCCGGCCGACGGCGGGCCCGAACCGGGGGTCGGCGGCGGCGAAGCGGCGGGCGGCGGCGGCCAGGAAGCCGGCGGCGAGTGAGCGGCGCGGGGGCGGCGAACCACGACGGCACCGCGGGCAACGGGTAGCGGCGCATCGACGCGGGGCTTGCCTATGGGTTGATGTGGGCGGGGCTGCTCGCCTACCTCGGCGTGCTCGCCGCGGCGCCGCGGCTGGGCGGTCGGGCGGTCGGGGCGCTGATCGTCGTCGCGGTGCTCGCCTTCGCCTGCGCCCCGGTCCTCCTCTCCCACGACGTCTACAGCTATGTCGACTACGCGCGACTCGGGGTGCGGCACGGGCTCGACCCCTACGTGACCGCGCCGGAAGCGGTGCGCGCCGATCCGGTCTTCCACTACGTCTACTGGCGGGAGGCGCCGAGCGCCTACGGCCCGCTCTTCACGCTGGCGACCTACCCGCTCGCCCGGCTGCCGGTCTGGGGGGCGGTCGCGGCGCTCAAGGCCGCCTCGGCGGCCTCGGTGCTGGGCACCGCCTGGCTGGTCGCGGGCCTCGCCGCGGGCCGCGGCATCCACCCGGCCCGCGCCGCCGCCTTCGTCGCCCTCAACCCGCTGGTCCTCGTCCACGTCGTCGGCGGGGCCCACAACGACGGCCTCGCGGTCCTCCTGGCGACCGCCGGCGTCGCCGCCCTCGCGGTCGGCCGCGAGCCCTCCGCCGGCGCCGCCCTGGTGGCGAGCGCCGCGGTCAAGTTCTCCTCGCTCTTCGTCGCGCCCTTCGCCGTCGTCGAGACCGTGCGCCCGGCGGCGAGGGACCGAAAGCTCCACCCTGGCTCGAGCTCACGGCCCGCCGGCGCGGCGGCGCAGCCAGACGCGTACCGAGGCCTGTGGCGGTTGGCGGCCGGGGCGATCGTCGCCGCGGTGGCGATCGGGGTCGGGGCCTGGCTCGCCTTCGGCTGGGACTGGCTGCAGGCCTTCGGGCTGGCGGGGGAGAACCAGGGGAGCACGAGCCACCTCGCGGTCCCGGTCACCTTCGCCCGCCTCACCGGCATCGACGAGCCCGCGGTGCGGGTGGCGGCGCTCGCCCTCCTTGCCGCCGCGGTCGCCTGGCTGCTGCGGTGGACCTGGCGCGGCGCCGACTGGATCCGCGCCGCCGCCTGGGCCGGGACCGGCCTCCTCCTCGCCACCTCCTGGCTGCTGCCCTGGTACCTGTTCTGGCCGCTGCCCTTCGTCGCCGTCGCCCGCGACCGCCGCCTCACCGTCCTCCTGCTCGCCTTCACCGCCTACCAGCTCGGCGCCCGCATTCCGCTGTAGGCGGCGATCCACGGGCCCCGGCCATGCGCGGCGACGCTCCCGTCCGAGACGACGCGCTCGTCAACGACTGCGTTCCGCACACGACGGCGCGCCCGTCCCTTCCTCCGATTGGCAGGTAGGAAGGGACGGGCGCACCTGCGCGGGCGGGGAGCGGATGACCAGGGGACGCGCGGGTGGGGACGTGCCCGGGGAACGGATGCCATCCGGGCGCGGGAGGCGGGCCGGCGTCGTGCGCATCCCGCCACGCATCCGTCACACCCCCGCGGCCCGCGGCGCGCGGCATGCGGTCGACCTTTGGCCCGGGCCCCATCGCGCGGTCGACCCTTGGCCCGGTAGACGGGCGTTAGGACGACCGCGCCCGGCGGGGCGGGCCAAAGGTCGACCGCGTCTCGGGATCGCGGGTGGCGTCCGAGCGGGCCGGCGCACGGCGGGCCGCGCCCGTCCCGCCCTCCTACCTGCCGAGGTCGAGGGTGGGACGGGCGCGGCTCTCGCGGGCGAGCGCGGCGGGTCGGAGCGGGCGGCTGAAGCATCTTGGTCGTCATGACGCCAAAAGGCTTCAGTTGCCGGGCGGGGTGGTTGTTGCGCCGCCGGAGGCGTCGGCGGGCTACGTCGAGAGGATCGTCAGGCCGGTCGGGCCGCGTGCCTCGGAGGCCGGCCGGGCCGCGTGCCTCGGAGGCCGGCCGGGCCGGCCTCAGAGGATTTCGGGGGCGTGGGCGGCGGTTTCCTCGGTGGAGGCTTCGACCTCCTCCGGGGACGGGTGGAGGATGCCGGTGGGGATCGTCCAGCCCTGGCGCCGGCCGATCGCGGTAACCGCGCCGACGTAGACCAATTCCGCGATCGTGGTGACGCCGCGCACCGCGATCGAGATCAGCGAGCCGACCGCGAAGCTGCGGCTCGGCAGCGCCGCCTTCACCGCCCAGGCGAACGCCGCGTCGCGGACGCCCAGCCCGGCCGGGGCGACCAGCGTCACCAGCGCCGCGAAGTAGCCGATCGCCTGCGCCGAGCCGACCAGCAGGATGTCTTCGTAAGGGATGAAGGTGACCGAGCGGGAGACCGAGTAGATGCCGAACGCGATCACGATCCAGTTCATCGAGAAGTAGACGATCAGGCCGACGACGTCGCGCAGCGGCATCACCACCGGCAGCGGATCGCGCCCGAAGGCGGCCAGCGCCCGCCGCGAGAGCGGACCGAAGACGCGCGGGCTGAGGATGATGATCGCGGCCGGGATCAGCAGCAGCACCGCCCAGCGCCAGCTGTCCCCCTGCAGATCGGGGTGCTTGATGATGAAGTAGGCGGCGACGACGATCGCCGAGGTGGCCGAGATCGCCTGTTCGTAGACGATCGAGGCGAGCGAGATGCGGCGCGGCACGCCGGCCCGCTCCGAGAGCAGCACCCGCCCCAGCACGTAGAGGATGCTGCCCGGCACGTAGCGCGCCAGCAGCGGCTGGCCCCAGGCGACCTGCGCCCGCCCGAACCCGATCCGGTAGCCGAGGCTGCGCAGGATCAGCTCCCAGCCGAAGGCGCTGAAGACGAAGTAGAAGGGCAGGATGATCAGCGCCGGGATCAGCCAGAGCACGTCGAAGTGCACGCCTTCTTTCTGGATCTCCGACCACTGGTTGATGACGGTCAGGACCAGGAAGCCGAAGACGACGACGGCGAGGCCGATCTGCAACGCAAGGCGCACCCCCTTGCTGCGGGGTGGCTTGGTTCCGAATCGCGCCCCTGCGTCACCGAGGCGGTGCAGGAGTGGTTGGCGGCGCTCCACTCCTCCTCAGATTAGTGAGGTTCTGGGATAGTCAGATGATGGGCGAGTTCGAGCTGCTGGCGCTGCTGCGGGAGCGGCTGCCGCCGGCGGGCCGCCAAGTGCACCTGGGAAGCGGCGACGACGCCGCGATCACCGCCCCCGAGGGCGCCCTCGCCACCTCGATCGACGCGCTGGTCGAGGGAGTCCACTTCCGCCGCGAGAGCGCCTCGCCGCGCCAGATCGGCCGCAAGGCGATCTCCACCGCGCTCTCCGACCTGGCGGCGATGGGGGCGGCGCCCGGCGAGGCCTACGTGGCGCTCGGCGCGCCGCCGGAGCTGGGCGAGGCCGAGCTGCTGGAGGTCGGTGCGGGGCTCGCCGCCGTGGCGCGGGAGACCGGGACGACGATCGCGGGCGGCGACCTGATCCGGGCGCCGGCCCTGACCCTGGCGATCACCGTGGTCGGCCACGCGCCGCGCGTCGCGGACTTCGTCACCCGGGGCGGCGCCCGCCCCGGCGACGCGCTGGTGGTGACCGGCGAGCTGGGCGGCGCCGCGGCGGGCCTGCTGCTGATCGAGGGCGAGGCGAGGGACGGCGCCGGCCGGCCGGCGTCCCGGGATCGGTCCGTCGCGGACCTCGAACCCGGCGCGGCCGACGCCCTGCGCGCCCGCCAGCTCGACCCGACCCCGCGCCTCGCCGCCGGCCGGGCGCTCGCCGCGACCGGGGCGAGCGCGATGATCGACCTCTCCGACGGGCTGGGCGGCGACGCGGCCCACGTCGCCGCGGCGAGCGGCGCGCTGCTGCGGATCGACGCCGAGGCGCTGCCGCTCGCCCCCGGCCTCGCCGCCGTGGCGGCCGCCGCGGGCCGCGACCCGCTCGAGCTGGCGGTCGGCGGCGGCGAGGACTACGAGCTGCTCGCCGCGCTCCCGCCGGGTTCCGTCGCCGACGCCACGGCGGCGCTCGCCGCGACCGGCACGCGGCTGACCGAGATCGGCAGGGTCGAGGAGGCCCCGGAGCGCGGGGGGTGCGCCGAGATCAGGCGGCGCGGTGGCGAAGCCGTGGCGAGCCCTGGGTTTGACCAGTTGCGCCCGCGTGGGAGCCGGTGAGCAGCTCGCGCACGCCGCGCCGCCGCAGCATCGCGGTGGCGACGCTGGAGGGGTCGGGCTTGTAGGTGCCGGCGTCGACGCGGGTCTTCAGTTCCGTTGCCTTCATCGGTTTGTTTATCGGCTCGCCCATTTCGATCCTTAGTTTCGGGTAGTCGCACATGCGTCCAAGCCTTGATCTGGACGTCTGTCCGCCGACTCAAGAGGACACCGGATACGTTCGCGTTCCCGGCCGGATTACCCTTCTTTGTGTGGCAAATGGGTCTGCCCGCATCCTCCTCGTCGACGACGAGCAGTCGATTCAGACGCTGCTCAGCTATCCGCTGCGCAAGGAGGGCTACCACGTGACCTCGGCCCTCGACGGCTCCGAAGCCCTGCAGCGCTTCGACGAAGGGCGCTTCGACCTGGTCGTCCTGGACCTGATGCTGCCGCGCCGCGACGGGGTCGAAGTCTGCCGCGAGCTGCGCTCCCGCAGCCAGGTGCCGATCATCATGCTGACCGCGAAGGGCTCGGAGTCCGACAAGGTCGCCGGGCTCGAGGTCGGCGCCGACGACTACATCACCAAGCCGTTCTCGATGCGCGAGTTCCGCAGCCGCGTCAAAGCGGCGCTGCGCCGCTCCCGGATGGCCGGCGCGACCGCCGCCGAGCGCGGCGACGACGGCCCGATCGTGCACGGCGA
Source organism: uncultured Actinomycetes bacterium (assembly GCA_963763265.1). Lineage (GTDB taxonomy): Bacteria > Actinomycetota > Thermoleophilia > Solirubrobacterales > 70-9 > VAYN01. Next base: position 473,831 of record CAVXNN010000002.1, on the reverse strand, counting down.
GCTGACCATCGACTTCGACCGCCGCCTCGTCGCCCTGGCGGGCGAGGAGGTCCGGGTCACCTACGTCGAGTTCGAGATCCTCGGCGCGCTGGCCCGCTCGCCCGGTCGCGTCCTCACCCGGGAGACGCTGCTCGAGCACGTCTGGGGCGACTCCGAGTACCGCGACCCGCGCACCGTCGACGTCCACATCCGGCACCTCCGCGAGAAGATCGAGCGCGAGCCCAAGGAGCCCGAGTTCCTCTTCACGGTGCGCGGGGTCGGCTACCGCTTCGTCGAGTAGATGAGACGCCGGCTCCGCACGAGCCGTTTCGGGAGGCGGATCGCCTTCACCACGATGGCGATCTGCCTCGCCACCGCAGCGGTCATCTACATCTACGTCGTCGCGATCGGCGGCGCCGGCTCCGGCCTCGGCGCGGTGAAGACGCAGATCGTCCTCGGCGGGCTGATCGCCGCCGCGCTCGGGCTCGCCGCCGGCACCTACTACGCCAACGTCGCCGCCTCCAACGTCCGCCGCCTGCAGGACGCCGCCCGCAAGGTCGCCGACGGCAACTTCGAGACGACGATCCCGGTCGCCTCGGTCGGCCAGCTGGCGCCGCTCGCCCGCACCTTCAACGAGATGCAGCGCCGCCTCGCCGAGCTCGACTCGGCCCGCAAGCAGTTCATCGCCAACGCCTCGCACGAGCTGCGCACGCCGATCTTCAGCCTCGGTGGCTTCGTCGAGCTGCTCGAAGAGGAGGACCCGAGCCCGGCCGAGCGGGAGGAGTTCCTGCGCACGATGCGCCAGCAGATCGAACGGCTGACCAAGCTCGCCACCGACCTGCTCGACCTCTCCCAGATCGATGCCGGGGCGGTGGAGATGGCGGCCGGGAGCGTCGACCTCGGCGAGCTCGCCCGCGAGGCGGCCCGTGAGTTCGGGCCGCGCGCCGAGGCGCACGGCTCGCGGCTGCAGCTGCGCACCGCCGAACGGCCGGTGATCGCGGTGGCCGACCGCGAACGGGTGCGCCAGATCATTCGTATCCTGCTCGACAACGCCCTCACCCACACCCCCGAGGGCACCGAGATCTCCGTGACCGCCAACTTCTCCAGCCGACGCCGCGCGGAGCTGATCGTCTCCGATCAGGGTCCGGGGATCCCACAGCGGGTACAGGGTCGTATCTTCGAGCGCTTCTACACCGGCGACGGCACCGGCGGCTCCGGGCTCGGCCTGGCGATCGCCTCCGAGCTCGCCCAGCGCATGGACGGCCGCATCACGATCAGCTCCAGCCGCCGCTTCACCGCCTTCACGGTGGAGCTGCCGCAGACCCGCCCGGCCGGGACGGCGCCCGCCCGCCAACTCGCCAAGGCGAGCCGGTGAGCGCGCGGCGCGGCGCCTCCGCGGCCCTGGCGCTGGCCGCGGCCGGCCTGCTCCTCACCTTGCTCGGCGGCTGCGGCAGCGGCACCTCGACGGTGATCTTCAAGCACAAGGCGGAAGCCGAAAGCGGGAAGGAAGCGGGGGCGGGCGGGGAAGCGCGGGCGGAACCTCCCAAGGTGCCCTCCGAACTGGCGATCGAGGCCGCCGGCGTAGGCTTCGACGCCACCCGGGTCTACCGTGAGGCCTCGCCCGGGGTGGTGACGATCCGCTCGATCTTTGGCGGCGGCGGCGGGAGCGGCGCCGAGGGCTCCGGCTTCGTGCTCGACGAAGAAGGGGAAATCGTCACCAACGCCCACGTCGTCACCGAGGAATCGGGCCAGGAAGGCGGCCGCAAGCCCGCCTCCGAAGTCTTCGTCGAATTCCCGAACCGCAACGTGCTGGAAGCGCAGATCGTCGGCTTCGACCCGTTCGCCGACGTCGCCCTCCTGCGCGTGGAAAAGCCGAGCTTCGCGCTCCACCCGCTCGAGCTGGGCGACGACTCCGAACTGCAGGTCGGCGAGCCGGTGGCGGCGATCGGCAGCCCCTTCGGCGAGCAGCGCTCGCTCTCGGTCGGCGTCGTCTCGGCGACCCACCGCTCGGTGAAATCGCTGACCCAGTTCCAGATCTCCGGCGCGATCCAGACCGACGCCTCGATCAACCCCGGCAACTCGGGCGGCCCGTTGCTGGAAGCCGACGCGAAGGTGATCGGCATCAACCAGCAGATCGAGACCAGCTCCGGCGCCAACGACGGGGTCGGCTTCGCGGTGCCGGTCTCGGCGGTGCGCCGCTCGATCGCCCAGCTGCGCGAAGACGGCACCGCCGAATACCCCTACGTCGGCGTCTCGACCGAGCCGCTCTACCCGCAGCTGGCCGAAAAGCTGGGGCTCGACGCCGAATTCGGCGCCCTGGTCGCCAAAGTCGTGCCGGGCGGCCCGGCGGACGAAGCGGGGCTGAAGGGAGCCGACGGCACGATCCGCTTCCAGGCGGCCGAATACGAAACCGGGGGCGACCTGATCGTCGCGATCGACGGCGAAGCGGTAACCGAACCGGAATCGCTGATCGAGGCGATCGCGGCGAAGAAGCCGGGCGAAAAGGTCGACCTGACGGTGCTGCGCGACAACCGACGCAAGCAGATCGCGCTGACGCTCGGCAAGCGTCCCGACCGGGTCGAATAGCGGCGGGCGGGACGCGTCCCGGGACCTCCCGGGGCGCGGGGCCGTTTCAGCGGATTCGTCACACAGGCGGCCGCTTGGAAGAACTCAACCGCCCGGGCGTGTAGAACTCCGGCCTTGCTTCAGGAAGTCGCCATCGGGCAGAAGTCGCTCGCCGATTACGCGAGCATCGTGGGCAGGGAGACGACGGAGCGCATCCGCGAGCTCGCCGAGCCCCTGCGGGGCAAGCGCGTCCTGCACGTCTCGGCGACCGCGTTCGGCGGCGGCGTCTCGGAGATCCTCTACACGATCGTGCCGCTGATGAGGGACGTCGGGATCGACGCGCACTGGCACGTGATCTTCGGCAAGGAGGAGTTCTTCGAAGCGACCAAGCTCCTCCACAACTCGCTGCAGGGCGCGCCCGAGACGCTCTCCGACCAGCAGTGGGCGATCTTCGACGAGATCAACCAGGTGAACGCCGACGGCCTGCAAGGCGAGTGGGACACGGTGATCGTCCACGACCCGCAGCCGATCGGCCTGCGCCGCGGCGCGGCGGCCAAGGCGGGCAGCTGGATCTGGCGCTGCCACATCGACCTCTCGACCCCCAACCCGGCGCCGATCGCCCGCCTCCTGCCGCTGATCGAAGAGTACGAGGCGAGCGTCTGGCACATGGAGCAGTACGTGCCCAGGTCGATGGGCGCCCACCGCGACGCGGTCAACATCATCCCGCCGGCGATCGACCCGCTCTCGCCGAAGAACATGGCGTTCTCCCGCGAGGACGCCGCCTTCATCTGCCAGCAGTTCGGGATCGACCCGGAGCGGCCGCTGCTCACCCAGGTCTCCCGCTTCGACCCCTGGAAGGACCCGATCGGCGTCATCGACGCCTACCGGCAGGTCACCGAGCAGGTCCCCGAGGCGCAGCTGGCGATGGTCGGCTCGATGGCCACCGACGACCCGGAGGGCCGCGAGTACTTCCAGAAGACCTACGAATACGCCGACAACGACCCGGACATCAAGATCCTCTCCAACCTCAACAACGTCGGCGCGATCGAGGTCAACGCCTTCCAGTCGCAGTCCGACATCTGCCTGCAGAAGTCGATCCGCGAGGGGTTCGGGCTGACCGTCACCGAGGCGCTCTGGAAGGGGCGGCCGACGATCGGCGGCAACGTCGGCGGCATCCCGCTGCAGATCGAGGACGGCATCTCCGGCTTCCTCGTCAACTCGCCGCAGGAGTGCGCGACCCGCAGCCTCGAGATCCTCCAGGACTCGGGGCTGGGCAAAAACCTCGGTCGCCACGGCAAGGAGCACGCCCGGCGCGAGTTCCTCTCGCCGCGGCTGCTGCGCGACTGGCTCGACCTGCTGAACCGGGTCGGCGGCTGAGCGGCCGGCGGTCGCGGCCGGCGCCGCGCCGCGCCTTCGCCCCGCCGCTGGCCCCGGCCCGCCTTCCGTAATCTAGGTGGCGTGCCGAGCGACGCGCCGCTGATCATCGTCTCCAACCGCGGCCCCGCGCAGTTCGAGCGCGACGAGGAGGGCAACCGCGCCGTGCGCCGCGGCGGCGGCGGGCTGGTCACCGCGCTCTCCGGCCTCGTCTCCCACCGCGACGCGCTGTGGATCGCCTCGGCGATGACCGAAGAGGACGTCACGGTCTCCGAGGAAGAAGGCGGCCCGGTCTCCCTGGAGATCGACGGGATCGACTACCGGGTGCTGCTGGTCGGCTCGGACCCGCGGGCCTACGACCGCTTCTACAACGTGATCGCCAACCCGATCCTCTGGTTCATCCAGCACTACCTCTGGGACCTCTCCAACGCGCCGGACATCCGCCAGGAGGAGCTCGACGCCTGGGACCACGGCTACCAGCAGGTGAACGGCGACATCGCGGCGGCGGTCGTGAAGCAGATCAAGGGTCTCGAGGAACCGCTGGTGATGCTCCACGACTACCACCTCTACACGGCGCCGGGGATGATCCGCGCGGAGCGGTCCGACGCCTTCCTGCATTTCTTCGTCCACATCCCCTGGTCCCAGCCGGACAGCTGGCGGATCCTGCCGGGGCGGGTCCGCAAGGCGATCTTCGAGGGGATGCTGGCCAACGACATCATCGGCTTCCACACCCACTCCTACTGCCTCAACTTCATGCGTTGCTGCGACGAACTGCTGGAGGGGGCGTCGGTCGACTACGTCGCCGGCGAGGTCACCTACCGGGGCCGCAGGACGCTGACCCGGGCCTACCCGCTGGGGATCGACGCCGAGCGGCTGCGGCGCGCGGCGGCCTCCAAGGAGGTGGCCGAGGCGGAGCGCGAGGTGCTCGAGCGGCGGCGGCGTCACCTGATCATCCGGGTCGACCGCGCCGACCTCTCCAAGAACGTGCTGCGCGGCTTCACCGCCTTCGACACCTTCCTCACCCAGCATCCGGAGTTCCGCGAACAGGTGACCTTCATCGCCCACCTGCAGCCCTCGCGCCAGGACGTGCCCGAGTACGCGGAGTACCGGGAACGGATCGAAGCGCTGGTCGCGGTGGTCAACCACCGCCACGGCACCACCGACTGGATGCCGATCGACCTGCGGATCTACGAGAACTTCGCCGACGCGGTGGCCCGCTACAAGCACTACGACCTGCTGATGGTCAACTCGATCTTCGACGGCATGAACCTGGTCGCCAAGGAGGCGCCCGCGGTCAACACCCGCGACGGCGTGCTGATGCTCTCCGAGAACACCGGCTCCCACCAGGAGCTCTTGGACTCGGTGATCTCGGTCAACCCGTTCGACATCCAGGAGCAGAGCGACGCGATCTACCGCGCCCTGACCATGGACCCCGAGCAGCGGGCCGAGTGGGCGCGCGCGCTGCGCGAGATCATCTTCTCCCGCAACCCGGGCGACTGGGTCGACGAACAGATCGCCGACATCGAGAAGGCCCGCCCCCCGCGTTCCTGAGCGGGCGCCCGGGGGGCGAGTTCGTGACCGCCGGGCCCTTGGCGGGGGATGGCGGGCGTGCGGATCAGGTGGCGCGGCGTGGCGCGGGCGGCGACGATCGTCGTCGTCGGCCTGCTCGCCATGCGGCTGGCGCCGGCGCTGCTGCGCGCGCCCGAGCCGCCGGCGGTCGGCGCCGACGTGGGGCTGCCGCGTCCGGCGCCGGCGCGCGGCTCGGGGCGGGTCGTGAGGAGGTCGGGGCGGGACGAATCGAGGAGGAGGTCGCGGGTCGGGTCGGCCAAGGGAGCGCGGTCGAGGAGGAGGTCGCAGGTCGGGCCGGCCCAAGGAGCGCGGTCGGGGAGCCGGCACGAGCGGGCCGACGCGGGCCGGCGGCCGTCCTCGAGGCGGCGGGGCGGGCGGCGGTCCCCGCCGTCGCGATCCGCGTCCGACCCCCCGGCCGCCACCGCGGTGATCCCCGAATCCGCCCCTCCCGCCACCGTCGAGCCGCTGCCGCCGGCCGTCCCCGAACCGGCTCCGGAACCCTCCTGGGCACCCCCGCCGGCCCCCCGATCCGTGCCTGACGACGGGTCCGAGGAGTTCGCTCCGCACTGACCCCGCTATAGTCCGCCGTCGCTTTGGCCGCACCACGCGAATATGAGCTGGTCCTGATGCTGGACCCCCAACTGGACGCCGCCGCCCGGGATGCCCTGGCGCAGCAGGCGCGCGGCCAGATCGAGGGGGCCGGCAGCCTCAAACAGGAGAACACCTGGGGGCTGCGCAAGATGGCCTACGAGATCAACCGCCGCACCGAGGCCGACTACCGCTGGTTCCGCTTCGAGGGGCCGGCCGGCCTGCTGGAGACGCTCGACCACGAACTGAAGATCGCCGACGGCGTCCTGCGCTTCCGGATCTTCAAGGTCGACCCGGGCACGCCGACCATCGTGCCGCCCGCCGTCGCCGCCCCCGGCCCGCGCGAGCGCACCGGCGCCCCAAGCGGCCCCGGCGGCCGCGAGGAGCGCTCCGAGGCACCGGCCGAGTCGGCCTCCGAGTAGCGCCCTCCCTCGCCGTCGCGGCCGGCCCCGCCGCACCGCATGCGTCGTCCGACGGCGCCGCAGTGGCCGGGCCCGTCGCCGCCGCTCTTTCCGCAAAACGCTCCTGACGAGGGGGGAGAGTCGCGCCGTCCTCGGGCCTAGACTGGGAAGCCAACAACGATTCCAGAGGAGTGAAGTCTCTTGGCAGCTTCGAACGTGAACGTGGTGGTCATCACCGGAAACCTCACGCAGGACCCCGAACTGCGCAGCACCGGCGGCGGCACCTCCGTTTGCGAAATGCGGGTCGCGGTCAACAGCCGGCGCAAAGACCAGAGCGGCCAGTGGGTCGACAAGCCCAACTTCTTCAACGTCGTCGTCTTCGGCGCCCAGGCCGACAACTGCGCCACCTACCTGTCGCGCGGCCGGCCGGTGGCGATCGAGGGCCGGCTCGACTGGCGCGAGTGGGAGGCCAAAGACGGCAGCGGCAAACGGCAGGCCGTGCAGATCATCGCCAACACGGTCCAGTTCCTCGGCTCGCGCGACGGTGGCGGCGGCGCCCCGAACGGCAACGGCGGCGCCCAGCAGCAGCCGCAGCAGTCCTACAACCCGCCGCCCTCCGACATCCCCGCCGACGTTTCGGATTTCGGCCCGGTGCCGTCCGGCGGCGGCGGCCAGGAAGACGACATCCCCTTCTAGCCCGATCCGCACAGAGCCCGCGAACGCCGACAGACGGCGGCGGAGTGCGGTTAGCAACTCGGTCGGTCGGCGCGGAGGCGCCGACCGTCGCTTACCTGTAGTCTTCGCCGTCGCTTATGCCTAGAGCACGTGAGAGTTCATCGACCGGAGGCGCCCGCCGTGGCCGCCGTGGCGCCGACCGCGCCCGGCCGCGCAAATACACCCGGGTCAACTCCGAGGTCGTCGACTACAAGGATCTGAACCTGCTGCGTCGCTTCCTCTCCGACAAGGGGAAGACCCGCGGCCGCCGCGTCACCGGCCTGTCCCGCGCCCACCAGCGTCAGCTGTCGGTGGCCGTGAAACGGGCGCGCGAGATCGCGCTGCTGCCGTACGTCGGAGAGCGCTGATGGCGCAGGCGATCCTGCTGGCCGACGTCGAGTCGCTCGGCGAGCGCGGCGAAGCCGTCGACGTCTCCCCCGGCTACCTGCGCAACTACCTGATCCCCCGCAAGCTGGCCCAGCCGGCGACGCCGGGCGCGCTCGAGGAAGCGCAGCGCAAGCGCGAGGCCGCCGAACGCGCCGCCGCCGCCCGCGCCGCGCGCGAAGCCGAAGCCGCCGGCCTGCTGTCCAAAACGGTGCTCACGATCCACGAGCGCGCGGGCGAGGACGGTCACCTCTTCGGCTCGGTCGGCCCGCAGCAGATCGTCGACGCGCTGCGCGACGCGCGCGACCTGCGGATCGACAAACGCAAAGTGAAACTCGACCAGCCGCTGCGCGAACTCGGCACCTTCATGGTCGAGATCGATCTCGGCGACGGCAACGTCGCCGCGGTCAAGACGATCATCAGCGAGGAGAAATAGCCCGCCGCGCCGCGATGCGGCGCGCGTCGATCGCCTCCTCCCACCCGCGGCGTCGCCGTGGCCTCGCCACCCGCGGCATCGCCGTGGCCTCCGCACCCGCGGCGTCGCCGTGGCCGTGGGATCGCCCGCCGCCCGCCGGCCGTGCCTCGGGTCGGGCCGCCCAGGGCGCCGGCATGCCGCTCTCGCCGCCGCCGCGGACACCTGTCGTAACCGACGCGCGGAGGCTCACGCAACTGCCGGTATTCGCAACGGAACCGTCAACTTCTTTTCCACGTAATTGCAGCCTCCCCCGGCGGGCCGGCCTCGCGGCTCTGGTTTGATCGGTGCCCGTCCGCACCGACTCCCGTCGCCGCCCGGCGTCCTATCCGCCCCACCGTCTATCCCTAACTCCTGATGTCCACGACCCCGGCGACCCACGTACCCCCGCAGAACATCGAGGCCGAGGAGTCGGTGCTCGGCGCGATGCTGGTCGCCGAGCCGACCCTCACCCGCGTCATCGACGAGGTGAAGCTGACCTCGGCCGACTTCTACCTCGACCGCCACCGGGCGATCTTCGAGGCGATCCACGACCTCTACGCCGCCTCCAAGCCGGTCGACGAGCTCTCGGTCGCCGAGGCGCTGACCCAGCACAACAAGATCGAGGAGGCGGGCGGCAAGCACTACGTCTCCGAGCTCGCCGCCAAGGTCCCGGCCGCCGGCAACGCCAAGCACTACGCCGAGATCGTCCAGCAGAACTCGCTGCTGCGCCGGCTGCTCGGCGCCGGCCAGGAGATCCAGGGCTGGGTCAACGAACGCGACGGCGAGCCCCGCGAACTCTCCGAGCGGGCCGAGAAACTCCTCTTCGAAGTCGCCCACAAAGAGCAGGCGTCGGATTTCCGCGTGCTCGGCGACATCCTCCACGACGAGGTCGACCGGCTGGAGAAGCTCTCGACCGGCGAGACCGAGCTGACCGGCACCCCCTCCGGCTTCCGCGACATCGACGCGGTGACCGGCGGCTTCCAGCCCGGCAACCTGATCATCGTCGCCGCCCGCCCGGCGATGGGCAAGTGCCTTTCCGCACACAGTCTGGTCTACGACCCTACCACCGGGGCGCGACACCGGGCCGAGGATCTCTTCGCGGCACACCGGCGCGGCGAGGACGTCTGGGTCGCGTCGCTCGGCCCGGACCTGCGGATGCGACAGGCGAAGGCAGCCGCGGTCGAGCCGAACGGACGGAAGCGCGTCTACAGGCTGACGACGCGACTCGGCCGCAGGGTGGAGGCCACCTCGAACCATCCCGTCCTCACCGGCTCCGGTTGGCAGGAGATCGGCAGCATCTCCGCGGGCGATCGGATCGCGGTCCCCCGCGCGCTGCCCGCTCCGCAAGGGCCAAGCAAGCTCCCGGATCGCGAGATAGTCCTGGTCGGCGCCCTGATCGCGGACGGAGCGCTCACCCAGAGGACGCCCCGGTTCTGCTTCGGGGCCGGCTCCCCAGTTCTTCCGGTGGTCGAGAAGGCGGTCGCGGAATACGGGCTCAAGCTTCGCGTCGGCGCCGGCCGCACCCATGGCAACGCGCTGATCAGCGCCGGCCGTGGGGCAAGGTCCAACCGCGTCACCGAGATGCTGGCCCGCCACGGGCTGATGGGCTTGCGCTCGGCCGAGAAGTTCGTCCCGGATGCGATCTTCGGGCTCGGCGACGACCAGCTCGCCCGCTTCCTCGGCGTGATGTACGCCTGCGACGGGCACGTTCACTGCAACGGCCGCCTGGCCCAGATCGGCTACACGACGATCAGCGAGCGGCTTGCGCGCGACGTCCAGCACCTGCTGCTGCGGCTGGGGATCGTGGCGACGATCCGAACCCTGAAGCGGCCGGTCTACGACGGCACCGACAAGATCGCGCGCGAGGTGCGGATCACCGGCCAGGAAGGATTGCGGCGCTTCTGCGAGCTGATCCCCGTCCCGGGCAAGGAGGAGGCGCAGGCCAAGGTGCTGGCACGGCTGGACGAGGTGCCGCGCTCGACCAACACCGACACGCTGCCGGTCGAGGTCTGGGACGACATCCTGCTCGCCAAGGGCGACCGGATCTGGGCGGCGGTGAGCGAGCTGAGCGGCCGGTCGCGGAACCACAACTGGCACGTCGGCTCGCGGTCCCCTTCCCGTGGCCTGGTCGCCGAGCTTGCCACCGCGACCCACTCGCCGACGCTGCAGGAGATGTGCGACTCCGACGTCTGGTGGGACGAGGTCGCCTCGATCGAGTGCGTGGGCGAGGAAGAGACCTATGACCTCGACGTGCCCGGGTTGCGCAACTTCGTCGCCGACGACGTGATCGTCCACAACAGCGCCCTGGTCGCCAACATCGCCGAAAACGTGGCCGTGAAGCGCGACCGGCCGGTCGCCTTCTTCTCGCTCGAGATGTCGGAGGTCGAGCTCGCCCAGCGCTTCATCGCCTGCCGGGCGCGCATCCCCGGCGACAAGCTGCGCAAAGGCCAGGTCTCCCAGCGCGACTGGCCGAAGGTGGTGCGCGCCTGCAATGAGCTCGAGCAGGCGCCGCTCTGGTTCGACGACTCCTCCGACCTCGGCATCCTCGACCTGCGGGCGAAGGCGCGGCGCCTCCACGCCACCGAACAGGACCGCGGCGGGCTCGGGCTGATCATCCTCGACTACATGCAGCTGATGCGCTCCGACGACCCGCGCGCCAACCGGGTCGAGCAGGTGGGCCAGATCAGCCGTGGCCTCAAGATCCTCGCCCGCGAGCTGCAGGTGCCGGTGCTGGCGATCTCCCAGCTCTCGCGCGCGCCCGAGCAGCGCTCGCCGCCGAAACCGCAGCTGTCGGACCTGCGCGAGTCCGGGCAGATCGAGCAGGACGCCGACCTGGTCGCCTTCCTCTACCGGCAGGACTACTACCGCGACCCCGACGAGGAGCCGGACGGCCTCGCCAACCTGATCATCGCCAAGCATAGGAACGGCCCGATCGCGACCAAAGAGCTGGTCTTCCTCGACCGCTACCCGAAGTTCGCCGACTACAGCGGCCAGGACGCGCCGATCGAACAGCCGGTGGGCGAAGAACCGCCGCCCTACGACGAGGCCGCCGCCGCGGGCCCCGAATTCTGATGCCCGCCTCCCGCCCCATGCGGACCCTCCACCCGACGGTGGCGGGCCATCTCCACCCGACGGGGGTGCGCTAGATGCCCGCGATCGCCCGCTCCGAACCGTTCCGCGACCAGGTCTGCCCGCTGGGGATCTGCGACGGCTCCGGCTGGATCCTCGGCCCCGAGGACGTCGCCCGCCCCTGCGACTGCCGCGCCGAGCGGCTGGGACGCGGCCACAGCCGCGGCATCTCCTCGGTGATCCCGGCCCGCTACCGCGGCGTCTCCTTCGACCGCCCGCCGGTCTCCGACATGGCGCGCGACCTGCAGACGAAGGCGGCGGTCGGCGAGGTGCGCGCCTTCGTCGACGACCTCGACCGCCGGCTCGCCGAGGGCCGCGGCCTGTGGATCTTCGGCGACACCGGCACCGGCAAGACGACGCTCGCGATGCTGATCTCCAAGGCCGCCCTGGAGGCGGGCCGCAGCGTCGCGATCTACTCGCTGCCGAAGCTGCTGGCGCGGATCCGGCGCACCTACGACTCCGAGCCGGGCGGCGACTCCTACCTCTCGCTCTTCGACAAGCTGACCTCGGTCGACCTCCTCCACATCGACGACCTCGGCGCCGAGAAACGCTCCGACTGGGTGCTCGAGCAGCTCTACGCGCTGGTCAACGAGCGCTACGAGACCGAGCGCTCGGTCGTCATCACCACCAACCTCGACCACGCCGAGCTCGAGGAGCAGATCGGCTCGCGGACCGTCTCCCGCCTGACCCAGATCTGCGACGAAGTCGCCCTCTTCGGCGACGATCGCCGCTACGGCACCATCCCCCGCGTCGCGTAGGAGTCGATTCATCGGCGGAGCGAAGGGACCCCGCGATTGCCGGCCGGCCAGCGCGGCGCGGCGCGGCGCGGCGGGAAGCCTGACCGGGGGCTGGGTGGCGCTGCACGCATTTGGTCCCCTATAGGGGACCAAAACCATGGTCACGTCTTCGTGACATCAGAGGAAGCGTGACGTTCCCGGCATCCCCGTGACGGCGCCTGAGCTTCGGCACGCTCCGCGAGGATCGACCCGCCGCCGCCTACAGCGTCCCGGCGGGCGCGACCCAGACGCTCTCGAACCGCAGGCTCGTCAACTCGGCGATCACGTCGTAGTCGCGGTCGTAGTGCAGGACGCCGGCCCCCGCCTCGTGGGCGCAGGCGGCGATCATCAGGTCGATCGGCGAGATGCGGTGGTGACCGCGGGTGGCAAGTTCCCACTGGGCTTGGCGTGCGGTTGCTTCGACGTCGCCGTCCAGGGATACGGACGGCAGCGTCAGAAGTCGATCGATGCTCTGATGGTGGTCCGCGGCCGACTGGGCGGAATAGCCGGCCTCGAGCAGGAAAGGCAGGCAGGTGGCGATCTCTTCGGAGTCGAGCATTTCGACCACCGAGTTGAGGCGCGGGCCCGATACCACGCCGGACATGAGGCGCGACCACGCCGAGTTGTCGATCAAGAACACGCTACTCGTCGTCGGGAACGATCAGGCCAAGGTGCTTGACCTCGTCCGCCGCCTCGATGTCCACCTTCGGGCCGTTGCCTTTCAGGATCCAGTCGATCATCTCCCGGCGAGCGCGCCTTGCCTCCTCGCCCTGGTCGACCAACCGGCGGACCTTCACCTCCGCCCCGAGCCGCACCAGCTCGGCGAAGTCGATCCGCTCGCCCTCGCCGAGCTTCGCCCGCAGCTCGTCCAACGCCGCCTGCACGGGGGGCGTCTCGGTGATCGTGTGGCGGGGCCTGGTGGTCGGCACGCGGCGAGTGTAGCACCGTGCTGCACCGCTTCCGGGAGCGCCGCCAGGGCGCCTCGGGTGACCACGCCGCAGTGACCTACGCAGTCACCTATATGCACCCGCCGCCCGCGACCGTCAGAATGCCGCCAGTGCCAGGCGTGGTCATAGTCGGAGCCCAGTGGGGCGACGAGGGCAAGGGCAAGATCACCGATCTGCTCGCCGAGCGCGCTACCGCGATCGTCCGCTTCCAGGGCGGCAACAACGCCGGCCACACGATCGTCCACGCCGGCACCGAATACAAGTTCCACCTGATCCCCTCGGGGATCCTCCACGCCGACAAGATGTCGGTGATCGGCAACGGGGTGGTGGTCGACCCGCGGGTGCTGCTCGGCGAGATCGACGGGCTCAAACGGGCCGGGGTGAGCGTCGCCAACCTGCGCCTCTCGGCCAACGCGCACCTGATCATGCCCTACCACGTGCTGCTCGACACGGCGGGTGAGACGAAACTGGGGAAGAACTCGATCGGCACGACGCGGCGCGGGATCGGGCCCGCCTACGCCGACAAGGCGCTGCGGCTCGGCATCCGCGTCCAGGACCTGCTCGACGAGAAGATCCTGCGGACGAAGATCCGCGCCGCGCTGGAGCCCAAGCAGCAGGCGCTGCGCGAGCTCTCGGTGCAGCGGCGCAAACTGCGCAAGGCGGCGGGCGAGGACGCGAAGGCCCCCGAGGGCCTGCTCGACGACGTCGCCGACCCGCGCCCCGACCTGCACGCGATGGTCGAGGAGCACATCAACTACGGCCACCGCCTCGAGCCCCACATCGCCGACACCGCGAAGCTCTGCTGGGACGCGCTCGACGCGGGCGAGACGGTGATCTTCGAGGGCGCCCAGGCCACGCTGCTCGACCTCGACCACGGCACCTATCCCTTCGTCACCTCCTCCAACCCGATCGCGGGCGCGGCGACGGTCGGCGCCGGGATCGGCCCCACCGACATCAAAGAAGTGTGGGGGGTCGCCAAGGCCTACACGACGCGGGTCGGCGCCGGCCCCTTCCCGACGGAGCTGGAGGACGAGATCGGCGACCAGCTGGTGGAGCAGGGCCACGAGTTCGGGACGACGACCGGCCGGCGGCGGCGGGCCGGCTGGATGGACCTGGTCGGGCTGCGCTACGCGGTGCGCCTGAACCGGATGGACGCGCTGGCGATCACCAAGCTCGACGTGCTGAGCGGGGTCGGGCCGCTGCGGGTCGCGGTCCGCTATCGCTCCAAGGAGGGCGCGATCCTCGAGGAGTTCCCCTACCACCAGTCGATCCTCCACTCGGCGACCGCCGAGTACGAGGAGCTGCCCGGCTTCGACGTCGACCTCGGCGCCTGCCGCACGGCCGCCGACCTGCCGACCGCGGCGCGCGACTACCTCGGCTTCATCGCCGAGTACACCGGCGTGCCGGTGAAGCTGGCCGGCGTCGGCCCCTCCCGCGACCAGGTCGTCTGGATCGAGTAGCCGCCGGGTCCCGCGGTCGTACCGAGTTCGAGAGGCGGACCGCTCCTTTCGCTCGATTTCGCTGTTTATGGATTGCGCGCCGGTGGTATAGGTTGACGCGCGCAGAAACCGTTCCACGGTTTTACGCAAGCTTTCGACGGTCATGGCCTCGGATGGGCAGGCCGCAAAAGGAGAGATATAGGGATATGCGCAAACACTTGCTGATAGTCCTCGCCTTGGGGGCGCTGATCGCGGTCTCCGCGGTCGGGATCGCGACCGCGGCGGGAGGCGAAAAGCCGGTCACGGTCAAAGTCGGCGAACTCGAACTCACCGCGAACGGCGGCTTCACCCCGAAGGCGCTGTCGAGGACCAAGCAGACGCCGATCGCCCTGCGGGCGGCCGGCGAAGTCAAAGAGGCCGACGGGTCCCACCCCCCGGCGATCCGCGAAGTGATCCTCGAAGCCGACAAGGCCGGCGAAGTCCACCTGAAGGGCATCCCGACCTGCCGGTCGGGCCAGCTGCAGGCGACCGACACCCCTGCCGCGCTGAAGGCCTGCAAGAAGGCCCTGATCGGCACCGGCCAGGCGACCGCGCAGGTTGCCTTCGCCGAACAGCGGCCGATCAACGTCAACTCGAGGATCCTCGTCTTCAACGGCGGCGAACGCGGTGGCAAGGCGAAGATGTACATCCACGCCTACTTCTCGAACCCGATCAGCGGCGCGATCGTCACCACCGTGACGATCAAGAAGCACCGTCACGGCCGCTTCGGCACGATGGCGATCGCCAAGATCCCGCAGATCACCGGCGGCAGCGGTTCGATCACGAAGTTCAACCTGGAAATCAAGCGCAAGGTTCACGGCAAGAACCCGATCAGCTCGACCTGCAAGGACGGGAAGCTGAAGGTCCACGTCCTCGGCAAGTTCGAAGACGGCACCAAGGCGCAGACGGAAATCATCCGGCCCTGCAGGCCGAAGAAGTAAACCTCCAGGCAGAGCTCTCTCGATGAGAGCGGTGGTTCGGAAGGGCGGCCCTCGGGCCGCCCTTCTTCGTGGAGCGGGCCGGGGAACCGGCCGGTCACCGGCTCCTCGCCCCCGGTGGCCGAGGTCCCGTCGAGTCGCCGAGGGCCACCCAACCGCGTGGGCGCGAGCGCCCAACATCCGGCCAGGTTGTGATGCGCAAGTTCCTCCAACTATAGTAATCGCGTCGGGCAAACAGGGGAGGATCGCCGTGGTCGGCACCTACAGGTACGACGGAGGCGGGATCGCCGCCGCCGAGCTCCGCTTTCGCGAGGATCTTTGGCGCACCGCGCCGCAGGACGCAGTCGAGGAAGAGAACATCCGCAGCCGGCGCTTCGGCCCGGTCCTGGCCACCGTCTTCGGCGGACTGCCGAAGTCGACGCTGCTGAACCTGGTGCAGGGGGCGGCGGAGCCGGGGGCGCTCGAGGACGGTCGGCTGGCCGCGGCGATCGAATGGGTCCGCGCCCACGAGGTCGACTACCTGGTGTCGGTGGCCGAGGACCGTCCCGGCGCCGGGGAAGCCGAGGCCTGGCTCGAGGCGCGCGGCTACGAGCGCGGCCCGAAGGTGCGCCGCTTCGCCCGCGAGGCGGTCGACTGCGCGGGCAACGGCGGGAGCGCCGTGGAGGTGGCCGAGCTCGGGGAGCTGGACACGGAAGGGATGAGCCACATCTTCGGCAAAGCCCTCGGCCTCTCCAGCCTGGCGACCATCCTGCTGATGGGACTGCCGGAGCACGAGGGCTGGCACTGCTACCGGGCGAACGTCGACGGGAGCGAGGTGGCGTGCGGCTCGATGCTGGTGCTCGGCAAGGTCGCGCTGCTGGGGCTCGACGCGACGATCGAGTCGGCGCGCGGGCGCGGCTGCGAGACGGCGCTGATCACAAGGCGGCTCGCCGACGCGGCGCGGGCGGGCTGCGAGGTCGTCGCGGCCGAGGTCTTCGAAGGGCTGCCGGACGGCGCCGTGGCGGCGGCCAACCTCGAACGCCTCGGCTTCACCGAGATCCCGGCGATCGCCAACTGGCGGCGGCCGTCGGGCATCGCCTGACCGGATTCGGGCGCTTGCGCGCGGCATCGCCTGACCGCCGCGACCCACGGGGCATCGCCTGGCTCCGGTGGTGGATCGCCCACGGAGCGGCGATCCTCCCCTACCCTGGGTGGACCGTGAGCCTCCGCAGGATCCCGCTCCTCGTCGCCGCCGTGGCGGCGGCCCTCGCGTTCCCGGCGGCTGCCGCAGGCGCCTCGAGCGCCCCCGGGTGGGCGCCGAGCGTCCCCTGGGGGGCGGGCTGCGAACCGGCGGCCGGCGGGGGCAGGAGCGCCGCCAACTGCGGCGCCGCGCTCCTCGACGGTGAAGCGGTGCCGCCGCCCGGCGCGCCGCCGGTCGTCAAGCGCGTGATCCGCGCGGCGAACGAAATCGACCACCGCCCTTACGTGTGGGGCGGTGGTCACACCAGCTTCAAAGCGAGGGGCTACGACTGCTCAGGCGCGGTGAGCTACGCCCTCCACGGGGCGGGCCTCCTCTCCTACACCATGGTCTCCGGCCAGCTCGCCCACTGGGGCGCCCCGGGCCCGGGCCGCTGGATCACCATCTACGCCAACGCCGAGCACGTCTTCATGGTCGTCGCGGGCCTGCGCTTCGACACCCGCAACGACCCCGAAGGCGTCAGCGGCCCCCGCTGGAAGATGGCAGCGCCCGAAGCCCGGATCCTGCCCCGGTTCGCGGTGCGCCACCCGGCGGGGCTTTAGCCGGCTTCCTGCGATCATGACGAGGTGGACCAGGAGCTCCTGAAAAGCCTGCCCGGGGCCGAGGTCGTGCTCACCGGGATCGCCGACCTGCAGTCCGGACGCGAGAGCGTCAACTCCAGCGCCGTGCAGAGTGCCCGCTCGAGACTGCTCCGCGCGGGCGTGCCGGTGCCCGCCGCCCGCGATGGGACCCCGGCCGCCCATCGGCTCTACGAGCGGCTGGCAGGCGAAGTCGGGGATGGCGCCCACGCGCGCTACAACGCGATCCTCGCGCGGGTGGACAGCTTCGCGAGAGCAGCCGAGATTGCTCTACGCCGAGATTGAGGAGGACCTTTTCCGCTTCCCCGCGGTCGATCCCCTTACCCTGCGGGAGGCGGTCGAGTCGCTGGACAGGATCGGGTAGACGCGCCTGCTGTCGCGACGGTGCCTCCTCGGCCACCATCTACGCCAACGCCGAACACGTCTTCATGGTCGTCGCGGGCCTGCGCTTCGACACCCGCAACGACCCCGAAGGCGTCAGCGGCCCCCGCTGGAAGATGGCAGCGCCCGAAGCCCAGATCCTGCCCCGGTTCGCGGTGCGCCACCCCGCGGGGCTTTAGCCGTCTTCACCGGCTGGGAGCCGGCGCGGGCGAACGCCGTCCAGATGGCCGCGGCGCGGGCCTCCTCGCGCACCGGGTCCGCAGCGTCCGTGGGCGCCGAGCCGGCGCCGCAGGCCACGGCGAGCTCGGAGATCAGCGCTTCGCGACATGTGAGGCCGGCGATCCCGGGTTCGACGATGCCGCCGAAGGTGAGGCGGGCGCCGGCAGGATCGGACGCGGCCCGGCGCCACGCCTGTCTGAGCGCGGAGCGGACCGACCCCCGAGATGGCCGGTCGCGATCCGCGCCGGCTGTCAGCTCGGCGAAGATCGACCGGCATGTGCGACGGAGCGCGGCGAGGTAGGCGTCGGTCAGGTCGCTGAAGTGGCGGCGCAGGCGCGCCGCGGGCAGCCCGGCCGCGGAGCTGACCTTCCCGGCGCTGAGGCCGAAGAAGCCGTCCGGCGAGGCAAGCCGCAGCACGGCCGACATGATCATCTCCTCCTCCTGGCGACCGCCCGGCTCACAGTCGACCCCCTTGCCCGCCGGCTCCTCCGCCGAGGCGTCGCCGACGCCGAGCCCGGCGACCGAGTAGTCCTCCCTGCCCTCGACCACGTCGCTCGCCCACCCGGCCAGCGCGTCGATCGTGGCGCGGGGGTCGGCCGGCGCGTCGTCGTCCAGCAGGATCCGGAAGCAGTGCAGAGACGCGGCGACGATCGCCGCCGTCATCGCCTCCGGCACGCGCTTGCCTCGGCGGTCGAGACAGGCGCCGAGCGTCGACTGCAGGCGTCGCTCCTCGCCGGCGACCGCGGCGAGTGCCGCCGGGCCGCCGCCGTAGATCTCGATCAGCGCGAACCGCGCCGCGTCGCGATCGGCCCGGAGGTCCTTCGCCAGCGCCCGCAGCGTCACCTCCACCTGCCGGCCCGGCTCCAGCTCGACCGACCGCGTCGTCGCCACTTTCCTGATGAGCCCGGCCATCAGCTCCTCGTAGGTCCTCAGAAGGCAGTCGTCGGTCCCCTGGTAGCTGGCGTAGAAGGCCCCGGTGGAGACCCGCGCCAACTTCGTCAGCCTGCGGACGGTCACGGCCTCCGCTCCCTCGCGGCCCGCCAACTCGATCATCGCCCGCCGCAGCCGGGCCCGCTGGCTGGCGATCACATCGTCACGTGCTTGACCGGGCCCTGGTCGCAGCCGTTGATAAGGCTTCGCGGCCGCCATCCGCACCGCGGACGGTCTGGCCGGAGTAGTCCGAAGGGTCAATGAGTCCTCCCTCCCATGCGCTTCGCGCGCGTCTTAGACGAACTCGACTATTTGCTCAGTAGCGTGCGCACCATTATAGGGGCTCGGATCGTTCGCGCCTAGGTGCCGCCCGGCCCCGGAAAGAGAAGAGGGCACCGCCGGGGAATCCCGACGGCGCCCTCTCAAACGCCCGGCTCAACGACTGAGCATCAGTGGTTGTTCACCGATGCAGCCGGTGAGATGTGGATGTTGTCGACCAGCACCGCTTCATTTTCGCCGGCGGCGGCCGGGAGACCGACCGAGGCGTTGATGATCGGATCGATGATCAATTCGACGATCGGACCACCGCAGCCGTGGGCCTTCGGCGCGGCCCAGTTGTTTTCGACCAGTTCAGCGCCCGTAAGGTTGAAAATTTCGTAATTTTCAGTGAAGGACGCGTGGCCTTGCGTGCCGCTGAGCGGCGTGTAGCCAGCCGGCGGTTCGGTGGTTCCGGTGGTCAGGTTCCAGTAGATCGGCGCACTGTTCGACCCGACGTAGCAGCTGCTGCCGAGGAGCGGGTTTTCCAGGTGGACTTTCACCGGGAGAACCAGCGCCGTTCCGAAGCGTTCGACCAGAGCGTTCTGGTTGACCACGACTTCACTTGCGGGCCGGGCCAGTTCGAGGGTCGAGTTGACACCCGTGAGCCCGTTTTCGAAGACCGATTCGCAGCCGATGCGGACCAGCCAGTTCGAGATTTCTTTGCAGTTGACGAGCCCGCTCAGTCCGCCGGGGACGGGCTGGGGGGTCTTGGTCAGGGTTTCGCCATTGGTCGCCGGGACCATGTGCTGGACGAAGGCTTCGCCTTCTTCAATTTCTTCTTCTTCGGTGAGCCCACCCTGCAGCGTCACCGGGTTGACGATCGGGACGTTTTTCTTCCCCAGGACCACCTTGCCACCGACGGTCACGGCATCCAGGCACTTGACGACTTCGGGATTGGTCGATGGACAGTTGTCGAACGCGGAGAATTCACCGGTATGGGCCGACGCCGCGGGGGCGAAGCCAAATACCGCAAGGCCCGCTGCCAGCATCGTCAAGCAGGTCAGCTTGACCATTGATATGCGCTGTCGCATTCTTGCTCCTTGACTCTTGGTTTGACTGGATAGATGGCGGCGGCCTCTTTCGTATGGCCGCCTCACTGTTGAGCTTTCCTCGCGCGGCAGCGGGCTGCCGAATCTTCCTCGAGCATCTCGACTTGATTCGCGGCGGCGTCAACCGTCATTCGCCCTGCTCCCTTTCCTGGTCACGCTCGCCGGCAACGCTCCCGAAGCGCCAGCCCAGCACAACCTGCAAGAGCGCTGTCGTCATCCAGATCGCTCAGCAGTTCCTCTAATAATGAGGATCTGAACGGGCGAGTCAACCCCTAAGTTCTAGAACTTCCTATTATTTGGTAGTTCTCAGGACCCGCCAGCGGCGTACCCGTATGAACGGCCAAGTTTGGCGAAGAGTCGGATGTCAGCAGCGCGGCGCAGATCACCGAGCCGGCACAGGTCGGCCTGCTGGCCCACGACGGCCCCGTGGGCGTCGCACGGTCGGTCGCCTAAGCGCGCGGAGCGGCTATTGCCGCCGCCCGCCCTTGCCACCCTGGCCGCCCGCTCTCCTGCTCGTGTGGGAGTGCTTCCCGTGGCGCTTCTTGTGTCGGCCAGCCTTCCCGCAGTGGTTGGCAATCGGCACCGAGTACCGCTTCTTGCGGCCATTCTGCGCCCTCAAGGACACGCCTGCCTTTTGCTTCTTGGCGCAGATGTTTTCGGAGTTTTCGAGCAGGCCATACTTCTTGCCTCCCTTCAGCTGCAGGACGAAGCGGGAGATCGGCGCGTCCGGGGGGGCTTCGAAGGTGTTGCGGATCCCATGCTGCTTACCGGTGTCGACTTTGCCCACCAGGAGGATGCGGATCTGCCCGTTGAGTTCGGCGACCATGGCGGGCAGCTTGTAGCCGTAGCCGCCGACCAGGTACACCGGGCCTTCGAGCGGCTTGTCGAGCAGCGGCGTCCAGGCCTTGGCGTGTCCGTAGATCGACTTGGCCGGACATGCATGCGCGGCCAGCACCGGTTTCGTGCATGCCTTGCCGATGTTCCCCTGATCGAGGAACTCCGAGTGCGGCAGCGCGACCTGGGCCCGGGCGATGTTGGAGTACTCGCCTCTCTTCGGGTAGGTCACCACCGCCTTCAGCGCCGGGTGCCCGGTGCGCCCGGTGGCGCCCTTGAGCGAGAGCTTCAGCTTCGGCTTGAACGCCAACCGTTCGCAATCGCCGACCTGGAAGCGGTTGGAGAGTGGCTGGCTCTGGCCGGCCTGGGTCGGGACTCGCCCTTCGATCTGCATCGCTTCGCAGGAGGTCGGGTTGAGCGTGAAGTCCGAGCGGTTCAGCTTCAGTTCGATCGAACGCACGTCCAGCGCGATGCCGTCGCGGATCGTCGGCAGCGGGTCGGCCACCGCATGGATGCGGGCATCGTATTCGCCGACATTGAGGGCCACCCGGTCGACCACGGTGCCGAGGTCGAACGGACCGGCGACCGCCGGGACGATCACGACCAGGCTGAGCGGGGCCCCCTTATAGGGACCCGCCAGGTAGGCGTGCCCGGAGACGGGGATCGGGTTGGGTCCGGAGCCAGCGGTCACCTGAACCGTGCCGACTTCAGAGGAAGACGGGCAGGAGGGCGAGGACATCTCTTCCCTGCCCTTTTCCGCGACTTCGCGACTCTGCGCCTGCGCGATACCGGATTCCGGGCAATAGCTGACCCCCGCCAGCTTGCCGAGCAGGCCCTCGGGCAGGGTGGCTTCAAGACCCGTGATGTGCTGGGAGCCGTCGGGACGCGACAGCCGCAGGACAAAGGGCGAGTAGGCACCGGAGAGCGGCGAGGCGGTCCCGGCGGAGAAGTCGGTCGGCTTCGGCGCCGCCGCTTCCGAAGACGAGCATCCGGTCGACGTCCGGAAGGAGTCGGTCGGATGCGCGTCGGCGCCTTCCGGCGTGGACCAGGGCGTCAATGTCGTGGTGGTTGCATGGTCACCGCAGGCGACCGGCGTGGTCAATACGCCGTGCTGGCCACCGAAGAAGTGCAGTTCGATGTCTTCCAGAGGCAGCTCCGGATTTTCGGTGAAGGTCGCTGACAGGCGGCCGGTCCGCGGGTCCGGTTCCACCTTTCCGGCAAGCTTCGCGATGATCCCCGACTGTTCGTCTTCGACCGCGAGGTAGATCGCGAGCAGCGAACCGAACGGGTTGCCGAACGGCTTGGCCACGAAGACCTGTCCAGGCAGCTTGTGGTCGAGGAGCGGCGTCTTCACTTCCAGGTTGCCGACCTTCGAGGCGCTCGGACAGTGCTGGGGTTCCGTCGTGAACTGGACTTTCGCGCCATTCGGGGCATAGCCCATCTGCTCCTCGGTGCATGAGCCCAGCCCGTTGGCCGCCGATGGGTTCAGCGTCATGCCTTCGGGCAACGTCACGTGCGCATTCTTCAGAGCGGCGGTCGAGCGGCCTCCGAGCGATTCGTCCTGCGGCTGATGGATCGCGACGTCGAGGCCACTGGGGCTTTCACCGGCGGTGGTGGTGGCCTTCGAGGAGATCGACGGTTCGAACGCGAGCGCGCCGCATCCGACCATCTCGAGCGGCCCGCCCGCGGCGTTGGCGAAGGCCGTGTTGGCCGCCGCCGTCGCCCCTTCCCAACTCGTGGCGCTTGCGCCAAGCGCCAGCGGTTCGTGGCACGAGGTCGGCATGGTGAGCAACGACACTCGATTGGCTTCAGCCGGGGTGAGAGCGCATCCTTCCGCTCCACAGCCGCCCTTGCCGCGCCTCTGTGCATCGTGATGCGGATCTGACGGATTGCCCCAGAATTCCACGTGGAGCCCGAACACTGG
The DNA here is from genome assembly GCA_963763265.1 of uncultured Actinomycetes bacterium. GTDB lineage: Bacteria > Actinomycetota > Thermoleophilia > Solirubrobacterales > 70-9 > VAYN01. The sequence continues at coordinate 451,065 of CAVXNN010000002.1, read as the reverse complement.
ATATTTGGCGAGGATTTCACTGCTGCCACCAGTAAGCCGAAATGATCCATCGAGGCCTCCCTGAATGTGGATAACCGTGCCGAGCACGATGAACGCGAACTCGGCTGCCACACCGTGGGGTGGTTCCATGTCGTAAAGCTGCAGCGTCACCGGGGAAACGCCACCGATGATAGTGTCAATAGTTACTAGACCAACCTGGGACGCGGGTGGACAACCGTCTCCTCCAGTGGCGATTTCTTGGGTCGCGAGGAGTTCGGCCTCCGTACAGAGTTGGCTCGGGGCCTGCGGATTCAGCGTCATGCCGCGCGGCAGGCGGAGTTCGAGGTCACGCAGATCCTGGGCCGGCCAGGGCAGACTCGGCGCGGCCTCCTTGGCGGTGAAATCGGTTTCCAGGAGCATCGAATAAGGATGGGATCCCGCAACTGCAACGTCGCTCGCCCCTTCGTCATAGGCTCTGCCGTAGAGGCCTTGGGACCCGGGAAGGAAATCGAATGCGGCCGACGGGCCACCCACTTGGGCCGGAATAGTGGTGGTGGCCGGCGGTGCCCCGCCCCCGGTTACCGTCAGGCTGGTAAAGGCGGGGGTTGAAGCTGCGGCACCTACTTCGACTGGTATCACGACGGAGAAACGTGAGCCCGATCCGATCGCGGCTGCGTATTCACAGAGCACTTCATTTGGCGAAGGGGATTCGCAGGGTTCGAGGCCAATCATGGGCGGAGAAGACGCCGACGCCGTCACTCCAGCGGGCAGGGTCGCCCTAACGTGGATCGGTTCGCCTTCACTCGAGCTGCTGGCACCGACATTTACCACCCGCGCATAAATTTGCGGGAGCGCGACCCGGCTTCCGATACCAGGCTGGGGTGCCGACCCAGGAGTCAAGGTGGTCGGAATCGATCGCAACGAGATCTGCCAGCTGGGCGACGCTTCGGCGGCACCGGCGGAGGCCGGGAGTACCGCGACCACAAAGAGCGCGAGCAGGGCGGTGAGGCCAATCCTCTTGCTTCCGACGGGTCTCACTTGCTACCTCCTCGGTTGACGTTGGCTCGCCGGTGCGTGTGAGCCTTGCCTCTCTGGCCTCTGCGTCCGTTTCCGTGCATTCTCTGCCTGTGCCGCTTCCCACTGCTCCGGTGCCGCTTCCCATGGTGGTGCCTGCGGTGATGCTTTCTGTGGTGCTTCTTGTGGTGCTTCTTGACGCACTTACCGTGCCTGCGGAAGAAGCCCTTCCTGCACTTCGCGCGCGGCGTCACATTGCCCTGTCCGTGGAAGCTCGACGAGCCCGGCGGCGTTGACGATTCCGGGGTTGCCTGACTGCCGACGCATTCCTGTCGCGAGCCGCACGGAGCCGTGGGGAGTTCGTGTTGGGACGGAAGGCCGCCGCCGACACGGGCGTCGTAGATGTCATAGAGGTGGTCACGATCGACGGGCACGAGCTGCGAGGAGGTAAAGAAGTAGACGTTCGCTCCTTCCCTGTCCGCGCCGGCGAAGTACGAGGCTTCGTCGCCCTGCCCGCTCGAGATCAGGTAGAGGCAGCCACCGTTGGCTTCGGCGCTGGTGCAGGATCCGCCGGGCGTACCGACAGCCTCCCACTCGTAGACGTCCATGCAGGTCGCCTGTTCTTCTTCCTGGCCGGCGCTTTCGGGCCGGAACTGGCAGCCCGCGGCACTGTTCAGGTCCCCCGTGACAAGACGATCGGGGGTCTGGAAGAAGAAGCGGTCCCCGTCGGCGGAGAGGTTCTTGGGCAGCACCGGAGCCGGTGAGATTTCGGGGGTGTCCGCAGCGTGGATCAACGAGGTGCCGAAGGTGGCGCTCCCCAGCGGACGCGTGCCGCCGGGGTTGCAGGAGATGCAGTCGAGGGTCTTGGCCGCCGCCGCATAGCGGAAGAGCTCCGCGCAGGGCGCCGGCGTGCCGGCTCCGTGGCTGCACTGGACGGCACGGTTCTGCGCCCCGGTCAAGGCCCGCCGCGAGGAGAACACCACGGAGGCTCCGTCGGCGCTGACCCTGGCGGTCTTCGGAAACTGATACCCGTTGCTGTATTTGTTCTGCGGGCTCCAGTCCGCGCTGTCGTTCTGCCCACTGTGTTCCGGGTCGCCACCTTGGAGGGTCGCGACGAAGGCGAGCGCCGGGCTGCTCCCCGCCTCCCATCGATAGAGGTTTGCCATGCCCGGTTCCGCGGACTGTCCACGAGGACCCGGCTGGCTGGTGAGGACCGCGGTCGCCACGAAGTAGGCGGTCTCACCCGATTCACTAGCGCCGAGCAGACCCTGCACCCCCGGTCCGGACGGGCGTGCTTCGGCTTCGTCCGGGGTGAGGTCAATCAGCCTGCCGGTAAAGACGTCGTACCGGTAGAGGCTTTCCGATTCTTCGCCTTCTTCGCCGGCGTACGCATCGCCGGTGAGGTCGGCGCTCGACTTGAAGAAGACGAACCGCCCGTCGGGGCTCGCTTCCAGAAACGCCGCGCGCAGTTCGGGGCCTTCGCGGCCTTCCTGATATGCCGAAACCTTGATGCTGCGCGGCGCCGGGACCCCCAGACCGGCCCGCACGTAGAGCTGACCGTGCCCTTCTGCTTCCCCCCGTTCGGTGTAGAAGGCCTCGCTGCCATCGCGGGAGATCGCGTTGACCGCGCCGACGTACATCCCGGTGATTGAGCCTCCTTCCAGCGGACTCGGTGGTTCGGCGTTCCAGCGGTACGGCCCCGCGAACCCCCCTTCGGGCAGCGGTTCGCCGGCTTCGTTCACGTCGACCAGGCTGATGCGGCCCGACGAGCGGTCCCAGACGAAGAGGTTCGGCTGACCCAGTGGCGTTGCTTCCCCCGGCTGCCCCTTGGTCAAGGGCACTTCGGTTTCGATGAAGACCCGCGATCCGTCGGCGGTCGCCCCGGCGAGACCGAAGCAGCTCGATCCGGTTCGCTGTACGACCCCTTCCCGCGAGCATTCCGGGTCGTAGGAGACGATGGTGGTCATCGCACCCGTGGTCAGCGATCGCTCGTACAGCGCCGTCGCCCCCAGTTCCGCGCCGGGTCCGTAGGTGACCGCCTGAGTGATCGCGTAACCGCCGCCGGGCGTCAGGCCGAGGTAGCTGGCCTTGAGCCCGAGGGACGCAGGCGGCAGCAGGCCCTGCGTGCTCCACCCGGCTTCCCCCCGGGACGATAGGAAGGTCGGGTAATCCTGCGCACCGACCCCGCCGGGAACACCGGCCTGGCTGTAGAAGGTGATCCCTTCCGGGGTTTCGGTTACCTGCACCGATCCCGGGAAGCCGGCAGGCTCGCCGCCGTTCTTGTCGATGGCGGTGGACTGCTCGTAGGCACGGCAGTCGGGAAGGGCGGCGCCCGGGCCGCCGAGGCGGAAACGTTCGTTCAGGCACGAGCCCGAAGGCGTGCCCGGCGGCAGCGGCCCCGGGAGCGCCGTGAAGGTCTGAGAGGATGCCGCTGCGGTTGCTGCCGCGGCGTTGGTGCCGACGAGGCGATAGCTGTACTCGAAGCCAGGACGGAGGCCGGTCAGCTGGGCGGCGACGGCGTGCGCGGTGGCGTCCGCGAACGGGCCGCCCGGTACGCACGGGGCGCTGCCGGCGCCGGCGTACCCTTCCGTTTCGAAGCGGTCGGTGGGGGTGTATTCGAAGACACAGGTCGTGTCGGGGCCCGACCTCGGGTTGATTTCGCCGTGCACGATCGCCGACGTCGTGGTCACGGCTTCGGCCGCGCCCGTGGTCACTTCCGGCGGCACGACGGCCGGCCCGAACATTTCCACCGTCGAGTGACCTTCACGGGCGACGTAGACCCGGCCGGAGGATGGATCGATGGCGATGCCCTGGGGGATGGTGGCAGTGGGAATCGTGCTTTCTTCGACCGGTTCCGTTTGCCCGGACGCATCGAACGCGCTGACATGCGCTTCTGGCGAGGTCAAGGCGTCGTAGACTTCCCCGCTGGCCAAGTTGCTAGCGAGTAACCGTCTATGCACGCCTCCAAATTCGTACTGTATTTCTCCTTCTTCAGGACCCTCGCTATGAATCTTCACGACGCCAGGCCCGCTGATCCAGCCAAGAGCCCCGCCAAGCTTCTCGGCGAACACGTAGCCTTCCGTTGAGGCTGCGCCCGCCGCGACCTGGCACGGTGATGGGGCATCGTATTCTTTCGGAGGGGCTTCGAAGTCCCCCGGGCTGCTCGGCACGTACTTGCGGACTTTCCCCAGATGGGATGCCCATTCGCCGACGTAGACATCTCCGCTTGGTCCGACCGCCACCCCGCAGGTGTACCCGCCGCTGATCTGGCCAACGTATTCACCGGTTGGAGCAAAGACGTCAACTACCCCGCTGTTGTAGGCGTCGGTTACATAGATGTCCCCTTCGGTTCCGCCTGCCGAGCCGGCAGGCGCGACCGCAATCTCCATTTCGTCCGGCGAATAGCCTTCGGTACTCAAAATTCCCGCGTCGCCTGGCGTTTCGTCGCAGGATGCCGGTTCGACCGCGCAGGGTTCGCCCCCAGGACCAGCCTTCCCATCGATCACGTTCGTCTCGAGTGCCGAGAACGCCGCGGGTTCGCCGGTGGCGGTGAAGCGTTCGAGGCTGTAGCTCATGCCGCGCCCGCCTTCGGAGCCGTATTTGAAATCGGTGGCGACGAGAAGATCTCCGTTGCGGGGGTCGACCGCCAAGGCCGCCGGACCCGGGAAGGTCGGCTGATTGGCGCTGCCGAAGGTCCCTTCCGGAGGGTGCACCACCTTGGCCTCCGCGCCTCCTGCAAAAGCGAGCATCAGCGCAAACGCGGCGACGACTCCGACTGCAAACCGCGCCCCGGCGGCCCGCTCGTGGCGAAACCGCTCGGCGATCACGGTGACCTTGGCCTCGAAGGGACGGCAACCCGCTTCCTGCGCTCCGTGTCTCAACCCTGCTCCTCGCTTCCCGTGACGCTCGCCCACGCGACTGCACTGGCCAAGTCGTGCTTTCCCAGCGCAAGCCCAACGGACTGTTCCCTGTCTTTCCCTGGTGCTGTTCGAGCGTGCAGCTAGCTTCACTCTGAGACAGCGCCGGTATTCGATCACATCTCGGCGCTGAGCGCAACTCCCTCGCTACAAAGAGACGCGGCGAGGGACCCGGAGGTCCCTCGCCGCGTCTGAGAGCACAAGAGCAGGTGAGCTCTTGGGCTGCCTATGGACGTGCTTCAAATTCTGCGCCCGAGGCCAGCGTGTTGTTGACCGTGCCCGTCAGGTGGGCCGGGTTGGCAGCGAATTCGAGTGCGCTGCCTGCTGTGGCGTCGATCGACGACGAGAAGTTGAGCGGCTGGGTCGCAGCCGGTTCTTCTGTCAGATTCGAAGCCTGGCCGTAGACGTAGCCCCTGACGTAGCGGTTGCCCGACACCGCGCACGTGGCGCCGGTGATTTTCACGACCGCGAAGTTCGTCGCGGCGGGTTCGAACTTGTCGAACGTGATGGCAGGATTGCTGCTGTCCATCGCCAGCGAGCTCTTCAGATTCTGCGTGGTCACCGTGCCGCCGCTGACCGAGCAGTTCGGCGGCGAGTCGACCGTGACGCCGGTGAACCGGAGCCTGCCGGCGTCTTCGCCGAGGGTGCCAGCTTCGTTGTTGAAGACGGTCGCTTCGACGCATTCGATCCCGGTCGCTGTCAGGGTCACCGGGACTTCGCCTTCGGAGCCGACGCTACCTTCGAGTTTCAGGGTGCCCGCCGCCGAGCAGTTGACGGTTTCCGATCCCGACAGCTGTTTGCCGTTGACGTACCAGACGCCGCCTGGTTCCGCCGCGGCCATCGCGCTGCTGGCCATCACCGCGGCGAGCATCGCAACGCCCGCCATGGCGAGCATGAATCGCTTGAGATTCATCTGTCTCCCTCTCATCTGTGGTTTGTTCTTGGGCCGGCCTTTCGATGGCCGGCGGGATGAGGATCGCCGGATCGGCCTCGCGCGGTCAACGTTTGCTGATCGATGTTTCCTAACTCTCGCCTCCGGCCCCTCGCACGAGACCCTCTGCCACCTTGGCAGAGGGTCTCGTGGTGGGCCGCCCTGCTCTCGAGCCGCTACGGGCGTGCTTCGAATTCCGCTCCCGAAGCCAACGTGTTGTTGACCGTGCCCGTCAGGTGAACCGGATTCGCGGCGATTTCGAGCGCGCTGCCAGCTCTACTGTCGATCGCCGCGGAGAAGTTGAGCGGCTGGGTTGCCGCCGGTTCTTCTGTGAGGTTCGAGGCTTGGCCGTAGACGTAGCCGCTGAGATAGCGGTTGCCCGATACGGCGCAGGTGGCGCCGGTGATTTTCAGGACGGCGATGTTGGTTCCCGCCGGTTCGAATTTGTCGAAGGTGATGGCAGGATTGCTGCTGTCCATCGCCAGCGAGCTCGTCAGGTTCTGCGTGGTCACCGTGCCGCCGCTGACCGCGCAGTTCGGCGGCGAGTCGACGGTGACGCCGGTGAACCGGAGCCTGCCGGCGTCTTCGCCGAGCGTGCCGGCTTCGTTGTTGAAGATGGTCGCTTCGACGCATTCGATCCCGGTCGCTGTCAGGGTCACCGGGACTTCGCCTTCGGAGCCGATCGACCATTCCAGTTTCAGCGGCCCCGCCGCCGAGCAGTTGATTGCTTCGGACCCCGACAGCTTTTTGCCGTTGACGTACCAGACGCCGCCCGGTTCCGCCGCGGCCATCGCGCTGCTGGCCATCACCGCGGCGAGCATCGCGACGCCCGCCATGGCGAGCATGAATCGCTTGAGATTCATCTGTCTCCCTCTCATCTGTGGTTTGTTCTTGGGCCGGCCTTTCGATGGCCGGCGGGGATGAGGATCGCCGGACCGGCCTGGCGCATTGCCAAACCGGTCCGGCGGTCTGGGGGGTTGCGTCTACGCCCTATTGGCCCACCTCGAATTCTGTTCCCGATGCCAGCGTGGTGTTGATCGTGCCCGTCAGATGGGCCGCGTTTCCGGCGAGCTTCAGTTCACTGCCCGCTGTCGCGTCGATCACCGGCGAGAATTCGAACGGCTGGGTAGCACTTGTTTCCCCTGTCAAGTTCGACGCCTTGGCGTAGACGTGCCCCGTAATAGGGCGGTTGCCCGCCAGGACGCATTCTTTGCCGCGGAGCGGCACTACTGCGAGGTTCGTCGCAGTGGTTTCGAATCTGTCGAACGTGATGGCCGACTCGCTGGTGTCCATAGCGAGCGAGCTGGACAGGTTGTTCGTGGTCACCGTGCCTGTGTCGACCACGCAATTGGGCGGTTCGTCGACCGACACGCCGGTGAAGCGGAGCCGTCCCGCATCTTCGCCGAGCGTCCCTCCTCCGTTGTTGAAGATGGTCGCTTCGACGCATTCGACCCCGGTGGCTGTGAGCTTTACCGGGATACCGGCGACGCTGCCATCGAGCGTCAGCGTTCCCGCGGCCGCACATTCCACGGCTTCCGACCCCGACAGCTTGGTCCCGTTTACATACCAGACCCCGCCCGGCGTGGATCCGGCCATGGCGCTGCTCGCGGTCACGGCGGCGAGCGCCGTGGCGGCCGCCGCGGAAAGTATGAAGCGCTTGATTTTCATCTCTCTCCCTCTCGTTCCGATCTGCGTCCTGTGCTCCGGCCGACCATCGGCGGCCGATGGAACGAGGATTGGGTACAGCGCAAGTGCTGACAACAAACCTGTCCGTATGGTTCCTATCTAACGAAGTCGACTGGGCCGCGCGAAGAGTCCTGGATGCGCACTGGGCGCCCTGTATAATCGACAGATCTTGCGCATGCCAGGACAGGAACAGGGGACCGGCAGTGGGCGCGCGGCACTTTGGGCGCTCGCTCTGGTGCTGCTCGCGGCGGCTCTGGCGGGCTGCGGAGGAGGCTCCTCCTCTTCCGGCACGTCTCCGGAAGACCCCTCCTCCCCCCCGGAAGCAAGCAGGGAATTTCACGATCCCGAAGGGATCAAAGGCATCGAACCGGTGGCGACCTTCGGCAAGGAGTCGGACGAAGCGGAACGGAGCGCGGCCTCCGCCGTCCTCAGCGAGAGCCTCGAAGCGCGGCAGGCCGCGGATTTCGCGGCACAGTGCGCCACCCTGGGGAAGCGTGGGATGAAAGCGGTCTTCGGCCCTGGAGGGAAGGTGGAACCGTCGGAATGCGCGGCCACGCTGGAACGGCTGGCGAAACCGCTGTCCAAATCGAACGGAGTCAGGACGGACACCCTGAGTGGGGAAATCGACGCGCTACGCGTCAAGGGCGAACAGGCCTTTGCCCTCTACCACGGCAACGACGGCAATGACTACGCGATGCCGATGGAAAAGGAAGGCGGTCGATGGAAGGTCGGCTCGCTGATCACGATCGAACTTCCCAAGAAGGAGCTGAAGCCGCCCTCCTCTTCGAAGCCCAAGAAGACCGAAAAGAAGGAAGAAGGCTGACCGCGGTGGGCCCCCGGGTCGTCACGCTCGGCCCCGCGGGCACCTGTCACGAGCGCGCCGCGCGCGCCTACATGGACTTTCAGGGAGTCGAGGACTTCGAGGTCGAGTTCATCGAGGACTTCTTCGACGGCCTCGAGCGGATCCGAGGGAAAGAGCGTGCGTTCATGATCCAGTGCAGCGCCCACCCACTGGTCCACAAGGTCACCGAGCGCCATTGGAATGAGGTGTTTGTGGTCGACACCTTCATCTATCCGACCAAGGCGCTGGCTGTGCTGAGCCGGCGGGACGTGGAGCGGCCGAGGACGCTCGGACTGGTCCCCGCCACGGCGGGCTACGTAGACGAGGGCGCCTGGGAGGAGATCGTCGACGTGGTCTCCAAGCCGATCGTCGCCCGGGAGCTGCTCGAAGGGCGCTACGAGGCCGGACTCACCCACCTCGAATACGCGGAGCTCCACCCGGAGGAACTGCGGGTCGTGACGGAGATCGGGGAAATCGACACGACCTGGGTCGTCTACGGGACCCGCAAGCGATTCCGCGGCGAGGTCATCGGGATCCGCTCGCCGGAGCTCTTCAGCGGCCGGCTTCCCGCAGGCGGGCAAGCTCCGATCCCTCGAGGCGCTCGCGCAACCGCCGCAGCGAGCGGGAGATGATCTGCTGGACGTTGGCGAGCGACAGGCCGGTGATCTCGGCGATCTCGGAACCGCTCAGATCACCGCCGAACCGCAAGGCCACCACTTCGCGATCACGGTGGGTCAGGTGGGCAAGGGCACTCGCCAGTTCTGGATCGATGCCCAGATCGGGCTGCGGCATCTCGCTACCGAGCGCACCCTCCGGAACCTCCTCGATCGCCTGCTCGCGTCTCCACACGTCGGCGCGGTAGTGGTCGATCAGAAGGTTGCGGGCGATCGTCAGCAGCCAAACCCGCAAGGGCGCGCGCGCCGGGTCATAGCGCCCCCAGGCACGCAGGGCGCGCTCGAACGTCCGCTGGGTCAGATCCTCCGCGTCGGCGGCCGAAGGCAGCCGGTAGGCGAGGTACCCATAGACGTTCCAGACCTCTTCGTCGTAGGCGGTGGCGAAGTCCGGCCGCACCCGCCGCAGAATATTCGACTGAGTAAAGGAAAACCCGGGAATGGCTCAACCGAGCTTCCAGGCAAGGCTGCGTTCGCGCCCCAGCCGGGCGCGAAACCGCCCGGCGCCGCTCCACGGCACAGTGGCCGTGAACGGATGGGAGACGCCCGCGGCCCGCACCGTGCCCAGCGTCCTCCACGTACCGCGGCTGAGAGCCTGGATGCGCACCCTGCCGGCCCGCGGGGCGATCCCCCATACCTTCACCCGTGCGCCCCTGACATGGTGCGCAACAAGCGGAAACCGCATCGCGCGATAGGACGGCTTCGGCTTTCCGCTGCGGAAGAAGACCCCGGTCTGGACCGCCAGGGGATTGTCCGCGGTCGGTAGACGACCGTCGCGCAACTGCAACTCGAGCGCCACTTCGGCCCCGGCCTGCCAGTACTCGTAGAGGTTCTGGTCGTACCAGCGCGCCTGCTCCATCAAGGGGATGCCGCCGGGGTTTGGCGGTTTGCTGATCACCCAGAACTCGGTCACCCAAAGGCCGATCCGCCCTCGTGATTCGACCGTGCCCGCGCGTTCGGCGGCGCGGACCACACGGGTCAACCGGCCCAGGTCGGGCGTCGTCGCGTCCAGTGGGCTCACCGCCGATTCGGTCGGCGGCCCGACCTGGATCGCGTGCGCGCCGAGCTCATCCATGTGGGCCTTTTCCGGGCAGGACACCTGCCTCAGCCTCCCCCCGCGCAGGCAGAGCAGATCCCGCAGGAAGAGGACCGGCGCGGTGCTGAACCCGTTGGGGGCGCCGAACGAGGCCGAGCTCGGAGCGATGACGACCGCGTGGGGCTGCGCTTCCTTGATGCCAGCGTAGAAGCTGTTGAGCATCTTCCGGAACAGTTCGGGTCCGACCAGCTTGCCGGACGAAGTCACCTGCGGGGAAAGAAAGTTGGCCAGGTTGGGCTCGTTCCAGGCGTCGAAGTAGCGGACCCGTGGAAGGCTGGTGCCCGGATTCGACGGGTCGGGGAAGGAGCCGTCATAGCGCCGGGCCAATGCAACGGCAAAGGCGCCCAGCGCTTCCGGCTGCGGCTCCCAGGAGCCCTGCTTCGCTTCGGACGGGCGATTCGGCCCCTCCGCCCACGTAGGCGCTTCGAGAATCGTGAACATGACTTCGAGGCCGTGGGCCTCGGCGCCGCGAACGGCGGCGTCGAGAGCCGACCAGCGGTATCCCGGCGAGGCCGGATTCGTCGCTTCGAAGCCAGCCGGCAAGGGCGCCGGTGCGATCCCCGACCAGCGGACATTGATGCGAGCCATGGAGGCGCCGCTCTGCGAGGCCCGCCCCAGCCAGCGTTCACGGAAGGCGGAGTTGGTCGACTTGAAGATCGGGTCGCCGTAGCCGAGGCGGAGCCGGTGCGGCGACGCCGAGGCGGCGGGAGCGGCCGCGAGGGCGGCGACGGCGAGGCAGGCCAGGACAAGCAGCATGCCCGCGCGGAGGAGGCGGACGGACGCGCCGGTCGACACGGCTGTCCGATCAGCCACGGTGCGACGTGGTCCGGCGCCGACCGAGAACGTAGGCCCCCGCGCCGACGGCGGTGGCGAAGATCAGGAACGGCAAGAGCCAACCCATCCCGGCCGAGCCGGAGCTGCCGGTGATCTGGTCGACGATCTGCCCGGCTGCCGACGAGCCCGAGTCGCCCGTCGCCCGAGCTTCGTCCGGCGCGTTGCCGATCTTCGCGGCGCTCCCCCCCGCGCCCGCCCGAGGCGTCGTCCCGGAGGGCGGCTTCGGCCCGCCGCTTCCACCGCCGGTGCCCACGCCTATGGCGGCAGCCCGCGCCGCCGCACTGCCTTCGGGGCCCAGGGCTTCGAGCTTTGCAGCGTTGTCCTTGCCGAGGGCCTTCGACGGGGTGGCCGCCGCACCATTTTCGCCTTCCATCCCGCGAACCGATTCGCTGCCGCCGGCGCCTGGGATCGTCTCGGTGTATTGGTTCGCCCCCGAGAGACCGGGCGGGACCCTCTTGGCGGCGAGCGCCTGCGGCGCGATGAGGAGCACGAGGGCAGCCGGCAGGAGGAGCAAGGTGATGAGAGAACGCGATCGCATGACAGCCAGTACGGGCGGGCGCCCGACTTGCTGACATCCATTCGCGGATCGTCAGCTTTCCATCGATCCCGACGTACCACCCCTTGCATGCCCCCGAACCTTGAGGACCGCGATCGCCGCGATCTGGATCTTGGGCCCGATGTCCCGGAGCCAGAGCGGATCGCGCTTACCAGGCTCGCCGAGCGGCTCGACCGTGGGCGGCCGTTGCCCTCCCCTGCCTTCCGAGGTGGGCTGCGGCGGCGGCTGCTCGCTCGGCCTCGCACGCGCTTCGGCATGGCGGCGGGGCAGTGGCGCGCGTTGGCGGCGGCCTACGCCGGACTGGGGGTCATCGGACTGGCGGTGACGGCGGTCGGCGTTGCCGGGCTCGGACCCTTCGCGGCCTGATGGAAGCAATCGCCTCACTTCCGGTCGGCACGCGGGTCCGCGGGTTTGCCGGGAAGTTCGACTTTCAGGCCCTGGCGGTCTGGCTCCTCGGCTTCGGCCTCATCGTCTACCTCGCCCTTAACGGCGGAGGGTACGACCCGGTGATCCGCAACCAACTGGGCCTCGCCATCTGGTGGGGACTGCTGCTCGGGCTCGCGGTCGGCGCGCTGCCCCTGACCCGGCTGCGCCACGGATCCCTGGTCGCCGTCGGGCTGCTCGCCGCGTATGTGGGATGGGTGGGCCTCAGCTGCATCTGGACCGACGCGACGCACCGGACGGTCGAAGACCTCGGCCGCGTCGTGACCCTCCTCGGCGTCTTCTCCCTCGCGCTGTCGGTCCGCTCTGCGCATTTCGGACGTCGGATGATCACCGCGATCGGCGCCGCGATCGGCGTGGTCGCGATCGTCGGGCTGCTCTCCAGGCTGCATCCCGCCTGGTTCCCGGAAGCTGCCCAGACGGTCGAACTGCTGCAGGCCAACCGCGGCCGGCTCGCCTACCCGGTGGGATACTGGAACGGCCTCGCCTCGCTGATCGCGCTCGGGCTGCCGCTGGTGCTCTACATCGCCACCCGTTCAAGGCAGATTCTCGTACAGGCGTTGGCCGCCGCCGCCATCCCGGCGCTGCTCCTCACCATCTATCTCACCTTCTCCCGCGGTGGGACCTTGGCGGCGGTGTTGGCGGTCGGCCTGTTCTTCGCGCTAAGCGACGACCGACTGCCGAAGCTCGCGACGTTCCTGGTCGGCGGGATCGGCGGGGCAATCCTGATCGCCGCCACCCACCAACGACACGCACTCGACTCCGGCTACGGCAACGCGGCCGCGCACCAGCAGGGAAACGAGGTCATGGTCATGGCGATCATCGTCTGCCTCGCGGTCGGCTTCCTGCAGGCGGCCTTCGCCCTCTGGGCGCGGCACGGCACCCGCCCCGCCTGGACCCGGCCATCGCGCCGGGTTGCGCTGTCTACGTTCGGCGGGGTCGGCGCACTCGTCCTCGTGCTGGTGATCGCGGCCGGCGCGTCCGGTCGCTTCTCCCACGCCTGGCACGAATTCAAGGGCGCGAAGTCCGTGTCCCACAGTTCCTCGCGCTTCGAGAGCTTCAGCAGCAACGGGCGCTGGCCGTTCTGGGAAGCGACCCTGCACGAGAACGCGACGGCGCCGCTGATCGGGACGGGGTCGGGAAGCTTCGAATCCTGGTGGGCCCGACATGGAACGAAGGGTGGCTTCGTCCAAGATGCCCACTCGCTGTACTTCGAGACCCTCGGCGAGTTGGGCATAATCGGCCTCGCCCTGCTCGTCGCCTTCCTCGGCTGGGTGCTGTTGGCCGGCGCCAGGCGCTACGCGCGCGCCGATCGCGGCAGCCGCACCCTGCTCGCCGCCGTGCTCGCCGCCTGTATGGCGTTCTGCGTCGGTGCCTCCTACGACTGGCTCTGGAAGCTGGCGGTGGTTCCGATGGTCTTCCTCCTGCTGGCGTCAGTTTTGGTCGGCGCCGGCGAGCTGCCGCGGCGACGTTCGGTGCCGGTTGCTGCGCGGATCGCCGGCGTGGCGTTCTCGGTTGCCGCGATGGTGGCCATCGCGATCCCGCTCGCGTCGGCGATCGCGATCGAAAACAGCCAGGCGGACGTGCGGGCGGGGAACCTGCGGGCCGCCGGTGCGGAAGCCGCCAACGCGGTCCGTGTCGAACCCTTCGCCGCCGGACCGCGACTGCAGCAGGCCCAGATTCTCGAATCCCAAGGAGACCTCGTCGCCGCCGAAAGCGAAGCGGCGGTCGCAACGGAGCGGGAACCGCAGGAGTGGCGGGCCTGGCTCATCCTTTCCCGGATCCAGGCATTGCGGGGCCGACCGAAGGCGTCACTCTCCTCGTACCGCACGGCACGTTCACTGAATCCACGGTCCCCGCTCTTCCACTAGAACGGTGGCCCCGCGGCGAGCCACCTGGGATCGCGGAGGGAGTAGCCGAACTCCCGCACCGCGGCCTCGAAGCGGCCCTCAAGCGCGGCGAAGTAGCGACGGTGGAGACGGGAGCGCCCCGCCAGTCGCGCCCACCTTTCGAGGTAGGCGTCGTTGACTCCCTTGCGAATGACCACCTGCGGCTCCGACGGCGGGAGGCCCAAGAAGGCGTGCAGGCGCGCGAGCTCCTCGCCCGGTCGCTCGACCAGATCCTCATAGCGCACCACCAGGAGGTGCTTGAGCGAGGACGCGTCGCACCTCACCAACCGGTAGCCGGTGAGCCAGTGCCGAATCAGGCTGTCGAGCGAGGTCCGGCTCCACTTCCGCACCGCCAAGACGGAAGCGATCGGATGGCGCACGACCACGACGAAGCGGCTGTCTGGAAACAGCGATTGGAGAAATCGCGTCTTGATCAGGTTCGCCGGTGACTTCTCGATCAGGACCCGCCGTGAGAGGTCCCAGTAGGGCCGCCACTCCGCGAACAGGCGCGCGGCGGTCGCGCGGTTCGCGGCGGGGGCGCGGTCGGTCATGTGCATAGCCGGGGAGAAGGCGAACAGGCCTGGGCCTCCGTGGGTGGCGGCGAGCGGGTAGGTCGACTGCAGGAACTGCCCCTCGTCTTCGATGACTCCCGTGCCCTGGAATCCGCTTGCCTCCGGGTGCGCGGCGAGCGCTTTGGCCAAGACCGTGGTGCCGCTTCGGTGGAGGCCGCCGACGAAGGTGAGGGTGTGCCCGGCGAGATCGCCGAGGTAGTCGCCCCACACCGGTCCCGTGGTGGGCGGCACCGCGTTCCATCTCACCGGGGGCCAGCGGCGGCCAACATGCCACGTGCCCGTGTCGCCGGTGGTGGCCAGTTTCACGGACTTGCGCCAGAAGAGTTCCGCCCGCAGGCGGGGGCCGCGTACTGCATACCTGTAGGGATCGTCGTCGATTGTGTTCACACCGGTGTGTTGCTGGAGCGAGCTTAGCCGGAGCCGGCGCGCCGGTGGCCGCGACGCATTGCCGGCACACTGGCGCCGGCCCATGTTGCAGAAACTTGCGGAGTCCAGAGAGTTCTCGACGTTCGCGGGCCGGGTCGGCCTCGCCGTCGTGCTGCAGGGGATCGGTGCCGCCCTGGCTTTCCTCATGCAGGTGCTGCTGGCCCGATGGATGCACGCTGAGAGCTACGGCGTCTATTCATACGCGTTTGCCTGGGCCACTCTGATCGCGGTGATCGGCGGACTCGGGTTCCCGACCGGCGTACTTCGCTTCATCCCCGCCTATCGGGCTGCCGGTGACCATGCGCGTCTGAACGGCGTGATTCGTGCGAGCGTCGCGGCAACCCTGGTCGCCGGGCTGTCCGTCTGGCTGGTTGTCTCGGCGGTGCTTGGCATCCACTCATTGGTCACGGGCGGCCAGGTCCACGTCCAGGTCATGTTGGTCCTGCTGCTGGCGCCACTGATCGCGCTGATGACTCTCCTCACGGAAGTGATCCGAGCCTTCCACCGCATCATCCTCGCCTTCGTGCCCTCGCTGGTCGGCCGGCCACTGTTCGTTATCCTCGCCGCGGGTACCTTTCTCGCCCTAGGCGGTGACCTCACTCCCACCGCGGCTCTGGTGATCACCACGGCGGGAATCGCGGTGCTCGCCCTGGTCCAGGGCCTCACGTTCTGGCGTGGGCTGATGAGCGACATTAGGCTCGCCCCGCCTGCCTACGAGGCCCGCGAGTGGGCCCGGGTGGCCCTGCCACTGCTGGTCATGGCAGGTTTCGGAGTCATCATGAGCCAGGCCGACGTGATTCTGGTCGGGGCGATCAGCGGCGCCAAGGACGCCGGCCTCTACAACGCCGCCGCGAAATCCGCGAACCTGGTCGGCATGGTGTTGGCTGCGGTCAACGCGATCTCCACCCCGACCCTCTCCGCCCAGTGGGCCCGAGGCGAGTTGAAGGACATGCAGCGACTGGCGACCCACAGCGCGGCGCTTGCCTTCTGGCCCTCTGCGGTGATCTGCCTGTTTCTCGCCATCGCCGCCGGACCGATTCTGAGCCTGTTCGGCGGTCAGTTCGCCGACGCCACCCCGGTGTTGATTGTCCTCCTGGTCGGTCAGCTGGTGAATGCCGGAGCGGGCTCTGTCGGCTACATCATGATCGTCACCGGCCATCAGTCCTACACCGTGCGTGTCTACTCCTGGGTCACCCTTGGGCACCTGGTTATGACTCCGCTTGCGATCCTCGCGATCGGCAGCTTGGGGGCGGCCATCGTCACCTCGATCACCTTCGCCGCCTGGAACATCGCATTGAGCATCTTGACCGTCCGCAAGGTCGGTATCCACGCCTCGGTTCTCTCGTCTGTGAGAGGCGTGACGAGGTCGGGGTAACCTGGCCCCATGGCCGACACCAGAGAGAGTGGCCGACTTGCTGCCGTCTCCACCGCGCCTTCGCGCTTCTTCTTGGTGGGATTCCCGCGCTCCGGAACGACGCTGCTCCAGTCCCTTCTCGCCGGCCATCCTCAGATCGCGATCCCGCCCGAGACTTGGTTCTTCATGCGTCTGGCCTCCTGGAAGAAGACGTATCGTTGCCTGAAGCCAACTCGTAGGAATCTGCGCGAGCGCCTGGAATTGCTCGCCGCGATCGATCCGCGCCTCGCACCTCACCCGGCGATCGGTGCGATGCCGGCGGCCTTTGCGGGCGGCGCGACCGCCCGGTACGTCGACGCGCTGGACTCGCTCGCCGCGAGGGCTGGGGCCACGATCTGGGTCGAGAAGACGCCGATCCATCTCCACCGGATCCCGTTGATCCGCCGCCGGGTGGAGGGCGTCCGCTTCATCCACCTGGTGCGCGAAGGCCTGCCGGCAATCGCCTCTCTGTACTCGGTGGCGCGCGAGTATCCGGCCGACTGGGGCAGGCGAAGCCTGGACGAGTGCATCGAGCGATGGCGGCTCGACGCGCGCCTCAGCTGCCAATACCACTCTGAGCCCGGGCACTGCTTCGTGTCCTATGAGCGGCTGGTTGACAACCCATCGCGGACCTTGGCCAGGCTATGTGCCGAGCTGGGGGTCGCGGACGACCACACGGCCATCGAGGCGATGACGGACGCCTACCGCTCCCAGAGCGCCCGTCTCAGCCTGAACGAGCCCTGGAAGTCGGGCGTGGCCGCGCCGATCGTCGACCGCAACCGCAGCCGGCTCGACAGCCTGTGGTCACCGGCCGAGCAGCGGGAGATCGGCGCCAGGATCGCGGCGGAGTCCGCAGCGGTCGGCGCCCTTCCGTACCTAGCCTGATCCGCGGGTCAGCTCGGCGCCCCGCATGCGCGGTCAGATCGCGGGCTTCCTGAGGACGAAGATGACATCGGCCGACCGCAATCCGTACTTTTCGACGCCGCTCTCCGAGAGCTCGTCCGCGTAGCGACGCAGGGTCACGTCAAACCCAGGAGCTTCCAATCTTGCCGGTAGATCACGTCCGTAGACACGGACGTGATCATGTTGGCCGAAATGGCGATAGCGCGCCCACCGGCTGGTTATCGCATCGCTTTCATACGTCTCCGGGAGTGACGCGACGAAGGGCACCAGCACCACCGCCCAGCCCCCCGGCTTCAAGATTCGGTACATCTCCGAGATCGCGGACTCGTCGTCCGGGATGTGCTCGAGCACGTGACTGGTAAGTACTCCGTCAAAGGTCGGATCAAGATGAATGGCGGTGGCGTCCACTTTCTCGTGGCCCCTGTCAGGAACCAGGTCACCCGGAACGTAGTCCACCACCGGATTCCGTGACAGCATGCTGATCAGGCTTGGCTCCGGCGCAAAATGGAGGATTCGGACGGGCGAGTCACCCTTGAGGAGCCCTTCTCGACGGAGGAACAATGCGAGAAGCCTTTGGCGGGCGGCGGCGCTACAAGTCAGGCACCTTCCCCGAACGAAGCTGGACGCCGAGGCGCCACACACCGGGCATTCCACACCGGCACCCCTGCTGAAACGCCGCGACGCACGCAACAGCTGCCGCACGATTGCCCTTCGCAGAGGCCTCGGGAGCTTCTCCTTGACGACCCCTGCGGTGAACGAGAGTGGCTTCGCCGGGTAGGTGACGGGCCGATCTGCTCCCATTTCAGTAGATGGTATCGCGGTTGGTCATGGTTCCCGCGCCGTCACTGGGTGTCGGCTCGCCTCCGGCCACGCCGGTTCTGGGTTGGTCGGGGATCGCGGCGCGGACGCCGATGCCGAGCGCCAACCCGGCGAAGAGCCAGAGGGCGGCGGTCCCGGCCAGGCCACCGGCGCTTTCGGATAAGCCGGCGATGACCAAGGCTGCGATTCCGGTCCAGGCGATCCATCCGACTCGGTCGGTGGCCCGGAGCAGCGAGGCTATGGCACCGAGGATGAGGAGCAGGCCGATGAGTCCCGTGCCTGCGATCAGCACGCCGAGAAGGCTCTCGCCCGCAACGCTGTTCGCGCTCACCTTGGCGCTGTTGCCGAAATGGCCGAATCCGAGGCCAAGCGGGTGGTGCAACGCGATGCTCAGTGACGTCGTGAAGCCTTCGAGGTGCCTGGCACTCGCGCCCTCGTGCAAGATCACCGGGGTGGCGAGCGCCAACAGCACGACGATGATTCCGATCCCGGCCTTTTTCCCGACCCGAGCGACGAGGACCGGCAGGCCGATCCCAAGCACCACCAGCAAGACTCCCGCTCGAGAGAACGTTGCGAGAGTGGCGATCAGCGCCAAGGCGGCGACAGCGAGTGCGATCGCCCGCCGGCGGATGGTCCAGTAGCTGACGATCGCCAGCAGTCCGGTGAAGATGCCCGTCACCGGCGGCTGGAACAGCAGGCCACCGAGCCGAACCAATTTGGCGTGACCGGAGGAGTAGAAGAAGTAGTAGTTGCCGGGGAGCCCGGCGGAGCCTTCGATCCTCTTGCGGACGCGGGAGAATTCCTTGAATTCATATGCCGCGTGGGGCGGGATGATCGGGCCGAGGCCGGCCTCGACCGCCATGTACATCAGGTTGATCACGCCGGTGACCAGTACGGCCATACGTAGGCTGTTGAGGCTGACTGCGTTCTCGGCGACAACGATGCCGGAGAAGATCAGCGAGATCGGGACGAGTACCTGCCGAGCCTGGTAGAGGCCGACCGAGTGGGTCGGGGCCCGCAACGCCGCGATACCGATCACGAAGGCGACCAACGCGAAGCACCCGAGCAATGAGAAGCGCCGTCCGATGAGCCCCAGGACCAGGCAGACCCCTGCGAGGGCCGCCAAGGCGACGTTGTCCACCCAGGCGCCGAGTGGCGAGTGGCAGATGACGGTGATGAGCGGGGACAGCATCGCGGCCACGACGACTACCGCGGCGGCCAAATCGACCCGCCCGTAGACGGTGGGGGCGACGACGGCCGCCACGGAGCCGACGATGATCAGCGGTCGACCGAAGCCGCTGAGGATGAAGGCGACGGAGAGCCCGAGAACCAAGGCGGTCACCCCGGCGACGACGAGCAGTGAATTGAGATTCTGATCGAGAGTGCTCTGGCCGAGGACCAGCGGCGGTGCCACCGTGATCGGGGCGGCGGCCCCGCTTGCCGTGGTGCTCTTTTCGGTTGGGCTGATGTTCACGGGTGGGTCCTCCTGCAGTCCCTCGGCGAACGCTGGTCGGAGACTAGCTCGTATGTGGTTCGGCTCCGGCCAGGCGTGTACCGATCTCCCGCCGGGTTGATACTGGGAACGGCTGCGGCTGTTCTTCTATACCGTCAAAGCGATGCAGCCGGAGGAGAAGCGCTTCGCGTTCGTCTCATGGACTCCGCATAGCCGGGCCCGCGACCTGTCGGCCCGCCTGGGTGCCGCATACCTCGTGCCCGCGCGGTTCGTACTGGGGTGGTGGTGGCCGCTGCGCTACGGGGTTCAAGCCGTGACGACGATCGTACGCCTCCTGAGCCTCCGGCCCAGCGTCGTGCTCTTTACCAACCCGCCCTGCGTCTCCGGTGTCGCCTGTTTGATCGGTGCGAGGCTCGCGCGAGCCCAATGCTGGGCCGACTGCCATTCCGGTGCCTATAACGACGCCCGTTGGACGCGTTTCGCCAGGCTGAACGAGTTCGTTCTTCGGCGCTGTTCCGGAGCGATCTTCCACAACGTGGTGCTGGCCACCGAACAAGAAGGGGCGGCGCCCCGGTCGGTGACCTTGAGCGTCTACTCGATGCGCGACCGCTCCGCGGCGGACAGCTGGGGAGCGAAGGTGGTCTCGGGCCGCCCCCTCGCGCTGGCGGTATGCAGCCACGCCCTCGACGAGCCGATCGAAGCGATCATTGCGGCCGCGGAGCTGCTGCCCGACGTCGACTTCGCCTTGACCGGCAGCGCGCCTGCCGGGATGGCCGAGCGCCTGCCGGCCAACGTACGGGCCACCGGCTGGCTGAGCGACGACGACTTCGACCGGACGCTGTCGGAGGCTGCGGTGATCATGTCCCTGACCACGCGAGAGGCGACCATGCAGAACGGGCTGATCGAGGCGCTCGAGCACAGGCGCCCGGTAGTGACTTCCGACAGCCAGGCGCTACGCGGGTGGGCGCGCGGGATTCCTGGCGTCCTGCTCGTCGACAACCGCGCGCGGTCCATCGCCGACGCCGTGGGTACGGTGGTCGCCGACCAGGGGCGATGGGACAAGCTGGCCAACCAAGGTCATGAGGCCGCCCGCCGGCGGTCTGAGGCCGAGCTCGACCGGTTCATGGAGGCGGTCGGATCGTGAGGGCCGAAGGTTGCAGGGCAGGAGCATGCCCTCCGCGGGTTCTTCTGGTCGCCTCGAGCGGGGGACACCTGCTGCAGCTGCTTCAGCTCTCCGATCTGTGGCCCAGAGGCAAGCGCCTCTGGGTGAGCTTCGAGAAGAGCGACGCGATCTCATTGCTTGAGGGAGAGCAGGTGATCTGGGCGTTCCATCCGACCAACCGCAACATTCCGAACTTGCTTCGGAATCTCAGACTCGCAGGCCGGGTCTTCGCCTCGCGGAAGATCAGCGCCGTAGTCTCCACCGGGGCCGGCGTCGCGGTCCCCTTCGCCATCCTCGCGAAGCTCTTCCGGGTCCGCTTCGTCTACCTGGAATCGATGGCGCGAATCAGCAGCCCGTCGCTGACCGGACGGCTCGTGTATCCGATGGCCGACACTTTCATCGTCCAATGGCCGGAGCTGTTGGAGGTGTTCCCGAAGGCGCACCATTACGGGACGGTCTTTGATCTTCGTTAGCTTCGGCACGCACGAGCAGCCCTTCGAACGCCTGCTCGATCTGGTCGAACCGCTCGCCGGGGAGGACCATCGCCTGATGGTTCAGCACGGGTCGACCCCGCCGCGGTTCGGGCTGCCGGACATCGCCTGGCATCCGTTCATGGAGATCGACGAGGTGCAGGCCGCCATGCGCTCGGCGGAGCTGGTCATCTGCCACGCCGGAGTTGGGACGATCATCACCGCTTTGCGGTTGGGGAAGCGACCGCTGGTAGTTCCTCGCCGAGCCGCCATGGCAGAGCACGTCGACGACCACCAGATGGACATCGCGGCGCGACTGGCCGAGCGGGGACTGATCGTCCTCGTCCAAGACCCCGCAGACCTGCACCGGGCCCTATGGCGTGATCCGGTCGACCCCGCAAGGGAGATGCCCCGCCAGAACCCGCGCCTGAGAGCGGCAGTTCGCGCCGCGGCGGGAGAAGGCCCGAGCCCGGATTGGCGTCCGTAGGCGTTCCCAGACAATGCTGCCCTGGACTCGTCGGTGGATTGGTCGATAGAGTCCAGGTCGCTGCTGGATTTTTCTTTTATTTGGGGGATGATCGGTCATTGAGTGGTACGAATATGTCTGCAATCTCGGAGCACCTCTCCGGGCGGGCTGGATCAGAGACCGCCGAACGCCTCCTGCAAAGCCGTCACCGCGATCGCGACTACGCCCTCCGGCGGGTGCTCCTCGCCGGGGACTGGATGGCGCTCCTGATCGCCACCGCTGCATCGTTCGCGATCGTCGGTCGACGCCACAACCCAATCGAGGACGCCCTCTGGATCATGCTCACCCTCCCCTTCTGGGCGATCCTCCTCCGCGCCTATGGCCTGTACGAACGCCCGGTGCGCCGTTTCGAGCCGACCCACCTCGACGACACTTCGTCACTCGCCCACTCTCTGATCATCGGCACCTTGGGCCTCTGGCTCTTCTACCGGCTGATGCCCGTACCTAGGATGAGCTTCGAAGAGGTGGTCGGCTTCGGGGTGCTTGCACTTCTCCTGACCGCCGCCACCAGGGTGGCCGTCCGCAGAGTCAACCTGTCGCTGCGCGGTCCGGAACGAGTCTTGGTGATCGCCCCGATGGACCAGGTCCGGGTGATCAGGCGCAAGCTGCAAAACCATCCGGAGTATGCGATGGCCGTCTCCGTCGCGATGCCGGTCGGGGATGACCGCGCCGGTCCCCTTGGGATACCGGTCTGCCGGTCGATGGACGAGCTCCACCGGCTCGTGGCGGCTCATGAGGTTGACCACGTCGTCGTGCAGCTGAATCATGATGTGATCTCCCAGGAGGCGCTCGGCGATCTGATGCGTGCCTGCGGCCTCGCCAGGGTCAGATTTGGCACCTTCACCCGCGAACGCGCTTTGATCACGCCCGGAGTCGAGGTAAACCACATCGAGGGCACCGGGTTTCTCTCCTACCACCCGCCGGTGCTCTCCCGGACCTCGCGCATTTCCAAGCGCAGCCTGGACGTTGTGGGATCCGCTCTGTTGCTTGGACTTTTCGCGCTCCCGATGGGAGTGATCGCGCTCGCCATCAAGCTCGATGATGGAGGTGACGTGCTCTACCGCCAGAGACGGGTTGGGCGCGATGGCGTTCGCTTCCAGCTACTCAAGTTTCGGACCATGGTGCCCGAGGCGGACGCGCTGGTCGAAGGACTGATGGCCGAGAGCCTTGATCCGGATTGGCTCGTCATGGAGGACGATCCCCGAGTCACGCGCGTGGGTGGGTTCCTCAGGCGCTCCAGTCTCGACGAGCTGCCACAGCTCTGGAACGTCCTGCGGGGGGACATGAGCCTGGTCGGACCGCGGCCGCTTTCGGAGCGCGACGACGCCGAGGTCCGGGGTTGGGGCCGGCACCGCCTCGACTGCGTGCCAGGGGTGACCGGCTATTGGCAGGTGCTCGGCCGCAATAGCATCCCGTTCCGCGAGATGGTCGAGATCGACTACGCCTATGTGAGCAGCTGGACCTTCTGGGCGGACATCAAACTGCTGATCCGGACCATCCCCGTGGTGCTCACGCGGCGGGGATCGAACTAGGTCACGGCCGATCCAACACGCCCCGTCTACCTCTGGAAGCGATGAGAATGGACCCCCTCGCATGAAGAGCAGGGTCGCGGACTCGATCACGCGGCGGTTCGTGGGCGCCTATGAGGAGGGCAGCGCGAGCAGCCGGATGCGCCTGCGACGATTCGACCTCCTCGTCTCGGCCTTTCCCGACCTCCGCGAGATGCGCGTCCTCGACCTCGGCGGGGATGCCCGCTTCTGGCGCAGTTCACCGCTCCGCCCCGGTCAGGTCACCCTCCTGAACAGGTACCCGCAGGACGTCCCCGAGCCCTGGATGACCGCGATACGCGGGGACGGCTGCGATCCGCCCGAGCTGCCAACCTTTGACCTGGCCTTCTCCAACTCTGTCATCGAGCACGTGGGCGGTCACTGGAGGCGCGAGAGGTTCGCCGACGTGGTCCGCGGCGCCGCCCCTCGATATTGGGTTCAGACTCCCTATCGATATTTTCCGGTCGAGCCGCACTATCTCTGTCCTGGCCTGCAGTTCCTGCCGCTGGCGATTCGTCCGAAGGTCATCGTCCGTTGGCCGCTGGGACATCACCGCAAGGACCGCGACTCGGCACACGCCCTCGAGGGGGCGATGAATATCGAGCTGCTCTCGGTGTCAGAGATGCGCTTCTACTTCCCGGGCGCCTCACTGCAGCGAGAGAAATTCGCCGGCATGACGAAGTCTTTGATCGCCGTCCGTCAGTGACTCGAGGGACGGCCTACAGCGACTCGGGCCGCCGGGGCGCCTAGGATCTGCGCGTGGGCCCGCAGGACAAGAAGCCGATCAACTGGCGCGCGTGGACCGTCGGGATCCTCGTCGCGCTGGTCGTGGTCGTTTGCCTGCAGAACTCCCAGAGCGTCAGCGTCGAAGTCCTGTTCGCCAGCTTCGACGCGCCGCTGATCGTCGTGCTCGCCGTCTTCACCCTGGTGGGGATGCTGATCGGCTACATCGGCCCGGTGTGGCGGCGCCACCGCCGCGAAGAGAAGCGGGTCGGCAAGGAGATCGAGAAGTCCTAGGCGGGGCGCGTTCCCGGCGGGGCGGTTCCCGGCGGGCGCGGCGGCGCGCTCAGCGGCCGGCGAGGCGGTCGCGGCGCTCAGTGGCCGGAAGAGCGGCCGGCGAGGCGGTCGGCGAGGCGGTCGCGCAGGGCGGTGAGGCCGATCAAGGTCTTGGCGTCGCGGATGCGCGGCAGCGCCGCTTCGAGCTCGGCCAGCGGCAGGCGGACGATCTCGATCTCCTCGTCGGGGTCGCGCTCGCCGCTCGCGGGCGAGAGGCCGGTGGCGAGGAAGATCGTCACCACCTCGCTGACGTAGCCGGGGCTCGGGTAGATCCGGGCCAGCTCGGTCCAGTCGGTCGCGGCGAGGTGCGCCTCCTCGGCGAGCTCGCGGCGGGCGGCGTCGAGCTCCGTCTCCCCCTCGTGGTCGAGGGTGCCCGCGGGGATCTCGAGCAGGGCATCCTCCTCGACCGCCTCGCGCGGCTGGGAGACGAGGTGGACGGCCTCCTCGTCGTGGGCGACGATCGCCACCGAGCCCGGGTGCTCGACCACCTGGCGCTCGACCTCCGTCCCGTCCTCGCGCCGGTAGTGGCGGACCTCGACGTCGACGCCGTGGCCCCGGTAGACGAGCTTGCCTTCGAGTCGCTCCATCGCGCGCCCAGACTAGCGCCGGCCGCAAGCTCGGCCTGAGCGACGACGCTTGTCGCCGCCCCGCTCAGTCCTTGAGGTACCTCTCCAGCGCCTCGCGGGCTACCGCGCTCACCGTTCGTTCCTCGTCGATAGCCCGCTCGGCGGCTCGGTCGTACAACTCCCGAGGAATTCGGAAGCTCAACCGCGGAGATGCGCCGTTGCCGTCGAGCGACGGCCTGCCGACCGGGCGGACGGCCCCGAAGACAACGGGCTCATCCGATTCGACCTCGTCGGCGATCTCCCCGAGATCCTCCTCGGTCAGGATCTCGCCGGACCTGGTCCGGAACACCTTCTCCTTCACTTTCGCCATCTCAGGGCCTCCGTATATCTCTCCTCGACACGCTCGCGCATCGGCATCGAATGGATTACGAGGAGGTTCCCGTCCTCAAGCTCGACCGCGACGATCTCAAGTGGCTGTTCATCCTCGTCATCACCGAAGAAGTAGAGCCGCGACCGACCCTTTCGGTGGGTCCGATCCTCAAAGCAAACGCCGGCCTGCTGGATGACGAACAGGGTTCTTGCCCGCGGAATGCGGTGCCGGCCGGCCGACCGTGCCCAAGTGACTCTCGTCCCGTCGATCCACTCATTTCGTCTGACGATATCACCGCGCGCCCCGCAGTCCCTCAGGACCTGTACGAGCAGAGCCTGCGGCTCCACCTCTTCGTATCCCTCGCCCAGGAACACATAGGCGCGGCCGTCGGCGTCGAGGTGGAGATACTGCCTCGTCCAGCAATGCTTGTAGGCCTCCACGATCGTGCCGTCCTCGAGGAAGTCTCGGAACATCCACATGAAATCCGGAAGCTCGTCGGGCGCGAAGGCGACCAGCGGGCGCCAATCCGGGCGAAGGCCGCTTGGTTCGGCGCCTGGCCGCCGTTTCCTGATTCGCCTTCCCATGCCGCAGACCCTGCGGAGGAAACCCGCACCGAACAAGACGCGGGTGGGTCAATTCCGCGACCGAAGTGGTGCGGAAGGCTGACGGGGCGGGATGCCGGCGCGCGGCCTGCTGTGGAGACTTACTCGCTCTACGCGCGAGTAGGTCTCCACGCCCCCCGGCTACTCGAGGACGACGCGGGGCTGGTCGGGAGAGGGGGACTCGCCGTCGGACCCGGCGGTCTTCCACTTGCCGAGCGCCATCGCCAGGGCCGGGATGAAGGCGATCCCGAGCATGACCAGCGCCCAGACGAAGCTCGAGGCGAAGGCTTCCGAGAGCGGTTCGCTGATCGCCGCCTGCTGGGTCGGGCTGAGGCTGTGGATCGATTCGAGGCCGCCCCCGCCACCGCCACCCGAGCCGAGCTTGGAGTGGATCTCGGAGGCGAGGATGACCGAGAGGATCGCGGTGCCGATCGAGGCGCCGCCCTGGCGGATGATGTTCATCGCGGTCGAGGTGCGGGCGATCGCCGCCGCCGGGACCGCCTGCATCGCCGCGGTCATCGTCGGCATCATCGCCAGGCCCATGCCGAGGCCGAGCACGAAGCTGAACGAGCAGAGCAGGACGTATGAGGTGTGGGCGGTGACGAAGGCGAAGGGGGCGATGCCGATCACCAGCAGCGGGATCCCGCAGGCGGGCCACGGATTGGGGCCGTAGCGGTCGGTCAGTTTGCCGCCCAGCGGCATCGTGATCATCGCGCCGATCCCCTGCGGGGCGAGCAGCAGGCCGGCTTCCAGCGCCGAGGCGCCGCGCACCGCCTGGTAGTAGAGCGGGATCAACAGCAGGGCGCCGAAGAAGGCGATCGCGAACAGGGTGAAGGTCCCCGCGGCGGCGCCCGCGCGGGTGTGGGTGAAGGTTTTGATGTCGATCAGCGCGCCGCCGCCCTTGCGCCAGCTGTGCCAGAAGAAGGTGGTGATCAGGGCCGCGCCGGCGAGGATCGGCCCCCACGCCTTGAAGGCGCCGAAGCCCCCGTTGGCCGACTCGGCGAGGCCGAAGATGAGCAGCGTCAGCCCGGGCGAGAGCAGCACCATCCCGAGCCAGTCGAGCCGGTGGGACGGTTCCGGCTTGTCGCGCTCCAGCACGATCTGGGCGAGGATCACGGCGACGACGCCGATCGGCACGTTGATCAGGAAGATCCAGCGCCAGGAGACGTCGTCGACCAGCCAGCCGCCGAGGATCGGCCCGATGATCGGCGCCACCAGCATCGGCACGCCGAGGATCCCCATCACCCGACCCATCCGATGCGGGCCGGCCTTCTTGGTCATGATCGTCATGACCGCGGGCATGATCATCCCGCCGCCGACGCCCTGCAGCACGCGGAAGGCGATCAGCGAACCGGCGCTCCAGGCAAGCGCGCAGAGGGTCGAGCCGAGCATGAAGAGGACGAGCGAGGCGATGTAGATGCGCTTGGTGCCGAAGCGGTCGGCGGCCCATCCGGTGGCCGGGATCACCGCGGCGAGGGCCAGCGTGTAGCCGGTGACGACCCACTGGATCGTCGTCAGCGAGGCGTGGAAGTCGATCGAGAGCCGGTCGATCGCGACGTTGACGATCGTCGTGTCGAGGATCGACATGACCGCGCCGAGGATCACGACGCCGGCGACGACCATGGTCTCGCGGTCGAGAGCGTTGGGGTCGGCGGGAGCGGTGACGGCCTCGGGCTGACTCACGCCGTACACCGTATCAGCATCCCGTACGGCGTATCGGCTCCGTTATTATTTCCGCATGGCGGGTGGGATCGACAGCGTATGGACGCGGGATCGCGAGGCCGCGGCGGGCCCGCAGCCGCTCTCCCGCGAGGCGATCGTCACCGCGGCGCTCGAGATCGCCGACGCCGACGGCCTCGAGGCGGTCTCGATCCGCCGGATCGCCACCAAGCTCGACGCCCGCCCGATGAGCCTCTACTCCCACATCGAGCGCAAGGGCGACCTGATCGACCTGATGGTCGACGAGGTGATGGGCGGCGCCCTCCTGCCCGACTACCCGCCCGCCGACGACTGGCGCGAGGGCCTGCGGCAGATCGCCCAGCGCACGCGGGAGACCGTCCGCGCCCACCCCTGGATGATCGGCGCCGCCTTCCGCCGGCCCTTCCTCGGCCCCAACGGCCTGCGCCACATCGACCAGTCGCTGGCCGCGGTCTCCTCCCTGCCGCTGGCCCCGGAGCGAAAGCGCGCCGTGCTGCTGGCGATCGACACCTACACGCTCGGCTTCGTCCGCTGGGAACTGCACTCCTCGAGGTCTGCCGGGACCCCCTGCGCCGAGGGCCACGACGACGGCCCGACCGCCGCCGAGATCGACGCCTACATCGCGGCCCAGGCGGCGAGCGGCGAGTACCCGTACCTGCGCGACCTCGGCGGCAAGAAGAAGATGGGCCTCGGCGTCAAGGGCGAGGCCTTCGAGGCCGGCCTCGGCTGGCTGCTCGCCGGCATCGGGGCCGAGGTCGGCGACTCGCCCGGCGGCGACTGAGGCCTGAGCCGAACCGGGCAAGCGGCTCACCTGAGCCCATGCCCCGGGCTGAGACCCCATCCGCTGTCGAGATCGGCTTGGGCGGCACTCACACCGGCGGCTGGCCGTCGGCGTCTTCAAAACGGTCGACGAGCCTCAGGATCGCCTCCGTCTGGGCGTCGACCGAGGCTTTGAGTTCGTGGGTCTCGGTGCCCAGCGCCTCCAGGGTGGTGCCGAGGTTCGCGTAGGTCTTCTCCATCCGGATCAGCAGCTCGCGGTTGAACAGCCTGACCTCGGCGATCTCGCGGTCGTAGTCGGCCCGCAGATCGCGGGTTTCCTCGGCGATCTCATCGGAGCGGCGGCGGCCGGCGCGCATCTCCTCGGCGATCTCATCGGAGCGGCGGCGGAGGTCCCGCGTCTCGGCGTCCCATCGCTCCCGGTCCTCGCGGTACTCGGCGTCGCGTCGCGCCATGTCCTCGCGGTGGATCTCCCACTTGCTCTTCCAGAGCCCCAATGGCATGGGCCGATTGTGGCGCGGAAATCCGCGTGAGTGGTGCGCGGAACGCAAGGATTCAGAGCTGGCTGTGTGTCAGGTTCGTGGCGCGCCGACGCCGGCGTGCCACGAGGTCGTCGCCACGCTCATACCGTCAGCGCGCCGGCGACCAGGAGGACCGCGCCGACGATCCCGACTGCGCTGCCCACCCCGAGCATCCAGCGGCGGTGGGCGATGATCGAGACGGTCGAGAGGACGATGCCGACCTCGAAGCCGACCTCGGCGAGCTCGAAGAGGAGGTGCTTGGAGTTGTATTCGTCGACGTGTTCCTGGTCGTGGGTGATCTCCTCGGTCAGCGCGCGGTCGGCCGGCGCCAGTTCCTTGCGGATGCGCAGCTCGTGCGCGCGGGCCGCGGCGGCCGCGCGGACCTCTTCGCGCGGGCCGTGAGCGAGCACCCGCAGCAGGGTCGCGTCGCCGGCGGCGACGTCCGTTCGCAGCTGGTTGCTCTCCAGGCGCGAGGAGGTGTCGGCGCGGTGGGTCTCGCCGGTGACCACCTCTTTGACCGCCTCGTTGGAGAGGAAGGTGGCGACCGCCAGCAGCGCCGCCATCACGGCGACGATCAGCGCCGCCTGGCGGGCGAAGTGGGGCGTGTGCAGCTCGCCGCCGCCGACGCGGTGCCCCTGCTCGAAGCGCTCCAAGGATCGGTGGGCCTCCATCGACGGCGCAATCTATGGGGCCGCGGCGACGCCACCCGCGCACCGCTCGCGCAAGGCGATCGTCAGCCCTCGCCGCCCGCCGCCCAGCCGCTCCAGCGCTCGACCTCGACCGCCAGCACCTCGCCCGCCGCGCGCTGTCGCGGATAGCGCTCGCGCAGCAGCGCGGTGGCGCGGCGCGCCTCCGCGTCGTCGGCATCGACGACCCGGCCGCGCCCGTCGGCGCGCACCCACCACAGCCTGCTCCAGTCGTCCTCGTCCCAGTGGTCGACCAGCAGCGACACGGCGGGGTTGGCGCGCACGTTGGCGAGCCGGCGAAGCGCCCTGGTCCGCTTCGGTTTCGCGTCGACGGCGCTGTAGACGGTGTCGCCCGAGACCGCGAAGGCGACCGGGACGAGGTGCGGGCGCCCCGCCGCGTCGGCGGTCGCCAGGCGGGCGACGCGGGCCGCGACGAAACGATTGCGGGCCTCCTCCGGACCCATCACACGCCGGCTCCCGGCCGCCCACCGACGGCCCCGCGGCAGGGGTGGCTGTCCTTTGTAGCCCTGTGGGCTACAAAGGACAGCCACCCCTCTGATCCGGATTCGCAGTCCACGCGCACACGTATGTTTAACGACGTGAGTTCGCGGGCCGCGACGATCGTGTTCTTCCCGGAGGGGGCGTTCGGGCCGACCAACAACTGCGTCGGCATCGGCGACGTGCTGCGCCGCCGCGGTCACCGCGTCGTCTTCGTCGTCGAGGAGTCCTTCGCCGGGACGCTCGAGGCGCAAGGCTTCGAGGAGCGGCTGATGCGCCTCACGCCGCCGCCGGAGACCGAGGAAGCGCCCGGGCAGTTCTGGAAGGACTTCATCCGCGACACGGCGCCGGTCTTCCGCAAGCCGACGATCGACCAGCTGGGCGAGTTCATCGCGCCGACCTTCCAGGCGCTGATCGACGGGGCCAAGTACGTCGACGCGCGGCTCACCGAGATCATCGGCGAGCTCGAGCCCGACCTCGTCGTCGAGGACAACGTCGTTACCTTCCCGGCGCTCTTCGCGAGCGGCCGGCCCTGGGCGCGGATCGCCTCCTGCAACCCGTTGGAGATGAAGGACCCCGACCTGCCACCGGTCTTCTCCGGGCTGCCGAGCGAGGACCGAGGTGGCTGGGCCGAGTTCTGGGACGCCTACCGCGCCGCTCACGCCGAGATGCACGCCGACTTCGACGAGTTCTGTCGCGCGCGCGGTGCCCCTCCCCTCCCCGCCGACGACTTCATCCACGCGAGCCCGACGTTGAACCTCTACCTCTATCCCGACGAGGTCGACTATCCGCGGCGCGAGGCACTCGGCCCGAGCTGGCACAACCTGCAGGCGAGCGTGCGCGCGACCGATCCCGACTGGCAGCTGCCCGCGGAGCTGGCCGACGGCGAGGAGCCGCTCGTCTACCTCAGCCTCGGCTCCTTGGGCTCGGCCGACGTGGAGCTGATGCGGACCTTGGTGGCGGAGCTCGCCGATGCCCCCTACCGCTTCGTCGTCTCCAAGGGCCCGCAGGCGGACGAGTACGAGCTCGCCCCGAACATGGTCGGCGCCGAGTTCCTCCCGCAGACCTCGATCCTCCCCCAGGTCGACCTCGTGATCACCCACGGCGGCAACAACACCGTCACCGAGTCCCTCTACTTCGGCAAGCCGATGGTGGTGCTGCCGATCTTCTGGGACCAGCACGACAACGCCCAGCGCATCGACGAGACCGGGTTTGGCGCCCGCGTCGACACCTACGCCCACGAGCCCGGCGTGCTGCGCGGCGCGATCGCCCGCCTGCTCGACGACGGCGCCCTCGCCGGCCGGCTCGGGCAGACCTCCCGCCGGCTGCACGCGGCGCGCGGCACGGAGCTCGCCGCGGACCTGATCGAGCGCGCCGTCGCACGGTGAACGGCGGGCGATGAGTTTCGGCCGTCGCGGCGGTCTTTGGGATGGAAGGGCGGCGACGGGCTCGCCCGCAAGGCAAGGAGGCGGAGATGGGAAGGATCGTGGCAACCGAGTTCATCTCGCTGGACGGGGTGATCGAGGATCCGGGCGGCGCGGAGGGGTTCGAGCATGGAGGCTGGACCTTCGCGTTCGACCGCGGCGAGGAGGGGGACGGGTTCAAGCTCGAGGAGCTGCGGGAGGCCGAGGCCCAGCTGCTCGGCCGGGTCACCTATGAAGGCTTCGCCGCGGCCTGGCCCACGATGGAAGACGAGGCCGGGTTCGCCGCGAAGATGAACTCGATGCCGAAGTACGTCTACTCGACGACGCTCGAGTCCGCCGACTGGCAGAACTCGACCGTCCTCTCCGGCGACTTCGCCGCCGCGATCGCCAAGCTCAAGGCGGAGGTCGACGGAACGATCCTCGTCGCCGGCTCGGCCCGCCTGGTCCAGGGCCTGCTCGCCGCCGACCTGCTCGACGAGCTGCGCCTGATGGTCTTCCCGGTCGTCCTCGGCGGGGGCAAGCGACTCTTCGCCGACGACGGCCGAAAGGTGACCTGGGCGCTCGCCGAGGGTCGCACGATCGGCGCCGGCATCCAGCTGCTGACCTACGAGCGGCCCGCGGCCTGACGAGCGGCCCGTTCGGCCGGGCGCCGGCACCACGTCGGCGTCCCGGCGCCCGGCCGTCCGCTCAGCGGCCGGTCTGTTCGAAGGTGTGCTGGTACTGCGTCTTTTCGCCGTTGCCGTAGATCGACTTGAAGCTGTTCTGCTGGTTGCAGGGCGGAGCCGGGGCACCGGACGTGCCGGACTGACCGCCGAAGGCGTATTGTTTGAGGGCGCTCAGTAGTTCTTCGGCTTCCTGCTGCCGTTCTTCCGGCGTGATGGTGACGATTTCCTGTTCGTTGGTTTCCGAGTTGTAGATGCTCTTCGTCGCCGGGATCCGTTCGAGGAAGGCTTCTGAGTTCAGGGTGTCGGGGTTGAGCGTGACCGCGGCCCCCGCCGTGCACTGGCGGGTGTCGTAGCTGGGCAGCGATCCGTTCTTCAGCAATTCAGCCCATTCCGGCGGGCTGTACGGGCTGTTGCGGTTGAGGACCAGGCGGTTGGGATAGGTCGACAGCGTTTCCGCGTTGATCGGCCCCATCACGCGGAGGTACCGCAGGTGTTCGCCCCGCGCGTTTTCGGTGGTCAGCTGGCCGTGCGAGGCGGCCGCGAGGTTGCCGACCGTCGCGGTCAGCTCGTGCTTGTAGAGGTTCAGCCCGGTCACCAGCGGATTGAGATTGCGGACGAACGGTTCGCCGGCCCGCAGCAGCGGCGGGAACTGGTCGCGGAAGAGCTTGCGCAGGGCGGGGAAGCCGGTCGGCGCCTCCTTCTCCACGGCGGGCAGCGCTTCGAACAGCCTCTTCGCTTCCGGCGCCAGCCTGCTGAAGGCGATCAGGGTCGGCGAAAGCTCTTCGGCGACCGGGATCAGCTGCCTGGAGAGCGGGTCGGCGTTGACCGCGAAGCCCCGCAGGCGGTCGACCGTGAGGCGGGACTCGTCCTGGAAGGTCGGGAAGGCGCGGAAGAGCGCTTCGATGTCCTTGTCGCGCCGGGCGGTCGTCTTGAAGAGCGCGTTGGAGGCCTGGATCAGGTTGGCCAGCTCGCCTTCGCGGCCGCGCAGCGCTTCGAAGGTCCTCGCGCCGTTTGCGAACAGCTTCGAGACGGCCAGCTTCTGGCTGTTGAGGACGCGGAAGAGGTTGGCGTACTCGCTGAATGCCGGGTCGAAGTTGCCGATCGCGTAGGAGAGGTTCTGCCCCTGACCTTCGATCGCGACCGCGGCTTCCTGCATCCACGTCTGGAAGGCGCGCCGGGTCTGCGGGTCGAACGCCTGGAAGATCTCGTCGAGCTGGACGGATTCGGCGACGTTCGCGGCCGGCAGCATCCCGCCGTCCGCCAGCGGCGGTGCGTTCCTCGAGCCCGGCGTCAGTTCGACGTAGGTCTCGCCGAGCAGCGTCTTCGTCCGCAGGATCGCCCTGGTCGAGCTGGATAGCGGCGCGTACTTCGCGTCGATGTTCAGCACCGCCACCGATTCCTTGCCGCTCGGACCCAGTTCGATGCTTTCGACTTTGCCGACGTCGACGCCGGAGATCCGCACGTCGGACTGTTCGGCCAGCTGGGAGGCCTCGGTGAACGGCACCTTGACCTGGTAGGTCTTCGCTTTGAACGGGGTCGGGCCGCCGAAGGCGACCCAGAGGAAGAGCAGGATCCCGAAGCAGGCCAGCGCGAAGCCGGTGATAACGAGGAGCTGCGTGGTGCTGGGGGCGCGCTTGCTCATTCGGGTGCACCGCTTCGTTCGCAGGTTCCCGACGCGGTCTTGAACGGCACCGGGATTTCTTCTTTACGTGGAACGTGCAGCAGCTTGAGGAGGTATTCGAGGTACGGGTGTCCTTTGACCTTCCGCTGTTCGGAGGCGTAGAACCAGCCGAGTTCCGCGCCGGTGCAGCTGATCTGCAGCAGCCCGCGCAGGGCGGGGCCGCCGGCGTCCTGAAGGCTGAACGCGTTGTTGAGGTTGTGGTTCGCCCAGGGCAGGTAGAAGAGGTAGCTCTGGGCGTCGCCCTTCGGCTTGTAGGCGAGCTCGTTGAAGAAGGAGTTGAGCGCGCCGATGCCGTTGCCGAAGCTTCGCACCGTCTTTTCGAGCGGTTCCGAGCCCTTGTTCGCCTGCGTCAGCAGCGGCCGGACTTCGCGGGTGAACGGGCGGATGCCGTCGCGGATCGGCGCGGTCGTCTGACTGAAGAGCCGCTCGGTCCCCTTGAAGGCCGGCGTCGAGGCCTGCGCCTGCGGGATCAGCTTGGTCAGGGTCGGCAGCGCCACCTTCGAGAATTCGTTGGAGCTTGCCAGCCCTTCCTTGGCGACCCGCAGGGTGGCCGGGGATTCTTCGAGGATTTCCTTGATCGCCTGCTGCTGGTTGGCGAAGTTGCCGAGCGCCTTGTCGGAGGAGCCGACAAAGCGGCGGATCTGGGCGTCGTGCCTGCCGAGTTCGGTCGTCAGTTCGCCGAAGTCGTGGATCACCTTGGCGAGCTCGGTGCGCCGCCCGGCGATCGCCTTGTTCAGTTTCGCCGTGTACTCGACGAAGGGCTCGAAGCGGCGCAGCGCGTTGCTGAGCTGCTTGGCGTGGCCGCCGATCCCCTGCGCCCCACCGGCCACCAACAGCTGGATGTACTGGCGGGTGTCGGCATCGAGGGTGTTCCAGAGCGCTTCCAGCTGGATGTCCGGTTCGGTCTGGGAGAGCGGGTACCGGTGGCCATCCTCGACGTGTTCGGTCCCGGGGCCAGGTTCGACCTCGACGGTCATGTCGTTGAGGCCGGTTTTCGGTCGCAGCAGGAATTGGGAGTCCGGGTGGAAGAGCTTCATGTACTTCGGCTCGATCTGCATGCCGACGACCGCGTGGCCGTCTTCGAGGTAGACCGATTCGACCTTGCCGACCTGGATGCTGGCGATGTCGACCGCCTGCCCCTGGCCCGGGGTGACCGCCTGGGCGGTCTTGAACTCGGCCGAGATGTGGTCGAATTCTTCGCCGACGACCGGCAGCCAGGACGGCAGCGAGGCCTTCTGCTGGGTGAGGATCCCGAGCACCATCACGATCCCGACCAAGGCGAGGAGGAAGATCGCGATCGTGTCGGTGCGGTGGCCGCGGGCCTGCCTGCCGAGCCAGGCCCGGAAGTAGGCGAACCGGCCGCGGCTTCTCTGGGTCGCTTTCGGGCTCTGCTCGCTCAATGGACCACTCCGGAGGTCGACGGCGAGGCCGGACCGACCTTGCCGAGGCCGCTGTTCACGTCTGGCACGGGCTGCTCGTCACAGCGGACTTCCGGCTTGAATTCAGGCTGCCCGCCCAACTGTGGCTGCGTGCCGAGCGGATTTTCCACCACGTGCGAGTAGTTGATCTTGTCGCTTTCCAGGTTGCCTTCCGGGTTCGGTTCGCCCACCAGCAGAGGCCCGCCTCCCGCCTGCGTCCGCAGGTAAGGCCCGTTCCCGTCGAAGTTCTGAGCGGCGGCGGCGAAGTTGGTGAGCAGGTAGAAGAATTCGCGGTAGTTCGGCCCGCCCGTGCTGAACTGGTCTTCGATCTTCTGGTTCCCGGTCGGCACCAGCACCTTGGTCGTGCAGAGGCTGAGCTGGTTCACCTGCGGC
Organism: uncultured Actinomycetes bacterium; assembly: GCA_963763265.1. GTDB lineage: Bacteria > Actinomycetota > Thermoleophilia > Solirubrobacterales > 70-9 > VAYN01. The sequence goes on along the minus strand of CAVXNN010000002.1, from coordinate 415,584 downwards.
AAGGCCACCGACTTGCCGGCCTGCGCCGCGCCAGCCAGGCCCGGCGTCGATTCGGCGAGCAGCTTCGCCGTGCCGCCCGCCTCCTTGCCGGAGAGCAGCGGGCGGACCTGGGCCAGCCACGGCTTCGAGGCGCTGATCAGCCCCGGCAGCTCGGCGACCGCCGGCCGCAGCTCGATCGCGTAGGTGCGCAGCGAGGGCAGCGACTTGTTGAGGCTGATCAGCGAGGTGTGCGCGGTCCGCAGGGTGGGCGCCAGTTCGCGGACCGTCGTCGAGAGGTTCTGCGACTGGTCGGCGAGGGCGCCGGTGAAGGTGTTGAAGTTGTCGATCAGCCCCTGCAGGGCGGCCTGATCGGCACTGAAGGCGCTGAAGGCGCGCGCAGAGCCGGCGACCATCTTGGCCAGGTCGTGGCTCTGGGTCCCGAGCAGGGCGTTGGTGACCTGGGCGCTGTACCTGCCCGCTTCGCCGCCGTACTTCGAAGGCCTTGTTCAGCGCCTGACCGCCCGACAGCCCTTGCACCTGCGGCAGCTGGGTCAGGTCTTCGGCGGCGGACGGTTCGTGGGTGAGCGCCTTGCCGTAGCTCTCCAGCAGGCGGCTGAGGTCGGCGCGGACCGGCGACTGCAGCGCGGTCAGCACCTGGTCGATCTGCACCGCGGTCGCCGTGTGGGTGACCGGGATCGTTCCCCCGCTTCCCAGTTCAGGCGAGCTCGGGCTGCCCGGATCGAGTTCGAGGAAGTAGTTGCCTTCGAGGAAGATCCGCGGCCGGATCGAGGCGAAGGCGTCCTGGTGGACCGGGCGACCGGCGCCTTCGACGGTGAAGGTGACGGTGGTCGCGTTGCCGTCGCGTTCGGTCGAGGTCACCTCGCCGACGTCGACGCCGGCGATCCGCACCGGCGACTTGACCGCGATATTGAGCGAGTTGCTGAAGGTGGCGTTGACCTCGTAGCCGTAGCTGGTGAACGGGATGTGTTTGGTGAACGCGAGGTAAGGCCCGACCGTGAAGATCAGGATGAAGATCAGGGCGATCAGCCAGTTGGGGACGCGCGGCTTGCCGCGGCGGCGCTTCTTGGCGCGGGGGCTCATTCGCCTTCACCCCCCTTTGCCTTGCCGTTGGTGGTCGTGCCCCAGACTTCTGGCGATTCACCGATCACGGTCTTGCCGGTCACATACTTCTCGTTGCCCGCTTCGCAACCCCGCGTCTGACCTGGCGCCGCGGTGTTCGGCAGCGGGTTGTAGTGGAGGTGGTTGATCTTTTCCGGACCGTTCGCCGGCGCGGATGCCTGGCCGGACTCGCTGTTCGGGCCTTCCGGCGGCGGGAAGGAGATGAAGTTGAGCCATCTCCCGTACTTGTTGCCCTGACTGGAGGCGTTGGCCAGCTGGCGGAAAGCCAGCGCGAAGTAGTTGCAGGTCGTCTGCGCGGGGGTGATGAAGCGAAGCGGCGCCTTGAGGTTCACATTGAGGCTGGCGAGCAGGTCGAGACCCGTCATCGTGCCTTCGGCCTGTTGGAACTTGAGCAGCGCTTCGGCGGTCGGCAGCAGCTGGTTGTTGAGGGCCGGCGTCGCGTTCAGCGCCGGGATGCCGGCGTGCAGCGATTCGGCGATGATCGGCGACGTTTCGGCGAGCGCCCTGGCGCCAGGGCGCAGTGCCGTGAAGAAGCGCGCCGTGTCGTGGAGGAAGGGGTTGATCTTCGGCAACCCCGCGTTGACCGTGTCGAGGGTCCCCGGGCCCTTTTCGATCGTTTCGGCGATGTAGGGGCGCGAGACGTTGGCGAAGGCGGCGAACGTCTGATTGAGCGCCGCGAACATGCTCGCCTGTTCGGTCGCCACCGGGGCGACGGTCGCCGAGAGCGCCTCGAGCGCCCGGAAGAAGCCGCCAAAGTTGGTGCTCGGAGCGGCCAGGTTGGCAGCGGCCGGTTCCCCTTGTTCGACCAGCCTGCGCAGCGCGCCGATCGCTTCGTTCAGCTGCGGGCCGCGGCCGGCCAGCGCGTTGCCGAAGCCGGCCAGGTTGCGCTGGATCCCCCTCCGGGTGCGGGCGTTGAACATGTCGAAGAATTTGTCGATGTCACCCGGTTCCGGCGTCGCGTAGCGGACCGGGATCGTTTCTCCGGCCTTGAAGCCGACCTTCGAGCTGCCCGGCGTGATCTGCAGGTACTTGAGCCCGAGCGGCGATTTCGGGCGGATCAGGAGGGTCGAGTCGTTGGGGATCGGTTCGGCGCTCTTGTCGAGGCTGAGCGTCAGTTCGGCCTCGACTTCGCCGTTCTTCAGCTGCACCGGGACCACCGACTTGACGACCCCGACCCGGGCGCCGCCGATCCGCACCTCGTTCGCCTTGACCAGCGCATCGGCGTTCGGGACCCGCGCCTTCAGGTTGTAGGTGGAGACGAAGGGCAACCCGTTGTTCGCGTTGTAGGCGAGGAAGACGGCGACGATGATCACCAGCACGGTCACCGCGCCGACCAGCACCGGGCTCACCGCGAATCCTCCGTTGCGGTTCCTCATTGGCCCAGGAGGTAGTTGAGAAGGGGTTCGGCTCCCCCTTCGGTTTGCGTGGCTTCGCCGACGGATCCCGGGGATTCACGGACACCAGCCTGTGCTTCACCTTTGCCGCGGGCCGCCGGGACGGCATTTTCTCCTTCCGCCGATTCGGCCTCGCCGAGGGAGGCGCGCGATGATGGCGAAGTGCCTTCCGAGCTGACACCGCGCCCTTCGGTGCGCAGCTGGTTGATCAGGTTGACCAAGGCGCGCGGACTCGTTTCGGCAGCCTGGCTGGCGTTGCTGCCGTTGAATCGCGAGACGCAACTGCTGTAGCCGCCTGGATTGGCCCTGTATTCCAAGCAGAGGGAGAGGGTGACGAGCGTGCGACCGAAGTGGCCATATTTGTCGAACCCGTTGAGCGAGGCCGCCGTGTTGTAGATCAGTTCGGCCAGGCCATCCCATCCGCGCTGCTTCTTCAGACTCACCAACAGGCGGGCGAGTTCTTCGGTCGGCACTTCGCCGGTCTTGGCCAGCTTCGTGGCCTTGCGGACGACAGGTTCGGCTTCGGCGAACACCGGGCCGGAGGCTTCGCCGGCTTCGCCGAGGCTCTTCAGCGCCACCGTCGTCGCTTCCGAGAACGGGGTCAGGGTGCGGGTCGCGTCGGTCAGCGACGGCGCCGCGATGCCGAGCTCTTCCAGCAGCGGCGTGCCCGCGTCGGCGAACTGCTTCAGGTTGCCCATCGTCTGGCGGAACTCGACCAGGAACCTGGGGAACTTCCGCAGCGCCGCTTCCAGTTCGGCGCCGTGTTCGGAGCTCGCTTCGGCCGCTTCCCCGGCGTGGGTGAGGAAGCCCGCCACCTGCGCCTTTTCGCGGCTCAGCGGTTCGAGGATTTCCTTCGAGTCGGCGGCCAGCTGGGCGAGCTGGTTCTTCTGTGCGGTGAGCGTGCCGAAGATCTTGTCGACGTAGCGCAGGGTCGGGTTGGCCCGCTTGATCGCCGCCTCGAGGTCCTGGCCGCGCCCGGCCAGCCCGGCGCCGAGTTCGTTGAAGATCAGCCGGAAGCGCTGCGCGTAGGGCAGCGAGTTGATGTCGTTGACCAGGTCCGGGTCGACCGTGCTCTGGTTGTGGCCGAGCGGCAGCAGGTACTGCCCTTCGCCCGGTTCGCCCGCCGGGATCCGCTGCAGCGGTGGCGGCGGCTTCTGGCCCGGCGCCCGCGGCATCGTCGGCCGGCAGTCGACGTACTTCTCGCCGATCAGCGACTGGGGGCGGATTTCGCAGCCGGCGTCGCGGCGGAAGTCCTGGAAGCCCGGATCGCTGATTTCCAGCTCGATGATCGCCTTGCCGGGGACGTCCTTCAGTTCGCCGTCCTTCCCTTCGGCGGTCGGTTCGCCCGGCAGCGAGACGCTGACCGACTTGATTTCGCCGACGTTGGCCCCGGCGATCCGCACCTGCTCGCCGCTGACCATGAACGAGCCGTTGTCGAAGACCGCCCGCACCACGTAGCCTTCGCCGGAGGCGCCGCCTGCGATCAGCATGATCGCGACGACCACGGCGGCCACCAGCGCGAGCCCTGCGATCGCCCGTTTCACGGTCCACCGACCGACTGCGAAGTGTTGCATTCCGAGGGGCTCGCGGCGCTGCCGGAATGCGGCGGGTTGACGTAGGGAGCGGAGTTGTCTGCGGGTGCCTGGGCGGCGCCGCCGGGGCAGCGCCGCGGCGTTCCGGCGGGCCCGCCGAGTGGCGCGAGCTGTTCGGACCGCGAAATGGCGTTCAGTTCCCCGTTTTCGTCGCGGAACAGATTCTCCAGCGAGGTGGCGGCGCGCACGTAGTGGCCGTTGCCGTCGTAGTAGCCGCTGACCTGGCCCAGCTTGGAGATGCCGTTGAAGATGTCCGGCGTGTAGGACCGGGCGAAGTTGAGCTGCGGCTGGAAGGCGGCGATCGCCGCTTCGGCGTGCGGGAAGGCCTTCGCGGCGAGGTGCTGGACGGCCGGGATCGTGCGCAGCAGCTCGGTCGTGTCGTTATGGGCGCCGGGCCGCTTCAGGGCGAGGGTGAGGTTCTGGGTGAAGGGGATGAATTTGCTCAGCACCGGGCGCAGTTCGGCGAGGAACGGGGCGAGGTTCTTGGTCGCCGGCTTGGCGGTGTCGACCAGCGGTTCGACGTCGTCGAGAGCGGCGCGCAGGTTGACGAAGGTGGTGTTCGACTGGCGCAGGACGGGCGGCAGTTCGCGCAGCACCGTGTCGAGGGCGGCGTTCTGGCTGTCGATCGACCGGAACGCGGTGGTCGCGTTGGAGATCGCGCCGGAAAGCGCTTCGCCGCGGCCGGCGATCGCGCTGGTCAGGTTGCTGGAGCTGACCAGGAACCGCGACAGCAGCCGTTCGTCGGAGTTCAGTTCGCGGGCGAAGGCGGTCGCCCGGTCGAGCGCCGTGCCGAAGTACTTGTAGCTTTCGTTCGCGTCCTTGCCGCGGCCGGCGTAGATCTGGCCGTTCCCCTTGATGAAGTTCTGCAGCCCTTCGCGCACCTTCGCCGGGAAGCTGTTGAACAGCTGGTCGATGTCGACCGGGGTCGTGGTCGAGCCGAGTCCCAGCACCGCGCCTTCTTCCAGCGCCGGGCTGCTGTTCGGGCCCGGGCTGATCGACAGGTAGTGGTTGGCGACGCCGGAGAGCGAGGTGGAGCGGATCACCGCCGTCGTGCCCTGGTGCAGCTCCTGTTCGACTTCGACGTTGACTTCGGCCAGGTTGTCCGGGCTCAGCTCGATGCCGGCGACCGTGCCGACCGAAGAGCCGCCGACCAGCACCTGGTTGTCGTTCACCAGCTGACCGGCGTTTTGGAACAAGAAGGTGTACTTGTGGCCCCCACCGCCCGTGAACAGGACGATCGCCAGGACGATCACGACGACCGCGAGCGCCCCGATCGCGGCAATTCGCGCGGGGGTGGTCCCTCGGCTCGGAGCCGAGCTTTTCTCCTCGCCTTGGGGTTCAGCAGCCACGGGTAGGTCCCTGCCCATCCCCCGGCCCCCTCGACCCTTTGGAACAGGCGCGGGAATCGTATCCGAGCCCCTCCCGGCCAAAGGCGGCCCGAGCGGGGCCTTAATGGGAATTCAACGCGGTACGCCGCTGTTCAGACGTTGACGCGCGGCAGCGCCCGGGCCAGCGGGCGGGGCAGCCACCAGACCCGGTCGCCGAGCAGCAGCATCAGCGCCGGCAGCAGGACGATGCGCACCACGGTGGCGTCGAGCACGACCGCGACGGTGAGGCCGACCCCGAGCTGGCTCACGGTCGCGATCGGCGCCCCGGCGAAGACGACGAAGACGGCCAGCATGATCGCCGCGGCGCCGGTGATCACCCGCGCCGTCTTCTCGAGGCCGAAGCGCACCGCGGTCGCGTTGTCGTCGCCCATCTCGTAGCGCTCCCGCATGCGGCTGAGCAGGAACACGGCGTAGTCGATCGAGAGCCCGAAGACGACCGCGAAGATCATGCAGGCGCCGACCGCGTCGACGTAGTTGTGGCCGCCCAGCGGCCAGTCGGCGGGGACGTGGAAGAGGAGCGTCAGGATGCCGAAGGCGACCCCCACGGTGAGCAGGTTGAGGCCGACCGCGATCGCCGCCAGCGGCAGCGCCCGCAGCACGAAGACCAGGACGAGGAAGGTGACCAGGGTGATCGTCGCGATGATCCAGGGGATGCGGTCGCGGGTGATCTTGCTGTAGTCGTTGAGCTGCGCGGCGCCGCCCGCCACGCCGGTCTCGAGGTTCGCGTCGCGGCCCAGCTCGCCCGCCGCGCCCGCCAGTTCCCGGTTCAGCCGGATCGAGCCGGGCGAGTTGAATTCGTACTTGGAGATCACCAGCATCGAGGCGGCCTGACCGCCGCGGTTCAGGTCGATCGTCGCCCCCGCCTTTTCGCGCGCCCCGGGCGGCGCGCCGTCGAGCGCCGAGAGCACGAAGTAGCCGGAGTTGAAGAGGCCCGGCGTCTGCTCGGCGACCTTGGTCGCCCGGCGGCGGATCTTCGCCTTGCCTTCCAGCACCTTGACGCTCGCTTCGGCGAGGCCGCTTTCCAGCGGCTCCGCCTTCACCGCGCCGGCGGCGAGGTTTTCTTCCAGCGCTTCGGCGCCGCCGGCGAGCCGGTTCAGGCCGCTGACCAGGGACGCCGCGCCGCCGCTCAGCCGTTCGATCCCCTTGCCCAGCCGGCCCGCTTCCTTGGCGAGCTTGCGCGCCCCGTGGGCGAGGGTGTTGGCCCCCTTGTGGAGCCGGTAGAGCGACTCGATCAGCCGCCCCGTCCCCTTCGAGACCTTGCGCATTTCCCCGATCACCGTGTAGTTGAGGTACTGCGCGACCCGGTGCGCTTCTTCGCCGTCCTTGCCGAGGCGCCGTTCGAGCCCTTCGATTTCGGCCGGCAGGCCCGCGTAGCCTTCTTCGTAGGCGGCGCCGGTCCTCGGGTCGGTCCCGGTCAGCGCGGCGAGCGCCCCCCGCACCGATTCGAGCGCCGCGGCGGCGGCCGGGTCTTCCGGCGCGGCTTCGGCCAGCTTCGCTTCGGCGTCCTCGAGCTTTTCGATGCTCGCGGTGGCGGGTGCGAGGATCCCCGGCAGCGTTTCCTTCGCCTCGGCAAGCAGCTTGCGCACCACCTGGCGCTGCGGCCGCAGCGCGTTGTAGCGGGCGTTGGGGCCGACGAAGGACTCCATCGCGGCGCGGATCTGCTGCGCTCCGATCGCCGCTTCGAGCTCGTATTCGGCGAGCTTTTCGGTGCCCTTGGCGAACCGTTCGAGCGCCTTGATCGCCCGGCCGCTGCCCGCTGCCGCGCGGGCCAGGCCGCGGGCGATCAGCTGCGCCCCCTCGGTCGCGTGTTCGGAGCCGAGCGCCAGCAACCCGGCGCCGTTGCTCGCTTCGTCGATCCCTTCCCGCAGCGCCCCCACCCCGCCCGCGGCGACGTTCAGTTCCTTGCCCAGCCGGCCGAGCTGCCTGACCGGCCCGACGTTGCCCTTCGTGGCCAGCGCCTGGTTGCCGAGTTCCTGCAGCGGTTCCACCCGCTTCGCCGCCGCCTGCGGCCCGATCACCGCTTTCACGCCCCGGAAGGAGGCGACGCGGTGCTGGAAGTGTTCGAGCGCGGCCATGCTGCCGGGGTCGGTGATCGGCCCGTATGGGTTGGTGGCGACGACCTGGAAGGGCGCGTCCCAGCCCGGTCCGATCGCGTGGTCGATCAGTTCCGCGTTCTGGCGCGCCGGGGCGCCCTTGGCGAGCTGTTCGGGGCTCGGCGGACCGAGCTTCAGTCCCACCGCGGGGGCCGCCAGGGCGAGCAGGACGGCGCCGATCACGAGCGCCGCGACCAGCGGCCGGCGCAGCGCCCCGTTGACGAAGCGCATCACCCCGGAGCGCTCGGCGCCCGCCGCCGAGCCGATCCGCCAGCGGTCGACGCTCGGGCCGACCAGGGTGAGGACCGCCGGGCCGACCAGGGTCGCGACGGTGACGCTGAGCAGGACCACCATCGCGACCGTCCCGGCCAGGGAGACCAGCAGCGGACCGGGCAGGATCAGCAGCGAGACGAGCATCGAGAGCAGCAGCGTCGACCCGGCGAAGGCGACCGTGCGCCCGGCGTGGCGCCGCGTTCTTCGCGCCGCCTCGAGCGGCTCGGCGCCGGTCGCCAGCTCCTCGCGGAAGCGCGAGACCATCAGCAGCGCGTAGTCGACTCCGAGCGCCAGGCCGATCATCGTGCAGACGGTCAGCGCGAAGGCATCGATCGAGAACCACGAGGTGAGGAAGTACAGGATGCCGCGCGAGGCAAGCACGGTGATCGCGCCGAAGCCGAGCGGGATCGCCGCCGCCACCGGCGAGCGGAAGACGAGCAGCAGGACGACCAGCAGAATCGGCAGCGCGATCAGCTCGTCGCGCTCGGCCGCGTCGATCGTTTCCGTCTGCAGCGCCCGCGAGAGGGTCGCGAAGCCCGACTGCGTCACCCGCACCGGCGCGGTCACGTTTTCGGCCAGCAGGCCTTCCAGCCGCGGCACGGTCTGGTTGACCGCCGTTTTCGTGTCGACGTGGAAGTCGACGAGGATCATCGCCTTGCGCGGGCCGGGCCGCAGGCCTTCGACCGAGCCCCTGTCCCAGGGCGAGAGGGTCGAGACGCCCGGTTCGGAGCGCAGCGCGCGGACCAGGCGCGGGCCCTGCTCTTCCAGCGCCGGGGCCGGGCCGCGCAGCAGGATCGCGAACGGCGCCGAGGGCCCGAAGTGCTCCTCGAGCATCTGGTTGGCTTCCGACGAAGCGCTGCCGGGGACCTCGAGCGTGGTCGGATCGAGCCGCGAGTCGACGCCGGTGCCGATCACCGCCAGGGCGGCGAGGAGGATTCCGGCGACGAGGAGGATCTCGCGCGGGTGGCGCAGCAGCCAGGATCGGGGCCGGCCCGCGGCCGAGCCGCGGGGGCCTGCGCTTCCCCTCCTCCTGCTGCTACCCACGCGTGGTAGTTTGGCGCTCAGGGGCTACGGGAGGAGCGAACCTATGCGGAAGAATGTGTTAAGGGCGGCGGTCCTGACCGTCGTGGCGTTGCTTGCGATGAGCGGTGTCGCGCTTGCGATCGTGCTGCGCGAGGGGCCGATCGAAGTGGTCGGCGAAGGCGGCTTCAAGCCGACCACGCTGCCGCGGCACAAGACGGCGCCGATCACCTTCCACGGCGAAGGGCGGATCGGCACCACCGACGGCACGCTGCCGCCGATCCTGAAGAAGCTGACCGTCTGGTACGACCGGCACGGGGCGGTGGTGACCAAGGGCCTCCCCTACTGCACGAAGCGCAAGCTGGCGGCGACCACCTCGGCGCGGGCGCGCAAGGTCTGCCGCGGCTCGATCGTCGGCGAGGGCCGCGGCACCGCGCTGATCGCCTTCCCGGAACAGAAGCCGTTCAAGGCGAGCTCACCGCTCACGATCTTCAACGCGGCACCGCGCCACGGCAACCCGACCGTGCTCGCCCACGCCTACCTGAGCGTGCCGGCGCCGACGACCTACATCGTCCCGGTCGAAATCGAGAAGGTGCGCAAGGGCCCCTTCGGGTTCCGGACCGAAGCGGTGATCCCGGAAATCGCCGGCGGCTACGGCATCCCACTCTCCGGCCGGCTGCGGATCGGCAAGCGCTGGCGGTTCAAGGGCCGGAAGCTGAGCTTCGCCAACGCCAGCTGCCCGAGCGGCAAGCTGCAGGCGAAGGTGGAAACCGAATTCGACGACTCGACGAAACTGAGCGGCACCATCCTCAAACACTGCAAGGGAGCGCGTTGAGGGGCGGGCTGGCGACGGCGCTCGGGATCGCGCTGATCGCGGCGGCACTCGGCTGCGCCGCCGCGGCGCTCGCGATCACCACCCAGATCGGCAATCTCAAGGTCAGCGCGACGGCCGAATTCTCGCCCCGCGCCTTCCCGCCGCACGGCACCGCGCCTGCCCACTTCGAAAGCACCGTGCGGATCGGGACCATGGACGGCTCCCAACCGCCGGCGCTGAAGACGATCGTCTTCGAATTCGACAAGCACGGCAAGCTGAACTTCCGGGGCATGCCGACCTGCACGGTGGCGAGGCTCGAAGGAACGCGTCCGGGCGAGGCGCGCAGGCGCTGCGCCGGGGCGCTGGTCGGCACCGGGGTCGGCAAGGCCCGGGTCGAGATGCCGGGCCGCCCGCCGTTCACGATCCGCTCGCCGATCTCGATCTTCAACGCGCCGCCGCAGGGCGGCCGGCCGGCGATGATCGCCCACGCCTGGGAGACCGTGCCCTCGCCGCAGGCGCTGCTCGTCCCCTTCACGATCGAACGGATCCACCACGGCCGCTACGGCTACCGGGCGCAGATCGAACTGCCGGAAATCGCCGGCGGCCACGGCGCCCCGATCCTCGCCGAAGCGTCCTTCGGCCGCACCTACCGGCGGCACGGCCACAAGGTCGGCTACGCGGAAGCCGAATGCTCGGGCGGCCGGCTCCAGGTCTGGGGGAAGCTGCTCTTCGCCGACGGCAGTCGGCTGCCGTCCCTGCTCAGCTCGCCCTGCCACACGCGGCGATGAGGCGCGCGGTCGTCCTCCTCCTGGTCGCCCTCGGCTGCGCGGCGCTCGCCGCCGGGGCAGGCGCCGCGGCGATGGTCGAAACGAACGAACTGCGGCTCGAGCTGAACGGCCAGTTCCAGCCCCGCAACCTGCCGAGGCGGAGCTACGCGCCGGTCCAGTTCGAGGGCCATATCAACGTCGCCAGGCCGGGCGGCGGCGAGCCGGCGGCCCTGGAACAGGTGATCGTCGACTTCGACCGCGACGGCCGGCTCGAGGTCGGCGGCCTGCCGACCTGCCCGCCCGCCCGGATCGCCGAAGCGGGCGTCAAGGAAGCGCGCCGGCGCTGCCGCGGGGCGATCGTCGGCACCGGCAGGCTGGAGGCGCTGGTCGCCCTCCCCTCGGGGCCGGTCCCGATCCGCTCGCCGCTCACCCTCTTCAACGGCCCGCGCCGCGAAGGGCATCCGACCGTCGTCTTCCACACCCGCACCAGCGTTCCGGCGACCCAGACCTACGTCTTCGTGGCGCCGATCCTCAAGCGGCGCGGCGAATTCCGCTACCGCGTGATCGTCGACATCCCGCCGCTGGCCGGCGGCCTCGGCGCGATCACCCACCTCGGGGTCAAGGTCGGCCGCCGCTACCGCGCCGGCGGCGCCCGCCGCAGCTACGTCTCCGCCCGCTGCACCGACCACATCCTGCGCAGCCACGGCATCTTCCGCTTCGCGGGCGGCCTGGCGATCGAAGGCGTCGGCCTGGAAAAGTACTGCGCCCAGCGCTGAGCGGTTCGCCCCGCCCCTACGGCGCGGGCTTCCTATAATCCGCCGTTCCGGGCCGTTAGCTCAGTTGGTAGAGCAGGAGACTCTTAATCTCAAGGTCGTTGGTTCGAGCCCAACACGGCCCACTGGAGAGGCGGCGAACGGAGTCGAGGGTCGCCCGCCGGCTGCGTTCGCAGTTCTCCGGTCTATTTAGGGGAGGGTGCGAACGCGTCTAGGGGAAAGCGCGAACGCGTCCGGGGCGGGGCGCGGAGTCGGGGGGCTATTCGCCGAGGGCGCCGCCGCCGAGGCCCTGGAGTGGGCTTTCGAGCGATTCTTTGCCGGCCGATTGGCTCTTCTGCGCCTTTTCGACCTTCAGGCCTTTGCCGAATTCCTTGGCGCTTTTTTCGACTTCTTCGTACTTGTTTTCGAAGGTTTCGCGTTCGAACTTCGAGTTGGCGAACTGCTTCGCTTCTTCCCTGGCCTTTTCGGCGGCCTTGAGGTTCTGGGTGAAGAGCGCGTAGAAGGCGAGCGTGCTCCAGCTGTTCAGGCTCGGACGCTTTTCGGCCACGAGCTTCTGCGCTTCGGTCGCCGCCTTGATGTTTTCGAGCGCTTTTTCGCCGGTCGGCGCCAGCCGGGCGAGCTCGAAGAGGGCCGGGGCGACCTGGATCGCCAGGCCGGCGGCCGGCTCCTTCGCGGCTTCGACGTATCGCGACCAGTCTTCGCTGACCTGGGCGTACTGCTGCCTGACTTCTTCTTCCAGATCGGCCTGGGACTTGCCGGAGCTGTTGGTGATCATCGCGTTGCCCGCGTTGATCCGGGTCCGCGTCAGGTTCGCGAGCAGGTCTTCGTCACCGGGCTGTTTGACCAGCTTCGCTTCGATCCGTTCCGCCTGCTTTTCGTAGCTGGACGCGGCGCTTTCGCCGCTCGGGCCGCCGCCGAAGATCGAGTTGACGTTGACGGCGCCGGTGACCAGGAAGAGGCTCGCCCCCATCAGGATCGCGAGGATCGCGTAGACGACTTTGACCACGTGCCGCCTGCGGCCGCGGATGTCGAAGACCATTCGGTGCTCGTTGCTGCCCTGCGCCATTGCCCCTTCTCACTCCTGCGTGGTGGGCTCGGCCGCTCCCGCCCCTTCGCTCGGCCGACCGAACCAACGAGCAAGCAAGATACTCAACTCAAACAGAACCAGTAGTGGAACCATCTCGATCAGCATCGAAATCGGGTCGACTCCGGGGAGCGCGGCGGCGATTATCGAGATGATCAGATAGGCGTAGCGGCGGTTCTTCGTGATCTGCTCGACCTTGAGGATCCCCAGCCGGGTCACCGCCAGCATCGCCATCGGCAGTTGGAAGACCAGGCCGCCGGCGAGCATCGTCATCGAGAAGAAGCTGTAGTAGTCGCCGGCCCGCACCTGGATGTTGAACTGTTCATCGTTGAAGTTGAGCAGGAAGTGCAGGGCGGCGGGCAGCACCGCGAAGTAGGCGAACGCGATGCCGGCGACGAAGAGGAGCGGGAAGAGCAGCAGGATCGGCAGCACGACCCGGCGCTCTCTCGGGCTGAAGGCGGGCAGCACGTAGGAGTAGAGCTGCCAGAGGATGAACGGCGCCGCCAGGATCGCGGCGCCGTAGGCGCTCACGGTCAGCGTGGTCGTGAACGGCTCGGTGACCGAGAACGTGGTCAGCTGCTTGTGGCCGGTCGGCAGCGGGTGCTGGGCGATTTCCAGCAGCAGGTGGTTCTGCCAGAAGCAGAGCCCCAGGGCGACCGCGAAGATGACGATGCTGACGATGAGCCGATGGCGCAGCTCGTCGAGGTGCTCGACCAGGGTGAGGCGATCCTCGTGGGAGACCGCCCGGACGCGGCGCGGCATCCGGGGGCCTCAGGCGCGTCGGTCGTGGGCGGCGTCGGCCTGGTCGGCTTCGACCCGATGGGTCGTCGGCGGCTCGACCGGCGCGGCGGTCGCCTGCGACGCGCCGATCGCCTTCGCTTCCTGTTCGGGCTCCTCGTCGCGGCTCTCGCCGCTGACCGAGTCTTTGAACTCGCGGATGCCCTTGCCGAGGCTGTTGCCGAGCTCCGGCAGGCGTTTGGGCCCGAACACGATCAGGGCGATGATCAGCACGATGATGATCTCGAGGGGGCCGATGTTTCCGAGCATCTATTGGATGGTAGCGCCGATCCACCGCCGGGATCAGCTGTAGCGCTGCACGACGCTGTCGCCGACCAGCTCCAGCAGCCGCCGGCGTTCGGCGTCGAAGCCGCTTCGCCCCAGCCGCCGCTTGCCTCCGGCGACCAGCTCGAGGGCCCGCGTCCGCACCGCCTGCAGCGCCCCGGTGGCCGCGATCCGCTCGCAGACCGCCTCCGCCCCGGCGGCGTCGAGCGTCCGCAGGTCCAGCCGGCGGAGGCCCGGATCGCGCTCGGCGGCGACGATCAGCGGCAGGGTGACGGTGCCGTCGAGCAGATCGGTGCCGCGTGCCTTGCCGGTCCGCTCCGGCGGTCCGGTCACGTCGAGCACGTCGTCCAGCAGCTGGAATGCGAGGCCCACCTCGGCACCGAAGCGGCGCAGCTCGGGATCGTCCTCGCCGAGCGAGACGGCGCATTCGAAGAGCGCCGCGGTCTTCAGCCGGCAGCGGTTCAGGTAGCGCTCCTCGTCGATCGCCAGGTCGAAGGCGTCCTGGCGCTGGGCGAGCTCACCGCGGGCCAGCGCCACCGCGGCCCCTGCGAGCAGCCGCACGGCGCGCTCGTCGCCCGCCTCGCTGAGCAGGGAGAAGGCGCGCGAGAGCAGCAGGTCGCCGGTCGCCAGCGCCCGCGCCCGGCCCGAGGTCGCCGCCACGGTCGGCAGCCCGCGGCGCAGCGGCGCGTCGTCGAGCACGTCGTCGTGGACCAGCGTCGCCATGTGGACCAGCTCGATCGCGGTGGCGGCGCGGGTCGCCGCGGCACCACCGGCCTCGCCCGCGCAGAGCAGGACGAGCATCGGCCGCAGCCGCTTACCCCCCGCCGCGAGCGTCGCCCCGGCGTCGGCGCCGAGCGGCTGGCCCCAGCCGTCGATCGCCGTCCGCAGGCGCTCCTCCACCTCGGCCAGCCGCGCCGGGAGCCAACGCTGGGAGGCGTCGAGGACCGCCGTCACCGGCGGCGGCACCGCCGAGCCGGGGGGCATCAGAGCGCCCGCGCGCCCTTGGCGCCGCTGTGGATCGCGATGATCCCGCCCGCGAGGATCGTGTAGCGGATCGCGGTGAAGCCGGCCCCGTCCATCTTCTCGGCCAGCCCGCGCGGCGCCGGGAAGCTGCGGACCGACTCGGGCAGGTAGCTGTAGGCCTCCGGCTCGTCGGAGAGGGCGCCGAGCAGCGGCACGATCCGATCGAACCAGAGCGAGAAGAAGGTGGACAGCGGCGGCCTGGTCGGCTGGGTGATCTCCAGGATCACGAGCCGGCCGCCCGGCTTCAGCACCCGCGCCATCTCCAACAGGCCGCGGTCGAGATCGGCCAGGTTGCGGACCCCGAAGCCGACCGTCACCGCGTCGAAGCGCTCACCGTCGTAGGGCAGCTCGAGCGCGTCGGCCCACTCGAAGCGGACCCCCTCGGCGCCGCGCGCCGCGGCCTTCTCCCGCGCCAGGTCGAGCATCGGCTCGGAGAAGTCGCAGCCGACCACGTGGCCGCCCGGCGCCACCCGCCCTGCCAGCTCGAAGGCGAGGTCGCCGGTCCCGCAGCAGACGTCGAGCGCCGACTGGCCCGGCCCGAGCGCCGCCCGCTCGGCGGCCCGCTCCCGCCAGCGGTGGTGCAGACCCGCGGTCATCACGCCGTTCAGCGCGTCGTAGTGGCCGGCCACCCGGTCGAACATCCGGTTGACCTGGCCGGCGAAGTCGGGCGAGGAGCGGTTGTCGTTGATCGTGTCCATCGACAGGGAGGACGTTACTCGTCCGCCCCGTGGCCCGACGCCGTCCGCGGGCGGATCAGTGCAGGGAGGAGAGGAAGTCGGCGATCTCGTTCAGCTTCTTCTTCGGCAGTTCGCGGAACGAGGGCATGATGTTCGGCCCGATTTCGACCGAGCGGATGATCGCGGCACGCGGAATCCTGGCCCCGATGTGGGTCAGCTCGGGTCCCGGGCCCGGGTTGCCGTCCTCGCCGAGGCGGTGGCAGGCAAGGCAGCCGGAGGAGGCGATGACCTCCTTGGCTTTTTTGTATTGCGGTTCCGTCTTCATCGAGATTTCGTACGGGTTGCCGGCGGTCGCGCCCGAGTAGGTGAGGAAGCCCATCGCGAGCATCGTCAGGATCGCGGTGCCCGTGGCCAGCGGCCGGCGCTCCGGACGGCGCTCCGGCCCGCGGTCGTAGAAGGGCAGGAGCAGGAGCGCGACCATGCAGAAGGTCGGGATCCCGATCGTCGCGATCGGCACCAGCGCCGGCGGTTTGATCAGGCGCAGGAGCTCGAAGAGGAAGAAGAAGTACCACTCGGGGCGCGGCACGTAGCCGGTCGAGGTCGGGTTGGCCTTCGGCCCCTGCTCGGCGCCCAGGATCAGCGACATCGCGATGATCACGCCGACGACGATCAGCGCCATCGCCGAGTCCTTCAGGACGGCGTAGGGGAAGAAGGGCTTGCCCTTCTTCTTGAGGACCTCGTATTCCTCCAGGTATGCCTGCTTCTCGTGTGGCTTCATCAGGCAGGCGCCGCCCCGTCGCCGTTGGTTCCGTCGAGCTGTACGCCCGCGATCGTCGCGCCGGCGCCGTTGCGGCGGCGATGGCCGTTGGCGGCGGCACCCGCGTCGAGGTCGGCGCTGGGCTCCGCGACACGCGGCTTGTCGGCTTTCGTCCAGGGCGGCGCCGTGGTGCCGAGCTTCACGACCAGGTACATGTGGGCGCCGATCAGGGCGATGATCGCCCCGGGCACGAGCAGCATGTGGATCGCGTAGAAGCGCGACAGGGTGGTCGCCCCGACCTCCGGCCCGGCCCGCAGGAAGTCACTCAGGTAGGGGCCGACGATCGGCCCGGTGCCGTTGATGTTGATGCCGACGATCGACGCCCAGTAGGAGCGCTGGTCGAAGGGCAGCAGGTAGCCGGTGAAGGCCATCGTCATCGTCAGGATCAGCAGCACGACGCCGATCACCCAGTTCAGCTCGCGCGGGTACTTGTACGCGCCGAAGAAGAACGTCCGCCCCATGTGGAGGAAGATCAGGATCACCATCACGCTGGCGCCCCACTTGTGCATCCCGTGCACGAACTGGCCGAGGAAGACGTCGTTGTTGATGTGGGCGATCGAGCTGTAGGCCTGGGTGGTGGACGGCGTGTAGAACATCGCCAGGAACACCCCGGTCACCGCCTGCACGATGAAGGCGAAGAGCGTGGCGGAGCCGAGCGTGTAGAACCAGTTGGTCCCTTTCGGCACCTTGCGGAACAGCATCCCGGTGAGGAAGCCGCTGGCCGCCATCCGCTGGTCGATCCAGGCGCCCGCCTCGACCGGCGCTTCGAGCGCCTTTTCGCCCATCCGGCCGAGGTCGCTCGGTCGCTCCGGCGGCGTCGTCTTCAGGTCCTGCGGGGCAGGGCCTTTGGGCACGCCGGATTCGCCGGGTTTCGGCGTCTTGCGCAGCGGCGCGGGAACGAGTAGGTCGGAGAATTTCGGCATCTATCAGGACGAGGGGGGCGGGAAGGTCGAGGGCCGCGGCGGATAGAGGTATTCCCAGACACCGCCCGTGAACTCGCCGGGGTCGCGGGCGCGGACCGGCTTCATCTGCGAGGTGACGCTGTAGCGCGGGCCGACCTGCACCTGGCCTTTGACCACGCGGGTCTGGAAGTGGTCGAGCGGGCGCACCGGCGGGCCGCCGATCCGCTTGCCCTGGAAGTCGTAGACGCCGCCGTGGCACGGGCAGATGAAGTTGCCTGCCGCCTCCACGAACCGCACCGGGCAGCCGAGGTGGGCGCAGCGGTTGGAGATCGCGACGAATTTGCCGGGTTCTTCGCCGAGTTCCTTGGAGCTCTTGCGCACGTAGGCGACCGTCTTGCCGATGTCGCCGATCCCCGGCGTTTCCGTGAAGACGACCTCTCGGTAAGTGTCTTCGACGAAGTCGCTCGCCTTGCCGATCTCCTCCCAGCGTTCCTTGCCGCGGTGGAAGATCGGCGCCACGGCGAAGCCGACGGCGGGCAGGATGATCGCCGCGCCGGCCAGGCCGCCGAGGCCCTGGGCCGCGATCGTGAAGACCCTGCGACGGGTCATCGACTCCCCCTCGAAGTAGCCGGGGGGAGGCGGTTCGGCCCTCACCTGGTCGGGCGCCCGGTAGGGCTGGTTGATCTTGTCCGCGTCTTCTGCCACGTTCGGTTGCCGCTTCGGCTCGCGCAGTCTATTCAAAAGGGAGGGGGCCGAGGATGCCGCCGCGAGGACGACTTGTGACGTTGTGGACGACCGCCGCCGCGGCCCTGCTCGCGGTAGCCGCCGCGGGCGCCCTGTCGGTCGCGGCGGCGGGCGGCGAGACGGTGCGCGAGGGCGCTCTTCAGGTTTCCTTCGGCGGCTCGGTCGCGCCGCGCGTCCTGCCGCGTGCGGGGACGACGCCGGTCGCCGTCGAGATCCGCGGCCGGGTGCGGGCACTGGGCGGGGGGCCGCCGGCCTCGCTGCGGCGGATCGCGATCGAAGTCAACCGGCTCGGCGTGCTCGACCGTGGCGGGCTGCCGGTCTGCCCGATCGGCCGGCTGCGCGCCGCGAGCACCGAAGCGGCGCTCGCCGCCTGCGGCCCCGCGCGGGTCGGGGCGGGCCACACCGCCGGCGTCATCGTCCTGGCCGAACAGGCGCCCTCGCCGTTCGCCGGCCACGTCGTCGCCTTCAACGGCGTGCTCCCCGGCGGCCGGCCGGCGATCCTCGCCCACCTCTACGTGACCCGCCCGGCGCCGCTCACCTTCGTCCTCGCATTCGCGATCGGCCGCGGTCGAGGCGCCTTCGGCACCCGGCTCGTGGCCACCGTTCCCGAGCACACCCGGCGCACCGCCCACATCACCTCCTTCTCGCTGCGCCTCCACCGCCTCTACACCGCGGGCGGCGAACGGCGCAGCTACCTGAGCGCCGGCTGCCCGGCCCCGGCCGGCTTCCCCGGTGCCGCCTTCCCGCTGGTCCGCGCCGCCTACGGCTTCGTCGGCCACGCGACCGTGTCGGACACCCTGGTGCGGACCTGCCGGGCCCGCGGCTGACCGCTAAAGGTCCCGGCTCGCATCGGTCGATAGGGGGAAATGAGCTCTCCTCGCGCCGTATCCCGCGTCCCTTCCCCCCGGCCGCTCCTCGCCCTCGCGGCGCTGCTCGCCGCCCTCCTCGCGCTCGCCCTCCCGGCCCTCGCCGCGGCCCGCCCGAAGTTGCACCTGCCGAAGCCGGCGGTGGTGAGCTTCAGGGTCGCCCAGGTCGGCTCCCCCGGGAACCCGTCGGTCGGCATCGTCCCCTTCACCGACGCGATCTACGGCTCCTGCGCGGAAGCGCCGCCGGAACCGAAGATCGGCAAGCTGCCCGACCCCTGCCAGCAGGTCGGCAACGTGCCCTACCGCTACGGGATCGGCGAGCTCGAGGTCACCGTGAGGCAGTGGGTCGCCTTCCTCAACACGGTCGACCCGCGCGGCCGCAACCGCGCCCACCTCTACGCCGAAACCGAGAGCGGCACCGCCTGGCCGCGCTTCGGGCAGATCGACTTCGCGGCCGGGGCGCGGCCCGGGCATCACTACTCGGCCGCCGCGCCCGAATGGCTGGACAAGCCCTACGCCTTCGCCAACTTCCTGCGCGCGGCGCGCTTCGACAACTCGCTCTTCAACGGCCGGGTGCTCTCGCGCCGGCGCTCCGGCGCGAACGGCTTCGGCTACGTCACCTACCGGGTGCGGCTCTCGCGGCGGACCGCGACGGGGATGTACGACATGCACGAGCGGGCGCCGGTCCGCACCCACAAGGCGGGCTTCGTCATCCCCAGCCAGAACGAGTGGATCAAGGCCGCCTACTACGACCCGACCGGCGGCGGCACCGACTCCTACTGGAAGTACCCGACCAACCCCGGCACCTTCGGCGCGGGCGAGGGCGACGGACCGTCCCAGGCGCAGCTCGAAGCGCCGACCGGCAACGTCCTCAACGCCGAAACCCAGCCGCTGGCGGTCTTCCACGACGCCGAAACGACGGCGCCGAGCTGGTGCCCCTCCAACCAGACCGCGGAAGCGTGCGCCAAGGTCAACCCGTTCGGGCTGAGCCCGAACGCCTACGCCAAGGCCTACCAGGGCAGTGTCGGGACGGTCGGCCAGTCGCGGACGTTCTCGCCCTGGGGGACGCTCGACCAGGGCGGCAACGCGGTCGAGTGGACGGACACGATCACCCCGCCGCCCTTCGGCGCCAAGGGGCACCGGGTCTGGCGGCGGCTGCACGGCGGCATCGCCAACGCACCCGCCTACCAGCTCTGGCTCTCGGCGATCGGCCTGCAGCCGCAGGACAACACCCTCTACACCGCGACCTACCCGTGGCTCGGGCTGCGGATCGGCGTGATCGGCAACCCCGGCCGTAGGGCCGGCGGTCGATGAGGCCGCAATTTCCGTCCGACGGTCCGGAGGAAGATCACGGCCGTCGGTGGGTGGCCCGGAGTGGAGGCCGCGGCCGGCGGCCGCAAATGTCAGACCGCACCGCAAAGCGCTCGTCCCGCCGCTTCGCCCTCCTGGCGACCCTCGTGCTGCTCGCCGCCCCCGCGTCCGCCGGCGCGGCCGGCAAAGGGGGGCGCGAACATGCCCAGCCCCCGGTCGCCAACCCGGCGGGCAGCCTCCGGCAGCTGCCGGGACGGCTCGGCTGCCTGTCCTCCGGCGTGGCTGGGAAGAAGGCATGCGGCCGGGCCAGGGCGCTGAAAGGCGCCGGGCCGGGCGTCGGCTCGCGGGCGATCGCGGTCAGCCCCGACGGGCGAAACGTCTACGTCGCCGCCTCCGGGAGCGACGCGATCGCGATCTTCGACCGCAACCCGGTCACCGGCGCGCTCAGCCAGCCGCCCGGCAGGGCGGGATGCGTCGCCGCGGTGGTCGGCAAGGCCAAAGGCGCGCACGGGTGCGGGCTGGCGATCGGCCTGGTCGGCCCCAACTCGGTCGCGGTCAGCCCGGACGGGCGCAACGTCTACGCGACCTCGCGCGGTGGCTCCTCGGTGACCAGCTTCCTGCGCAACCGGCGGACCGGCCGGCTGCGCCAGCTGCCGCCGAGCGCCTCCGGGTGCATCTCCGGCCTGCCGATCCCGACCTGCACCGCGGGCCGGGCGCTGAAGTGGCCGGACGTGGTGGTCGTCTCCCCGGACGGCAAGAACGTCTACGTCGGCGATTTCGCGGGCAGCGGCGTGGTCTCCTTCTCCCGAGCCGGGCGGGCCGGCGCCCTGACCCAGCTCCCCGGCGCCGCCGGCTGCATCACCGAAGCGGGCGCCGAAGGGTGCGCCACCGGGACCCAGATGGACCACGTCGAGGGCCTGGCGATCGACCCGCGCGGCTCCACCGTCTACGCCGCCGCCCCGTTCTCGAGCGCGATCGACGTCCTGCGCCGCGATCGCCCGACCGGCGCCCTCTCCCAGGCGACCGACGGAACCGGCTGCGTCACCACCGCCGCCGTCGCCGGCTGCGCCCAGGGCTATGAGTTCGAAGGCGTCAACGCGCTCGTCGTCGCGCCCCGGGGAGGCAACGTCTACGCGACCTCGCTGACCAGCAACAGCGTCACGATGTTCCGCCCGACCAAGTCCGGCGGCCTTGCCCAGCCGGCCCGCCCGCAGGGCGAAAACGTCCCGGAAGGCCTCGGCAGCCCGAGCGGCTGCCTCGTCTTCCTGCGCTCGCCGGGCTGCTCCTTCGGCCGGGCGATGCAGGCACCCGAGGGCCTGGCCCTCTCGCCCGGCGGCGCCAACCTCTACGTCTCCGCGTTCGAAACCGGTGCGATCGACGTCCTCGACCGCAACCTGCGGTCCGGCGTCGTCGCCCAGAAGCCGGGCGAACGCGGCTGCCTCGCGCCGCCGAAGGTCGGGGGCTGCGCCCCCGGGCACGCCCTTTCCTTGACCGGCTCGGTGGTCGTCAGCCCCGACGGCCGCAACGTCTACTCGACCGCCCAGGGGAGCTCCGCGGTCGACATCTTCAGGAGGATCCGATGAGTGACGACCAGCGCCGTGAAGGCGGCCTGACCCGCAAACAGCTGCTCGGCGCGGGGGCCGGTGCCGCGGCCGCGGCGGTGCTCTCCCCCTCGCTCGGCCTCGACAAGGCGCTGGCGGCACCGAGCGGCGGCGGGCTGGGTGGCAAGAACGTCATCCTCTTCCTCACCGACCAGGAGCGCGCGATCCAGCACTTCCCGGCCAACTGGATGCGGGAGAACCTGCCCGGCATGCGCCGCCTGCGGCGCCACGGGCTCAGCTTCGAAACGGCCTGCGCCGCGGCCTGCATGTGCTCGCCCTCGCGCTCCAGCCTGATGACCGGCTACTTCCCCGCCCAGCACGGCGTCAAATACACGCTGGAGACGAACATGCCGGAAAGCGAATTCCCGCAGGTGAACCTGCCGCTGCCGAGCTCGCTGCCGAACCTCGGCACGGTGATGCGGGCGGCCGGCTACAACGTCGTCTACAAGGGCAAGTGGCACTGCGCGAAACCCGCCGGCGCCGAAGACGAGCCCTCCGACCTCGAACGCTACGGCTTCGACCGCTGGGACCCGCCGGACGCCGGGGCGAACCAGACCATCCCGCAGGCGGGCGGCGGCTACACCGACAACGACGGGCGCATCGTCGAGTCGAAGGGCGCCTACCAGGAAGCCAAGGAGGGGGCGCTTCAGTACCTCGACTCGGTCGCCGACCTACAGCAGCCGTTCTTCCTGGTCATCTCGCTGGTCAACCCCCACGACGTCCTGTTCTACCCGAGCAAGACGTTCGAAGAATCGGGCTACGACGACTCCTGGCTGGCGGGCGACATCGAAGTGCCGCCGACCAACGAAGAAGACCTCAGCACCAAGCCGTCCGTCCAGGAAGAGTTCCTGCGCATCTTCAACCTCACCGGCAAGCCGCGCAAAGCCGCCGAAAAGCGCGCCTACCTGAACTTCTACGGCAACCTGATGCGCTCCTCCGACAACTACCTGGTCGAAGTGCTCGACAAGCTGGAATCCAAGGGGCTCTACGACGACACGCTGATCATCCGCACCTCCGACCACGGGGAGATGGGCCTCAGCCACGGCGGCCTGCGGCAGAAGAACTTCAACGTCTACGAGGAGTCGCTGAAAGTCCCGCTCGTCTACTCGAACCCGAAGATGTTCCCGCGACCCGTCACCTCCGACGCGCTGGTGTCCCACGTCGACCTGCTGCCGACCCTGGCCAGCCTGGCGGGGGCACCGAAGTCGGCGCGGCGCAACTGGCAGGGCGTCGACTACTCCGACATCGTCCTGCACCCGGGTCGGGGCAAGGAGCCGCAGGACTACGTCGCCTTCACCTATGACGACTTCCAGTCCGGCCAGTCCCACGGCCCCTACCCCAAACAGCCCAACCACGTCGTCAGCATCCGCGAAAAGCGCTGGAAGGTCGCCAAGTACGTCGACATCCGGACCAGCGTCGAAGGCGGCCAGCCGGTCGAGAGGCGCGGTCCCAAACCGCCCCAGTGGGAGATGTACGACCTGAAGACCGACCCCCACGAGGAAGTCAACCTCGCCTACGAGGGCTACGAACGGACGCCGCTGCAGGAGCGCGAATTCCTGCGCCTGAAACGGAAGCTGGCGAAGGTCGAGAAGACCCGCCTGCGGCCGCTGGCGAAGGCATCCGCGTAGCGGGGCCGGCGAAGGCGCCCCGCTTGGCCGGAGGAGCCGGCGGCGACTGCCGCGCTGCACGGATTTGGGCCCCTATGGGGGACCAAAAGCATGCAGCGCGCGGGTGGCCTCCCTACGGCGAGACGCCGCCGACCCGGCGTGCGGCGTCGGCCCAGAGCGGCTCGACCTCGGCGGGGCGCTCCTCGGCGTGCAGCCGGGCGCAGCGGGAGATCAGCTCGGAGAGCACCGCCACCGCCTCGGTGTCGCCCAGCGCCGCCAGCCGGTCGAGGCCGAGCGCGTAGAGGTAGTCCCCGGCCAGCAGGGCGAGGTCCGGATCGTGGCCGGCCAGCAGGCGCGGCTCGCCGTAGTGGAGAAGGTAGCCCTCGCGGACCGCCTCGACGACCAGCGCGTACTCGCCCGGCGCCGCGGCGGCGCGCGGTCCCGAGGCGGCGAGCAGGCCCAGCTCCGGCTCCGCCGCCGGGTCGACCACGTGTGCCGCGATCGGCGTGTCCTCGCCGCGCAGCCGCTCGGCGATCGCGTGTAGGGCGGCCTCCGGCTCGACGGCAGTCGCGGCGCTCATAGGGCAACCTCGCATCTCGAGGAGTGGGGTCTCTCCCGAGCCGGAAGATCGGCGACGGAGATGCGCCGGACGATCGAGCGCCTCATCCCAGCACCTCCTCCAGCGCCTCGCCGGCCGCCTCGAGCGTGCGGTCGACGCTCGCCTCGTTGTGGGCGAGGGAGACGAACCACGCCTCGAACTGGGCGGGCGGCGGGTAGACGCCGCGGTCGAGCAGCGCCCGGCAGAAGTGGGCGTGGGCGTCGGTGTCGCAGGCGGTCGCGTCCTCGAAGTCGCGCACCGGCCGTTCGCTGAAGAAGAGGGTGACGAGGCCGGGCGCCCGCGCGACCTGCAGCGGCCGGTCGGCGGCGAGCGCCTGGAGGCCGTCGGCGAGCCGGTCGGTCAGCGCCCCGAGCCGCTCGTAGGCGGCGGCGTCGAGCCCGTCGAGCGTCGCCAGCCCGGCCGCCGCGGCGAGCGGGTTGCCCGACAGCGTCCCCGCCTGGTAGACGTCGCCCGCCGGCGCGATCCGCTCCATCGCGGCCGCCGGCCCGGCGAACGCCGCCGCGGGCAGGCCGCCGCCGATGATCTTGCCCATCACGGTCAGGTCGGGTTCGACCCCGTAGAGCTCCTGGGCGCCGCCCCGCGCCACCCGGAAGCCGGTGATCACCTCGTCGAAGATCAGCTGCGCCCCAGCCGCGCGGGTCGCCTCGCGGAGGAACTCGAGGAAGCCCTCCTCGGGCGGCACGACGCCCATGTTGGCGGCGACCGGCTCGACCAGCAGCGCCGCCACCTCGTGCTCGGCGAGCGCCGCCTCCACCGCGGCGCGGTCGTTCCACGGCACCACCACGGTCAGCGCCGCCATCGCCGGCGGCACCCCGGGGCTGCCCGGCACCGAGAGGGTCGCCATCCCCGAGCCGCCCTCGGCGAGCAGCCCGTCGGAGTGGCCGTGGTAGGCGCCCGCGAACTTGACCACCACCTCGCGGCCGGTCAGCGCCCGGGCCAGCCGCACGGCGCTCATCGCCGCCTCGGTCCCGGAGCTGGTCATCCGCACCATCTCCACGGACGGGAAGCGGTTGGCCACCTCTTCGGCGAGCCGCACCTCGATCGCCGTCGCGGCGCCGTAGCTGGTGCCGCGTTTGGCCGCTTCGATCACCGCCGAGACGACCGCCGGGTCGGCGTGGCCGAGGATCAGCGGGCCCCAGGAGCAGACCCAGTCGACGTAGCGGTTGCCCTCGACGTCGATCAGCTCGGCGCCTTCGCCGCGCTCGATGAAGATCGGATCGCGGCCGATCTGGCGCATCGCGCGGACCGGCGAGTTCACCCCGCCCGGCAGCACCCGCCGGGCGCGGTCGTAGACGGCGCTCAGAAGTGCGCCGCCTCCCACTCGGCGTAATCCGGCGTGAAGTAGTGGAGGCGGATCTTCTTGTACTCGGTCGAGGAGTAGAGGGTGGCGCGGTCGTCGGGTCCCATGTCGCACTTCTCGGCGATCGAGTCGAGCACCGCGTCGCACTCCTCCTTGGAGCGGCCGTGGGCCATCGTGAAGACGCTGTAGGGCCAGTCCGGGTAGGTCGGCCGCTGGTAGCAGTGGCTGATCCCGCGGGTCGCCGCCATCCGGCCGCCGACCTCGAGGATCTGGTCCTCGGGGACCTTCCAGACGCCCATCCCGTTCGCCGAGAAGCCGGCCCGGCGGTGGAAGAGGATCGCCGCGACACGGCGCAGGATCTTGCGGTCGACCATCCCGCCGAGGTGGCCGAGGAGGTCCTCGGTCGACATGCCGACCGCGGCCGCCGCCTCGTCGTAGGGCCGCTCGACCGCCTTCATCGGCCCCTGCAGGGCCTTGATGATCGCGATGTCCGTCTCGTCGTAGGGCTGCGGTTCGAGCTCCCGCGGCGGCGCCGCCTCGACCGCGGCGGCGAGCGCGTCGGTCCCCTTCTCCATCTCCAGGTTCATGTTGATCTTGAAGAGGGTGAGGGTCGGCAGTTCGCGCATCGACTCGGCGCCGGTCTCCTCGATCAACGCCTCGATCGTGCCCTTGAGCCCGAGCTTCGAGTCGGGCGGCGTGGCGATCGTGAACCAGAGGTTGAAGTCGTGGGTGCGTAGGTAGTTGTGGGACACGCCGGGGTGGGCGTTGACGATCCGGGCCGCCCGCTGCGGGTTCTCGGCGTCGACTTTGGCGGCGACCAGCATCGAGTCGTAGCCGAGCGCGCGGGTGTCGAAGATCGGCGTGATCTCGCGGATGATCCGGCCGTCGAGCAGCCGCTGGGTGCGGCCGAGCAGGTCGTCGAGCTCCAGGCCCGCCTCGCCGGCGACGGCGGCGAACGGCTCCGGGTCGAGCGGGAAGCTCGACTGCAGCAGGTTCATCACCCGCTTGTCGGTCTCGTCGAGCGGGATCGCCGAGCCGCCCTTGCGGGTCCGCGCCTTCGACTGGGGGCTCTTCACCGACATACCGCGCCCCCGCTCGTCTCCTCGCGGAGAATCAGACTGTGTCGCTCGGTCCCTCGGGTCGCTATAGCCACTCGGCGGCCTCCTTCGCGTGGTAGGTGATGATCGCGTCGGCCCCGGCGCGGCGGATGCCGGTCAGCGTCTCCAGAACCGCCTCGCGCT
Source organism: uncultured Actinomycetes bacterium (assembly GCA_963763265.1). Classification (GTDB taxonomy): domain Bacteria; phylum Actinomycetota; class Thermoleophilia; order Solirubrobacterales; family 70-9; genus VAYN01. The sequence continues at coordinate 389,497 of CAVXNN010000002.1, read as the reverse complement.
CGTCGAGCCAGCCGTTCGCGGCGGCCGCCTTCAGCGCCGAGTACTCGCCGCCCACATGGTAGGCGGCGACCGGTGCCGCGGTCGCGTCTTTGACCCGCCGCACGATGTCCAGGTACGGGGTGGCGGGCTTGACGATCAGCATGTCGGCGCCCTCTTCGAGGTCCAGCTCGGCCTCCCGCACGGCTTCGGCGCCGTTGGCCGGATCCAGCTGGTACCCGCGGCGGTCGCCGAACGACGGGGTCGAATCGGCGGCGACCCGGAACGGGCCGTAGAACGCCGAGGCGTACTTGGCCGCGTAGGAGAGGATCGGCACCTCCGGGTGGCCCTCCTCGTCGAGCTGGTGGCGGATCGCCCCGACCCGCCCGTCCATCATGTCGCTGGGGGCGACCGCGTCGGCGCCCGAGTCGGCGTGGGAGATCGCCGTTTTGGCGATCAGCTCGACGCTGAGGTCGTTCTGGATGCGGCCCTCCGGGTCGGGGATGCCGCAGTGGCCGTGGGACGTGTACTCACAGAGGCAGACGTCGGTGATCACGGCGAGCTCGGGGTGGGCGTCCTTCAGCGCCCGGACCGCCATCTGCACGACCCCCTCGTCGTCGTAGGCGCCCGAGCCGACCTCGTCCTTGTCGGCGGGGATGCCGAAGAGGAGAATCGAGCCGATCCCGGCCGCGGCGACCTCGCCCGCGTGCTCGACCAGGTTGGAGATCGAGTAGCGCTCGATGCCGGGCATCGAGGGGATCTCCTCGCGGATGTCCTCGCCGGCGACGACGAAGGCGGGCATGATCAGATGCGCGGGCGAGAGATCGGTCTCGCGGATCAGCGAGCGGAAGGTGGCGCTGCTGCGCAGGCGGCGCAGGCGGGTGGCGGGGAAAGGCATCCGATCCAGTCTACGGAAGGAGCGGTACTTGCTCTGCGGGGAGGGTCCCGGGTGTCCCCTCCCGGACAAGCCTGGCTGCGCCGGCTTTGAGTGTCCGGGAGAGGACACCCGGGACCCTCCTCACCGGGCGTTACGTTTCCTTCCGTGCAGGCTCGGGGGCTGGTGAAGCGGTTCGGGGGTCGGGAGGCGCTGCGGGGGGTGAGCCTCACCACGTCCCCGGGGGAGCTGGTCGCGATCATCGGGCCGAACGGGGCCGGGAAGACGACGCTGCTCTCGATCCTGGCGGGGATCCTCACGCCCGACGGCGGCCAGGTCGAGGCCGGGTCCGGCGAGGTCGGCTGGGTGCCCCAGCAGGCGGCGCTCTACCGGCGGCTGACGGTCGAGGAGAACCTGCGCCTGTTCGCGCGGCTGGAGCGCCACCCGGACCCGCGGGCCTCGGTCGAGGAGATGCTCGACCTCACCGGGCTGGCCGCGCGCCGCGGCGAGGTGGTCGCCCGCCTCTCCGGCGGCAACCAGCAGCGGATCAACATCGCGATCGGCCTCCTGGCCCGGCCGGCGGTGCTGCTGCTCGACGAGCCGAGCGTCGGCCTCGACCCGCGCCAGCGGGCGCGCCTCTGGGAGTTCGTCTCCGGCCTCGCGGGCCGGGGGACGACGGTGATCTTCTCCACCCACGACATCCAGGAGGCGGAGCGCTACGGCGGCCGGATGCTGGTGCTGGCCGACGGCGAGGCGCTCTTCGACGGCGCCGCCGAGGAGCTGCGCGAGGCGGTGCGGCGGGAGGCCCCGGAGGCCGCCGACCGCGATTTCGAGACCGCCTTCGTCGCCTACCTCCACCACCGGGGGCACTGACCGGTGCGCTGGCTGCTGCTCAAGGACCTGCAGATCCTGCGGCGCTCGCCGCTGCAGGCGGTGCTGCTGGTCGTCTATCCGGTGCTGATCGCGGTGCTGGTCGGGTTGGCCGTCTCGCGCGGGCCGGAGAAGCCGAAGGTCGCCTTCCTCAACGAGGTGCCGGCCAACGCGCGGATCAGCCTCAGCGCCCAGGAGCTCCCCTCGGCCAACGTCCAGCGGCGGATCTGCGACAAAGTCGAATGCGTCCCCGTCCACTCGCGCGAGGAAGCCCTCGGCAAGGTCGAATCGGGCGACGTCCTCGCGGCGCTGATCCTGCCCGAAGACCTGGTCAACAAGATCAACTCGCTGTCGACCCTCTCCCCCGGCACGCCGCGGGTCGAAGTGCTCGTCAACGAATCCGACCCGCTGAAGGCGGGCGCGGTCGACGACCGGATCGAAGCGCTGCTCGCCCAGGCCAACCTGGTGATCGCCAAACGGATCGCGGCCGAAGGCGGCCGGTACCTGAACCTGGTGATCAAGGGCGGCAACCTGCAGGTGCTCGGCGGCGCGGTCCACATCCTCGGCCTGAGGGCGAGCGCCCGCATCCTCGAAGCGATCGAACCGGCGCTAGCGCAGGGGCCGCTGCGGGTGGCGCTCTCCCAGGTGACCGAATTCGCCCAGGAGGCGGGCGCGAACCTCGACATCGCCGGGCCGTTGATCGACCGGCTGGCGCAGCCGATCAAGGTCAAGAAGGTCTCCGTGGGCGGGTCCTCACCGCCGCTGGAAACGTTCGCGATCGCCGTCGCCGCGACTCTCACCCTGGCCTTCGTCACGGTGCTGCTGGTCGCCGGCTCGCTGGCCCTGGAGCGCGAGGAGAACGCCTACCCGCGGCTTACCCGCGGGCTCGTCTCCAGTGAGGCGCTGCTCGGCGAGAAGGTGCTGCTCGGGGTCGGGGTCGGGGTCGTCGTCACCGTCCTGATGCTGGCCGGGCTGCAGCTCTTCGTGCCGCTCGAGTGGGGACGGTTCGGCCTCTGGCTGGCGGCGGTCCTGGTCGGCGGCGCGGCCCTGGCGGCGGCGGGGGCGGCGCTCGGGGCGGCGGCGCGCGAGGTCCGCGCGGTCTCGCTGCTCGCCTTCATGGTCACCCTGCCGGTGGCCTTCCTCTCGCTGGTCCCGGCCGGGACGGTCGGCGCGGGGCTCTTCGACGTGATCAAGGTCATCACCGCGCTCTTCCCCTTCAAGCCGACGCTGGAAGCGCTCACCGCGGCGCTCGAAGCCGGCAACGGACCGATCGGCGGCCCGCTGACCCACCTGGCGATCCTGATCGCCGCCTACGGGCTGATCGCCCGCCTGGCGCTGCGCCGCTTCGCCCGCGTCTGAGCGAGTCGCCCGTCGGCCGGCCTCGCGGTCAGGCGGCGCGGATCTCCGGGAGCGGGGCGCGGCCGCCGCGCTCGATGTGGTGGAGGACGAACTCGCGCAGGTCGAGGTCCGGGTGCAGGGCGGCGCGGACGCGGTCGATCATCGCCGGCGTCGGCAGCTCGGCGAAGACGCGGCCGCGGGCGGGGATCGCGGCGAGGGCGACCGGCGCGCCGTCGACCAGCAGCGGCCCGTGGACGCCGATGAAGGCGTCGATCTCCCCCGGAGCCTCTCCCCCGACCTCCAGCTCGGCGCCGAAGTCGGCCAGCTTCTCCAGCCGGTAGTTGCGCCCCTCGGTGGCGGCGATCGCCGCCAGCTGGTCGTCGCTCGGGAAGACGAGGTGGACGTTGGCGACGGTGCCGGGGCTGGGGACCACGGCGGCCGGGACCGAGCCGTAGCGGGTGACGTGGGCCGAGTAGACGACGTCCCAGCCGCGCAGCGCGACCCGCAGGACCGGGAGCGGCGCGGGCGGCAGCGCCGCCAGCTTGCGGGTCAGGGCCGCGGGCGAGGCGTTCGCCCCGTAGGCGAGCAATGCCCGCCGTCCGACCACGTCGATCTCCGCCGGCGGCGCCGGCAGGGTCCGCGCGCCGATCTGGACGAAGGACCCCGCGGGCGGATCGTAGGGGTAGGCCAGCGCCCGCCGCACCAGCTGCTCGGTGTCCGTCCCCGCCGCCACCTCCCGCACCCTCGCACACCGCTCCCCCCACCCGTGTCCGAGCTTTCGGGGTCCTCTGGCCCGGAAAAGTCGGAGACCCCCGGCGGCAGACCGGATCGTCGATCCCATCTAGAGTCGGCACGATGCGGTTGCTCTTCATCGGCGACGTGGTCGGCGGGCCCGGGCGGCGCGGGCTCCGGGACACGATGCCGGCGCTGCGCGAGCGGCACGCGCCCGACCTGATCGTCGTCAACGGCGAGAATTCGGCGGGCGGGCGCGGCATCACCGAGCGGACCGCCAACGACATCTTCGACACCGGCGCCGCGGTGATCACCACCGGCAACCACGTCTACCGTCACCGCGAGGCCTACCCGTTCCTGGAACGCGAGCCGCGGGTGATCCGCCCCGCCAACTACCCCTCCGGCAACCCCGGCCGCGGCCACACCCTGGTCGAGGCGGGCGGGATGCGGGTCGCCGTCGTCAACCTCAGCGGCGGGGTGGGGCTGCGGGTCGCCCGCTCCCCGTTCGACGCGGTCGACGCGATCCTCGAGCGGCTCGACGCCGACGCGGTGATCGTCGACTTCCATGCCGAAGTGACCAGCGAGAAGGTGGCGATGGGCTGGCACCTCGACGGCCGGGCCGCCGCGGTGCTCGGCACCCACACCCACGTGCCGACCGCCGACGCGCGCGTCCTGCCGCAGGGCACGGCGTTCATCGCCGACGTCGGCATGACCGGCTCGCGGCAGAGCATCCTCGGGGTGCGGATCGAGGACGCGCTCGGGGCGCTGATCACCCAGATGCCGACCCGCTTCCAGACCGCCGAGGACGACGTCTGGGTGATGGGCGCGCTGGTCGAGGTCAACCAGCGGGGACTGGCGGACTCGATCGAGCCGCTGATGGTTCCCGCCGCCGGCGCCTGAAGCGCCTGCCGAGGTCGGGGACCTCGGCCGGATCCGGCTCCTCGGTCGGCTCGAGCAGCGCCAGGGCGACGAGCATCGGCGGGAAGAACCAGACGATGTAGAGGTAGAACCAGTGGTGCAGGGTGAGCTGGACGCCGATCAGCAGCGCCGCCGAGAGCGCCGCGACCTGCAGCAGCGACTTGCGGCGGGGGACGAAGGCGAGCGCGATCGCCAGCCCCCCGGTCGCCGCGAGCAGCGCGATCCGCAGCGGTTCGAGCGCTTCGACCTGCCCCCAGATGCTGAACGGGGAGGCGCGGCCGGCCTGGGCGGCGATCGTGCGTTCGTAGAAGACCTTGAGGCCCGGGTCGATGGCGGGCCAGGTCATGACCAGGACCGTGACGACGGCGAAGCCCAGGGAGAAGAGCATTGCGGGGCGGCCGAAAAGGGAATCCTGCGCGCGACGTATACGTGCTCGGACTCCCTTTTCGGCCGGTCGCAAATCCCCTCCGGAGTTCGCCGTGCCCGGGGCGTGCCGCGGAGTGGGCCCACCGTCGTCGGGCTCAGAAGCTGGAAGGGACGAAGGCTGTGGGGACGCGTCAGCGGGGGATCGAGATGGGCGGTAGGTCAGCAGCATCGGCGCCAGCACCAGGGGGGCGAACTTGGCCCAGGTCGCGAGCGAGAGGGTGACGCCGCGCCACAGGGGCTTCGCGAGCAGGACCAGGGTCGCCACCAGGAGTGCCGAGATCAGCGCGTCGTTGGAGTCGGACATGAGCACGTAGGCGGTGTAGGGGAAGGCGGCCCAGCCGAAGGCGAGGATCGTGCCGAGCCGGCGTCCCGCGGGTCCCGGGCGGATCCGGATCCCGAGCAGGAGCAGCAGGGCGAAGGTGGCGAGGTCGAAGGTGATCGAGGCGCCGTGGGCGGCGGGCAGCTTGTCCCATTCGCCCGTGTAGGGCCAGATGCGCTCGAACGGCACGTAGGCCAGGTAGTTGACCGGGCCGTAGGTGTCGCCGGCGTGGATGTCTTCCGGGAAGTCGCCGTAGAGCGGTTCCCCGTGGACGATCTTGTCGGCGCCGACGACGCCCGCATAGCCGACGTCGATCGCCCCCGCATCGGCCATGTTGAGGCCGATCCGGAAGCCCATCAGGAAAAGCGCCGCGACCAGCAGCCAGAGCGTCGGCCAGACCGGCCGCAGCCCAACGCCGCGCCCGCGGAGCCCGATCCACAGGCAGCGGCCCAAGAGGTAGGCGAGCACCGGGTAGGCGAGCGGCACCGAGAGGCCGATGTTCCCCTGGTTGAAGAAGAAGTGCGAGACGCCGAACCCGAGCAGCACCAGCAGGTCGAGGTTGGCGGGCCGGCGCCATCGCCGCCAGTCGAACAGCCCGACCAGGAAGAAGGCGCAGAGCGGCAGCCAGATGAAGGGCGAGTTCAGCGAGTGGGCGAACTCGCCGGAGTAGCCGCGCGCCATTTCCCAGGCGACCTGGTAGCCGGTCCAGGACTCGGTCACCTTGCCGGTCTTCGGGTCGACCATCACCAGCGCGTACTCGTGCCCGCCTTCGAGCCAGCCGACTTCCCAGCGTTCGTCCTTGAAGGTGGGGCTGGGGACGAGGGAGGGGTGCTCGCGCTTCTCTTCGAGGACGCTCGGGTCCTTGGCCGCCGCCCGCGTCGCTTCGACCGAGTTGACGTCGCCGGGGGCCGGCTCTTCCTGCTTGGCGGCGCCCGCCGGCGCCGGCGCGAGCAGCGCCACGGTGACCAGCAGCGCCAGGATCGCCGCCGCCCTCACCCCGCGCCCAGCCCGAAGTGGTCGAGAATCGCCGGGACGACGTCGCGCAGGCTCCACTGCTCGCGCTCGTCCGGCGACTCCGGGCCGCAGCCGACGAAGAGCAGCGGGCCGAGGCTGTCGCCGGCCCGCAGGGACCCGTGGCTGCCGCCGCCGGCGTGGCTGGTTCCGCCCCAGTCGACCGCCTCGAACCCCTCCGCGAGGGAGACGACGAAGTCGCCCGAGTGCGGCGCGGTCAGCGCCGACCAGACGCGTCCCAGCGGCTCGGGGTAGGTGTCGCTGCGCAGCTTGCCGGCGGCGATCGTCGCCTCCAGCACGCCGAGCTCCCCCTCCACCTCCCAGCGCCCGCCGCGCAGGTCGGCGACCTCGCCGCCGGGGCGGAAGCGCAGCCGCTCGCCGTGGCGCTCCACCGTCGCCCACTCCTCGCCCGTCGCGGGCATCCCCGGCTCGGGCCGGTAGAGCGGCGCGCCCTCGGCGTCGAGCAGTCGGCAGACCAGCTCGACGCCCTCGATCTCGGCGAGCCTCTCCCCCACCGTCGCCGGGTCGGCGCGGCGGCCCTCGCCGGGCAGCAGGTAGACGTGGGCGGCGCGGCTGGTCGGGCTGACCGCGAGCTGGGCCAGCTCCGGCCGCTCCGCGGAGGGCTGCAGCACCGACCACTCGGCGGCGAGGATGTCGGCCAGCGGCAGGCCGCGCTCGACCGGCGTGTGGGCGTGGTCGGCGGCCAGGATCACCGCGTGCGCGGCGAGGAAGGCGTCGATCCCACCCGCCTGCCCGAGCAGCGTGCCGAAGCACTCGTCGGCGCGGGCGATCGACTCGATCGAGGCGTCGGGCCCGTGGCGGTGCGAGTAGTTGTCGTTGTCGGGCAGCGAGAGGAGTAGGAAGTCGAAGCCGTCGCGCTTCATCAGCTCGACCGCGCAGCACGCCGCGTAGGGGTCGCGCAGGCCGGGGATCGAGGTCGACTTGCAGGGCACCTCGGTGCTCGCGTAGAGGTCGCCGTAGAAGAGCTCCTTGGGCCCCCAGGTGTGGTGGCGGAACTTCAGCCGGGTCGCGTCGACCGCCCGCCGCAGCAGGCCCTCGAGCGAGACTTCGTGGCGGTGCCGGCCGCGGTAGATCAGGTACGGCGTGCAGGCGGTGCGGGCGCCGGCGTCGTCGAGGCGCTCCCACAGGGTGTCGATCTCCGGGCTCAGGTGGGCCAGGTTCATGTTGTAGACGAGGTCGTAGAGGGCGAGGAACACGCCGAAGGCGCGGGTCGCCTCCAGCGAGGACCCGTACTCGACGTAGCGGCGCTCCAGCCGGTGGTACCAGTTCATGCCGCTGATCCAGTGCCGGTCGGCGCCGACCCCGGTGACCATCTCCGCGCAGGCGACCGGGGTGACCGAGGGGAAGCTGGAGACGCAGTCCTCGATCAGCAGGCCGCGCTCGACCAGGGCGCCGAAGCTGGGGGCGCGGCCCTCGTCGATCGCCCGCCGCAGCATGTCGGTGCGCAGCGAGTCGACGTAGATGAGGATCAGCTTCTTGCGTCCTTCGTCACTCATCGTCAGGTCGATGATCGTGGACGGGCGCCGTCGGCTCTGCCGCAGCGGTCAGCGCAGGACGCGGAGCCCGGCGTGCTTGCGCTGGGCACGGCGGTGGCGGCTGTAGCCGAGCCAGACCACGGCGATCGCGACGACGATGACGACGATCGGGACCAGCAGCGCGATCGCCACGGTGATCAGGGCGGCCAGGCCGACGATGAAGGCCAGCGCCCCGGCGCCGGTCCCCTCGCGGCGGGAGGCGCCGAAGACGAGGTCGGAGATCACCACGCAGGCGCCGGCCGCGCCGATCAGCGCCAGCGCCGCTCCCAGGGCGCCGTCGATCAGAAAGCCGATGACCAGGCCGACGATCGCCGCCAGCAGCACCATGCGGCCGCGGGCGGATCCCTGCGTGCCGGTGGTGCCGGCCAGCATGCCGATCGCGATGCCCACGCCGAGGTCGGTAAGAAATTGCACGGTCGGAAACCTAACGGTGCCGGCCTATCGGCGCCGATCCGCCACACTTCTTTGCATGACCGAGGTTCCGCAGCCGCCGCACAAACGCCGTGCCCACACCTCGACCCGGGATCTCGAGCGCTACGCGGGGCTCTTCGCCGAGCGCACCACGGTGATGCGCTCCTCGGCGATGCGCGACCTGATGGCGGTCACCGCGCGCCCGGAAGTCATCTCGCTGGCGGGCGGTCTGCCCGACACCTCGACCTTCCCGCCGCAGAGCTTCGCCGCGCAGATGACCCGGATCGCCCAGGAGTCCGCGGCGGCGGCGCTCCAGTACGGCCCGACCGAGGGCTTCGAGGAGACCAAAGACTGCATCGTCGAGGTGATGGCGGCCGAGGGGATGCTGCCCGACCCCGACGACATCGTCGTCACCACCGGCGGCCAGCAGGCGATCGACCTGGTCACCAAGACCCTGGTCGACCCCGGCGACGTGGTGATCTGCGAGGCCCCCACCTACCCGGGCGCGGTGCCGGTCTTCTGCAGCTACCAGGCCGACGTCCGTCAGATCGAGATGGACGGCGACGGAATGAGGATCGACCTGCTCGAAGAGCTGCTGGAGGAGCTGCGCGCGGAAGGCAGGCGGCCCAAATTCGTCTACACGGTGCCGAGCTTCCAGAACCCGGGCGGGGTGACACTCTCGCTCGAGCGCCGCGTGCGGCTGGTCGAGCTGGCCCGCCTGCACGAGCTGCTGGTGGTCGAGGACAACCCCTACGGGATGCTGCGCTACGGCGGCGAGCCGCTGCCCCCGCTCTACCAGCTCGACGGCGGCGACTTCGTCGTCTACCTCGGCACGTTCTCGAAGATCCTCTCCCCCGGGATCCGGCTCGGCTGGGTCGTCGCGCCGCCCCCGGTGCTGGAGAAGATCGTCCTCGGCAAGGGCGCGGCCGACCTGTGCACCTCCACCCTCACCCAGTACTTCGTCCGCCAGTACTTCGCCGAGGGCGGCTGGCGGCGCTACGTCGAGGACCTGGTCGACCTCTACCGCGACCGGCGCGACACGATGCTCGCCGCGCTCGCCGAGCACTTCCCCGCCGCGGCGACCTGGACCGAGCCGCAGGGCGGCCTGTTCATCTGGGCGACCCTGCCCGACTACATCGACACCGGCGACCTGCTCGCCAAGGCGCTGCGCTCCGACGTCGCCTTCGTCCCCGGCCAGGCCGCCTACGTCGACGGCCGCGGCAAGAGCTCGATGCGCCTCAACTTCAGCGGCGTCACCGAGGCGGAAATCAGAGAGGGCATCGCCCGGATCGGCCGCGTGATCACCGAACAGGTCGAGCTCTACGAGGCGGTCGCTGGACCCCAGGGCGCGGGCGGGGGCTCGACCTCCGGGAACACGGACCCCGCGCAAGCCGCGTCCGAATCCCCGGCCTCGGCCGCCCCCGACCCCGCGCAAGCCGCCCCGGCGTCCCCGGCCTCGGCCGCCCCCGACCCCGCGCAAGCCGCCCCGGCGTCCCCGGCTTCAGCCGCCCCCGACCCCGCGCAAGCCGCGCCCGCGTCCCCGCCCGGCACGCCCGGACGCGAAGCGGAGGACGTGCCGGCTGATGCGCCACGACCGAATCCGCGGCCGTCACAGTCTGATTCCCCGGCCGCGGATTCGGTCGTCGTCCCTTTCCGGCAAGCCGGCGGCAATAGGTGAAGGTCGCCGTCCTCAAAGGTGGCCGGTCACTGGAGCGCGGCGTCTCGCTCCGCTCCGGCGCCCGGGTGGAGGACGCGCTCGAACGGCTCGGCCACGACGTCGTCCCGATCGACGTCGGCGCCGACCTCGTGAAACGGCTGCGCGCCGCGCGGCCCGACGTCGCCTTCGTCGCCATGCACGGGGTTGGCGGCGAGGACGGCACCGCGCAGGAGCTGCTCGAGGTCCTCGGCATTCCCTTCACCGGCCCCGGCGCGGCGGCCTGCGCGCGGTCGATCGACAAGGTCCTCGCGAAGGCCGCGATGCGCGGCGCCGGCGTGCCGACCCCGGACTCCTTCGCCTTCACGCAGACCGCCTTCCGCGACCTCGGCGTCGCCGACGCGCTCAGCGACCTCGAGGGCTCGCTCGGCTTCCCGCTGGTCGTCAAGCCGAGCCGCGGCGGGTCTTCCCTCGGCGTCAAGTTCGCCGCCGGGGCGGGCGAGGTACCCGGCGCCCTGGTCGCCGCCTTCTCCTACGACGACCGGGTACTGCTGGAGCGCTTCGTCGACGGCCGCGAGCTTGCGGTCAGCGTGCTCGACGGCGAGCCGCTGCCGATCGTCGAGGCGATCCCGGCTGAGGGCGACCCCTACGACTTCGAGGCGCGCTACGAGATCGGCCGCACCCACTTCGTCTGCCCCGCCGACCTCTCCGCCGACCAGCGCGCTGCGACCACCGACGCCGCCCTCGCCGCCTGGCGGGCGCTCGGCTGCGAGGGCTTCGCGCGGATCGACGTGATCCTCGCCGCCGACGGTCCCTGGGTGCTCGAGGCCAACGCGATCCCCGGCCTCACCGACACCAGCCTCCTCCCCCAGGCCGCCGAGGCGGCGGGCATGTCCTTCGAGGACCTAGTGGAGCGCATACTCCACTTAGCGCTAGAGCCGCCCCGACCGGCGCATCTCGGAGTCCTCGGGCCCTCGGATCGGGTCACGCACTGAGGTGCGCTCCCCTTCCCTCGGTTCCTGCGTCCGCCGACCTGCTTGGTCTGGACGACTCTAGGAATCCCCGGACGCGAAATCGTCGGGCGTGACCTCATCGAGGAAGTCTTTGAATTTGTCGACGACCTCCTCGGTGTCCTCGACTTCGTGCTCGAACTCGATCGCCGACTCCTCGATGACCTCCTCGGCGGCGAAGATCGGGGCGGCGACGCGAACCGCCAGCGCCAGGGCGTCGGAGGGGCGGGAGTCGATCTCGATCTCCGAGCCGCCGACCGAGACGGTGATCGAGGCGAAGAAGGTGTTGTCGCGCAGCTCGGTCACCGCTACCCGCTCGCATTTCGCGTCCAGATTCTCGAGCACGTCGGAGAGCAGGTCGTGGGTCATCGGTCGCGGCGTCGTGGCGCCCTGCAGCTTCATCAGGATCGCCGCCGCCTCGGGGTGGCCGATCCAGATCGGCAGGAAGCGATTCCCGTCGACCGTCTTCAGCAAGACGATCGGCTGCTTGCCGACCATGTCGAAGCTGACGCCATAGATCTGCATCTGCTGCAAGAGAGTGCTCCCGCGGTCCGTGGGTCCGAAACCAAGTGTACGGAGCCGAGTGGGCGATCCTGGATTCGAACCAGGGACCTCGTCCTTATCAGAGACGCGCTCTAACCAACTGAGCTAATCGCCCGGGGACGGCGATGATAGCGGCGGCGTGCCGGAGGGCTCACCTGCCCCGTCGGCGCAGCTCCCGGGCGAGGTGGTGGGCCTCTTCGACGTTGTCGAAGAGAAGCTCGGCGACGATCGCCCCGCCGCGGGCCTTGACCGTGACCTCGTGCCCGAGGGCCGCCTCGAGCGCGTCGCCGGCGTCGTCCAGCGCCGCCCGCTGGTCCGGGTCGATCGGCGCCTTGCGCGGCCGAGCCTTTGGCCGGCCGGCCAGCCGAACCCGCTCCTCGGTCTCGCGGACCGACCACCCCCCCGCCACGGCGTCGCGGGCCAGGCGGCGGCGGGCGTCGTTGCCCTCGGCGGCGAGCAGGGCGCGGCCGTGCCCCTCGCTGAGCGCCCCGGTCTGCAGCATCTCCAGCGCCTCGTCGGGCAGCTCCAGCAGCCGGATCAGGTTGGAGACCGCGGGGCGGCTGCGACCGACACGGCGGGCCAGCTCCTCTTTGGTCAGGCCGAGGTCCTCGACCAGGGCGGCGCAGGCCTTCGCCTCCTCGACCGGGTTGAGGTCCTCGCGCACCATGTTCTCGATCAGCGCCGCCTGGAGCCGGTCCGGCTCGGCCTGCTCGCGGACCACCGCCGGCACCTTCTCGAGGCCCGCCTGCCGGGCGGCGCGCCAGCGCCGCTCGCCCGCGACCAGCTCGTAGCTGCCGTCGGCGACGGGGCGGACCAGCAGCGGCTGAACCACACCGCTCGCCTCGATCGAGGCGGCGAGCGCGGCGAGCGCGTCGGGGTCGAAGCTGGTCCGCGGCTGGTCCGGGTTCGGCTTGATCAGCGAGACCGGCAGTTCGAGCAGCTCTCCCGCGGCGGCGTCGGCCGGCGTCTCCGGCAGGATCGCGGCGAGCCCGCGGCCAATCCCGGCCCGCCGTCGGGTCGAGCTAGCCACGCGCGGCGAGCTCCTTGGCGAGGGCGCGGTAGGCGACCGCGCCGCGCGAGGAGGGAGCGTGATCGGTCACCGCCAGACCATAGCTGGGAGACTCGGCGACCCGGACGCTGCGCGGGATGACCGTCTCGAAGACCATGCCGGGGAAATGGTTGCGGAGCTCCGCCTCCACGTCCTGGGCCAGTCGCGTGCGCTCGTCGTACATGGTTATGAGCAATCCCGAAACCTCTAGTCGAGGGTTCAGCTGACGCCTGATCAGGCCCAAGGTCTCGAGGAACTGGACAAGCCCCTCGAGCGCCAGGTACTCGGCCTGCACGGGAACTATGACGCGGTCGGCGGCGACCAAGGCGTTGACCGACACCGGGCCGAGCGAGGGCGGGCAGTCGAGGAAGGTGCGGGCGAATCGCTCGCGCACCGGCCCCAGCCGTTCCCGCAGGCGGATCTCGGCGCCGTCGATCCGCGGCAGCTCGACCGCCGCCCCCGCCAGGTCCCGGTTGGCGGGGACGAGCCAGAGGTTGTCGGGCCCGGCCGGGCGCGCCGCGGAGGCGACCTCGGTGTCGCCGGTCAGGCAGTCGTAGGAGGAGGGGTGCAGGTCGCGGTCGCCGCCCAGGGCGACGGTCGCGTTGCATTGCGGGTCGAGGTCGACCAGCAGCGTCTGCTCGCCTTCGGAGGCCGTGCAGGAGGCCAGGTTGACCGCGCTGGTCGTCTTGCCGACGCCCCCCTTCTGGTTCGCGATCGCGTAGACGGTGCCCATCGCGGCCCAGACTAGATGAGCGCCCGCCCGACCAGCCGCTCGTGGGCCGCGGGCGGCGCACGGGCATTGATCCGCCCGCGCCGGCCGATGGTCGGATAGCCTGGGCGCGTGCCCGACCTGCCCGACTGGCCCGACGATCCCGCCGAACGCGCCCGCGAGCTGGTCGAGGGGGTCCTCGACGAGCTGGATCTCGACGGCGACGTGGAGGTCGACGAGGACGACGAGCGGATCGTGATCACCGTCGTCGGCGAGGACGACTACGGCCTGCTGATCGGCAAAAGGGGGCAGACGATCGACGCCCTGCAGCTGCTCTGCTATCAGGCCGCCTTCCGCGGACTGCGCGACCGCAAGCGGGTGATCGTCGACGCCGCGGGCTATCGCGGGCGGCGGCGCGAGACGCTCGAGAGCCGCGCCGACCGTGCCGCCGAACAGGCGCTGAACAACAGCCGGGTCGTCGAGATGGACCCGATGAGCGCCCAGGAGCGGCGCGTCGTCCACGAACGGCTGAAAGGCCGCTCCGGCGTCGAGACCTACAGCGAGGGCGACGAGCCCCACCGCTGCGTGATCGTCGCCCCGCTCGTCGCGGAGTGAGCGCCGACCCGGCGGCGTCCCTCCCCGAGGGGGCGCGGCGAGCGCTGGAGATCGTCCTCGACCTGCTCAGCGAGGAGCGCGCCTCGGTCAGCTCGGTGATCGACGACCGGGCCTGGCGCGTCCACGTCCTCGACAGCCTCAGCGGGCTGGAGGTCGCCGACCTGCGCACCGCCCACCGGATCGGCGACGTCGGGGCGGGCGCCGGCTTTCCCGGCCTCGTCCTCGCCGCCGCCCTTCCCGACGCGCAGGTCGACCTGATCGAGTCGGTGGGACGGAAGACCGCCTTCATCGCCCGCGCCGCGGCGGCCGCCGCGATCGCCAACGCCACCCCGATCACGGCCCGCGGCGAGGACCTGGCCCGCGGCGAGGGCCGGGAGGCCTACGACGCGATCACCGCCCGCGCCGTCGGCCGCCTCTCCACCCTCGCCGAGCTGGCCTCCCCGCTGCTGCGCGAAGGCGGCGTCCTGATCGCCTGGAAGGGCAGGCGCGACGAGGAGGAAGAGCGCCAGCTGGACCGCGCCTCGGTGTCCCTCGCGATGACCCCCGAGCAGGTCCTCGACGTCGGCGGCCGGGCCGGCTCCGAGCACCGCCACCTCCACGTCATCCGCAAGACCGCCCCGACCCCCGCCTCCCTTCCCCGCAAGTCCGGCCTCGCCAAGAAGCGCCCCAAGGGCTGAGGCCCGCCCAACCTCGGCCACAGTCGCAGACGCCGGCGAGCCGAGCCCAGTCAGCGCCTCCCCGGCGCCGCCCCCAAAGGCCCCGCGCGCACCCCGCAGCCAACCCGGGCGCCGTCGGCGCGGCGCCCCGAACCCCTCGGAACACGCCCGCAGCAATGAGTCGTGGGGCTCCCGGGGCCAACCCTTTCCGGCGATCCGCGCAGCGGGTCCTGGACCTCTCCGAACGGCTTGTAACGAGGGCCCGATAACCGCCTCGCCCGGCCGGGCGCGATCCTGCCCGAGTTTGAGAGAGGAGAGGTCCAGGACCCGCTCCCCGAACACCATGAAAAAGGGCCCCGCTCCGGGGGCCCTAACGTCTCTTCCGCTTTTTTTTCGGCGGTTTCGGCGGCGGTTTGGCCGCCCGTTTCTCTTCCTCGGTCGGCACGTGCGGGGCCGGGATCAACCGGTTGACCACGAGGCCCTGTCCCACCGTCCAGAGGTTCGTGGTGATCCAGTAGACGATCAGGCCTGCCGGGAAGCTGAGGATGAAAGGGACGAACACCAAGGGCAGGACGAACATCATCATGCGCTGCGATTTGTCGGCCGTCACCGACATGAAAAAGCCGGAGGCCAACTGGGTGCCGACATAGAGGACGATCAGCGCGATCAGTTCCGGCCCGTGAGCCTTCGAGGTCAGATCGTTGACGAAGAGGAACGAGGCCTGACCCTGCGTGCAGCCGGCGACGCCGCAGCCGATGTCGGTGGGGAGCTCCGATCGGAGCGTGTAGAAGAGCGTGATGAAGACCGGCAACTGCGCCAGCAGCGGGATGCAGGAGGCGAACGGGTTGACTTTGTTCTCTTTGTAGAAGCGCATCATTTCCTGCTGCATGCGCTGTTTGTCGTTCTTGTATTTCTCCTGCAGTTCCTTGATCTGCGGCTGTAGGGCCTGCAGGGCCCGCATGCCTTTGATCTGTTTGTAGGTCAGCGGGACCAGGACGGCCCGCGTGCAGACCGTGATCGCGACGATCGACATGCCCCAGGAGAGGCCGACGTTGTCGTGGAAGAACTTGAGGACCGAGTTCGCGACGTCGATCAGCGGCTGCAGGATGTTTGCGTCCGGGACCATCATGGGCGCGCCTCACCGTGGTAATCGGCCGGGTGGACGTGCCCCAGCCCGCGCAGCGTGAAGTGGTCGGGGACCGGGTCGAAGCCGCCGTGGCTGAACGGGTTGCAGCGGATCAGGCGGTACGCGCCGAGGAGGAAGCCACGGACCACGCCGAACCGTTCGACCGACTCGACGGCGTAGGCCGAGCAGGTCGGCTCGTAGCGACAGCGCCGCGGGCGGGCGGGCGAGATCCAGCGCTGGTAGGCGCGGAGAGGGGCGAGGGCGACGCGTTTCACGTGGAACGGGTCGCCGGGTCTGCCCTGGGAGCGTTTCACGTGGAACGCCCTCCGCCGAAACTGGCGTCCATCGCCTCTTCGAGCGACTTGGTCACGCCCGCGGTCCCTTCCTTCTCGATCAGTCCGCCGATGTCCGCGCGCGCGACGATTACGAAGTCATGTTTGTCCGGCAGCCGGTCCGAGAGCGACCAGAACGCTTCCCGCAGGGTCCGCTTCACCTTGTTGCGATCCACCGATCCGCCCACCTTCCGTGACACCGAGACACCCAACCTCACCTCGTCACGCTCCTCATCGCGACGCGGGAACGTATAGAGGACGAGGTAGCGAGTCGCATGCGAGGAGCCATCACGATAGACGCGGTCGAACTCACCGCTGCGCGAGAGCCGACGGCGCTTCGACGGCATCTAGGGGGTGAGGCGCTTCCGACCTTTGCGCCGGCGTCGCTTCAGGATCGCGCGACCGCCGCGGGTGCTCATCCGCGCGCGGAAACCGTGGGTCTTGGCTCGCTTCCGCTTCTTGGGCTGATAAGTGCGCTTCATTGCCGGCGGGAGTATAGGGACATGCGCCAAATCTTTTCCCCGCCATTTGCGGGTGGGCCGGTTCCACCGGCAATCGACGGCGCTATCGTCGCCGCCCCCCGTGCCGGACGACTCATCCCAAACCGACCTTGCAGACCTCTGGCGAATCACCCAGAACCGACTGCGAGAATCGGTCCCGGAGTCGACCTACAAGCTCTGGCTGGAGCCCCTCGAGGCCATCGGCGCGGACTCCGAGACCCTCTACCTGAGCGCCCCCGAGAGCATTCGCGCCTGGGCCGAGCGCCGCTACTCGGCGCTGATCGCAGCGGCCCTCGCCGACGCCGGGGCGTCCCTTCATCGGGTCAGCTTCGCCGCCCCGCGGGAGACCGCCGACGCGTCCCCGGGCCCGGAGCTGAACCCCAGCTACACCTTCGAGCGCTTCGTGATCGGCCCGGGCAACCGCCTTGCCCACGGGGCCGCCCTGGCCGTCGCCGAGGCTCCGGCCGAGGCCTATAACCCGCTCTTCCTCCACGGCCCCCCGGGCCTGGGAAAGACGCACCTGCTGGCGGCCATCGCCAACTACCTGCACGAGAACGCCCCCGCCCTCAGCGTCCGCTACACGACCGCCGAGTCGTTCACCAACGAGTTCGTCGGCGCGCTGCGCACCACCGGCGCCGACGCCTTCAAGGCTCGCTACCGGGACATCGACGTGCTCTTGATCGACGACGTCCAGTTCCTCGAGGGCAAGCCGGCGACCGAAGAGGAGTTCTTCCACACCTTCAACGCCCTCTACGAGGCGGGCAGCCAGCTCGTCCTCTCCGCCGACCGCATCCCGAGCGAGCTCTCGACCCTCGCCTCGCGCCTCCGCGACCGCTTCGAGTGGGGGCTGACCGTCCCGGTCGAGGCGCCGAACCTCGCCACCCGCCTCACGGTCCTGCGCCACCTGGTCGCCGAGGCGGGAATCGAGATCGCCGACTCCGGGGCCCTATCGGAGCTCGCCAACCGCATCGACGCCAACATCCGTCAGCTGCACGGTGCCCTGACCCGCGTGATCGCCCACGCCTCGCTGCTCGCCAAGCCACTCAGCTCGGAGCTGATCGCCGAGGTCATCCCCGGCACAACCCGCTCCGCCCAGGCGACCTCGGTCGAGGAGATCCAGCAGCAGGTCGCCGAACGCTTCGGGATCTCCCGCGCCGAGCTGATCGGAACCAGCCGCGCCGCCACCCCGCTGCGGGCTCGTCAGGTCGCCATCTACCTGACCCGCGAGCTGACCGACCTCTCGCTGCCCCAGATCGGCCGGCTCTACGGCGGGCGCGACCACAGCACCGTCCTGAACAGCCTCCGTCGGGTCGAAGCCGCCCTCGGCGAGGACGAAATGCTCGACAAGCGAGTCCGCGAGTTACGCACAGCCATCCACAGCCCGACCGCCGGCTGATTTCGAGGCGCCGCCGCCACTGCAAGAATCCACGCCCGTCCACAGGCCCGTCCACAGGCCAGATCGCGCTTTACGTCGCCGAATAGTCTTCGACCCAAGCGCTTTCCACAACATCTAAACCAACTCCACAAGGTAATCCTTTGAAGCTCACGTCCAAACGGGAAGAACTCGTCTCCAAGCTGTCGACCGTCTCGCGGGCGGTTTCGACCCGCGCCGCCACCCAGGCCCTCTCCGGCGTCCTGGTCCAGGCGGGCGAGGGCTCGGCGACCCTTTCCGCCACCGACCTCGACCTCGGCCTGCGCACCACGGTCGAGGCGACGGTGGAGGGCGAGGGCTCGGTGCTGCTGCCCGGTCGGCTGCTGGCCGAAGTCACCCGCTCGCTGGCCGACGACACCGTCGAGATCGAGACGCGCGAGGCGGAGCGCGACGTGGAGATCCGCAGCGGCAGCTCCAGCTTCCACCTGCGGACCCTGCCGGTCGAGGACTTCCCGAAGCTGCCCGACGCCGGCGGCGCCGAGCCGATCAAGATCCCGGCGACGGCGCTCGCCGACAGCATCGACCTGGTCGCCCGGGCGGCCTCCCGCGACGACATGCGCCCGGTGCTGACCGGCGTCTTCGTCACCGCGTCGGGCAACGAGATGACGATGGTCGCCACCGACTCCTACCGGCTTGCGGTGAAGCGGACCGAGCTGGAGTCGCCGCTGGGCGGCAAGATCGAGGCCAATATCCCGGCGCGGGCGCTGCGGGAGCTGGCGCGGATCCTCTCGGCCGAAGGGGTCGAGGAGGCGGCCATCACCCTGCAGGCGAACCAGGCGATCTTCGAGGCCGGCTCGATCACCTTGACGACGCGGCTGATCGAGGGCCAGTTCCCGAACTTTCGCCAGCTCCTCCCCGAGTCCTACGAGCACGACGTGCGGCTGCCGCGCCCGGAGTTCCTCGAAGTCGCGCGCCGGATCAGCCAGCTCGCGCAGCGCAACGCGCCGCTGCGGTTCTCCTTCGAGCCGGGGGAGCTGACCATCTCCGCCGAGACGCCCGACGTCGGCGACGCGCGGGAGACGATGCCCGCCGCCTTCGAGGGAGAGTCGATGGAGATCGGCTTCAACCCCGATTACCTGCGCGAGGGGATCGAGAGCGTGGTCGGCGACGAGGTGCTGCTGCGGCTGATCTCGCCGCTGCGGCCGGGGCTGATGCAGCCGGTCGACAACGAGGACTTCCGCTACCTCGTGATGCCGATCCGCCTCAACGTGTAGGGGCGCTGGGGCGCCGGTGCTCGTCACCGCGATCGAAGCTCGGCCGCTGCGCAGCCTCGTGCGGGTTCGCGTCCCCCTCGGGCCGGGGATCACCAGCGTCGTCGGCCCCAACGGAGTCGGCAAGACCAATCTGGTGGAGGCGCTCTACTTCGCGCTCACCGGCCGCTCCTTCCGCACCTCCGACCGCCGTGACCTGATCCCGTTCGGGGAGAGCCTGGCGCGCGCCGAGGCCACCGTTCGCGACGACGACGGCATCGAGCGCCGGCTGCTCGCCTCGGTCAGCCGCGCCGACGGGCGCCGCCACCTGCTCGACGGCCAGGCCGCCGACCCGGCGACGATCTCCCGCGCCCGCCCGCCGGTCGCGGTCTTCGCCCCCGACCGGCTCAGCCTGGTGAAGGGCCCGCCCGCCGAGCGACGCGCCCACCTCGACGGCTTCCTCGCCGCCCGCCGACCCTCGCGCGGCGAGCTGCGCAAGCGGTTCGGCCAGGCGCTGGCGCAGCGCAACGCGATGGTGGCGCGGGTGGCGGCGGGCCAGGGCTCGCCGGAGGGGCTCGACGTCTGGGACGCCGGCCTGGCGGCCGCGGCCGCTCCGCTGATCGCCGCCCGCGGCGAGGCGGTGGCCGAGCTCGCGCCGGCCTTCGCGAGCGCGCTGGCCGAGCTCGGGCTCGAGGGCGGGGAGCTCGCCTACGCGCCGCGGGCCGAAGGCGACGCCGAGGAGCTGCGCGCCGGCCTCCGCGAGCGGCGCGACGCGGACCTGAGGCTCGGCCGCACCTCCTGGGGCCCGCATCTCGACGAGGTCAAGTTGAGCGCCGGCGGCCGGGCGCTGCGCAAGTACGGGTCGCAGGGACAGCAGCGCGCCGCCCTGCTCGCCCTCCTCTTCGCCGAGCGCGAGGCGCTGTTGGCGGCGCGCCGCGTCACGCCCCTGCTGCTGCTCGACGACGTGATGAGCGAGCTCGACCGCGGCCGGCGCGACCTGCTCGTCGCCCGCCTGGCGGAGGGCGGGCAGACCCTGATCACCGCGGCGGACGAAGAGTCGCTTCCCGCCGCGGCGCGGGCGACGATGGTGCGGATGTCGTGGCCGGGCGTGGTCGAGGAGGCCCCCGGGCAGAGCGACGCGGAGGCGGCGTGACGCGCCGCCGCGCCCCCCGTCAGGCCGGCGAGGCGTTCCGCGTGGCCCGCGACCGGGTCGCGCCGCGGACCGGGCTGGCGGCGGTGCAGGCCGCCTGGGGTGAGGCGCTGGGCGAGCAGCTGGCGGCGGTGGCGACGCCGGTCTCCGAGCGCGCCGGAACGCTCGTCGTCGAGTGCGTCGACGGCGTTTGGGCGCAGGAGCTCGACCTGATGCAGGAGCAGCTGCTCGGCCGCCTGCGGGAGGCGCTGGGGGAGAGGGCGCCGCGGGCGGTCAAGTTTCGGGTCGCACGAGGCCGGTAATCCGGCGATATTTATCCACGATTTGCAGGTGATTTGGCACATCTGGCGCCCGAGTACAGGGCGCCGAACTGGTATTCTTATGGCAACTCGCATCTGCCCCGGCCACTGAGGAGCGAGGCTCCCGGAGTCGGGGCTTTTTGTGTCAATCGGAAGGATCTCTTTGCCTGAGAAAAAAGCCAACGGCGACGCTTCCTACGGCGCCGCGGACATCACCGTCCTCGAGGGTCTGGAAGCGGTCCGCAAACGCCCCGGCATGTACATCGGCTCGACCGGGCCGCGGGGCCTGCATCACCTCGTCTACGAGATCGTCGACAACTCGGTCGACGAGGCGCTGGCGGGCTACTGCGACGAGGTGCGCATCGTCCTGCACCCGGACAACAGCGTCACCGTGTCCGACAACGGGCGCGGCATCCCGGTCGGGATCATGGAGAAAGAGGGCCGACCGGCTGCCGAAGTGGTGCTCACGGTGCTCCATGCGGGCGGCAAGTTCGGCGACGGCGGCGGCTACAAGGTCTCGGGCGGCCTGCACGGGGTCGGCTCATCCGTCGTCAACGCGCTCTCCGAGCGGCTGCACCTGAAGATCGAGACCGATGGCGCGGTCTGGGAGCAGGACTACGAACGCGGCAAGCCGCAGACGAAATTGGAGAAGGGCGCCGCCAGCGAAGCGCACGGCACCGAGATCACCTTCCTGCCCGATCTCGAGATCTTCGAAGACATCGAGTACGACTTCCAGACGCTCGCCGAGCGGATGCGGGAGACCGCCTTCCTCACCCGCGGCCTGCGGATCGAGCTGATCGACGAGCGCGGCGAGACGAACAGCGTCACCTTCCAGTACGACGGCGGCATCGAGGACTTCGTCACCCACCTCAACGCCAACAAAGAGACGCTGCACAAAAAGCCGATCTTCTTCGAGGGAGAGAAAGAGGACGGCGAAGTCGAGGTCGCGATGCAGTGGAACAACTCCTACCAGGAGTCGATCTTCAGCTTCGCCAACAACATCAACACCCACGAGGGCGGCACCCACCTCTCCGGCTTCCGCGGGGCGCTGACCCGCACGCTGAACGCCTACGCGCGCGGCAAAGGGCTGCTCAAAGAGAAGGACGACAACCTCGCCGGCGAGGACGTGCGCGAGGGACTCACCGCGGTGATCTCGGTGAAGCTCCACGACCCGCAGTTCGAGGGGCAGACGAAGACCAAGCTCGGCAACCCGCCGATCAAAAGCCTGGTCGAGGAGACCGTCAACCGCAAGCTGGCCGAGTTCCTCGACGAGAACCCCTCCGAGGCGAAACGGATCATCTCCAAATCGATCGACGCCGCCCGGGCCCGCGCCGCGGCGCGCAAAGCGCGCGACCTGACCCGCAAGTCGGCGCTCGAGAACTCGACCCTGCCCGGCAAGCTCGCCGACTGCACCGTCAAGGACCCGAGCCTGGCCGAGATCTTCATCGTCGAGGGCGACTCGGCGGGCGGCTCGGCCAAGCAGGCCCGCGACCGCAACACCCAGGCGGTGCTGCCGCTGCGCGGCAAGATCCTCAATGTCGAGAAGAGCCGCATCGACAAAGTGCTCGCCAACAACGAGATCCAGGCGCTGATCACCGCGATCGGCACCGGGGTCCACGACGAGTTCGACATCGAGGAGGCCCGCTACCACAAGATCGTGATGGCGACCGACGCCGATGTCGACGGGGCCCACATCCGCACCCTGGTGCTCACCTTCCTCTACCGGCAGATGCCGGAGCTGATCGACCGCGGCTACGTCTACATCGCCAAGCCGCCGCTCTACCGGGTGAAACAAGGCAACCAGGAGACCTACCTGGAGCGCGAGTCCGAACTGGAAGAGCTGCTGCTCCGCGACAAGCTCGAGCAGTTCCAGGTGACCGACGTGACGGGGGAGAGCCGCAAGCTGACCCCGACCCGCTGGCAGGCCTATATCCGGCGCTCGAAAGAGTACGAGGGCTGGGGCTCCTCGCTGCAGGCGGACTACGGCCACGACGTCGTCCGCTTCCTCGAGGAGTCAACGCTGCTCGACGAAGGGGCGGCGACGCTGCCCGCGGCGCGCGACCTGCTCGAACGGGAGGCGCCCGAGGGCGAGCCGTTCGACACCGAGGTCGTCAGCGCGACCGACGACCTGGTGATGGTCAAGGCGATCGCCCGCAGCAGCGGCCTGGCGCGGACCCACCGCCTGCCCCGGGAGCTGTTCGAGTGCACCGACTACCGCAAGTTCGCCGAGGTGCATGCGGCTCTGCTGAAACAGGTCGGCCGGCCGCCGTTCGAGATCAGCCGCGGCGAGAAACGGGCCGTCGCGCTCTCCTTCGAGGCGCTGCGCGGCGCGGTGCTGGAGCTCGCCCGAGCGGGCGTCACCCTCACCCGCTTCAAGGGGCTGGGGGAGATGAACGCCAAACAGCTGCGCGAGACGACGATGGACCCCTCGACCCGCACGCTGGCGCAGGTGACGCTCGAAGACGCCACCGCCGCCGACATCATCTTCTCGAAGCTGATGGGCGACCAGGTCGGCCCGCGTCGGGAATTCATCGAGAACCACGCCAAAGAGGTCAAATTCCTTGACGTGTAATTCCGTTCTTAATGGTCATGGTGTGTGTGACCGTGTGAAAAGGAGTGTGCGCCAGTGGCGGCCCATGACGTTCTGAGCGGGGGCAATATCGAAGAGCGCGGCCTCGAGCAGGAGATGCGCTCCTCGTACCTCGATTACGCGATGAGCGTGATCGTCGGCCGGGCGCTGCCCGATGTGCGCGACGGCCTCAAGCCGGTCCACCGCCGCGTGCTCTACTCGATGCACGACCTCGGGTTGCAGCCGACGAGGTCCTACCGCAAGTGCGCCTTCATCGTCGGCGAGGTGATGGGCAAATACCACCCGCACGGCGACTCGGCGATCTACGACACGCTGGTGCGGATGGCGCAGGACTTCTCCCTGCGCTACATGCTGGTCGACGGCCAGGGCAACTTCGGCTCGATCGACGACGACCCGGCGGCGGCGATGCGGTACACGGAGGCGCGGATGGCGCGCATCGCCACCGAGATGCTGCGCGACATCGACGCCGACACCGTCGACTTCGGCCCCAACTACGACGAATCGACGCAGGAGCCGCTGGTCCTGCCGTCGCGCTTCCCGAACCTGCTGGTCAACGGAACCTCGGGGATCGCGGTGGGGATGGCGACCAACATCCCGCCCCACAACCTGCGCGAGGTGGCCGGCGCGGTCACCGCCTACATCGATGACCCGGAGATCGACCTCGACGGGCTGATGAAGCACATCAAAGGCCCCGACTTCCCGGGCGGCGGCCTGATGAGTCGCGCCGGGATCCGCGACGCCTACGCCTCCGGGCGGGGCAGCATCAAGGTCCGCGCCCGCGCTCACGTCGAGCCGCTGAAAGGCGGCAAGGAGGCGATCATCGTCACCGAGCTCCCGTTCCAGGTGAAGAAGGGGGGCGAAGGCGGTCTGATCAGCAAGATCGCCGAACTCGCCCGCGACCGCAAACTCGAGGGCATCTCCGACCTGCGCGACGAGAGCGACGAACGTTCCGGCATGCGGCTCGTGATCGAGCTGAAAAGGGGCGGGCCGCCGGCCAAGGTGGTCCTCAACAACCTCTACAAGAAAACCGCGATGCAGTCGACGTTCGGCGCCAACATGGTGGCCCTGGTCGACGGGGTTCCGCGCACGATCAGCCTGCTGCAGCTGATCGAGTACTACGTTGAACACCAGCGCGAGGTCGTCACCCGCCGCACCCAGTACGAACTCCGCCGTGCCGAGGCCCGCGCCCACATCCTCGAGGGGCTGCTGGTCGCGCTCGACAACCTCGACGCGGTGATCAAACTGATCCGCTCCTCGCCCGACCCGGACACCGCCCGCCAGGGCCTGATGGACGAGTTCGAGCTCTCCCGTGAGCAGGCGCAGGCGATCCTCGACATGCGGCTGCAGCGGCTCACCGCGCTGGAGGCCGACAAGGTCCGCGCCGAGCACGCCGACCTGATGGAGCGGATCGGCGAACTGCGCGCGATCCTTGGCGACGAGTCGAGGGTGATGAGCCTGGTCAAGGACGAGCTCGGCGAAGTCGTCGAGTCCTTCGGGGACGAACGGCGCACCGAGATCGCCGCCTTCGAGGGCGAGGTCGGGATCGAGGACATGATCGCCGACCAGCAGATGGTGATCTCGCTGACCGCCTCGGGCTACGTGAAGCGGCTGCCGCTGGCGACCTACCGCCAGCAGAACCGCGGCGGCATCGGTGTGATGGGGATGAACCTCAAAGAAGACGACTACATCGCCCACCTGCACATCAGCTCGACCCACGACTACCTGCTGTTCTTCACCAACCGCGGCAAGGTGTACCGGACGAAGGTGTACGAACTGCCGGAGGGCTCGCGCACCTCGAAAGGCTCGAGCCTCCGCAACGTGCTGCCGCTGCAGGAAGACGAGCGGGTGATGGCGGTGATCCCGACCCGTGACTTCAAGGAGGGCCGCTACCTCGTCTTCGCGACCGCCGACGGGCTGATCAAGAAGACGGAATTCATCGCCTACAACACGCCGATCCGCGCCGACGGGATCATCGCGATCAAGGTGCGGCCGGGGGACGAGCTGGTGCAGGTGCGCCTCACCTCGGGCGAAGACGACATCCTGATGGTCTCCCATTCCGGCCACGCCGCCCGTTTCTCGGAGGAGCTGGTGCGCTCGATGGGCCGCGACACCACCGGCATCAAAGGCATGAACGTGAGCGGCAAGGACAACCGCGTGCTGGCGATGGACATCGCCCGCAACGACACCGAACTGTTCGTGGTCACCGAGAACGGCTACGGCAAGCGGACCCCGGTGTCCGACTACCCGGTGAAGGGCCGCGGCACCAAAGGCGTCCTGACGATGAAGCTGACCGAGAAGAAGGGCGGTCTGGCCGGCGCCCTGATCGTGAACCCCCACCAGGATCTCCTCTTCATCTCCCACCTCGGCATGGTGCAGCGCACCGGCGTCGAAGGCATCTCCCGCCTCGGCCGCGCCACGCAGGGCGTCCGGGTGATGAACATGAAGGAGGAAGACCGGGTCTCGGCCGTCGCGCTGGTGGTGGAGTCGGAGGACAACGGCGCCCCGGTGGAAGAGCCGGCGGCGCAGGCTGAGCTGGACGGCGATAGTCCCAGCGCCGACGGTTCTGCCGACTGACTGACTCGTAGCGGGGGGCGGGGCGGGTAGGCCTCGCCTTCGCGCACCACCTCCCTGCGGTCGGTGGAATGGAGATCGCGCCTGCGGCGCGAGGAATATTCAACGAGTTGAGGAGGCTCGCCGAGGCCTACCCGCCCCGCCCTCGGCACAACGCGCTCGCTCGAGAGCGCGCCGGCGCCTCGGCACGAAAGCGCCCACCGCGGCAGGAGCCGCCGCAGCTCTTCCGGGGCGCAAGCTGTCCGGAGCACGGCGAGCGGCCCAGCCGAGGTGGCGCGACCCCTCCGTCCCTTGCAGCTTCCGATCCTCATGCCGTAGGCGGAGTCCGCGCCGTGCCCGTGTGAGGCCCTTCCACCCCCTCCGAACGGCTTGTAACGAGGGCCCGAAAGCCACCTCGGCCGTCCGGGGCGCGATCCTGCCCGAGTTTGAGAGAGGAGGGGGTGGGAAGGGCCTCCCGCAGACCCGTCCCCGAACTAAGCCGCCTGCGGCAGGTACTGCATCCAGCTGGCCGGCATCTTCGGGCTCGCCACGTGGATGAAGACCGTCGGCGCCGGGGCCCTGGGGGCGTTCTTCGGGTGCATGTGGATCTCGCGCGGGAGGCGGTTGCCCTTCTTGCGGTTGCAGGTGGCGCAGGCGGCGACGATGTTCTCCCAGGAGGATTCGCCGCCGCGGGAGCGGGGGATCACGTGGTCGACGGTGAGGCCGGACTTGGTCGAGCCGCAGTACTGGCACGTCCAGGAATCGCGGGCGAGGACGGCGCGCCGGGTGATCTTGCGGCGGTGGGCCTCGCGGGGGATGCGGACGTAGTTGACGAGGCGGATCACGTCGGGCCGCTCGAGGGTCATGTGCTCGGAGTGCAGGGCGTCGCCGACGCGCTCCTCGAGGAGCTCCGCCTTTTCCTTCAGGAGCAGGACGGCGGCGCGTCGCAAAGTGCAGACGTTGATCGGCTCATACGTCGCATTGAGCACCAGCACCCTGGCCATGGTGCGGGAATTGTAAGCGCGTGGGGGGTCGGCGGCTCAGAGGATCGGGTAGCTGCCGAGGATGCGGACCGATTCGGCCTTGCCCCGCAGGGCCTCGATCGCCTCCTTGACCGGCGCCTCGTCGAGCTTGCCGTCGACGTCGACGAAGAAGAAGTAACGGCCCAGTTCGGAGCGCTGGGGGCGCGACTCGATGCGCGAGAGGTTGATCCCCCGGGAGGAGAACTCGGCCAGCGCGTCGACCAGGGCGCCGGGCCGGTCGTCGCCCAGCTCGTTGAAGATCAGCGACGTCTTCCACCGCTCACCGGCGGCCGGCGCGGTCCCCTCGGGCGCCAGCCAGACGAAGCGCGTGACGTTGTTCCGCTCGTCCTGGATTCCCTCGCGCAAGACCTGGCAGCCGTAGAGGTCGGCCGCCGCGCGCGAGCCGATCGCCGCCCAGGGACGCGGCGACTCGGCGACCATCCGCACCGCCGCCGCGGTGCTGCTGACGCTGCGCTGTTCCACCCCCGGCAGGTTGTCGCGCAGGAAGCGCGCCGTCTGGGCCAGGCCCTGCTGGTGGGAGAGCACCGCCTCGATCTCCCCGAGGCCCACCCCCTCGCGGGTGATCAGGTGCTGGCGGACCGGGTAGTCGTGCTCGCCGATGATCGCCACGTTGGGAGCGTTGAAGGCGAGGATGTCGAGCGTGCCCCGGACCGATCCCTCGATCGAGTTCTCATACGGCGCCAGCGCCCGGTCGGCGCGCCCCTCGACCACCGCCTGGATCGCCTCGAAGACGCCTTCGGTGCGCAGCGGCTCGAACTCGGCGCCGCCGAGCGCTTCCCTCAGGGCGTCCTCGGTGAAGGTTCCGGCCGGTCCGAGATAGGCGATGACCACCGGCCCAAGCTATTCGAAGTTGACGGTATAGGTCGCTTCGTTGTTGGTGGTGACGTGCTCGCCGGGCACCGGTTCGACTTCGACTTCGAGCGTCGTTTCGCCTTTCGGCGCCGGGGTCAGCGGCACCACCGCGCTTTCCGTGGCGCCCGGTTCCAGCGCGGCGATTTCCTGCGTCGTTTCCTTGCCGGCGACGCTGACCACGACGGTGATCCCGTTCTCGGTCGATTCGCCCTGGTTCATCACTTCGACTTCGACTTCCGGCGTGCCTTCGACGACCACCGTGTTCGACAGTTCCGGCGTCAGTTCGGCGCCGCCGACGCTGACCCCGACCAGGCCGAGGCCGTGCAGGCCCGGGCTCGGTTCGCCGCCGCTCGCCCCGCTCACCGACTCGAGCGCCTTGCGCACTTCGGCTTCGTCCAGCCACTTGATGCCGCCGGGGACGAAGCCGCTCTTCGGCACGGTGTCGCCTTCGCCTTCGATGCCTTCGCCGGCCAGCTTGCCGTTGATTTCCGGCCGCGTCACCGATTCGTAGAGCACGTCGGAGGCGAGCAGGCGCTGCATCTGCCGCGTGATCGCCGCGGTGGCCTGCGCGGCGCCCGCTTCGCCGAGCGCGGTGGGCATCTTTTCGGCGATCTCTTCCATCGCCGAGGCGCGCAGCTCGTAGACGAGCTCCAGCGACTGCTGGGCGTGGCTCATCGCGCCCGGCGCGCCGATCGCTTCGACCCGGGTCCGGTAGTTCTCCATCGCGCTGCGGTCGGCGTCCACCTGGCCGGTGAATTCGGTGACCGAGAGGGTGCCCGGTTCTTCCAGCTTGCCGAAGAAGTCTTCGCTCGTCTGCGCGGTCTCGTCGACGATCTGCTTGACGCTGCCGGAGTAGTCGGTGAGCGCGCTGCGCGCCCGCGCGTCGAGGCAGCCCTTGACCCCGAGCACGATCAGGATCAGGACGACGAGCGCCCCGCCGAGCGCCAGCAGCCGCCGCAGCATGATCTGCTGGCGTTCGGGGCGGGGGCCCGGCCGGCGCGGTGGACGATTCGCGCCGCGTGAGGATGAGTACTCCAAAAAACGGCTCTCCAGTGCTGGTTGGCTGGCGCGGGAGTATGGCGACTGCGAACCTCGAACCGCCGATACTGCCAGCAAACGGTGCCTTTTTCCCAACCATAGCCGGCCCGTCGGGGGTCCGGGCGCCGAGCAGGAGAGAGGACGCCGGCGGCGAAGGGGAACAGGCTTTGGTCGGCTCCCTGGTATTGGACCGCTTCCTGATCGAGCGCCGCATCGGCAGCGGCGGCTTCGGCGTCGTCTACGAGGCGTGGGACGGCAGGCTGGAGCGGCCGGTGGCGGTGAAGGCGATCGAGCAGCGCGGCGAGCCGGGGCGGCGCGTCCTGCGCGAGGCCCAGGCCGCCGCCCGGCTCAACCATCCCGGGATCGTCACCCTCTACGAGCTGGGGGAGGAAGATGGCAGCGCGCTGCTCGTCTCCGAGCTGGTCGAGGGGGAGACGCTCGCCCGCCTGGCCGCCGAGGATGCCCTCTCGGACCGCGAGATCGGCGAGATCGGCGCCGACCTCTGCGAGGCCCTCGACCACGCCCACTCGCGCGGCGTCGTCCACCGCGACATCAAGCCGCAGAACATCCAGGTGGTCGACGGGCAGCCGCGCGCCAAGCTGATGGACTTCGGCATCGCGCTGGTCGCCGACGGGGCGGGGCTGACCGCGACCGGCGACGTGGTCGGCACGCTCGCCTACATGTCGCCCGAGCAGGCGGAAGGCCGCGAGGCCGGCCCCGAGGCCGACGTCTACTCGCTCGCCATCACCTTGTATGAGTGCTGGAGCGGCGTCAATCCCCACCGCCGGGCCGGCGCGGCGGCCACCGCCCGCTCGATCGGTCGCCGCGCCCGACCCCTGCACCGCCTCCGCCCCGACCTGCCCCGCGGGCTGACCGTGGAGGTCGACGCCTGCCTCGACCCGCGCCCCCACCGGCGTCCCACCCTGGAGGAGCTCGGGACGGCGATCGAGGACTCGCTCGAGGACCTCGCCGACCACCCGCACCTGAGCCGCCGGGCAGGCCTGCGGCTCGGCGTGCTCGGGATCGCCGCCGTGCTCGGCGCCGCCTTCGTGCTCAGCCATGGGGCGGTGCTGCCGTAGATGAGGGGCGGCGCCCAACCCTCATCTAGAATTCCCCGCTCCGCCGCGAAGGCGGAGGCTTGACCCTGCCACCGCCAAGGAACTTTTCCCATCGCCCTTCTCCGCAACCTCGAGTCCCGGATCGAAGGCCTCGTCGAGGGGGTGTTCTCGCGCGCCTTCAGCTCCGAGGTGCAGCCGGTCGAACTGGCCCGCAAGCTGGCCAAGGAAATGGACGCCCACAAGACGGCCTCGGTGCAGCGCGTCTACGTCCCCAACGAGTACACCGTCTTCCTCTCGCGCCAGGACCGCGCGAAGCTCGAAGGGTACGAGCGCTCGCTGGAGCAGGAGCTCTCCGGCTACCTGCTCGAGCACGCGCGGCGTCGCAGCTATGACCTGCTGACCCGTCCCACCGTGGAGTTCGAGACCGATGAGCGGCTGCGGCTCGGCGAGTTCGGGATCCAGCCGCGGATGGTGAAGGCGCCGGTCCACGAGGGGGAGGCGCCGCGCCAGGGCGAAGAGGGGCACACGATGGTCTACTCGGCCGTCCGCGAGCGCGACCGCTCGCGGCCGAAACGACCCGAGCAGGCGGTCGGCGCGCTGGTCTCCACCCGGGCGGTCGTCTCGCTCGACGACCGCCGCTACGTCTTCGACGGCCCGCGCGCCACGATCGGCCGCTCGAAATCGGCCGAGTGCGTGCTGGCCGACCCCAACGTGTCCCGCCGTCACGCCGAGCTGCGCCGTTCGGACTCGGGCGACTGGCAGATCGTCGACCTCGGCTCGACCAACGGGATCAAGGTGAACGGCCGGCGCGTCACCTCCACCCGGCTCAGCCCGGGCGACCAGGTGACGGTGGGCACCACCACCTTCTTGTTCGACATCGAGCAGTAGCCCGAGCCCCTGGCTTCGGGCCTGGACCTTAAGGTGCTGTGCGAGTGGCCTACGACCCCCTATCGACCGCCCTTAAATTCGGCTTCCTGGCCGTCCTCTTCCTGTTCCTGCTGGTGATCGCGAGGAGTGCCTTCCGGGACCTCCGCCGCACCGCGCAGCCGGCGCCGGACGCGACCGGGTTCCACGCCGCGCCGGGCTACGCCGAGGTGCAGCGCGGGGTGGACGCCTGGCTGGTCGCCGAACGGGGCGGCGGCCTGGAGCGCGACGAGCGCTTCGACCTGATCGGCGGCCTCTCGATCGGCCGCTCCCGCGAGGCCGACGTGCAGATCGACGACCGCTACGCGTCGAGCGTCCACGCCCGCCTGTTCTCGCGCGAAGGCCGGCACTTCGTCGAGGACATGAACTCCACCAACGGGACCGAGCTGAACGGCGCGGCGCTCGCCGGCGAGGCGGAGCTGGTCGACGGCGACACGATCCAGATCGGCGACACCGTCTTCCGCTTCGAGGCTTCATGACGCCGGCCGGGTTGGGGGAGAGATGACGCTGCGGATCACCGACCAGGCCTACGCGACCGACACCGGCCGGCAGCGCAGCGCCAACGAGGACTCGGTCTTCGTCCGCGCGCCGCTGTTCGTGGTCGCCGACGGGATGGGCGGCGCCCAGGCAGGCGAGGTCGCCTCGAAGACCGCGATCGAGTCGTTCGACGAGCGGCTGCCGGAGGGCCCGCCGGAGCGGGTGCTGCGGGAGACGATCGAAGGCGCCAACCGCAACATCCACGCCCGCGCCCGCGAGGATCCCAACCTGGCCGGGATGGGGACGACGACGACCGCGGCGATCGTCGACGAGATCGGCGAGGAGGTGGCGATCGGCCACGTCGGCGACAGCCGCGCCTACCGGCTGCGGCGCGGGAAGCTCGAACGGCTGACCCGCGATCACTCGCTGGTCGAGGAGATGCGGCGCAAAGGGCAGCTGACCGAGGCGCAGGCCGAGGACCACCCGCAGCGCTCGATCATCACCCGGGCGCTCGGCCCCGAACCGGAGGTCGAGGTCGACCTGCAGACGGTCCCCGCGCAGGCCGGCGACGTCTTCCTGATCTGCTCCGACGGGCTGACCACGATGCTCGACGACGAGTCACATCGAACGGCTGCTCGGCCGCGCCACCTCGATGCCGACCGCGGTCCGCTCCCTGGTCGACGAAGCCAACCGGGCGGGCGGCCGCGACAACATCAGCGTGGTCGCCTTCAAGCTGGCCGACGCGG
Source organism: uncultured Actinomycetes bacterium (assembly GCA_963763265.1). Taxonomy (GTDB): domain Bacteria; phylum Actinomycetota; class Thermoleophilia; order Solirubrobacterales; family 70-9; genus VAYN01. The sequence continues at coordinate 357,524 of CAVXNN010000002.1, read as the reverse complement.
CCGAACCGTCGCTCGCCTCCGCCTCCGAGGGCGCGACCCTGATCGGCGACAGCGCCGAGGAGGCGGGGCTGACCGCGACCGAGGTGCGCCGCCGCGCCGCCGCCGACGCGGCCCGCCGCCGTCGCGAGGAGCAGGCCGCCGTCGCGCCCGGCAAGCGCCGCCGCCGGCTCAAACGGGCGGCGGCCGCGATCGCCACCCTGGCGGTCGTCGCGGCGCTCGTCTTCGGCGCCGCCTACGGCCTGCGCCATGTCTGGTTCCTCGGCACCGACGCCGCCGGCCGCGTCGCCCTCTACCGCGGCCTGCCCTACGAACTGCCCTTCGGGATCAAGCTCTACAGCGAACGCTACGCGGCCCCGGTGCAGACGACGGCGCTCCCGGAACGGCGCCAGGACGCGGTCACCGGCCACAGCCTGCGCTCCCATTCCGACGCGGTGAAGCTGCTCGACGAAATCCAGCGCGGCCGGGGAATCGTCGAATGACCCGCGACCGCAACCGCGAGCTGCTGGCGCTGATCCCGGTCGCGATGCTGCTCACCGCCGGGTTCGCCGCGGTGTTCGCCCAGGAGCACGCGCGGCTCGGCAACCTCAGCCTCACCTACGGCGCCTACTTCCTCGCCCTCTGCCTGGCGACCCACATCTACCTGCGGATCCGGCTGCCGCACGCCGACCCCTACCTCTTCCCGCTGATGGCGGTGCTGACCGCGTTCGGCCTGGTGATGATCTACCGGATCGATGAAACGCTGGCCCGCGACCAGGCCAACTGGTTCGTCTTCGGACTGATCCTCTTCGCCCTGACGATCCAGTTCCTGCGCGACTACCAGGTGCTGGAGCGCTACCGCTACATCATCGCCACCGCCGGCCTCCTGCTCCTGCTGGCGCCGCGGCTGCCGGGGATCGGCGAACAGGTGAACGGCGCCTACCTCGGGGTGAAGGTCGGGCCGATCTCCTTCCAGCCGTCGGAGTTCGCGAAGCTGGCGATCGTCGTCTTCCTCGCCTCCTACCTGCGCGAGCATCGCGAGGTGCTGATCGTCGGCGCGCGGCGCATCCTCGGGGTGACGCTGCCGCCGCTCAAACACTTCGGCCCGATGCTGGTCGTCTGGGGGGCGTCGATGCTGATGCTGGTCTTCATCCGCGACCTCGGCAGCTCGCTGATGTTCTTCGCGGCCTTCCTCGCCCTGCTCTACGTGGCGACCGGCCGGCTCAGCTTCGTGGTGATCGGGATGGCGCTCTTCCTGGCCGGCTCCTGGTTCATCGTCGCCACCGTCCCGCACGTCCACGAGCGGGTGGAAATCTGGCTCCACCCCTACAGCGACCCGCTGGAATCCGGCTACCAGATCCTGCAGTCGATCTTCGCCCAGGCCGACGGCGGGCTGTTCGGCAAAGGGTTCGGGCAGGGGCTGGTCACCGTGCCCGGGCACCCGGGCCAGACGATGCTGCCCGCCGCGCAGACCGACACGATCTACTCGCTGATCGTCAACGAGCTCGGCCTGTTCGGCGCCTGCGGGCTGCTCGCCACCTACCTGCTGATCACGGCGCGCGGGTTCAAGGTCGCGCTGCTGGCCAACGACGGGTTCTCGAAGCTGCTGGCGACCGGGCTCACCGCGGTCTTCGCGATCCAGGCCTTCGTGATCATCGGCGGCGTGTCGCGGGTGATCCCGCTGACCGGCGTGACCCTGCCGTTCGTCTCCTACGGCGGCAGCTCGATTGTCGCCAACTTCGTGCTGCTGGCGCTGCTGCTCCTGGTCTCCGACCGGGCCCGCCGCGAAGCCGAAGCGGGGGCGACCCGCGGTGATCGCGACGAGCTGCTGGGGGCGGCGGCGTGAACCGCCAGATCGTCAAGCTCTTCGGCTTCATCGTCGTCCTGTTCGGGGTGCTGGTCGGCTTCACCGCGTGGTGGTCGGTGTTCGACGCCAAGGCGCTGAAGGAACAGGAAGCCAACAAGCGGCCGCTGTTCGAGCAGCAGCAGATCCCGCGCGGCCGGATCCTCGCCGCGGACGGCACGGTGATCGCCAAGTCGGTGCGCAAAGGCCGCGGCGCCGCGCGGCGCTACGTTCGCCGCTACCCGCAGGGGGCCCTCTTCGGCCACCCGATCGGCTACAGCTTCATGGAATTCGGTCAGACCGAGTTCGAGCAGTCCCACAACCCCGAACTGACCGGCGAAGGATCGGAATTCGGCTCGATCCTCGACGAGCTGAGCGGGCGCAAGCAGGAAGGCGAACAGGTCGTCACCAGCCTCGACCCGAAGGCGCAGGAAGTGGCCCTGCACGACCTCGAAGCGGCCGGCTACGGGGCCGTGGTGGCGATCGAACCGAGCACCGGCGCGATCAAGGTGATGGCGTCCAACCCTTCCTACGACCCCAACGCGATCCCGAAGACGCTGGAAGCGCTGAACAAAGCGAACATCTCGCGGCCGCTCTACAACCGCGCCACGCAAGGGCAGTACCCGCCCGGTTCGACCTTCAAGGTGGTCACCGCGGCGGCCGGGCTCGAATCCGGCGTGATCACCCCGCAGACGACGATCAACGCGCCCGGCTCGATCATCGACGAAGGCCACGAACTCGCCAACGACTACAACCAGAGCTGGGGCAGCATCTCGCTCGACACCGCGCTGACCAACTCGGTCAACACCTGGTTCGCCCAGCTCGGCCAGAAGATCGGCCAAGACAAGCTCTTCAAGACGATGGAAGAGTTCGGCTTCAACGCGCTGCCGCCGATCGACCTGCCCGAAACCGAGCTTTCCGAAAGCGGCGTCTACGACTACGAATCCGGCCGGATGCTGAACCGCCACGACCCGGTCGACGTGGCCCGCGTCGCGATCGGGCAGGAGCGCCTCCTGGTGACCCCGCTGCAGGACGCGATGGTCGCCGCCGCGGTCGCCAACCACGGCAAGCTGATGAGGCCGCAGATCTGGAAGCGGGTGGTGAACGTCGACGGCAGCACCACCAAGCGGATGAGCCCCAGCGTCTACAGCGAACCGATGTCGGCGAAGACGGCGGCGGAGCTGACCACCGCGATGGCAGGGGTGGTGAGCGAAGGCACCGGGACCAACGCGGCGATCTCCGGCGTCCAGGTGGCGGGCAAGACCGGCACCGCCGAAACGCCCGGCAACAAGGCCTGCGGCGGCGGCGAAGCGGAGAACCAGGCCTGGTTCATCGGCTTCGCGCCGGCCAACGAACCGAAGGTCGCGATCGCCGCCTCGGTCGAGTGCACCGAACAGTTCGGCGGCGACGTCGCGGCGCCGATCTTCCGCGACGTCGCCGAAGCGATCCTGGCGGGCCATTGATCACGGTGGACAAGCGCAGGACGACGAGGGGAGAGACGCGTGGCTGAGGTCGAGGTCGGTGCGGTTGTCGACGGGCGCTACCGGGTGCTCTCGAAGATCGGCGGCGGCGGCATGGCCGACGTCTGGCTCGCCGAGGACACCACCCTGCAGCGGCGCGTCGCGCTGAAGGTCCTCCATCGCCGCTTCGCCCAGGACCACGAGTTCGTGCTGCGCTTCCAGCGCGAGGCGGAGTCGGCCGCCGGGCTGCAGCACCCGAACGTCGTCGCGGTCTTCGACCGCGGCGATTGGGAGGGGAGCTACTACATCGCGATGCAGTACGTCGAAGGCCCGACGCTGAAGCAGCTGATCGACTCCGGCATCACCCTCGAGCAGGCGGTCGCGGTGACCCGCCAGGTGCTGCAGGCGGCCGGCTACGCGCACCGGCAGGGGCTCGTCCACCGCGACCTGAAGCCCCAGAACGTGATCGTCGACCCGGAGGGCAAGGCGATCGTCACCGACTTCGGGATCGCCCGCGCCGGCGTCTCGGAGATCACCCAGACCGGCTCGGTGATGGGCACGCCCCACTACCTGTCGCCCGAGCAGGCGCAGGGCTTCGAAGTGACGCCCGTCTCCGACCTCTACTCGATCGGCGTGATGCTCTACGAGGCGCTGACCGGCCGCGTCCCGTTCGAGGGCGAATCGGCGGTCGCGGTGGCGATGAAACAGGTCTCCCAGATGCCGCAGCGGCCGAGCTCGGTCCAGCCGCGGGTCAGCCCGGCGCTCGACGCGGTGGTGATGCGGGCGCTGGAGAAGGACCCCGGGCAGCGCTTCCAGAGTGCCGAGGCGTTCATCGCGGCGCTCGACCAGGCGATGCGCGACCCCGGCGGCGCGGGCCGCGGGACCACGTCCTTCGCCGCGCTGCCGCCGGTCGTCGCGCCGGTCGAGGCGCAGGCGGAGGATCCGGAGGCGGCGCGCCGGCGCCGGCGCAACTGGTGGCTCCTCGGCGCGCTGGTGGCGATCCTGCTCGGCGCCCTGCTCGGCATCCTGCTCAGCCGCGACACCACCACCGCGGTGCCGAGCGTCGAAGGCCGCAGCCTGCAGCGGGCCGAAGAAATCCTCGAAAACGACGGCTTCAAGGTCAACCAGCCGCCGGTCCAGGTCCACCGCCAGGTGGAGGCCGGAACCGTGCTCGAGCAGGACCCGCTGCCTTCGCCGCCGGGCCGCGAAGCCGAAGAAGACTGCTCGTTCCTGACCCTCTTCTGCTCGAAGCCGGCGGTGACGCTGACCGTCAGCATCGGGCCGGGCGAAGGCGTGGTGCCGTCGGTGGCCGGCCTCACCCGCGCCGCGGCTACCAAGAAGCTCGAAGAAGCCGAATTCGAAGTGGCGGTGGAAACGGCCCACTCCGACACGGTCGAAGAGGGCGACGTGATCTACACCGAACCGCACGGGGGCGAAACCGCGACCCACGACTCGACCGTGACGATCTTCGTCTCCAGCGGGCCGCAGCTGGTCAAGGTGCCGGTGCTGACCGGGTCGCAGCGGCGGGTCGCCGTGCAGCGGATCCGCGCCCGCGGCCTGGTCCCCGAAGTCGCCGAACAGGAAAGCAACGTGCAGGTCGGCCAGGTGCTCCACCAGTCGCCGAACGCGGGCGAAGAGCTCGAACCGGGCTCGACCGTGCAGATCGTCGTCTCGGCGGGGCGCGAAAAGGTGAAGATGCCGGGCGTGTTCGGGCTCGAACGCCGCGAAGCGGTCGAAGAAGTGCGCGCCGTCGGCCTCACCCCGGTCGTCGAAGAAGAAGAAATCCGCAACGAAGAAAAGATCGGGCTGGTGATCCGGCAGTCGCCGACCGGCGGGACCGCGCTGCTGCCGGGCAGCCAGGCGACCCTGGTGGTCGGCAAGCGCGCCGCGCCGACCCCGGAAGAAGAAGCGGGCGAAGAAGAAGGCGCGCCGTGAAGGTCGCGGTCCTCAGCGGCGGGCGCTCCTCCGAGCACGAGGTCTCGCTCGGCTCGGGTGCCTCGGTGATGAAGGGGCTCGAGGAGGCCGGCCACGAGGTGACCGAGGTGCGGATCGGCCGCGACGGGCACTGGAGCGCCGCCGGGATCCCGGTCGAGCTGGTGCCGGGCGGCGGGCTGCTGGGGGCCGACGTGGCCTTCCCGGTCCTGCACGGCGCCTTCGGCGAGGACGGCAGCCTGCAGGGCCTGCTCGAGCTGCTCGACGTCCCCTACGTCGGCTCCGACGTCCTCTCCTCGGCGACCTGCATGGACAAGCTGACCTTGAAGCGCCTGCTGGCCGGCCAGGGGATCCCGCAGGTCGACTTCGTCGCGGTCGGCGAACCGGATTGGCGGGAGCGCTGCGCGGCGCTGGGGACGCCGCTGTGGGTGAAGCCCTCGCGGATGGGCTCGAGCGTCGGCATCAGCCGGATCGAGGACCTGACCGCGCTCGACTCGGCGGTCGAGACCGCGGTCCGCCACGACCCGCGGGTGATCGTCGAGGCCTCGGCGCACGGCCGCGAGGTCGAGTGCTCGGTGCTCGGCAACGAGGAGCCGCGGACCTCGATGCCGGGGGAGATCCTCGCCCACGCCGAGTGGTACGACTTCGAGGCGAAGTACGGCGAGGGCGGCATGGACCTGGCGGTGCCGGCGCCGATCTCCGAGCTCGAGACGACGAGGGTGCGCGAGCTGGCCGCCCAGGTGTTCACGCTGGCGGGCTGCTCCGGCCTCGCCCGCTGCGACTTCTTCGTCGAGCCGGACGGCACCGTGCTGGTCAACGAGATCAACACGATGCCCGGCTTCACCGAGACCAGCGTGTACGCGAAGCTGCTCGAGGCCGACGGCATCTCCTATCCGGACCTCTGCGACCGGCTGGTCGCGCTGGCGCTGGAGCGCCACCGCCGCGCCCGCTCCTACGAGTTCTGAGGGCGGCCACGACGGACACCGGCCGACCCGACCTCCGTCGGTCACGCATGGGAACGGCGACGTAACATCGCGGCCGTGCACCTTCTGTATCTCGACGAGTCCGGGAAATCAGGCCCGACGGACTACACCCAGCCTTGGTATGTGCTCGGCGGCCTCATCGTCCCAGAGGAGAAGTGGAAAGCCGTTGAGTCGGAATTGAACGAGGCCATAGGACAGGTGGTCCCGCCGCCCCGCCCAGATGACTGGGAGCTCCACATGACCTTGATCGCGCACCGCAAGAAGCACTTCGCGAAGATGGACGCGAAGGACCGCTTCGCTCTCGTTGACGCCGTCTTCGACGTGATGGATTGGCACGACTTGCGGCTCATATTCGTCGCGATCGACAAGGAGAGGCATCGGAACAAGTACGCCCTACCCAGAACCAGTGGAGCGGGTTGCTTACATGTTCATGCTGGAGAGGTTCAACTACTGCGTTGGCCGGCAAGGTGCCATCGGGTTGGTGGTCGCCGACGAGCAGAAGGAGGTGGAGCTCTCAACGCGGAAAGCCCACTCCCGCTATCGGCGCGACGGCACCGGCATAACCCAGATCGACCATGTCATCGTGACGCCGTTCTTCACTCCGTCCCACTGGTCGCGACCTCTCCAGATGATCGATGTCGCCACGTACTACGTCGCGCGCCACCTCCGAGGGGCTACGACCGCGTCGTACTGGGAGCGCATCGAGCGAAGGCTCGATGGCTATCCCAGGTACGAAGGGAAGGGGCTGAAGATCTTTCCCTGAAAAAGGTGGCGGCCGATGTAGTCGCCGAGAGCGGCGGCTCACGCACGGTAGCCAAATTCAGGGTACACGCTCGATGGGACGCTGTCGTTCCTATCACGGCCGAGGCCGCTATTCGAACAGCTTGATGTCGGAGATTTCAACCTGGTAGCGGCCTTCCTCGTCGGCCGAGGGGGAGGCCTTGGTGAACCAGATCAGGAAGTACTTCGCGGCCTGGCCGAGGTGCAGCTGGACTTCTTCTTCGCCGGCGGCGTGGCTCACTTCGCCGATCGGTTCGCCCCATTCTTCGATTTCTTCGGGTGGGCCGGCGGGGGCGGCGAAGATCTGGGCGTTCCAACCCGGGGTGGGGGAGATGATCCGCATCTTGCTCGGCGAGACCGGGGCATCGGCGGTCACGTAGATGCCGACCCCGGGGTCGGGGCCGGTCTTGGTGCCGGCGAAGGTCTCGGAGTCGTAGTGCTCGGTCGACCAGGCGGTGCCGGTGGGGTTGCCGTCGACCGCCAATTCGACCGTTTCCGGGTCCTCGTGCCCATCGCCCTCGGGGTCGTAGTCGGTCGCGCCTTCGAGGCCCACGGCCCGTTCGGCCGGCCGTTGGACGCTTTCTTCCGCCTTGCCGCCGATCGGGCTGTTGCCGCTGCCGATCAGCTGGGTCGCGGCGAGCGCCCCGGCGGCGACCACGACGAGCAGGACGACCGCTGCCCACGGCCAGCGCGCCCGGCCGGAGAGCTTGCGCTTCGCCGGCGGCACCGCGTCCAGCACGCTGGTCGCCTCGCCGGTCGTCGAACCGGCCCGTGCCGCCTCGACCTCCAGCGCGGTGGAGAGGTCGTCGATCATCTCCCCGATGTCGACGTAGCGCTTGGCCGGGTCCTTGGCGGTCGCCCGCTCGACCACCAGCGCCGTCGCCGCCGACAGCTCCGGCCGCTCCCGCTGCACGTCGGGCAGCTCCTCGTTGACGTGCTTCATCGCCACGCCGACCTGGCTGTCGGCCTCGAAGGGGACGCTGCCGGTCAGCATCTCGAAGAGGACCACGCCGAGCGAGTAGACGTCGGAGCGCTGGTCGGTGCCGTGGCCCATCGCCTGCTCCGGGGCGACGTAATCGGTGGTGCCGAGCACCCGGCCGGTGGCGGTCATCCCGTCCTGCTCGAGCTGGCGGGAGATGCCGAAGTCGGTCAGCTTGGCGCGGCCCTCGGAGTCGATCAGCACGTTCTGCGGCTTGATGTCGCGGTGGACCATGTTGCGGGCGTGGGCGACGGTGAGGCCGCGGCCGATCTCGATCGCGTAGGCGAGCGCCTCCTGCGCGTCGAGCGGCCCGAGCCGGTTGATCCGCGCCTTCAGCGTCTCCCCTTCGACGTACTCGAAGACGATGTAGGGGAAGCCGCCGTCCTCGCCGGCGTCGATCACCGCGACCACGTTGGGATGGGAGAGCTTGGCGACCGCCCGCGCCTCCTGGCGGAAGCGGGCGAGCTGGTCGGCCTGCTCGGACATCTCGCCGTGCAGCACCTTGACCGCGACGGGCCGGTCGAGGGTGGTGTCGCGGGCCAGGTAGACGGTCGACATCCCACCCGAGCCGAGCTTCGCCTCGAGCCGATAGCGGCCCGAGAGCACGGTTCCGATCATCTTCGAGCTGGTTGGGGCGCGGTCTGCCATCAGGCGCTGCTTGCCGGAAAAGCCGGTGGGCGAGGGTGGATATTGTCGAGCACGTGCCCGTCGAGGTTCGTTACTACACCGACCCGGCCTGCATCTGGTCCTGGGCGGCCGAGCCCGCGCTGCGTCGGCTGATGTTCGAGTTCGAGGGCGAGCTCACCTTCGTCTGGGCGATGGGCGGCCTCGCCCGCCACTACGGCTCCTCCTACCAGGACAGCGAAGCAGCGGTCGGCCGGGGGCCGGATTGCTTTGCGGACCTGATGTCGCACTGGCTCAACGTAGCCGGTCAGACGGGTATGCCGTGCGACCCGCGACTCTGGACGGAGGCGCCCATTTCCGGCACCTTCCCCGCCTGCGTCGCCGTCGAGGCCGCCTCCGAGCAGGGCTGGGAGGCGGGATACCGCTACCTGCGCCGGGTTCGGGAAGGGCTGCTCTGCTTCCGGCGGGCGCTCGACCAGCCGGAGGCGCTGGTCGCCGAGGCCGCCCCGGCCGGGCTCGACGTCGGGCGCTTCGAGGCGGCGCTCGACTCCGAGGATGCGACGGAGGCCTTCGTCGCCCACGTTGAGGAGGCGCGTCAGGTGCCCGAGGAGGCCCGCGACGCGGGCAAGACCAGCATCACCGAAGGCCACGAAAGGCTCAGCTTCCCGTCCGTGGTCTTCGTCGGCGAGGACGGCGGGCGCCACGGCGCCTGGGGCTTCCAGCCGGCCTCGGCCTACCGCGCCGCGGCGCTGGCGGCGGGCGCCCGCCAGGTCAACGGGGGCGACCTCTCGGTGCTCGAGGCGGCGGCCCGCTTCGGCCGGCTCGCCCTCCCCGAGGTCGAGCAGCTCACCGGCCTGCCCTCGGTCGAGGCCCGCGCCGAGCTGTGGCGGCTCGCCGCCGAGCGCCGCCTCCGCCCGATCCCGGCCCTGACCGGCACCCTCTGGGAGCTCGCCTAGCGCCCCCTCGCACGCTTGTCCTCCATACGCGGACAAGCGTGCAGGGGTCGGGCGGATTCGCCGGCGCTCAGCGGACGACGTGGCCGGCGTCGTCGGTGACGCGGCCGATCCGGGCGGCGCCCGGGTGGTGGGCGCGGAGCAGGTCGAGGGCGCGCGCCTCGTCGTTCTCGGGGACGACCAGGCAAAAGCCGCAGCCCATGTTGAAGACCTCGTGCATCTCCTCGTCGCCGACCCCGCCGCGCTCCCGGATCAGGTCGAAGAGGGGCGGCACCGGGAGCGGGGCGTCGATCTCGTAGCCGACCTTCCCGGCCAGGCGCAGCAGGTTGTTGACGCCGCCGGAGGTGATGTGGGCGAGGCCGCGGACGTCGACCGCGGAGCGCAGCAGCTCGACCACCGGCTTCACGTAGATCACGGTGGGCTCGAGCAGCGCCTCGCCGAGCGGCCGGCCGAGCCGGCCTTCCGGGTCCTCCTCCATGTCGAGGCCCGCCAGCGCCGCGCGGGCCAGGGTGTAGCCGTTGGAGTGCAGGCCGGAGGAGGGGAGGCCGATGATCGAGTCGCCGCGGCAGACGCGCCGGCCGTCGACGATCGCGTCGAGCGCCACCGTCCCGAAGCAGGCACCGGAGACGTCGACCCCGCGAACCATCTCGCCGAGCTGGGCGAGCTCGCCGCCGGGGATCTCGATCCCGGCCAGGGTGGCGCCGCGGGCGAGGCCGACGCCGATCGCCTCGCAGACCTCCGGGTCGGCGCGGTCGATCGCGATGTAGTCGAGCATCGCCAGCGGCTCGGCGCCGACGCAGATCACGTCGTTGACGTTCATCGCCACGCAGTCGATCCCCACCGTGTCGAGCTTGCCGAGCGCCTCGGCGAGCACCAGCTTCGTCCCGACCCCGTCGGTCGACAGCGCGACGCCGAGGTTCGGCGCCACCTCGATCACGCTCGCGTAGTGGCCGGGCAGCGGCACCTGCGCCGAGGGCCTGCCGAGCTCGATCCCGCCGAGCGCCCGGACCAGCCCGGCCACGGCGGAGTCGGCGGCGCCCTGGTCGACCCCGGATCTCGCGTAGGCGTCGCTCACGCCCTCGATTCTTTCAGCCACGCGGGCGGGTCGTCCCGAGCCGATCGCGGCACTCTCCGAAAGGGGAGGCGCGCCGGCCGCGGCGCAGCTTCCACAGCACCGCGCCCGCCAGGCCGGCGCGGTAGGCCGCGTAGGGCCAGAGGGCGCGATCGCGCTCGACCAGGCCGATCAGGCGCTGGGAGGCGAGGGTGGAGGCGAACGAGGCGCCGATCCCGACCGCGAGGGTGCGGCGCAGCTCCGGGGTCGTGCCGCGGCGGGCGAGGCGCACGCCCTTCAGGGCCGTCGCGCCGACGATGATCGGCAGGGCGATCGTCCGCGAGAGCAGGTTGGCCTGGGCACGGGTGAAGCCGCGCCACCGCGCCGCCGCCAGGGTGACGCCGTTGCGGGAGACGCCGGGCGCCAGCGCCGCCGCCTGGGCGATGCCCAGCGCCAGGCCGTCGGCCGCGGTCGCTTCGCCGCGGCCGCGGAGCTGCGGTCGGCGGTCGGCGACCAGCATCAGCGCCGCGCCGACCAGCAGGCCGTAGGCGGTCGCCCGCGGGCCGCCGAGGTGCTCCTCGATCTGTCGCTCGAAGCCGTAGCCGACCGCAGCCGCGGGCGCGAAGGAGAGCGCCAGCAGCAGCGCCCGGCGGGCGTCGAAGCTGCGCAGCTCCTCGGCGATCAGCCGGCGCTGGCCGATCAGCAGCGCCGCCGCGGCGCCGGTGTGGAGGGCGACCTCGAAGCTCTTGCGCACCTCCGGGTCGATCGCGTCCCATTCCCAGCCGGCCAGCCAGGGGATGAGGACGATGTGGGCGGAGCTGGAGACCGGCAGCAGCTCGGCGGGCCCCTGCACGATCCCCAGCGCGAGCGCGCGGCGGGACGGGAGCCGCCCTGCGCTCAAGTGCCCGGGGTGGCCGCCGGAGCGCGCCTGGCCGCTGGAAGGAGCATGCGGCGCCCCATCCTAGATGGGGGCCGCGATCGGCCCGCCGGCGCCCGACCGGGCCGCGAATCACGCCGTCCTTAGGAAGCCCCCGTAAACTCGGCTGTTCATGCGCCGGTTGAACCATCCCGTCTACCGCAACCGGGTGGGGCAGATACTCGCCGACGCGGCACTGGTCGCGTTGGCCTACTTCCTTGCCTTCCAGCTGCGCTTCCTCGACGACCCGCACGGCTGGCCGCACCGCTACGAGGTGCTGTTCGCCCAGTCGGTCGGCTTCGTCGTCGTCGGCAAGCTGCTCGTCTTCGCCGCCTCCGGGCTCTACCAGAAGTGGTGGCGCTACGTCAGCGGCCGCGACTTCCTGCTGATCCTGCGCGCCGTGACGATCGCCAGCGCCCTGCTGGTGATCGCCTTCGCCGTCGTCCAGCCGTTCCACCACCGGCTGCCCCGCTCGGTCGAGGTGATCGACTTCATGCTCACCTTGATCCTGATCGCCGGCGCCCGCCTGCTGGTGCGGCTGATCGTCGAGCGGCCCTCGCGCGGCTCCCGTGTCCCGCGGCACGAGGTGCTGGTCGTCGGGGCCGGGTCGGGCGGCCAGATGGTGGTCCGCGAGCTGCGCCTCAACCCGGCGCTCGACGCCACCGCGATCGGCTTCGTCGACGACGACCCGCGCAAGCGCGGGATGCGGATGGTCGGCGGCGTCAAGGTGCTCGGCTCGACCGACGAGATCGCCCCGATCCTCGACGAGACCGACCCCGACGAGGTGATCATCGCGATCCCCTCGGCGCCCGGCACGCTGCGCGCCAAGGTCGTCGCCGCCTGCCGCGAGCGGCGGATCCGGGTCCGCACCCTGCCGACCGTCTTCGAGCTGCTGCGCGGCGGCGTGCAGCTCTCCAAGCAGCTGCGCGAGGTCCAGGTGGAGGACGTGCTCGGCCGCGAGCCGATCGTCGTCGAGCTCGACCGGGTCGGCGCCTACCTGCACGACAAGATCGTCCTGGTCACCGGGGCGGGCGGCTCGATCGGCTCCGAGCTCTGCCGGCAGATCGCCCGGGTCGAGCCGCGGCTGCTGGTGATGCTCGACCACGCCGAGGACAACCTGTTCGAGGTCGAGCGCGAGATGCTCGACGAGCGCCACTTCAGCAACGCCGAGTCGGTGCTCGCCGACTGCCGCGAGCCGCACCGGATGCTGGAGACGATGCAGCGCTTCAAGCCCGACGTCGTCTTCCACGCCGCCGCCTACAAGCACGTGCCGCTGATGGAGGCCAACCCGCTGGAGGCGGTCCGCAACAACGCGATCGCCACCCGGATCGCCGCCGAAACGGCGGCCGCCGCGAAAGCCGAGCGCTTCGTGCTGATCTCGACCGACAAGGCGGTCAACCCGCAGACGGTGATGGGGGCCTCGAAGGCGATGGCCGAGTGGATCGTCGAGATGGCCGGCCAGACCCACCCCGGCACCCGCTTCGGCTCGGTGCGCTTCGGCAACGTGCTCGCCTCCTCGGGCAGCGTCGTGCCGATCTTCCGCGGGCAGATCGAGCGCGGCGGCCCGATCACCGTCACCCATCCGGAGATGACGCGGTACTTCATGACGATCCCGGAGGCGGTCCAGCTGGTGATCCGCGCCGGCGACATCGGCACCGGCAAAGGCGAGGTCTTCGTCCTCGACATGGGCGAACCGGTGAGGATCGTCGACCTCGCCCACAACATGATCCGCCTCGCCGGCTACGAGCCGGAGCGCGACATCGCGGTCGAGTTCACCAAGCCGCGGTCGGGTGAGAAGCTGCACGAGGTGCTGTTCAGCGAGCACGAGGTGGTCCAGGCGACCGCCGCGAAGCGGATCAACCGCGCGGTGCGCAAGGTGCCGCTCGACCCCGAGTGGGTCGAGTCGACGCTCACCGCGCTGGAAGCCTTGGTTCTGGCCGGGGATGAGGCTAACTTGGCGGAACGGGTCGTAGAGCTCATCGCCTCACCCGGCGGAAGCGCTGCGAAGGTCGGGTTGGACGAGTAGCCTTCCGCAACTTTGCTCCATGTGATCGAAAGAATCGGGGCCTTCGCGGGCCTGGCGTCCTTTTTGGGGCTGGGAGTGTTCGCCCTGCTCCTGTTCGCCCACGGTCGCGATATCCGCCGGCTGCGCGACTGGGCCGGGTCGGCGCCGGAGCGCGAAGCCGAGCGGATGGCGCAGACGCAGACGATCGCCGCCCAGCGCGCCGAGGAGCTGCGCGAACTCGAGGAGTCCCGGACCGCCGAGCATGAGGCGGTCCAGCAGCGCGAGCTGCGCCGCCGGCGGCGCGAGGAAGGCCTTCCCGAGCAGACCCGCGGCGAACGCGTCGCGGAGCGCTTCTCCGGGCTCGGCGACGCGCTCTCGCGCCCGGCGCTGCTGGTCGCGCTGTTCGTCGTCTTCATCCTGGTGGTCGGCGGCGTCGCCTACGCCGTGCTCAGCAACGGCGGCGGCGGCGAAACCAAGGGCAAGGGTCACGACGGCAGGCAGGCCGCCGCCGTGCACAAGCTGAAGCCCGCCGAAATCGAAGTGGCGGTGCTGAACGGCACGTCGGTGCCCGGGCTGGCCGCCACCTATGGCGCCAAAGTGGAACAGAAGGGGTTCGAACTCGGCGCCGTCACCAACAGCGAATCAAGCTTCGAAACCTCGGTGGTGATGTTCCGGCACGAGCGCAAGCCGGAAGCCAAGCGGGTCGCCAGGGACCTGGCGATCAAGAAGGTGCAGCCGATGAGCAACGAAGTCGCGCAGGTCTCGGGAGAAGCCAACGTCTCGGTCGTCGTCGGCGAGGACAATGCCGCGGCGGCGAATTGACGCGGCCGCCGTCGTCTTCGCGCTGCTCGTCGTCGCCACCGTCGCCGCCTTCGCCTACGCGCAGCGCGTGAAGCGCGACCCGCTGCTGCTCGATCGGGTCGAAATCGGCACCAAGAAGTCGAACGCCTTCGTGCCCGAGGGCGCCTGCGACAAGCGCCACATCCGGATCAAATTCAGGACGACGACGTCCAACGAAGCGACGATCCAGATCATCCGGCCGGGCGGCGAACTGGTCCGCACCCTGGCCCGCCACACCTTCCTGAAGCGCTACAGCTACCACGTCGTCCACTGGAACGGGAGGAACGGGAACGGCGTCGTGCAGCCGTCCGGCCGGTACCGCATGCGGGTGAGGCTCGAAGACGAAGGGCGCGAGCTGACCGCGCCGGGGACGATCCGGCTGCGCCGCGCGCACCGATCGAAGAACGGCCCCGTCGACTGCACGAGGCCGGGTTGAGCGGCCTCCTCTCCGGCGCCGGGCTGCTGGTCGCCGCGGTCGCCGCCTCCGCCGCGATCCTGCTCCCCGCCGGGCGGCTGCGCAGCGCCGCGATGCTGGCGGCGCTCGTCCTCTTCCCGGTCCTCATCCTCGGCGACCAGTGGCACAGCCACCGGATCGTCGAACTGCGCCACCACGAGGCCAAAGCGGCCCTCGGCATCGTGGTCGGGGCCGCCCTCGTGGTCGGCCTCGCCTGGTCCTTCCGCCGGTGGCCGGTGCTGCTGCCGCCGGCGATCATCGGCCTCTTGCCCTTCCGCGTTCCATTGGAATCGGGCGGCGAATCGGCCAACCTCCTGGTCCCGCTGTACGTGGTGATCGCCGCCGGCGTCCTGGCGGTGATCGCCGGCGACTGGTGGGGGAGCCAGGCGGATGGCTCCTCCGGCGGGTGGCGTGGGCACACGTGCCGAGCACGAATACCTCGCGCGCAGGTGCGTGTGCCCACGACAGGACCCGCCGGCCGGAATGCGTCTGTCTGGCTCCCCCGCGCGCTCGCCGCGTTCGTCGTCCTCTACGCGCTGCAAACGCTGTACTCCGAGGACTTCTCCAAAGGCCTGCAGGAAGTCTGCTTCTTCCTGGTGCCGTTCACGCTGGCCTACGCATTGCTGCGCGACGTGGAGTGGGAACGGCGACTGCTCACCTGGACGCTGGTGCTGATCGTGACCGAGGCGATCGTCTTCGTCGCGGTCGGCAGCGTCGAGTACCTCAGCCGCAGCCTGTTCTGGAACGAGGCGGTGATCCGCTCGAACGAATTCCACACCTACTTCCGGGTCAACTCGATCTTCTGGGACCCGAACATCTTCGGCCGCTACCTCGCCCTGGTCCTCGTCGTCGCCACCACGGCGCTGCTCTGGGTCAGGGACCGCCGCCCCTTCTGGCTGCTCGCCGGGGCGATCCTCGTCCTCTGGATCGGCCTCTCCCAGACCTTCAGCCAGTCCAGCTTCGTCGCCCTGCTGGCCGGGCTCGCGGTGCTCGCGGCGCTGCGCTGGAGCTGGCGCTGGACGCTCGCCGCGGTCCTCGTCGGCGCGGTCGGCGCGGCGCTCGTGGTGATCCTGATCGGCGGCAAGGGCTTCGACTTCAACCGCCTCAACGTCGACACCAGCGGCCGCTCCCACCTCGTCTCCGGCGGCGCCGAACTGTTCTCCGAACGGCCGCTGTGGGGGTACGGCTCGGGGTCCTTCCAACAGGCCTACAAGAACCATCTCGGC
This sequence comes from uncultured Actinomycetes bacterium, assembly GCA_963763265.1. Taxonomy (GTDB): domain Bacteria; phylum Actinomycetota; class Thermoleophilia; order Solirubrobacterales; family 70-9; genus VAYN01. Next base: position 341,502 of record CAVXNN010000002.1, on the reverse strand, counting down.
GGCGGCGGCAAGGCGCCGGTGACGATCTCCCATACCGAGCCGGTCACCGTCGCCTCCGAGCAGGGGCTGGTCGGCCTGGTCTTCTACGTCGGCCTGATCGTCGTCGCCCTGTGGGCGATGGGGGCGGGGCTGTGGGCGCGCGGCCCGGACCGCCGGCCGACCGCGGCCGACGCGGCCCGCGCCGCCGTGCTCGCCGCGTTCGTCGCCCTGTTCGTCCACACGATGGCCTACGCGGGCTTCTTCCAGGACCCGATCACCTGGGTGCTGCTGGCCGTCGGGGCCTCCTTGGCCGCCGCCGCGCCCGCCGACCGCACGCCGCCGCCCGGCCCGGCCGGCGCGGCCGACGGTATCCCGGGCCGCGCGTAGGCTCCCGCCGTGTCGGGATACCTGCGGCGACTCGCGACGACCGGCGCCGCCTATACGGCGGCGAGCATCCTCTCGAAGCTGATCGCGGTCGCCCTGCTGCCGCTCTACACGCGGCATCTCAGCCTCGCCGACTACGGCGCCGCCGAGCTCCTCTTCGCCGCCGTGGTCTCGGTCAGCATCGTCATCCGGCTCGGCCTGATCGAGTCGGTGCTGCGCTTCTACTACCGCGAGGACGAGAACCCCGACCAGATCGTCGGCGCCACGTTCTCGGGTCTCTTCTGGACCTCGACGATCGCCGCCCTGGTGACGTTGCCCCTCGCCGGTCCGCTCTCGCAGGTCCTGCTCAACCCGAAGCCCGACGAACTTCACACGGCGGCCGAACTGACGCGGATCTCGATCGGCGGCCTCTGGGTGGCGACGATGTTCGAATACCTGCTCACCTTGTTCCGGCTCGACGAGCGGGCGCGCGCCTACTTCGTCACCACGATCGCCAATGTGCTGGCGACGATCGCCCTGACCGTCGTCCTCGTCGTCGCGGTGGGCGACGGCGCGCGCGGCCTGCTGGTCGGCTCCTACGCGACCGGCGCGGTGTTCGTCGTCGCGATGGCCCTCGCGCAGCGCCGCCGCCTCACCCTGCGGGTCGAGCCGCGGCTGCTGCGCCGGCTGCTGCGCTTCGGCCTGCCGACGATGCCCGCCGAGGTCAGCCTCTACCTGCTGAACTTCGCCGACCGGCTGATCATCGTTCAGGTCAAGGGCCTCGATGAGGCCGGCCTCTACGCGCTGGCGGTGAAGTTCGCGCAGGCGGTCAACGTCCTCGTCCGCGGCTTCCAACTCGCCTGGCCGCCGCTCGCCTACTCGATCCGCGACGACGAGGAGGCGCGCCGCACCTACGCGACCGTGATCACCCTCTTCCTCGCCGGCTGCACGTGGCTGGTCGTCGGGCTCTGGCTGCTCGCCCCGTGGCTGCTTCGCTTCTTCGCCGCGCCGAAATTCTTCGACGCCTACGAAGTGGTCGGCCTGATCGCCGCCGCGGTCACCCTGTACTCGCTCTACATGGTGATGGTGGTGATCCTCGGCCGCACCGGCCGCACCGAGTTCAACCTGCCGGCGGCGATCGCCGCGCTCGTCTCGAACGTCGTCCTCAACCTCGTGCTGGTGCCGCCGCTCGGGATCGTCGGCGCGGGCCTCGCCCTGGTCGCCTCCTACCTGGTGGTGACCGCGCTGATGTACTGGTTCACGCAGCGGCTCTTCCCGGTGCCCTACGAGTGGGGCCGCCTCGCCCGCGTCCTCTTCGCCGCCGCGGCGCTGGTCGGGCTGGGGGAGCTGGTCATGCCGGCGTCCGGGCTCGGCGGGCTCCTCGCCCGCCTCGCCCTCGCGCTGCTCTTCCCCCTCGTCCTGCTGGCGAGCGGCTTCTTCACCGCCGAGGAGCGCGGCTGGCTGGCGCGCCTGCGCCGGCCCGGCGAGGTGCTCGCCGGGTTCGCCGCCCTGCGCAGCCGCCCCGCCGCCGTGGAGGGGGAACCGGGCGAGCTCTACGAAGCCGAGCAGATGGACCAGGACTCCCGCTTCTAGGTGGCAGGCCCTCCGCCTCGAACAGGCGGCCGTCCCGGCAGGACCGAGCGGGGTACGGCGGGGTGCCGGTCAGGAGGGCCGGCCGGCTTCGGCGCGCTCGCGCAGGCCGGTGCCGCGGGCGGGGAAGAGCGCCTGGCTGGCGTGGGCGCGGTAGACGTCGGCCGGTTGGCCGGGGAGAAAGGTCGCGGCGAGGGCGCGCAGGCCGTAGGCCCAGGCGGTGAGGGCGCGGACCGCGAGGGCCGCGCCGCGGCCGTGGTGCTTGCGCATGTAGAGGTCGCGGTTGCGGTGGAATTCGACGATCCGCGGCAGGCCGGCGGCGAGGTCGGTGGAGAGCTGGTCGTGGTGGACGGCGGCGGCCCCGGGGACGAAGAGCTCGTGCCACCCGGCCTCGGCGAGCCGCTTGGCGAAGTCGCACTCGTCGTAGTAGACGAAGAAGTCGGGGTCCATGAAGCCGACCGCGGCGGCCGCCTCGCGGCGGACCAAGAGGGCGCTCGACTGCGCCCAGTCGACCCGGCGGGTCACCTTCCCGGTGCTTTGCACGGTCAGCCATCGGTGCGCGAAGAGCGCCCCGGCGAGAGCCGTGCCGACCCCCGGGAAGCGCCAGGCGCAGGGAGTGGGGCCGCCGGCCGAGTCGAGCAGCTGCGGCGTCGCGGCGGCTGCCTGCGGGTCGGCCTCGAGCGCCGCGATCAGCACCGCCGCCGCCCCCGGGCGCAGCTCGGAGTCCTCGTTCAGCAGCAGGCACCAGCGCCCCCGCGCCCGCTGCATCAGCAGCGAGTCGTTGGCCGCCTTGCCGGTCCGCCGCTCCCGCTCGATCAGCTCGACGTCGCCGCCGAGGGCGCGCACCGCGTCGGCCGAGCCGTCGGTCGAGGCGTTGTCGAGGACGAGGATCTCGCGCTCGACCCCGTCCGGGTGGGTCGCCTCGATCGCCGCCAGGCAGGCGAGCAGGAACTCGCGCCCGTTCGTGTTCACCACGCAGTAGGAGAGCTCCGGGTCCACGGCGGCCACGCACGATAGCCGGCCGCCTCCCGCCCCCGCCCCGGCCGCCCCGTCCCGTCGACCGGCGCTCACCGGCGGGGCGCTCCGGTTGCGCGGTTCCATATCCCCGCATGGCGAGGATTTCGAACCACGCAACGAGACGCCGCGCCGGCCGGCGCGGCGGCCCGACCGGCAGACCTCGGCTCGCCAAAGTAGCGTCTGACCGATGTGGGGAATTCGACTTCGCTGCTTTCCCGAAGCGGTCTGCGCCCTTACTCGGTGCGGACCTCGACCGACACGTCGATAATCGCGGCCATGACGTCCGCAGACGAAACCGTGCGTTGCGCGTACAGCTAGTCGACCCATCCGCCTTCACGCCGCCCTATGACCGCGCGCTCGCCGCGGCGCTCGCCCGCGCCGGCGCCGCCGTGGAGCTGGTCACCACCGAGTTCCTCTACGGCCCCGTCCCCGAGGCGGAGGGCTACGAGGTGGACGCGCGCTTCTACCGGCGCACCGCGCGGCGCGGGCTCTCCGGCTCGGCCCGGCTCCCCTTCAAGGGCCTCGAGCACCTGCGCGACATGCTCGCCTTCCGCCGCGCCCCGTCCGACGCCGACGTCGTCCACTACCAGTGGCTCACGCTGCCCGGGCTCGATCGCCGGCTCCTGCCCCCGACCCGCCCGCGGGTGATGACCGCCCACTACATCCTGGCGCCGAACCCTAGCCGCCGCGCGGCGCGCTCCGCCCGGACGGTCTTCGGCGCGATGGACGCGGTCGTCGCCCACTCCGAGCACAGCGCCGCCCGCCTTCGCGAGGAGGTCGGCCTGCCCGCCGGGCGCGTGCGCGTGATCCCCCACGGCGCCTTCGACTACCTCACCCGCCTGCCGGAGGAGAAGCCGCTGCCGGAGGAGCTCCAGGGCGCCGAGGGCCCGGTCGTCCTCTCCTTCGGCCTGCTCCGCCCCTACAAGGGCCTCGAGGTGCTGCTCGAGGCGTTCACCGAGGTCGAGGGCGCCGAGCTGTGGATCGTCGGCAACCCGCGCATGGCGGTCGAGCCGCTGCACGAGGCCGCCGCGCTGACCGGCGCCCGGGTCCGCTTCGTCACCCGCTTCGTCGAGGACGCCGAGATCCCGGCGATCTTCCGTCGTGCCGACCTCGTCGTCCTGCCCTACCTCGACGCCGAGCACTCCGGCGTCCTCTACACCGGCCTCGCCTTCGGCAAGCCGCTGGTGGCGAGCGCGGTCGGCGGCTTCCCCGAGGTCGCCGACACCGGCGCCGCGCGGCTCGTCCCGCCCGGCGACACCGGCGCGCTCGCCGCGGTGCTGCGCGAGCTGCTCGGCGACCCCGCGGCGCGCGAGGAGCTGGCCGCCGCCGCCCGCGCCGCCGCGGCCGGCCCCTACTCCTGGGACGAGGCGGCGCGCCTCACCCTCGCCCTCTACGAAGAGCTGCTGGCGCATCGCGCGCCCGCCGCGGAGCGCCGGTGACGACCCTCGCCGCGCTCGTCTTCTGGCTGTGCGCCCTGGCGATCGTCTACGCCCAGGTCGGCTACCCGCTCGCGCTGCGGGCGCTGGTCGCCATCCGCCGCGCACGCGTGGGCCTCGGCTCGCCGACGGTGCGACGTCGACCCGGCCCGGCCGCCGCGGAATGCCCGGCCGGGCCCGTTTCTGAAGCTTTCCGGGCGGGCCGGAGCAGAGCACCTGCCGACCGTCTCCTTGATCGTCCCCGCCCTCGACGAGGAGGAGGTGATCGCCGCCAAAGTCGAGAACGCCCTGCGGCTCGACTGGCCGCGCGAGCGGCTGCAGATCATCGTCGCCGACGACGGCTCCACTGACGCCACCCCCGAGCGGGCGCGGGAGGCCGGCGCCGATCTCGTCCTCGAGCTGCCCCCCGGCGGCAAGGTCGCGGCGCTGAACGAAGCGGTCACCGATGCCGACGGCGAGTTCCTCGCCTTCTCCGACGCCAACGCCGAGTGGGCGGCGGACGCGTTGGTCGGCCTGCTCGCCCCGTTCGCCGACGAGCGGGTCGGCTACGTCTGCGGCCAGGTCCGCTTCCGCGCCCCGGACGGAGACAACCTCGAGGGCGCCTACTGGCGCTACGAGATGGCGATCCGCGCGCTGGAGTCCGAGCTGGCCGGGATCACCGCCGGCAACGGCGCGATCTACGCGGTGCGCCGCTCCGCCTACGAGCCGCTGCCGCCGTCGGGCAGCCACGACCTGAGCTTCCCGTTCCGGCTCGCCAAGCGCGGCCTGCGCTCGCTCTACGCGCCCGCGGCGCGCGCCGAGGAGAAGATGGTGCCGACGATCGAGGGCGAGTTCGCCCGCAAACGGCGGATGATGCTCGGCCTCTGGGACATCGTCGTCGGCGAAGGGATGCTCGACCCGCGCGGCTACCCGCCGCTCTACGCCTTCCAGCTCTTCTCCCACCGCGTCCTGCGCTACGCGACCCCGTTCCTGCACGTCCTCCTCTTCCTCGCCAACCTGGCGCTGCTGGGGAGCGGCTGGCTCTACTACCTGACCCTGATCGCGCAGCTGGCGCTGCTCGGGGTCGCGGCGCTCGCCCCGCGCCTGCCCGACGACGCGATCGTGCGGGTCTGCCGCTATTACGTCCTCACCCAGGCCTCGATCGCCCTCGGCCTCTGGGACCGCCGGCGCCACGGCCCGGGCGGGCGCTGGGCGAAGGCGGCGGGGACGCGATGAGCACGGCGCGCCCCCGGGGCGGGGACGAGCGCTGATGCCCGCCGCCGCCGACAAGCTGCTCGCCGCCCTCGGCCTCCTCGTCCTCTCGCCGCTGCTGCTCGCGGCGGCGATCTGGATCAAGCTCGACGGCCGCGGGCCGGTGATCTACCGGCAGCTGCGGGTGGGGGAGGGCGAGCGCCCCTTCGAGATGTGGAAGCTGCGGACGATGGTCGAGGGCTCCGACCCGGTCGGGGTCGGCACCGCGGTCCTCCGCGACGACCCGCGGGTGACCCGCCCGGGCCGCTTCCTGCGCCGCACCTCGCTGGACGAGGTCCCCAACCTGGTCAACGTGCTGCGCGGCGAGATGGCGATCGTCGGCCCGCGCCCGGGCCTGCCCGCCCACACCGACCACTTCGCGCTGCACGGCCACCCCCGCTTCCGGGTGCCGCCGGGGATCACCGGCTGGGCCCAGGTCCAGGGCCGCGCCGGCATCCCCTGGGAGGAGCGGGTGCAGTTGGACGCCTGGTACGCCGAGCACCGCAGCCTCCGCCTCGACCTCCGCATCCTCGCCAAGACCCTCTGGCTGGTCGCCACCGGCCACGGCCTCGCCCCGGACTGAGGCCTGCCGCCGGTCGCCGTAGGGTACGGCCATATGGATTGGCGAAAGGAAGTTGGACGCCGGTCTGGCCTGGGAGGGTGGAAGGAAGACTTCCCACTGGACCCCACCGACTGCCGGATTCAATCGAGTTGGATTGCAGAAGGCTCGAAACGCCGATCCATCCGATGTACGGGCTCAGGATTCGAGTGTTCGTCGACTGGCACAGGCTTCGCGGACGGAACGTTCGACTGATTCCACCGAATGACCCCCAGGCGCGCTCTCTGCTCGCAGAACGGGGAACGACGCTCGCAACCCGCCCCCTTGCGCGCCAACTCCGCGAAGATCTGGTGGAGGCGGCGGCAGGGAAGCAGGAGGTGGTGCTGGATTTCGCCGGGGTATCGGGCACGAGCCACTCGTTCGCCGGCGAAGAACTAGACCGGCTCACTCCCAATAGGCTCCGCGCGTGGCCGAGCGACCGAAGGTGACGCTGCGGCGGTTCGAGCCGGGCGACGCGCCCGCCGTCCACCGCTGGTTCAACAACCCCGAGGCGACCAAGAACCTGATGGAGCGGCGCGACGGCTTCTCGCTCGAGCAGGCCGAAAGGTGGGCGCGGCGGGCGATGGACGACTCCGGCGAGGATCGCAAGTACGCGATCGTGGTCGAGGGCTATGAGGAGCCGGTCGGCTTCACCGCCCTCTACGGGCTCTTCCGCCAGACCGCGCCGGAGCTCGGCGCGCTGATCGGCGACGACGTCCGCGGCAAGGGCGTCGGCCGGCGGGCGGAGGCGCTGACGGTCAGGAAGGCCTTCGAGGAGTTCGGCGCCCACCGCGTCTACGGCCGCATCCCGGCCCGCAACGAGATCGCCAAGAGGACCGTCGCCAGCCAGGGCTGGCAATACGAGGGGACGATGCGCGCGCACCTGGCGCGCGACAGCGCCCCGCCCGACGACTGCGAGGTCTGGGGCGTCCTGCCCGAGGAGTTCAGCGCCGCCACCGCCGACCTGTTCGGTGAGTAGGGCGGTCGCGCAGCTGATCGAGGACGGCGGCGCCGCGGCGGCCGCCGAGCGCCCGGCCGAGTTCTTCCGCAGCCCGCGGTTCCTGGCCGCCGAGGCCGCCACGCACACGCTGCGGATCGAGACCGACGACGCCGAGCTGCTGGCGCCGCTGGTGGTGCGCGCGATCGGCGACGGGCCCGACCGTGACGCCGTCTCCCCCTACGGCTATCCGGGCTTCGCCGTCCACCCGGCGGCGCTCGACCAGGGCGCGATCGACCCGGCCGCGATCGACTGGTCGGGTGCCGGCCTCGTCGCGGTGTTCATCCGTCACCGGCTCGACCTGGTCCCGCTCGCCGGCTCGACCGGCCGCAACGTGGTGCAGATCGCCGACCCGGCGCTGAAGCCGAAGAGCCGGCCCTCCGACCGCCGCCAGATCCGCCGCAACCTCGAGGCCGGCTACACGGTCGAGCTGGTGCCTGGCGCCGCCGCGCCCGCCGCGGCGCGCGCCGGCTTCCTCGACCTCTACGAGCAGACCATGCGCCGGGCCGGCGCCGCCGACCACTACTTCTTCGGCGCCGAGTACTTCGACCTCGTCCTCGCCGCCGAGCGCACCTGGCTGGTCACCGCCGCCGATCCCGCGGGCGCCCCGGCCGCCGCCTCGATCGCCTGCGTCGGCGACGGCTACCTGCACTACTACCTGAGCGGCAGCTCCGACGCCCACCTCGGCGACTCGCCGATGAAGATCGTCGTCGCCCGCCTGGTCGAGCTCGCCGCCGAGCTCGGGCTGCCGCTCAACCTCGGCGGCGGCATCACGGCCGGCGACGCGCTGGAGGAGTTCAAGCGCGGCTTCGCCAACCGCACCGTGACCTGGCGCACCTCGGAGATCGTCTGCGATCCCGAGCGCTACGGGGCGCTCTCCGCCGGCCGCGAGGCGGGCGGCTTCTTCCCCGCCTACCGCGCCGCGGCCTGAGGGCTCAGGCGATCCGGCCGGCCAGGGCGGCGGCGTCGCCGCGGGTCCGCTCCCACGGCTTCGCCGCCTTCAGCGCGCCGAGCACGGCGCGGGTCGCCGGCGCCCGGTTCAGCGCGTAGAAGTGGATCCCCGGCGCGCCCGCGATCAGCAGCTCCGAGCACTGCTGCGCCGCGTAGGCGATGCCGAGCTCGAACTCCCGTTCGGCGTCGCCGTCGGCCGCCTCGAAGGCCGCTTCCAGGGGCGCCGGGATCGAGGCTTCGCAAAGCGAGCAGATCCGCTTCGTCTGGGCGAAGCTGCCGACCGGGATCACCCCGGCCAGGATCGGCACCTCGATCCCCGCCGCGCGCGCCGCGGCGACGAAGTCGAAGTAGACCTGGTTGTCGAAGAAGAGCTGGGTGGTGAGGAAGGAGGCCCCCGCCGCGACCTTCTGCTTCAGGTAGGCGAGGTCGGTCTCCAGGTCGGGCGCCTCGGGGTGGACCTCCGGGAAGCAGGCGCCGCCCAGCGCGAAGTCCCAGCGCCCGTCGCCGATGAAGCGGATCAGGTCGGCGGCGCTGCCCAGGCCGCCCTCGGGCTGCTCGAAGCTCCCCTCGCCGCGGGGCGGGTCGCCGCGCAGCGCGAAGACGTTCTCGATCCCCGCCGCGGCGATCTTGTCGAGGGTCTTGCCGAGCCCCTCGGTGGTCTCGCCGACGCAGCTCAGGTGGGCCATCGTCTCGAAGCCGAGCTCGTCCTTCAGCGCCCGGGTGATCTCCACCGTGCCGTCGCGGGTCGAGCCGCCCGCGCCGTAGGTGACGGAGACGAAATCGGGCTCCAGCTCGCGCAATTGGCGGGCGGTCTCGAACAGCGACGCTTCGCCCTCGGGGGTCCGGGGCGGCGAGAACTCGACCGAGAAGGTGGGCATATTGCTGGCGATGATGTCGTCGACGCGCATCGTCGAAGCGTAGCCGGACCGCCTCGACGCGGCCGCCCGAGCCCCGCGACGGCGGCCTTCGCGGTCAGCCGACCGGCTCGACCGGGCCGGGCGCCGGCGGCGGCCCCGGACTGGGCGGGGCGGGGTCCTTGCGCCGCGCCCGCGCTTCGAACTCCGCCTCGATCTCCTCCAGCGGCTTGCCCTTCGTCTCCGGGACCAGCGTCCAGCAGAAGACCAGGGTCAGCACGCCGATCGCCGCGTAGAACCAGAACGCCCCGGCCCGCCCGAGCGCTTCGATCAGCAGCAGGAAGGTCAGCGAGACGATGAAGTTGAAGGTCCAGTTCGCCATCGTCCCCAGCCCGGCCGCCTTCGAGCGGACCCCGAGCGGGTAGATCTCCGCGTTCAGCAGCCAGAAGATCGGGCCGAGGCTGACCGCGAAGGAGGCCACGTAGGCCATCAGGCTGGCGATCGCGACCACCGAGGCGAGGGTCGAGCCGCCGCCGCCGACGAAGGCGCCGCCGAGCGCGATCAGCGAGACCACCATCCCCGACACGCCGATCAGCAGCAGGGCGCGCCGCCCGGCCCGGTCGAGCAGTCGGATCGCGACCAGCGTCATGCCGACGTTGATGATCCCGACGCCGACCGCGGCGAGGATCGAGCCCGCGGAGGAGTTCACCCCGGTGAATTCGATGATCGTCGGCGCGTAGTAGATGACCGTGTTGATGCCGGTCACCTGCTGCAGGATCGCCAGCCCGATCCCGACCACCAGCGCCGCCTTCACGGCCGGCTGCAGGAGGTCGGACCAGGACCCCGGCTTGGCGTCCTGGGTGACGGACTCCGCGATCTCGGCGAGCTCGCGGTCGATCGTGTCGGGGTCGTCGACGCGGATCTTCGCCAGCGTCGCCCGCGCCGCGAAGTCCTGGCCCTGCATCACCAGCCAGCGCGGGCTCTGCGGCATCCGCAGCATCCCGAAGGCGAGCCCGAGCGCCGGCACGCAGCCCAGCCCGAGCATCCAGCGCCAGCCTTCGATCCCGTCGAAGGCGAGCCCGACCAGATAGGCGACGAGGATGCCGATCGTCACCGCCAGCTGGAAGAAGCTGACCAGCCGGCCGCGGCTCTCCGGCGGCGCGACCTCGGAGATGTAGACCGGCGCCGCCGCCGAGGCGAGCCCGATCGCGACGCCGATCACCACGCGGGCGCCGACCAGGACGCCGAGCCCGGGCGCCGCGGCGCTCACCAGCGCGCCGACCATGAACACCACCGCGGCGAGGAGGATCAGCCGTCGCCCGTAGCTGTCGGCGGCCGGCCCGGCGATCGCGGCGCCGCCCACGGCGCCGATCGGCACCGCGGCGACGACCAGCCCCTGGGCGAAGCTGCCGAGGCCGAAGTCCCCCTTGATGAACAGCAGGGCGCCGGCGATGACCCCGGTGTCGTAGCCGAAGAGCAGCCCGCCGAGCCCGGCGATCGCCGCGGTCAGCACGACGTTCCGCCTCGCCCGCCGCGCGGACTCCTCCGACCCGTTCATCCGGCCGGGGACCCTAACTCCGGACTTTGCGGAATGGAACGGGTGGCGCCCCTTGCACCCCGCCGATCGGCGTCCTAGGTTCAACCTGCGACCGAGAGGAATCGGTTCCCCCGAGAAGCCAAGGGGGAGGCGGTTTCGAAGGTGGCGCCCCTGAGCTTCTGAGCGCGAAGGCTACGCGTGCGGCAGGCGACGAGCGCCATCCCCGGTCGTTTCTTTTCGCCGGGAGCCGGCTCGGGAGCGCCGATCGGGCCGAGACGGTCGGCACCGTCCGAGCCGGCTCCTAGCTTCCCCGGTGGTCGTGGGGACCCTGCCCCCTCCATGACCGGCGACCGGGGCGCATTCACCGCGGGAGCCGGGCGTCGCGCGCATCCCCCGCGAGTCGTGCCGCGACTAGCCCGCCCGATCCCGCACCGCACCATCGGCCCACCGCTGTGGGACGATGGCGCGATGGCCGAGGGGGACGGGGTTCGCTATGAGCGCCGCGGCGCCGCGGCGGTGCTGACGATCGACCGCCCGGAGCGCCGCAACGCGGTCGACGCGGCGACCGCCTGCGCCTTGCGGGACGGCTTCGACCGCTTCGAGGCCGACGCAGGCGCCCGGGCGCTGGTCCTGACCGGGGCGGGGGGAGAGGCGTTCTGCGCGGGCGCCGACCTGAAGGCCCTCGACCTCGACGTCGACGACCCGGCGGGTCCGCTGGGCTTCAGTCGGCTGGCCGCCGCCAAGCCGACGATCGCGGCGATCGACGGCTGGTGCCTGGCGGGGGGGCTCGAGCTGGCGCTCTGGTGCGACCTGCGGCTGGCGACGCCGGGCTCGACCTTCGGCTGCTTCGAGCGCCGCTGGGGCGTGCCGCTGGTCGACGGCGGCACCCAGCGGCTGCCGCGGGCGATCGGCCTCGGGCGGGCGCTCGACCTGATCCTCACCGGCCGCCCGGTGGAGGCCGAGGAGGCGGAGCGGATCGGCCTGCTCACCGCGGTCACCGCGCCCGGCGCCCACCTGCGGCGGGCGCTGGAGCTGGCCGAGGCGCTCGCCGCCTTCCCCCAGGAGACGATGCTCGCCGACCGGCGCGCGGCCGTCGAGGGGCTCGGCCTGCCGCTCGCCGACGGGCTGGCGCTCGAGCACCGGCTCGGCCGCGAGACGCTCGCCGCCGCCGCCCGCGGCGCCTCGCGCTTCGCCGCCGGCGAGGGCCGCCACGGCGCCCCCGCCCGGTCCGCGGAGGCCGGCCCAGGCACCGCGGAGAGGCCCGCCGGCGGCCGCGAAAGCTAGGCCCGATTCCACCTAAGAGCGGGTCTCCTGCAATCAATATCTCCCAAGTTGAAGTGAGATCAGTTCCGGTACCGTGCTGTTCGTGGCTCAACGTTCCTCGATGCGCCCGCCCCCCGGGCGCCAACGCCTCTCCCGGGAGTTCATCGCCCGTCACCAGCGGGCCCGGATCATCGCCGCGCTCGCCGCGGAGACCGCCGAGCGGGGCTACCGCGCGGTGACCGTCGCCGACATCGTCCGCCGCGCCGGGATCGCCCGCAACACCTTCTACGACAACTTCGCCTCCAAGGAAGACTGCTTCCTGGCGACCCAGGACTTCGCGGTCGAGGAGTCGCTGCGGCGGATCGTCGAGGCGGGCGGCGCGGTCGAGGGCTGGGAGGAGCGGCTGGCCGCCGGGCTCGGCGCCTTCCTCGCCTACGTCGCGAGCGAGCCCGCCCTGGCCCGCACCTGCGTCGTCGAGGCGCTCTCCGCCGGCCCGGCCGCGCAGGAGCGCCACGAGCAGTCGCTGCAGGCCTTCCTGCCACTGCTGCGCATGGGCCGCGAATCCTCGCCGCACGGTGAGGAGCTCCCCGACACACTGGAGGAGACAATCGCCGGCGGGATCTTCTGGATCATCTACCAGCGGATCGTGCTCGGCGAGGCCGAGCAGATCGAGGCGCTCCTCCCGGACCTGGTCGACTTCGCCCTGACCCCATACATCGGCGCCGATTCCGCGCAGCGGGCCACGGCCCGGCTCTGAGCGAGAGGTATCTTCGCCTCGTGGCGTTCGACCCAGCCGACGCTTCCACGGACTATCCGCCGGAGCTATCCCGCCTGCCGCCGGGCCGGCACGGCCTGCCGCGGGACTTCGTCGTCCACAACCAGCGCGAGCGGTTGATCGCCGGCCTCGCCGAGGCCGTCGCCGAAAAAGGCTACGGCGGCACCACGATCGCCGACATCACCCGCCACGCGGCGGTCTCGCGGCGCACCTTCTACGAGCATTTCGACGGCAAGGACGAGTGCTTCGTCGCCGCTTTCGACACGGTTACCGAACAGCTGCGGGACCGGGTCGAGGAAGCCTTCCAGGAGGAGGACGAGTGGAACGTCGCGATGCGCGCCGCGATCGCGACGATGCTCGCCTTCCTCGCCTCCCAGCCCAACCTCGCGCGCCTCGCGATGGTCGAGGCGCTGGTCGCCGGCCCGGTCGTCGTCCAGCGCTACGACGCCGCCGTGCAGACCTTCCTGCCCTACATCGCGGCGGGCCGCGACGGCCGGCCGAAGGCGGTGCTCGACCGCCTCTCCGACTCGACCGAGGAAGCGCTGGTCGGGGGCATGGTGTCGCTGGTCTCGCGGCGCATCCTCGCCGGCCGGACCGAGGAGCTCGAGGACCTGCTCCCCGACCTCACCGAGTTCACCCTCGCGCCCTATGTCGGCGGCGAGGAGGCGGCCCGCATCGCCCACGAGGGCTGACGCCCCGCCGCGGCATCCGGCTCCACGGGGGCTGAGGCCCGCCCCGCCCGCATTGAATTGGCGGCCGTTCGGCACCGGGGGCGGCCCGTCGGCGCCGTGCTCGTGAAGGTTCGGGGGTCGAAGACGCGCTGCACGTCTTTGGTCCCCCATAGGGGCCAAAATGCGTGCAGCGCGCTTGAGCCATCTGAAGGTTTCCCTTCCCCCCCGGCCGCGGGCTTCCGGTGCTCCGCATCCGGCTAACCCCGCCGGCCGAAGCTGTGGCCGCTCGGGGCGACGGCGCGCAGCTCGGCGACGGCGTGCTCGCGCAGCGCCCGGAGGCGACGCCGCGGCGAGGGATCGCGGCCGGCGCCGAGCGGCGGTTCGCGGCGCTCGGGGCGCGCGGGCGAGGCCAGGCGGTCGCCGCTCTCCGGTGAGGTCGCCGCTTCGCTGCGCTCCCCACGCGAGCCCTCGCCGGAGGGCACTCCGGCGCGCGTGTCTCCCCGCTCGGCCCGCTCCAGCGCCCAGACGTCGAGGACGACGACGTTGATCGTCCCCTCGCGCCGCTCCAGCCTCCCCTTCGCGCCCAGCAGCGGCGCGGCGCGGACCAGCGGCCGGCGGCGGTCGTAGACGGGCGGCGGCACGATCAGGTTGACGGTGCCGCGCTCGTCCTCGAGCAGCATGAAGACGATCCCGCCGGCGGTCTCCGGCCGCTGCCGGGCGACCACCATCCCGGCCACCTCGACGACCCGGCCGTCCGGCGTCCGCGCCAGGTCGGAGGAGCGCAGGATCTTCGGGTCGAGCCCCGGCCGCAGCATCTCCAGCGGGTGCCGGCCCAGCGTCAGCCCGGTGCTCCGGTAGTCGGCGATCAGCCGCCCCCACTCGCCGAGCGGCTCCAGCTCCGGCGGCTCGGCGGGCTCGATCGGCAGCGCCAGCTGGGTGCCGCCCGCGCCCGCCCGCCCGGCGCCGGTCACCCCGACCCGCCAGAGTGCCCCGCGCCGCTCGTCGTCGCCGCCCGCCGGGATGCCATCGAGCGCCCCCGCCCAGGCCAGCCTTTCGAGGCTGGCCAGCCCTGCCCCGGAGCGCGAGGCCAGTTCGGCGATGCCGCGGTAGCGGCCACCCCGCCCGCGCTCGGCGGCGAGCGCCTCCATCTCCTCCTCCCGCACCCCCTTCACGTAGCCGAGCCCGATCCGCACCACCAGCCCGCCGCGCAGCTCCGGGTCGGTGCGCGGCGACTCGACGTGGCAGAGGACGCGGCTGCGGTTGGCGTCCGGCGGCGCCACGCGGATGCCGCGCCGCTGCGCCTCGTGGACCAGCGAGTCGGGCGGGTAGAAGCCCATCGGCTGCTCGTTCAGCAGCGAGCAGAGGAACTCGGGGCCGCGGTGCACGCGCAGCCAGGCCGACTGGTAGGCGAGCAGGCCGAAAGCAGCCGAGTGCGCCTTCGGGAAGCCGAAGCCGGAGAAGCCCTGGATCTGCTGCCAGACCCGCTCCGCGGTCGCCGGCGGGACACCGCGCTCGGCGGCCCCGCCGACGAAGCGCCGGTGGTGCTCCTCGATCGCCTGCCGTGAGCGCTTGCGGCTCATCGCCCGCCGCAGTCCCTCGGCCTCCGCCGCGGAGAAGCCCGACAGCGCCATCGCCACCTCGATCACCTGCTCCTGGTAGACGATCGTCCCCAGCGTCTCCTCCAGCACCGGGCGCAGCAGCGGGTGCTCGTAGGGGATCTGGTAGCCGGGGTCCTCGCGGAGGCGCTTGCGCCGCTCGATGTAGGGGTGGACGGCGCCGCCCTGGATCGGCCCCGGCCGCACCAGCGCCACCTGCACGGTGAGGTCGTCGAGGTTCCGCGGCCGGGTGCGCGGCAGCATCTGCATCTGGGCGCGGCTCTCGATCTGGAAGACGCCGGTGGTGTCGGCGGCGCGGATCGATTCATAGGTCTGGGGGTCGTCGAGCGGGATGCGCGAGAGGTCGAGCCGCTCGCCGCGGCTGCGGCCCAGCTCCTCGACCGTGCGCTCGACCGCCGAGAGCATCCCCAGCCCGAGCAGGTCCATCTTCAGGAAGCCCGCGTCGGCGCAGGAGTCCTTGTCCCACTGGACGATCTGCCGCCCCGCCATCGCCGCCGGGACGACCGGACAGACGTCGATCAGCGGCCGGGTCGAGATCACCATCCCGCCCGGGTGCTGGGACGGGTGGCGGGGCAGTCCCATGATCTCCCCGGCCAGCCCGAGCAGGACGCGCCAGCGCGGCTTCGCGGCGCGCTCGGCGCCGAGCGCCGCGACCAGGTCGCGCTCGATCTCGGCCGCCGTCTCGTGGAAGCCGACCGTCTTCGCGACCCGGTCGATCTCCGCCGCCGGCAGGCCGAGCGCCTTGCCGAGGTCGCGCACCGCGCCCTTCGGCCGGTAGGTCGGGAAGGCGGCGACCAGCGCGGCGTGCTCGCGGCCGTAGCGCTCGTGTACCCGGGGGATGAGGACCTCGCGGATGTCGCGCGGGAAGTCGAGGTCGATGTCGGGCATCGAGGTCGCCTCGTCGTTCAGGAAGCGGCCGGAGAAGAGGTCGGCCGCGACCGGATCGACGTGGGAGAGGCCGGTCAGGTAGCAGACGATCGAGCTGACGCTGGAGCCGCGGCCGCGGCCGGGGGGCAGGACGGCGCGGGCCGAGTCGGGGCCGCGCACCTCGAGCGCCACCTCGCGCGCCAGCTCCAGCATGTCGCGGTGCAGGAGGAAGAAGCCGGAGAGGCCGAGGCCGCGGATCGTCGCCAGCTCCTGGTCGAGGCGGGCCTCGGCCGCGGCGCGGTGCGGGCTGCCCGCGTAGCGCTCGGCGACCCGGGCGGCGCAGACTCGGGCCAGCTTCGCGTCGGCGGCCTCGTCCTCGGAGCCGGGGTAGCGGTAGCCGAGCCCGGCGGTGAGGTCGAAGGCGAGCCGCTCGGCGAGCGCGACGGTCTCGGCCACCGCGTCGGGGTGCTCGGCGAATCTCGCCGCCATCGCGGCGGGCGAGGCGAGCGCCGAGGTCGAGTTGCCGCGCCGGCGCGGCTCGGAGGACTCGAGCGTCTCGTTCAGGCCGATCGCGACCAGCGCGTCCTGGAGGTGGGAGCGCGAGCGGGCGTGGGCGTGGACGTTGCCGGTGGCGACGGCGGGCACCCCGAGCCGTGTCGCGAGCAGCGCCAGCCAGCGGTTGCGGGCGCGGTCGCGCCGCCAGTAGGGGCGCTGCAGCTCGACCCGGAAGCGGTCGCGGCCGAAGGCGGCGAGGAGCCGCCGGCCGAGTCGCTCGCCGAGTGCCGTGTCGCCGCGCTCGAAGGCGCCGGCGAGCGCCCCGTCGCGGGCGCAGCCGGAGAGGCAGACGAGCCCCGCGGCGTGGCGCTCGACCTGCTCCAGCGTCGCCCACGGCGGCGTCGCCGTGCGCGTCGTGCCGTCCCGCGTGTGGGCGTGCGCCGCGGTCAAGAGCCGGCAGAGGTTCCGGTAGCCGCGCTCGTCCTCGACCAGCAGGGTCAGGTGGGCGCGCTGCTCGGGGCCGATCGCCACGGTCAGCTCGGCGCCGGTGATCGGGCGCAGGCCGAGGCCCTTGGCGCAGTGGGCGAACTCCATCGAGCCCCAGATCCCGTCGTGGTCGGTCAGCGCCAGGGCCGGGTAGCCGAGCGCCGCCGCGCCGCCCGCCAGCTCGAGCGGGGTGGAGGCGCCGTCGAGGAAGGAGAAGGCCGAGTGGGCGTGCAGCTCGATGTAGGGCGGGGTCGACATCGCCACCTCACGCCCGCTGGCCGAACCAGCGCCCGTCGCCGGGGTCGCGGAAGACGGTGACCGCCCGCCCGTCGGCCAGCGCCAGCTCGAAGTAGTGGCGCCGCAGCGGCCGCGGCGTCCACCAGCGGTCCTCGACCAGCCACTCCTCGCGCACCGCCTCGACCGCGACCGGGCCGACCGCGCGCGGCACCCCGTCGTCGCCGGCGCGCACCGCGACCGGCCGCGGCTCGTACAGGCCGCGCGGCGCCCCCATCAGAGCTCCGGGAACGGGGTGAGCAGGTGCCGGCGCTCGGGGACCCGCGAGGCGGTGTCGACGGGGAGGACGCGGAGCAGGGCGTCGGCGCCCTGCGCGGCGCGCACCTCGCGGACCGCCGCGCCGAGCCGGCGCCGCCGCGGCTCGTCCCCGCCCACCTCCATCACCAGCTGGTCGGCGGCGGGCGGGCCGAAGCCGAGCGCCCGCAGGCGCAGCGCCTCGGCCGGGCCCGGCAGCTCGGCGAGCCGCGGCACCAGCAGCCGGCGCAGGACCGCGGCCGCGGCGCTCGGCCTGCCGAGCCCCTGCTCGACGCTCCAGCTGCCGCCGCCGCAGAGCCGCGCCCCGAGGCGCACCCCGAGCAGGGTCCGGCCCTTGCGCGCCGGCGCCGCCAGCAGCTGGTCGACCAGCAGCCCGAGCGCCCGGTCGAGCCGGCTCCCCGCCGTGCCGTCCGGCAGCTCGATCTCCTCGACCAGCTCCTCGTGCGGGAGGCGCGGGCGCAGCGGCTCCTCCTCGCCGCGGGCGATCCGCAAGGCGCGCAGGCCGAGCGGCCCGAAGCGGTCGGCGACCTGGTCGAGGGTCAGCCGGCGCAGCTCCCCCAGCGTCCGGATCCCCAGCCGCTCCAGCGCGGCGACCAGATCCTCGGCCGCCCACTCCCCGCCCAGCCGCCCGACCAGGACCGCGGTCGGCAGCGGCGCCAGGAAGTGGCCGAGCCGCCGCGGCGTGACCACCGCCTCGCCGTCTTCGGCGGCGGCCCGCGCCGCGGTCCGGGTCGGCGCCACCCCGATCAGCACCGGCGGCGCGGCCGCCGCCCGCGCCGCCGCCGTCACCCCGGCGACCTCGCCGCCGTAGAGCCCGCGCAGCCCGCCGAGCGCGAAGAAGATCTCCCCGGCCCGCTCCACCTCGACCGCGGCGCCGATCCCCTCCAGCGCCCGCGCCATCGCCTCGCTCAGCTCCGCCGCGGCCACCGGGTCGGCCACCGGGTCGATCCCCGGGCCTACCCCCGGCGCGTCAAAGGCTTCGCGCCCGGGCCGAAGCCCCCCGGAACGACCCGGGCGCCCAGGAGCCGCCAGACGACAGTCGATGACGCAGGCGATCTCCATACGAACGTATGTTCGCATGGATCGCGACCGCGATCAATCAGACAAAGCCCTCCGTCAGGTCGTTGACGAATCGCCCGAAGCTCGGGAGGTCCCGCGTCAAATCATCAGGGCCAGGCGAGATCTCGGCGGCGGGCAGATCGGGGCCGACCTCTTCGACCAGGGTGCGGGCTCGGCTCAGGAGCATGTAGTCGCTTAGACCCGAATTGGCCGGCTCGGATAGCCAACGAAGGATCCGGCGGTAGGCAAGGAAGAACCGCGGCCAATCCTCGTATTGCGGAAGCCGCTTGAGATCGAGGAAAGCAGTCCATCGATCAGGCTCGGCCACGAACCGATTCTGGTTACCGAGGGTCCGAGAGCCGACCACACCGACGGCGATCAAGGCTCCCATGGCCTCCTGGACGTTCCGCTTTGAGTACGCGGTCGAGGCAGATAGGGCTTGAGCATTCGTCCACGGGGGCGTCAAGGTCAGCAAGACCCGAACCACCTCGGCCCGCACGCCGATCCCCAGCAGCAGCCGCAGCCGAAACGCGAAGTTGATCGGCAGGCGAAGGTCCGGCGCCTGGGACTTGCCGCTCGGCTCGATCCGCGGTTTCAGGAAGCCCTGCGCCAAGAAGGCAGGGTCAGGATCGGCGACGTCGAGGTGGGAGTCGCGGAAGAACGGCCGGGGCTCCCGCTCCTCCTCGGAGTTGGCCTTTGCCCCCAGTCGCGCTCGGCGGCGGTTTTCCCCGAGCCATCCCAGCACCGCATCGACCAGCGCCCGGTCAGCGTTGTCGCCGGCCAGATTGCGCAGCCGTTGGACGCTGATCAGTCGCTCGTTGACCACCATCCAGTCGAGCACCTCCTCGAAGAGGCGCGGCTCCCCGCGCCCCACCTCGAGGGTCAGGAGGAGGAGAGCCTCCGGATCCTCCGCCCAGGTATCGCGACGGCCGGTGTTCGCCGAGAGACCCATCTGCGCCCACTGCCCCCACAGGAAGTCGGCGAGCCGCCGCTGAAGGCCATCTCTAAGTTCCGAGATCGACATCCTCGACCCCAAACGACGCGAGCGCCCCGCGGAGCACCTGGGCGTATCCCTCCGACGGATCCTGGGTGCGGCTCCACCGCGCCGCCGTGACCAACTCCTCTGCGGAAGGTGCAAGCGCCCGCAGGTCGGCCTCATGCTTTCCTGGGCCCTGGTCGACCGTGGCGTAGAGCTTTAAGTGGATTTGGTCAAGGCGGGAAGCGAGGTAGACGACCAGCCCGTTGCCGTAGTCGCGCCGCTCGAGCCGATCGACGAATCCGACCGGCAGGCCGAGCTCGAGCAGGTCGGTCGGTCCGGGGTTCAGCCAATCGGTCGAAAGCGCAAAGTCACGCGCGACCAGATCGCCGGCGGTCCGCAGGCCGGCCGGCATCGGACGGGCGCTCTTCAGATCCTCCCCGGCGCGGAGGGCGACGATGTCGACGTCTTTGGTCGTCCTCTCGACCAGCCCCAGTGCCAGCAGCGCCGACCCGCCCACGACGACCAGCTCGTAGCGTTCGCCGCGGGCGGCGAGTTGCTCCCCCAGCGCTTCGAGGATCCGCTCCCCGGAATTTGGCGTGATGTCAGACATCTCGAAACGAGACGATAGACATCGCGCCAGCCTTTACTGCAAGAAATTTCCCGCCAGCCGCTCGCTCAGCTCCCGCAGCCGCCGCTGCGCCTCGGGGTCGTAGGCCTGCGGTTCGGCGCGGGCCTCGGACTCGCGGTCGAAGAAGCGGCCGGTGACGCCGGCGAGGGCGGGGTTGACGCAGAGGCGCAGGGTGGCCTCGGTACCGCGCTCCAGGCTGTCGACCGAGGTGCCGCGCTCGTCGAGGACGATCTTGGTCGGCATGAAGGTGGCGGGGTGGATGGCGTTGACGGTGACTCCGGGGTCGGGGCCGAGGCGCGCCGCCAGGTCGTTGGCGAAGGTGATCTGAGCGAGCTTGCTCTGCGCGTAGGCGCGGCGGCCTTCGTAGTAGGAGCGCTCCAGCATCGGGTCGTCGAAGTCGAGCGCCGCCTGGCCGAGCGAGGCGACCATCACGATCCGCGCCGGGGCGGAGCGCTCGAGCAGGGGGAGGAGGCGCTCGGTGAGCACGAAGCCCGCCAGGTAGTTGACCGCGAAGCGCAGCTCGATGCCGTCGGCGCTCTCCTCGCGCTGCGGCGAGTCGGGCAGGCCGGAGCCGATCCCGGCGTTGTTGACGAGCAGGTGGAGGGCGTCGAGCGCGCCGATCTCCTCGGCCAGGCCGCGCACCTCGGCCAGCGAGGCGAGGTCGGCGCGGTGGGCGAGGACGCGCTCGTTGCCGGTCGCCGCGCCGATCTCGCTCGCCGCCGCCGCCAGCTTCTCGGCGCTGCGCCCATGGAGGTGGACCGTCCATCCCAGCCCGGCCAGCCGCTCGGCCAGCGCCCGGCCGAGCCCGTCGGTCGCCCCGGTGACCAGCGCGACGCTGTCCGCCGCCGCCCGGCTCACCGGAAATCCTCGTGCTTCGCTCCCGCCGCGAAGGGCCGGAGGCGCGCGCTTGGTCGATCCGCGCTCACGGCACCCGCAGGACGATCTTCCCGGCGCCGTGGCCGGCTTCGGCGTACCGGTGGGCTTCGGCCGCGTCCGCCAGCTCGAAGACCTCGTCGAGCACGACCCGCAGCCTGCCGCGCTCCACCAGGTTGCAGAGGCCGGCCAGGCCGACCGGGTCGGGCTCGACCAGGAACCCGGTCGCCCGCTTGCCCTGCTCGTCCGCCGCTTCGACCAGCTCGGGGCGCACGCCGCTCGGCACCGCGACCAGGGTGCCGCCGGGCCGCAGCACCGCCAGCGAGCGCTCGCCCTGGCGCCCGGTGCAGTCGATCACCGAGTCGAGGTCGGACAGCCGGGCGTCGAAGTCGTCGTCGCGGTAGTCGAGGGTGCGCGCCGCCCCCAGCTCCGCGAGGAGGTCGGCCTGCTCGCGCCGCGCCGTCGCGAACACGTTGGCGCCCCGCGCCGCGGCGATCTGCACGGCGAGGTGGCCGACGCCCCCGGCGCCGCCGTGGACCAGCACGTCGTCGCCCTCCTGGACGCGGATCGTGTCGACGACGATCTGCCAGGCGGTCAGCCCGGCCAGCGGCAGCGCCCCCGCCTCCGCGGCGGAGAGCGCCCCGGGCCGGCGGTCGAAGTGGCGGGAGGGCGCGGTCACGTACTCGGCGTAGGCGCCCGCCTGGCGCGGGAACCACGGCATGCCGAAGACTTCGTCGCCGACCTCGAAGCGGGTCACGCCCGCGCCGACCGCGGTCACCTCGCCGCCGACGTCCCAGCCGACCGTGAAGGGCGGGTCGCCGAGCAGCGGCGCCATCCCGCGGCCCTTGCGGGTCTTGAAGTCGACCGGGTTGACGCCGGCGAAGCGGACCCGGACCTGGACCTCGGTCGGGATCGGCTGCGGCGCCTCGACCTCCTCGATCCGGAGCACCTCCGGCTCGCCGAGCTCACGCTGCACGATCGCCTTCACCGGCCCGATCTTAGAACCTGCCTTCCGAACGCCCCGGGCGGCGCCTCCGGTCCGCTACTTTCGCCCTCCTTGAAGTGGCTCTCCCGCATCGCGGTCGACATCCAGCCCCTGCGCGAGTCGCGGGACTTCCGGTTGCTCACGGCGGGCTCGCTGATCACCGGCCTCGGCACGCAGGCGACCCTCGTCGCGCTTCCGTACCAGGTGTTCGTGATCACCGGCTCGGCCTTCCTCACCGGGCTGATCGGCGCCGCCGAGCTGGGGCCGCTGATCGTCGCCTCGCTCTTCGGCGGGGCGCTCGCCGACCGCTTCGACCGCCGCACCCTGCTGCTGCTCTGCCAGCTCGCCCTGGTGGCGATCGCCGCGGCGCTGGCGGTGGCCGCGGCGACCGGGCCGCCGCCGGTCTGGGTCCTCTTCGTCCTCGCCGCGGCGCTGGCCGGGGCGGCGGCGATCGAGCGGGTGGTGCGCGCCGCGATCGTCCCCAGGACGGTGTCGGAGCGGCGACTGCCGGCGGCGATCTCCCTCACCTACGGCCTCTACCAGCTGACCCAGGTCGCCGGACCCGGGCTCGGCGGCGTGCTGATCGCCGCCCTCGGCCTCACCACTCCCTACTCGGTCGACGCGGTCAGCTGCCTCGGCATGGCCGTCGCCGCGGCGCTGATGAGCGCCCAGCCGCCGCCCGCGGTCGAGGGGCCCGAGCCGGTGCTGCGCTCGATCCGCTCCGGCCTCTCCTTCCTGCGCCGGCTGCCCGCGGTGACGGCGGGCTTCGTGATCGACCTCTCGGCGATGACCTTCGGCATGCCGCGCGCCCTCTTCCCGGTCCTCGCGCTGACCGTCTACCACGCCGGCGCCTCCGGGACCGGCCTGCTCTACGCGGCGGTCGCGGCGGGCTCGACGGTCGCCGCGCTGACCACCGGCTGGATGTCCCACGCCCGCCGGCTCGGCCGCATCACGCTCGTCGCGGTCGCCTTCTGGGGCATCTTCATCGCCGCCGCCGGTCTCGTGAACGGCATCTGGCCCGCCGCGGCGCTCTTCGCCCTGGCGGGGGCCGCCGACTCGGTCAGCGCCGTCTGCCGCAGCACGATGATGCAGGTGCTGACCCCGGACCGGATGCGCGGCCGCGTCTCCTCGGTCTTCAGCCTCGTCGTGGCGGGCGGGCCGCGGTTGGGCGACGTCGAGTCGGGCACCGTCGCGGCGCTCGCGAGCCCCGCCTTCTCGGTCGTCTCCGGCGGCCTCGTCTGCCTCGCCTCGGTCGGCGTGGTCGCCGTCGCCTTCCCCCAGCTGGCCGCCTACGACGCCGCCGAGGTCGGCCGCTCCTACCCGGTCCGCCAGGACCTCGCCGACGAGGCGCTCGAAGCGAGCGAGCTGATCTGACCCGCCGGCGCACCGCCCCCTCGACGCTTGTTCGCGTATGGAGGACAAGCGTCAACGCGGCGCCCCTTCGACGCTTGTTCGCGTATGGAGGGCAAGCGTCGTCGTGCCGGGCCGCGCGAGGGGCATGTTGCGGGGACGGGCCGGCCGGGTAGCGAGGTGACATGCAAACGACCTGGCGGCAACGAGACGAGGCCCTCCACGCCGCTTTTCCGCTGGCCCCGCTGAAGGCGCGGCGGTTGGAGTTCGGCCTCGACGACCTGCACGACTTCCGCGCCCTGGTCACGGCCGCGGCGGTCGCCGGGGGCCTCTCGCGCCGCCGGTCCGCCGACCTCGCCGTCGCCGCCTCCGAGCTCGCCTCCAACAGCGTCCTGCACGGCGGCGGCCGCGGGCTGGCGACGGTGTGGGGCGAACAGGGCGCGATCCTGGTCGAGGTCGCCGACGCCGGCACGATCACCGACCCCGCGGTCGGCCACAGGCGCCCCGACCCGGCCGCCGAGCACGGCCGCGGCCTCTACATCGCCAACCAGCTCTGCGACTCCGTCGCGATCGACAGCACCCCGGCCGGCACCCGGGTCCGGCTGCGGATGGAGGTCGAGGCCGGCCGGCGGCCGGACGTCTAGACGCGGCGCAGGGCGAGCAGCACGATGTCGTCGCGCAGCTCGCCGTCGGATCGGCTGATCGCGTCCGCGCGCAGCCGCGCGGTCAGCTCCTCGAGCGCCAGCGGCGCCAGGTATTCGACCAGCCGCGCCAGGTCGACCGGGTCGCGGTGCTCGGAGCGCGGCCCGGCCTCGAGCCAGCCGTCGGTGCAGAAGACCAGCGTGTCGCCGGCTTCGAAGGGGGCGTCGTGGCGCTGCACCTTGGCGTCGTTCAGGGCGCCCAGCACGGTGCCGCCGCCGAGCAGCCGGGCGCCGCCCGCCCGCACGTGGACGGGCGGCGGGTGGCCGGCGCTCGCCGCGGCGAGGGTCCAGCTTCCGGCGGCGGTCTGGCGCAGCCGCACCAGCACCGCGGTGGCGAAGTCGTTCAGGCCCGTGCCCTCGAGCAGCAGCTCGTTGACGCGGGCCAGCACCTCCTCGGGCTCGTCGACCTCGCGGGTCAGCCCGCGTACCGCGTGGCGCACCGCCACCGAGACGCCGGCCGCCTCCGATCCCTTGCCGGCGACGTCGCCGACCAGGACCCAGCAGCCGTCCTCGGTCGGCAGCACGTCGTAGAGGTCGCCGCCGATCTCGATCCCGCGCCCGGCCGCCTCGAAGACGACCGAGGACTCGAGCCCCTCGACCCGCACCGGGTGCGGTGGCCGCAGGCCGCGCTGCAGGTTGCGGGCGATCTCGTCGCGCTCCTGGTAGAGCCGCGCGTTGTCGAGGGCGAGCGCCGCCCGCTCGCCGAGCTCGCCGAGTAGCTCGAGGTCGGCCTCCTCGTAGCGCACCCGGCTGTCCGCGTGCAGGAAGGAGATCGCGCCGATCTTCCGTCCCCGGGCGATCAGCGGCACCACCGCCGCCGACCCGTAGCCGGCCTCCTCGACCCAGGCCCGGTGCGCGTCGCTCTGCGGGAGGGTCGCGGCCACCTCGGGCGCCTTAAGGTCGCGCCAGAGCATCGGCTTCCCGGCCCGCAGGGCCTGCGCCACCGGGTGATCGCCCTCCGGCTCGACCGGCGCCTCGCGGCGGATCCGCTCGAGCCGCTCGGCCGCCTCCGGGACCGAAGTCGCGGCGACCGAGTCGCCGATCCGCCCGTCGGCGCGCACGAAGTCGATCAGGCAGACCTCGGCCAGCTCGGGGACCGCCTTGGCGACGATGTTGCGCGCCGTCTCGATCGGGTCCAGCGAGGCGTCGAGGTCACGGGTGGCGGCGATCAGGAAGTCGCGGGTGCGCCGCCGGCGCCGCTCGCCGGTGATGTCGCGGGTGATCACCGACGCCCCGTAGAGGTGCCCGGTCTGGCTGCCGATCGGCGAGACCGTCAAGGAGACGTCGATCGGCGTTCCGTCCTTGCGCAGCCGCCGCGCCTCGTGGGCCTCCAGGTGTTCGCCGCGCCGCACGACGGCGAGGATCTCCTCCGCTTCGTGCTGCGTCTCCTCCGTCAGCAGGAAGGAGACGTGGCGGCCGACCGCCTCCTCGGCGGAGTAGCCGTAGAGCCGTTCCGCGGCCGGGTTCCAGGTCGTGATGACACCCTGCAGGTCTTTGGAGTAGACGGCGTCGTGGCTCCAGGCGACCACCTGCTCCATGTGGGCCCGGTTGCGGTCGATTTCGATCCGGTGGGTCACGTCGCGGGCCAGGACCGTCGGCCCGGCACCGGCCTGGGCGGGGCGGACGACGGTCAGCTCGACCCGGAAGTTGGCGCCGTCGCCGCGTCGCGCCGGCAGCTCGATCCGGTGCCCGAGCAGCTGGTCGGAGCCCGGCGAGGCGCCCTCGCCGTCGGCTGCCAGGCAGCTGTTGATGCTCTCGCGCAGCTCGGGCGGGACGATCACGTCGGCGAGCCGCCGGCCGACCGCCTCGGCCCGGTCGATCCCGAAGAGGCTCTCGGCCGCCGGGCTGAACTCGAGCACGGTTTCGCCGGCGCCCAGGACGATGACCGCATCGACCACCGCGGTCAGTGGGCGGGTCCGCACCAGACCGCCGGTGGTCTCGTCGAGCGGCTCTTGGACCGGGTTCACCAGCCAAAACTACTGGCGTTGCGCACGAAGGGTGCGGAATCTGCGAAAAAGCTGAGGATCGGCGGAAAAATCGGGTCGCCGACCGCTCAGTTCTGCGCCGCCGGTCGGTCTGTGGTGCAGACTGCCGCCCCACACTTGGAGGAACCGCCCTGACCCGAACCGCCCCACAGCCCGAGACCGTCGCCGACCGCAGCCGTTGGCCCGCCCTCTACGTGCTCTGCGCGGGGATGCTGATGATCGTCCTCGACGGGACGATCGTCAACGTCGCGCTGCCTTCGATCCAGGCGGACCTCGGCTTCTCCCAGACCAATCTGGCCTGGGTCGTCAACGCCTACATGATCCCCTTCGGCGGCCTGCTCCTGCTCGCCGGGCGGCTCGGCGACCTGGTCGGCCAGCGCCGCGTCTTCCTGGTCGGCCTCGCGGTCTTCACCGTCGCCTCGGCCGCCTGCGCCGCCTCCCCGGGTCAGA
Organism: uncultured Actinomycetes bacterium; assembly: GCA_963763265.1. Taxonomy (GTDB): domain Bacteria; phylum Actinomycetota; class Thermoleophilia; order Solirubrobacterales; family 70-9; genus VAYN01. The sequence goes on along the minus strand of CAVXNN010000002.1, from coordinate 315,218 downwards.
TGGTGCTGGTGGTCGCCCGCTTCGTCCAGGGGATCGGCGGCGCGCTCGCCTCGGCGGTGATCCTGGCGATGATCGTGCGGATGTTCCCGACGCCCGCCGAACAGGCGAAAGCGATCGGCGTCTACGGCTTCGTCGCCTCGGCCGGCGGCTCGATCGGCCTGCTGCTCGGCGGCGTCCTCACCCAGGCGATCTCCTGGCACTTCATCTTCGTCATCAACCTGCCGATCGGCGTCCTGGTCGGCTGGCTGGCGATCCGCCTGGTCGACGACCCGGACGGGCTCGGACTCGAGCAGGGGGCCGACTTCCCCGGCGCCGCCCTGGTCACGCTGGCGCTGATGCTCGGCGTCTTCACGATCCTGCGGATCACCGAATGGGGCTGGGTGGACGCGCGGACGATCGCCGGCCTGGCGCTCGCCGCGGCGCTGCTGGCCGCCTTCGTCCGGCGCCAGGGGCGGATCGCCACGCCGTTGATGCCGCTGCGCCTCTTCCGCTCCCGCAACGTGGTCGGCGCCAACACCGTGCAGGCGCTGCTGGTCGCCGGCATGTTCGGGATGTTCTTCCTCGGCGCCCTCTACCTGCAGAAGGTGCTCGGCTACAGCGCCCTCGAGGTCGGCCTCGCCTTCCTGCCGACCACGGTGGTGATGGGCGCGCTCTCGCTCGGCCTCTCGGAAAAGCTGATCATGCGGTTCGGCGCCCGCAACACGTTGATCCCCGGCTTCACCCTGGTGACGATCGCGCTGCTGCTCTTCGCCCGCACCCCGGTCGACGGCAGCTACCTGACCGACCTGCTGCCGCCCTTCCTGCTGATCGGGATCGGGATCGGCACCTCCTTCCCGGGGATCATGACCCTGGCGATGTCGGGGGCGACGCCGCAGGACGCGGGGCTCGCCTCGGGGCTGGTCAACACCAGCATGCAGGTGGGCGGCGCGGTCGGCCTGGCGGTGCTGGCGACGCTCTCCACGCAGCGCACCGACGATCTGCTCGCCGCCGGGCACTCGACCGCCGCGGCGCTGACCTCCGGCTACCACCTCGCCTACCTGGTCGGGGCGTGCCTGGCCGCCGCCTCGGTGCTGATCGCGATCTTCGTCCTGCGTCCGGTGGCCGCGGTCGCCGCCGACGGGCATATGCCGGCCGGGGAGCCGGGCGAGAGCGAGCCCGCCGCCGCCGAGGGCTGAGCGCCGCTCAGACGAAATTCCGGCATTTCTGTTGAAAAATCTTCAAGGGCTAATCTGCTCTTCCAAGGCGGCCGAATAGAACGGCAGTGCAGACGATCCCCGAGCAGATCAGCCGGACGCGCGCCGCCTTCGCCGAAGCCCCCGACGAGCGGGCGCGGATGGGGCGCATCTCCGGCGTCCTCTGGATGGTCGCCGCGGCGATCGGGGCGGTCGACGTCTTCATCCCCGGGTCCCGGCACGTGGCGACGCCTGCCGTCCTCGGCCTCGCCGCGCTGGTCTTCCTCTATGGCCTCGCCAGCCTCACCGGCTGGATCCCCTGGGAGCGGGCCTCGATGGACACCCTGGCGATCGGCATGGTGGCCACGATCCCGGTCACGGGGCTGGCGATCTACATGACCGGCGGCTCGCTCTCCTATATCGAGCCGCTGCTGGTCTGCCCGCTCCTCTACGCCGCCTTCTTCTTCCCCGAGCGCTGGGCGTGGCCGCTGGTGGTCGAGTTGATCCTGGTCGCCGGGGCGCCGCTCCTCTACGACGCCGACGCGCTCCACAACGCCTTCCTGCCCCGCTACCTCGGCCTCGCGGCCGGCTTCCTCGCCGCCACCTGGGTGATGGTCGGGCTGAAGCAGCGGCTGGTCGGCGCCGAGGCGCGCCAGCGCGAGTACGCCAACCGCGACCCGCTGACCGGGGTCGCCAACCGGCGCTTCTTCGACGCGGCGATGAAGCGCGAGCTGGAACGGCGGACGCGGCCGTTCGGCCGACGCGGCGTCGACACCAGCCCGCTGGCGCTGCTGATCCTCGACCTCGACGACTTCAAGGGCGTCAACGACCGCCACGGCCACCAGGTCGGCGACGCGGTTCTCCAGCGGGCGACGACCCAGGCGCTCTCGGTGCTGCGCTCCACCGACACGCTGGCCCGGATCGGCGGCGACGAGTTCGCGATCATCGCCCCCGGCGCGCCCGGCGAGGGCGCCGCCCGGATGGCGGAGTCGGTGCGCGCCGCGGTCGCCGCCGCGGAGCCGGGCGGCGACACGCCCACCCCGAGCACCTCGGTCGGCTGGGCCGTCTTCCCCGACGACGGGCGGGACTTCGAGACGCTGATGCGCGCCGCCGACGACCGCATGCTGCGGGTCAAGCGCAGCGAGGCGCCCCCGGCCGGCGCGCCGGCGCCCCCGTCCCTCCCCCCGCGGTCGACCCTTCCCACCTATAGCGCCGGTTAGGAGGACCGCCCCGACCGCCGAGCCGGAGTGGCGGGCGGCGGCGCCGGGGACTCGCCCGGGGCGGAGTGGCGGGCGGCGGCGCCGGGTAGGAGAATCGGTCCCGTTGAACGCGAACCCAGACACGGGGCCCGCCTTCCACGCGGAGGCGGCCCTCAGCATCGGCGACGTGGTCGCCGCCACCGGGGTCGGCGAGGCGACCCTGCGCGCCTGGGAGCGCCGCTTCGGCTTCCCCTCGCCGCACCGCGAGCCCTCCGGCCACCGCCGCTACTCACCGCTCGAGGTCGAACAGATCCGCGCCGTCGTCCGCGAGCGCGACCGCGGCCTCTCGCTGGGGACGGCGATCGAGCGGGTCACGGCCGAGCCCGCCGGGCCGCCCTCGCTGTTCGCGCCGCTGCGCGAGCGCCGGCCGGATCTGCTGCCGCTGCCGATCCGCAAGCCGCAGATGCTGCACCTCTCGCACGCGGTCGAGGAGGAGAGCGCCGCCCGCGCCGAGCGGGCGCTGATGATCGGCGCCTTCCAGCGCCCCCGCTTCTACCGCGAGAGCGAGACGCGCTGGCGGCGGCTCGCCAAGGTCGCCGGGCTCGCCTTCGTCCTCGCCGCCTTCGAGGAGCCGCGCCGGCCGCCGGGCGGCCCGGTCGAGGTGCCGATCGCGACGACCGAGCCGGTGGCGGACGAGTGGGCGGTCATCTGCCTCGCGCCGGGCTACTCGGCCTGCCTGATCGGCTGGGAAAACGTGGCCGCCGCCGAGGCGCCCGACGCGGAGCGCAGCTTCGACGCGCTGCTCTCGGTCGAGCCCTCGGTGGTGCGCGAGGTGGCGGTCGCCGCCGTCGCGATCGCCGTCGCGGGCGAACCGGAGGTCGCCGAGCGGGCGCGCGACTACCTGGACCGGACCCCCGACTCCAGCCGCCGCTCCCAGCTCCGCCTCGCCGGCGCGATCACCGCCCGCGCCTTCGCGCGGATGTAGCCGGCCGGCCGCCGGCGGCGATGCCGGGTCGGGCGGGAGCGCCGGTCGGCCGCCGGCGATGACTCCCGGCCGGGCCGCGTGGCGAGGGCGGCGGGGCTACTCGCCCAGCGAGGCCGACTCGAGCACGCCGAGCAGCTGGGTGACGCGGCAGACCAGAAGGCGCTCCTCGTCGACTTCCACCCAGACGCCGGCGCTGGCCGGGAAGACGACGTGATCGCCGACCTCGACCGGCATCTCGACCCCCGCCCCGGCCCACCAGTCGAGCCCCGGCCCGACCGCCAGGACGATGCCCTGTTCGGGCGGCGGCTCGTGGGTGCCGGGCGGGACGACCAGCCCCGAGCGGCGCACCCGGTCGCTGTCGAGCTCCTTGATCACGATCTGGTCGAAGAGCGGCCGCAGCTGGTGGCGGACCGACTCCATGGGATCTGGAACCCGCGAGGAGGCCATGCCCCAAGTCTCGCATGGTCGGCGAACGACCTTCAGCCCCGGGGGCGAAGGCGGTCGGCTGAAGCCTTTTGGTGCCATGGGGACCAAAAGGCTTCAGCCTTGGGCCGGCGCCGCATGGGCGCTGACGCGCCGGCAGCACGGAGTGGTGACCCGGCGCCAGCTGCTCGACCTCGGCATGCCGCCCGGCGCGATCCGCGCCCGCCTCGAGCACGGCCAACTGCACCGGCTCTGGGCCGGGGTCTATGCCGTCGGTCGACCGGAGGTCGGCCGCCTGGGGCGCTGCAAGGGGGCGACGTTGGCCTGCGGCGACGAGGCCCGCCTCAGCGGCCGCAGCGCCGCCGCTCTCTGGGGAATCGGCCCGGATCACGGCGGGCCGATCGAAGTGGCGGTCCCGAGCGATTCGCTCCACCGTCGGAAGGGCATTCGCCTGCGCCGCCGCGCGCGCCCGGGCAGGTCTCGGCAGGTGCGGGGCATCCCCGTCGACGACCCGGTCTCGGTCCTCGTCGACCTGGCCGCCGAGCTGGAGCGCGAGGCGGTCGAAGACGCCGTCAACGAGGCCGATCGCCTCGACCTCGTCCGCACCAGCCGGCTCCGCCGCGCGCTTGAGGACCGGCCGCCGCGCCCGGGGCTCGGTCGCCTCAGGGCGATACTCGACTCACAGACCTTCAGCCGCGCCCAGAACGCGCTCGAGCGGCGCTTTCTGGCGCTGGTCCGTGCGGCCGACCTCCCGCCGCCGGAGACCCAGCGCCGCCTGGGCCGCCACCGTGTCGACTTCTTCTGGCCGCGGCTCGGCTTCGTGGTCGAGACCGACAGCCTCCGCCACCATCGGACCGCCGCCGAGCAGGAGGAGGACATCAAGCGCGACCAGGCCCACGTCCGCGCCGGCCTGCGGACCCTGCGCTTCACCCATGCGCAGGTCTTCCACCGGGCCGACCACGTCGTCGCCGTCCTGCGGGACACCTGCGGTCATCTGGGGACGCCGGCGTCCAGCTAGGTTTGCGCGGTGAGCACCTCGGCCGCCACCAGCTCGCCGAGGCGTCGACAGCTCGGCATGGCGGCGCTGGCGCTGGGGGCGCTCGGGGTCGTCTTCGGCGACATCGGCACCAGCCCGCTGTACGCGCTGCAGGCCGTGTTCTCCGCCGACCACGCCGCGGTCAAGCCGAACGACGCGGACATCTTCGGGGTGATCTCGCTCGTCTTCTGGTCGATCACGCTGATCGTCTCGGTCGAGTTCGTGCTCTTCATCATGCGCGCCGACAACGACGGCGAGGGCGGCATCCTGGCGCTGATCGCCAAGGTGGAAGGCGCCCGCCTCGACAGCCGCCGGGCCAAGTACGCGCTGATCGCGATCGGCATGTTCGGCGTCGCCCTCTTCTACGGCGACGGGATGATCACCCCGGCGATCTCGGTGCTCTCGGCCGTCGAAGGGGTGAAGGTCGCGGTGCCGAGCGTGCACGCGCTGGTCGTCCCGCTGACCCTCGCCGTGCTGGTCGCCCTGTTCGCCGTGCAGCGGGTCGGCACCCACCGGATCGGCCGCGTCTTCGGGCCGCTGATGCTGCTCTGGTTCACGGTGATCGCGGCGGTCGGTCTGGGCCGCGTCGTCGCCCACCCCGACATCGTCAAGGCGCTGCTGCCGAGCTACGGGATCGAGTTCTTCGGCCGCCACTTCGGCACCGCCTTCATCTCGCTGGGCGCGGTGGTCCTGACGATCACCGGCGCCGAGGCGCTCTACGCCGACATGGGCCACTTCGGCCGGCCGCCGATCTCCCGCGCCTGGTTCCTCGTCGTCTTCCCGGCGCTGACCCTCAACTACATGGGCCAGGGCTCGCTGATCGTCGGCGACCCGGCCGCGATCTCCAACCCCTTCTTCCTGCTGATCCCCCACTGGGGACGGCTGCCGATGGTGGTGCTGGCGACGATGGCGACGGTGATCGCCTCCCAGGCGGTGATCTCCGGCGCCTTCTCGGTGACCAGGCAGGCGATCCGCCTCGGCTACCTGCCGCGCATGCAGATCCGCCACACCTCGGTCACCGAGATCGGGCAGGTATACCTCCCCGCCGTCAACTGGTTCCTGCTGGCGGCGGTGCTGGCGCTGGTCGTCGGCTTCGGCACCTCGTCCAGGCTCGGCGCCGCCTACGGCATCGCGGTGACCGGCACGATCACCGCCGACACGCTGCTCTTCCTGGTGATCGCGCGGGCGCTGTGGCGCAAGCCGGGCTGGCTGGTCGGGATCGGCGCCGCCGTCTTCTTCACCGTCGACCTCGCCTTCCTCGGCGCCAACCTGGCGAAGACCGCGCACGGCGGCTGGTTCCCGCTCTCGGTCGGCATCGCGATGTTCGCGATCCTCAGCACCTGGCGGCGCGGCACCAAGGAGATCCACGCGGCGCGGATCGAGGCGGAGGGCTCGCTGCGCTCCTTCGTCGAGGAACTGCATGCCTTCGACCCGCCGCCGCCGCGCGTTCCCGGCACCGCCGTCTACCTCAACGCCCGCCGCGAGACCACGCCGCTGGCCCTGCACGCGACGGTCGAGCACGCCGGCGCCCTGCACGAGTCGATCGTGATCATCTCGATCGAGACGACCCGCTCCCCCTACGTCGCCGCGGACGACCGCCTCGTGGTCGACCACCTCGGCTACGAGGACGACGGGATCACCCACCTGACCGCGAAGGTCGGCTTCCAGGAAGCGACCGACGTGCCGCGCCTCTTCGCCCTCGCCTGCGAGCGCCGGCTGGGGGGCGACGGCGGCGAGGAGGACGCCGTCTACATCCTCTCCGAGGTCAAGCTCCGCCCCTCCGACCGACCGGGGATGGCCGCCTGGCGCAAGCGCCTCTACGTCGCCCTGGCCCGCAACGCGGTGAGCGCCGCCGACTACTTCCACCTCCCCGGGGACCGCACCGTGACGATCGGCTCGACGATCGATCTCTGAGCATCCCGCCCCGCGCCGCCCCCACGACGCTGGTCGCCCAGAGGGGCGACCAGCGTCGTGGTCGTGGACCGGGTTGGGCCGGCCTCCGCCGGCCGGCATGGACGAATTGCGACTGTCAAGTCAGCAGTTTCTGAGTATGGTCCCCGGCAGGGAGGACACGGGAGGCAGGGACAACCGTGCATTGGGAAGGAGAGAAGTTCATGGACGTATTCACCGAGGCCGGCCGGCTGCCGCGGGGGCGGGCGTTCGCCCTGGTCGTGGTCGCGTTGGCGCTGTTCGGCGCCCTCGCGGCAGCGAGCGCGGCGGCGACCACCTACTCCGCGCTCGGCGACTCATACGCCGCCGGGCCGCTGATCCCCAACCAGTCGCTGAACCCGCTCGGGTGCCTGCGATCCGATCACAACTACGCCCACCTGACCGCGTCGGCGAAGGGCCTGTCCCTCACCGACGTCAGCTGCAGCGGGGCGACGACCGACGACATGACCGAAGCGCAGAACGTCGAACCGGGGCCGAACCCGCCCCAGTTCAACGGCCTGAGCGTGGGCACCGACATCGTCTCGCTGACGATCGGCGGCAACGACATCGGGTTCGCGGAAATCCTCGAGAACTGCATCACCTACAACCCGTTCTCGACCCCGTGCAAGAACCAGTACGACTCCGGCGGCCACGACCAGCTGGCCGAACGGATCGAAAACGCGGCGCCGAAGGTGGCGGCGGTGCTCCAGGGCATCCACGAACGCTCGCCGAGCGCCCGCGTATTCGTCGTCAACTACCCGGACATCCTGCCGAGCGGCTATGGCTGCTGGCCGACGGTGCCGCTCGGCTGGGGCGACGTGCCGTACCTGCACGCGACCGAGGAACGGCTCAACTCGATGCTGGCGAGCGAGGCCGCCTCCCACGGGGCGACCCTGGTCGACTGGTACGGCCCGAGCATCGGTCACGACTCCTGCAAGTCGAGCGGGACGCGCTGGGTCGAACCGCTGGTGCCGGGTGAACTCGCGGCTCCGGTCCATCCCAACAAGGCCGGGATGGCGGGCGCCGCCGCGGTGCTCGAGGCGGCGATCGGCTGAGCCCCGCCGCGCCCCCGTGCGTTCGCGGCCATCGACGCGTGGCGTGGATGGCCGCGAGCGCCGGGCGGTCGGCGCTCCCCTCCTGAAGGCGGCGCGCCCGGCGGCCTACGGGGCAGGCGGCGGGATCTGGCTCATCATCTGCTGATAGCCGGCGGCGCTCGGGTGGATGCCGGTGTCGCCGCTGATGATCCACGGCGGGCCGCCGGAGGCCGGGCCCTTGCAGAAGGACAGCGGGTGGGTGAAGGTCAGCTCGTCCTGGGTCGGGTTCGACTGCACGCTCGGCCCGTCGACGGTGTAGCCGAGCCGCGAGCAGCTGTAGCTCGCCGGGTAGACCGGTTCGAGGTTGACGCCGACGTTGAAGTGGGGCGGGGCGATCACCTGCAGCCGCGGCGAGCCGACTTCGGCAGCCACCTCGGCGATCGTTTCGTTCATCAGCCTCCCCATCTCGGCGATCTGCGTGGAGGAGTAGGCGAGCGCCGAGGAGGGCACCGCGAGGTGGTACTGCATCAGGTAGATCGTCGCCTTCGTGTTTTCGACCAGGTTGGCGTAGAGGCGCCTCAGTTCGGTGCGCAGGTTGACCTTGGCGAACGCTTCTTCCACGCAGACGCGGTAGTCGCCGAGGACGTCGGACTCGATCGCGCAGGCCATCGGCTGCAGCCCGAACAGCGTTTCGGCGAGGATCGGGTTGGCGCCGATCGTCATCAGGATGTAGTCCGGGCTTTCGGACTCGATCTTCTGGGTGAGGGCGTAGTCGTCGCCGCCCGGCGCCCAGTTGGTCGGTTCGGAGCCGCTGATCGCGTAGTTCTCGTAGTTGGTGACGCCGTACTCGTTGGCCCATTGCGCCGCCCAGGAGATGTTGTTGGAGAGGCCGTAGTCGGGCGCGTAGGGGACTTCTTCGAGACCGGCCTTGGTCGCCGTCGAGTTCGACGAGCAGGCGTCGTCGAGGACCTGCCCGAACGGCTTGCATTCGGGCAGCTCCCAGATCGACATCGATGAGCCGTCGCTGTAGTAGCCGAAGCCGGCGGTGACCGAGTCGCCCATCGCGCGGACGACGGGGCCTTCGGTCGCGGTCGCGGTCGCGCCGAGCTGCGAGGCGCCGCTCCAGGGCCGGGCCACCCTGATGACCACGCGGGCGTGGTCGAGGCGGATCCGCTCGGTGCCCGCCCGACGCGGCGCGGTGTAGGAGAGGGCGGCGGCGCCGAGCCGCAGCGAGCCCGCCCTCGGGCCGGTCCTGACGCTCCAGCGGACCGGACGCGTGCAGGCGGGCAGCGGGATCTGGGTGCGCGCCTTCGGCGCCACGTGGACGACCGGCACGTCGGCGCAGAGCGTCTTCGCCGCGGCGGCCCGACGCGCCGCCGGCCCCAGCCTGAGGAGCGGCAGGACGCGCTTCGCGGCGGACCTGCGAGGAGAGCTCCGGCCGGCCGTCGTGGTCGACGTCGATCCGTCCGTCGGCGACGACGCGGACGATCGGCCGCCGCCCTTCGTTCCACGCCTTCGCCAGCCGCCGGCCGAGCGCCGGACGGAGGACGACCTGGTGGACGAAGACGAAGGCCCGGCGCCGGTCGGGACGCCGCGGGAAGCCGGCGCTGACCCGGTGGGAGATCGTCGTCGTGCCGCTGCCGCCGCCCGGGATCGAGACCTTGACCCCGACCTTCATCACCCGCCCCGCCGCCTGGATCGGGTAGCGGATCGCGACCAGCAGCGCGGGCCGTCCCTGCGGGTTGCGGGCGAGGGCGACGCGGCCGACCCGAACCTTGGCCGGCGGGCGGACCACGTGGTGGCGCTTGTGGGTGGTGTGGGTCTTCTGGTGCGCCGCGCTCGCCCCCGCGGCCGCGACCAGCAGCAGGGCGGAGATGGCGAGCAGGGCGATGGCGAGCTTCCGCGGCAGGTTCATGGCGGGAAACCTACTCGCGCCGACCGCCGGCGGCGCTCAGGATCGGACGCCCGGCCAGTGGCGCGCGACCCGGTCCGCGGCCCGCTCGGCGAGGGCGGTCTCCGGCGCCGCCACCGGCCGGCCGGCGCCGGCCAGCGCCCGCATCGTCGCCGCCACCGAGTCGGCCAGCGCGTCCGGCGCGTAGCCGCCCTCCAGCACCGCGCCGACCGGGGCGCCGAGCCGCGCCCCCAGCTCGCGCACCTCGACCGCCATCTGGCCGAAGTCCTCGCTGGACAGGGCGAGGCCGCCGAGCGGATCCTCGCGGTGGGAGTCGTAGCCGGCCGAGACGAGGATCAGGTCCGGGGCGAATTCACCCGCCACCGGCGCCAGCACCCGGTCGAGCAGCGACAGGAAGACGTCGCGCCCCGAGCCTTCCGGCACCGGCAGGTTCACCGTGAAGCCCTCGCCGCGGCCCGTCCCGACGGCCGCCGCCGACCCCGTCCCCGGCCACATCCCCTCCTGGTGGATGCTGACCAGCAGCACGTCGTCGCGCCCTTCGAAGATCGCTTCGGTGCCGTTCCCGTGGTGGACGTCCCAGTCGAGGATCAGGACCCGCGCGGCGCCCAGCTCGGCGATCGCCAGCGCCGCCGCGACGGCGATCGAGTCGAAGAGGCAGAAGCCCATCGCCCGCTCCGGTTCGGCGTGGTGGCCGGGCGGCCGCAGCGCGCTGAAGCCGGCCTTCGCCTCGCCCGCCAGCAGCGCCCGCGCCATCGCCGCGGCGCCCCCGGCGGCGTGCGCCGCCGCCCGCCAGGAGTCGGGCCCGTCGTAGGTCTCGGCGTCGATCGCCCCACCGCCCGCCTCGCTGATCTCCCGGATCGCGGCGACGTGGCGGTGCGTGTGGACGAGCTCGAGCTCCTCGGTGCTCGCCGCCGGCGCCGGGCGCCGCTCCCAGCCGAGCCAGTCCTCCTCCGCCAGCCGCCGCTCGATCGCGGCGATCCGCGGCGGCGCCTCCGGGTGTCCTGGCATCAGGTCGCGCGGATCGTGGTCGAGGCTGGAGGGGTCGCTGAAGTAGAGCAACGGGCCGTAAAAGTAGAGCAACGTCCCCTGGGAGCCGGACGGCCGGGCGGCGGACGTCAGGCGCCGCCCGCGGGCGGCGCGGCGCGCTCGGCCTCCCAGGCGCGCTCCATCTCGGCGGCCAGCTCGGGGTGGTGGTAGGGGCCCGGCTCGCGCAGCGCGGCGATCACCTGGCGGCGGCTGTCGTCGTCCTTGTCCTGGCTCACCTTGCGCTTGCAGATGAAGCGGGTGACCGGGATCCGCAGCCCCACCGTCCCTTTGGCGATCCGCCGGCCCCACTCCTGGTCCAGGTACATGGGCTCCTCGACGCTCCGCTCGAAGCGCTCGACCAGGCGGGTCAGCGTCGCCAGGTTCTCCTCCTCGCCGAGCACCCGTGGCACGCCGTGGCAGTGGGCGACGCTGAAGTTCCAGGTCGGCGCCCGCGTCGCCCCCGGCCCGTACCAGCTCGGCGACACGTAGCCGTGCCGCCCCTGGACGATCACCAGCACCTCGGCGTCGCCGAAGCCGTGGACCTCCTCGTCGGGACGGCCGACGTGGGTCAGCAGCGCCAGCTCCTCGGCGTCCTCGTCGAGCAGGACCGGGTAGTGGGAGGCGACCAGCTCGCCGGCGCCCGGGCTGACGATCGTCGCCCAGGGATTCTGCCGGACCAGCTCCCGGACGACGTCCGGATCGTCGACGGTGTGGGCGGGGTTGGGGCGCATCGCGGGATTGTGGACGATCGGCCGATTGGCCCGCGCTCCACTCCGCCGGCGGGTGAAAAGGGGGCCGGCTCCCAGGCGAAGCCGGCCCCAGTCTCCAGACTTAGACAGCCTTCGAGACGGAAGTGGACGGAATGACCTGCTCCGAGACGGCGACCTTCATGTGCTCACCCCCTTCTCCCTGGACTTATGTTCGATGTCGTCCAGTGCGACCGCCTCCAGTGCTGGAACGGATTCCAGCGGTGTATGCACTTCCACCATTATCCGGTGGAATTACTCAGAGATTGCTCTACGATCGAACGAGCTAACCCGCTGCAATCAAGGAGATCCAACGATGCCGCCCGCCAAGACCGCCGCCGCGCCCATGGAGACGACCCTCGCCGCGATCGTCGCCCACCCGACCAGGGCGCGCTGCTTCGTGATCCTGGCGGAACGCACGGCGAGCCCGGTCGAAATCGCCCAGGAGATCGGCAAGGACGTCGGCCACGTCGGCTACCACGTGCGCAAACTGCAGGAGCTTGATCTGATCGAGCTGGTCGACGAAAAGCCGGTCCGCGGCGCGGTCGAGCACTTCTACAGGGCGATCGAGCGTCCCTACGTCAGTGAAGAGGAATTCGCCGCGCAGTCGATCGAGGAGCGTGAGGTCTTTACCCGGCACATCCTGCAACTCCTGATTGCCGACATTGCCCGGGCGATGGACGAGCACACCTTCGATGCGCGGACCAACCGCGACGATCCTCCGCACGCCGTTGCTCGTCGACGAGAACGGGTTCCAGGAACTGGCCGATCTCCACGATGAGATGTACGAGCGCACCCTCGACATCCAGGCGAAGAGCGCCGAACGACTCACCGACGCCGAGGACGAGGCGATCAACACCGTCTCGGCGACGATGTTCTTCGAGACCCCGGAACGCCGCCACGCCCCCGGCAGCTCTGACGGCACCGCCCATTCATCCGTCTAAAGATTCGCTTGGCGAGATGGCCGGGCGCCTACTCTTTGTAGTGGGATGTTGATCGAGGATCGACAAGGCACGCCGTACCAGTCGCCGCAGGCCCCGCGCCGCTGGCCGAAGCGCCTGCTGGTCGGCGGCGTGATGGCGCTCCTCCTCGCGGCGGTCGGCGCGTTCGTCGCCTCCGCCTTCGCGCTGTCCGGCAGCAGCATCGAAGCGGACGGCTCGGCGCTCGCCAAGGTCAACACCGACACCCTGGGCGGCGAAGTCGCCGCCGTCCACGCCACCAGCGGTGAAGGGCGGCGTCGCGGTCCCGGTCAAGCTGGTCGGCGATCGCATCCTCCCGACCGCGAAGCTCCACCCCGGCGAGCAGGTGACCGTCGTGGCGACGGTGAAGCGGCCGAGCACGATCGGCTGGCTGGCGGGCGACGAAAAGACGCTGACGACGACGATGACGGCGCCCGTCGCGCACCTCGAAGCGCGCTGGCTGAGCGTGAAGAAGGGCAAGAAGCCCTACGTCCACCTCACCCGGCCGGTCAGCGCGGTCTCCTACGGGCAGCCCGGCGCACTCAAGCACCGCCGCTTCGAAAAGCCGCGCCGCAGCTTCACGCTCGGCAAGCAGCCCGACGCCGGGCAGATGATCGTCGCCGTCGCCGCCCAACCCTGGGAGCACGTCGGCAAGTTCAAGTCCGTGACCTGGTTCCCGGCCACCGGCACGCCGACCATCGCCGCGACGCCGACCGCGGGCACGACGATCTCCGCCTCGACGCCGGTCGAACTCACCTTCTCCAAGCCGGTGAAGAAGGTCCTCGGCTCCGAAAAGCCGAAGCTATCGCCGGAAGTCGCCGGCAGCTGGTCGCAGCCGACCGCCCACACGCTGCGCTTCAAGCCCTCCGGCTTCGGCGCGCCGCTCGCCACCGACCTGAAGGTTCAGCTGCCCGAGGAAGTCGAAGTCGTGCAGTCCGACGGCTCGACGCAGAACGCCTCCGAGGTCAGCTGGGAAGTCCCGGCGGGCTCCGAGCTGCGGCTGCAGCAGATGCTCGCCGAGCTCCACTACCTGCCGGTCACCTGGAGCGGCGAAGAAGTCGCCAAGACGCCGCAAGCCCAGGTCGCCGCGGCGACCACCGACACGCCGAAGGGGCACTTCAACTGGCGCTGGAAGAACTCGCCCTCGGGGCTGAAGAAGCTGTGGACGCCGGGCGGGGAAAACGAGATCGTCAAAGGCGCGCTGATGTCCTTCGAGGAAGCGCACGGCCTCGAAGTCGACGGCTTCGCGGGCCCGGTCGTCTGGGAAGAGCTGATGAAGGCGACGATCGCGGGCGAAGCGAAACCGACCAAGGGCGCCGCCAACGGCTACACCTACGTCTGGGTCAGCGAGGAACTGCCCGAGACGGTGAACGTCTGGCACAACGGCAAGATGATCGTCTCCGAAGCCCCGGCCAACACCGGCATCCCCGGCGCCGAAACCGAAGTCGGCACCTTCCCGGTGTACCTGCGCTACGAAGAAACGACGATGAGCGGCGAAAATCCCGATGGCTCGCACTACCGCGATCCGGGGATCATGTGGGTGTCCTACTTCAACGGCGGCGATGCCCTGCACGCCTTCGACCGCGCCTCCTACGGCAGCCCGCAGAGCCTCGGCTGCGTCGAGATGCCGCTCGAAGAGGCCGAAACGATCTGGCCCTACACGCCGATCGGCACCCCGGTCACGATCAACAGCTGAGCCGCCCCCGCCGTGGCGCGGCCGGCGCGGCGCCCCGCATGCCCGCCCCCGCCCCCGCGGCTCAGCGCAGGCTGAACAGGTCGATCGTGCCGCTGCCGGAGTGGTCGTTGGCGTCGCCCTCGGGCTCGATCACGTGGCCGTCGGCGACGATCGGGCTGTTCCAGTGGCCGGGCTCGCCGGGCAGCCTGGCGATCGATCTCCCCGTGCGCGGCCGGTAGACCTCGATCCCGCCGCCGCTCGGTTCGTAGACGTAGAGGAGGCCGCCGGCGACGATCGGGCTGGTCCCCGGCGTGTCGCGCTGCCAGAGCCTGTGGAGGCGACCGCCGCGCAACGCGTAGGCGGCGGTCGCGGCGGAGTCGGCGACGAAGACCGTCGTCCGCCGGCCGTGGCGCCAGACGGCGGGCTGGGTGAAGAGCTCCGTGTGCCCGGGCGTCTCCAGGGTCTGCACCTCACCGCCGAGGCGTGCCCGGCCGCCCGGCGGGTGGCCGTCGAGCCGCTTCAGGTTCAGCACCCGCATCACCCCGTCCTTGCCGGCGATCAGCACCCGGTTCTCGCCGAGCAGCGCCGGGGCGCTGGAGCCGAGGTCGCGGTCGCTCGCGTTCAGTTCGGCCTGATTGCGCGGCGTGTAGGACTGGCGCAGGTGGAGGCCGGGGACGGTCAGCTCGAGCACGCTGTCGCCGAAGTACCGGCGGCCGTCCCAGGTCCCGTTGCCGGTCGAGATGAGCAGGCGCCTGCCGCCCGGCTCGACCACCGCGCCGCCGCGCGAGAGGATCGCCGAGTCGCTCTGCGGGCAGCTGGTCGGGACGATGATCGAGCGGCGACGCGCGCAGAGCGTGTTGAAGACCGCGGCGATTCTGCCGCTCCCCCGCTCGATCAGCACCACGTGGCCCTGGTAGACGGGGATGTCGCCGATGTAGCCGCCGGTCGCCGCGATCACCCAGCGGCCGTCGACGTTCAGCGCGGCGCCCATTTTCTCCTTGGTCGGGTCGCGGGTCACGCTCACCGGCCAGTGGCCGACGCGTACCTCCCGCCCGCTCGCCAGGGCCAGCTTGTGGACCTCGCCGTTCGGCGAGGCGGCGTAGACGAAGCGGTGGCGCGGCCGGTCGTCGAGCACCGGGCTCGCGGTGGTGATCTGGGCGCTGCCGACCCAGCTCGAGTAGCCGGGCGGGGTGTAGGTCCAGAGGCGCCGGCCGGAGCGGGCGTCGAGCGCGAACGTGCGCCCGTAGCTGCTGGTCGCGACGACCAGGTCGTGGGTCCCGCCGCGGACCTTGGCGCCGCCGAGGTAGATCGGCGAGGAGTCGATCGTCCCCGGCAGCTTGACGCGGCGCCGGCGGAGCCGGCCGATGTTGGCGGCGGTGATCCCGGTGGCGGCGTCGGTCGCGTCGGAGCGGGCGGGGTCGAGGCCGAACGCGGGCCAGGCGGCGAGCGTCGCGCCGCTCGCGGAGGCCGCGCCCTCGCTCGCCGCGGCCCGCGCCGCGGCGGCGCTGGTGGAGATCGTCCCGACCGCCGCCGAGGAGCTGCCCGACCCCGAACCGCAGGCGGCGAGGAGCGCCAGGGCCAGCGGCGCGAGGACCAGCAGCCGTCGATTCTTCGGTTGCCTCACGTCACCCGTTGTACCCGATCGGGGTAGCCGCCAGGGCGCCGCGGATTGGCGATGCCGGGTTCGCGGTACCAGGGGAAGGTAAGCCGCGCAACGAGAAAGGACCGAATTCCATGAGCACTTCTGTCGCGGCCGCCTCCGGGACCTTCAAGCTCGGCGGCGACCTCGAGGTGAATCGACTCGGCTACGGCACGATGCAGCTGACCGGCGAGGGCGTCTGGGGCGAGCCCGACGACCACGACGAAGCGATCGCCGTGCTGCGGCGCGCCGCCGAGGCGGGCGTCAACTTCATCGACACCGCCGACAGCTACGGGCCGGAGGTCGCCGAGAACCTGATCCACGAGGCGCTGCATCCCTACGCCGACGATCTGGTCATCGCGACCAAGGCGGGGCTGACCCGCTCGGGCCCCGGCGACTGGCGCCCGGTCGGCCGACCCGAGTACCTGCGGCAGCAGTGCGAGATGAGCCTGCGTCGCCTTGGCCTGGAGCAGATCGGCCTCTTCCAGCTGCACCGGATCGACCCGCAGGTGCCGCCGGCCGAGCAGGTCGGCGAGCTGGCCAAGCTCCAGGAGGAGGGGAAGGTCCGCCACATCGGGCTCTCCGAGGTCGACGTCGACCAGCTCGAGGAGGCGCGGCAGACGGCGACGATCGCCAGCGTCCAGAACCTCTTCAACCTGGTCAAACGCGACGCCGAGCCGCTGCTCGAGCACTGCGAGGCGAACGACATAGGCTTCATCCCCTGGTTCCCGCTGGCGACCGGCAAACTGGTCGAGGAGGGCGGGCCGCTGGCCGAGATCGCCGCGGACACCGGTGCCGAGCCCTCGCAGCTGGCGCTCGCCTGGCTGCTGCGCCGCTCGCCGGTGATGCTGCCGATCCCCGGCACCTCCTCGGTCGCCCACCTGGACCAGAACCTCGGCGCCGCCGAGCTGGAGCTGACCGACGAGCAGTTCGAGGCGCTCGACGGGGTCGCCTGATGGCCACGATGCGAGCCATGCAGGTGCCGGAGAAAGGCGCCGACTTCAAGCAGGTCGAGCGCGAGGTGCCGACCCCCGGCCGCGGTGAGGCGGTCGTCCGGGTCCACGCCTGCGGCGTCTGCCACAGTGACATGCTGGCCAAGGAGGGCGCCTTTCCCGGCGTCACCTTCCCGATCGTCCCCGGGCACGAGATCGCCGGCGAGATCGCGGCGCTCGGTGAGGACGTCGAGGGCTGGAAGCAAGGACAGCGGGTCGGGGTCGGCTGGTTCGGCGGCAACTGCGGCTGGTGCGAGCAGTGCCGGCGCGGCGACTTCATCGCCTGCCAGAACATGGGGATCCCCGGCATCACCTTCGACGGCGGCTACGCCGACTACGTGCTGGTCAAGGCCAACGCGCTGGCGGCGATGCCCGACGACCTCGCCCACGAGGACGCGGCGCCGCTGCTCTGCGCCGGGATCACGACCTATAACGCGCTGCGCAACTCGGGCGCCCGGGGCGGCGACCTGGTCGCGATCCTCGGGGTCGGGGGGCTCGGGCACCTCGGCATCCAGTTCGCCGCCAAGCTCGGCTACCGCACGGTGGCGATCGCGCGGGGCACCGAGAAGGAGCGGCTCGCCCGCGAGCTCGGCGCGCACGAGTACATCGACAGCACCGCCGGCGATCCCGGTGAGGCGCTGATGGCTCTGGGCGGGGCCGACGTGATCCTCTCGACGATCGCGAGCGGCACCGCCAACACCGACGGTGATCGAAGGGCTGGCGCCGCGCGGCAGGCTGATCGTGGTCGGCGCCTCGCCGGACCCGGTGGAGGCCTCGCCGTTCGCGTTGATCGGCGGCAACCGGGTGGTCGCGGGACATGCCTCCGGCAGCTCGATGGACTCCCAGGACACGCTCGCGTTCAGCTCGCTGACCGGGGTGCGGCCTCGGATCGAGACGATGCCGCTGGAGCGGGCCGGCGAGGCCTACGAGCGGATGATGGCCGGCGACGCCCGTTTCCGGATGGTGTTGACCACCGGCGCCTGAGGCGGCGCCTCGGTCGAGTTCGCAGTAATCCGCGCATATGCGCGGATTTCTGCGAACGCGCCGGGCCTAATCGTCGAGCGCGGCGGCGATGGCGGCGGTGAGGGCCGCCGAGCCGCCCGCCACGGCGGCGGTCGCCGGGGCGCTGCCGTCGGGCAGGCCGTCGCGGGAGGCGCAGGTCGCCGCCACGTCGGCGAGGTCGCCCGCGAGGCTTGCCGCCAGCCAGGGCCGCACGGCGTCGCCGCGCGCCAGCGCCGCCAGGGCGAAGCCGTGGATCGCGATCTCCCGCGCGCCGAGGGCACGCAGGGCGACCGTCGCCGCGGGCTCCCGCGCGCCCGGCCCGAGCCAGCGGTTCGCGGCGACCTTGCCCGGCGCGACCAGCAGCGCGACGCCGTAGGCGACGCGGAGGCCGAGCAGGGATGCGGCGGCGCGCCTCACGCGGTCAGGGCAGGGACGCCCGGAAGCAGTAGGTCCGGTAGGGGAGGTCGAACTCGGTGCCCAGGTGCGGGTCGGCTTCGACCAGGTCGCGGACGCCGCCGAGGATCTCCCGCCGCCGGCGCGGGGTCGCGGTGATCACGTAGCTGCGCGACGCCGCCATCTCGACCAGCAGGTCGACGTCCATCGGCCGCTCCCAGTCGGTGACGAACGACTCGGTCGGGCCGAAGGGCGGGCCGATCTCCACGCCGTCCATCTCGATCATGTCGGCGTCGCTGCTGCCCATCGCATCGCCCACCGCCGCGACCCAGTCGATCCGGTCGTCGCGGCGGTTCCAGATCAGCCCCAGCGTGCCGCCGGGGCGCAGCACCCGCGCCGCCTCTTCGGTCGCCCGGGCGGCGTCGACCCAGTGCCACGCCTGGGCGACGGTGATCGCGTCGACGCTCGCGTCCGGCAGCGGGATCTCCTCCGCCGTGCCGGCCACCGCCCGCACCTCGGGCAGGGTCGCCGCGAGGCTCTCGCGCATCTCGGGGATCGGCTCGACCGCGACCACCTCGAGCCCCCGTTCGACCAGCGCCCGGGTCAGCTTCCCGGTCCCGGCGCCGAGGTCGAGCACGTCGTGCGCGCCCTCCCGCACCAGCCAGCCGACCGCCGCGTCCGGATAGCCCGGCCGCGACCGCTCGTACGCGCCGGCCGCCGCCCCGAACGACCGCGCCCGCGTCGCCTTGTCCCCGTGCTCCTCCGGCACGCCCCCGATCCTATGCCCGATCGCCGGCGCGATCCAGTGGGGAGCCGGGCGAGATCACTCCTCCGGCACCGGCAGCCGCCGCCGCGCCGCCCTCTCCGGCCCGCCGCCGAAGACCCGGCGGAGGGGGCGAGGGGTATGGAGAGCCATGATCGTGATCAGGCTCAGCACGACGAGCGCCGCGACCATCACCCAGAAGCCCCAGTGTTTGTTCTGGCCCGGGATCCAGGTGTTGGCGCCGTAGAAGCCGACCACCAGGGTCGGCACCAGGAACACGGCCGCGAGCGTCTCCAATCGGCGCGCCGATCTCTCTTCGCGCTGCCGCTTGTCCTCGTCGCGCTGCCGTTGCTCCTCCACCTGCTCGACGTGGAGGAGGCTGAAGGCCTGGCGCAGGCCTTCGCTCAGCCGCGCGAGCCCGGCGCGCGCTTTGTCGATTCGCTCGTCGACATCGATCACCGCCGCGTGGTCGGTCGCCTGTCAGGGCGGGCGGGGGCGCCTGAAGCATTTTGGTCGTGTGGGGACCAAGATGCTTCAGGCGAGAGGACGGGGCGCCGCCGCGCCCCACACGATTACGCCGCGGCGGGCATCGACTCCATGTCGATCACGAAGCGGAACTTGACGTCGCCGGCCTGCATGCGGTCGTAGGCGTCGTCGATCTGGTCCATCGAGATCATCTCGACGTCGGCGGTGACGCCGTGCGCGGCGCAGAAGTCGAGCATCTCCTGGGTCTCGGCGATGCCGCCGATCAGGGAGCCGCTGAGCGAGCGGCGGCCGCGGATGAAGTTGAAGACGCCGGGCATCGGGTGGGGCTGCGGCGGCACGCCGAGCAGCACCAGGGAGCCGCTGCGGCCGAGGGCTTCGAGGTAGGGGTCGAGGTCGTGCGGGGCCGCGACCGAGTCGATGATCAGGTCGAGGCTGCCGCGCGCGCCGGCCATCTGCTCGGCATCCTTGGAGATCACCACGTGGTCGGCGCCGAGGGCGCGGGCGTCGTCGGCCTTGCCGGGCGAGGTGGTGAAGAGCGTGACCTCCGCGCCCATCGCCTTGGCGAGCTTCACCGCCATGTGGCCGAGGCCGCCGAGCCCGACCACGCCGACCTTCGAGCCCTCGCCGACCTGCCAGTGGCGCAGCGGCGAGTAGGTGGTGATGCCGGCGCAGAGCAGCGGCGCGGTCGCCGCCAGGTCGACGTCCGGGGAGACGCGCAGCACGAAGTCCTGGTCGACGACGATCGCCTGCGAGTAGCCGCCCTGGGTGATCCGGCCGGTCTCCTTCTCGACGCTGCCGTAGGTGAGCGTGTTGCCGTTCTCGCAGAACTGCTCGAGGTCCTCGGCGCAGGCCGAGCAGGTGCGGCAGGAGTCGACCATGCAGCCCACCCCGGCGAGGTCGCCGACCGCGAAGCCCTCGACCCCCTCGCCGACCGCGGTGACCCGGCCGACGATCTCGTGCCCGGGGACGATCGGCCACTCCTGCTGTCCCCACTCGCCGCGCACGAAGTGAAGGTCGGAATGGCAGACGCCGCAGTAGAGGATGTCGATCGCCACGTCGCGGGGGCCGGGGTCGCGGCGCTCGATCGCGAGCGAGGCGAGGGGCTGGTCGGCGGCCGGGGCGCCGAAGGCACTGGTCTGGGGCATGGGGACTCCGATCGTTGGGAGGTAAGGGGAACGCCGCAACCTATCGACCGCCGGGCGCGGGCCGAAGGGGCGGCGCCGCGCGTCCGGTGCACCCCGGAGCCGCGGCGCCGGCCGGGGGCCGCCGAGGAGCCGAACGGGACCGCGCTCAGCGGCGCGAGAGGAGGAAGACGGTGATCGCCTCGGCCATCGACCTCGCGGCGAGGCGCTGGAAGCGCGGCTTGACCAGCCGCGCGGCGTCGCTGGCGTTGCGCATGTTGACGCACTCGATCAGCACCTTCGGCACGGTGGTCAGGTTGAGGCCGGCGAGGTTGTCGCGCGGGGCGAAGCCGCCGCTGCCGTCGTAGGTCGAGATCGGGATGCCGGTCACCTTGGTGTAGCGGCGCAGGAGGATGCGGCCGAAGCGCCGCGAGGCGCCGATCACCCGGTCGTTGGGGCCGTCGGCGACCGGGGTGAGGATGGCGACGCCGCGGCCCCCCGCCGGGCCGCCGTCGGCGTGGATGTCGATCGCCACGTCGGCGCGGGCCCTGTTCAGGATCGCCGAGCGGCGGTCGATGCAGGGGCCGACGCCGTGGTTCGAGCGCCGCGTCATCACCACCTTGGCGCCCTCGGCGCGCAGATAGGCGCGCAGATAGCGTGCGACGTCGAAGTTGAAGCGCGCCTCGGTGTAGCCGCCGTTCGTCTCGGTGCCGGTGGTGTCGCAGGCCTCCATTTCGCGCCCGTTCCACACCAAGTGGTTGATGAAGCCCGGGTCGGTGAAGTTGCCGCCGTTGTGGCCGGGGTCGATCCCGACCACCTTGCCCGCCAGCGGCGCGGCGCGGGCCGCGCGCGCGTGCTGCGCGGCCGGCGCCCCGGGGTGCGCCCCCGCCAGGCTCAGCGCGGCAAGCAGCGAGATCATCGCGTTCACGGCGGTGAATGTAGCGGTGTGCAACGCTCGGGGGGTGAAGCGGATCGTCCTGCTCGACGACTACCAAGGGGTGGCGCTCGACTACGGCGGCTGGGACCGCATCCCGGACCCCTGGCAGGTGGTCGCCCTCGAGCAGCACATCGCCGACCCCGACGAGCTGGTCGAGGCGCTGGCCGAGGCCGAGATCGTCGTCGCGATGCGCGAGCGCACCGCCTTCCCGGCCGCGATCCTCGACCGCCTCCCGGACCTGCGGCTGCTGATCACCACCGGCATGGCCAACGTGGCGGTCGACCTCGCCGCGGCGCGCCGCAACGGCGTCGTCGTCTGCGGCACCGGCTCCAAGATGGCGCCGACCGCGGAGCTCGCCTGGGGACTGATCCTGGCGCTGCTGCGCCGCATCCCGGCCGAGGACGCCAACCTGCGGGCGGGCGGCTGGCAGTCGACGATCGGCGGCGACCTCGAGGGGGCGACGCTGGGCCTGGTCGGTCTCGGCCGGCTCGGGCGGCGCATGGTGCCGGTCGCCCACGCCTTCGGCATGGACGTGCTCGCCTGGAGCCTCAACCTCGACCCCGACGAGGCGCGGGCGCTCGGCGCCGAGCCGGTCGGCAAGGCCGACCTCTTCGCCCGCTCCGACGTCGTCTCGGTCCACTACAAGCTGAGCGAGCGCAGCCGTGGCCTCGTCGGCGCCGCCGAGCTGGCCGCGATGAAGCCGAGCGCCTACCTGGTCAACACCTCGCGCGGGCCGCTCGTCGACGCCGACGCGCTGCTCGCCGCGCTCGATACGGGCGCGATCGCGGGCGCCGGCCTCGACGTCTACGACGACGAGCCGCTGCCCGCCGACCACCCGCTGCGCAGCGCCCCGCGCACCGTCCTCACCCCGCACCTCGGCTACGTCACCGAGGACGGCTACGCCGCCTACTTCGGCGACGCGGTGGAGGACGTGCTGGCCTGGCTCGACGGCGACCCGGTGCGGCTGCTCGAGGCCTGAGGCCCGCCCCGGCGTCGCCGGGGCGATCTTCACCCTCCGCCGCTCGCGCCCGCACGCCCGGGGCGAAGGCGCGCCCGATGGACGACGCCGTCCTCTCCGGCCGAAGGCGCGCCCTATCTATCCTCCCTGGGGACTTGCGCCTCCTCGCCGCACTCGGGTTCACGGTCCTCCTGCTGGCGGGCTGCGGTGGGGGAGGGAGCACCACCGACGCCGGCCGCCCCGGCTCCGGGAACGTCGGCTGGCCGCACTGGGGCAACACGGCCGAGAACACCCACTTCGCCGCCCTCGCCCAGGTGGACCGCGGCAACGTCGCGAAGCTGCGCCTCGCCTGGAGCCGGGCGGGCGGGCCGGGCCAGTTCGCCTGGGAGACGTTCCCGATCGTGGTCGGCCGCACCATGTACTACGACACCGGGGTCGGTCAGGTCTACGCGGTCGACGCCGCCACCGGCAAGGTGCGCTGGACCTACGCCCCGCAGGTCGACTTCCTCGCCGCGCCGCACCCGTCGACCACCGAGCCGGTCAGCCGTGGCGTCGCCTATGGCGCCGGGCGCGTCTACCTGACCACCGCCGACGACCGGCTGATCGCGCTCGACGCCCGCACCGGCAAGGTGCGCTGGCAGACCCGCGTCATCGACCCCGCCGCCGGCAACACGATGAACTCGCCGGGGACCTTCTGGCACGGCGAGCTGCTGGTCGGCGGCCCGGCCGGCAACGCCGGCCTGCGCGGCTTCGTCGCCGCCTACGACGCCGCCACCGGCAGGCAGCTCTGGCGCACCTTCATGATCCCGCCGGAGGGGAAGGGGTGGCGCGGCGCCCGCGGCACGCAGGGCGGCGGCGACGTCTGGATGCCGCCGGTGGTCGATCCGCGGACCGGCACCGCCTACGTCTCGACCGGCAACCCGACCCCGGGCTTCAGCAACGCGAGCCGCCCCGGCTGCAACCCGCTCGCCGACGCGACGGTGGCGCTCGACGCGAAGACCGGGCGGATCGAGTGGAGCCACACCGAGGTCTGCCGGGACTCCTGGGACTACGACACCGTGCAGGCGCCGACCCTGCTCGACCTGAAGCGGGAAGGCGGCGCGGTGCGGGCGATCGGCGCGGCCAGCAAGTCGGGCTACTGGTCGACCCTCGACGCCGCGACCGGGAAGCTGCTCGCCCGCTCCCCCTACATCACCAGGTACTCGCGCCCGCACCTGCGCCCGACCCCGAAGGGCGTCGTCGTCTGCCCGGGCATCTACGGCGGCATCGAGTACGGGCCGGCCGCCTGGAGCGCCGCGCGGCAGTCGCTCTACGTCGCCGGCAACCAGATGTGCATGCGCTACAGGTCCGACCCGCCCGCGCGACTGGAAGCGCTGGCGCCCGGCGACAACAACCTCGGCGGTACCGCCGAACAGGTGGGACGGGCGACCGGCGTGCTCGCCGCGCTCGACCCGGGTACCGGGCGGATCCGCTGGCGCACGCCGCTGCCGCGTCCGGCCAACGGCGGGGTCCTCGCCACCGCGGGCGGCATCGTCCTGGCGGGCGACGACGACGGCTACCTGTACGCCCTCGACGATCGCAGCGGCAAGGTGCTCTGGCGCTTCGACCTGCGGCGTCGGGTCGGCTCGGCGCCGATCGCCTATGAAGTCGACGGCGTCGAGTACGTGGCGATCGCGGCCGGCGGCTCCCTGGTCGAAGCCAAGGGCACCGTCCCCGACCGCCCGGCGCGGCTCTTCGTCTTCCGCCTCGGCGGCTGACCCCCCGGCGCGTTCGCACTTCCCCGTCCATGGCACGGCAAACTGCGAACGCGGCCCGGGGGAGCGCCCTGAAGGCAGCGGAGCGACCGGCCGGGGCAGCGGAGCGACCGGCCGAAGCCGCTTCATTAAAGTCACCGGTCGATGACCGTGGAGCCCGCGACGATCCCGACCGCAGACCTCGAGCCGCTCGAGCCCGAGGAGTTCCAGCGCGTCGCCGGGTCGATCGAGGCGGCCGTCGGCCGGATCGTCGTCGGCCAGCACGAGGCGGTCCGCGGCGCGCTGATCTGCCTGATCGCCGGCGGCCACGCCCTGCTCGAGGGCGTCCCCGGCCTCGGCAAGACGACCCTGGCGCGCGCCCTGGCGGGCTCGCTCGACCTGGAGCCGAAACGGATCCAGTTCACCCCGGACCTGATGCCCGCCGACATCACCGGCACCAACGTGCTGGTCCAGGGCGCCGACAGCGAGGAGACGCGGCTGCGCTTCGAACCGGGGCCGATCTTCGCCAACGTGGTGATCGCCGACGAGATCAACCGCGCCGCGCCGCGCACCCAGAGCGCCCTGCTCGAGGCGATGCAGGAGCGCACCGTCACCACCGCCAACATGACCCGGGCGCTGCCGGCGCCGTTCTTCGTCCTCGCCACCCAGAACCCGGTCGAGATGTACGGGACCTACCCGCTGCCGGAGGCCGAGCTCGACCGCTTCTTCCTCAAGCTGCGCTTCGACTTCCCGCCGGTCGCCGAGCTGAACGAGATGGTGGAGATGACCACCACCGGCGAAGGCGACGCCGCGAGCCGGCCGGCCGAGCCGGTCGCCGACGCGAGGATGCTGTTGCGGATGGGCGCGCTGGTGCGCGCGGTCCCCGCCGCCGCCCACGTCATCGACTACGCCAGCCGGCTGGTCGTCTCCCTGCACCCGGACGGCGCCGGCGCGACCGAGGAGGTGAAGCGCTTCGTCCGCCTCGGCCCGAGCCCGCGCGGCGCCCAGGCGCTCGCCCTGGCGGGCCGCGTGGCGGCGCTGATCGAGGGTCGCCACAACCTCTCGATCGACGACGTCCAGGCGATCGCGCTGCCGGCCCTGCGCCACCGCCTCGTCCTCTCGATCGACGCCGAACGGCAGTCGGTCTCCGCCGACGAGATCGTCCGCGGGGCGATCGAGGCGCTGCCCCGGGAGGCCCCGTAGCGCCGCCGCCCGAGGCGGGCGCGGCCGACGCGCCGGGCGCGTCACTGGTCGACGCCGCCGACCTGCGCCAGCTGGAAACGCTCGGCATCGCCGGGGTGGACGCGGTCGTCGCCGGCTTCGGCGGCAGGCGCTCCGGCGCCCAGCGCGCCCGCGGCCTCGAATTCGTCGACTACCGCCGCTACACGCCGGGCGACGACCTGCGAAGCATCGACTGGAACGTCTACGCGCGGCTGCGCGAGGTGGTGGTGAAAGCGGCGCCCGCCGAGGGCCACGTCGACCTGGCGCTGCTGCTCGACGGCAGCCGCTCGATGGACGACGGCAGCCCGTCGCGCTTCCGCTACGCGCAGGAGCTCGGCGCGATGCTCGGCACCGTCGCCCTGCTCGGCTCCGACGTGGTCGAGGTCCACATGCTCGCCGACGGAGGCGCCACCACGGCCACCCGCCTCGCCGCCCCGCACCTGGTGGGCGAGCTGATCGAAGAGGTGGCGGGGTTGCCGCGCGGCGACCGCACCGACCTCGCTGCCAGCGTCCGCGCCTACCGGCGCGGCGCCGAGCCCTCCGACCTCGCGGTGCTGATCTCCGACGGCCTCGCCGAGCCGGGAGCCCTCGCCGAGGCGGTCCGCGAGCTGTCGGGCTCGGCGCGCTACGCCGCCTTCGTCCACCTGGTCGAGGGCGAGGCGGCCCTCGCCGCTCTCGAGGGAGCCTTCGAGCTGGAGGACCGCGAGACCGGCGAGCGCCTCGTGGTCGAGGTGACCCCGCGCGTCCGCGCCACCTACGAAGAGCGGATCGGCGCCGCCGCCGCGGCGCTCGAGGGCCACTGCGCCGAGCACGGCGTCACCTACCTGCGGGCCCCCACCGACGTCGCCCCCCTCGACCTCCTGTTCGGCGCCGCCCGCGACGTGCAGCTGGTCAGCCTCTAGATAGATTGATTCCGCGCTCTGGCGTCGGCGGTGAAGACGCCGAACAACCCGCTTGATCGTCTCGGCGAGGCGACCCCGCACTGAAAATTCCCATCCTCCCCTGAGAGGCAGTTCAAGGCGGCCCAAGGTCTACGCTGCTTTTGCAGCAAGTAGCCTTGATCACTCCAATATTTATGGTATCTGTGTTTGAGGAGGCTGGTCAAGGTGTTGGAGAGCACCGCCGACTCCGCCCAGAATCCGAAGCTGTCGCGACGCTCGGATTCATCTCGACGGTGTCACTAAATACACCAGACAGGGGGTCGAAATGCAGGTCAACGCAGGGAACGGGCGTCGCAGTCTGACCCGCATCGTCATGTCGGGGTTGGCTGCCCTCATGCTGTTGCCGGCCGCCCAGGCCGCGAGTGGGGCCGTCGCCTCGGCGAAGGCGGCTTCATGCGAACCGCACCCCGGTGAAGGCTGGTACTGCACCTGGGGTTTCAATCTTCCGCCCGAAACGCGAGGCTACCTCGAACTGGCCGAACCAGTGCGCAACTGGGAGTGGGGGAAGATCGCGGACGGCTATGGCGGGACGGTTGCGGCGAAGTGCCTCAACGCCCAGCGCTACGCCTATGGCACCATCGCGCATGTCGCGTGCGGCTCCGGCGAACCGACGGGTTCGGTGCCCGCAGGGGAGAACCCCAGCTACATGTTTCTCGTCCAGTCTGCGAACGGATACAGGGTGGTCGCCGGTCTGGCGGTCAGTCCCTATCCCATTTGAGCCTGACGGGTTGGAGCTAAAGGAAGGACACTCGAACATGGAACCAATCAAGAAGGGCTCGCGGCGTGTCATGGGCATGGTGATCGGCGCGGCGGCTCTTGCCTCTTTGGTCGCGACGCTTCTCGTGGTCAACCCCTTCGGGGCCGGGTCCAGCGACGCGGCGACGAGCCCGCCTCCACGGACTGGAGCGTTCAGCGTGCTCGGACTGGGTGCGACGGAAACCACGGTCGCGAATCTCCCGGCGGCGGCCCAACAATGGTTGAAGGTGGCGGCCATCAATCCACTCGTCGCTGTAGAAGGTGCTGGAGGATCGGCGGGAGCCCAGACTCCCGAAGCGCCGTCCAAGGTGACGACGGCTCTGGGGCCGGACGAACAGAAACTAACTTTCGCGGCCCTGGGCGACAGAGTCTGCTTCCTCGACGAATCGGTTGGCGCCGCGAACTGCGGTGGGCGCTCGCTCGTCGAACAGGGCGACCTATTCACCGCCACTCCCGCGGGCTGCAATTTCAACGTCGTCGGGATGATGCCCGATGGCGTCAGCTCCCTGAGCGCTCGAAGCGACTCGGGGCAGGCGTTGCCAACCGTACCGGTGGTGTCGAACGTATACAGCATCGTGGCACCACCGGAAAATCTCACGCTCACGAGCCAGGATGGCTCGGTCAGCGTTCAGGTTCCTCTGTCGGTGTACGCGAAGGAAGCTGGCCGCTGCTGAAACCGGTGCCGAATTGGCACTTCCCACCCTGCGCCAGAAGTCCGAAGCGAGGGGCCCCGCCTTGTGCGGGATCTCTGCGGGAATGGGCCATCTTGGACCTCCGACCCGCGGGGCGCTTCCCAGCGATGTCCGCGGGCCGCAGAGCTGTCGGACCCTATGCCGCGACAGTTGACCTGCACTCCCCGGAGAGGATGCGTGGCCGAACAGACGCATGACGACGGGTGGATGAGCCCGTGCCGGGCGAAACGCGGCCCCTGATCGTCTCCGCGGGCGGCTCCGCCGCGCTCAGTCCCGCGGGTGACAGCCGGGGGCGGGTTCTTCTTCCAGGCCGCGCGCTCCGCCTTCGGCTGACCACCAGACCTTGCTGCTGGGGCTGACGGAGATGTGTTCGATCTGTGGTTCGGTCTTTGGCGCCAATGCGACCCCCACCCAGCAACTGCGGAAGATTGTGCCGGTGCGCATGCTCCGGACCTGACTCCAGGTTCCATGGCTATCGAAGTAGTACCTCGTGTACGCGTAGGCGACCAGCTGTCCGCTGACACCGAACACGCCGTCGCCGACCGCGACCCACATGGCGCGTTGTTCGTTGGGAACTTCCGGGAGATCGAGCAGGCGGGACTCCCCGGTTGCCTTGATGCACCCGAACACCGGCCGTCCGGCGATGGTCGGCCGGACGTGCTTCACCGATCCTTCGGCCATGGCGTAGATCCGGACCTTCCCCGTTTCGACCAGCGTGGTGCTGAACGAACGGCCGCACCTGCCCGCCGGCGAGGAGGCGCCGACTCTGCCGCCGGCGCGGGCGGTGCCCCAGGCCGCGTGGGCCAGAAACAGCACCGCGAAAAGGAGGATGGCGATCGTCGTCCAGTGTCTCGAGCGGGACTGCACGCATGGGAACGCTAGCGGTAGCCCGCGCCCGGTGAAAGAGAAGCACGCAATCTTCTATGGGCGGCAGGTGCTGATCCCGTCCCGCCCCGGTACCGACCGGTGAGCACCGCCGCTATTTCAGCTGCGGCCCGGTCGGCAGCTTCTTGCCGCCGAGCTTCAGGGCGATCACGCGGGCGCCGATTTCGCCGAGTTCTTCGGAGGCGGTGAGGGCGGCGCCGCCGACCGTGGCGAGGACGTACTCGGTGCCTTCGATGGAGTAGATCACCGGGGCGGAGCCGAAGGCGAGCTTCAGGTCACCCTGCCAGAGGTCTTCGCCGGTCTTGGCGTCGAAGGCATAGAGGATGCCCTGCTGGTCGCCGGTGAAGACGAGGCCGCCGGCGCTGGCGGTGGCGCCGCCGTCCATCGGGGTCGGCATCGCGTGCTTCCAGATCACCTTGCCGGTGTTGGTGCCGACGGCGGTGAAGGTGCCGGACTTCTTGGTGTCTTTGGGGACGACGCGGTCGCCGGCGAACTGTTTCTCACCGTTGTGGTTTTCGTATTCCACTTTCAGATACATGCAGAGGTTGATGCCGGAGACGTACACCGCCTGCGTTTCGGGGCTGTAGGCGAGCGGCGAGTACTGCGAGCCGCCCACCGGGCCAGGGCACTCCAGGGTCCCCGTCTTGGTCGGCGGGGTGTGGTGGCGTTTGACGAACGGCACCGGCGGGAAGAGGTCTTCGCCGGTTTCGGCGTCGAGCAGGAAAAGCAGCCCGTTCTTGCCCGCCTCGGCGACGCCACGCTTCATTTCACCGTTGATTTCGGCGTTGAAGAGGAGGACCGGGCTCTCGGCGTCGTAGTCCCAGAGGTCGTGGGCCTGCTCCTGGTGGTACCACTTGAGCTTGCCGGTGTTGGCGTCGAGGGCGAGGATCGAGTCGGTGTAGAGGTTCTTGCCCGGCCGTTTGTCGCCGACCAGGACCGGCGCCGGGTTGCCGGTGCCGACGTAGACCGTGCCGGTTTCGGCATCGACCGTCGGCGGCATGTAGATCGTGCCGCCGCCACCGCCCTTCGGCACCCAACCGGTCCCCGCCTTGGGGATCGTGTAGAAGGTCCAGAGCCTCTTGCCGGTCTTCGCGTCGTAGGCGGAGAGCTTGCCGCGCACCCCGTCCTCGGAGCCGGAGACGCCGACGTAGACCTTGCCGTCGTAGACGGTCGGGGCCATCGACTCGTACGCCCCGGTGGCGGGGTCTTCCACCTGCGAGGACCAGAGCCGCTCGCCGGTCTTCTGGCTGATCGCCTGCAGCTGGTTGTCGAAGGTGACCACGAAGAGCCGGCCGTCTTCGGCGGCGACGCCGCGGTTGACCGACACCCCGTAGCCGCCGACCCCGGTCGACTGCGAGAAATCGACTTCCGGCGTGTAGGTCCAGTTGATGTGACCGGTCTTGCCGTTGATCGAGAGCACCTCGTCGGTGGAGGTGGTCACGTAGACCGTTTCGCCGAGCACCAGCGGGTAGGACTCCATCAGGTACTGGTCGGGGCCGACGCCGGTGCTCCAGGCTTCACCGAGTTCGCCGACGTTTTCGGTGTTGATTTCGTCCTGGGTCGCGAAGCGCGTGTTGTCGCGGTCACGGCCGAAGACGGGCCAGTCTTCGATTTCCGGCGCCGAGTTGGCGGTCGAGGCGACGCTCTCCGTCGATCCGGAGCTCGCTTCGGAGCCTTCGCCGGACGTCGAGGACGAGCCGGTCGAGGAGCCGCCGCCACCGCAGGCCGCCACGGCGATCGCCAGGGCCAGCACCATCAGGCCCGCGAGCAGGGTCTTGGTTCTCATCGACTGCGCTCCTCTTCCCGTCGCGGGAGTCCTAGGGGGTGGGTTGCTTCGAGTAGCGGATGAAGACCGCCTTGACCTTGCCGAGGCCGCGCGTCCGGATGGTGGCCCGGATCCGCCCGGGCCGCGGCATCCGGCCGCGGAAGCTGCCGATGGTCGGACCGAGGAAGGAGCCGCCCTTGACGATTGCGCTGCGGACGCGGCCGCGGTGCTTCAGTTCCTTCAGGTAGACGACGTCGTTGTTGGTCTTCGTCCGCAGCTTCAGGATGCCCGCCGGCTCTTCGGAGCCGGGGAATTCTTCCTGGATGAACATCGTCAGGTCACCGCCGCGCACGCCGCTGCCGCCGGCCGAGAGCACCTTGACGTGGTACCGGCCGATGAAGGCGCCGTCGTTGCCCCAGCCTTCCTTCGCCTTGGGGCCGGCGGCGGCGAGCGAGGTGGCTGCGAGAGAGGCGATGAGGACGAGCAGACCGAAGCAGAAGCTTGAGCGTTTCATTGCCCACCGAACCCTATTCGGTCGGCATCTCCGGCGGAGCGAGTCGCTTGGTACCGTCGATCCATGTGGCGATGGCCGGCTGCCGAACCTCGCGAAGTGGTCGATCTGGCCGGTCCCGGCACGGTGGCCGGCGGTGACGGCGAGGCCGACCTCGGCGCCGAGCTGCGCTGTTGGCGAGGAGTGGTCGCCCGGCGCCGGCTGATCGCCCTGGCGCGCCGCCACGCCGCCCTCGCGATCGGCCTCGCGGCGGCGCTGGAGGTCCCCGCCCTGCTGGGCGCCTTCCCGCAGTGGGTGGTCGTCGCGGTCCCGCTCGCCGCCTTCGTGGTCTCGGTCACCGCCTTCGCCCTGCGCGGCCCCTCGCCCTTCGAGCTGGCGCGCCTGCTCGACGACAAGCTGGGGCTGAACGACCGACTCGCCACGGCGCTGGAGATCGAGGCGCGCGGCGGCGGCGAGACGCCGCTCGAGCGGCGCACGGTCGCCGACGCGGCGGCGCTCCTGCGGGCCGGGCGCGAAGACTGGCACGCGAGTCCGGCGCGGGCGGGGAGCGACTGGTGGGCGCTCGCCGCGCCGGTCGCGGCGCTGGCCGCCGTCGTCGCGATCGGCCTGGCGGCGGGCGGCGGCTCCTCCTCGGGCGCCCAGGAGGCGCTGGCGCCGGGCGCCGCCGCCGGCACGGCGGGTGGGCACCACCACGCCAGGCAGCGGGAAAAGTCCGCCAAGCCGCAGGCCCCGACCGGCAAGATGCACAAGTTCAAGGGCCGCAACCGGCCCGAAGCGAGCGCCGAGGAAGCGGCCAGGTCCGGCTATCAGAAGATCCCGCAGGGCTACCGGACGAAGGGCAAGGAAGTGAAGGGGGCGGGGCCGAAAGGCGCCGCCGCCGGCAAGGGCGGCCCGCAGAACGCCCCGACCGGCAAGCTGCGCAAGAGCGAAGACCTCGGCAAGCCGGGGTCGCGGGAAGGGCCGAGCGAAGGCAAGAAGGCGTCCACCGGCAGTGGCGGCAAGAGCAAGGCGAAGAAAGAACTCGGCTTCAACGTCAAAGGCCAGAAACACGGCAAGGGCGGGCGCAAAGGCGCCTCGAAAGTGAGCGGCGGCACCGGCAACAAACCGGGTGCCCCGACCGGCAAGGCCGGCGAAAGCACGGCTGGCGAAAGCGGCAGCCCCAGCAACGTGCCGGGTGGGACGAGCAAAGCGGGCGGCGAACGGGGGACGAGCCGGCGTGGCCACGCCACGCCGATCAAGAGCCAGGCGTCCCAGGCGGTGCGGATCCAGCCGGGCTACGCGCCCTCGCGCGCCGTGAAGGCAGGCCGGCAACCCAACAAGTCGGGCGCCCGCGCGCAGGGCGGCGGCGGCAAGGCCCGCACCGCGCAGGTGACCGGCGCCACCCAGGTCGGCGACCGGTTCTCCTACGTGCCGGCCGCGGGCGGCGCCGTCCCCGGGCCCGGTGCTGGGCTGCAGCTCAACTACCTCGAATCGCTGAAGTGGGTCGAGCGCCTGCCGTGGTGAGGGACGCGACTTGACCCTGCTGAGCGGCGCGGCGCTCGCCGCCCTGGTCCTCGCCGTGCCGCTGGTGGTCCTCCACCTGCGCCGCCGCCGGCCGCCGCGCCGCGCGGTCGGCAGCCTGCTCGCCTGGCGGGACCTGCCGAGCGCCGGGGGCGGCGGCGCCCGCCGGCTCGGGCGCCCGCCGCTGCCGCTCCTGCTCGCCCTCCAGCTGCTCGCCCTCGCGGCGCTTGTCTTTGCCCTCGCCCGCCCGGCGACCGAGGAAGCCGCGACCCACTCCTCGCGCGTCTACGTGGTCGACGAGTCGATGTGGATGGGGGCCGAAGAAGCCGGGACGACGCGGATCGAAGCCGCCCGGGCGGCGCTGCGCGAACGCCTCGCGGGCCTGCCGGGTGGCGAGGCGGTGCGGATCGTCGGCGCCGGGGCGACCCCGACGATCCTCTACGAAGGCGACGCCGCCGGCGCCGGCGGCACGCTCGCGAGCCTGCGCGCCGGTCCCGGCCCCGCCAACCTCGGCGCGGCCCTGCGGCTCGCCGCCGGGCTGCGGGCGGGTGAAGGCGACCGGGTGCTGCTGCTGCGGGCGCCCGAGGAAGTGGCGCCGCGGGTGCGGGGCGGCGGGTCCTCTTATGAAGACCGGGCGGTCGGCAAGGCGGTGCCGGACGCCGGGCTCGACGAGGCGAGCGCCCAGTGCGACCGGCTCGGCGCCGAAGCCTGCGAAGTCTTCGTCCGCGTCTCCGACCACGGCGGCGCGGCGCGGCGGCTGCCGGTGCGGATCGCGATCGCGGGCGAACCGACCCGCACCACGAGCGTCGAGGTCCCCGCCGGCGGCTCGGCGCCGCTCTCCTTCACCGCTCCCCCCGGCGCCGCGGTCGAGGTGAGCCTGGCGCACCACGACGGCCTCGCCGCCGACGACGCGGCCTTCGTCTCGGTCCCCGAACCGGGGGGCGAGCGGATCACCCTGGTCGGCAACCGCACCCGTGCCCTGCCGCTCGCCCGGGCCCTGGCCTCGGTGCCGGGCGTGAAGCTCCGCCTGCGTACGCCGCAGACCTACAAGCCGACCGACCCCGGCACCAGCGACCTGCTGGTCCTCGACGACTTCGTGCCGAAGGGGGGGCTGCCCGCCGCGCCCGCGCTGCTCCTCGTCAACCCGCCGCGCTTCCCGGGCGCCAAGACGCTCGGCAAGATGCACGACAGCCGGCTCAGCGGCAGCGAAGCGGCGAGCCCGCTGCTGCAGGGGGTCGAACTGGCCTCGCTGACGATCGGCGCCGGGGCCTCGCGCCGCCTCGACCTGCCCGCCTCGCTCGGCGCCGCGGCCTGGAGCTCGGAAGGGCCGTTGATCGCCTCCGGCACCGACGCGGGCCGGCGCGTCGCGGTCCTCTCCTTCGAGCCCTCCGAATCGAACCTGCCGCAGCTGGCGGGCTTCCCGACCCTGATCGACAACATCGTCGCCTGGTCGCAGCGGCTGGCCCCCCGGCTCGCCGCGGCCGGCGTCCCGTTCGCGCTCGCCGAGCCGCCCGGCACGACCGCGGCGACGCTGCGCCCGGCGGCGGGCGGCGCGACGCGGAAGCTGGCGGTGGCGCCCGGCTCCGAAGTGCCGCTCTCCCTCGCCCGGCCGGGCAACTACGCGATCGACGTGCGCGGGCCGTGGGGCACGCGGCACCTGGCGCTCGCGGTCAATTCGGGCGTCGCCGCGGCGCCGGGCGCGCCGGTCGACCTCGCCACGCCGGCGCCGGCGGTCCACGTCGGCCACCACGATCTCTGGCCCTGGCTGCTCGTCGCCGCTCTCGTCGTCCTCATCCTCGAGGCGCTCTATGCCTGGTGGCGCGAACCGCGCCGCGGCAACCCGACCCGGCGGCGGGTCGCGGTCGGCCTGCAGGTCGCGAGCATCGTCCTCGTCGCGGTCGCCCTCCTCGACCCGAGCGTCGGCTCGGGGCCGCCGCCGACCACCCTGGTCCTCGACCGCTCGCTCAGCATCGGCGCCGGCTCGAGCGAAGCCGAGCGCGCCTGGCTGGCCGCCAACGAAGGCTGTGGCAAGGACTGCCACGTCGTCCAGTTCGGCGGCGGCGCCGAACTCACCGGGGCGGGCGAAGGGCTCTTGCCGGTCGCCCGGGGCGGCAGCGTCGAAGGGCGGGAAAGCAACCTGCAGGGGGCGCTCGAGGTGGCGCTCGCCCGCACCCCGCGCGGCGGCCGTGTGGTCCTGCTCAGCGACGGCCGCCAGACCGAGGGCGAACCGCTCGGCCTCGCCGCCGCGGCGCGCCGGCACGACGTCAGCGTCGACACCGTCGCCCTCACCAAGGAGCCCGCCGACGCGGCGATGACCCGGCTCGAAGCGCCGGCCGCCCTGCACGCGGGCGACCCGCTCTCGCTCGAGGTGACCGTGCGCAGCACGGTCGAAGCGCCGGCCCGGCTGGTGGTGCGGCGCGGCGGCGCGGTGATCGGCCACCAGCGGGTGCAGCTCGGGGTCGGCGACAACCCCTTCCTCTTCGCCGTGCGGGCGCCGCGGCACCCCGGCTCATACGGCTACGAAGTGCAGGTGCGCAGCCGGCGGGACTCGCGTCCCGGCAACGACTCGCTGGGGACGACGGTGCGGGTCGAGGCGGCGCCGCGGGCGCTCGTCGCCGGCGCCGCCGGCTCGGCCGCCGCCCGGCTGCTGGGGGCCGACGGCTTCCACGTCACCGCGGTGCAGCCGGGCGCGCTGCCCACCGCCGCGTCCGGCTACAAGGGGGTCGACGCGGTCGCCCTCGAAGACGTTCCGGCGGAAGCGATCGGCAAGGCGCGGGCGAAGGCGATCGGCACCGCGGTGCGGGGTCGCGCCCTCGGCCTGCTGGCCCTGGGCGGCGAACACTCCTTCTCGCTCGGCAAGTACTACAAGTCCCCGCTCCAGGAAGTGCTGCCGGTGAAAAGCCTCGTGCCCGGAAAATTGCAGCGCAAAAACGTCGCGGTCGAGCTGATCCTCGACCGCTCCGGCAGCATGATCAACGAGGTCGGCGGGGTGCCGAAGATCGCGATGGCGCAGGCGGCGGCCCGCGGCGCGCTCGAATTCCTGCTCAAGCACCAGGACGAAATCGGCATCGTCACCTTCGAAATCAAGCCCAAGATCCTGGTCCCGCTGACCCGGGTCGAAACCTCGAACGCCGGCGAAATCGAACACAAGATCAACACGCTGCCGGCGAACGGCGGCACCAACATCTACAAGGGGCTCGCCGCGGGGGCGCGGGAAATCGAGCGCTCGAAGGCCAAGGAGCGCCACATCATCCTGCTCACCGACGGGATCAGCGAACCGGGCAGCTACAGGCGCCTGCTGCCGGGGCTGAAGAAGGGCAAGATCAGCGTTGCCACCGTGGCGCTCGGCTCCGAAGCCGACTTCAAGCTGCTGAAGGAGATCGCGGCCGACACCGGCGGCAACTACTACGAGACCGAAAACGCGCGTGAGCTGCCGAAGATCTTCGCCAAGGAGACGCGGCTGAACGCGCGCACGGTGCGCCTGGTCGGCGAACTCGGCGTCTCGGCGGGCGACCCGAGCCCGATCACCGCGAGCCTGGTCGGCCAGAAGCTGCCGCCGCTGGGCGGCAACGTCGTGACCCAGTTGAAGCCGGGCGCCGAGGCGGCGCTGCTCGGCCAGGACAAAGACCACCCGCCCGACCCGGTGCTGGCCCAGTGGCAGTACGGCTCCGGCCGGGTCGCCGCCTGGACGCCGGGCCTCGGCGCGGCTTGGGCGGGCGAATGGCTGAGCCGGCCGCGGCTCTTCCGGGACGCCGCGCGCTGGGTCGAGCGCGGGGTGGTGGCGCCGCCTCTCTCCCCCAGCCTCGCCCCCGGCGACCGGCGGGTGCTGGAAGTGGCGCCGACCACCGCCGCCGGGCGGCCGATCGAGCTCGGCGGGCTGGAAGGCACGCTCACCTCGCCCGCCGGGAAGGCGATCCCCCTGCGCTTCGAAGAGTCGGCCCCGGGGCGCTGGACCGTGGCGCTCCCCACCCTTCCGGCGGGCGAATACGGGTACGCGCTGGCCTCCGAACGGGCCGGCTCGCTGCGCGGCGTCCTGGCGATCCCCTACCCGGCCGAGCTGCGGCCCGGGCGGGTTGACACGACCCCGCTCGGCCCGCTTGCCGCGGCCGCCGCCGGCACCACGTTCGCCGCCTCGGACCCGGGCGCGATCGAAGGCTCCGAGCACCGCCTCTGGTGGCTCTTCGCCGCCCTCGGTCTCGCCTGCTTCCTGGCCGGCGCCGCGCTGCGGCTGCTGGCCGCCGGCTGGGGCGGCGAGGACCAGGAGCCCTCGGTCCGCCAAGATTCGGCGGACCGTGACCCGGACTCCAGACACCTCGAACCCGATCCCGCCTGAGGAGACCGTCGCGCCGACCGGCGCCGTCCTCGTCCTCGGCGAGGGGGGCGGCCTCGGCGCGGCCCTGCTGCGCCGCTTCGAGCAGAGCGGCGCGCCGGCCTTCTCGGCGCTCGACCTGACAGACGGCGAGGCCGCGGCGATGCTGCGCGAGGGCCACTGGCGCGCGGTTGCCGTCGTCACCCGCGACGACGCCCACGCCCTGCGGCTCACCCTGTTGAGCGCCCACGTCCGCCCCGACCTGCCGCTGTGGGTGACGATGTTCGACCACACGGTCTCCCGCGAGCTCGAGCACGTCGCGCCCAAAGTCCACGTCCTCTCGCCGTCGGAGATCGTCGCCGGCGACCTCGCCGAAAGCTGCCTCGCGGTGGCCGGCGGGGACGTCGCCGGCCGCCACCGCCACGGGGTGCGCCTGGTCGACGACTCCCTCCGCCTCCTCGTGCTCGCGGGCACGGCGCTCTTCGGGGCGCTGGCGATCGAGATGGTGATCACGATGATCGCCTTCCACCACGGCCTGGTCGACGCCTTCTACTTCTCGACCCGCTCGGTGGCGACCGTCGCGGGCCCGCCCGGGGCGGCCGGGGGGCCCGTCTGGTTCAAGCTGATCTCGGCCGCCAACATGGTCCTCGCCGTCGCCCTGGTGGCGATCTTCACCGCGGCGCTGGTCCGCCGACTCAGCCGGCGCCGGCTCACCACGCTGTTCGGCCCGCGCGCGGCGCCCGCCCGCCACCACGTCGTCCTGGTCGGCTTCGGCCAGGTCGGGTTCCGCCTCGCCCAGGCGCTGCGTCAGCGCGGTGTCGCCGTGGTCGCGATCGAGCGCGACTTCGAAGCGCCCAGCGTGCGCCTCGCCAAAGCTGCCGGGATCCCGGTCGCGGTCGGCCGCGGCGACGACCGGGAGACGCTGCAGCGGGTCGGCATCGAGCGCTGCGGCGCGGTCGCCGCTGTCACCTCCGACGACCTGGTCAACGTCGCGGTCGGCCTCGCCGCCGAGGACCTCCGCCCCGGCGTGCCGATCGTCCTGCGCCTCGGCGACGGCGAGGTGGCGACGGAGACCG
Organism: uncultured Actinomycetes bacterium; assembly: GCA_963763265.1. Taxonomy (GTDB): domain Bacteria; phylum Actinomycetota; class Thermoleophilia; order Solirubrobacterales; family 70-9; genus VAYN01. The sequence goes on along the minus strand of CAVXNN010000002.1, from coordinate 277,442 downwards.
ACTCGCTCCTCCACCTCGGCCGCATCTGCGACGCCCACAAGCTGGCGGCGGAGACGCTGCAGCGCGCGATCGAGGGTGGGGCGTAGGGAGGGTCCGGGGGACCCCCTCTCTCACGAACTGCGGGGAGGTTCGTTCGGGGGTCCCCCGGACCCGCTGCACGAACCGGTAGCGCTGCGCGCAGCGCCGGGGTGCGTTCGCAGTTCTCCGCGCTATCCGCGGATTACTGCGAACGCACCGGGGGGTCGGCGGCTATTTGCCGACGATGTCTTCCACCACGAAGGCGGCGACGTTTTCGATTTCTTCTTCGCTCAGCCGGCCTTTGAACGCCGGCATCGCGCCGCCGCCGTTGGTCACCTGTTCTTCGGCGCCCGCCTGTTCTTTGGCTTTGGGCATCGTGCGCAGGTCGGGGCCGCCGTTGCCGCCGTGCCCGGTGGCGCCGTGGCAGACCGAGCAGTTCTGGGCGAAGACTTCCTTGCCCGCCTCGGCGTTCGGGCCGGCGGCGGCGGTTTCCCCGCCCCCGGCTTCTTCGCCCGCTTCGGCTTCTTCTTTGCCTTCGGCTTCTTCTTCGGCCCCGCCTTCGGCTTCTTTGCCCGCTTCGGCTTCTTCTCGGCCCCCGGCTTCTTCGGCGGCGCCTTCTTCTTCGGTTTCCTCGCCGGCGTGCCCGGTGCCTTCTTCTTCGGCTTCCAGGCCCTTGGCTTCTTCGAGCGTGCCGTTCAGGGAGAAGACCCAGAAGTTTTCGCCGTGGGCGGTGGCGGCCAGGGAGTTGCCGCCCGCGTAGATCGCGATCTTCTCTTCGCCTTCGTCTTCGAAGGGGGTCACCGTGGTGTTGGCCCCGGCGCCGGTCTGGAAGCTCCAGAGCTCTTCGCCGCTTTCGGCGTCATAGGCGACCAGCTTGCCGTCGTTGTGGCCGTTGAAGACCAGGCCGCCGGCCGTGGTCACCGCGCCCGAGTAGCAGGATTCGCCCTTGAATTCGTCCTGCCAGGCGATCTTGCCGGTCGACATGTCATAGGCGGTCAGGTAGCCGGTGGTGTCGAAGCCGGAGGCGATGATCGTGTCGGAGCCGATGTAGGTTTCGCCTTCCTTGAAGCCCTGTTCCTTGGGCGGCACGACCAGGCCCAGGGCGCCCGACTGCGAGCAGACGAAGTACATGTTCTTTTCCGGGTCATAGGAGGACGGCGGCCAGTTGTCGCCGCCGACCGCCGAGTTGGCGCCGAGGTTGATCTGGGTGGGGTCCGAGCTCTGCGGGGTGAAGATCTTCGAGGGGACGATCTTCGGCGGGTGCTTTTCGCCCGCCACGCCGGCTTCGGACTTTTCGAGCGCTTCGGGGGTCACTTCGATCGGGCTGAACGGTTCCATCGTCGGCTCGGGCTGGGTGGGCCAGGTGTTCTGGGAGGGGTCCTGGGGGACCTTCACCTCGGGGATCGGGTAGATCGGCTTGCCGGTTTCGCGGTTCAGCAGGTAGACCCAGCCGGTCTTGGAGGGCTCGCCGATGCCCGGTTCTTCGGCGCCGTTCATCTGGCCGTCGAAGAGGACGGTCGGCGAGGGGGAGTCGAAGTCCCAGAGGTCGTGGTGGACCTGCTGGTAGTGCCATCTGTATTCGCCGGTTTCGGCGTCCAGGGCGACGATCGAGGCGGTGAAGAGGTTTTCGCCCTTGCGCCTCTGCCCGGTCCAGGGGGCGGCGTTGGAGGTCGAGAAGTAGAGCATGCCGAGCTTGGGGTCGACGGTCGGCGTGTTCCAAAGCGAGGCGCCGCCGTGTCTGTAGGTGCCGTTTTCGGGCCAGGTGTCCCCGCCGGTTTCTTCGGGCGAGGGGGTGGTGTAGAAGCGCCATTCGACCTGGCCGGTTTCGGCGTCCAGGGCGGTGAGGCGGCCGCGGACCCCGTACTCGCCGCCGGAGCCGCCGACGTAGACCTTGCCGTCGTAATAGAGCGGCGCGGAGGTGATCGAGTAGCCGGCGCCCGGTTTGACCACCGGGGTCGACCATCTGACCTTGCCGGTCGCCTGGTCGAGGGCGACCTGGGCGCCGTTGAGCTGGGAGACGAAGACCATCCCGTCGCCGAGCGCCACGCCGCGGTTGTCCCAGCCGCAGCAGACGACTTCCCCGAGCGGGTCGGGCGGCAGGTGCGGTTCGTAGGTCCAGAGGCGATGGCCGGTGGCGGCGTCGATCGCGAAGACGTCGTCGGCGCCGTCGGAGATGTAGATCGTGCCTTCGTACTCGAGCGCCTGGCCCTCGGCCGAGAACTTGGCCGCGGTGGCGTTCTTGCCGATCTTGGTGACCCAGTCGCCCTTCAGTTCGGAGACGTTTTCGGTGTTGATTTCGTCGAGCGTGGAGTAGCGGTCGTTGGTGGTGCCGCCGCCGTTGGAGATCCAGTTGTCGCCGGCGTGTTCGAAGAGTTCTTCGGAGGTGAACTGAGGGGCCATCGCGATGCCGCCCGCGGCGGACTCGCCGCCGGTCGAGCTGGTCGTCGTCGTACCGCCGCTGCCGCCGCACGCCGCAAGCACCACGGCCGACGCGAGTGCCAGGAACAGCGTCGCGACCCAGAACCGGCGACTCTCGCCGGATCTACCGAAACCTCTCATTCAAATCCACCCCTTCACAGTGGCGGAGGCATCGACAGGGCTCGACAAGCCTCCAGCTCATCGACACGACTTCAGGAGCCGGGACGCTACCACTCGCGTCCCCACGGCAGTTTCAGCGGAAACGAAGTGGCGGGGTCGAGTGGCGCTGCCGACGCCGGGGGGCGAGCCGCCGCCGGCGCGTCGAGCTGCTCTCCAGCACCCGCGGCACGTATTTGGACGGGACCGTCTGCCCGCGGCCCGGCCGCGAACCTCGGGGACCCCAGGCCTCCAGGCGACGGCGGAAGGCGGCGATCGCCAGGGCGCCGACCAGCAGGCCGAGGGCGCCGACCAGGAGCGCCGGCACCCCGAGCAGCCCCAGGGCGACGAGCGCGGCGAGAAACGCCGGCAGGACGGCGATGTAGAGACGTTCTTCGCGGCGCCGACTGTTCACGGTCACTGAACCGAAATTACTCCCGGCCGAACGCGGTTCCTTCCCACGCCCACCGGATGCAACGAAAGTGGCGACATCGCGCCCGTGCCGGGCGACCGCGCCCCGCGCCGGGTCGGCGCGGGGCGGGCCGGGCGCTCAGCGGGCGAAGTGCCGGTAGGCGTGCCAGGAGGGCTTCGGCCTGAAGCCCTGTCGGAACAGCCCCGAGCCGTCGCAGAAGTTGCAGGTGCCCGGCGAGTCGGTGAAGGAGAACCAGTAGACGCGGCGGATCCGCCAGTTCCGCGCGTTGCGCTCCAGCAGCCGGAACGCGCCGCGCAGTTCGCGCGCCTGGCCGCGCCAGCCCTTCTCGAACTTGTTGTGGCCGTTGGCCGCTTCGGGGTGGCCGGAGCTCCAGCCGAGCTCGGTCAGCCAGATCGCCCGCCACTGGTCGTGGGCACGCTGCAGCGCCGTCCGCACTTCTTCGATTTCCGGTCTCAGCCGGCGCCATCCCGGCGTGTACGGATGCAGGGCGACGGCGAGGAACTTGCCGCGCACGGCCGGGGTCGTCCGGTACATCCGTTCGAGGAAGTCGGCGGCGAACCAGGCGCGCTTGATCCGCCCGTGGCCGGGCTTCACGTTGCCGCCCCGCGGCCGGATGAAGAGGCCGCCGAGGACGATCCGGGCGCCGTGATCGGCGCTGCGCAGGTCATGGTAGGACTGGACCACGAGCCGGCCGTACTGGGCCGGGTTCGGGCGCGCCGTGAAGTACTTGTAGTTCTCCTCGTTCCAGATCTGCCAGATCCGGATCGGGCGCTTCGGCAGCAGCGGGTTTTCGGTCCAGAAGCTGCCGTGGGGGCCGTACCGGAAGACGGCGAGGCGCAGGAACCGGCGCCAGGCGCGGCGCTGCGCGGCGTTGTGGATCGGCACCGTGCGGGGCGCCGTGGTGTCGCCGATCGATTCGTAGCCGACCGCCCAGGTGGGCGGCGAGGCGAGGAAGGGCAGGACAACCTGGCCGGCTTCGTCGGCGGCCTTCACGAAGGGGTCGACCGAGCCCCAGTCGGGCTCCGCACCCGGGGTCGGCTGCACGGCCGCCCAGTTGATCGGCACGCGCACGCTTTCCACCCCGCCCGCACGCAGGACTCGGGCCTGGTGGTGGGTCGGCACTTCGTTCTCGACCAACCCCCAGAAACCGTGGGGCAGGATGGCGGCGGCGGCGGAGCTCGGCACGAGCGCCGCGAGCAGCGCGACGGCGAGCACCGCCAGGCCGGCGGGCAGGGGGAAGCTTCGGTTCATATTCCGCATCGTCTGCCCGTAACCCGCCAGGCCGGCCGTAGGATCGGTGGCATGGTACTTCCGGGGGGTGAGCTGACCTTCATCGGCGACGGTGGCCTGGAGACGACGATGATCTTCGAGCGCGGCATCGAGCTGCCCGAATTCGCCTCCTTTCGGCTGCTCGAGGACGAACGCGGACGGGCCGCGCTGCGCGACTGGTACCGCGGCTTCATCGACCTCGCCCGTCGCCACGGGGTGGGCTTCACGCTCGACACGCCGACCTGGCGCGCGAGCCGCAGCTGGGCCGAGCGGCTCGGCCGTCCGCAAGCCGAGATCGACGACCTCAACCGGGCGGCGGTGGAGTTCGCGCTGGCGCTGCGCGCCGAGTCCGGCGCCGCGACGCCGATCGCCGTCTGCGGCACGGTCGGCCCGCAAGGCGACGCCTACCGTCCCGCCCGCCACCTCTCCGTCGCCGAGGCGACCGACTACCACGCGGCGCAGATCGGCGTCCTCGCCGCGGCGGGCGTCGACATGATCGGCGCCTACACCCTCTCCTTCGTAGACGAGGCGATCGGCATCGCCCGCGCCGCCGCCGCGGCCGGGGTCCCGGCCTCGATCTCCTTCACGGTCGAGACCGACGGGCGGCTGCCCGACGGCGAGCCGCTGGCCGAGGCGGTGGAGCGCCTCGACGCCGAAACCGGTGCGTCGGCCGCCTTCCTGATGGTCAACTGCGCCCACCCGAGCCACTTCGGCCCGGCGCTGTTGGCGGGTGGCGCCTGGCGGGAGCGGATCGCCGGGGTCCGGGCCAACGCCTCCCGCCGCAGCCACGCCGAACTCGACTCGCTGCCGGAGCTCGACAGCGGCGACCCCGACCGGTTGGCGGTCGAATACCGCGACCTGGTCGAGGCGCTGCCGTCGCTGTCGGTGCTCGGCGGCTGCTGCGGGACCGACGCCCGCCACATCGCCGCGATCTGCTCGGCCTGCGTCAGCCCGGGGTGACGGCGCCCACCGCGAGCGTCTTGACCGAGAACCGCTTGCAGGTTTCGAAGGCGAGCGGGGCGACCTTCGCGCCCACCCCGCCGGGCACCCAGATCCGCAGCCCGGCCGCGGTGGTCGGACGGCACCGCCCGGCTCCGAAGTTCAGCGCGTCGACGATCCGCAGGGTCGCCACCGCGGTGTCGCCGGGAGCGAGCTTGACGCGGCGCGGCTTCTTGCCGGCTTCGTGCCGGGCGGCGCCGCCGATTCGCCGGCCCCTCAGGTCGACGGCGACGACGTTCGGATAGCCGGCGACCGTGCAGGTCCGGCCGGAGAGGTTGGTGAGCTTGATTCGGTAGTAGACGCTGCCGGCGGTGCCGCCGCCGGGTTCTTCGCCGGCCCAGGCCACCATCCCGGCGGCGCGGCAGGGCTTGGCGGCCGTCGCGCCGGCGGCGCCGGCGGTGGGGGTTGCGATCACGGCCGCGACCAGCAGGGCGGCGGCCACCAACAGGGGGAGGGGGAGCTTGGATTTCATGGCCGGAACCGTAGTTCGTCGGCGCCGGTCGCGGTCGGCGCGATCTCTCGCTCGCGCCTGGCGGTGCGCGAAGATCGCCGTGCCCCAGGACCACGGCAACGGAGGAGCGAGCATGGCGGAGTACGTGGCGGCGATCGACCAGGGGACGACCTCGAGCCGGCTGATCCTGTTCGACGGGGACGGGCGCATCGAGTGCGTCGACCGGCGCGAGCACGAGCAGATCACGCCGCGGGCGGGCTGGGTCGAGCACGACGCCAAGGAGATCTGGCGGCGGACCCGCGAGGTGATCGGCGGGGCGATGGCGCGCTCCGACGTCGAGGCCGGCGACGTCGCCGCGATCGGCATCACCAACCAGCGCGAGACGACCGTGGTCTGGGACCGGGAGACCGGCGAGCCGGTCTGCAACGCGATCGTCTGGCAGGACACGCGGACCGCCGACCTGGTGCGGGAGCTGGCGGGCGAGGCGGGGGTCGACCGCCTGCGGCGCGTCGTCGGCCTGCCGCTCTCCACCTACTTCTCCGGGCCGAAGATCAGATGGATCCTCGACCACGTCGAGGGAGCGCGGCGGCGCGCCGAGGCCGGCGAACTGGCCTTCGGCACGATGGACACCTGGGTGCTGTGGAACTTGACCGGCGGCCGCGACGGCGGCGTCCACGCGACCGACGTCACCAACGCGAGCCGCACCATGCTGATGAGCCTGGAGACGCTCGACTGGCACCAGCCGAGCCTCGACCTGATGGGCATCCCGCGGTCGCTGCTGCCGGAGATCCGCTCGTCCTCGGAGATCTACGGCGAGGCGGCCGGGACGGCGCTCGGCGGCCGCCCGGTGGCGGGCATCCTCGGCGACCAGCAGGCGGCGATGTTCGGCCAGACCTGCTTCGACCGCGGCGACGCCAAGAACACCTACGGCACCGGCTCCTTCCTGCTCCTCAACACCGGCGGGGAGATCGTCCACACCGACAAGCTGCTGACCACGGTGGGGGCGAAGCTCGGCCCCGACGGGCCGGCGCAGTACATGCTCGAGGGGTCGATCGCGGTGACCGGGGCGGCGGTGCAGTGGCTGCGCGACCGGCTCGGGCTGATCGAGGAGGCGGCGGACGTGGAGCGCCTCGCGGCGACGGTGGAGGACAACGGCGGCGTCTACTTCGTCCCCGCCTTCTCCGGCCTCTTCGCCCCGTATTGGCGCGAAGACGCGCGCGGCGCGATCCTCGGCCTGACCGCCTACGCGAACAAGGGCCACATCGCGCGGGCGACCCTGGAGGCGACCGCGTGGCAGACCCGCGAGGTGGTCGACGCCGCGGGCGCGGTCGCCGCCGTGCCGTTCGGCGAGCTGAGAGTCGATGGCGGGATGACCGCCGACGAGCTGCTGATGCAATTCCAGGCCGACGTGCTCGGGGTGCCGGTGATCCGCCCGGCGGTAATCGAGACGACGGCGCTCGGCGCCGCCTTCGCGGCGGGGCTGGCGACCGGGTTCTGGTCGGGCACCGAGGAGCTGCGCGAGCGCTGGGTGGAGGACAGGCGCTGGGAGCCGCGGATGGACGAGGCCGACCGCGAACGGCGCTACGGCGAGTGGAAGAAGGCCGTGCGGCGGACCTTCGACTGGGTCGAGTGAGCGGTGCGCCGAGCGCTCCCCGCGCTCGCCGGCGCTCTAGGCTGTCGGTCATGGACGACGACTGGCGGCTGCAGATCGACCTCGACGACGCCGGGATCGGCGGGCAGGTGGCCGACCTGATGCGCTCGGCCGAGCTGGAGCACGATCTCGAGCTCGGCTTCGACCAGGAGGTGATCGTCAGCCACGAAGGCGAGCGGATCTTTCTCTACGCCGGCACCCGGGCGCAGCTGGACCGTGCCGCGGAGGCGGTCCGCAAGATCCTCGACACCAAGGGCTGGGACGCGCGGCTCGAGCTGCGCCACTGGCACCCGGTCGCGCTCGAGTGGGAGGCTCCTGAGGTGCCCGAGCCGCGCACCGGCGCCGAGCGCGAGGCCGAGCACGAGCGACGGATGCGGACCGAGGACGAGGAGACCGCCGCCAGGGGCGGCCGCGCCGAGTTCGAGGTGCGGATCGAGTTCCCCTCGCACGGCGAGGCGCGCGACTTCGCCGCGCGGCTGAAGGAGGAGGGCCTGGCGCCGGTGCGCCGCTGGCGCTACATGGTGGTCGGCGCCGCCGACGAGGACGCCGCGCAGGCGCTCGCCGAGCGGATCCGCGCCGAGGCGCCCGCCGACGCCAAGGTCACCGCCGAGGGCTCGCTGCACGCTGCCTGGGAGCAGCGGCCGCCGAACCCCTTCTTCTTCCTCGGCGGCCTCGCCGACGGCTAGGTCAACGGTCCGGGCGATCCGGCGGTCCGGCGCCTCGGGCATCTCGATCTGCGGCGCCCCGGTCATCCAGAACGCGCCGCGCCTCACACCGCCCCCCGCCGCGCCAGGTGCCGGCGCAGGGACCCGATCACCGCCCCCGGCTCACGGGCGAGCCGCGGGCCGGTGACCCGCGTCGTCTCCACCCCGGCGAGCAGCAGCTCGTCGTCGCGTTCGCGGTCGGCCTCGAAGGACAGCCGCGAGCCGTGCGTCTCATAGACGTCCAGTTCGACCCCGAAGCGCCCCGCCTCCCAGTAGGCGTCGATCTCGTGGCCGGCGACGAAGCGGTTCATCGCCGGCTGCGGCAGGCCCGCCTCGCGCACCAGCTCCAGGAAGCGGCGCTCGAGGCCGGAGCGGGTGAAGGCGACCTCGGGCCGGAGGTCTCGGAGGACCGCTTCGACCCTCCCCCGGCCGCGGTGCCCGTTGCCGCGGGCGAGGAGCGCCCGCATCTCGCGCAGGTCGAAGACCTTGAGCTCTTCGGCGCGCTGGATCTGTCGCCCGACGTCGCGCGCGGAGCCGTCGCCGGCGAGGTCGAGGATGGTCCGCGGCAGGGAGGTGACCGGGATGCCGTCGCGGACACGGCGGTCCGCGTCGGCGAGGTCGGCGGCGTGCACCACGAAAGGTCGGCGGGCGCGGCGTGAGGAGGGACAGGTGACGTGGACGGTCCCCGGCCGGTTGCGGATGATCCCCCAGAGCCAGGCGGCGGAAAGGTGGCTTGCCACCGACGGGCAGGAGGCCAGGACCGCCGCCATGCAGCGCCCGTGCCAGGAGAGCCGCCGGTGCCCGACGACGTACACGCCGCGGTGGACGCGATGCAGTCGCCCGGCCCTGGCGGCCTTCGCCACGGAGCTCCTGCTGTAGCCGAGCGCCGCAAGCTGCCTCGTCGCGACGACCCCGTGCTGCCTCGTCGCCAACTCGGCAAGGGCCCGATGGCGGGGTGGCTGTCCTTTGTAGCCCACAGGGCTACAAAGGACACGGACCTCCTGGGTTCTCCCCCTCGGACCTCCGATGGCAGGCGGTTCGCCCAGCGCTCAAGTCGCCGCACACGCCTGCCGAAACCGGGAGGGACGCCGCAAAGTGTCTTGAGCCAATGGTCATCGTCGAAGAGAAACCGAAAGCCCCGCTGGAGCCGCCGCCGCGCGAACTCTCGCCGCTGCGCGTGGTCGTGCTGCTGGTCGTCCTCTGCGCGGTCGGCGTCGCGGTCTGGCAGCTGGCCACCCGTGAGACGCCGGCGGCGAGCGCCAAATCCGATGCGGTACCGGTCTACTCGCCCTACGTCGACGTGACCCAGACGCCGACCTACCCGTTCCAGCTCCCGTCCTCCAACCCGGTATCGAGCGTCTACCTGGCCTTCGTGGTCAGCGACAGAGAAGAACCGTGCGAGCCCTCCTGGGGCACCTACTACTCGCTCCCCGCCGCCGAGCAGGGCCTCGACCTCGACGCCCGGGTCGCCCAGCTGCGCAGCCAGGGCGGCAGCGTGATGGTCTCCTACGGCGGCCAGGCCAACACCGAGCTGGCGGTCGACTGCACCGACCCGGCCAAGCTCGAACGGGCCTACCTGGAACCGATCGAGCGCTACCGCGCGAAGGCGATCGATCTCGACGTCGAGGGCGCCAACCTCGCCGACGCCGCCGCCAACGGCCGCCGCGCGGCGGCGATCGCCGCGATCCAGAAGAAGCTGGCCGGCGAGAAGAAGAAGCTCGAAGTCTGGATGACCCTGCCGGTGAGCGGCCACGGGCTGAGCGGCGAAGGGATGGCCGCGGTGCGGGCGATGCTGAAGGCGAAGGTCAAGCTGGCGGGCGTCAACGCGATGACGATGGACTTCGGCCCCGGCGAAGGCGCCGAAAAGGACATGACCGGGACGATCGAGCGGGCGCTGGAGGCGACCCAGCTGCAGGTGCAGTCGCTGTGGCGCGCCGCCGGCCTGCCGAGCAGCGCCGCGGCCGCCTGGGGCCACGTCGGCGTCACCCCGATGCTCGGCGTCAACGACGTCACCGCCCAGCGCTTCACCACCAAGGACGCGCGCGAACTGGCGAAGTTCGTCGACGCGCGCGGCATCCCGCGCGTCTCCGCCTGGTCGCTGAACCGCGACTCGCAGTGCGGCGGCGCCTTCCCCAAGGTCGGCGAGCTCTCCAACACCTGCAGCGGCGTCGAACAGAAGCCGCTGCAGTTCACCCGCATCTTCAGCAGGCTGCGCGGCACCAAGACGGCCCGCCGCGAGGCCGCCGAAGCGGCTGCCGCGCCGCAGACCCACGTCGCCCCCAAGCCCGACGACCCGGCCACCAGCCCCTACCCGATCTGGCGCCCCACCGCCGCCTACCCCTCCGGCTACAAGGTTGTCTGGCAGGGCCAGATCTACCAGGCCGGCTGGTGGAACCAGGGCACCCCGCCGGGCACCGCCGCCGCCGACTCGCCGGAAGGCCCCTGGCAGCCGATCGGCCCGGTTCCCGCCGGCAGCAAGGCGCCGCGGCTGGTGAAGCTCGAATCCGCGAAGGCCCGGGCCTGGTCGCCGACCAAGGTCTACCACCAGGGCGACCGGGTGACCTTCGAAGGCCTGCCCTACCTGGCCCGCTGGTACACGCAGGGCGAACAGCCGCTGGACGAACTCCCCCCCGGCCCCAGCGTCCCCTGGGAACCGCGCTTCAAGTACCCGGGGGAGCCGAACCCGGAATCGACCGCAGGAGCCGAACGATGAGACTGATCCGTCGCAGGCAGACCGGCCCCCGCCGCCAGTGGGGGGCCGATCACCACTCCGACCCGATGCCGCAGGTGCCGCGCATCGCCGGCGACTGGACGATGGCGTTCGGCCGCGCCGCGGTCGTGCTCACCGTCGCCGCCTGGGCGGCGCTCTTCGTCACCGTCCTCAACGGCCAGGTGATCGAAGGGGTCGCGGGCCACGCCAGCCTGATCGAGACGATCGGCTTCCTCACCGCGGTGACCCTGCTCGCGGCCTCGGCGACCGCCTACCTCTTCGGCCGGCTCGGCTTCTACTACCGGACCAAAAGCGGCCGCCGCACGCCGCGGGCGATGCTCGACGAGTACTACGCCGAGCACCGTCCCTCGGTCACCGCGCTGATCCCCTCCTACCAGGAGGAGCCCGGGGTGATCCTGATGACGATGCTCTCGACGGCGCTGCAGGAGTACCCCGACATGCGCGTCGTGCTGCTCGTCGACGACCCGCCGAACCCGCGCTACGCCGGCCCGCGCAAGCTCCTCGACAGCGCCGTCGCGCTGCCCGCCGAGGTGGAGCGCCTGCTTTCGGAGCCGCGCCGCCGCTTCGAGCGGGCGCTGGAGGGGTTCGAGATCTCCGTCGACCCGGCGCTGCCGACCACCGCCGCCGAAGTGCACGCGGTCGCCGCCGAGTACGAGTACGCCGGCGCCTGGATCCGCTCGCTCGGCGACCGGTACCACGTCTCCGACCACAACGAGGCCTTCTTCGCCAACCACGTGCTCGGCAAACTCTCCGCCGACCTGGCGGTGATCGGCGGCGCCCTGCGCAACGCCGCCGACGAGGCGCCGGAGAAGATCTCCACGGCGCGGATGGCGCAGCTCTACCGGCGGCTCGCCTGGACCTTCCGCTGCGAGGTGACCAGCTTCCAGCGCAAGCGCTACGCCTCGCTCTCGGCCGAGCCGAACAAGGCGATGAACCTGAACAGCTACATCGGCCTGATGGGCGGCCGCTACCGCGAAGAAGAGACCCCGGCCGGCCTCTTCCTCGTCCCGGCGGGGGAGCAGGAGCCCGACCTCGTCGTGCCGGAATCCGACTATGTGCTGACGATCGACGCCGACAGCGTGATCATGCCCGAGTACTGCCTGCGGCTCGTCCACCTGATGGAGCAGGAGGAGCATCAGAAGGTCGCCGTCGCGCAGTCCCCCTACAGCGCCTTCCCCGGGGCGGCGACGCGGATCGAGCGGATCGCCGGCGCCACCACCGACCTCCAGCACATCATCCACCAGGGGATGACCTACCACGAGGCGACCTTCTGGGTCGGCGCCAACGCGGTGCTCCGCAAAAGCGCCCTGGCCGAGATCGAGGAGGTCGAGTACAAGGGCCCCTGGAAGATCTACCGCTACATCTCCGACCGCACGGTGATCGAGGACACCGAGTCGACGATCGACCTCGCGGCGGGCGGCTGGACGCTCTACAACTACAACGAGCGGCTCGCCTTCAGCGCCACGCCGCCGGACTTCGGCTCGCTCTGCATCCAGCGCAACCGCTGGGCCAACGGCGGCCTGCTGATCCTGCCGAAGCTGTGGCGGGCGGTGCGCCGCCGGCGCAAGCGGGGCGAACGGACCAGCATCGGCGAGCTGCTGCTGCGGCTCAACTACATGGCCTCGATCTTCTGGGCGTCGCTCTTCGTGCTCTGCCTGATGATCATCCCCTTCAACGGCCACCTGGTCTCACCGCTCACCTACGCGGTCGCGGTGCCCTACTTCGTGGCGATGGCGATCGACCTCAAGTACTGCGGCTACAAATACGGCGACGCGGTTCGCATCTACGGCTTCAACCTGCTCCTGCTGCCGGTCAACCTGGCGGGCAGCGTCAGCTCGATCGTCCAGGCGCTGACCGGCGCCAAGGGCAAATTCATGCGCACGCCGAAGGTCCGCAACCGCACCGTGCCGGCCTTCATCTACGTGGTGCTGCCCTACCTGCTGGTCGCCTGGTCGGTCTACACGTTCAGGGTCGCCTACGTCCACGGCCTCTGGTCGAACGCGGTGTTCGCGGCGATCAACGGGCTGCTCGGCGCCTACGCGATCGTCGCCTTCGTCGGCGTGCGCGCCTCGCTGGTCGACACCTGGGTCAACGTCGTCTCCTGGCTCTACAAGCCGCAGGGGCCGAAGAAGATGGCGGCGCGGGCGCCCGCCGCGATCGAGCCGACCCCGCAGGGCACCGAGAACTGGGAACTGGTCCTCTATCTCGGCCACGCCGACCGCCGGCGCCGGCCGCGCGAGGAGCCGGAGACGCCGAGCGAGCTCGACCGCGCGCCGCTCAGCCTGCCGGTCTCGGCCCCCGAGGTCGACCCGTCCGGGATCGGCGCCGAGCTCGCCCCGGAAACGACCTAGGCGGCGCTCAGGCGCGCCGCTCGGAGAGCGCCCCGACCACCACCCGGTCGCGGCCCTGGCCCTTCGCCCGGTACATCGCCCGGTCGACGGCGCGGATGCAGGACTCGGCGTCCGGCACGTCGCCGCGCAGGCGGCAGACGCCGAGGCTGGCGGTGCAGGTGCGCTGGGTGTCGGCGGCGGCGATCGCCAGCCGCAGGCCGTCGGCGACGGCGCGCGCCCGAGCGAGGTCGACGTCGCGGAGGATCACCGCGAACTCGTCGCCGCCGATCCGCGCCGCGACGTGCGGCTCGCAGATCCGTTCGTCGAGCGCCTGTCCGACCATCCGGATCAGCTGGTCGCCGGCGACGTGGCCATCGGAGTCGTTGACGTCCTTGAAGCGGTCGAGGTCGAGCAGCAGCAGCGCCGCGCTCTCGCCCTCGTCGCGGCAGCGGGAGATCTGGCGCTTCAGCTCCTCCTCGAAGCGGCGGCGGTTGTAGAGCGAGGTGATCTGGTCGCGGTTGGCGAGCTCGTGGGTGTGCGCCTCGAGCCGCTTGCGCTCCGAGATGTCCTGGACCTGCGAGATGAAGTGGCGCGGCGAGCCGTCGTCGTCGCGGACGATCGCCACCGCGAGCAGCACCCAGATCAGCCGCCCGTCCTTCCGGAAGTAGCGCTTCTCCAGTTCGTAGGTCTCGATCTCCCCGGTGAGCAGCGCGCCCACCTGGGTGAGGTCGGCGTCGAGGTCGTCGGGGTGGGTGATCTCCTGGAAGGTGAGGCCGGCCAGCTCCTCGGCCGGGTAGCCGACGATCTCGCAGAGCTTCTGGTTGACGTGGCGGAAGGTGCCGTCGAGGCCGACGATCGCCACCCCGTGCGGCCCGGCGTGGAAAGCGGCCTCGAAGTCGCGCTGCGCGAGCCCGGCGCGGCGCTCCACCTCACGGCGCTCGGTGAGGTCGTCGTACCAGGCGATGTGGTACTGGACCTCGCCCCGTTCGCCGCGTGCCGCCATCGCCTCGATGCGCACCGGGAAGACGCTGCCGTCGAGACGCACGTGGTCGGCGTCGTAGGAGATGAAGGCGTCGCGGTCGACGGTGCCGGAGAGGTCGGGGATCCGCTCCGCCTCCTCGGGGGCGAACAGCATGCGCAGCGGTTTGCCGACGAAGTCGCCGACCGTGCCCCCGTGCATCTCGGCGACCGCGGGGTTCAGCGAGACGATCGTGGCGGTGGCGGGGTCGACCACGGTGATCCCGCGGCTGGTCCGCTTGAAGCAGATCTCCCACTGGCGGCGGAGGATGTCGCCGGTGAGCGCGTCGCCGATGCCGCGCTTGACCACGATCACCTCGGTGAGCCGGCCGAACTCGTCGCGCACCGCCCGCGCGGTCGCCTCGCACTCCAGGTAGCCGCCGTCCCGGCACCGGTGCCGGTAGCGGACCTCGACCCGCTCGCCGCCGATCGCCAATGTCGAGTGCGCGCCGCGAACGTCCTCGACGTCGTCGGGGTGCAGAAACTCGTAGGCGGAGTGGCCGACCAGCTCCTCGGGCTCATACCCGAGGAGCGTCCGCGACCTGGTCGACGCATACGTGTAGGCGCCGTCCGGCGAGTGCCGCGACACCATCTCGCCGAGCGTTTCGGCGAGGAGCACGAATCCGTCGAGGTGGGTGGACGAGCGGGGCATCTCCGAATTTCGGCCAGGGGTCAAAGGAGATTATGCGCGGTCGGGGTCTTTGCGCCGATCTGCGCGGCCCGTCGGGTGCCCTTCGAGGTTGACCCGATGATGAGCGGCGCACAGCGACCGTGAGGCTCGCCCATCGGGGCGGGTCGCCCTGGGCCGGGGTGGGCGGGCGAACGCCTGCCGGCTCATTCGCCGAGGCCGGCGGCGACCTGTTCGAGGACTTCCGCAAGATCGTCTCGGTGGCGAAGATCGAGGGGCGACACGGTCGCGGCCCGTCCCTTCAGGTCGAGCAGGGCGTCCCCGGCCAGGCCCAGCGAGCGGGCGGGTTCGCGGGTGCCGCTCGGGCCCGCGTTGCCGGCCCGATCGAAGCTGCCGGCGTAGATGGCGGCCGGCTTGCCATCTGCCTCGCGTCGGACGACGAGGATCTGGACCAGCTCGGCTCCGGGTGCGACGGCGAAGGTCTCCTTGACGGTCGCCAGGACGTTGCTGCCGAGGGCCGCGAGGTAGAGGCCGTTGACCTCCGTCTTCGTGCGCTTCTTCAGCGTCCGTTTCCCGGTTGGCGTCCGCGCCGGCTTGCGCTCCGGGACGATCGCCTCCGGGGCGACGAACTGCATGACGACCGTGGTCCGGTCCCCGTCGCAGTCGATCGCCGCGGCCGGTGCCTCGTTGTCGGCGAAGGCCTGCTCGAGCGCCGCCAGGGTCGTATCCGGGTCGTTGTCCTGAAGCCGGCGCCAATGGTCGTCGAAGGCCTTCTGTTCGTCGGCGTGCTCCTTGTCGCACCGTGCGGTCTCGGCCGCGACTCGCTTCGGCAGCTCCGACGTGACGGCTTCGCGGGCTGTGGAGAGCGCTGTCCAGGCGTCGTCGAGCCGGGTCTGCTCCTGCCGTTGTTCCTCCGCACGGCGCTCGGTCTCCGCGTCCGCGGCGTCCTCGGCTTCGGCGTCGGCGGCGCGGGCGGCCTCGATCCGGTCGCGGATTCGCCAGAACGGGATCCCGGATCGAGCGCGCTTGCGAAACTCGCGCATGAGCTCGTAGCGATCGACCGGCTGGGGCGGAACGGCGACCGGCGCGGCGTCGCCGCCTCCGGTCCTCCTCGATCAAGGCGGGGATGCCGACCTCCCTCTCCAACTCCTTCCGGATCGGCTCGGGGTCGACGGGCTTCGGAGGCGGGACGACGGTCCGCGCGGCCGGCGGGAACGACTCGGAGTGGACCGAGACGAGTTGACCTTCGATCGCGGCCACCCGCTCGATGTCGGCTTCGCGTTCCGCGGTGCGCAGGTCGCGTTCGGCGGCCGCGATCGCCGCCTTGGTCGGGCCGGTCGATCGCGGTCGCCGGGTCGCACGCCCGGAGCGGGTTCCGTCGCCGAGGTGCGAGTAGGTCGAGAACGGCCCGACCCCGCTCGATGCGCCGACCCCGCGGGTGCCGACGTGGACCCGCGCGGCGCGCGGGCCGACGCCGGCGCTGATCCCCCTCGAGGAGGCGCGGATCCGCACCCCGGGCGCGATCTTGAAGCTCATCCCCATGGCGATCAGCCCTCGCAGGCGACGCCGTCGCCGTCGCGGTCGAGGCCGAACGGGTCCGCGCCGATCACGTAGATCGGGCCGGCCACGTAGTTCGGCCCGTTGCCCGAGCCCCCGGCGCAGTCGTAGTCGCCGATCCCGTCCTGCAGGCAGGCGCCTTCGTAGTTCGGATCGCAGCTCGTGGCTTCGGGTGTCTTCTTCTTCTGTTTCGCGTTCCTCTCTTCTCGATCGCCTTCTGTGCTTCCCGTTCTTCCTGTGTGCGTTGGCGCTCTTCGCGCCGTTCTGCCCGTTCGCGTTCGCTGCCGTTCCTGGGCGTCGCGCCCTTTCCAGTTGTTCGCCGAGGCGACGTTCGTCGGCTTCGGCACCGCTCAGCCTCGCCTGTGCCCGTGACAGCTTCGCCTGGGCGGATCGCAGCCCGGTCCGCTGCCGCTCGACCTTCGCCGCGAGCGGCGCAAGTGCATCGACGCAAGGCGGCGGCGTGCTCCTCGCTCACGGTCAGTGCCGGACTCGAGGGCGACGCGGCCTGGGCCTCGACTTCGAGGTAGGCGGTCAGGTCCCGCGATTCCGCTTCGCCGTCGAGGACGCCCGCGAGGAGCGCGGTGAGGCAGAGAACGCCGAAGAGGACCGCGACCATCCGGGTGACCGGCGCCGAGGCCCGCTCCCGCCCGAACCAGGCCCGCGACCTGCCTCGCTGGACTTCGGCCGAGTGCCGGGCCAGCAGCAGGGCGACCGGAACCGTCCAGCCGAGGCCGAAGAGCAGGCCGCCGATTACTCCGAGGAGGCCCGCCGCCTCCCGCATCGCGCCGCCTGCGATCAACGCCGTCAGCCCGCCCCCGACGCACACCCCGACAGCCTGGCCGACCGGCAGTCGGACGAGGGCGGCGACCGGCGCCGATGCCCGGAACCAACTCCAGCCGATGGCGACGGCCGCGAGGATCAGCGCGGCGATGGCGAGGCCGATGTCGAAGCTGACGCGTCGGTCGTGCTCTTCGGCGGCCGTCTGTCCGTTCCGCTTCGATCCGCCGGACCTGGCCGGTCGCGGCCTGGTGCCGGTCGCGGAGGCCCTGCTCGAGCGCGGCCGTGTGGACGGCGGCAAGGTGGAGCCGACGCCGTATCGGCGCGGCCCGACGTCTCGGCCGCGCGCAGGCGGGAGCGGGCCCGTTCGGATGGCGGCTTCGTAGCGGCCACTTCGGCGGCGGCTACGGCGGCGCGCGCCTGGGTATCGGCGATCCGCGCTTCGAGGTCTTGGCCGTGGGCCGATGAGACGAGCAGCACCAGGACGGCGAGGGCCAGCCCCAATGCAGACGAAATCTGTACCGCTCTCCCCACTAACTTCAACGGACGAGCAGACTAAAGCCGCTGAATACCCGCGCAATACCTAAAAAGAGAAAATCTTGAGCCCGGCGGCGGATCCGGATGCGGAGGCCGCACGTTTGGGGTCCATAGCGCCCCAAATGTGCGCGCGTTCAGCTGAGGCCGTAGTGGCGCGCGGTGTCGGTGAAGAGGGTGCGCAGGAGGGCGCGGTTGACCGGGCCCGCCGGGCGGCCGAGGGCGGTGGGCTCGACCGCGATCGTCCAGGTGAAGCGACAGGTGCGCTCGTCGCGGGGCTCGACCAGGTAGTCCTCGGCGAGCGCCTTGAAGAGCGGGCTGGTGGTCTCGACCACGTTGAAGGAGTGGCGCCGCCCCTCCTCCCAGCGGAAGTAGCGCTCGCGCAGCACGGTGGTGCCGAGGAGCGCTTTCACCTCGCGGGTCGTGCCGACGCCGAAGGGGCGCGGCGAGGTCCAGCGCACGTCGCCGAGGAGGCGACACCAGTGCAGGGCGTCGTCGGCGGTCAGCTCGCCCCAGACCTCGCCCGCCGGGCGGGGGACCTCGAAGCCGCCGCGCAGCCGCAGCGGCGCGGCCTCGAAGAAGCCCTCGTCGACCGGCGCGCATTTGAACCAGGGACCGATCCGCCGAGCCTACCCGGAGGCGGCGCCGTGGCAAAGGCGGCCGGGGCTCGCCCCGGAGTACGGTCCGAGCGGTGCGGATCGCGACCTGGAACGTCAACTCGGCCAAGCAGCGGCTGCCGCGCCTCCTGGCCTGGCTTGACGAACGGCGCCCGGACGTCGCCTGCCTGCAGGAGACGAAGCTCACCGACGACGCCTTCCGCGAGCTGCTCGGCGAGGAGCTCGCGGGGCGCGGCTACGCGGCCGCGGCCCACGGCGAGCCGAGCTGGAACGGGGTCGCGATCCTCTCCCGCGTCGGGCTCGAGGACGTCGTCGCCGGGCTGCCCGGCGCGCCCGGCTTCCCGCACCCCGAGGCGCGTGCCGTCGCGGCGACCTGCGACGGCGTCCGCGTCCACTCCGTCTACGTGCCGAACGGGCGCGAGCCCGGCTCCGACCACTACGAGTACAAGCTGGCCTGGCTCGGCGCGCTGCGCGACGCGGTCGCGGCCGGGCCCGCGGCGGCGGTCGTCTGCGGCGACATCAACATCGCCCCGGCCGACGAGGATGTCTTCGACCCGGAGGCCTACGTCGGCCACACCCACGTGACCGAGCCGGAGCGGGCCGCGTTGGCGCGGCTCGGGGCGCTCGGCCTCCACGACGTGGTTCGCGAGCGCTGGCCGGGCCGGCGCGTCTTCACCTACTGGGACTACCGGGCCGGGATGTTCCACCGCGACCTCGGCATGCGGATCGACCTCGTCCTCGCCGCGACACCGGTCGCCGGCCGGGTCCGCGCCGCCTGGGTCGACCGCCGGGCGCGCAAAGGCAAGGGGCCGAGCGACCACGCGCCGGTGATCGTCGACCTCGACGAGGCGCCCGACGGCGACATCGGCCCGCTCGTGCCGCCGCCCTCGGCGCCCGCCGCCGGCCGCGGCGCCGCGAAGCTGCCGCCGTCGCCTTAGCCGCCCCGCGGACGCGGCATCTCAGGCGGGTGGGCCCGCCGGGCTCGCGGCGACGGCGGCGACGGCGGCGCCGTCCCAGTTGCGCAGGAACGCCTCGGTCTCGGCGGCGTCGAGCGGCTTGGCGAAGAGGTAGCCCTGGCCGCTGTCGCACGCCTCGCGCTGCAGCAGGTTCAGCTCGTTCGGCTGCTCGATGCCCTCGGCGAAGGTCTCGATCGAGAGCGCCTTGCCGAGCTGGACCAGGGAGTGGACGAGGGTCTCGCCCTCGCGGTTCTCGTGCAGCCCGGCGATGAAGGAGCGGTCGATCTTCAGCGCGTCGACCGGGAACCGCTGCAGCTGGCCGAGCGAGGAGTAGCCGGTGCCGAAGTCGTCGATCGCGATCCGCACGCCGAGCCGCTTGATCTCTGTCAGCCGCCGTGCCGTCTCGTCGGCGTCGCGCATCAGCGTCGTCTCGGTGATCTCGATCACCAGCGCCTCCGGCTCGAGGCCGGCCGCCTCGAGCGCCGCCTCGATCTCGCCGGTGATCCGGTCGGTGTCCAGCTGGCGGGCGGAGACGTTGACCGCCATCGTGACCGGGTGGCCGCCGGCCCGCCACTCCGCCGCCTGCGCGCAGGCCCGGTCGAGCACCCACTTGCCGACCTCGACGATCAGCCCGGTCTCCTCGAGCAGCGCGAGGAAGCTGTCCGGCCGCAGGACCCCGCGCTCCGGGTGGCGCCAGCGCAGCAGCGCCTCGACCCCCCGCGGCCGCATCGTGCCGAGGTCGATCGTCGGCTGGTAGACGAGAAAGAACTGGTCCCCGTCTAGCGCCTCGCGCAGGTCCATCTCCAGTTCGAGTCGGCGGCGCATCGTGTCCTGCATGCCGGTCTCGAAGATCGCGTAGCGGTTGCGGCCGTCCCACTTGGCGCGGTACATCGCGATGTCCGCGTGGCGCAGCAGCTCGTCCGCCGAGGTGCTCTCCGACATCGCGATCCCGATGCTCGCGCGGACGCTGACCCGCGTCTCCTGCGGGCCGATCCGGAACGGGTGGGCGAGGGCGTCGAGCAGTCGTTCGGCGACCAGCTCCGGGCCCGCGGCCAGCGACAGCTCCTCGGAGATGACGACGAACTCGTCGCCGCCCAGCCGGCCGAGCGCGTCCGACTCGCGCGTCACCCCGCCGAGGCGCGCGGCCACCGCCTTCAGCAGCTCGTCGCCGATCGCGTGGCCGAGCGTGTCGTTGATGTCCTTGAAGTTGTCGAGGTCGATGAAGAGCGCCGCCGCCGGGGTCCCCTCGCGCCGCGAGCGCGCCAGCATCTGCTCGGCGCGGTCGATGATCAGGGTGCGGTTGGGCAGCCCGGTCAGCGCGTCGTGGGTGGCGAGGAAGGCGAGCTCGGCATCGCGCCGCTCCAGCTGCTCGTCGGTGCGGCCGCGCTCCGCCTCGAAGCACTCGCACATCCGCAGCAGGCTGAACTCGAGGCTGCTCTGGACGATGCCGAGCGCCGCGGTCAGCGCCTCCGGCTCGACCTCGAGCCGCTCCGCGCACCCGCGCAGCACCTTGGCCATCGCGTTGCGCCAGCGGAAGTAGCGCCGCGTCACCTCGTCGAGCGAGGCGGCCTTGTGGACGGCCAGCTCGCCGAAGATCTCCCAGCTTTCGTGCCCGGCCTCGATCGCCACCTCGATGCTCTCGCCGGCGATCCACCGGGCGACGGCGACCGTCGACATCCTGCCCAGCCGCTCGAACTTCTCCTCGACCACGTCCTCCAGGGCGTGCTGCGGGGCGACCAGCCGCGGGGTGATCAACCCCAGGACCTCGTCGACCTGTCCCTTCAGGGCCTCGCCGAGCCGGTGCAGTTCGGCGCCCGCGCGGCCGTCGATCGGCCCCGGCGGCAGCGCCGGAGCCTCACCGGTTCCCGATTGCGACCGTGCGGTGGCCATCGCCCAGAGTTATCGGCCGATCGGTGCAAGGGTTTAGCGATGGGCGCTCAGCCGCGCTCAGCCGCCGACTCGGCCGGCCTGGCCGGCGGCGAGGACCACGGTGCGGCCACGCACGTCCCGGCCGGCCAATCGGGCTTGGAGGCGGTGGCGGGGGGAGCGGCGCAGCAATGATCGAGCGCGGCGATCGAGCGCGATCCGGACCACCCGCTTCTTGCCGGCTTCGATCCGGAACGTCGCCTGGCCGATCGTCCGCCACGCCGCCGTCGGCCGAGCCCGAAGCCGGCCGTGTCGGGTGAGCCGATGACGGGCCGGGGCGCGGACGAGGAGGCGGGCGACGCCGACGCAGACGCCGCCGCGACGACAGCGCAGGGGGAGCAGCGCCTTGCCGGCGTGGACGCGGAGGACGCCGGGGGCGATGGCCGGCTCCGCGGGCGGATTGCCGGTGGTCGCCGCCCCGACCGAACCCTCCGGTCCACGGGCGCCCTCCGATCCGGCGGCACCCTGCGGCCCGGAGGCGCCTTCCGGTCCGGCAGGACCCGGAGAGCCCTGGGGCCCCGCGGGCCCCGGCGGGCCTTCCGGCCCGGCCGGCAGGGGGCCGCCTTCGCCGCTGAGGGCGACCTTCGTCGGGCTCGTCGCGTCGTTGCTCGCGATCGAGAGGGTCGCCGACCGTGCCCCTTCACCGTGGGGGGCGAAGTCGACGCCCAGCAGGCAGGCGGCGCCCGGTTCGATCGGCCCGAGGCAGCTGTTGGAGCCGACCAGGAAGTCGCCCGGATCGGCGCCGGCGAAGGTGAGCGCGGAGATCAGCAGCGGCGCGGAGCCGTTGTTGGTCACCGACACGGGGCGCGGCGCGCCGATCGTCCCCTCCGGCTGGGTTCCCGGGAAGGCGACCGTTGCGGCGCTCACGTCGATGGTCGGCACCGGGTAGGTGATCTCGACGGACGGTTCGCGGCCGGCGGCGACCGCGAAGGTCGCCGCGGCGCCGGGGACGGCGAAGCTGGAGCCGCCTCCACCGCCTCCACCGCCGGCCTGACAGCAGCCGCCGCCACCGCCTCCACCGCCGCCCCAGAGGCCGCCACCGCCGCCACCGCCTCCGCCGACGACCGAGGGGTTGCCCGGCACGCCACCGGTGCCGCCGACGCCCAAGGTGCCCGGGGCCCCGGCGGAACCGTCGCCGCCGAGGCCGGTGCCGCCCGCGCCCGCCGTGCCGCCCGCGACCGACTGCCCCGCTCCGCCGCCACCACCACCGAATACCCCGGCGCCCCCGTCGGTGCCCGCTTCGCCGGCCCCATCCGGACCGCCGCCCGGGCCGCCCGCGTAGGTGGAGGAGTTGAGGAAGCCGTACTCGCCCCCGCCCCCGCCCCCGGCAGCGACCAGCAGCCGCGAGTTGAGCGAGCCGGCGGTCGATTCGGAGACGGTGCGGACGTCGCTGGCGCCGCCTCCTCCACCTCCGCCGGTGACCCCGGTGCCGCCGCCGTTGAAGACGCCGAAGGCGGTCGAGTCAAAGGCGGAGTCTTTACCGTTCGCGCCGACCTCGACGAAGAGGAGCTCGCCCGGGATGACCGGCAGCTCGGCTTCGACGGCGGCCCCGGGGCCGCCTGGCGCGTCCGACCGGTAGGCATTGCCGCCCCGTCCGCCGTCCGCCGCGACGTGGATGCGGTCGACGCCCGCGGGCACCCGGAAGGTCTGCTCGGCGCCGGTCGAGGAGAAGGTCGCGGTCGCCGTGGTCGGCGCCGCCGCGGCCCCGTCCGCCCGCGCAAGCCCCCAGGCGCCGAGGAGGAGCGCGACGATCGCGACGGCGGCCAGGCGGGTCCCGATGAGCCTCATCGCCGCCGAGTCTCTCACGCCGAGCCGTCGCCGGCGCCCGGGTCAGTGGCCGCGATGGCGCCGGCCGTGCCTTCTCTTGTGGTGGTGGGCGACCAGGACCAGCGACGCGCTCTTCAGGTCGTGGCCCGCGAGGCGCACGCCCACCCTGCCCTTCCGCGAGAGATGGAGGAGGCCCAGCCCGCGGCGGTTCAGGTGGATGGACAGGGTGGTGCTCTGTCCCCGCGGAAGCGTGAAGGTCCCGCGGCCGATGACGAACTTCACCCGCGGATCGCGGTGTCGGTGGGCGACCAGGTTCACGGTTCCGGCGCAGTCGCCTGCCCCGGCGCAGGTCAGGCCCAGGAGGGCACGGCCGTGCCGCACCCTGGCCCGCGGCTTGGTGACGACGTAGCCGCGGTGGGCCTTCGGCGTCGGCGCCGGGGCGGGGGCGGGGGCCGGAGTCGGTTCCGGCGCGGACGGGGACGGGGCGACGGGGGGCGCGGGTGGCGGCGTCGGAGCCGCGAGGGTCAAGGCGCCGGGCGGCTCGACGACGAACTCGTAGCGGGAGCCGACGCAGCCGCCGTAGACGTCGAGGTAGTAGATGCCTGCCGTGTTGCTCGTCTGGCTGAAGTGATCCCAGCCGTCCCATCCGGTTTCGCCGAAGGACAGCTCGCCTTCACCATTCCGCAGTTCGATTTCGGCGCTGCAGGTTGGGCCGAGATCGGTATAGACGACGTCGAACTGCTGGACGCCGGGCGCGGTGTAGAACTTGAACCAGTCTTGGTCGTTCTGGGTCTGGAGCTCACCCGGGTGGGCGGTGTCGTGAAATCAATCATCTAGCCTGCTGACATGCGCGGAGCGGCATCGTCGGAACCCCCGCGTCTCGCCACCCTGGTGCTCGCGGCCGGCGCGGGCCGGCGATTCGGAGGGGCCAAGCAGGTGGTCGAGGTGGATGGCCGGCCATGTCTGACCCGGGTCCTCGAAGCGGTCGGCGGTTTCGCCGACCGCGATCTCGTGGTGCTCGGGGCGGCGGCGGCGCGGGTCCGTCGGGTGGTCCCCGACGGATGGAGCGTCGTGTCGTGCCCCGACTGGGAGGCCGGCGTGGGCGCGTCGCTGCGCACCGGCCTGCGGGCGGCCGGGCCCGCCGGGGCGGCGCTGATCGTGCTCGGGGACCTGCCCTGGCTGCGGCGCGAGGCCGTCGAGCGACTCCTTGCCGCGGCCGCTGCGCACCCCACGGCCGCGGCTATCCGAGCCTTCGAAGGCGATGTCCCGGGGCACCCGCTGCTCCTGCGGGGACGCCTGCTCGAGGAAGCACGGTCGGCTCCCGACGCAGGGTTCGGCCCCGTGCTCCGGGGCGTCGAGGTCATCGGGGTCGACTGCACGGGAATGGGGGTGAGTCGCGACCTCGATTCGCCCGCCGACCTGTCGCCGACGCTCAGGGCAGCTCCGCGGCCGCGGCCCGCCGCTCGGCCTCCTCGCGCAGGGCGGGCAGGACGTCGGCGGCGAACTGGTCGAGGAAGCGTCGCTGGTCGTCGCCCGGCGCGTGCAGGACGAGGTCGCGGAAGCCGAGCTCGACGTAGGGCATGATCTGCTCGATCACCTCGTCGGGATCGGCGGAGACGATGAAGCGCTCGTGGGCGCGGTCGGCGTTCTGGTCGGCGAGCCTTTCCATCTCGACCGGGTCCTCGATCCCCGCTTTCTGCTCGTGGGAGAGCCCCAGCGCCGACCAGATCCCGCAGGCCTCGAGGGCGGCGTCGCGGTCGCGGTCGTAGGAGACCTTGACCTCGATCATCTTGCGGATCGCGGCCGGGTCGCGATCGGCCTTCTCGGCCCCCTCGGCGAGATTGGCCATCAGGTCGCGGTAGAGCTGCGGATCTTTGCCGCTGGTCGAGATGAAGCCGTCGCCGCGGCGCCCCGCCAGCCTGGCCGCCAGCGGGCCCGAGGCGGCGATGAAGATCGGCACCGGCTCCTCCGGCTTGTCATAGATCGTCGCCCGCCGTGCCTCGTAGTACTCGCCGTCGAAGTCGACCCGCTCCTCGCGCCACAGCCGCTCGATCAACGTCACCGCCTCGGCGAGCCGGCGGCGGCGCTCCTTGGCCCCCGGGAACTCGCCGCCGGTGGCGGGCGTCTCGTTCAGCGACTCGCCGGTGCCGACCCCGAGGAAGACCCGCCCCGGGGCCATCGCGCCGAGCGTGCCGAAGGCCTGGGCGACGATCGAGGGGTTGTAGCGCAGGGTCGGGGTCAGCACGCTGGTCCCGATCGTCACCCGCTCGGTCGCCTCGGCGAGGGCGCCGAGCCAGACCAGGGCGTTGGGGGCGTGGCCGCCCTTGTGGCGCCAGGGCTGGAAGTGGTCGGAGACCGAGACCACGTCGAGGCCGGTCCTCTCGGCCTCGCGGGCGAAGTCGAGCAGCTCGCGCGGGCCGAACTGCTCCGCCGAGGCCTTGTAGCCGATCCTGATCGCCATGGAGATCCTCTCTTCCGGGGAGGCCCGACCGCGCGCGGCGGGACTCCGGGTTGTGTCAGTTCGCGGGCGCCGGCGGGTCCGACGCGAGCATCAGGGCGACCAGGGCCGTTCGCTCGACCAGCGAGTCGAGGTCGACCCACTCGTCGAGCGCGTGCGCCCCGCCGCCGACCGGACCGATCCCGTCCAGCACCGGGACGTCGGCGAGCGCCGCGAGATTGGCGTCGCTGACGCCGCCCGCGCTCCCTTCGCCAAGCTCGAGGCCGAGCAGCGCGCCGAGCTCGCGGGCCCGGGCGGCGGCCGTCGCGACCGGCGCCGTCCGCACCAGCGGCGGGCGGGAGTGCGGCTCCTCGATCTCGATCCGCGCCCGCTCGTCCCGCGCCCGCAGGCCCCCGACCGCCGCCCGCACCCGTTCTTCGGCGGCCTGGTCGGCGAAGCGGACGTCGACGGTCGCCTCGGCCAGGTCGGCGACCACGTTGGGCGGGTTGGCGGCGCTCAGCAGCCCGAAGTTGATGGTCGTCCCCGCGCCCTCGTCGCGCAGCCCCGTGAGCGCGAGCAGGACAGCCAGCAGCTCGTCGACGGCGCCGGCCCCCCGCTCCGGCTCCAGCCCGGCGTGGGCGGCGACGCCGTGGGCCCGCACCCGGAGGACGAGCCAGCCCTTGCGCGAGGTCTTCAGGGAGCCGTCGGGGAGCGCCGGCTCGGGCACCAGGACGAGAGCGGCCCGCCGCGCCGCCTCGACGATCGCCGCCCGCGAGGCCTCGCTGCCGCTCTCCTCGTCCGGGGTGAAGAGGAAGCGGACCGGCCGGCGGCGAACGCCGAGCCCGCCGAGGATCGCCGCCGCGCCGAGGCAGGCGACGATCCCGCCCCGCATGTCCACGACCCCCGGCCCGCGGGCCACGCCGTCCTGCTCCCGGAACGGCCGCCCGGCCGCGGTTCCCAGGGGCCACACCGTGTCGTAGTGGCAGAGGACGAGCACCGGGGAGCCCTCGCCGTCCAGCTCCGCCTCGATCAGCGGCCCCGCCGCGGTCATGCGCGAGGACGCCCGCGCGCCGAGCTCCTCGAGCCACGACGACAGCACGGCGGCCGGCGCCGCGAGGGCCGTGGCGTCGCCGCTCGGCGCGTCGAGCGCGGTGAGCTCGGCGAGCATGCCGACCAGCCGGTCGCGACGCGCCCGCGCGGCCGCGGCGATCGCCGCGGGGAGGGAGGCGGGGTCGTCTCCCACGTGCTCAGGCGGTCACGGCGGCGCCACTGGCGGCCAGCGAGCCGAGCGTCGCCTCCGCCGCGGCGCCGACGTCGACCTCGACGCCGAGGTCGGCGAGGCCGCGGGCCAGCGCCGACACGGAGACCAGCGGGTAGAGCGAGCGCGAGCCGGTGCCCATGTGCCCGATCCGGAAGACCTTGTCGGCCAGCTCCCCGTAGCCGCCGGAGAGCATCACGCCGTAGCGGTCGCGGATGTGGGCGAGGGTCCCGGCCACGTCGACCCCCTCCGGGCAGCGGATCGCGGTGACGCAGTTGGCGGCGTAGTCGTGGCTGCGCGGCCACAGCTCGAGCCCCATCGCCTCGGCGCCGGCGCGACAGGCGCGCGCCGCGGCGGCGTGGCGCTCGATCACCTGGTCGACCCCGTGGTCGATGCACTCCGAGATCGCGGCGTGGACGCCGTTGACGTCGGAGACCGACGGCGTGTAGGGGAACTTCCTGCCTTCGCTCGCGAGCCACGTTTCGCGCCAGTCGAGCAGCGAGACGAAGGTGCCGCGCGGCGCGGAGGGATTGGCCTCGATCGCCGCCCAGGCGTCCTCGCCGACCACGCAGAGCGAGACGCCGGGAGGCCCGCCGAGGCACTTCTGGCAGCCGGCGACGGCGATGTCGACGCCCCAGTCGTCGATCCGCACGTCGGTGCCGCCCAGCGCGGAGACGACGTCGGCGTACATCAGGGCGCCGGCCTGCTTGGCGATCGCGGCGATCTCGGCGAGCGGGTTCTCGATCCCGCTCGGCGTCTCGGAGTGGACGAGCGCGACCAGGTCGACCTCGCCCATCCGCTCGACCTCGGCCCGCACCGCGTCCGGGTCGATCGCCTCGTCGTATGGCACCTTCAGCTCGGTGACCTCTGCCCCGTAGGACCGCAGCCAGTCGCCGAACCAGGCCGCGTAGACGCCGGAGACGAGGTTCAGGCACCGCATCCCGGGCCGGACCACGGCGCGCGCCGTCGCCTCGAGGCCCAGCACCGCCTCCCCCTGCATCAGCACCACGTCCTTCGAGGTCCGGAACAGCTCCGCGGCGAGGCGCTCGGTCGCTTTGAAGTGCGCCAGGAAGGCCGGGTCGTAGTCGAAGGCGAGCGGCCGCCCCAGTGCCTGCTGGACGCGGGCCGAAGAGATGGTGGGGCCGGCGCTCAGGGTGAAGTCGGCTTCGTGCATTTGCTCCTCCTCAGGCCCGCTGGCGGGCAGTGCTCGTTTCGGTTGACTATCCGTAGGTGCGGATGAGCGGATGCCATCCACGCAGGTCCGGGCCGCACGGGATCGACGCTTCGTCGTGGTCGGTCACCAGGGTGCCGCCCCGCAGCACGCCGCAGATGGCTTCGATATGGGGATCGCCGTAGTTGACGTTGCAGCGGATCACGGCGGCGCCCCCGAAGCTGCGTCCGTTGGGGACGCAGGCGACCCAGTGCGGATATAGGGCGTGCTGGTGGAGGCGCTCGACCAGCTGCTGCTTGATCTGGGCTTCGTTCGAGGTGACGGCCGCGGACGAGCCGGATCCCGAGCTTGAGAGGGCAAGCACCGCGGCGACGCCGAGGAGCGCCGCGAGGGCGACGCCGGCGAGCAGAAGCCGAGCGCGCGGCCGCCGCTCGTGGCTCGAATCGGGCGCCTGGTCCGGCTCATGGGAACTCATCGTCGTGGTGACGCTACCGGAAGAATTGTCTGGAGTCTACTGTTGACAATTGGCAATGGACAGCGTATGAATCCGCCTTGTCCTAGTCCGGAAGGCCAAAACGATTTGCCGCCGCCGTCCGGCGGGCCGGCGAACAAAGGAGATTCGTCCATGCAAGGCCCCAAGAAGAAGAAGAAACGGCCCCTATCCTTAGCCGCGCTCCTTGTCCTCGCGCTGCTGGCGCTGGCCGGCATCGTCGCCGGCTGCGGGGGCGGCAGCAGCTCGACCTCCAGCGGCTCGGCGGAATCGGCCGAAGAAGGCGGAGAAGCCGAATCGGCGGCCGCGGGCTCCGAAGAAGGCGAATCGTCGGGCGGTGAATCCGGCAGCAGCGTCGAAAAGATCGCGATCGCCACGCCCGCCAAGGCCAACGACTACGGCTGGAACGAACAGGGCGTGATGGCGGCCGAAGAAGTCGCCGAAGAAATCGGCGCCGAACTCGAACAGACCACCGACATCGGCTACGAACAGACCGAAACGGTCCTGCGGCAGATGGCCGAAAAGGAACCGGGCCTGCTGATCTCCCACGCCAGCGGCTATGACACCGCCGCGAAACGGGTCGCCGAAGAATTCGAAGTCCCGACCGTGACCTACGACATCGCCAACGACGTCAAGCCGGGGATCCTCACCAGCATCGTCACCTCCAGCCAGGAAGGCGCCTACCTGGCGGGCATCCTGGCCGCCAAGACGACGAAGACCGGGAAGGTCGGCGTGGTCATCTCGGCCTCCGACACCAACTGGTTCGAGATGACCGGCGGCTACGCCGCGGGCGTCCACAGCGTCGATCCGAAGATGCCGATCTCCTTCGCCGAGATCAGCGCCGAAGGCTATGACGACGCCGCGGGCGGCAAGCGCGTGGTGACCAGCATGATCGCCGAAGGCGCCGACGTGATCTTCGGGATGGGCGACGGCGCCTCGTTCGGCTACCTGCAGGCGATCGAAACCGCCAATGCCGGCCACAAGGTGTGGTACATCGGCGACATCGGCAACATGACGCCGATCGACAAGAAGGGCGTGTTGCTCTCCTCGGTCCTCTGGAGCTTCAACGGCGCCTTCAAGACGTTCACCGAACAGCTCGAAGAAGGCACGTTCGGCGAAGAAGCCTACGACCTGAACCTGGAAAACGGCGGCATCTCGCTGCTGCAGACCAAGCACATCGCGGGCAACGTCTGGTCGGAAATCGAAAAAGCCAAGGAAGAAATCCTCGCCGGCGAAATCGAAGTTCCGGAAACGACGACGATCGGCGCCGCGAAAGCCGCCCTGTCGGAATGACCCTGCCCCCCCAAGTCAGGTCCCGGGTGACCCCGGCCGCCGCCAGTGCCATGAGCACGGCGGCGGTCGCGGTCGCGGGCGGCGGGCGTTCCTCGATCCGGGCGGGCTCCGCCGAGGTGCTCTCGGCATGACGGTTGCCGCCGACGCCCCTGTCGTCGAGCTGCAGGGGATCACCAAGGCGTTCCCCGGTGTCGTCGCCAACGACGACATCAGCTTCGGCGTGCGTGCCGGCGAGGTCCACTCGCTGCTCGGCGAGAACGGGGCCGGCAAGTCGACCCTGATGGGCATCCTCTCGGGGATCCAGACGCCCGACTCGGGCCAGATCCGGGTCGATGGCGAGCCGGTGCGGATCGACTCGCCGCGCAAGGCCCTCGACATCGGCATCGGCACCGTCTACCAGCACTCGACCCTGATCCCGGCGCTCACCGTGCTGGAGAACCTGATGCTCGGCGACTCCGGCAAGCTGCGTCTCGATGCCGCCTCGGCCCGGGCGCGGCTCGGCGAGTTCGGCACGCTCCTCGGCGTCGAGGTCGATCCCGACGCGCGCGCCGCCGACCTGGCGCTCGGCCGCCAGCAGCAGGTCGAGATCATCAAGGCGCTGTGGCGAGGCTCACGCCTGCTGATCCTCGACGAGCCGACCTCGATGCTCACCCCGCAGGCGGTCGAGGAGCTCTACACCGTGCTCGGCCGGCTGAAGGCGGACGGCCTGGCGACGATCTTCATCACCCACAAGCTGTACGAGGCGGTCTCGCTCGGCGACCGCATCTCGGTGCTGCGGCGCGGCCGCATGGTCGGCACGCTGGACCACGACGCGGTCGCCTCGACCCCTCCCGACAAGCTGGAGGAGATCGTCATCGAGATGATGTTCGGCGGCCCGGCCGAGGACCTGACCGAGGCGGCCGAGCTGCGGGTCGGGCCCGCCGAGGCCGAGGCCGAGGCGACGGCACGGCCGACCGGGGTGCTGGGCGAGCCGCTGCTCGAGCTGCGCGGCGTCGCGGCCCCCGGCGAGGGGACCGATCCCGGCGTCGAGGACATCGACCTGGTCCTGCACGAGGGCGAGGTGGTCGGCGTCGCCGGCGTCGACGGCAACGGCCAGCGGGCGTTGGCCGAGGCGGTCAGCGGTCAGCGCCGGGCGACGGCCGGCGAGATCCGCCTCTTCGGCGCCCCGGTCAACCGGCTCGGCGTGATGAAGCGGGAGAAGCTCGGCCTTCGGTACCTGACCGACGACCGGATCGGCGAAGGGATCGTCGGCAACCTCAGCATCTCGCTGAACATGTTCTTGAAGCGCATCGGCCAGCCGCCGTTCTGGCGCTACGGCAACATCCGCAAGCGGGCGATCGACGCCCGCGCGGAAGAGCTCTGCAAGCAGTTCGACGTGCGCGCGCCCGGCGTCGAGACGCGCGCCGGCACGCTCTCCGGCGGCAACATGCAGAAAGTCCTGTTGGCCCGCGAGCTCTCCTTCGGCGCCAAGGTGGTGGTCTTCCACAAGCCCACCTACGGGTTGGACCTGAAAACCACGCGCGGGGTGCGGGAGATGATCCGCCAGATGCGCGACGGCAAGGCGGCGCTGGTGATCTCCACCGACCTCGACGAGCTGGTCGAGGTGTCGGATCGGATCGTCGTCCTCTCGCGCGGACGGATCGTCGGCGAGGCCCGGCCCGGCCCGACCGCCGCCGAGGAGATCGGCGCGATGATGATCGGCGACGTCTCCCTGAGCCTCGCCGGGGCCGGGGAAGGAGACGGCCGGTGAGCACCGTCCCCGGCAACGAACTGCTGACCGAGGTCGAGGTCCCGAACCGCGCCGGAGCGCGCGCCGGCGCGCTCGGCAAAGCGATCGACACGGTCATCCGCTCGCTGGTGCCGGTCTTCCTCGCCCTGGCGGCCGGCGGCGGGCTGCTGCTGATCCTCGGCCACAACCCCTTCGCCTTCTACTCGTCGGTCTGGCAGCACGGCGCCGAGGGCAAATCGTGGCAGGAAAGCGCCAAGCGGATGGCGCCGCTGCTGCTCATCGCGGTCGGCCTGATCGTCGCCTTCCGGGCGAACATCTGGAACCTCGGCTACAACGGCCAGTTCCTGCTCGCCGCGGCGCTGATCTCCGGGCTCGCCCCCTCGCTGGTCAACGACCTGCCGCTCTGGCTGGCCTTCGTCGTCCTCTTCCTGGTCGCCGGGACGGTCGGCGCGATCTGGACCGTCGTCCCCGCCCTGCTGAAGGCCTACTACGAGACCAACGAGATCATCACCACGCTGATGATGTCCTTCATCGGCGTCGGGATCGCCCAGATCCTGATCAAAGGGCCCTTCCAGGACCCGAGCGTGAACATCGCCCAGACCAAGGTCCTGGAACTGAGCAAGATGCTGCCCCACATCCCGGGCACGAAAGTGCACATCGGCGTGCTGGTCGCGCTGGCCGCGGCGATCGTCGTCTACCTGGCGATCTCCCGCACCGCCTTCGGCCTGCGGATCGACGTCCTCGGCGCCAACCCGCGTGCCGCCCGCCACGTCGGCGTCCAGGTGAAGCGGCTGATCATCACCAGCTTCTTGATCAGCGGCGCCCTGATCGGCGCCGCCGCGGCCGCCGACATCCTCGGCGTCTGGGGCTACGTGCGGGCGAACTGGAACCCGGCCTACGGCGACACCGTGATCCCCTTCGTCTTCCTCGCCCGGCTGCACCCGCTGGTCGTCATCCCCTTCATCGCCTTCTTCGCGGTGCTCTCCACCGGCGGCACGCTGGCGACCCAGGAAGTCGGCCTGCCGACCGACTTCCTGCTCGTCCTGGTCGCGCTGATCCTGCTCTTCATGACCGTGATCGAGTTCCTCGGTCGCCGCCGCTCGCTCGGCCAGAGCTATCTGAGCAACGGGCTGCGCGAGGCGCTGCGCCTGCGCGGCTCCGGCAAGGAAGACGACGAGCCGGCCGCCGAGGACGCGCGCAAGGAGGCGGTCGGGTGAGCAACCTCTTCCACCAGGACGTGCTCACGGCGCTGATCTCCGGCGGCGTCATCGCCGGGATCCCGCTGCTGCTGGCGGCGCTCGGCGAGTCGATCTCGGAGCGCGCCGGGGTGCTCAACCTCGGGATCGAAGGGATGATGATCATGGGCGCCTACGTCGGCTTCATCGTCGCCTTCTACCTGCACTCGACCTGGCTCGGATTCCTCGGCGGCGCCGCCGGAGGCGTGCTGGCCTGTCTGGTGATGATCGTCCTCTGCGTCTGGCTCGGCCTCGACCAGATCGTCGTCGGGATCGCGATAACGCTGGCCGGCGAGGGGATCACCAGCGTCCTGCAGGGCGCCCAGTTCGGCACCACCTACCCGCGCCTCGGGGCGACCCCGATCACGCCGATCCCGCTGCTCGACAAGATCCCGATCGTCGGCCCGGGGCTGTTCGAACAGAACCTGCTCGTCTACCTGGGGATCATCTTCGCCGTCGGCCTCGCCTGGCTGTTCAAGTCGACCAACGTCGGCCTCAACCTGCGCGCCGCCGGCGAGAAGCCGGAGGCGCTCGACGCGGCCGGGGTCAGCGTCGTCGCCACCCGCAGCTGGGCGGTGCTCTCGACCGGCGCCCTGGCGGGGCTCGGCGGCGGCTTCCTGGCGATCGCCGGGGCGGGGGTCTTCACCCCGTTCATGACCCAGGGGCAGGGCTACATGGCGATCGTGATCTGCATGCTCGGGCGCGGCAAGCCGGTGTGGGTGGCGCTCGCCTCGCTGCTCTTCGGGATCTCCCTCTCGATCACCACCGCCCTGCAGCTGGCCGGCATCAACATCTCGACCGACCTGATCAACATGTTGCCGTTCATCGCGGTGATGCTGGCGCTGATTCTCTTCGGCAGGCGCTCCTACCTGCCTCCCGCCCTTGCCCTTCCTTACGTGAGAGGAGCAC
The DNA here is from genome assembly GCA_963763265.1 of uncultured Actinomycetes bacterium. GTDB lineage: Bacteria > Actinomycetota > Thermoleophilia > Solirubrobacterales > 70-9 > VAYN01. The sequence continues at coordinate 243,981 of CAVXNN010000002.1, read as the reverse complement.
GCTGACATGGCCAGGAGCGAGACCGACGAGCGCCGCCCGAAATCGCTGGGAGTTCGCAACAAGACCCTCCGCGAGCAGGTCTTCGACCACCTGCGCGAGGAGATCCTCTCCAGCCGGTTGAAGCCGGGCCAGGAGCTGAACGAGCTGGCGCTCTCGGCCGAGCTCGAGGTCAGCCGCGGCCCGATCCGCGAGGCGCTCGGACGGCTGGCCAGCGAAGGGCTGGTGAAGATCACGCCGCGGCGCGGCGCGATCGTCTCCGAACTGACCGACGAGGAATTCGTCGAGGCCTACCAGGTGCGCGAGGCCCTCGAGACGCTGGCGATCCGCCTCGCGGTGCCGCGGATCGAAGCCGACGAGCTCGATCGCCTGCGCGAGCTCCACCGGGAAATGACCGAGCTGGTCGCCAACGACGAAATCAAAGAGTTCTTCGACGCCAACGCGGCCTTCCACCAGCAGATCGTCGACGCCTCGGGCAACACCAAACTGGGCGAGCACTACCGCCTGTTGATGGCCCAGATGGCCCGCTACCTGGCGCGTTCGCTGACCCTCCGCGGCACCACCGACTCTTCCCCCCCAGAACACGCGGCGATCCTCGCCGCGGTCGAAGCCGGCGACGCCGAGGAGGCGGCCCGGCTGCTTGCCAACCACATCGAGATTCCGCAGCGGGTCGAGGCCGGCGAGGAGAACCCCTCATCGCCGGCCGCCGAGGCGCCGGAAGAAAGCGAGGCGCCGTGAACGCCGGCCGTAAGGCAAAAGTCCAGTTCGGGGTCAACCTGAACAACCGCGAGCCGCTGATCGCCCCCGACTACGATCTGCCGGCCCTGCTCGATCTCTCCGAGCGAGTCGAGCGGCTCGGCTTCGACTCGGTCTGGGTCGGCGACAGCCTCTTCTCCAAGCCGCGCTACGAGTCGATCTCCCTGCTCTCGGCGATCTCGCAGAGGACCGAGCGGGTGCGGCTCGGCACCGCCTGCCTGATCAGCACCCAGCGCAACCCGCTGGTCCTCTCGATGGAGTGGTCGACGCTCGACCAGCTCTCCGGCGGTCGCACCATCTTCGGCCCCTGCATGGGAAGCGCCGAAGTCCGCGTCCGCGAGGAGTACAAGGCGCTCGGCCTCCCGTTCAAGGAACGGGCGACGATCTTCGAGGAGGGACTGGAGATCGTCCGCGCCCTGTGGACCGAGGGCAAGGTCGACTTCCACGGCAAGTTCTTCGACTACGACGACATCGCCTTCCACTCCGGCACCGAGATGGCGCCGCTGATGCCGATCCAGAAGCCGCCGCCCACCTGGATCGTCTCCAATCCGCGCCTCATCGACGAGTCGCACGACGAGCGGATGGTGAACATCATGAAGCGCGCCTGTCGGCGGATCATCGAGTACGGCGACGGTTGGATGACCTGCTGCCGGGCCCAGCACCCGGAGGAGCTGACCGAGCAGCTCGGCTACCTGACCGAGGCGGCGAGCGAGCTGGGCAAAGACTTCTCCGACTACGAGGTCGCCTACCAGGTGACGATGAACGTCGGCGACTCCGAGGAGAGCGCCAACGTCGCCTTCGACGAATACATCTCCAAGTACTACCCGGAGCTCTCGCAGAACATGGACCTCTCCAACTGGGGGCCGGTCGGCGAGCCGGAGCAGATCGCCGCCTGGCTGCGCGAGTTCGCGGACCGCGGCGTCACCCATTTCATCTGTCGCTTCGGCGACCTGGACCAGGTGGGCCAGGTGGAGCGATTTGCAAGCGAAGTACTACCCGCGTTCGAACGCGAGATGGCGAGGTGAGCTCAGAAATGCCAACTGCCGAGGAGATCCGCAAGGACGCCGAGCTGGTGATCGATGTCTGCATGTCGGTCGAGCCCGACGACGTGGTGACGATCATCTGCGACAACGAGCACCGGGTCGAAGCCGACGCACTGGCCGAGGTCGCCGTCGACCGCGGCGCCTGGCCGGTCGTGATGGACAACGAAATGCAGGTCCGCCGCGGCCGCGCCGACACCCACTTTCCGATGGCGCCGCCGAAAAACCTGCACCAGGCGATGGTCAACTCCGACGAGATCATCGTCGTCGCCAATCTCGAGTGGGCCAACCGGTTCGCCCACGTGCCGCCGGTCAAGGAGGCCTGCGAAAACAACGCCAAGATCTGCTCGGTCGAGCCGGGCATGGGCGAATGGGGGCTGACCAAGGAGAAGATCCTCAACGCCACCCGGCGGGCCGAAAAGGCGATGGCCGTGCTCGAGGGCAAGAAGCAGTGCCGCGTCACCTCGCCCAAGGGCACCGACGTGATCGTCACGATCGAGGGCCGGCCGGCGCTCGAGGTGACCTCGATCAAGGAGCGCGGCCAGATGATGGGCCCGCTGCCGCTGTGGGCGGAGGTCGCCTTCGCCGCGGTCGAGGACGGCACCGACGGCACGATCGTCGTCGACGGGGTGATGCTCGGGATCGGCCTGCCCGGGCAGGTCACCGAGCCGATCACCTGGACGATGGAGAAGGGCCGCGCGGTGAAGATCGAGGGCGGCGACGACGCCCGCCGGCTGCGCGAGGTGATCGAGGGCGTCAAGGACGCCGACGTCGCCGGCGAGTTCGCCTTCGGCGTATCCGAGGTCGCGCCGTTCGGCACCCCCTCGGAGAAGGGCCGGGTGGGCACCGTCCACTTCGCGCTCGGCGACAACCACCTCGCCTACCCGGGCGGCCAGAACGTGTCGTCCCTGCACCTGGACGGCGTCATCCTCGATGCCACGCTGCAGATCGTCGACGACGGCACCTACATCGTCAAAGACGGGCAGTGGGCGCTGTGACGAAGGCCGGGATCAGCGTGGTACCGCTGGGGGAGGTCGAGGCGATCGATCTCCCCGGCGGCAGCTGGAGCCGGATGCTGGTCACCGGCTCGACGGTCGGCGGCAACGCCGCCTCGCTCGGCTACTCGGTCTTCAAGGCCGGCACGGCGACCTCCTCGGTCTCCCACGAGACCGAGGAGGTGGCCTACGTGGTCAGCGGCAGCGGCCGGCTCGACACCGACGCGGGCGAGGTCCGCTTCGGGGCGGGCGACGCGCTCCACATCCCGGGCTCGACCTGGCACGCCGTGGTCAACGACTCCGACGCCGACGTGGTCATGGTGTTCGGGTTCCCGCATCCCGACTACCCGCCCACCGAGCGACGTGAGGAGGCCGGTTGATGGCGACGACGACGGAGGAGGTACAGGTCGAGGAGCTGCGCACCGAAGTCGCCTGGGCGTGCCGGATCCTCGCCGAGCACGGCTACCGCGACCTGACGCTCGGTCACGTCAGCGCCCGTGACCCGCGGAACCCGCGGCGGATCTGGATCAAGCGGCGGGGCCTGACGCTCGCCGAGATCGAGCCCGAAGACGTGATCGTGGTCGACCTCGACTCGCACCCCCGCGACGCCACCCCGGAGATGCACCTCGAGACCGTCCTCCACACCGAGGTCTACAGGCGCCGCGACGACGTCGCCGCCGTCGCCCACGGACACCCTCCCTACGCGACCGCCCTCGGCGCGACCGATGCGCCGCTGCTTCACCTGACCCACGACGCGGTGCTCTTCGATCGCGGCATCGCGACCTTCGAGAACGCCGACCTGATCACCGAGGTCGCCCAGGCCGAGCAGGTGGCCGAGGCGCTCGGCGACCACAGCGCGGTGCTGATGCGCAACCACGGGGTGCTCGTCGCCGGCCGCGACGTCCGCTGGCTGGTGCTGACCGCGGTGACGCTGGAGCGCGCGGCGATGCTGCAGTCGATCGCCGCGACCCTCGGCGACCCGCGCCCGATCGAGGACGGGATGCTCGCCGACCTCAACCGACGCAAGTACGACGACTATCTCGTCAACGAATACTGGGATGCCTGGGTGCGGGAACTGCGCCGCGGTGGAAACGGGATCCGGGAGGCGTAGCGATGGCCGACACGAGACTGAGCCTCACCGTCAACGGGACCCCCCGCGAGCTGACCGTCCCGGAGCAGGAGCTGCTGCTCGACACCTTGCGCGACCGGCTCGGGTTGAAGGGCGCGAAGCGCTCCTGCGACGTGCAGGTCTGCGGCGTCTGCACGGTTCTGGTGGACGGCGAGCCGGTCAGCGCCTGCACCTTCCTCACCGCCGATGCCCGGGGACGCGAGGTGCTGACGATCGAGGGATTTGCCGAAAGCGAGGAGTTCGAGGAGTTCGAGCGGGCCTTCGCCGACCGCGCCGCGGTCCAGTGCGGCTTCTGCACCGCCGGCATCGTGCTGACCCTGAAGGCGCTGCGCGACGCCGGCGAGCTGAACGGCCGCGAGGACATCATCGAGGGGCTCGACGGGAGCGTCTGCCGTTGCACCGGCTACAAGTCGATCGTCGAAGCGGCCGAAGCGATCGCCGCGGGGGGTCGCTCGTGAGCGCCACCGAGCCGGCGACCAAGGCGGCCCAGGAGCGGGTCGGCAGGTCCGATCGGCGCAAAGACCTGGGCGAGAAGATCCGCGGCGAGGCCGAGTTCACCGGCGACATCGAGGTGCCGCGCATGCTGCACGGCAAGGTGCTGCGCGCCGAGCTGCCGCACGCCCGAATCGTCTCGATCGACACCTCGGCGGCCGAGGCGATGGACGGCGTCGTCGCCGTGCTGGTCGGTTCCGAGCTCGGCGAGTTCAACCCGCTCTGGGGCCACGCGATCAAAGACCGGCCGATCCTGGCGATCGACCGGGTCCGCTTCCAGGGGGAGCCGGTCGCCGCGGTCGCCGCGGTCGACGAGGCGATCGCCGAGGCCGCGGTGCGCCAGATCTTCGTCGAGTACGAGGATCTCCCGGTGGTCGACACGGTCACCGCCGCGATCGCCCCGGACGCCCCGCTGATCCACGAGGAGGCGGTCGAGCCGGGCCTCTTCCACGGCCTCGGCGACCTGCCCGAGGAGGAAGGGAACGTCTGCTACCGCTACCGGCTCGACGCGGGCTCGGTCGAGCTCGACGAGGCGGAAGCCGAGCTGACGGTGGAAGGCGAGTACGAGTTCCCCGCCGTCTACCAGTACGCGATGGAAACCCACACCGTGATCGCCGACTTCGGCGAGGGCGAGGTCACCCTGTGGGCCTCCTGCCAGCATCCGTTCCTGGTCCGCGCCGAGATCGCCGACCTCTTCAAGCTGCCGATCGGTCGGGTGCGGGTGATCGTGCCCTACCTCGGCGGCGGCTTCGGCTCCAAGAGCTACACGAAGATGGAGCCGCTGACCACCGCGCTGGCCTGGAAGGCGGGCCGGCCGGTGCGGATCCAGAACCGGGTCGACGAGTCGATGGTCACCACCCGGCGCCACGGGATGCGCTGCCGGATGAAGACCACCGCGACGGCGGACGGCAAGCTGGTCTCCCGCAACGTGCGGCTGTGGCTGGACACCGGGGCCTACGCCGACAACGGCCCGCGCGTCTGCGCCACCGCCGGCGACGCCGCGCCGGGCCCCTACCGCTGGGACGCGGTCAGCGTCGACGCCAATTGCGTCTACACCAACACCTCGCCGGCCGGCTCCTACCGCGCCTTCGGCGCCGTCCACACGCAGTGGATCGGCGAGATGCAGATCGACGAGCTGGCCCGCAAGGCGGGCATCGACCCGCTGGAGATGCGCCGTCGCAACCTGCTGCGGCCGGGGGAGCCGGTGCGGCCCGACGGCACCGGCAAGCCGCTCGACGCCGACCTGATCGGCGACGTCGAAAAGGCCGCCGCGGCGGTCGGCTGGGACGACCCGGAGTCCGACTGGGTCGGGCGCGGCGTCTCGGTGGGCCTGCTCGCCGCCGGCGCCCACCCGGTCTCGCGGGCGAGCGTGCGGATGGAGGCGGACGGCAGCGTCGAGGTCAACGTCGGCACCACCGAAATGGGACAGGGGGCGCGCACCGTGATGGCGCAGATCGCCTGCCAGGAGCTCGACATCGACCTCGCGCGGGTGACCGTCCAGGGCGCCGACACGCGCTTCACGCCCTACGACCGCTCGACCGGCGCCAGCCGGTCGACGACGCTCGCCGGCCTCGCCGTGCAGCGGGCGGCCGCCGACGTGCGCCGCCGCCTGGTCGAGACGGCCGCCGGCCGCTGGGGCGTCGAGCCGGGATCGCTTGAGGTCCGCGACGGGGCCGTCCACGGGGCGGCGGAGACGGCGACCTACGAGCAGCTGATCGAGATGAGGTTCGGGTTCGTCGGCGGCGAGGTGATCGGCGAGGGCGAGGTGCGCCCCGATCGGGGCAGCGGCTCCTACGCCGAAGGCCCGGTCTTCTGGGAGGTCTGCATCGCCGCCGCCCGGGTGCGGGTCGACCCCGACACCGGCCGGATCGCGGTGGAGCAGACGGCGACGATCGCCGACGTCGGCAAGGCGATCAACCCGCTCCTGGTCGAGCGGCAGGACGAGGGCGCGGTCCTGCAGGGCATCGGCAACGGCCTGTTCGAGGAGATGGTCTTCAGCGGCGGCTACCTGACCAACGACACCCTGCTCGATTACCGGGTGCCGCGGATCGAGGACATGCCCGAGTCGATGCGGGGAATCATCGTCGAGAACGCCGACGGCCCCGGTCCCTACGGGGCGAAGGGCTGCGGCGAGGGCGCCCAGGCGGCCACGCCGGCGGCGCTGGCAACGGCCCTGGCCGACGCCGGGGTGCCGATGAACGAGCTTCCGCTCACCCCCGAACGGGTGTGGCGGCGGATAAACGAACTGAAGGAGAGCGAGCAAGGATGAGCGAGATCAAGCGTGCGGCAGTGATCGGCACCGGGACGATGGGCCCGGGGATGGGAGCGGTGCTGGAGCGCGCCGGGATCGAGGTACGGCTCTTCGACGTGTCCACGGAGGCCCTGGAGAAAGCCAAGGCGATGGTGCCCGTGGCCCAGGGCGTGCTGGAGCGGCTCGGCACCGAGCAGACCGCAGGCGGCTCGATCGCCTTCCACGACGACCTCGCCGCGGCCCTCGCCGACGTTCAGTTCGTGTTCGAGGCGGCGCCGGAGAAACTCGAGCTGAAGCAGCGGATCTTCGGCGAATTCGAGCAGCACGCGCCCGACGACGCGGTCTTGAGCTCCAACACCTCGGGCATCCCGATCACCAAGATCGCCGCCGACCTCGAGCACCCCGAGCGGGTCATCGGCCTGCATTGGTCCAATCCGCCGCAGCTGATCCCGATGATCGAGGTCGTGCCCGGCGAGCGCACCGACGAGGCGACGATCGAGGCCTCCGAAGAGCTGATCGCGAAGATCGGCTACCACCCGAGCCGCCTCCACAAGGAGGTCCCGGGCTTCGTCGAGAACCGCGTCCTCTACGCGATCATGCGCGAGTGCCTCGCCCTCGTCGACGAGGGCGTGATCGACGCCGAGGGCCTCGACCTGAACGTCAAGTGGGGGATCGGCTACAAGCTCGCGGTGATCCCGCCGATGCAGCTGCTCGACGTCGCGGGCCTCGACATCTACGAGAACGTCGCGAGCTACCTGAACGCCGACCTCTCGACCGAGTCGGGCGTCTCGGAGACGATCACCAAGCTGACCGGCGAAGGCAAGCTCGGGCTGAAGACCGGCGGCGGGCTCTTCTCCTACCGCGAGGAGGAACTCGCCGAGCTGCCGAAAAAGCGGGCCGCGGCGCTGGTCGCGGTGCGCAAGACGCTCAACGAGCAGGACGTCTGAGGGGAGGCCGGCGATGGGCGTCGAACGAGTCTGGCTGTTGGACAGCGGGACGCTGGTCATCGACCAGTCCCACATCACCTGGAACGTCGGCTGCGGCACGCCGATCCGCTTCCCGGTCTACAGCGTCCTGATCGAGCACGACGAGGGCCTCTTCCTCTTCGACTCCGGCTTCGACAAGGGGACGGTGGAAGAGTTCCTGCCCTTCGAGCTGCCCGAGCAGACCGAGGATCAGACCCTGCTCGCGCAGCTCGAGAAGTGCGGCTTCGGCCCGGGCGACGTCACCGCCGCCCTCAACTCGCACCTGCACTTCGACCACTGCGGCGGCCAGCGGCACCTGCCCGACGCGGTCACCTGGGTCGACAAGGAGGAGCTCCGCCACGCGCTCGTGCCGGAGAGCTTCGAGCGGCTCGGCTACGCGGACAAGGTCTTCCACCGGCCCGACTCCGCGTACCGTTGGCTGGAGGGCGACGTGGTCGAGCCGGCCCCGGGGATCAAGCTGCTGCGCACTCCCGGGCACACGGTCGGCCACCACTCGCTGATCCTCGAGAAGGAGGGGCGCGCACCGCTCTTCTTCTGCGCCGACGTGACCTACACGCAGGAAAGCTGGGACAAAGAGATGATCGCCGGCTTCCACAACGACCCGACCGCCAACATGACCTCGCTGCGGCGGGTCAAAGCGCTCGCCGCCCAGATCGGGGCCGAGGTCTTCCTCACCCACGACATGGAGGCCTGGGAGTCCTATAAGCACGCGCCCGACCATTACTGAGGACGGCGCCGCGGCGGCCGCCCACCGGGGAGCGAGCGGATGAAGCCCGCCCGCGACGACGCCGCCCTGCGCGCCGCCCGGCTGCGCGAAGGGCGGCGCGCGGCGCGCGCCCTGCTGGTCGAGGTCGAGGGGTCGGCGCCGCTTGCCGAGGGCGCCTCGATGCTGGTCGACGAGTCGGGCCGGGTGGAGGGCTCGATCACCGGCGGCTGCGTCGAGGGGGCGGTCGCCCAGGAGGCGCTACGGGTGCTGGGCGGCGAGCCGCCCAAGCGGCTCACCTACGGGATCTCCGACGACTTCGCCGGCACGGTCGGGCTGGCCTGCGGCGGCACCGTCCACGTCTTCGTCAGCGAGCTGGGCCCGGACCGGCGGCCGGTCGAGGAAGCGGCGCTGGAGGCGGTCGCCGCGGGTCGCCCGGTGGCGCTGGCGACCCTGCTCGACGGCGGGTCGGCCGGTGCCGAGCTGGCGCTGATCGACGGCGATCCGGTCGGCTCCCTGGGCTCTCCGCGGCTCGATCAGGCGGTCGCCCGCGACGCCGCGGCGCTGCTCGACCAAGGCGTGACGACGGTGCGGCGCTACGGCCCGGACGGGGAGACGCACGGCACCGAGCTGGGCGTCCACGTCGCCTGCTTCGCGGCCTCGCCGCAGCTGCTGATCTTCGGCGCGATCGACTTCTCGGCGGCGCTCTCGCGGATCGCCGCCGAGGTTGGCTACGCGGTGACGATCTGCGACCCGCGCGAGGCGTTCGTCCGCTCCGAGCGGTTCGCGCGCAGCGCCGAGGTCCGCGTCGCCTGGCCCCAGGACGTGCTGGCCGACCGCCGCCTCGGCCCGCGCGACGCGATCCTCGTCTTCACCCACGACGCCAAGCTCGACGAGCCGGCCCTGCTGTCCGCGCTGCGGACCGGGGCCGGCTACATCGGCGCGCTCGGCAGCCGACGGACGACGGCCGACCGCAACCGGCGCCTGCTCGAGGCCGGGCTAGACGAGGCGGACCTGGCGCGGCTGCACGCCCCCTGCGGCCTCGACATCGGCAGCTCGACCCCGGAGGAGGTGGCGATCTCGGTGCTCGCCGAGATCGTCGCCGAGCGCAGCGGCCGGGACGGGGCGCCGCTGCGCGGCGGCGCGGGGCCGATCCACGCCCGCCGCGCGGGCTGACCGACCGGCTCAGCCGGCGGCCGACTCGGCGAGGGCCTCGCCCAGGACCCGGCCGGCGATCACGCCGACCAGGTGCCGCTTGTACTCGACCGAGCCGTTGGCGTCCTCGACCGGGTCGGCGGCGTCGGCGGCGAGGCCGCCGACCTCCGCCAGGGCGCCCTGCAGCTGGTCGGCCCCGAGCCCGTTCAGCAGTGCCTCGGCCGCCTCGACCCGGCTCGGCCGGTTCCCCGCCGAGCCGACCGCGAGCCGCACGTCGGCGAGCCGCGAGCCGTCGCGGCGCAGATGGGCGGCGACGGTGATCGCCGGCCGCTCGGTGAGGACGAACTTGCGGTGCACGATCGCCGCGCCGGGCGCCAGGGCCGGGACCAGGACGCCGGCCAGCAGCTCGCCGTCGGCGAGCGCGTTTTCGAAGGGGCCGGTGGTGAAGGACTCGAGCGGGATCTCGCGCCGCTCCGCGGCGCCCTTGCGGGCTTCGAGCCGTGCCCCGGCGGCCAGCAGGTAGGTGGCCGGGTCGGAGTGGGGGTCGCCGAAGCAGAGGTTGCCGCCGATCGAGCCCATCGTCCGCACCCGCAGGTTGCCGACCCCGCGCTCCATCTCGGCCAGCGAGCGCCACTGGTCGCGGACCAGCGGATCGCGCTCGATCGAGCGGTGGGTCTCGGCGGCGCCGATCCGCAGCTCGCCGTCGCGCCGCTCGATCCCGAACAGGTCGTCGATCCCCTTCAGGTCGATCAGGTGCGGGTACTCGGCGAAGCCGAGCTTGAACAGCAGGAACAGCTCCGTGCCGCCGACGTAGACGACCGCGTCTTCGCCGTGGGTCGCGAGCAGCTCGGTGGCCTCGGCGACGTCGCCGGGCCGGTGGAGGTCGAACTCGGGGAGGACGGTCACCCGGCTACCTCCCTTCGCTCACGCATTCGCGTCTCCTCTCGTGCCGCCGCCGAAGACGCGCTTGATCCGCGCCCAGATGATCTGCAGCATCAGCCGCAGCCCGTTGATCGGCTTCGCCTCGCTCGGCGGGGCCGCCGCCTCGCCGCCGGCCGCCGCCTCGGCGCCGTCGAAGCGGGCGGCGAGGCAGTCGGCCATGTCGCCGACGATGCGGTCGGCCACTTCGTCGATCACGCCCTGGGCCATCTGCGCGGCGCGGCCGCTGAGGTTGACCTCGGTGACCGTCGCGACCGCCGCGCCGCCGGCGCTCTCGCCGACCGTCATCGTCATCGTGGCGCGCGCGTTGCCCTGGCCGCGCTGCTCGCGCAGGTCGGCCTCGAGGACGGCGCGTCGGCCCGCCTCGTCGGACTCGCCGATCCTCACCTTGCCGGCGTAGGTCATCCGCATCGGCCCCAGTTTCACGGCGATCTTCGCGGCGTGGAAGCCGTCCTCGCCGGCCGGGGATATCTCTCCGCCCGGGACGCAGGCCCCGACCCGCTCGAGGTCGATCAGCAGCGCGTAGGCGTCGGCCGGCGGGGCCGGAATCTCGAAGCTCTTCTCGATCCTCACCGGAAGCTCCTGACGTCGGGGCGCCGGGGGATCCCGCTCCGACGGTAAGGCGCAGCTTCTTCGGGGCTGATCAAGGCAGCCTCTTCATGCCCAATGCTTGCATTTGCGGCTTCCAGACTTGAGTTTACTGTTGACAATTGGCAGCTTACACAATAGAAACGCGCTCGACCACTGCTGAACGCCGAGGAGAGAAGAGGTTGAGATGAAGCTCGAGGATCGCGTCGCGATCGTCACCGGGGGCGCCCGCGGCATCGGCCGCGCGATCGCCGACAAGCTCGATGCGGAGGGGGCGACGGTGGTCGTCGCCGACCTCAACGCGGTCGGCGCCAAGCAGGCCGCCGATGCCCTGCAACGGGGGATGGCGGTCGAGGTCGACGTCTCCGACCCCGACTCGGTCGCGGCGATGACCAAGGCGGTGCTCGACGAGCACGGCCGGATCGACGTGCTGGTCAACGACGCCGCGATCGTCCCCTTCATCCCGTGGGCCGACGTCGACCTCGAGCACTGGCGCAAGCTGATCGACACCAACCTCACCGGGGTGTACCTCTGCACCCGCGCGGTCTGGGAGCCGATGCGCGCCGCGGGCTACGGGCGGATCGTCAACATCGCCTCCAACACCTTCCTGGCGGGGACCCCCAACATGGCCGCCTACGTGGCCGCCAAGGGCGGGGTGATCGGCTTCACCCGGGCGCTGGCGACCGAGGTCGGCGCCGACGGCATCACGGTCAACGCCGTTGCCCCCGGGCTGACCGCGAGCGAGGGCGTGCTCGAAGGACCGCACAAGGACGCCTTCGACTTCGTCCAGAGCCTGCAGGCGATCCCGCGCCGCGGGGAGCCGCAGGACATCGCCCCGACCGTCGCCTTCCTCTGCTCGGAGGAGTCCGCCTGGGTGACCGGCCAGCTGATCGCCGTCGACGGCGGCCACACCCGCAACTGATGGCCGCCCTCGGCGCCACGCGCTTCGGCGCGATCCTCGCCGTCGCCGACGTGGCGGCGGCGAGCGCCTGGTACCGCGACATGCTCGGCTTCGAGGTCGAGGCGACCTTCGAGGACCCGGCCTACGCGATCCTCTCGCTGGCCGGGGCACGCCTCTCGCTGGCCGAGCAGGGCCACCCGGCCGAGGATCGTCCCGGCGTCGAACTCGCGGCCCCGACCGATCGCTCGCGGCTGCAGGCGAATCTGGTGATCGAGGTCGAGGACTGTCACGCCGCCTACGACGAGCTGCGGGGGAAGGGGGTCAGCTTCCTCACCGCGCCCTTCTCGCCGCCCTGGGGCGGCGCCCGGGTCTTCGCGGTCGACCCCGACGGCTATCTGGTGGAGCTCGAGGAGCTGCCGGGATGAGCGCCGCCGGGCGCGCCGCGGCGGAGGAGCTCTGCTGGAAGCCCGCCACCGAGCTGGCGGCCCTGGTCAAGGGCGGGGAGGTCTCGCCGAGCGACGTCGCCGAGGCCTGCATCGCCCGCATCGAGCGGGTCAACCCCGCCCTCAACGCGATCATCGAGCACGACCCGGAGGCGATCCGGGCGCGCGGGCGCGAGCTGACCGAGCGGCTCGCGGGGGGCGGCGAGCCGGGGCCGCTGCACGGCGTCCCGTTCACCCTGAAGGAGGCCTGCCGGGTCGAGGGGACGGTCGAGACGCTCGGCCTGGTCCCGTTGAAGGGCACGACCTCGACCGGGACCGAGACCTTCGCCCGCCGCATGTTCGAGGCGGGCGGCCTCTTCCTCGGCAAGACGAACATGACCGAGGCCGGCTACTGCGGCTCCTCGACCAACCACGTCTACGGACCGACCCACAACGCTTGGCAGCGGGGCGTCAGCGCGGGCGGCTCGAGCTCCGGCGCGGCGGCCGGGGTCGCCGCGGGCCTCGGCCAGCTCGCGGAGGGCTCCGACGGCGCCGGCTCGGTCCGCATCCCGGCGGCGCTGAACGGCGTGGTCGGGCTCAAACCGGGCATCGGGCGGATCCCGCACGCGATCGTCCCGGCCCGCTTCGAAACCTTCCTCGGCTACGGGACGATCGCCCGCACGGTCGCCGACGCGGCGCTGATGCTCGACGTCCTCGCCCACCCCGACCCCTCCGACCCGCTGTCCCTGCCCGACGACGGCAGCGCCTTCCTCGCGGCCGCCGGGGAGGAGCTCGGCAAGCTGCGGATCGCCTACTCGCCGAACCTCGGCTTCGAGCCGGAGGTCGACCCGGAGATCGCGGCGATCTGCGGGCGGGCGGCGCGCGCCTTCGAGGAGCTCGGCTGCGATGTCGTCGAGGCCGACCCCGGGTGGGAGAACCCCGAAGAGGCGATGTGGGAGGGGATTTGGAAGCCCGCCTACGCGACGATGATCGACCTCTTCGACTGGGACGAGTACGAGGGCCAGGTCGATGCCGAGCTGCTGCAGGTGATCCGCGAGGGCGCGGCGGCGCGGGCGCTGGACGTCGCCCTGGCCGGCGAAGCGCGGGGCCGCATGTGGGATCGCTTCGCCGCCTTCATGGACGACTACGACCTGCTGCTCAGCCCGACCCTGTCACGCGGCGCCTTCCCGGTCGACGCCTACTGCCCGCCGCAGCTGGACGGCGGGCCGCTGCGCCGGCGGATGCTCGGCTGGCTGCTCACCTACCCGACCAACATGCTCGGGACCCCGGCGATCTCGGTGCCCGCCGGCTTCGAATCGGCGGGCGTCCCGGTCGGCCTCCAGATCGCCGGCGGCCTGCACTCCGAGGCGCTGGTGATCCGCGCCGCGGCGGCCTTCGAAGCCGCGCGGCCGTGGACGGACCGCCGCCCACCCGACCCCCAAACCAAGACGAACGCGGAGGTAAGCCCGTGAAGGCATTGAGGATCAACGGACCGGAGCGGCTGGAGCTCGACGCGAGCGCGCCCGAGCCGCGGATCGAGCGCCCCACCGACGCGATCGTCGAGGTTACCCGGACGGCGATCTGCGGCGCCGACCTGTTCCCGTACCACGGCCTGACCCCCGGCTTCGAGGCGGGCACGATCCCCGGTCACGAGTGGGTCGGGGTGGTCCGCGAGGTCGGCCCCGAGGTCCGCGGCGTCGAGGTCGGCCGGCGGGTCGTGAACACGAGCATGATCTCCGACGGGACCTGCGAGCAGTGCCGGGCGGGCCGGCCGATGCAGTGCTCGCACCGCGCCCTGTTCGGCTACAGCGGCGTCTACGAGCGGCTGGAGGGCGGCCAGGCACAGCTGGTGCGGGCGCCGCTCGCCGACCGCTCGCTCTGGCCGATCCCGGAGGGGGTGGCCGACGACGACGCGGTCTTTGTCGCCGACATGCTGCCGACCGGGCTCTCGGCGGTGCGCCGCGCCGAGGTCGGGATCGGCGACACGGTGGTGGTGCTCGGCTGCGGGACGGTGGGGCTGATGGCGACGATGATCGCGGTGCCGGTCGCCCGGCGGGTGATCGCGGTCGACGGCATCGCGGCCCGCCGCGAGGTGGCGGCCGGGCTCGGCGCCGAGACGGTCGCCCCGGAGGAGGCGGCCGACGCGGTCGCGGCGGCCACCGGCGGGCTCGGCGCCGACGCGGTGATCGAGGCGGCGGGCGCCAAACCGGCCCTCGACGCGGCCTTCTCGCTGGTCCGGGGTCGAGGCACGGTCTCCGTGGTCGGGGCCCACTTCGAGCCGGACTACCCGCTGCAGGCGGGGCGGATGTTCGAGGCCGAGCTGACCCTCCGCTTCGCGATGGGAGATCCGTTCAACGACCGCGAGATGCTCCTGGCGATGATCGCCGACGAGCGGCTGCGGCCGTCGCGGCTGATCAGCGACCGGTTCCCGCTCGAGCAGGGCCCGGAGGCGTACGAGAAGTTCGACAATCGAGAGGCGACGAAGGTGGTGCTGACGAACGACGTCTCCTGACCTCGCCGGGTCCGCGGACCCGGCGAGGCGGTCGAACCGGGCGGGGTGGAGCGGGCCGGCTAGATGATTGATTCCGCGGCAGGGTGCGACCGGGGGCGCGTCATCCGGGTGGGCGGTGTCGTGGAATCAAGCATCTAGCGGCAGGCCTCGACCTTCGCCCGCTTCGCCTTCTTGCTCGCCCTCCTCAGGTGCTTGACCCGCTTCGCGGCCTTCGCCTTCTGTGCCCGCTTCTTCGCCCTCTGGGCGTGGTTTCTCGCCTTCTTCAGCCGGGCCTTCGCCTTGCGGACCTGCTTCTTCGCCTTCTTCACCCGGGTGTTCGCCTTATGCAGCCGCTTCGATGCCTTCTTGCAGGTGCTCGCCTGCCCGCCCGCGGACGGCGTGCCGCCGCTGGTCTCCGTGCCGCCGCCCGGCGCGCCTGCGGCCGGCGCCGCGCCGCCGGCCGCACCGCCGTTCGGATCGCCGCCACCGGCGCCGGGCTGCCCGGGATCGCCGGCGGGTACTTCACCGCCCGGGATGCCACTGCCGGGACCGCCGCCGCCCGGGTTGCCACCACCGGGTGCTTCGCCGCCCGGGCTGCCACCGCCGGGATCGCCCCCGCCCGGGCCGCCGCCACCGGGTTCTTCACCGCCGCCGCCCGGCGGAACGGGATGAGCATCGCCGCTTGCCGAGTAGACCGCGCGCGCCGGGCTGCCGAGGCCGTTGTCGGCGGTGAAGGCCGCGAAGGCTTCGTAGTCGCCGGGGACGGCGACGCGCGGTTCCTGCACCCCGCTCAGGCCGCTGCTGATCGTCTCCGCGGCACCCCAGGTGCCGCTTGCGCCGGGCGTGCGCACCTTCGTGGCGATTTCGTCGGCTTCCTGGTCGACGTAGACGACGAAGGCGTTGCCGAGCCCGTCGACGGCGAGCGCGTGTTCATCGAGGTTGCCCGCCGCGACCGTCTCGGTGGGATTCCAGGTCGTGCTTCCCGCCGCCCGGAAGCGGGCGCGGATCGCGCTCGGGTCGCCGGCGCCGTCGGAGGGGTCGTACCAGGTGACGATCGTGTCGCCCGCGGCGTCGGTCGCGATGTGCGGCTGCGAGCCGTCCTCGTCGTCGCTCACCCGGACCCGCGGGACTATCCCCCCGCCCGTGCCGCCGGCACGGCTCTTCGAGAGGTCCGAGACGAAGATGCCTCCGTTGGTTCCCGCCTTGAGCTGGAACGCCGCCGCGAGGGAGGCATCGGGCAGCCGCGCCAGCGAGATACCGCTCGGGTTGGTCAGGGCGCCGCTGCCGTTGCCGCTGCTCGCCACGATGGCGGCGCCTGCGGCGACGCTGCCGTCGTTCTCGATCACCGCCGGGATGACTTCGCGGAAGTTGAGGCCGTTCTCGGACTTGAGGAGCAGCGCGGTCGAGCCGTCCGTTGCCGTGGCGACGGCGGCGTTGTGGGTGAATGGCTCACCGGTGCCGAAGGCCCCGCCGGCCGTCCAGGTGTTGGTGGACGGATCGCTCAGGATGCGCCCCGTGTACTTGCTGCCGAAGCCGTACGTCTGGTCTTCGATGCCGTGGAAGAGCTGGGCGGTTCCCTGGGCGTTCACCGCGAGGATCGGATTGACCATGCCGGTTTCGTTCGGTGGCCCTTCGATCTGCGCCGCGGCGCCGAAGGCACTCGCGCCGGCCGGCTTGCTCGCGGCGAAGATCCCGTACGGCGAGGCCTGGAAGGCGATCGCGCCGACCCCGCTGCCGCCGATGCCGACGGTCGGCGGCCCGTAGCTGCCGGGAAAGGTCTGGGGCGCCGGGGCGCCGCCGGCGGTGGGCAGGACCACGGCGACGCCCGGGGCGCCGTAGGTCCAGGCGGCGACCCGCCCGGGCCCCGCGTCGACCTGCAGGTTGCCGGCGTTGCGCGTGCCGGCGTCGGAGATCTCGGCCGGGGCGGTCCAGTCGGCGGCGGCGGGCGCGGCGGCGATCAGCGCCCCCAAGCTCACCATCGCGAGCAGGACCCTACGGCAGGCAGCAAGTGACATGTCCATCTCCCTTTCATCGCGCATGGCGACTGGTTCAGCCCGACACGACCGTTCGGCCGAGGGCGGGCGAAGCTAGCAGCGACAACGCCGAGGTTTGGGGACCGCCACCCCCAGTCTTTTGGGGCTCTGGACCTGGGAATTAGGCGATGCCGGCCGGGCGCCCCGCGGCGTGCGCGACCGCGCCTCGCCCGCTATCTCTCGTGCCCGAAGATGCCCCCGGATCGGCGGCCGGGCGTGACGGTTGAGAGCCCCGGAAGGTTGAGAGCCCCGGAAGAACCCCCGCAGGGACTTCGCGAGGATGGAGCTAGGCGGATTCGAACCGCCGACCTCCTGGGTGCGATGTGGCGGCTCTGGGCGGGACTTCAGCGTGAGAAGGTGCGAATTAGCAGGAGGTTCGTGAGTGGCCGCCAGAGCCGCCAACGCCGCGGATATGCACCGACTCGCGGCGATTGTCGGCGTTTCGGGCACTCCTGGCGACAAGTGCCTGTGAGATCGTGCGGGTACGAGCGTCGCCGATAGATATAGCTATGCTTTAGCTGTGTCTGACATCCAATCTCCGGATGCCGTCGCCCTGAACCGAATCTCCTATGGGCAGGATGGCTACTTCACTTCCCGGCAGGCGCGCGAAGCCGGCTTCAGCCCGCAACTGCTCGCCCATCATGTTCGCTCCGGGCGCTACGAGCACGTTCGACGTGGCCTGTACCGGCTGCGCGACTACCCGGGCTCGAGCCACGAGGAGGTGCGGGCGAAGTGGCTCGCGACCGGCACCGAGCGAGCCGTCGTCTCCCACGAGAGCGCCCTCGAGCTCCACGGCCTCTCAGACGTCCTGCCGAACACGGTGCACCTGCTGGTAAACCGCGACGATCGCGGGAACAGGCCGCTTCAGGGCGTGACCCTGCACACGACGACGGTCCTTGCGCCATCTGAAGTCGTGCTCCGCGAGGGCATCCGCGTCACCGACCCGGTGCGCTCGATCCTCGACGCCGCCAGCGCCGGCACGGCCCCCGAGCAGATCGAGATGGCCGTGCGCCAAGCGCTGAACGAGGGCCTGACGACCCGCCGTGCGCTTCTCGCCCGAGCCGACCGACGCGGTGGCCGCGTAGGTCGGCTCGTCCGCCGCGCCGCCGGGAAGGATGGCCGATCGTGAAATACGAGACGCCAGAGGCGTTCCGTACCGCGCTCGAGCAGCGCCTGAAGAACGAGGCGACCACGAGCGGCGTGGCGCTGATGCGACTGCGCAAGCGGGTGGCCTTCGAGCGATTCCTCGCCAGGCTTGCAGCGTCGGAGTCAGGCGGCTGGCTGCTCAAGGGTGCGTTCGCGCTGGAGCTGCGACTCGGCCTTCGCACGCGGACGACGAAGGACATCGACCTCGGGCGGGCGGACGACGAGGAAGCTGCGACCGAGCACCTGAACGCAGCCACCGGCGTCGAACTCGGTGATTTCTTCGACTTCGAGATTCGCCGCACGCCGGCGCTCGACGCCGCCGGCTTCCACGCGGTCCGCTATACGGTTCGTGCCGATCTCGCCGGCCGCCGCTTTGAGCAGTTCCCCGTCGATGTCGCCTTCAGCGAACAGTCACCAATCGAGGCAGAGTCACTCTTCGCCGCGAGCTCGCTGGGGTTTGCGGAGGTGGCCGCGCTCCAGCTGCCGGTCATCGTGCTGGAGCAGCACGTGGCCGAGAAGTTCCACGCCTACACCGGCTCGTACGGGCAGGGGGAGCGGGAAAGCACCCGGGTCAAGGATCTCGTCGACCTCGTCCTGATCGGCGAGGTGGCCGAGCTCGATGCCGAACGCCTCAGTCGTGGCCTTGCAGCGGTCTTTGAGGCGCGAGCGGACCAAGCGCTTCCAAACGCCGTGCCGCCGCCGCCCTCATCCTGGAGAGCGCCCTACGCGGAGCTGGCTCGACAGGTCGGGATCGAGACGGACCTTGGCGCGGGCCACGCGGCGGCCGCTCACCTGCTGGACCCCGTGCTTCGTTCGGAGGCCGGCGGTCGTTGGAATTCCGAAGTACGGGATTGGCCCTCGCGCGAGTAGCGGCGCACGCACCCGCCGCCGCGATTGCGGCAGACTGAGCCCGTGCCCATCGAGCTGTCGCCCACCGAGGTCGCCCGCTCCCTGGCCCGGCTGGGCGAGCACGATCTCGAGGCCCCGGGGGACGTGGAGGCCGCCCTCGAGCTGATCGCCGGGCGTGAGGATGAGGACGCGCCGCTGGAGATCAGCCGCTATGACCTGCAGCTCTTCCTCTGGTACCAGTTGCCCCGCAAGCTGCTCGCGTCGCCCGAGGTGAAGCGGGAAGTCGCCGCACGGCTCGGCCGCTTCCTTGAGCTCGCCGGGGAGGGCGCCGAGGCCTACGCGGAGCTCTGCACCTGCGAGCAGACGATGGCGATGCTGCGGGCCTGGGAGGAGGATGAGCGCGCGGCCGGGGAGCAGCTGCGCGAGGCGCTCCTCGACTCGGGCCTGGAGCCGCCCGATACCGACGTCCTTGTCTGGCGCTCGATGATGGGCTTCGAGGAGGCGCGCTTGCGCGATCGGGTGGCGCGCGAGCTGGAGTGCTGGATCGAGGGCGAGGGCGTCGACCCCGGAGCACGGGGGTTCAAGCGCCGGCAGGCGACGGTGGTCGCCGGGTTCCTGCGCCGCCCCGACGCCGAGCTGGATGGGCGTGCGCCGCTCGAGGCGATCGTCGCCGAGCGGCTGGAGGGTTGGGCCCGGTACGGGAGCGATGCACGCGCGGAGATCGTCGCGCCCGTCCTGGAGGAGCTGCGGGCGCCGGCGGAGGAGGGGCCAGCGGACAGTGGAGCTCTGATGGAGCCGCTTTCCTGGCTGCTCGAAGAGGCCGCCGAAGGGATCGGCCTGACTCAGACCGGGGCGCTCAACCGCGCCCTCGTCCGCGCCTTCGTCGGCCGCTTCCCGGCCGCCTGGCGGGAGGAGCGATGGGGGCCGCCGCATCGCGAAGACGATGTGGCCTGGCTGTGCGAGCTGCACGACCTCGCGCGGCGGATGCGGCTTCTTCGCAGAAGCGGACGTAGCGTCGCCCTGACCAAGCGGGGGCAGGCTCTGCTGGGCGACCGCCTCGCCCTTCGTGACGCGGTCGCTCCGCACTTGATCGCCGACGGCTTCGCCGGCGCCGTCCAGGAGCTGGCCGTGGCGGTGCTGCTCGGCGGCGGACCGACCGTCGATCGCGACGAGCTCATGCCCCGGGTGCACGCGGCGATCGTCGCCGACGGCTGGAACGCCGCGGGCGAGTCGCCGGACGTTCACGACGTGAGCGGTTGCGCCTGGGGCCTGTTCCGTCCGGCGGAGGCCCTGGGGCTGCTCGTCCACGACTACGAGTACGACCGCGAAACCCAGCG
Source organism: uncultured Actinomycetes bacterium (assembly GCA_963763265.1). Taxonomy (GTDB): domain Bacteria; phylum Actinomycetota; class Thermoleophilia; order Solirubrobacterales; family 70-9; genus VAYN01. The sequence continues at coordinate 223,771 of CAVXNN010000002.1, read as the reverse complement.
CGCTCGCGACGAGCTGACGCTGGCGCCCGGGGGTCGCGAGACGCTGCGGCTGGCCCTGCGCGCGCGGGCGGCCGGCTGAGGGAGGAGGCGTGCCGTCCGAGCGCGGGAAACGGGACGCGAAGTCGGAGATCGTCGTCGTCTCCGCGCTCAAGGATTGGAGCTGCGTGGAATGCGGCGGGGGCGGCGGCATGCTGACGATGGAGGACAGGGGGCCGTTGTGCCTCGGCTGCGCCGACCTCGGTCATCTGGTCTTCCTGCCCTCAGGCGACGCTGCGTTGACCAGGCGAGCGAGGAAGGCGAGCGGCCTCTCTGCCGTGGTCGTCCGCTTCAGCAGAGCGAGGAGGCGCTACGAGCGCCAGGGCATCCTGGTCGAGGAGGAGGCGCTCGAGCAGGCAGAGGCCGAATGCCTGGCCGATGCCGACGCTCGCGCCAGGCGGCGCGAGCGCGAGCGCCTTCGCCGCGGCGAGCAGGACCTCGCCTTCCAGGCCGAGATAGCGACGGAGATCCTCCGCCTCTTCCCTGGCTGCCCGCGCGCTCGGGCCAAGGAGATAGCCCGCCACGCTGGCGCCCGTGGCAGTGGTCGGGTCGGGCGCAGCGCAGCGGGCCGGGCGCTCGACCCCGGCGCGCTCGAGCTCGCCGTGGCCGCCTCGGTCCGCCACCGGGACACCGGCTATGACCAGCTGCTGATGTCCGGCCGGGATCGGGGCGAAGCCCGGCTGCTGGTGCGAGACGAGATGGACCGGCTGCTGGACTCCTGGCGAGCCCCCCAGGGCTGAGGGCGAGCGGTCGAAGCGCGCGCGGCGGTGGCTACGCCGCCCGCCGGTCCTCGATGTCGGGGATCAGCCCGCGCCTGCGCGCCTCGTCTTGCACCTCGGTGGGAAGCGCACGGTCGCACTCCGCCAGGTGCCGCATCAAATCGCCGAACGCGGCCTCATGCACCTTCGACAGGCTGTCCCACTCGTCCCCGCCTCCACCCGGCGCGCGTCAAGCAGGCGCAGCGCTTCGCCGGCCTCGTCCTCCGAGAGAGTCGTCACCCGCTCGAGCAGCTTCTCCTTCGCGGTCATGGGTCGCAATGTCCCCTCGGTCCGCGGCCAGATGGACAGGTTCGTGACTTGGACCGGGGACGCCGGGACCGGCGGCGTTGGCTTCCATCCCGCCGGCGTGTCCCGACCTCACCGGCGGAATGCCGTCCCGGTCGCGCCCACGAATCAGGGTGCCGAGACGCGCGATCGAAACTACGTCGGCCCCTGCGTGGGTATAGATGTAATTCCTGACCACGTTGTTCATCCGGGCCTCCTTGGAGGCTGGGGGTTGTCGAGACACCCAGCAACAAGGAGGACCCGGATGAAGATTCACGCTAATGCCCCCTTCGGTCCGAAGGGGAGGCTGACGATGGCCAGGCGCGTCCTCGCCGAGGACTGGTCGCTCACGGAGGCGGCCGCGGCCGCCGGAGTGAGCGAGCGCACCGCCCGCAAGTGGGCCGACCGCTACCGCGCGGAGGGCGAGGCCGGGCTGGCCGACCGCAGCTCGGCTCCCCGGACGGTCGCCAACCGCACCGAGGAGTCCCGGGTCGAGGCGATCGCCGCCCTGCGGCGGGTCCGGATGACCGGCGCGGAGATCGCCGAGTGCCTGGGCATGGCGCTCTCGACGGTCTCGGGGATCCTGCGGCGGATCGGGCTCGGCAAGCTGAGCCGGCTGGAGCCGCCCGAGCCGGCCAACCGCTACGAGCGGGCCGCCCCGGGCGAGCTGATCCACATCGACGTCAAGAAGCTGGTGCGGATCGAAGGCGGGGCCGGGCACCGGGTGACCGGCAGGCGCACCTCCCACGCCCGTGGCGCCGGATGGGAGTTCGTCCACGTCTGCGTCGACGATGCCACGCGCCTGGCATACGTCGAGGTCCTCCCCGACGAGAAGGGGCGGACGTGTGTCGCCTTCCTGCGCCGCGCCGTGGCCTTCTACCGTCGCCACGGGATCAAGGTCGAGCGGCTGATGACCGACAACGGCGGCGCCTATCGCTCGACCGTGCACGCCCTCGCCTGCAAGGCCCTGAAGATCCGCCACCTCCGCACCCGGCCTTACCGGCCGCGCACCAACGGCAAGGCGGAGAGGTTCATCCGCACGATGCTCGGCGGCTGGGCCTACGGCGCGATCTATCGCGACTCCGCCCAGCGGACCGCGGCGCTACCCGGCTGGCTGGAGTTCTATAACTGGCACAGACCACACGGCTCCCTCAGCCACAAGCCGCCCGGAGCTCGTCTCGACGAGTTGAAGCGGAACAACGTGGTCGGGTCTTACATATAGACGTCTCAACTGGCCCCACTGTCGACGCTTGAACTGGCCCCACCTCCGTCCGAACCGCGACTGACGCTGAGCGCTCCGAAGGAGCGCGAGAGGCGGAGGTCGGGAGGGAGTGAGAAGAGTGGAGCAGTTCGAGCAGATCAGGCGTGACCGGGCCCGCGAGGGCCTCTCGATCAGGGAGTTGGCGAGAAGGCACGGCGTCCATCGCCGCGCCGTGCGCCAGGCATTGGAGTCGGCGGTGCCGCCGCCGAAGCGGTCGCCGAGGAGCAGACCGGCGCCGAGGCTCGGCCCCTACCGGGCGATCATCGACGAATGGCTGGAGGCCGACCGGGAGGTGCCGCGCAAGCAGCGCCATACCGCCCGCCGCATCCATCAGCGGCTGGTCGCCGAGCACGGCGCCGAGGTCTCCGAGCGCCAGGTCGACCGCCACGTGGCGGCGTGGAGACGGGAGATCGGCGAGGTCGAGGCATTCGTCCCGCTGGTCTCCGACCCAGGCGCGGAGGCCGAGGTCGACTGGGGTGAGGCCCAGGTCATCGTGCGCGGGGAGCCGAGGAAGGTCCACCTGTTCCTGATGCGCGCCTGCCACTCGGGCGCCGCCTACGTCGCGGCGTTCGAGGCCGAGACCCAACAGGCATTCCTCGAGGGCCACGTCGGCGCCCTGGAGTTCTTCGGCGGCGTCTTCGGCCTGATCCGCTACGACAACCTGAAGGCCGCGGTGGCGCAGGTGATGAAGGGGCGCCGGCGGGTCGAGTCCGACCGTTTCGTCGCCCTGCGCTCCCACTACGGCTTCGAGTCCTCCTTCTGCCTCTCCGGCAAGCGCGGGGCCCACGAGAGGGGCGGCGTGGAGGGCGAGGTCGGCCGCTTCCGCCGCCGTCACCTCGTCCCGGTGCCCGAGGTAGGGTCGCTCGCCGAGCTGAACGGGCACCTGGAGGCCGCCTGCCTCGCCGATCTCGACCGCACGATCACCGGCCGCCCCGGGCCGGTCGGGGTGATGCTGGAGCGCGAGCGCAGGCTGCTCGTCGACCTCCCCGCCGAGCCCCACGACACGGCCGAGGAGGCAAGCCCCAGGGTGGACTCCAAGGCGCTGGTGACCGTGCGCCGCGACCGCTACTCGGTCCCCGCCCGCCTGGTCGGGATGCGGGTCCGGGCGAAGGTCGGCGCGCGGGAGATCGAGATCTGGCACGACGGCAAGGTGGTCGCCACCCACGGGCGCCTCGCCGGGTGCCACCAGGTCTCCGCCCGGCTCGAGCATTACCTCGACCTGCTCGCCCGCAAGCCCGGGGCCCTGGCGAGATCCCTCGCCCTGCGCCAGGAGCGCGACCGCGGCGACTGGCCGCCCTGCCTCGACGAGCTCTGGGGCGCGATCGAGGCACGGACCGACCGCGCCGAGGCGGCCCGCCAGATGGTCGACGTGCTGCTGCTCTGCCGCGAGCTGGGACCGGGAAAGGTCGAGGAGGCGGTGCGCGGCGCCCTCGTCGCCGGCGCCCATGACGGCCGCGCCGTGGCGCTCCTGGCCCGACGGGCCGAGCGGCCGTCCGCGCCGGTCCTCGAGCTGGAGGATCGCCTGGCCGGCGTCGGATCGCCGCCGCCGACCGACCTCTCGGGCTACGACGCCCTGCGGGAGGTGGCGGTCTGATGGCGGCGAACGCGAAGACGGCGGCCCTGGAGGCGCTGGTGGAGGCCCACGCGACGGAGCTGAAGCTGCCGACGGTGAAGGCACGCTTCCGGGCGATGGCCGAGGAGGCCACGCGCGACCAGCAGACGCCGGTCGCCTACCTGGCGGCGCTGCTGGAGGCAGAGCAGCAGGAGCGCTCCGAGCGACGCGAACGAAGGCGACTGATCGAAGCCCGCTTCCCGGTGATGAAGCGGCTCGAGGAATTCCGCTTCGAAGACGCCCCGAAGGTGCCCCAGGCGACGATCGCCGCGCTGGCGGAGTGCTCGTGGATCGACGACCGCGAGTCGGTGATCTTCGTCGGCGAGTCTGGGACCGGCAAGACGATGCTCGCCACCGCCCTGGCGGTCTGCGCCTGCCGGCAGGGAAGGAGGGTGCGCTTCACCACGCTCGCCGGCCTGGCCAACGAGCTGCAGGAAGCCGAGAGCCGGAGAGAGCTCGGTCGGGTGGTCGGCCGCTACGCGCGGACCGAGCTGGTGGTCCTCGACGAGCTCGGCTACCTGGCGCTGCCCGACGGCGCGGCGGAGCTGATCTTCCAGGTGATCTCCGAGCGCAACGAGCGCGGCTCCTTGATGGTGACCACCAACCTCCCCTTCGGCGAGTGGACCAAGGTCTTCGCCGACGCCCGCCTCGCCAAGGCGGTCGTCGACCGTCTCACCCACAAGGCCCACATCATCGACACCGGCACCGAGTCCTGGCGCTTCCGCCACGGGCTGGAGAGGCGCGGGGCGAGGAAGGGAGGCGACCGGGAGGACTGAGGCCCGCCGCCGTCACCGCTGCGCCTCGCCCTCCGGGCTCGGCTCCGCGGCGACGGCCCGAGGGCTCATCGGCAACAATCAGATCGAACGACAACCGGCACGGAGGTGGGGCCAGTTCAGGTGTCGAACCCGGGGCCACTGCAAGTGGCGACATTCACCTGCGCGCCGAGCTACCGCCGCGTCACGGTAGCCGAGGTCGCGGATCGACCATCGTGCATCGCGACGACGTGGACCCGGTCGGAGGATTGCTCGTAGCGGTAGAGCAAGATCATCCAGGACCAGGGCCCGAGCACGAACCGGGTCGGCGCCCAGCGGCCGCCCAGCTCAGGTCCGGCAAGCGGAAATGTCTCCAAGGGTCGGAGCGAGCGGGCGATGCGAGCCCAGGTGTCGTCCGGCAGGCCGAGCGCCGAGATGGCCTCGTCGATGTCCCGCCGCGCCTGCGGGGTGACGATGACCTGCGCCACTCAGGCCAGCTCGTCTAGTGGTGTTCCTTCACCGCGGGCCGCCTGTGCCAGACCCTCCTGCGTGCGCTGCCAGGCGCCGGGGATCGCGTCGAGGATCTCGGTGATGCGGGCGGCGTCGGGATCGGCGTCGTCAAGTGCGGTAAAGAGAAGCGATCGGGCCAGGGTTCCCTCCTGCACATGCGTGCGATCGGCGAGCCTTGCGAGCTTGGCCGCATGCTCGTCGTCGAGGGTCACGTTGATCCGCTTCGCCGAAGCCGCCATAGAGGGAGCGTACACAAGGCAGCACGGCCCGTGTTAATAGAGCTAGGCGGATTCGAACCGCCGACCTCCTGGGTGCGATGCCCGAGAGCTGGCGGGGAAAAGAGCTCGATTTGCAGGGATAATTGACATGGCTTGAGTGCCTGCAAGCCGCCAGATGCGCACCGATACGAGGAGATTGTGGGGCGATTCAGGCACTTTCGGGCGCCGAGTGCCTGAACTCGGCGGCGGCGCGGGCGCCTACGGCGGCGGCGAGGTCCCCCCGCTCGGCTGACCGGGCCATCCCGGGGCGCTCCGAGGGCCCACCTCGGCGCCCTCCCCCACCGCCGAGATGTCAAGCAGTCAACGGTAAATCAGGCGTTCCGATATTCGGTCCGTCATTACTCCTGGTATTCCCACTTCGCTCTCGCGCTCCGTCCGTTTAAGCACCTCCACGCACTTCGGCTCGGTGAAAAGGTGAAGGTCGACAGGCTTTGTGGTGGTCCGACGGCCGGTTCCGATCTTCCAAATGTCCTCAATGAGCCGGCAGCCGATGTGGGTCATGGCAAGGGCCCTGCGCAAGACGATCCACTTCGTGACCTGGGCCCATCGCGGTTCCCCCGATCTTTCGTCGTGTTCAATCTCCAGGTAGACCAATGCTGGTCCGGATCTCTTGAGGAACGGAAGTGGATCGTCTCCCGCACCGAGTTCCATTCCGGACTGACCAGCAAGTAAGGCCAAGCCATGCTTTGCAGCGTTATACGGGGCAGCATCGAGGAAGTGGGAAGCGTAATAGTCGAGGTAATCGGACAGGTTCTGAACCGCCAGCTCCCATACCTCTTCTCCGTGATCTGGGACCATCACTGCTCGATCGCCCGGTGGCAGGAAGGCTCTTTCGATTCCCGGCTTCTCCTCTTCCGACTCGAGTCGTTGTCGGAGCTTCTCGATGTTCTTCTTGAACCGGCCGGAGCTCATTTCCCGCGAGACATCGAGCCACGGACACGGAGACTCCCGTGCGTGAACGAGATAGAGACGCAGCAGGGTCTCGCTCACATGATGCAGAAGGACCTCGGCCTCGATTACGACGAATCGTTCTCGCTCTCTCTTCTCCGTGTCCTCGTCTCCCTCGGTTCCGAGCGTAACCGCCATGTCATCCACGATGAATTTCTCGCTCAAGAGCTCGGACAGGCCAGGGGGGTCTCCATGCCATAGCCACAGGCTCTTGAGGCGGCGGCGGAGGTAGATGTGCGGCTTCATTCCGTAGAAGGTCGCATTCAGATCGGGGTAGTTCACAAGCGCCAGATCCTTGTCCGGACTCGGCCTTTCCTGCTTTGGTCGAGATCGACGTGCCACTACTCAGCCCGCCATTCGCCCCGCCGTCATTCCCAGGTGGCTGGGCTAGAGGTCTTCAAGGAGATCGATGAGCTTGTCGAGCGGAAGCTGCTTGCCGTTGCCGTAGCGGGTCTTGCCCTTCCGCCATTCCACCGTCGCTTTGCCGACGCGAATGTTGCCTACGTGCTTGCCGCCGTTGTCGGCAACCGAGAAAGTCACGCCTTTGTTACCAAGCGTGATGTTCACCTCGTCCATCGCAACCCCTACCTGCATCCGTTCCGTCCTTTCAGCCTTTGTCGAGTGGCCGCGCATCATGCCAGTTGGCTAAAGGAATTCCGATGTGGGGCCCGCTCCTAGGCCAGCCGTCCATCATGAGGCGGGGTCGAAGACATCCCGCAACGCTCCTGTGACGGACTTGGCCGGCCCGGCGTGACGCGTGGCGGTTCGAAGAGGAAATTGCGATCGACCATTCCGGCTATGCAGCTTGGCGTCGGTTGACGACCGCGATCACGTCGAGTCGAACCGACCCGCAGGAACGAGGGCACCTATAGAAGGTTGCCCCACGGCGATGCCTGTTCGACGATTTCTTCCGCCTTCCGGAGAGCCTTCGCCGCGGTCTCCGCATTTGGGTCGTGGCCTCGATGAATCGCGTCGTTTCTCGGCCAGCCGATGTCCTCGGTGATGTTCTCCGGGGGAGACTTCCCCACCGCCCTCAGAAAGCTGGCCAGTCGGTCGATCTGCCCGACCGTCTTTTCGATGTAGGCGGAGAGCCCCGGGTCAGCAGTCTTGACTGCCCCGTCGCGGAGTTCTGCAAGGGCGATCTCGGCGGCGGTGGCGGCATCGAGCACCGCGCGCCGATGATTCCCTGCGTTCTGCGCCTGTCGGGCGTCGCGGATGAACATGTGCGCCTCCGGGGGCTCCATACCGTCGCTCGCCTTCGCGAGGACCTTCTCCCAGTCGTCCGGGGTGATCGCGAGCGCCTTCCCGAAGTTGATGGTGAATCCGCCCTGCTCGTCGCCGAGCAGGCTGCCGCGGGAATTCTCCCCCCGATCGGTCCAGACGAAGGCGGATCGACCCGTCCGGTGCGCCACGATGAACTTCCGCTGGAGGTCTTGTCGAGAGACGACTTCAAGCCAGGTCTCCAGCAGTTGGGTCCAATCATCCGCCGCGCGCTTGAGGCTCCGTGCCTGCGCCAACGTGAGTTCATCGCCCGGGAGCGCAAGGAGACGTGAGGTGAGGAACGCCTCGATCGTGTCGTCCTCCTCGTTCCCGCTCTCGGTTCTCCTCGTCTGGGTGACCGATCCGAAGGGTGACCAACGCTCCTCCTCGGGGTCGCGCTTCTCAAAGTGTCCAACCCAATCCGCGCTCACTCGGCCATCGAGCTTGGGTCCGAATGGGTAGCCGTCGTCGTCGGGTTTGAAGTCCGGCAGGACGATGTCCACCGCGACCCCGCCGATGGTGGCCGGTCTGACCAGGCCGAGAAGCGAGGCGTCGAGCTGAAACCCCGACGGCAGCTCGAGCGCGACCTCAACCGGGAATGTCTCCTCTTGCTCCGTCAGGGTGCACACTATGGAGGACAATCATGCCGAGGGTTGAGCGGGATCCTGAACGCGGCCGCGCCGCAGCGGCGAAGTTGAAGGCGCTCGGCGTCAAGGGGATCCTCGTCAAGGCAGCCGAGCAGGGGTACATCACGCAACTCGCTTGCAAGATGCCGGAGTGCTTCTGCCCCGAGGAGCTTGGAGGCGCGTGCTACTTCGATCCGGTTAGGGACGAATTGAGCGACTGGATGCCCACTCACGAGCACTTCCCTCGCTCCAAGAGAGAGGGGGGCCACCGAGACGTGGACAACGCCGTCCTCGCGCACCGCCTCTGCAACCGCATCGACTACTCCATCAGTGTTGGCCGTCCGTACGCGAGGGATCTCGAGAGGGTCAGGAGAGCCCGCGAGGAAGCCATCCGCCGCAACGGCGAAGGTTCGTAGGTCACCTGCGGCTCGTTGGCGAGAGCGAGCATGAATACCGCGCTTCAGCGTGAAGGCGGAAGCGACTCCTAGAGTTCCTGGGTCGTGCAGTACCGACACCGCGAGCGGCCTCCGAGGGCGCCGATTGCCTCGCGCGGGCCATCACCACCGCCGGCCGAGTCTCCCCCCGGGACACTCGGCCCCGGAGACTTCTCCGAGTTTCACCAGGGCTCGTGGCCGGCCGCGCGCTCGGACCTCGCCAGGCGCCGCATCGAACCGCCGAAGGCGGCCTCATGCACCCTCGACAGGCTGCCCCACTCGTCCTCGTCCTCGCGCCCGCGCGCATCGAGCAGTCGCAGCGCTTCGTCCGCCTCGGCCTCCGAGAAGGTCATAACCCGCTCGAGCAGCTTCTCCTTCGCGGTCATGGGGTCGCAATCTACCGGTGGTCTGCGGCAACTTTGAACAGGCCGTGACCTGGACCGCGCCGCCCGGGATGGTTCCCGACCCGATGGATGGCTCACAGGAGGTCGGCTCGTCACGCGACCCGCGGCCGCCCTCTTGGTCGAGCGCGCTGCGTCGGCGCCCACCGTCGCCGGTCCTGGCGGGGATCCCAAGGAAGTCTTCCTTGTTCTAAGCTATCCCAAGGAAAACGCCTTAACCTTTGCTAGCGTCATCTCCATCCCAAGGATTCCAAGGACATGAGTGATGCGGCCAAAAGCGGTGTCGACCGGGCGGGCCGCTTCGTCACCGTCACCTCCGAGCGCGGGGGCGGCTATTCGACCTTCTCGCCGAAGTCCCTCCCTCCGGACCCTCCGCTGGCAATTGACGCCGATCTTCAGCGGTTGCTCGACCGGGCCAACCAGGCCCTCGGTCGCCTCGACGGCGTCACCCTGCTCCTGCCCGATCCCGATCACTTCCTCTACAGCTACATCCGCAAGGAGGCGGTGCTTTCCTCGCAGATCGAGGGAACCCAGTCCTCGCTCTCGGACCTTCTGCTCTTCGAGCACGACATCGCCTCCGGGGTGCCGATCGAAGACGTAAGGGAGACCACCAACTACCTCGCCGCCCTGAACCTCGGGCTGCAGAGCATGGCCGACGGCCTACCGATCAGCCTGCGCCTGCTGAGACAGGTCCATGCCGAGCTCCTCCGCGGCACCCGCGGAGGGGAGACCGGGCCCGGTGAGTTCAGGCGGATCCAGAACTGGCTCGGCGGGCAGGCCCCCGAGCTGGCGCGATACGTCCCGCCACCCCCGAACGAGGTGCCCGGCGCGATGGCCGACCTCGAGCGGTTCTTGCACGGAGACCCGGTCCCTGTCCCGATGCTGGTCCGGGCGGCTCTGGCCCACGCCCAGTTCGAGACGATCCACCCCTTCCTCGACGGCAACGGACGCGTGGGCCGGCTGCTCGTGACTCTGCTTCTCTGCTGCGACACCGCGGACGGCGAAGAGCGGGTCCTCTCCCGGCCGTTGCTCTACCTGAGCCTGCACCTGAAGCGCCACCGCGACACCTACTACGAACGCCTCCAGGCGATCCGGATCGAGGGCGACTGGGAGGGGTGGCTGCGCTTCTTCCTCGAAGGCGTGATCTCGGTCGCGACGCTCGCGACCGAGACGACCAGGCGGATCGTCGAGTTGATCGAGCGCGACCGCCGTCAGATCAACGACCTGGGACGCGCGGCGGGCTCCGCGCTCCTGGTCTTCGACCAGGCGGTGAGAGACGTCATCCTCCGGATCCCCGAGACGGCCGAGCGCCTGCCGGTGTCCGAGCCGACCGTGGCGACCGCGATCTCGAACCTCGAGCGGCTCGGGATCCTGCGGGAGATCACCGGCCGTCCCCGGAACAAGATCTTCGCCTACTCGAAGTACCTGGAGATCCTCAGCGAGGGCACCGAGCCGCTGTAGCGCCCATCCGTGCAGACGGTGGGTGGGCCTGCGGTCGGCCGCACCGAGCCGTCCGCCATCGCGCCTGAGTCGGCTCGTTCCATGCATTTCTCGCTCGGTCACACGGGCCGATCTGCATTGATGCACGGCGTGTGCCGAAGCCGTGCCAGCGGTTCGCATCGGCGTACATCGGCGTCCTTCCAGGCACTCGAGCGCCTCGAGTGCCTGGAAGAGACCTTGATCGACGACTGTGTGTGGCGGCTCAGAGCCACCGGAAGAGGCCGATGTACAGGGACTTCGCGAGAGTGGAGCTAGGCGGATTCGAACCGCCGACCTCCTGGGTGCGATCCAGGCGCTCTGCCAGCTGAGCTATAGCCCCGAAATGCCCGATTTGCAGGGATAAGCTGCTTCGGATCGGGTGGTTCCAGGGGCGGAGTCTAGCGTGGATGTACGTGGATATAGGTCGATCTACGTCGATGTGCGCCACTCGGGCGATTTCATTGGCGGGGGCACTATGGTCGAGAAGGTCCGACGGCTTCGCCCGCGTGAGGGCTGCGGCGGACGGGGCCATGAGGACACCATGATTCAGCGGATGGACAACGTGCTCATCGTCGTCGAGGATCTCGAGGCCGCCAGGGCGTTCTTCGCCGAGCTCGGGATGGAGGTGGACGGTGAGACGACGGTCGAGGGTCCTTGGGTCGACCAGACCGTGGGCCTCGACGGCGTCCGCGCCGACATCACCATGATGAGGACCCCGGACGGCCACGGCCGGGTGGAGCTGTCCCGGTTCCACACGCCGCCGGCGGTCCGGGCCGAGCCGGAGAGCGCGCCGGCGAACGCGCTTGGCATGCGCCGCATCATGTTCCTGGTCGACGACCTCGACGACGTTGTCGACCGCCTGCGCGGCCACGGTGCCGAGCTCGTCGGCGAGATCGCGCAATACGAGGACATCTATCGGCTCTGCTTCGTGCGCGGACCCGAGGGCATCCTCATCGGACTGTCCGAGCAGCTCGGCTGAACTCACCCGCGGCCCGGCCCCGCCTTCCCGACGGCCGGAGCCTCCCCGGCCCGGCCCACGGCTGGGCGCCCGTCCGGCGGTCAGCTCGCGTGGGCGCGGATCCGACGGTGCGGGCGCGGCAGGTGCAGCCTGCGGCGGAAGGTGGGGCGCGCCGGGGATGGGGCAGCTCCTCCGTCCCGGGCGGCCAGTCGCTCGACCTCGAGGACGGCGTCGCGGCCGTAGAGCTCGCGGACCAGCCGCAGGGATTCCGAGCACGTATCCCGGATCGCCTCGTCGAGCTCTCGCGGGGTGGAGACGATCACGCCGACTGCGCGATTGACCCGTTCGCAGAGCCCGAGCGCGATCGCCGGCCAATCGCCCCGGATCAGGAGGACCGACTCCTCGATCAGCCGAACGCGCTCGTCGCGGCGATCCGCTCGGCCGGTCAGCGGCGTCATTCGGGTGGTGTCGGTGGCGGTCATCTGAGGTTCTCGCTTGGCTCCTCACCAAGGTAAGCGTGTGCCGGCCAACGGCTTCTCAAGGGCGGGCAAAGATCGACTAAAAGGACGAGCACCATCGTGCCGGGGGAGGCGGCAGGGACGGCCCGCATCAGGCTGACCGGGCGGGCCATACGGGTGATGCCCGGGCTCGCCGCCTGGGTCAGGCGCCACCGCGCCCGCAGGCTGAAGGTGGTGGTCGTCACCCGCGAAGGCGCGGGGCGGGGCGCCCGCCTCACCGGCGGTTAAGCCCGGTCCGCTCGACTGGGGGGATGGGCTGGTATCCGACCGTCGAGGCGCCCGCGATCGGCCGGGGGAGGTTGGCGCGGGTCGGGGCGGCGCTCGTGGGGCTCCTGGCGCTGGTCGCCTACCTGCGGGTGCGGCTGGCGGCGCCCGCCGAACACTGGCCGCTCTGGGACGTCAGCGTCTACCACTGGGCCGGCGTCGAGGTGGTGCGCGGGGCCGCCCTGTACGCCAGGTCGGCGCCCTACCACTTCACCTATCCGCCCTTCGACGCGGCGCTCCTCGGACTCGGGGGCGAAGCGCCCGCGATCTACCTGAAGGTGGCGATCAGCGCCGCCGGCGTCGCCTCGCTGGTCGCCCTCGCCGCGCTCTCGCTCGGCGCCGTGGGGGTGCGGCGGCGGCCGGAGCTGGTCTTCGCGGTCGCCGGCCTCTCCCTGCTGACCGTCCCGGTCGTCCTCACCCTGCACCTCGGCGAGACCGACCTGATCGTCGCCGCCCTGGTCGCGGGCGACGTGCTGCGGCGGCGCGACGGCGGTCGCCTGCAGGGCATCGGCGTGGGCCTCGCCGCGGCGATCAAGCTGACGCCGCTGATCTTCGTCGTCTACCTGCTGGCGACGCGACGGCGGCGGGCGGCGGCAGTCGCCGGCGCGAGCTTCGCCGCGACGTTCGCGGCCGGCTTTCTGCTGCTGCCGGCCGACTCGCGCGTCTTCTGGCTCGAAGGCGTCTTCATGCAGGCGCACCGGGTCGGCAACGCGGTCAACCTCGCCGACCAGTCGCTGGCCGGGACGATCGCGCGGTTCGCGGGTGGCGCCGGCCAGGCCCAGGCGGCTTGGGTCGCCGCCGCCGTCCTCACCGCGCTCGGCGGGCTCGCCGTCGCGACCTGGGCGCACCGCCGCGGCCACCGCCTCGCCGGCGCCGTCTGCTGCGGCATCACCGGCCTGCTCGTCTCGCCGATCTCCTGGACCCATCACTGGGTCTGGGCGGTGCCGCTCCTCGTCCTCCTCGTCGTCGCCGCCTGGCGCCGCCGCTCGCTCGCCGTGGCGCTCGCCGCCCTCCTCTTCGCCGGCGTCTTCTCCGCCGCCGCGGCGCTCCCCTCGACCTGGGGCCCGCTCGGCGGCGTCCTCGCCGCCGACGCCTACGTCTGGTGCGGGCTCGCGGTGCTCGCCGGCACGGCGCTCTACCTGGTCTCGGAGGGGAGGGCCCTGCCTGGCCCGCCGCAGCGGCTCAGGCCCTGAACAGGAAATCGTCGTCGCCCTGGCAGATGAAGAAGCGCTGTTCGAGTTCGCCGAAGCCGCCGTACATGACTTCCTCGTAGGAGAAGCTGACGTCGAGGTCGGCCTTCCACATGCGCTTGCGCAGCCTGGTGAGGTGGACCTTGAAGTACTTCGTCACGTCGCCCTCGTAGGCCATGTATTCCACTTGGTGGCCTTGCTGGCGGGGGCGCCGAGGGCGAAGGAGCCGGGCGGGTCGAAGGCGACGGTGTAGGTGACCGGCGACCCGTGGGTTGACACGCAGGTGGTGAGGATGGAGCCGTCGATGGCGGCGACGCGCCTGCCCTGGAGGGTGAGGGACAGCGTCTGCCCGGCCGCGGTCTCACCGCTGTAGTGGAGCGGCTTGGGCGTGGCGGCGGCCGGCGCCGCGACGAGCAGCAGGGCGACGCAGGCGAGCGCCGCGGTGAGGCGTTTCATCGGCTGATCTCCTTGGGTTCGGGGGTCGGGAGGTCACCTTCGCCGCCGGCCGCGCCGCTGCCATCGGGGACACTCCCAAGGTCGCACCCCAGTCTTTGCCCGGCGCCGACCCGAGGCAGGTTGACTCCCGTTCGTGCCGCGTGTCCCGCGGTGAGCTCGCAGTTCACCGGAACCATTACGGGAAAGTGCGAACGCGCCGGAGGCCCTGCCTTGGGATCAGTCATCTAGGGTTTACGCAAGCTCGCTCGTCCGGCGGGCGCTCGTCCAGCGCCGGCCGCCGCGGCGGCCGGCAGGCCAACATGAAACCGACCGGAGGGAGACCGGAAGGAGATGTCGATCGAAGTCGAGGCGGACGTCGTCGTGATCGGCGCCGGGCTGGCGGGGCTGGTCGCCGCGCGGCGGCTGGCGGCCGCCGGGGCCCGGCCGGTGGTGATCGAGGCGCGCGAGCGGGTCGGCGGCCGGATGCTGAACGAGCAGCTCGGCGACGGCAAGGTGGTGGAGATCGGCGGCCAGTGGATCGGCCCGACCCAGCGGCGGATCGCCGCCCTCGCCGACGAGCTGGGCGTCGGGACGTTCCCGACCTACGACGAGGGCCGCCACCTGCTGGAGCTGGGCGGCAAGGTCGCGACCTTCACCGGCCACCTCACCGACGCCCGCGTCGGATTGGTACGTGACCTGGCCAAGGCGGTCTCGCCGCCGGCGCTCGCCGACCTCGAACAGGCCCGCGCGCGGCTCGACCGGATGGCGCGCCGGGTGCCGCTCGATTCGCCCTGGACGGCACCGCGGGCCGAGCGCTGGGACGGCCAGACCTTCGCCACGTGGATCCGCCGCAACGCGCGCACCCGCGCCGCCCGCACCCTCTTCGAGATCGCCACCGAGGCGGTCTGGGCGGCCGAGCCGAGCGACGTCTCCCTCCTCCACGTCCTCTTCTACACGCACTCCGGCGGCGGCTTCAACACCCTGGTCGGGACCGGCGGCGGCGCCCAGCAGGACCGCTTCCACGGCGGCTCCCAACGGCTCGCCTTGCTGATGGCCGAGCAGCTCGGTGAGGAGCGGGTGCTGCGCGGGCACCCGGTGCGGCGGATCGAGCACGGCGGCGAGACGGTCGTCGTTCGCGCCGACGGCGCCGACGGCGAGCCGCACGGTCTCGTGGCGCGGGCGCGGCGGGCGATCGTCGCGATCCCACCGACCCTGGCCGGCCGCCTTGCCTACGACCCGCAGCTGCCCGCCCTGCGCGACCAGCTGACCCAGCGGATGCCGCAGGGCACGGTGGTGAAGACGATGGCGGTCTACGAGACGCCGTTCTGGCGCGAGCAGGGTCTCTCCGGCCAGGCGATCGGCGAGGCGGGCCCGGCCCGGATCACCTTCGACAACTCGCCGCCCGACGGCAGCCCCGGCGTCCTGCTCGGCTTCCTCGAGGGCCGCTTCGCCCGCCGGCTCGGCGCCCGCCCCGCGGCCGAGCGCCGCGAGGCGATCCTCGCCGGCCACGCGCGGCTGTTCGGCGAGCGGGCGGCGCGGCCGGAGCGCTTCATCGAGCGCGTCTGGGCGGACGAGGAGTGGACCCGCGGCTGCTACGGCTGCCTGATGACGACCGGCGGCTGGACCGAATACGGCGCCGCGCTGCGCGCCCCGGTGGGCCCGCTGCACTGGGCCGGGGCGGAGACCGCGACGGTCTGGAACGGCTACATGGACGGCGCCGTGCAGTCCGGCGAGCGCGCCGCCGCGGAGGCGCTGGCGGCGCTTTGACGGCGGCCGAGGACAGCGAGCGCGACGCCCGGCCGGCGCCGACCGAGGACGGCGGGCGCGACGCCCCGGCGACGGAGCCCGCCGCGGCGACGGCGCGGGCGAAGGCGACGAGCCCCGCCGCGACCCCGACGGTCGAGCGCCGACCGGAGCTGCGCTGCCTGCACGAGGCCCTGGAGGCGGCCGCGGCGGGCGACGGCGCGACCGTGGTCGTCGAGGGCGTCGCCGGGGCGGGCAAGACCCACCTGCTCGAACGGGCCGCCGCCCACGCCCGCGAGCTCGGCATGCTCACCCTCTTCAGCGCCGGCTCGCCGCTCGCCGCCGCCGCCTCCTTCGGGCTCGTGCTCGAGCTGACCGAGCCGCTGCTCAGCCGCCGCGCGGGCGCCGGCGAGCTGCCCGACCGTCTGTCCCACCTGCTCGGCCCGGGCTACGAGCACGCGCCGGGCGACGACGGGACCGCGGCGCTCGCCTGCCTCGCCCTCGCCCGGGTCTGCGAACGCACCGCCGCCGAGGTACCGTTGGCGCTGCTCGTCGACGACGTCCACTGGGCCGACGCGGCCAGCCTGCAGGCGGTGGCGGCGATCGGCCGCCGCACGCCCCGCACGCCGCTCGCGGTGATCGTGGCGCTGCGGCTCGGCGAGGAGCTTCCCGACCCGGGCGCGGTCGCCGAACTGCGCGGCGAACCGCCGGCCCGGGTGCTGCGGATCGGCCCCTTGAGCACAAGCGGCGTCGGTGAGCTGCTGGCGGCGCGGCTCGGCGCGCCGGTCGCCGAGGACGCGGCGGCGACCTGCGCGCGCCTCACCGGGGGCAACCCGCTGCTCGTCACCCAGATCGCGACGATCCTCGGCGAGGGCAACGGCCCGGTCACCGCCGAACGGCTGGAGGGCCTCGGCGAGCGCGCGGTCAGCGTCGCCGCCGCGGTGGAAGCGCGCCTGAACCGCCTCGGGGAGGAGGCGGGCGCGCTGGTCGCCGCCTGCGCGATCCTCGGCGACGACGCGCCGACCCGGCACGTGGTCGCCCTCGCCGAGCTGACCGAGGCCGACGCGGTCGCGGCGCTCGATCGGCTCACGGCGGTCGGCCTGCTGGAGCCCGGCGAGCCGCTGCGCTTCACCCACCCGCTGGTCCGCGACGCCGTCTACCAGGCGCGCCCGCCCGCCGCCCGCGCTCAGGCGCACGCCCGCGCCGCGGAGCTGCTGACCGCCGAGGGCGCCGACCCGCAGCAGGTCGCCGCCCAGCTGCTGCGTGCCCGCCCGAGCGGCTCGGCGCCGAACGTCGGCACCCTGGTCGGCGCCGCCGAGCAGGCGATGTCGCGCGGCGTGCCGACCGCCGCCGCGGTCTACCTGGAACGCGCCCTGGATGAGCCGCCGCCGCCCGAGCAGCGGGCCCGGGTGCTGCTCTCGCTCGGCTTCGCCGAAGCGCTGCTCGGCCGTCCCGGCGCCGCCGAGCGCCTGGCGGCGGCGCGTCAGGCGACGACGACGCCGCGGCTGCGGGCCGAGGCCGACCTGCGGCTCGGCCGCCACCTCTACGCGACCGGCGAGTACGCCGCGGCCGAGCGGGCGCTGGAGCGCGGCCGCGGCGCGCTCGGCGCGGACGGCCGCGGGGAGGTCGGGGAGGAGGGGGACTGGCTGGCCTCCCAGCTCGAGGCCTCCTCGCTGGCCGCGGCGCGCTACGCGGGCACGCTCGACGGGCGCGGCGGCAGCGAGCGGCTGGCCGCGGTGCTGCGCCGTCGCACCGCCGGGGAATCGCCGGACGAGCGGGCGCTGCTGGCCGAGCTGGCGGTGGAGCTCGGCGTGCGCGGCGAGCCGCGCGACCAGGTCGTCGCGCTGGCGATGCGCGCCTGGGCCGACGGCGCGTTGGCGGCGACCGCCGACCGCCACGGCATCGTCGTCTCCCAGGTCGCCGCGGCGCTGGTCTGGTCGGACGCCGGCGAGGAGGCGGAAACGGTCCTCGACGCCGCGATCGCCCACGCCCGCGAGGTCGGCGCCGCGACCGGTGCGGCCACGGCCCGCTACATGAGGTCCTGGCTGCGCCTGTACCAGGGCGACCTGGAGGCGGCGCGCGCCGACGCGGCGGCGGCGCTGGGGACGCCCGGCTGGGACATGTACCTGCCCGCCGCCCACAGCGTGCTCGCCCACGTGGAGATCGAGCGGGCCGAGCTGGACGCCGCCGCGGCGGCGCTGGAGCTGCCCGGCGGCGACGAGCGCTGGCACGACTCGGTCCCCTTCGCGCTGGTGCTGGAGGCGCGCGGCCGGCTCGCCGCGGAGCGCGGCGAAGACGAGTCGGCGCTGGGCCACCTGCTGGCCTGCGGCGAGCGGATGTCGCCGATGGGCCCGCACCAGCCGTTCAGCCGCTGGCGGGTGGAAGCGGCGCTCTGCCTCGGTCGACTGGGGGAGGACGGGAGGGCGGTCGAGCTGGCCGACGCGGAGCTGACCGCGGCCCGCCGGGCGGGCGCCCCGCGGGTGCTCGGCACGGCCCTGTCGGCCCGCGGCGTGCTGGCCGAGGAGGACCGGGGCGCGAAGCTGCTGAAGGAGGCGGTCGCGGTGCTGGGCGGCGCCTCGGCGCCGATCGAGCAGGCACGCGCCCTCTGTCGGCTGGGCGAAAAGCTGCGGCGGACCGGCCCGGCGATGGCGGCCCGCGAGCCGCTGCGCGAGGCCCTCTCGATCGCCGACGCGGTCGGCGCCCGGCTGGTCGCCGAGGAAGCGGCGGCGGAGCTGAACGCGGCCGGCGGCCGGCCCCGGCGCCGCGCCCTGACCGGCGCCGCGGCGCTCACCCCGGCCGAGCGGCGGGTCGCCCGCCTGGCGGCCGCCGGGCTCACCAACCGGGCGATCGCCGAGCGGCTGGTGGTCGCCGAGAAGACCGTCCAGTTCCACCTCACCAACGCCTACCGCAAGCTCGGCGCCGGGTCGCGCGACGAGCTCGCGGATCGGCTCGGGGCACCGCCGCCGCCGCCGGGCTGACCGGCCGGCCGGGCCGGCGCCGGACCTGGCCCCGGCGGGCCATTCGACCCCGGTCCCGCCGGGCGAACAGAGCGACTCTCCGGCGCCGGGCGCTGAAGCGCCGCGGCCGGTTGGAGCACCGGCTCAAGAAGACGGCGGCGGGCGTCAGGATTACGCCGGTTGGGGACCTCGAACGGATACGCGGAGGGGCGTGGCGCGATGGAGCGGCCGAGCCCGGCCTCGGTCGCCGCTCGCCTCGCCGGGCCGGTGGCCGACTGACTCGTGGCGCGGATCGTCCTGCTGGCGTTCGGCGCCGCCTTCTTCCCCGCCCTGCTCGCCTGTGTCGCGATCCTCATCTCGCGCCCGCAGCCGCGCCGCCTGATCTTCGCCTTCTACCTCGGCGGCGTGACGGTCAGCGTCGCCGCGGGGGTCGCGGTGCTGAAGGGCCTCCAGAGCGGCGGCGAAGTCGTCGGTGCCACCGCGAATCACCCACCCGGTGGGATCTCGATCGCCGTCGGCGTGGTCGGGCTGCTCTTCGCCTGGCTGCTGGCGACCAGGCAGGGACGGGCGCTGACCGACCGCTGGCGCGCCCGTCATCCGCGCCACTGGCACCGCTCGCACAACTCCGATGACGACGGGCCATCGTGGGTCGAACGCCGGCTCGACCGCGCCACCGTCCGGATCGCCTTCGTGGTCGGCGCGGCGATCAACCTTCCGGGCCCCTTCTATCTGCTCGCCCTCGGCGACCTCGCGGTCGGCTACGGCAGCGTCGAACAGCTGGCGCTGATCCTCCTCTTCAACGCGATCATGTTCCTCCTCCTCGAGGTGCCGCTGGTCGGCTATCTCGTCGATCCCACCTGGACGGAGGAGGCGGTCGCGACCTGCGGCGACTGGCTGAACGCCAACGGCCTGCGGATCATGGGCGCCTTGATCGGCGTCTTCTCCCTTGGCTTCGTCGTCCAGGGGCTCAAGGTGGTGCTGTAGGCGCCCGCCGCCCGCCTTCGTCGATTCCACAAGGCGGGCGGGCGCGCCCGGCGGGCGGGCGTGTGGGGATCTGGGAGCTTTGCCGCATGTCAATTTTGGTGACCGGAGGGTCCAGCGGACTGGGAAGGGCGATCGCCGAGCGCTTCGCGCGCGACGGCGAGCACGTCTTCATCAACTACCACGCCAACGACGCGGCGGCGGCTGAGGCCGAGGCGGCGGTCGCGGCGGCCGGCGGCACGCCGCACGTGGTCAAGGCCGACGTCGGCAGCGTCGAGGGGGTGCGGGAAGTGCTGGCGGTGGTCCGCGAGCACACCGACCGGCTCGACCAGCTGGTCCACTGCGCCGCCAAGGCGATCAACGGGCCGCTGCTCGATCTCGACCCCGAGGAGCTGCGCGAGTCGGTGATCCTGAACGGGCTCTCGCTGGTCGACCTGGTGCGCGAGGCGGGGCCGCTGCTCGGCAAGGGCAGCGCGGTCTTCTACCTCTCCAGCCGCGGCGGCCGCTTCGTGATCCCCGAATACGGGGCGCTCGGCACGGCGAAAGCGCTGGGCGAGCACGTGGTCCGCTACCTGGCCAAGGAACTCGGCCCGCGCGGCATCCGGGTGAACACGATCGCCCCCGGCGCGGTCGACACCGCGGCGCTGCGGGCGATGTTCCCCGACGGCTACGAGGAGAGGCTGGCCGCCGCCGCGGCGGCGAACCCGCTCGGCCGCGGGGTCGAGCTGGACGACGCGGCGGCGCTCGTCGAGGCGCTCTGCGAAGCGCCGCTGGAGATGGTCAACGGGCAGACGATCACGGTCGACGGCGGCATCTCGCTGTGAGCCCGGACGGTCGGCTGGCCGGCAAGGTGGCGCTGGTGACCGGCGCCGGCTCCGGGATCGGCAGGGCGAGCGCCGAGCGCTTCGCCGCCGAGGGCGCGCAGGTCGCGGTCGTCGACCTGAAGGGCGCCGAGGAGACGGTGGCGGCGATCGAGGCGGCGGGCGGCGAGGCGCTCGCCCTCGGCACCGACGTCGCCGACGAGGACGCCGTCGCGGCGATGGCCGAGGTGGCCCTGGAGCGCTTCGGCCGGGTCGACGTGCTGATGAACAACGCCGGCATCCTCGACGACTACCTGGCCGCCGCCGACACCCCGACCGAGGCCTGGGACCGGGTGCTCGGCGTCAATCTCCACGCGCAGTTCTTCACCTCCCGGGCCCTGCTGCCGCAGATGGTCGAGCGGGGGGACGGCGCAATCATCAACGTCGCCTCGACCGCGGGCCTCAACGGCGGCAACGGCGGCGCCGCCTACACGACCTCCAAGCACGGCGTGATCGGCTTCACCCGCCAGCTCTGCTTCGACTACGCGCGCCAAGGCATCCGCTGCAACGTGATCTGCCCGGGCGCGGTGGAGACCGGGATGACCAAGGAGATCTTCGCCTCGCCCGACGCGGCGGTGATGGCGGCGGTGGAATCGGCGCCGATCGGCCGCTGGGCGCAGCCCGAGGAGCTGGCGGCGGCGGCGCTCTTCCTCGCCTCCGACGAGGCCTCGTTCGTCAACGGCGCGGTCTACGTCGTCGACGGCGGCTTCGACTCCAAGTAGGGGATTCCACAAGCGGGCGGCGCCGGCCGGACCGGTGCCCCGCCACACCCGCCTACATTCGGGGGTGGGACCTAACGAACGGAGGGAAATCCGATGGACAACGCCGCATTCGCCGCCTCCTACTCGCTGCCGATCGGGCCCGGCAGCGCCTACGCGCCGCCGCCCTACCTCTACCGCGACGTCGAGGACTGCTTCATCGTCTACGAGGCCGACCGCGAGGGCGTCGAGTCGCTGCTGCCGCCGGGGCTGGAGATCGCCGACGAGGTGCCGACCTGCATCGCCTGGGCGCGCTGGGTCCCCTACTCGACCTTCGGCCAGTACCACGAGGCCTACGTGATGGTGCGCGCCTCCTTCGAGGGCCAGAACTACCTCTACCAGCCGTTCATCGTCGTCGACAACGAGATCCCGCTGACCGCCGGCCGCGAGATCTGGGGCTACGCGAAGAAGCTGGCGGTCTTCGAGCGCAACTGGGGCGGCGGCGAGGTCCCCTTCGGCGAGCAGATGTGCTTCACCGTGCAGCGCCCGGCCGGGGTGCCGCTGATGACCGCGACGATGGTCGCCGACCGACTCGCCGACCCGAACGAGCTGGAGGACCTGCCGGTGCTCTCGACCCGGGTCATCCCCAACTCCGAGGCGGGCAAGCGGCCCTCGGTGGCGGAGCTGGTGCGGCTCGACGTCCCGGCCACCCTGCACAAAGCCCAGGACGGCACCCCGCGGCTGTTCGCCGGGCGCGGCTCGCTCTCCTTCCCGACCGTCTCGAGCGTCGATCCCTGGCACCTGCTGGCGCCGCGGCGGATCGTCGAGTGCTACTTCGGCGTCTACGACTTCGACCTCCCGCACGGCCGGGTGATCCACGACTACCTCGCCGAAGACGAGATCTGGGAGTCGGTCGAGAAGGGCAGCCTGGCCGCCGCCTGAGAGCGGCCGCGAAGTACGCGGGGAGCGGTCCTCGCGACGGCGCTGCACGCATTTGGGCCCCTATGGGGGACCAGATGCGTGCAGCGCGTTTCCGTGCAGCGCCTCGACGGCGCGGACTACTCGCCCGCGCCCGGGAGCGGCGCGCCGAAGCGGTCGAGGAAGGTGGTCTCGGCGACCGCCATCCGCCGCAGCCTGGTCGGGAAGCCGCGCTCCGGGTAGCCGGCGGCGACGTGGCAGGCGGTCAGGTACTCGTCGGGGATCTCCAGCAGCTTCTTGACCTCGGCCTCGTACTCGCAGAGCAGCGTGGTGATCGTCGTCGCCACCCCCTCGACCCGCAGCGCCAGGCAGAGGTTCTGGACGAAGGGGTAGATCGAGGCGCCGCCGACCACCGAGGGATGGCCGAGCCCTTCGTCGGTGACGTGCAGGGCGTCGATCCGGGCGCAGACGACGAGCAGCAGCGGCACCTCGGCGAGGTTGTGGGCGAACTCGTTCGCCGCGTCGGCGGCGCGCTGCGCGGAGTCGTATTCGCCGAGCGCCTGCCGGCCCGCCGAGGCCGCCTCGTAGTAGGCGCTCCAGGGGACCAGGTAGAGGTCGCGCAGCCGCTCCTTCTTGGCCCGGTCGCGCACCACCACCAGGCGGGTCGGCTGGCGGTTGCCGCCCTGCGGCGCGAAGCGGGCCGAGTCGACCGCGCGGGCGATGACCGGGTCGGGGACGTCGTCGGGCTTGTAGCGGCGGCAGCTGCCGATCGTCCGCATCGCCTCGAGGGCGTCCACCGCGCTCAGTCTCCGTCGCGGCGCAGCTTCACCGTGATCCCCGGCTGGGCCAGGGTGATGTGGCGGGCCGAGTGGTTCTCCTCGATCAGCTCCGTGACCCGTTCGAGGACGCCGCCGTCGTGCTTCCAGCCCTCGGTCCGCAGCGGCGGCCCGGCGAGCATCTTGTCGACCTGCTCCTCGGGGCAGAAGTAGCGCAGCAGCAGCTCCTCGTCGGAGATGTTCTGGCCGAGGCGCTTGCGCCACTCCGAGACGGGCGTGTGGTCGCGTTCCCAGCCTTCCAGTTCCTTGGCCCGCGGCTTGGAGAAGATCTTGTCGGCGACTTCGGGCTCGACCGGCCGCATCAGCGGCCCGTAGTGGCCCATCGCGTACTGGATCACTTCGTCGGGGACGACCTGGTAGCGCTCCGGCATCACCACGTTCAGCACCGCCTGGATGCCGACGAACTGCGAGAACGGGGTCGCCATCACCGGCTCGCCGAGCTCGGAGCGGACGACGACGATCTCCTCGATCACCTCGTGGAATTTCTCCGGCATCCCGTACTCGGCCAGCTGGTTCTTCAGCGTGCCGGTCATCCCGCCGGGCAGCTGGTGTTTGTAGGGGAGCATCCGGTACTCGTTGGGCACGCCGACCTCGTAGCCGAGCCGCGCCGCTTCGGCGTAGAAGTGGTCGGCGACCGGCTTGAGGTGGGATTTGTCGAGGTTGTGGGTGTGGCCGAGCTCCTCGACGATCTCCGCCATCGCCTCGGTGGAGGGCAGCGAAGGCCCGTTGGCGAGCGGCATCGTCGCGGTGTGGATCAGGTCGATGCCGGCTTTGATCGCCTCGACGTAGACCAGCGGCGCGAGGCCGGTCGTGTTGTGGGAGTGGATCTCGAGGCGGAGGTCGCCGCTCGCCTCCTGCAGGGCGGGCAGCAGGGTCGCCGCCCGCTCCGGGGTGAGCACCCCGGGCGCGTCCTCGACGTAGATCCGCTTGACCCCCGGCCAGCTCGCCATTTCGCGGGCCCGGTCGGCGAAGAACTCGTCGGTGTGCAGCTCCGACAGCCCGTACATGATCGCCGGCACGACCTCGCCGCCGACCGCCTGCAGCGCCCGCGTGCGCTCCTTCATCAGCGGCATGTCGTAGAGGCAGTCGAAGAGCCAGTGGCTCTCGACGCCGTGCTTGACGAGGACTTCGATCCAGAGATCGAGGATGCCCTCGGGGACGAAGCCGAAGCTGCCCGCGGCGACCGGGCGCAGCGCCGAGCGCAGCGGCTGGTTGGGCAGATTGCGGATCAGGTGGTCGACCCAGGCCCAGGGGTCGTCGCCCGACTCGCGCAGCATCACCACCATGCTGGTCGCGCCGAGCAGGTCGATCGTGTCGAAGCCGGTGGCGCTCAGGTGGGGCAGCGCCGGGGTCGCGTGCTGCGCCCGCATCCGCATCCCCCAGAGGCTCTGCGGACCGTCGCGCAGGGTCTGATCGATGAACCCGATCTCGGCCATGGCGCCGAAGGTAGCAGGGGGTCGGCGGCGGGCCGGCGGCCTCGGTCGCGGCGATCTGGAAGTTCGCCAAAGAGGCCCGAAGGGGCCTGCGGTGACACCGCGCGCCGGTGTCGGGCGCGGCCCGGGGCGCCGAGCGCTCAGACGGCGAGGATGTGGCCCGCGGTCAGGTCGGCCAGCGCCATCAGGGAGATCATCGGGTTGACGCCGGGCGCGGTCGGCAGGGCGGAGGCGTCGCCGACCCAGACCCCGGGCGTGTCGTGGAGCTCGCCGCGGGCGTCGCCGACCGAGGTCGCGGGGTCGGCGCCGAGCCGGCAGGAGCTCATCTGGTGGGCGGTGTAGGCGGTGTACTCCTCCGCCGGGGCGCCCTCGAGCCGCCGCAGGTAGGCGTCGAAGTCCTCGCCGCGGCGCCAGCGGCGGGGCGTGAAGTGGAAGGTGGAGATCTCCTCGGCGCCCGCGTCGTGGTGCATGCGGGCGACCTCGACGTGGGCGCGGGCGGCGACCCGCCGGTCGACCGGGTCGTCGAGCGACCAGCGCACCACCGCTTCGCCATCGGAGCCGAGCACGACGCGGCCGCTGCCGTGGTCGTGGGAGACGCCGTGCCAGGTCGCCATGTGGGCGAGCTTGCGCATCTCGGCGCGGTGGTCGGCGGCGTCGGCGAACGACATCGCCCCGCACCAGAGGGCCGGGCTGAGGGTGAGGCTCTCGATCAGGAAGCCGGCGTCCTCCTCGCAGTGGCTCATCGCGAAGGAGACCGCCGACTGGATCTGGCCCGACCACGACTCGACCGGCTCGGCGTAGACGCCGTTGACGATCCAGGCCGGGTGAAGCTGCAGGTGCCGACCGACCGCCGGGCCGCCGATCCCGCTGCGCAGCAAGAGCGCCGGCGACTCCATCGCGCCCGCCCCCAGCACCACGGTGGGCGCCCGCACGGTGACCGCGACCTCGCCGTCGGGGCCCGCGACCGTCGCCTCGACGCCCGCCGCGCGGCCGTCCTCGACCAGCACCCGCTCGGCCTTGCAGTCGACCAGGAAGCGCGCCCCGGCCGCCGCCGCGTCGACCAGGTAGGTCTTCAGGGTGGAGCGCTTGCAGCCCTGCTGGCAGGCGTTGTTGCAGTAGCCGCAGAAGCGCGGGTCGTCGTCGAGCGAGGCGTTGCGCGCGATCCGCTCGTGGCCGTGGCCGAGCCGCTCCAGCGCGCCCACCATCAGCTCGGTGTTGCGGTTGTAGTGGGTCGCCTCGGTGTTGACGCCGAGCCGCTCCCAGACCCGGTCGGTGGCGTGGTCGAACTCCGGCCCGGCGACGTCCTCCACGCCCATCGCCGCCCAGGCCTCGCGGGCCTCCTCGGGGGTACGCAGGCAGACCATCGAGTTGACCACGGTGCCGCCGCCCAGGGTGGAGCCGGCGAGCAGGCCCATCTGGCCGCCCTCCGACCACATCACGCCGCCGCGCAGGTAGAGCGCGCCGCCGGAGGCCTCGGTCTGGCGGAAGTCCTGCTCGTTGTGGTAGCCGCCGCGCTCCAGGACCAGCACCGAGCGCCCCGCCTCGGCCAGCCGCGCCGCGATCACCGAGCCGCCGGCTCCCGAGCCGATCACGCAGACGTCGGCCTCGAGCGTCGCCGCCGGGCCGCTCACCGACACCGTCGGCAGGTCCTTGGGCGCCTCGGCGGCCGACGGCGGCGGGGTCAGCGGGCCGGGATAGCCGAGCTCCTCCCAGATCGGGTTGCGGTCGTGCTCGTCGACCGCGGCGACCAGCGTGCCGAAGACCATCAGCCGCAGCTGGCGCACCGCGTGGCGCCCGCGCGGCAGCCCGACCGCCAGCTCCAGCAGCCGCGCCGCCGCCCGCTCCGGGGGAAGCTCGTCGAGCCGCTCGCCGGCCGCCGCGTCGAGCAGCTCCAGCAGCGCCGCGCGGGTGTGCGGGGCGAGGTCGGGGATCAGCTCGGCCAACTCGGCGCTCAGGCCGCGCGCCGCGGCGCCCGGCTCCTCCGGCCCCATTGCGGGCAGCAGCACCTCGCAGAGCGCCGCGAAGGTCGCCGCCCGCTCCTGGCTCAGCGCCTCCATCGGCCGGTTCAGCCCTTCGCCGCGCGAGGGGCGAGCGGCTGCTCGAGCGAGCTCCCGGCCGGGCTCACCAGCTCGGCGCCGAAGCGCTCCCGCATCGCGGCCGCATCCTCGATCGCCGCTTGGCCCGCGGGCGAGGCGGCGGCGGCCTCCAGGGCGCCCGCGTCGTCGAACCACAGCTCGGCGATCCGGTGGAAGGGGCTCGGCTCCTCGCCGAGTGGGTCGGCGGTGCGGGTGAGGACGAGCTTGCGCAGCCCCGGGATCGCGGCGGCGAGCGGCGCGTGGACCTCGGTGTAGTGGCGCTCGAAGCCCTCGACGTCGGCGGGTCTCGTCCAGATCGCGAACAGCTTGTACACGGGTTCGAACCTAGGCCGGGCCCGTTCCCCCGTGGGCGCCGCGCCCGGTGGCCGTTATCGGTATCGACAACGAGGCGACCGGAGCCCCGGCGGGCGCCTCGGCCGCGGTCGACGATCTATTCGCCCGCGCCCTCCCCCTCGCGGCGCAGCTCGCGGCGCAGGATCTTGCCGGAGGCGGTCTTCGGCAGCTCCGGCACGAGGTGGACGACGTGCGGCGCCTTGTAGACGGCGAGGCGCTCGCGGCAGTGGGCGATCAGCTCGCCCGCGCCGACGGTCGCGCCGGGCCGCGGGACGACGTGGGCGGCGACCGTTTCGCCGCGGTAGGGGTCGGGCTCGCCGACCACCGCGGCCTCCTGCACCGCCGGGTGCGCGTAGAGGGCGTCCTCGACGTCGCGCGGCCAGACCTTGTAGCCGGCGGCGACGATCATGTCCTTGATCCGGTCGACGATGAAGAACCAGCCGTCGGCGTCGCGCCGGCCGACGTCGCCGGTGTGCAGCCAGCCGTCGCGGAGGGCGTGCTCGGTCTCCTCCGGGCGCCCCCAGTAGCCGGGCGTCACGGCCGGCCCGCGGGTGACGATCTCGCCGAGCTCCCCGGCGGCCGCCTCGCGCCCGGCGCCGTCCTCGACCGGCACGATCCGCGACTCGGTGTCGGCGATCGGCCGGCCGATCGAGAGGGCGCCGCTCTCGGGGTCGATCGGCGCCCGCTCGCCGCGCGGCACCAGGTGGGAGGGGGCGGCGGTCTCGGTGAGGCCGTAGGTGTTGTGGACGTAGCTGCCGGTCAGTCGCTCCCAGCGCTCGACGATCGCCGGGAAGACCGGGGCGCCGCCGCTCGCCACCTTGGTCAGCGAGGCGATGTCGCGCCGGCCGAAGTCGGGGTGCTCGAGCAGGGCGATGAAGGCGGTCAGCGGCCCGATCACGTAGGTGCCCCGCCACCGCTCGATCAGGCGCAGGAATTCGCCCGGCTCGAAGCGATGCATGAGCAGCAGCGGCGTGGCGCTCGCCCGCGCCGCCGCCAGGTGGCAGACGAGCCCGGTGATGTGGAAGAGCGGCGCCATCGCGACGGTCACGTCGCCCGCCCCGAGCCCGCCCCAGTCGCGCATCGCCTCGCCGTTGTGGATCAGCGCCCGATGGGTGACGATCGCGCCCTTCGGCGTCCCGGTGGTGCCCGAGGTGTAGGCGAGCAGGGCCGGCGAGTCCGGGTCGACCGGCGCCGGGTCCGGCTCGGCCGGGCAGGCGCAGAGCGCCTCCAGGTCAAGCGCCGCGGGACAGCGCCGGCGCCGCCGCGCATCGGCGAGCAGCGGCGGCACGTCCTCCAGCCAGGCCAGCTCGGAGACGCTGAGCACCTGCTCCACCGCGGTCCCCGACAGCGCCGCGGCGAGCACCGGGTGCAGGGACTCGAGGCAGATCGCCGCCCGGGCGCCCGAGTCGAGCAGCTGCCCGCGCACTTCCTCGGCCTTGCTCATCGGGTTGATCGCGGTGACGATCGCGCCGAGGTGCCAGGCGGCGTGGATCGCGATCACGGTCGCCGGGCCGTTCTGCAGCATCAGGGCGATCCGGTCCCCGGGCCGCAGCCCGAGCTCGCGCAGCGACGCGGCCAGCGACCAGGCCCGCTCGGCGGCGGCCCGGAAGCCGATCGCGGTGTCGAAGTAGAGGAGCCCCGGGTCCTCGGGCCGCGTCGCGACCCCGCGTTCGAACAGCTCGTTGCCGGTCCGCGCCGGCGGCTCGGCCGCCGGGTCGCTCATCGGGACATCGCCGGTCGGGGCCTCGCCATCGCCGGCCTCAGTAGTCGAGGTCGAGCGGCTCGATCCCCTCGGCGCGGCAGAAGTCGTGGTAGGTCTTGGTGTGGTTGAGGACGTCGTCGAAGCCGACCACCTCGTCGTTCTCGTCGACGTAGAGGAGCGCCCCCTCGAGCTGGAAGAGCGTCACCGTGCCTTCCTCGCCGCTCATCAGGGTGTGGATGTCGCCGGGCGGCTCCCAGACCATCGTCCCCTGGCGCGCGACCCAGTCCTTCTCCGCGTAGTACCAGCTGCCCTCGAGCACGAACCCGACCACGCCGTTGACGTGGTAGTGGCGGTTGATCTGGCCGCCGCCTTCGACTTTGGTCAGGTTCGACCACTGCCCGGTCTTGCGGTTGAGGCGCAGCGGTTTGACCCAGATCGTGTCCGTGTACGGGACCCAGGGGACGTCGTCGGGGTCGACGACCCGCTCGGTCAGCGTGATCTCCTTCAGCGGGCGGAGCCCGAGCGGATCCTCCATCGTTCCTCCTCCGTGGTGACGCGGCCGACACCACCGTAGGCGCGGCCGCCGCCTCGGGTACGCGCCGTCCGGCACCCGCTTGTCGATTTCGACGAGCGGTCGCTGCGCGGGGGCGGTCCCGGGGCGGGCGGCGACCTACGATCGTCGGGGTGACGATCGCTCCGCCTGCCCGGGCGGCAACGCCCGCGCCCTCCAGCGAGGTTTGCGAGCTGATCGACCGCGAGGTGCTGCCCGCGGTCGACGAGCTGGCGGAGCGCACCGCGGCGGCGATCCACGGCCGGCCCGAGACGACGCCGGGCGGCGAGGAGCACCTCGCCGACACGGTCGCCAGCTGCGACGCGAACCTGCGCATGCTGATCGCCCTCTGGCGCACCGGCGGCGACCCGCGCGACGCCCGGCCACCCGCCCCGGCGCTCGCCTACGCCCGCGTCTACGCGCGCGCCGGCCGGCCGTTCTCCGACCTCCTGCGCGCCTACCGGGTCGGGCAGGAGGAGCTGCTGCGGATCCTCCGCCACGAGCTTGGCGCGCGGCTGCCGGCGGCGGCGCTGATCGAGGCGATCGACCAGGTCTCCGAGTTCGTCTTCGTCTACAACGACGCGATCGTCGCCCGGCTCGAGGAGGCCTACGAGGCCGAGCGGGCCGAATGCGAGCGGACCGCGGTCGCGACCCGCCGGCGGATGCTCGCCTCGGTCCTCGACGGCAGCGCCGACGACCCCGCCGAAGCGAGTCGGGTGCTCGGCTACGAGCTGCGCCGCACCCACCTCGGCGCCGTGCTCTGGGGGGCCGGGGAGGAGGAGCTGACCGCGGCGGCGCGGCGGATCGGCGAGTCGCTCGGCGCCCGCCGCCACCTCGCGACGCCGCTCGGCGCCAACGCCCTGGCGGCCTGGTTCGGCGCCTGGGAGGAGCCCGACGCCGCCGCCGTGGCGGCGCCCGAGCCGCCGATCCGCTGCGCGCTGGGCGGCGCCGCGCCCGACCTCGCCGGATTCCGCGCGACCCACGGCGAGGCGCTCCGCGCCCACCGGGTGGCGCTCTCCTGCGAGGTCGGCCCGGGCGTCGTGCACCACCGCGAGGTCGCCCTGGCGGGCCTGCTGAGCAGCGACTGGGAGGGCGCCCGTGAGTTCGCCCGGGCGGAGATCGGGCCGCTGCTCGACGGGCCCCGCCCGGAGACCCTCGGCCGGCTGCGGGAGACCGTCGCCGTCTGGTTCGCGGAGTCCTCGAGCGCCTCGCGCACCGCCCGCCGGCTCGGCATCCACGAGAACACCGTCCACTACCGGCTGAACGGCGCCGCCGAGCTGCTCGGCAGGCCGCTCGAGGAGCGTCCGCTGGAGCTCGCCCTGGCGCTGGAGATCGTCCGTCTGCTGCCGGATTCGGCGCCGTAGGCGCCCGCCCGCGGGCGGGCGCTGTGGGTTTCGTCAAAGTCGATTTCGGGTGGCGCGGCGGAGGCGCCGAAGCCGCCTACCGTCTGCGGCATGGGAACGAGGAGACACCTTCGCGAAGGGGGGCGCTGATGGCCGACGAGCGCTTCCACATCGGAGTCGACATCGGCGGCACCTTCACCGACGTCGTCGTCGCCAGCGAGTCGGGCCGCCAGCACCGCGCCAAGCAGCCGACCACGCACGGCGAATACGGCCGCGGCATCGTCGACGCGCTGGAGCTGGTCGCGGCGCGCGAGCTGGAAATGCCGCTGCCCGACCTGCTGGCGCGCACCCGGGCGCTGGTCAACGGCACGACGATCGTCACCAACGCGGTCGCCGAGCTGCGCGGCAGCGAGGTCGGCCTGATCGTCACCAAGGGCACCCGCGACACGCTGCGCATCGCCCGCGCCGCGCGCACCAACGACTACGACATGCAGACCCAGGTGCCGCTGCCCGACCTGGTCGCCCGCGACGCGATCGTCGAGGTGGAGGAGCGGGTCGACTACAGCGGCGACGTCGTCGTCGCGCTCGACCCGGCGGCGGCCGAGGCGGCGGTGCGCGAGCTGGTCGAGGAGCGCCAGGTCGAGGCGCTCGCCGTCTGCCTGCTCTGGTCGTTCCAGAACCCGGACCACGAGCGGATGCTGGGCGAGGTGGCCTCCCGCCTCTACCCGGACCTCTTCGTCTCGCTGTCGAGCACCGTCTACCCGGTCCACCGCGAGTACGAGCGGATGGTGACCACGGTGCTCAACTCGTTCACCGGCCGCTCGGTCGCCGACTACGTCGACGGCCTCGAGCGGGAGCTGGCGGCGCGCGGGTACGACGCGCCGATCACGCTGATGCAGTCGATCGGCGGGCGCATCCCCTCGACCCAGGCCAAGGAGCGGCCGATCTCGCTGGTCAACTCGGGGCCGGTGGGCGGCGTGATCGGCGCCCAGCACCTCGGCCACGCCTACGACCTGCGCCAGATCATCACCGCCGACATGGGGGGCACCAGCTTCGACTGCGCGCTGATCGACGGCGGCGAGGTCGGTCTCGCCCACCGGGCCGAGCTGAACCGCTTCCTCACCGGCCTCTCGCTGGTCGACATCACTGCGATCGGCGCCGGCGGCGGCTCGATCGCCTGGATCGACAGCCGCGGCATGCCGCGGGTCGGCCCGCGCAGCGCGGGCTCCGTGCCGGGGCCGGCCTGCTACGGCCGCGGCGGCGAGGAGCCGACCGTCACCGACGCCACCCTGGCGCTCGGCTTCATCGACCCCGACTACTTCCTCGGCGGCACGATGGAGGTCGACCGCGGCCTCGCCGAGCAGGCGGTCCAGAGCCGGATCGGCGACCCGCTGGGCTGGTCGACGACCGAGGCGGCGGCGGCGATCTGGACGATCGTCGTGCAGAGCATGTCGGCCGCGGTGCGCGCCGTCTCGATCGAGAAAGGGCACGACCCGCGGGAGTTCACGATGGTCCAGTACGGCGGCGCGGGGGCCCTCTTCTCCGCCCCGATCGCGCGCAGCCTCGGCATCTCCCGGGTGGTCATCCCGGCCAGCGCCTCGACCTTCTCGGCGGCGGGCCTGATGCACGCCGACTCGCGCCGCTCGCTGGTCCAGACGATCAACTGGAACGTGCTGCGCGAGAGCCCGGACCGCGCCCGCGAGGCCTATCGCCGACTGGCCGAGGAGGCGCGCGCCGAGCTGCGCGCCGACGGCTTCGGGGACGACGAGATCCAGGTGGTGCTGGAGGGCGACCTGAAGTTCATCGGCCAGGCCTTCGAGGTGACGATGGAGATCGACCCGGAGGCGCTCGACTCGCAGGTGGTCTACGACCGCTTCGTCGCCACCTACGAGGCGATGTACGGGGAGGGCACCGCGTGGGAGGGCTTCGACGTGATGCTGCTCAACTGCCGGGTCACCGGGATCGGCCGGTCCGCCAAGCCGGCGATCGCCCGGCTGCCGCTGAACGGCAGCGACCCGGCGGCGGCGCGCAAGGGCTCGCGCCAGGTCTACATGCCCGACGAGGGTCGGGCGGTCGAGATGCCGGTCTACTCGGAGGCGAAGCTGACGCCGGGCACCCGCCTGCAGGGGCCGGCCATCCTCGAGCTGCCCGACACGACGATCTACGTACCGGTCGAGGCCGAGCTGGCCGTCGACGAGTTCGCCAACTACGTGCTGGAGGTCAGATGAGCGCCCGCGACTACGACCCCGTGACCGCCGAGGTGATCGGCAGCCGGATCAACTCGATCGTCGCCGAGTCGGCGATCACGATCGCCCGCACCTCCGGCTCGCCGGTGATCACCGAGGCACAGGACTTCTCGACCGCGCTGTTCGACGAGCACGGCGACCACGTCGGCTACGCCGGCTACGTCGCCTCCCACATCGGCTCCTCGCTGGTCGGGGTCGAAGGCGTGATGCGGGACTTCGAGACCGACGACCTGAACCGCGGCGACCAGTTCATCTGCAACTGCCCCTACACCGCCGGCGCCATCCACCAGGGGGACGTCGGGATCATCAGCCCGCTCTTCCACGGCGAGGAGCTGGTCGGCTGGGCCTTCTCCAACGCCCACGTGCTCGACATCGGCGGGATGTCGCCGGGCGGCTGGGCGCCGGTCGCCTGGGACCGCTACGCGGAGGCGCTCAACTTCCCGCCGACCCGCTTCGTGGAGGCGGGGGAGATGCGCCGCGACTGGGTCCGCTTCATCTCCAACAACGTGCGCCTCCCGGGGCCGGTGATGGGCGACCTGAAGAGTCTGGTGGCGGCCAACATCGCCACCCAGCGGCGACTCGACGACCTGATCGACAAGTACGGGCTCGACGAGTACCGGCGCTACTGCCAGATCAACATGGATCTCTCCGAGGCGGCGCTGCGGGAGCGGATCGGCCGCATCCCGGACGGCGTCTACGAGGCCGAGGACTGGGTCGAGTACGACGGCCACGGCGAGGACAAGCTGGTCCGGGTGCTCTGCGAGCTGACCGTCGACGGCGAGGACCTGCGGGTCGACTTCTCCGGCAGCGACCCGCAGTACGACGGCTTCGGCAACGCCGGCTGGGGCGCCACCTTCGGCGTCGTCGCGGCGATGCTGATGCACGCGCTGGCCTTCGACCTGCCGATGAACGCGGGCGTCCTGCGGCCGCTCCACGTCGATCCCGGCGAGGAGGGGACGGTGCTGAACCCGACGATCCCGGCGCCGGTCTCCTGCGGCCACATGGAGGGCGCGAGCAAGGGCGGCCGCACCTTCGCCGACGCGCTGAACCGGGCGATGGAGATCTCCGACGACGAGTGGATCCGCTCGCGCACCGCGGCGCTCGGCACCTTCTCCTGGCCCGGCAACTCCTGGGCCGGGGCGAGCCAGCACGGCGAGTACACCGCCTTCGCGGTGATGGACTGCGGCTCCTGCGGGATGGGCGCCCAGTCGGTCCACGACGGCCTCGACATCTCCTCCTATGAGGTGCAGATGGGCTGCTCGATCCCCGACATCGAGTCCAACGAGGCGCTCTACCCGATGCTCTACCTGTGGCGGCGGCTGAACCACGGCTCCGGCGGCCCCGGCATGTACCGGGGTGGCAACGGCATCGACCTCGCCTGGACGCCGTGGAAGACCGACAACCTGGTCGGCACGCTGGAGAACGCCTGCGCCCAGGTGCCCTCGCCGGGGGTGCTCGGCGGCGTCCCCGGGGCGACCAACCGCTTCGAGGTGATCCGCGGCAGCGCGGCGACCGGGCTGGCCGCGGGCGGGCACCTGCCGGGGCCCGACGACATCGGCGGCGAGACCGAGATCCTGCTGAACCACGTGGCCGGCGTCGGGGCCGGGCCCGGCGACGTCTTCCGCCAGTTGACCGGCGGCGGGGCAGGCTGGAAGGACCCGCTGCTGCGGCCGCCCGCCCGGGTCGAGGAGGAGCTGCGCGACGGCTACCTGAGCGCCGCCCAGGCGCTGGCCGCCTACGGGGTGGTGGCGGGCGACGCCGAGGCCACCGAGCGGGCGCGGGCCGAGATGCGGCGCGCCCGGATCGGCGGCGAGCCGGCCCGCCCGGCGCCGGAGCCGGGCGACACGCGGATGCCGCTGGCGCGGACCGACGAGGGCTTTGCCTGCGGCTACTGCGGCGAGGACCTGGGCGAGGACTGGAAGGCGGCGCTGGTGCTGCGCGAGGCGCCGCTGCGCGAGCGGATGGACGAGCTCGGCCTCCGGATCCAGGCGCGGCAGGAGCCGGAGCTGATGCTGCGGGAGCTGTACTGTCCCGGCTGCGCCGCCGCGATCCACAGCCAGGTGCAGCCGGAGGGCGCGCCGCTCTCGCCGGGCCTGCGGCTCGGCACCCGGGTCGCCGCCTGACCGGCGCCGCCCTCAAGCACCTCGCCGCCTGACCGCCTCCGCCCTCGCGCACGCCGCCGCCTGACCCCACCGCGGTCACGCACGCCGCCGCCGAGCCGCGCCGCCCTCGCGCACGCCGCCGCCTGAGTGCGGCTGTCACACCGCACCCAAGCGCCGGCATTGCGGTGACGGTGCCGGTGGGCGGAATTCGATGCCCTCCGCCCGGCCGTACCTTGGAGGAGTACCGACACCGTCAGGTCGATTATCTCTCCCCGAGAGCCCGCCGCCGGCCTCACGGTTGGTGATTCCGACCACACCAATCCGTCCTCCGCGGTCACTTTCGTACCGGTTGGGTACGGCTGGCGCCGGTGCCGCGCCGGAATCGGTCAGGCCGCGGACCGGGATGCGCGCGAACCCGGCCCCAGAGCCAAAGAAAGTATTGGCAAACCTCCAACCGCGGGCGGCTCGGAGACCCGCCGCGGGCCGGGTCCCACCCGTACTCTCCGCGGCCGTGCCTCCCGCCGGTCGACCGGCGGCCACACGGACGTGAACACCGAAGGGCCTGGTGCAAGAGCATCGAAGCGACCGCCCGGGTGTACGGGGGATGGATCGACGCCCACCCGCCCGGTCGGGGCCTCTCGGTTGACCCGGGCGAGCCCCAGCGGTTAACTTGGCGCCCTCGACCAGAGAGGGTTCGGATGGGACGCCCGGGCGTGGGAGATGGGATGTACAAAGCAAGCCTTGCGGTCAGCAAGGCTGCCTCGCGCGCCGCCACGGTCGAGCAGGTCCTGGCCGAGGTGGTCCGCGAGGGCGCCGCGCTGATCGGCGTCGAGCGCTGCGGCGCCTACATGAAGGAGGACAGCGAGGACCTGTTCCGCGCCCTCTCCTCCGTCCAGGGGGGCCAGGAGGTCGGCGAAGACATCCGCCGCTGGCGGGCCGGCGTGCCCGCCGACGGGCTGACCTCGGAGGCGGTCCGCCGGCGCGAACCGGTGATCGTCAGCAACGCCCGCCGCGACTCGCGGATGATCAAGGCGGCGGTCCGCCGCTGGGACATCCGCTCGATCATGGCCGTGCCGATGGTCTTCGACGGCGAGGTCCTCGGGCTGCTGATGATGGACGACGTCGCCCGGCCGCGCGCCTTCAGCGATCGCGAAGCCGAGGTCGCCGGCAACTTCGCCGACCTTGCCGCGGCGACGGTGTCCCAGGCGCAGACGCGGATCTCGCTGCGGGACGAGCTGGACGCCTCCCGCCGTCACCTGGCCGCCGAGCGCCGCGCCGCCTCGGCGTCGCGCTCGCTGACCGAGCTGGTCGGCCGCCGCCGCACCCTGACCGAGATGCTCGAAGGGCTGGCCGAGGTCCTCGCCAAGCCCTGCGCGATCTACCGCAACGACGGCCGGCTCGGCGAGCTGGCGCTGCCGCCGGGCGGCGACGGGGCGGCGATCCCGGCCTCGCTCGGCCCGGACTTCGCCGACCTCGCCACCTCTCCCACCCAGGCGCGCTCCGCCCCGGACGGCAGCCGCGACGGGTCGATCGTGGTGGGGCCGCTGCCGGCGGCCGGGCTGCCGCGCCGCATCCTGGTCGTGCCGCTCGCGCTCGGGGTCGAACGGTGGGGCCACCTCGCGGTGGTCGAGGACGGCCCGCGGCTCGGCGGCACCGACCTCGCGGTCGCCCGCCGGGCGGCGACGATCATCGCCCTGAAGGGGCGGCTCGACCACACCGTCGAGGAGGGCGCCTGGGACAGCCGCTCGCTGCTGGCGATGGACCTGATGCGGGGCACCGCCGAGCCCGGCGAGCTGCAGCGGCGGGCGGGCCGCCACCGGCTCGGGCTCGATGCCCGCCGGCTGGTGATCGCGATCGGCCCGCGCGCCGCCGCCGCCCCGCCCGTCCCGCGCCGCGTCGGCGCCGCGCTGAGCGAGGCGCTGCCGGAGCTGGAGGTCGACGTCGCCGCCTTCGGCGATGCCGCCGCGGCGCTGGTCGAGCTGCCGCGCGGGGTCGACCCACGGGACTTCGTCGAGGAGAACCGGGAGGCGTTCGCGGCGGCCTGCGCGCGGCTCGGCGACGATCTGGTCGCCGGCGTCTCCGGCGCCCACCGCTGGGCGGACGGCTACCGGGCCGCCTGGGAGGAGGCGCTCCGGGTGCTCGCCTGCCTGCGCCGCTTCTCGCCGCCCGGCGGCCCGGTCCTGTTCAGCGCCGAGGAGCTCGGCGGCGGCGGCCTGCTGCTCGCCGGGACCAGCGGCGAGGACATCGCCCGCTTCGCCGAGGAGAGCGTCGGGGTCCTGGTCGACGATCCCGGCAGCGTCGACCTGCTCGCCACGCTGGCCGCCTTCTTCGCCAACAGCTGCGGCATCCGCGGCACCGCGACGGCGCTCGGCGTGCACGAGAACACCGTCCGCTACCGGCTCGGGCGCTTCGAGGAGGCGACCGGGCTGGCGGTCTCCCGCGAGCCCGACGCGCAGCTGAGCGCCCACCTCGGGATGGTCGTCATGCAGCTCCAGGGCCGCCTGCCCGCCGCGGTGCTCGACGCCCGCCGCGGCCGTGTTGTCGAAACCGACCAAGCCGGCTAGGCCGCGCCGCCCGCCGCGGGCGCGGGCGGCGGATCATCTCGGCAGGGAACCGGAGAGAGGGAGACAGCGGATGACGATCACGCAGAGCCGCCCGGAGAGCGACACCGAGGCGATCGAGCGACTGCACCAGAGCTTCGCCGCCCAGCGGCGGGCCTTCCTGGCCGACTCCGCCCCGTCCCTCGAGACCCGCCTGGAGCGGATCGCCGCGGTGGGCGAGATGGTGCTCGCCAACCGGCTGGGGATCCGCGCCGCGCTGGCCGCCGACTTCGGGTCCCACCCGCCGCTCTTCGCCGACATGGTGGAAACGCTGGGGATGGCGGGCCGCGTCGGCTTCGTCGCCGAGAGCCTGCCGGGGTGGCTGGAGCCGGAGAGGCGCGCCGCCGACCCGGCGATGTACGGGACCGGCTGGGCGGAGATGCGACGTGAGCCGAAGGGCGTGATCGGCAACATCGTCCCCTGGAACTTTCCCTTCGACCTCAGCCTGGGGCCGCTGGTCGACATGCTCGCGGCGGGCAACCGGGTGATCATCAAGCCCTCGGAGTTCGCCCCCGCCTGCGCCGACCTGCTGGCCGAGATGGTCGCCGCGACCTTTCCCGCGGACCTCGTCGACGTGGCCGTCGGCGGCCTCGCCCTGGCGCGTGAGTTCGCCTCGGTGCGCTGGGACCACCTGCTCTACACCGGCAGCCCGCGGGTCGGCCGCGAGGTCGCCAAGGCGGCGGCCGAGAACCTGGTGCCGACCACGCTCGAGCTGGGCGGCAAGACGCCGGCGATCCTGCTCGAGGACGCGGTCGAGCCCACCGCGGTCGAGCACATCGTCGGCATCAAGATGATCAAGAACGGCCAGATGTGCAACACGGTCGACCACTGCCTCGTCCCCGCCGACCAGGTCGAGCGCTTCGTCGAGCTGGCCGAGGAGTGGGTCGCGGGCGCGGTGCCCGACTACTCGCGGACCGAGGACTGCCCGGGGATCATCAGCGACGCCCACCTGGACCGCGTCCTCGGCCTGATCGAGGAGGCCAAGGAGGCGGGCTGCCGGGTCGTCCAGCTCGACAAGCAGGGGGCGGTCGACCGGGAGACGCGGCGGGTGCCGATGCACATCGTCGTCGACCCGCCCGCCGGGATCGGGATCGCCGACGAAGAGGTCTTCGGCCCGATCCTGCCGGTCCACTCCTACGCGTCGCTCGACGCGGCGATCGACCGGGTCAACGCCGGCGAGCGGCCGCTCGGCCTCTACGTCTTCACCGGCGACGCGGCGGCCGGCGACGACGTCCTCGCCCGCACCTCCTCGGGCGGCGCCTGCGTCAACGCCTGCGCCCTGCAGGGGGCGCTGCCCTCGCTCGGCTTCGGCGGCGTCGGCCAGAGCGGCACCGGCCGCCACCACGGCATCGACGGCTTCCGCGAGTTCACCAACCCGCGCGGCGTCTTCCACCGCGGCGAGAACGACCTCTGCGCCCTCTTCTACCCGCCCTTCGACGAGCGCCAGCAGTCGCTGGTCGACGGCGCCCTCGAAGGCTAGGGCGCGGGTTCGACGGCGGGAGCCACGCCGGCCCCACCCTCCGGCCTCCGCGAGGGCTCAGCCGACGGTGACGCGGCTGTCGTAGGCGACCGTCTCGCCGGGGGCCAGGCGCCGCGTCGCCCGGGCCGCCACCGCTTCCTCGATCGTCACGCCGGCGTAGCTCCACGGCTCGAGCGCGAAGATGTCGCGCGGCTCGGGGGAGCTCGGCGGCTGGTGGTGGCGCCAGAGCAGGGCGTGGCCATGGTTGCCGGCGTCGACCTCGAGCCATGACCCGTCGGCGCGCACGATCCGCATGCGCGGGTCGGCCAGCTCGAAGGTGACGCAGTCCTGGACGCCGTCGGCCTCGCTCGGCACCCGCGAGAGGTCGACGGTGCCGCCGCCCGGCGCGGGCGCCGAGGGCCACTCGAACTCGCCCGCCACGAAGGCCGCCGACTCCGGCTCGAGCAGGGTGATGGCGACGGCGCGGCGCGCCTGCAGCTCGATCCGCGCGCCGGCGAAGTCGGCGCGCGAGAACGCCGGGTGCTCGCCGTGGCAGACCTCGACGGGTCGCTCGCCGCGGTTCTCGATCCACGAGTGAAGGGACAGGGAGGCGCCGTCGGCCTCGACCCGGCGCCGCAGCCGCAGCGGCTCGTGCACGCAGTCGGCCTCCGCCTCGATATGGGATCGGCCGGAGTCGAGGAGCCGCCACGGGAGACGGGCGGCCTCGCCGTGCAGCATCGTCTGCCGCCCGTCGAGCTCCCCCGGCAGGCCCGCGTGGGGGCTCATCTCGAACCAGCCGCCGGGCCAGAGGTCGAACATCGGCTCGATCGAGGGCTCACCCGGCGGGCCGATGTGGCCGGTGCGGGGCGGCGCGGTGAAGTCGGGCCGGCGCCAGAGCTGCTCGCGCCCGGCGGCGTCGCGCAGCGAGATGATCGACATCCCCAGCTCGGGCGCGACCTCGGCCTCGATCGACTCACCGCTCAGCAGCATCGGTCGTGATACTGGCCGCCCGCGCCGGCCGATCGGGCGGCCGGCGAAACCGCCTTGGTCGGTCTCGACAAAGCCGGTTCCGGCGCCCCGTCCGGGCCACGGGGGCCGGCGGTAGCTTCGCTGCCGATGAGCCCGCCCGACGCAGCTTCCCGCCGTCGCTTCGAGGGCCGCACGGTCATCGTCACCGGCGCGGCGAAGGGGATCGGCGCCGCCCACGTGCGCGGCTTCGCCGCCGAGGGGGCCCGGGTGGTCTGCGCCGACATCGACGCGCAGGCGGGCGGCGCGCTCGCCGCGGAGCTGGGCGACGAGGTCCGCTTCGCACCCCACGACGTCGCCTCCGAGGCCGACTGGGAGAAGGTCGTCGCGCTCGCCGAGGCGGAGTTCGGGCCGGTCTCGGTGCTCGTCAACAACGCCGCCATCCTGCCGCCGTTCCTCTCGATCCCCGAGGTCGACCTCGACGACTGGCGGCGGGTCCTCGACGTCAACCTGACCGGCAGCTTCCTCGGCATCAAGCACGTCGTCCCCTCGATGCGCCGGGCGGGCGGCGGCTCGATCGTCAACACCTCCTCGGCGCTCGGCGTGATGGGGACCCCGAACCTCTCCGCCTACGTCTCCAGCAAGTACGGCGTCCGCGGCCTCACCCAGACCGCGGCCCTGGAGCTGGCCCGCGACGGCATCCGGGTCAACTCGATCCACCCCGGCTACACCCGCACGCCGATGAACGCCGACGTCTCCGAGGAGAACACCCGCGCCCTGCCGGTGCCCCGCTTCGCCGAGCCGGAGGAGGTGACCGCGGTGGCGATGTTCCTCGCCTCCGAGGAAGCGAGCTTCGTGACCGGGGCCGAGTACCTGGTCGACGGCGGCGCCGTCACCGGCGCGGTCGAAGCCATCGAACCGACCTGAGCCCGCCGCCGGCGCGAGCGCCGTGGCGCCTTCGTCGGTCTATATGCGACTAGGGCGCCACGCGGCGCGCCGGCGCGCCTTGCCATGCCGCGGCCTTTGTGGTGTTCCGACAAGGCGCCGATCCCGGCCGACCGCGAATTTGTCGAATCCGCCCTGGCGCCCGCTTCCGGGCCGGCCCAGGCTGGTCCCATGACCGACGCGAGCGGGGAGCCCCCGACCTTCGACAGCGCCGCCCTGGCGGGCCGTGCCGGCGTCGTCACCGGGGCGGCCTCGGGGATCGGCCGGGCCACGGCGCGCGCCCTGGTCGCCGCCGGAGCCGACGTCCTGGTGGTCGACGTGGACCGGGAGGGCGGAGAGGAGACGGCGGCGCTCGCCGCGGGTCGCGGCCGGGCCTCCTTCCTCGCCGCCGACGTCACCGACCCCGCGCAGGCGCGCGCCCTGGTCGCCGCGGCGCGTGAGCGCTTCGGGCGTCTCGACTTCGCCCACAACAACGCGGGCGTCGTCTTCGCCGGCAGCCCCCTGCACGAGGTCTCCGACGCCGATTGGCGACGGATGATCGACGTCGACCTGACCGGCGTGTTCAACTGCATGCGGGCCGAGATCGCGGCGATGCTCGAGGCCGGCGGCGGCTCGATCGTCAACACCGCCTCCGGCGTCGGCGTCGTCGGCCTGCCGGGCCAGGGCCCCTACGTCGCCGCCAAGCACGGGGTCATCGGGCTCACCCGGGTGGCGGCGCTCGACTACGCGCGGCAGGGCATCCGGGTCAACGCCGTCTGCCCCGGCTCGATCGAGACCCCGCTCTTCGAGGAAGCCGCGGCCGCCGACCCCGAGCTGCGCGGCCTGGTCGAGGCGGGCCACCCGGTCGGCCGGCTCGGGCGCCCGGGGGAGATCGCCGACGCCGTCGTCTGGCTCGTCTCCGAGGCCTCCTCGTTCGTCACCGGCCAGCCGATCCTCGTCGACGGCGGCTACACCGCGCAATAGAGAGAAGGAGAAGCAATGGACGTCGGAATCTTCCTGATGCCGTGCCACCCGCCCGGCCGGCCGCTGGCCGACTCGAACCGCTGGAACGTGGAGACGCTGGAGCTGGCCGACTCGCTCGGCTACACCGAGGCCTGGCTGGGCGAGCACTTCACCGTGCCCTGGGAGCCGATCCCGGCCCCCGACCTGCTGCTCGCCCAGGCGCTGCGCAACACCGAGCGGATCCGGCTCGGGCCGGGCGCCCACATCGTCCCCTTCCACCATCCGGGCGTGCTGGCGATGCGCCTCGCCTACCTCGACCACGCCTCCGAAGGCCGGCTCAACGTCGCCTTCACCCAGGGCACCTCGGCGACCGACTGGCGCTCCTTCCGGCCCGACGCGGGCAAGGACGAGCCGCCGAAGATCATGGCCGAGGGGGTGGAGATCATCTTCAAGTACTGGACCGAGCCCGGCCCGTGGCGCTTCGAGGGCGAGTATTGGACCTGCGAGCACGTCGGCCCCAACCCGCCCGAGCACCCGGTGCTCGCGCACCATCTCCAGCCGCTGCAGCAGCCGCACCCGCCGGTCGCCCTGGCGGGGATCACGCCGACCTCGGGCTCGCTGAAGGTGTGCGGGGAACGCGGCTACATCCCGATGTCGCTGAACCTCAACCCGCGGGTGATCTCCCAGCACTGGGGCCGGGTCGAGGAGGGCGCGGCGGCCGCCGGCCGGACCGCGTCGCGAGCGGAGTGGCGGGTGGTCAAGGAGGTGTTGATCGCCGAGACCGACGAGGAGGCGCGGCGCCACGCCCTGGAGGGCTGCCTCGGCCGCTACTTCGAAGAGTTCAACCTGCCGCTGTTCCGCGACTGGGACTTCCTCGACTACCACAAGGACGACCTCGGGACCCCCGACTCGGCGGTCGACCTCGACTACCTCTGCGACCGCTGGCTGGTCGGCTCGCCGGACACGGTGACCGAGAAGCTGCAGCGCCTGCAGGAGGAACTGGGCGGCTTCGGCACCCTGCTGGTGCTGGGGATGGACTACTCCGACCGGCCCGAGGTCTGGAACGAGTCGATGCGCCTGCTGGCCGAGGAGGTGGCGCCCCGGATCGGGTCTCCCGCGCTCGCCTGAGCAGCCGCCCCGTGCGCGTTCGCAGTTCTCCGTATATGGCACGGAGAACTGCGAACGCGGTAGGTGGCCGGGTGGGGCGGTCGCCTACCGGTAGGTGACCAGGGCGCGGTCGAGCGCCTCGAGGTGGGAGTGGTCGTTGAAGGAGACCACGTTGATGCCCGAGGCGCCGATCGCGAGCTTGGTCACCGAGGCGTTTACCAGCACCCGGTTGAGCGCCGCGAAGACCTCCGCCGGGGCGCCGAGCAGGGTCCCGACGGCCGCCGCGATCGCGCCGCCCGAGGTGACCACGACGGCGGTCTCGCCGCTGCCCAGCGCGCCGGCCAGCTCTTCCAGCGCCGCCGTGCCGAGGCGCTTGAACTCGGGCCAGGTCTGGGCGGTCGGGCTGCGGTCGGCGTGGGCCACCCACTCGGCCAGGGCCGGTTCCAGCGCCGCCTGGAAGCCGCGGTTGGTCAGCGTCTCCGTGGCGCCCTCGACCTGCAGCCGCAGGGTCGAGTCGCTGTGGTGGTGGAGGACGTCGTCGGGGTCGAACTCGTCCCAGCGCGGCTCGATCTCCACCTCCGGCGCCCCGCACGCGGCGAAGGCGGCGGCGGTTTCCCGCTGCCGCCGCAGGGTGCCGCTGAGCAGGCGGGTCGGGTGGTAGCCGCGCGCCGCGAGGGAGCCCGCGACCACCTCTGCCTGGCGCCGGCCGAGGTCGGAGAGGACGTCGTAGTCGCTCGCCCCGAAGGACGCCTGGCCGTGGCGGACGAGCAGCGCGGTGGGCATCTGGGGATTATCGACAAGCCGCCAGAAATCCGTGCTTTCCGGGCGACGCCCGGGCCCCTAGGGTCGCCACAGATGCGCCGCACGATCTTCACCGACGAGCACGAGCTCTTCCGCGAGTCGGTCGCCGAGTTCTGCCGTCGCCACGTCGCGCCCAACCTCGACCGCTGGCGCGAGGAGGGCTGGACCGGGCGCGAGATCTGGGAGGAGGCGGGGCGCCAGGACTTCATCGGCCTGGCGATGCCCGCCGCCTACGGCGGCGCCGAGCTGGCCGACTTCCGCTTCAACCAGGTGCTCGGCGAAGAGCTGGCCGCCGCCTCCCTGGCGGTCAACTCGGCGCTCTGCCTCGGCGTCGACGTGGTCGCCCCGTACCTGGGGGAGCTGACCACCGCCGAGCAGAAGGAGCGCTACCTGCCGGACTTCTGCGCCGGCCGGCTGATCACCTCGATCGGGATGACCGAGCCGCAGGCGGGCTCCGACCTCGCCGCCCTGCGCACCCGCGCCGTGCGCGACGGCGACGGCTGGATCCTCAACGGCGCCAAGACCTTCATCACCAACGGCAACGCCGCCGACCTCGTGGTCGTCGCCGCCCGCACCGGCGAGAGCCGCAAGGACGTCAGCATGTTCCTGCTCGACGGCAAGGCCGAGGGCTTCACCCGCGGCCGCAAGCTGGAGAAGGTCGGCCAGCACGAGGCCGATACGGCGGAGCTCTTCTTCGAGGACGTGCGGCTGCCGGCCTCCAGCCTGCTCGGTGAGGAAAACCACGGCTTCGCCTACATGATGGAGCGCCTCCCGCAGGAGCGGCTGAGCGTCGCCGTCGCCAACGTCGCCCACGCCGCCGCGGCCTTCGAGGTGACGCTGGAGTACGCCCGCGAGCGGCAGGCGTTCGGCCGGCCGATCGGCACCTTCCAGCACAGCCGCTTCCTGCTCGCCGAGATGCAGACCCAGATCGACGCGGCGCGCGCCTTCGTCGACCAGTGCGTGATGGCGCACGTCGAGGGCGAGCTGAGCGCGGTCGACGCGGCGAAGGCGAAGTGGTGGACCGCTGAGCTGCAGAACCGGATCCTCGACG
The DNA here is from genome assembly GCA_963763265.1 of uncultured Actinomycetes bacterium. Lineage (GTDB taxonomy): Bacteria > Actinomycetota > Thermoleophilia > Solirubrobacterales > 70-9 > VAYN01. The sequence continues at coordinate 179,097 of CAVXNN010000002.1, read as the reverse complement.
ACTGCGTGCAGCTGCACGGCGGCTACGGCTTCATGGACGAGTACCGGGTGGCCCGCTTCTGGGCCGACGGAAGGGTAAGCAAGATATGGGGAGGAACGAACGAGATCATGAAAGACCTGATCGGCCGCGCGATGGGACTGGGTTGACCATGGCCACCGGCTTCCACTGGAACGAGCTTTACGCCTGGCACGACACCGGCACCGGGTCGGCCTACCTCTCGACCGGCGGGCTGGTCGAGCCCGAGCAGCACGGCGAGAGCCCGGCGACCAAGCGGCGCCTGCGCAACCTGCTCGACGTGACCGGCCTGCTCGACCGCACCGTCGAGCTGGGGGGCCGCGAGGCGACCGAGGAGGAGATCCTCCGCGTCCATGTGCCCGAGTACCTGGAGCGGATCAAGCGCGAAAGCGAGGCGGGCGGCGGCGACGGCGGCGAACTGGCACCGTTCGGGGCCGGCGGCTACGCGGTCTGCGCGCTCTCGGCGGGCGGTGTGATCGAGACGATCGAGGCGGTGTGGAAGGGCGAGGTCGACAACGCCTACTCGCTGAACAGGCCGCCCGGCCACCACGCCGAGCGCGATCTGGGGCGTGGCTTCTGCGTCTTCGCCAACATCGCGATCGCGGTCGAACACATGCGCGCCGTGCACGGCCTCGAGCGGATCGCGATCGTCGACTGGGACGTCCACCACGGCAACGGCACCGAGCATGCCTTCTACGACGATCCCGGCGTGCTGACCATCTCCCTCCACCAGGACGGCCTCTTCCCGGCCGCCTCGGGCCTGGTCGAGCACACCGGCGAGGGGGCCGGCGCGGGCTACTGCGTGAACGTGCCGCTGCCACCGGGCACCGGCGACGGCGGCTACAACGCGGCGATCGAGCGGGTCGTCGTCCCGGCGATCGAGAACTTCGAGCCGCAGATCGTGATCATCGCCTGCGGCCTCGACGCCTCGATGATGGACCCGCTGGCGATGATGATGGTGACCAGCGAGGGCTACCGCGAGATGACCGACACCATGGTGGCGCTCGCCGACCGCGTCTGCGACGGCAAGCTGGTGGCGATCCACGAGGGCGGCTACTCGTCCTCCTACGTCCCCTTCTGCGGCGCCGCCGTGATCGAGGGGCTGCTGAAGATCGACAAGGTGGTCGAGGACCCGTTCATCGAGGCCTTCCGGGGGATCGGCTACACCGAGCTGCAGCCCCACCAGGAGGCCGTGATCGAGGCCGCGGCCCGCAACGCCGAGGCGATCTCCCGCCCCTCGGCATAGCGGCAAAGGCGGCTGTCAGGCAGCCAGCGGAAGCTCGTGGACCGAATCGGTCCCGGCGGCGCCGATGAGGAGGTCGGCGTCGCCGTACATCGCGGCGTGAATCGCCCGCAGCGCCTCCTCGCGCGAGGCCCCCGTCGTCGCCTCGACTCGCTCGCCGTCGCGGATCTCGCTGATCGTCCAAGTCTCGTACTGCATCGGTATCGCTGCTCCTCGGTCGGTTTGGGTACGTCCCATCCAAGCGCAGACGCGAACAGACGTTTGTGAGAGGGCACACACTTCCCCGGGCGCCGCTCATACCCCCCGGACCGGACCGGGCGGGCCGCCCGGAGGGGAAGTCGCCCGGCTCAGCCGGCGGCGCGGTCGGCGACCAGCTCGCGGACGGCGAGCTTGGCGATCTTGCCGGTCGCCGTCTTCGGCAGCTCCTCGACGCTGATCACCACGGTCGGGCACTTGTAGTGGGCGATCCGCTCGCGGCAGTGCGCGATCAGCGCCGCCGGCTCGAGCGCTTCGCCGTCGACGGTGGTGAGCACCGCGCACGGGGTCTCGCCCCAGCGCTCGTGCGGCAGCCCGATCACGACCGCTTCATCGACCCGCGGATGGGAGACGACCGCCTGCTCGACCTCGATCGAGGAGATGTTCTCGCCGCCGGAGATGATCAGGTCCTTCTTGCGGTCGACGATCCAGTAGAAGTCCTCGTGGTCGGCGCGGCCGATGTCGCCGGTGGAGAACCAGCCGTCGGTGTCGAAGGATTCCCCGGTCTCCACCGGCTTGCGCCAGTAGCCGGCGCAGACGTTGCGGCCGCGCAGCTGGATCTCGCCCACCTCCCCGGGCCCCAGCACCCCGCCCTCCTCGTCGACGATGCGCGCCTCGACGTGGAAGAACGGCCGGCCGATCGAGCCCGGCTTGCGCGCCTGGTCGCCGGGCCCCATCGTCATCGCCGACGAGGTCGTCTCCGACAGGCCGTAGCCCTGGCGGTAGTCGAGGCCGAGCTCGGCGAAGCGGTCCATCAGCGGCTGCGGGCAGGCGGCGCCGCCGGAGCCGACGAAGCGCAGCCGCCCGGTGTCGAGCCGCTCGAGCTCGGGCGTCGCCAGCATCATCTGCCAGGCGGTCGGGATCGCGAACCAGACCGTGATCTCCTCCTGCTCGGCGAGTCGCACCGCGGCCACCGGGTCGAAGTCCTCCATCAGCACGACCTTGCCGCCTTTGTAGAGCAGCGGCACGGTGAGGATGTAGAGGACGACGTGGAAGATCGGGTTGACGACGAGCGTCGCGTCGTCGCGGCGCAGGTCCCAGTCGGCGAGGTAGTTCTCGACGTTGCACAGCACGCTGCCGTGGGTCAGCACGGCGCCCTTCGGCGGCCCGGTGGTGCCGGAGGTGTAGACGATCGAGACCGGGTCCTGGGGCCGTACCGGGTAGGGCGGGATCGCCGGCGCCGCCTCCCGCCACCCGGCGTACCCGGCGCCCGGCCCGTCGACCGCGATCACCCGCGGCGGCTCTCCCTCGAGCAGCTCCAGGGCGGCGTTCACGGCGGCGGCGGTGTCGGCCTGGACGATCACGATCTCGGCGCCCGAGTCGGCCAGCGCGTAGGCGACCTCGTCGCTGGAGAGGCGGAAGTTGAGCGGCACGAAGATCGCCCCGGCCCGCGCCGTCCCGAACAGCAGCTCGACGAACTCGACCCGGTTCTTCAGCGCCGTGGCGACGCGGTGCCCCGGCTTGACCCCCGCCTCGCGGATCGCCCCGGCGACGAGGCCGACGCGGCGCTCCAGCTCGGCGTAGTCGGTGCGCTCGGCGCCGCAGACGAGGGCGGTCCGGTGCGGGTCGCGCCGCGCCCGCAGCGACGTCCAGGAGCCGATGTTGTCGCTCTGGAAGCGGGCGGCCACCTCGGCGTCCTCAGGCATGGACCGGGGGGCGGTCCGGCGCGACGGCCGCGCCGCCCGGGCCGCGCCCGATCGCGACGGTGTCGAAGCCCGCCGGCATCAGGGCCGGCCGCCGTGGTGGGGGACGTCGACTCGGACGGTCCACAGGGACGCGCGCGGCTCGTTGTCACCCATCCCCAGCCGCCAGTCCGGCGCCACGCACATCAGCAGCGTCCGGCCGTCCTCGCCGCCGAGCTGCACCGCGTAGGTCGCCATCCCCGCTTCCGGCGCCTCGATCCGCGCCAGCACCTCGCCGGCGGGGGAGAAGCGGCCGATCCAGTCGCCGAGCGAGTTGCCCGCCCAGACGCAGCCCTCGGCGTCGAGCGTGCACCCGTCCGGGCCGTAGCCGACGTTCGAGTAGTCCGCCGCGATCTCCTCGAGCGGCACGGTCGGGGCGATCTGGCAGTAGACGCGGCGGTTGGAGAGGGTGCCGTCGGCGGCGACGTCGAAGGCGGTGAGGCGGGAGGCGATCGTCTCGGCGACCACCAGCCGCCCGCCGTCGGCGGAGACCATGATCGCGTTCGGGAAGTGCAGCCCGTCGGCGACCGGCGTGACGGTGCCGTCGGGGTCGACCCGCATCAGGGCGGTGCCGACCGGCCGCTCGCCCGCGTAGAGGTCGTAGCCGAAGGAGTCGACCCAGACGCGGCCCTGCGCGTCGACCGTCATGTCGTTGGACTCGCCGCGCGAGTGTCCCGCGAGGTCGGCGTAGGGGACCGGGTCGGCGCCCGGCGCGATCCGCATGATCTTGTGGGTGGCCATCGAGACCGCGAGCAGGTCTCCGTTCGGCAGCCAGCCGAGCCCCGATGGCTGCTCGAGCGGGATCTCCCGCTCGATCGCGCCATCGGGATCGACCGCCACGATCCGACCGTCGTCGGTGTAGAAGTCCGAGACCCACCAGCGGCCGTCGTGCCAGCGCGGTCCCTCGAAGAAGGTGCCCCCGTCGAGGAGCTTTCTCGGCTCGAGCATGGTCCGAGCGTATGTAGGCCCCGGGCCGCTTCCAACCTGGCCGGACGGCGCGATTGGAGGAAACACATGGCCGATGCCGGGGGCCGCCGAGGGCGGCTCGGATCGTGCCTAGCCTTCCGGGCATGGGGTCCGACCTCGACCGCTCGCGCCATCTCACCGTGCCCGAGCTGGTCGCCCGGTCGGCCCGGCGCGATCCCGGGGCGCCGGCGCTCGCCTGCGAGGGGGAGCGCCGCACCTTCGCCGAGCTCGACGAGCGGGCCAACCGGCTCGCCGCGGCGCTGATCGACCGCGGCGTCCGCCCCGGCGACCGCGTGGCGATGCTCCAGTACAACGGGATCGAGTTCGTCGAGGCCTTCCTCGGGATCCAGAAGATCGGCGCCTGCGCGGTGCCGGTCAACTTCCGCCTCTCGCGCGAGGAGGCCGCCTACGTCCTCGAGGACTGCGGCGCGGCCCTGGCGATCGCCGACCCCGAGCTGGCGCCGCGCGCCGCGGGGGCGGAGACGATCGTCGTCGGGCCGGACTACGAGGAGGCGCTGGCGGCCGCCGCCCCGGCCCGCCCCGACCACGAGGTGAGGGGCGAGGACCTCGCCTTCCTGATGTACACCTCGGGGACGACGGGGCGGCCGAAGGGGGCGATGCTGAGCCACCAGAACCTCGTCGTCAACACCACCAACTGGCTGTACGAGGTGGGGGCGCGGCCCGGCGACGTCTGGCTGTCGGGGCTGCCGCTCTTCCACATCGGCGGGCTCAACGGGGTCCTGCCCTTCCTCCACCTCGGCGCCCTCGCGGTGATCGAGCCCTCGGGCGGCTTCGACCCGGCGCTCTCGATCGCCCGGCTCGCCGCGCACGACGTCTCGATGTGCTTCTTCGTCCCCACCCAGTGGCAGGAGATCTGCTCCCACCTCGACGTCGCCAAGCTGGACAGCAGGCGCCTGCGCAAGGCGATGTGGGGGGCCTCGCAGGCGCCCCTGCCGACCCTCGAGCTGCTCGCCGCGACCTTCCCCGCGGTGGAAATCGTCAACGCCTTCGGCCAGACCGAGATGTCCTCCAACACCTGCTTCCTGCGCGGCGAGGACGCGATCCGCAAGATGGGCTCGGTCGGCCGCCCGGCGCTCGGGGTCGAGGCGCGGATCGTCGACGCCGACGGCGCCGACGTGCCGCAGGGCGAGGTCGGCGAGATCGTCTACCGCGGTCCGACCGTGATGCAGGGCTACCACAACAAGCCGGAGGAGACCGCCGAGGCCTTCGCCGGCGGCTGGTTCCACAGCGGCGATCTCGTCCGCGAAGACGAGGAGGGCTACATCTACGTCGTCGACCGGCTGAAGGACATGCTGATCTCCGGCGGCGAGAACGTCTACCCGGCCGAGGTCGAGCGGGCGCTGGTCGAGCACCCGGCCGTCGCCGAGGTCGCGGTGGTCGGCGTCGCCCACCCGCGCTGGGTGGAAACGCCGCTCGCCGTGGTCGTCGCGGCGCCGGGCGCCGAGGTGGAGGCCGAGGAGCTGATCGACCACTGCCGCGAGCGGCTCGCCGGCTACAAGAAGCCGGCCGCGGTCGTCTTCGTCGAGGAGCTGCCGCGCAACGCGTCCGGCAAGATCCTGAAGCGCCGGCTGCGCGACGCCTACGGCGACGTCGTCACCGGCTAGCGCGCCGCGATCGCCGCCGGTTGGCGCGCCGCCGCCGCCGACCGGCCGCCGGGCCGACGCTCAGGCGTCGGCGTTTTCGCGCGCCATCTCCTCGCGCGCCGCGTCGATCTCCACCTGGAAGCGCCGCATGCTGCGCAGCCACCGCTCCGGGTCGGCCACCTTGCGTTCCTGGTAGGTCTGCAGCTCGGGGTGGGAGAGGATCAGGAAGCGGTCTTCGGCGATCCCGGCGACCAGCGCCGCGGCCGCCTCGTCGGCGGTGATCGTCTCCCCGGAGGCGCTCGCCAGGCGGGAGCTGGGGTCCTCGCGGCGCCATTTTTCGAGCATCGGCGTCGCCACGCCCTGCGGGCAGAAGCAGGAGAAGCCGACGCCGCTGTCGCCGCCGTAGGTGAACGCCATCCACTCGGCGACCGCGACCGCGGCGTGCTTGGTCACCGAGTACGGCATCAGGCCGGGGTTGGCGGTGAGCCCGGCGGCCGAGGCGGTGGAGCTGAGGTGGCCGTGGCGGCGCTCGAGCATCCCCGGCAGCAGCAGGCGCGCCGCCCAGATGTGGGACATCACGTTGACCTCCCAGGTGCGCTGCCAGTCGGCGTCGCTCACCTCCGGACCGCCGTAGGGGCCGGCGATGCCGGCGTTGGAGCAGAAGATGTCGATCGGGCCGTACTCGGCTTCGGCGGCCTCGATCAGCGTCGCCACACCCGCCTCGGAGCCGATGTCGGCGCGCAGCCCGAGCCCGCCGAACTCCGCCGCGACCGCGGCGGTCGCCTCGCCGTCGAGGTCGGCGACGACGACGCCCCGGGCACCGGCGCGGGCGAAGGCGCGGGCGGCGGCGGCGCCGATCCCGGCGGCGCCGCCGGTGACGACTACGTGGGCGCTATCGAGGTCCACAAGGCGACCGTATTCGTTCCCACGCTCCCCGCCGACGAGCACCTACGCTCGCCTTAGTGGGTTCCTTCAAGGCAATTTCCTGCTGGTCCTTCCCCCGCCCCGGCGAGGAGGAGGCGTTCGAGCGCCACTACCGGGACGTCCACGTGCCGCTGGCCGCGGCGATCCCCGGCACGGTCAGCCTCACGCTGACCCGCACCGCGGAGGGGCTGGAAGGCGAGCCGCCCTCCTACTACCGCGTCGCCGAGACCGTGTTCGAGAGCCGCGAGGCGCTCGCCGCGGCGATGCGCACGCCGCAGTGGGAGGCCCTGCGCGCCGACGCCGCCGTGATGCACGAGCGCTTCGGCGTCACCCTCGCCAACGGTCTCGGCGACCCGGTCTCGGTGGACCTGGACGGCGGAGGCTGAGCCGGTGGGCTTCGTCAAGACGGCGGCCGAGGTCGCCCGGATCGAGGCGGCGCTCGCGGCCCCCCGCTTCGGCGGCGCCCAGATGCTCTCGGTCGAGTTCCTCGCCGATCCGGCCTTCGTCGCCGCCGTCCTGCCGCCGCCGCTGCGGCCGGCGGCCGAGCCGCGGATGCGGGCGATGGTCGGTCGCTGGCAGTCCAACTGCGTCGGCGACTTCGCCGGGGGCACCGTCTACGTCACCTGCGCCCACGAAGGCGTGGAGGGCGAATACAACATCGCCCAGTACATGGACGGCGACGCGCCGACGATCTTCGGGCGCGACGTCTTCGGCGAGCCGAAGAAGATGGCGAGCGCGACCCTGCGGGCGCGCGGCGACTCGATGCACGGGACGATCGCTCGCCACGGCGTGCCGCTGATCTCCCTCGAGGCCGACCTCGACCGCGACAACGGCCCCTTCGAGGCGACCCGCGAGAGCTACAACGTCAAGTCGCGCCCGGCCGCCGACGGCCACGGCCTGGAGGAGGACGCGATCCTCACCCGCGCCCACTATGAGATCCGCGGCCGCGTCTCGCGGGAGGGCGAAGGGCGCCTCGCCCTGGCGGGCACCGTCCACGACCCGCTGGAGGAGATCCCGATCCGCGAGATCGTGCGGGCGACCTACTTCGAGGGCGACCTGGCGGCGACGGTCGCGGTCGCCGCCCGCATCCCGGCCGCCGTCTTCCGTCCCTACCATCACGGCCGCAACGACGACTGGAGCGCCCTGGCGAGCGCCGTCGGCGAGGCCCTCCCGCCCGCCGGCGGGGCCCGGGCCGGCTGACCGCCCGCGGGCCGACCGGGGTCGGGGCCGGGAGGACGGACGCCGGGCGCGCCTCGGCGTGCGCCTCCTGCCCGGGACACGTCCCGCGATCCGGAGGCGCGCGCGGTCGACCTTTGTCCCGCCCCGCCGGGCGCGGTCGTCCTAAGGCCCGTCTACCGGGCCAAAGGTCGACCGCGACGTAGGGACCGGGCCAAAGGTCGACCGCATGCATGGGCCGCGGGCGCGAACTCATCGGGGGGTCGCCACGGCGCGTTCGCACTCTGCCATAGCCCGTCCGGGGAACTGCGAACGCGGCCCACGGGGTGTCACGGAGGCGTGGCAGGATGCCCCGCCCGCGCAGGCGCGCCCACCCCTTGCGCCCACCCCTTCCCACCTGGCCGACCGGAGGAGGGAGGCGCCCCGTCCGTCCCCGCGCGGCCGGCGGCCGTGGACGTCCTACTCGTCGACCGCGGCGTGGGCGCGCATCGCGGCGCCGACCGCGCCCTCGAGGCGCTCCGCCGCCGCGCCTTCGCGCGTCTCGCCCGGGGCGAGGCCGCCGATCACGGTGCGGCTGAACTGGGCGGCGATCTCGATCGCGTCCATGCGGCCGCCGGGGACGAACCAGGTCCAGGCCCAGTTGATCATCCCGAAGACCTGCACCGCGGTCAGCCGCGGGTCGGCGGTGGCGAGCGCGCCGCTGCGCGCGCCGCGCTCGAGGATGTCGATCAGGATCGCCGAGAACTCCTCGCGCAGCCGGCGCACCTCGGCCATCGCCGGCTCCTCCGCGGAGCGCAGGATCTCCCGCGAGAAGGCGACGGTCGCCGCCCGGTCGTCCTGCTGGGCGAGCATCAACTGGCAGATGAAGGACTGCAGTTCATCGATCGGGTCGTCGAGGTCGGCCAGGTAGTCGCGCGCCTCGGCGAGGCGCCGGCGCATGTAGTCGTTGTTGATCTGCTCGAGGATCGCTTCCTTGGAGCGGAAGTGGTGCAGGACGGTCCCCTTGCTGATCTCGAGCGCTTCGGCGACGTCGCGCACGCTCACCTCGTCGTAGCCGCGCCTGGCGACCAGCTCGGTGAAGCAGCGCAGGATGTCGTCCCGCTTGCTCTTGCGCCTGCCGCTCGGCATCGGCGCAGGCTACCCGGGGTCGGCGTCGGCGGTGCTCACGCCAACAGCCCGCGGCCGATGATGAAGCGCTGGATCTCGGCCGTGCCGCCGCCGATCTGCATCAGCTTGGCGTCGCGCATGTAGCGCTCGACCGGGAACTCGTCGATGTAGCCGTAGCCGCCCAGCACCTGCACGGCCTCGGTGGTCACCCGCATCGCCACGTCGCCGCCCATCAGCTTCGCCGCCGAGGCCAGCTCGCGGGCGCCGGGATCGCCTGCCTCGGCGCGCGCCAGCGCGGTCCAGGTCAGCGCCCGCGCCGCCTCGGTCTCGGTGAACATGTCGGCGAGCTTGCCCTGGATCAGCTGGAACTCGCCGATCGGCCGGCCGAACTGGCGCCGCTCGCGCGCGTAGTCGAGTGCCGCCTCCAGCGCCCCGTGCGCGACGCCGACCGACTCGGCCGCCATCAGCACCCGCTCGGAGTCGAGCCCGGCGAGCAGGATCGCGCGACCCTCCTCGGGGCCGCCGACCAGCGCCTCCTCGCCGACCTCGCAGTCCTCGAGGATCAGCTCGCCGGTCGGCGAGCCGCGCCAGCCCAGCTTCGAGAACTTGCGGCCGCGGGCGAAGCCGGGCGCGTCGGTGGGGATCGCGAAGAGGCCGATCTTGCGCTCCTCGGGGCCGACGGTGCGCGCGTAGACGAGCGCCAGGTCGGCGACCGGGCCATTGGTGATGAAGGTCTTGGTGCCGTTCAGCCGCCAGCCGCCCTCGACCCGCTCGGCGCGGGTCCGCATCGACATCACGTCGGAGCCCGCCTCGGGCTCGGTCATCGCCAGGCAGCCGATCGTCGAGCCGTCGATCAGCCCCGGCAGCAGGCGTCGCTTCTGCTCCTCGGATCCGTGGCGGGCGAGCCGCCCGACCACCATGTCGGCCTGGTGCAGGACGGTGGCCGCGGTCGACAGGCAGGCGGCGGCGAGCTCTTCGCCGACGATGCAGAGCTCGGCCAGCCCGAGCCCGGCGCCGCCGTACTCGGTCGGGGCCGAGGCGCCGAGCAGGCCCAGCTCGGCCGCCTGGCGCCAGCTCTCCTCGGGGAAGCTCTGGGCGGCGTCGATCGCCGCCGCTCGGGGCGCGACGTCGCGGCGGGCGAAGTCGTGGACGGTGCGCCGCAGCAGCAGCTGCTCGTCGCTCAGGCCGGGGGCGAAGGGAGATGGCAGCGGCATCGCTCAGAGCCCCTTGAAGCGGGGCTCGCGGCGCTCCAGGAAGGCGCGCGCCCCCTCGCGGCGGTCACTCGAGGCGAGCAGCGCCGCGAGCCGGTCTTCGACCCGCAGGTTGGCGTCGGCGATCGGCAGGTTGCCGTCGCGGCGCAGGCTTTCGACGATCGCCTGGGCCGAGAGCGGCGCCGCCTTGGCGATCTTCGCCGCCAGCTCCAGCGCCCGGTCGAGCACCTCCTCGCCCGGCACCGCGTAGTTCACGAGGCCGAGCTGCTTGGCCTCCTCGCCGGTGATCAGGTCGCCGGTCAGGGCGAGCTCGGCGGCGGCGGTGCGCGGCATCAGGATCGGCAGCCGCGCGAGCCCGCCGGTCGCCGGGACGATGCCCAGCTTCACCTCCGGCAGGCCGAGCTTCGCCTCGCTCGAGGCGACCCGCAGCAGGCAGGCCAGCGCGAGCTCCAGGCCGCCGCCGATCGCGTGGCCGTTGAGCGCCGCGATGGTCGGCATCGGCAGCGCCGCGACGGCGTTGACCGAGGCGCGCAGGCGGCGGTTGTAGGCGAGGTTTTCTTCCGCGCTCGCCGCCTCCAGCTCGCGGATGTCGGCGCCGGCCGCGAAGACGCCGTCGCTGCCGGTGAGCACGACGCAGCGCACGTGCGGGTCGCGGCCGAGCCGCTCGACCGCCTCCTGCAGCGCCGTCGCGGTGGCGGCGTCGAGGACGTTGCGGCGCTCGGGGTTGGCCAGCCGCAGCACCGCGACGTGGTCGCGCAGCGTGACGTCGACCGCCCCGGCAGGGCTCATGGCAACGTCTCGCGCTTCGCGCGCGGCGCGGCGAGCCGGGGACGGACGCTTGCTCGCGCCGCGCTCACGGCAGGCTCACGACCCCGCGCTGCAGCATCACGATCTCCGGCACCACGCAGGCGCTCGACATGCGCAGCAGCGAGCGGACCGACTCGGCGACGTCCTCGGCGCGGATCATCGTGTCCACCGCGACCGACTCCTTGACGTAGTCGGAGAGCGGCGTGTCGACGTAGGCCGGACAGAGGACGCAGGACTTGATCCCCGCCGTGCCGAGCTCCCGTTGCATCGCCTGGGTGAAGCCGACCAGCCCGTGCTTGGTCGCCGAGTAGACGCCGAGCCCCGGCTCGCCGATTTTGCCGGTGATCGAGGCGGTGTTGACGACCAGCGCTTCGGCGTGGTCGGCGCCCGCGGCGCGCAGCATGTCCTCGGCTTCGCGGTAGAAGAGGATCGGCGCCCGCAGGTTGACCGCCAGCTGCAGCTCCAGGTGCTTGTCCTTGATCGCCCCGAGCTCGCCGGCGACGCCGAGGCCGGCGTTGTTGACCAGCACGTCGAGCCGCCCGAAGCGCTCGCGGTGGGCGTCGACCAGGCCCCTGATCGCGGCCGGGTCGCCGACGTCGGTGGGGACGGCCTGGATCGCGACGTCGGCGAAGGCGGGCGATTCCGCCGCCGCCTCGAGTTTGGCCGCGGTGCGCGAGGCCAGGGTCAGGTCGTAGCCCTCGGCGGCCAGCATCGTGGCGATCGCCAGGCCGATGCCGCTGGACGCTCCGGTCACCAGTGCCGCGCGGCGCTCTCCCGCCCGCCCGTCGACGCTGTCCACGCTCACTGTTCCTCCCTCTCTCGCGTTCCCATGGCTGTAGACTAACCGTCCGGACGGTCAGTCAGGATTCTGCTGGGGACACGGAGGGTTGATGAGCACCAAGACCAGGAGCAAAGCCGAGAAGGCGGCCTCGGAGGACGCGCTCGCGGTCGACCTCTACCGGGAAGTCACCCGGATCAGGGCACTCGAGCTGCTGCTCAACCGCTACGTCAAAGAGCACGGCTTCGGCGGCTTCTGGCACCCGGGGCTCGGCCAGGAGGCGGTGCAGGCGGGCGCCGTGATGGCGCTGCGCCGCGAGGACTACCTCTTCTACGCCCACCGCGGCCTCGGCTACGCGCTGGTCAAGGGGATGGCCCCCGAGGTGCTGCTCGGCGACCTGCTCGGCCGCGCCGGTGGCAGCGTCGGGGGCAAGGGCGGCGGCACCGTCCACTTCGTCGATCCCGAGCTCGGCGTCCTCGGCCAGGGCGGCACGCTCGGCTCCAACTTCGTGCTCGGCGCCGGCGCCGCGGTCTCCGTGCAGCTGCTCGAGGAGGACCGCGTGGTGGCGGTCTTCTTCGGCGACGGCGCCGCCGCCCGCGGCACCTTCCACGAGGCGGCCCTGCAGGCCGCGGTGTGGAAGCTGCCGGTCGTCTGGATCTGTGAGAACAACGGCTGGCACCTCTCGGCGCCCTTCGCGGCGCAGAGCCCCACCGAGGACATCGCGGCGCGCGCCGAGGCCTACGGGATGCCCGGGGTCGTGGTCGACGGCCAAGACGCCGCCGCCGTGCGCGCCGCCACCCTGGAGGCGGTCGAACGGGCGCGGGCGGGGGAGGGTCCCTCGCTGGTCGAGGCCAAGACGCTGCGGATCCGCGGCCACTACGAGGGCGATCCGCAGAAGTACCGCGACGACATCGCCGACGGCCTGGAGGTCCCCCGCGACCCGCTGGGGATCCTCCGCGAGCGGGTGCCGGAGGCCGAGGCCGACGCGCTCGACGCCGCGGCCGCCGAGGAAGCGGAGGCCGCCCTGGAGGCGGCGCTGGCGATGCCGAAAGGCGGCCCGGAGATCGTCACCGCCGGAGTCTGGTCATGAGCGCGGAGCGAGCAAGCGTCCATCTCTGGCGCTTCGCGCCGCGAGCGAAGCGCGAGGCCTGGTCATGAGCGCGGAGCGAGCAAGCGTCCATCTCTGGCGCTTCGCGCCGCGAGCGAAGCGCGAGGCCTGGTCATGAGCGCGGAGCGAGCAAGCGTCCATCTCTGGCGCTTCGCGCCGCGAGCGAAGCGCGAGGCGTGTTCATGAGCGCGGTGGCGGAGGTCCCGGAGGGGGTCGAGACCGAGCGGCTCGGCTACGGGCGGGCGATCAACGCGGCGCTGGCCGAGGAGATGCGGCGCGACCCGCGCGTCTGGATGATGGGCCAGGACATCGGCAAGATGGGCGGCGTCTTCGGCGTCACCCGCGGCCTCTTCGACGAGTTCGGGCCGCTGCGGGTCCGCGACACGACGATCAACGAGACCTTCATCGTCGGCGGCGCGGCGGGGGCGGCGATGACCGGCACGATCCCGGTGGTCGAGCTGCAGTTCGCCGACTTCGGCCTGGTCGCCGGCGACGAGATCTTCCACAAGCTCGCCAAGTGGCGCTACATGCACGGCGGCAAGCTCGAACTGCCCGCCGTGGTGCGGCTGCCGACCGGCGTGGTCGGCGGCGCAGGCGCCGAACACTCGCAGAGCCTGGAGGCGATGGGGATGCACGTGCCCGGTCTCAAAGTCGCCCTTCCGGCGACCCCGGCCGACGCCAAGGGCCTGCTGAAGAGCGCGATTCGCGACCGCAACCCGGTCCTCTTCTTCGAGCACAAGGGGATGTACCGGGTGAAGGGGCCGGTGCCGGTCGGCGACGACTACCTGGTGCCGTTCGGCGAGGCCGCCGTGCGGCGGACCGGCGACGCGGCGACCGTGGTGGCCACCGGCCTGATGGTCGGCCGGGCGCTGGAGGCCGCGGAGGCCCTCGCCGCCGACGGCATCGAGCTGGAGGTGATCGACCCCCGGACCCTGGTGCCGCTCGACATGGAGACGATCGTCACCTCGGTCGAGCGGACCGGCCGCGCCCTGGTCGTCCACGAGGCGGTGCGCACCGCCGGCGCCGGCGCCGAGATCGCCGCCCGCATCCAGGAAGCCGCCTTCTTCGCCCTCGACGCCCCGGTCTGGCGCCTCGGCGCCCTCGACACCCCGGTGCCCCAGGACCCCGCCCTCGAGCAGCTGGTCATCCCCAGCACCGCCCAGATCGAGGCCGCCGCCCGCGAGCTCCTCGCGCTGTAGCCGCCCCGCCCGCACGCCGGTCGGGGGCCGCGGCCGCGCTGCACGGATTTGGGCCCCCATAGGGGACCAAAAGCGTGCAGCGCGGTGGCGCTCAGGCGTAGGCCTCGGTCGCCCAGGACTCGAGGCGGTCCTTGACGGCGACCGCGAAGCGGGTCGCGTCGGCGCCGTCGACCGCGCGGTGGTCGAAGGTGACGGCGAGGCGGAGGATGGAGCGGATCGCGATCATCTCCTCGCCGTCCGGGCCGGTGACCACCCAGGGGCGGCGCTGGATCGTCGGCACGCCGAGGATCGCGACCTGCGGCTGGTTGATGATCGCGGGCGCCGAGACGGCGCCGACCGAGCCCGGGTTGGAGATCGTGAAGGTGCCGCCGGCGAGGTCGTCGGGGACCAGCTTGCGGTCGCGGGCGCGGGCGGCGAGGTCGCCGATCGCGGCGCCGATCGCCGGCGCGGTCAGCGAGCCGGCGTCGCGGACCACCGGCACCAGCAGGCCCGCCTCGGTGTCGACCGCGACCCCCAGGTTCACCTGGCCCCAGCGGATCGTCCGCTCGCCCTGGAAGGTGGTGTTCATGTCGGGGTGCTCGCGCAGCGCGGCGCAGGCGGCGCGGGCGATGAAAGGAAGGAAGGAGAGCTTGGCTTCGCCGCCGGCGAGGCGGGCCTTGTTCAACTCGGTGCGGGCGCGGATCACCGCGGCGAGGTCGACGTCGACCTCGGTCGTCATGTGGGCGGCCGTCTGGCGCGAGCGGATCATGTGCTCGGCGATCGCCTGGCGCACCCGCGAGGTCGGCACCACCTCGTGCGGCACGTCCTCGTAGCCGGCCGGAATGCCCTCCGCGGGCGGCGCCGTCTGGCGCGCAGTGGTGGGACCGGGCGCGCCGGCACCGGCCGCCGCGGGAGCGGCCTGCGTCGCGGCGGGGCCGGCCGCGGCCGCCGCGAGCACGTCCTCCTTGCGGATCCGCCCGCGCCGTCCCGTCCCGGTGACGCCACCCAGGTCGACGCCGCGGTCGGCGGCGACCCGCCGCGCCAGCGGCGAGGCCAGCGGCGCCTCGCTCGGCAGGCTGGTCACCGCATCGGCGGCCGCGTCGGGATCGAACCCCCCGCTCGCGTCCCGCCCCGCCGCCGCCCGCTCCGCGACCCCGGTATCCGCCGCTCCTCCCCCGGCACCCGGACCCTTCGCCCCGGCCCGGGCAGCTTCGCCCGCGGCGGCGCCCGAACCCTCGGAGCTTCCGCCCGCGGAACCGGACCCGGCGGAACCCGCTCCGTGAGCGGCCTCCGGGGAGGACTCTCCGGGAACTCCGCCGAAGGCGCCCGGAGAGTCCTCCCCGGAGGCCGCCCCCGCATCGCCATCCCCCGCATCGCTTCCGCCGTCCCCGTCCAGTTCGCAGAGCGCCTCGCCGACCGGCACGACCGCCCCCGCCTCGGCCAGGATCGCCGTGATCGTCCCGCTCGCCGGCGAGGTCACCTCGGTGTCGACCTTGTCGGTCGCGATCTCGCAGATCAGCTCGTCCTCGGCGACCGTGTCGCCGACCGACTTGTGCCACTCGATCACCGTCCCCTCCTCGACCGAGACGCCCATGTGGGGCATCGGGACGACGGTGCCGGTCGCGCTCGGGCTCATCGCGACACCTCGGCGAGCACCTTCACCTCGTCGCGCGGGTCGGCGGCCAGCCGTTCGATTTCGGGGGCGACCTCGGCGAGCTCGATCCGGTTGGTGATCATCACGCCCGGCTCCAGGCTGCCTGCGGCGATCATCGCCGCCACCCGCGGCAGGTCGTTGGCGTAGCCGAGCGTCGCGATCAGCGAGCGCTCGTAGAGGACCATCCGGCCGCCGTCGATCGGCACCGGCTTCTTCGGGATGCCGGCGACCACGATGCGCCCGCCGCGTTCGCTCATCTCGACCGCCGCTTCCAGCGCCGGCGGCGCGCCGCTGCAGTCGACGACGACCCCGGCGCCGCCGCCGGTCAGCCCCCGCACGGCGCGGGCGAAGTCACGTTTGTCGCCCTCCGGCGCGTGGGTCTCGAAGCCGTGCGCCTCGGCCCGCGCCCGCCGCCCCTCGGCCAGCTCGCAGACCAGCGGTTCGAGCCCGAGCGCGCGGGCGAGCAGCGCGGTCGCCGCGCCGACCGGGCCGTAGCCGATCACCACCACCCGTTCGCCGGCCCGCGCCTGGCCGCGGTCGAGCGCGTGCAGGCCGACCGCGAGCGGCTCGAGCAATGCGCCGACCTCGGTGGAGACGCCGTCGGGTAGCGGTACCGCGCAGTAGGCGGGGAAGCGGACCAGGGGAGCGAAGGCGCCGTCCGAGGACAGCCCGATCGAGCCGCTGTAGAGGCACTGGTTGTAGCGGCCCTCGACGCAGCCCTTGCACTTGCCGCAGCGCCAGCAGGCGTCGGCCGACACCCGGTCGCCGACCCGCACCTGGTCGACTTCCTCGCCGACCGCGGTGACGACGCCGGAGAACTCGTGGCCGAGGGTGACCGGCGGCTGCTGCCCGGTGAGCGGATGGGTCTTCTCGGGCCGGATCGCGAAGGGGTGGCGGAACTCGGCCAGGTCCGATCCGCAGATCCCGCAGAACGCGACCTCGACCTCGATCATCCCGGGCCCGAGCGGCAGCGACAGCTCGACGTCCTCGAACCGTAGATCGCCCGCGGCGTGCCAGCGCACAGCCTTCACGAGGGCAAATCTAGCACCTGACCGACCGGACGGTCAGTCACGTGCAAGAATGGTTTGGAAGTCCCATCAACGGAGCACCGTAAGGCGCTCTCGGCGCCGAGGGAACGCGCCTAGTGTGGGTCGAGGAATCGCGTAGCGAGAGGAGAGAACTTTGCCGGGAATGGTCTGCGGTGTCGACATCGGCGGCACCTTCACCGACTGCGTCCTGATCGACGAGAACGGCCGGGTGGCCTACGGCAAGGCGCTTTCGTCGCCGGCCGACAGCTTCAAATCCGGCTTCTTCGGCTCGATCGAGTCGGCCGGCGACCAGCTCGGGCTGGGCGCGGACGACCTCTACACGAAGATGGACCGGCTGATCTCGCACGGCTCGACCGTCGCCACCAACATCGTGGTCGAGCGCAAAGGCGCCGAGATCGGGCTGATCACGACGCGCGGCTTCGAGGACACGATCCGCACCATGCGCGGGCTCGGCCGGCCGACCGGCGAGCCGCCGGAGAACCTGCTGCGCTTCGCCGAAACCCGCAAGCCCGACCCGCTGGTCCCGATCGAGCGCACCTTCGGGGTCGCCGAGCGGGTCGACTCCGACGGCGACGTCGTGGTCGAGCTCGACGAGGCCGCGGTCGCCGCGGCGGCCGACGCGCTCGTCGCCGCCGGGGTCGAGACGATCGCGATCGCCTTCCTCTGGTCGGTCCGCAACGATGCCCACGAGCGGCGCGCCCGGGAGATCGTCAACGAGCGCGCCCCCGACGTCTTCGTGACGATCTCCAGCGAGATCTCGAAGTCGGTCGGCGAGTACGAGCGCTTCGTCGCCACCCTGATCAACTCCTACGTCGGGCCGGTCACCAGCACCTACCTGCACGGCGTCCAGGACCGCCTCGCCGACGTCGGCTTCGCCGGCGAGCTGCACATCATGCAGTGCCACGGCGGCATGGTCCCGCTCGGGCTCGGCGCCGACCGGCCGATCTTCACGATCGGCTCCGGCCCGGTCGGCGGGCTGATCGGCTGCGCCCGCGTCGCCGACGACCTCGGCCGCCGCGACATCATCGCCTCCGACATGGGCGGCACGTCGTTCGACGTCGGGATCATCAAGGACGGCGAGCCGCTCGCCGCCGACGACACCCTGCTCGGCAAGTGGCGCTACCGGGTGCCCGCCGTCGAGGTGATCTCGATCGGCGCCGGCGGCGGCTCGATCGCCTGGATCGACGAGCTCGGCGGCGGCCTGCGGGTCGGTCCGCAGAGCGCCTCCTCGCTGCCCGGCCCCTGCTGCTACGACCGCGGCGGCGAGGAGCCGACCGTGACCGACGCCGACCTGATCCTCGGCTACATCGCCCCCGAGGCGACCTTCGGCTCGAAAGGCGAGCGGGGCGGCTTCAAGCCGCGCCGCGACCTCGCCGAGCGGGCGATCAAGGAGAAGATCGCCGACCCGCTCGGCCTCTCGGTCACCGACGCCGCGCTCGGCATCGTCGAGGTCGCCAACGCGAAGATGGCGGCGGCGCTGGAGAACGAGATCATCGGCCGCGGCTTCGACCCGCGCGACTTCGTGCTCATGTCCTACGGCGGGGCCGGCCCCTTCCACGCCGCCGGGTACGCGGCCTCGCTCGGGGTCGACACGATCGTCGTGCCCGGCGAGGCGGCCTCGGTCTGGTCGGCCTTCGGCATCTCCCAGGCCGACATCCGCTACCAGTACGAATCCTCGGTCGTCCTGATCGAGCCGTTCGACGTCGGCCGCGTCAAGGGCGCCTTCGACGAGCTGGAAGCCGACGCCCGCGAGGCGCTGTCGGAGCGCGAGGACGTCAGCGAGTTCGAGTTCCGTCGCTTCGCCCGGATGCGCTTCCAGTGGCAGCGCCACGAGCTGGAGATGAGCTTCCCGGCGGGCGAGATCGACGACGCCACCCTGGCCGAGGTCAAACGCCGCTTCGTCGAGATCTACACCGAGCGCTACGGCGAGGTGGCGCTGCTGCCCGGCGCCGCGGTGGAGATCGTCTCGGTCCGGCTCGAGCCGGCGATCGCGATGGGCTCCGAGAACCTCGACCGGCTCGACGTCGCCGCGGACGAGGAGTTCGCCAAGGGCACCCGGCCGGTCCACTTCGAGCGCGGCGCCGGCGCGGTCGAGGCGGCCGTCTACAACGGCGACGCGATGCCGCTCGGCGAGGTCGTCGAGGGGCCCGCGGTGATCGACCTGGCGATCACCGGGATCGTCGTCCCGCCCGGCACCAGCTGCGAGCGACGACAGACCGGCGACTTCGTGATGACGATGCCAACCGCGCACCAAGAGGAGGGCAACCGATGAACCCCGCGACCGCGACCGCCTCCGTCGAGCCGGCCGAGCGCCCGCAGCGCCCGCCCGAGTTCTGGGACGGGGTCGACCACGCCTTCAACCCCACCGGCCCGGTTCAGGTGCCGCCGAACCTGAAGCTCTCCACCGAGGCGGAGACCGACATCGACCCGATCACCTACGAGGTGGTCCGCCATGGCCTCTGGAACGCCAACGCCGAGCACGTGCGGGAGATCGAGAACCTCGCCGTCTCCCAGATCACCGTGGAGATCCGCGACTTCCAGCCCTGCATCCTCACCGAGGACGCCGAGCTCCTCTACTTCGGCCCCTGCCTCCAGTACATGTCGGGGATGCTCGACATGATGACCCGCTACATCCTCGAAAAGCGCGGCGAACGGGTCGAGGACGGCGACATGTGGCTCTGCAACGACCCGATCATCGGGACCGCCCACCAGCCCGACGTCGGCCTGATGTGCCCGGTGTTCATCGACGGCGAGGTCTTCTGCTGGGTCGCCAACATCTCCCACCAGAACGACATCGGCGGCACCGTCCCCGGCTCCTTCTGCCCGAACGCCGAAGACGCCTTCTGGGACCCGCCCTCCTACCCGCCGTTCAAGATCGTCGAGGACGGCCAGATCGTCCCCGACATGGAGGCGCTCTACCGGCGCTGCTCGCGCACCCCGGAGAACCTCTCGCTCGACCTGCGGGCGACGATCGCCGGCAACAACGCGGCCCGCGCCCGCATCCTCGGCCTGGTCGACAAGTACGGCAAGGGCGTCGTCAAGGGGGTCATGCGGCGCGCCCTCGACGCCAGCCAGCGGGCCTTCGAACGGGCGCTGGAGACGATTCCCGACGGCACCTACTCCGACCGCCTGATCCAGGAGGTCTCGCGCAACGGCGACCGCGGCACCTACCCGGTGCAGACCACGGTCCGCAAGCGGGGCCGGGAGCTGATCTGGGACAACGTCGGCACCCACGACCAGGTCGGCTCGATCAACGTCGGCTTCGCCGCCTGGCGCGGCGCGATCCTCGGCTCGATCAACGTGCTGATGCTGCCGGGCCAGATGGGCTGCATCGGCGGCGCCGCGCGGCTCTGTAAGTTCGACCCCGAACCGGGGAAGATCACCGCCCCCGACTGGGGCGCGGCGGTCAGCCCGGCGGGCGTCTACGCGACCGAGACGGCGATCTCGCTCGGCAACTCGCTGGTCTCCAAGATGATGCTCGCCTCCAGCGACCCGACCCTGCGTGCCAACGCGGTCACCCCGGACGGCGCCCAGTGGCCGTGCCACTTCGTCGCCGGCGAGAACCAGCGCGGCGACTACTACGTCGGCGGGATGGGGGACAACATGCTGGGCGGCGGCGGCGCCACCGCCTGGCGCGACGGCGAATTCGCCAACGGCCACTTCTGGATCCCCGAGGGACGCGGCCCCAACGTCGAGGCCTACGAGGCCGACTGGCCGATCCTCTACCTGTTCCGCCGCGAGCACGCCGACTCCGGCGGCGCGGGCCGCTCACGGGCCGGCAACGGCGGCGAGATCGCCTACGTCCCGCACAAGGGCGAGTCGATGCTCGGCCTCGCCACCAACGAGGGCATCCCGAAGACCCCCGGCCTGTTCGGCGGCGGCCCCGGCTCGATCATGCGCACGCGGGTGATCCAGGGCTCCGACATCCGCGCCCGCTTCGCGGCGGGCGAGATGCCCCAGGACCTCGACGCGCTGGGCGGCCGCGAGCTCGACATCGGCGGCAAGCCGGACGGCTTCGGCGTCGGCGACGACGACGTCCTCTACTGGAATTGGCTCGCCCCGAGCGGCTACGGAGATCCGCTCACCCGCGACCCCGACGCGGTCCTGGCCGACGTCGAGGCGGGTGCGATCAGCCCGCGGGCGGCCGACGAGATCTACGTGGTGAAGCTCGACGGCGAGGGCCGCGTCGACCACGCGGCGACGGCGAAGAAGCGCGAGCGCAAACTGCTCGAACGGCTGCGCGAGTGCGGCGCCGAGCGCGACGCCGTGGCGCCCGCGGTCGAGCCGCCGCCGGGCTCGGAGGCGATCGGCGACGCCTACCTGATCGACCGCGCCGAGGGGGTCTTCCGCTGCCACCGCTGCGCGACCTCGCTCGGCCCGCTGACCGGCAACCCGAAGCTGGCGATGGCGAGCCGCGAGCAGCCGACGACCGCGGTCGACCCGAGCTACCCGGATCCGGCCCGGTTCGTCGACCAGGAGGTCGTCTTCCGCGAGTACTGCTGCCCCGGCTGCGGGGTGCGGCTGGCGACCGAGATGGGCTACCCGGGGGAACCGCCGTTCCACGAGCTGCGGATCGGCTGAGATGCCGCTCCCGGATCGAGGCGTCTCCCACTGGCGGCCCGAGCCCGGGCAGGGCCCGGAGCTCCGCGACCTCACGGTGGGCGCGCTCCTCGACGAGGCGATCGAGAAGTGGCCCGACCAGGAAGCGATCGTCTTCTCGGCCTATGACGACCTCGGGGTCGCCGCCCGCTGGAGCTACGCCGAGCTGGGCGAACGGGCGCGGCGGGTCGGCAGGGCGCTGATCGCCGCCGGGATCGAGCCGGGGGAGAGCTTCGGCATCTGGGCGACCAACCTGCCGGAGTGGCTGGAGCTGCAGTTCGGCGCCGCCTACGCGGGGGTCGTGGTGATCCCGATGAACCCGCTCTACCGGGCCTCGGAGGTTGAGTTCGTGCTCGCCAAGGCGCGTGCCTCGGCCTGCTTCGTCCTGCCCGAGAACCGCGGCACGAGCCTCTGGGACATCGCCGTCGCGGCGGCCGGCGAGAACGACAGCACCCGCCTGCTGGTGCCGCTCGGCGAGGGCCGCGACGGCGCGCCCGGCTGGGAGGAGTGGCTGGCGGCCGGCGACGCGGTCGACGAGGACCGGCTGGAGCGCCGCCGCAAGGCGGTCCGCGCCGAGGACACCTCCCAGATCCAGTTCACCTCCGGGACGACCGGCTTCCCGAAGGGGGCGGAGCTGACCCACCGCGGGATCGTCAACGACGCCCGCCTCTTCGCCCACCGGGCGACGCTGCGCGAGAACGGCCGCCACTCCAACCCGATGCCCTACTTCCACTGCGGCGGCTGCGTGATGTCGACGCTCGGCTCGGTCGCCACCGGCTCCGCGCAGCTGCCGGCGATCACCTTCGACGCGGCGCGGATCACCCGCACGATCGAGGAGGAGCGGGCGACCTCCGTCTCGGTGGTGCCGACGATGATGATCGGGCTCGAAGAGCAGGTGGCCAAGGACGGCCGCGACCTCTCCTCGCTGGAGATCGTCGTCACCGGCGGGTCGCCGGTGCCGCCCGAAGTGATGCGGCGCTGGATCGACCGCTACGGGGTCGGGATCAACAACACCTACGGGATGACCGAGTGCTCGCCGGTGATCTGCGCGACCGTGCCCGACGACCCGGTCGACCTGCAGACCACCACGGTCGGCCCGCCGCTCGCCCACATCGAGGTCGACATCGTCGCGCCCGGCACCGACGAGCCGGTGCCGATCGGCGCCGAGGGCGAGCTGCGCTCGCGCTCGGCGATGGTGATGAAGGGCTACTGGGACAACCCCGAGGAGACCGCGGCGGCGATCGGCGCGGACGGCTACATGCGCTCCGGCGACTTGGCGCGGATGGACGAGAACGGCTACGTGTCGATCACCGGCCGGGCCAAGGAGATGATCATCCGCGGCGGCGAGAACATCTTCCCGGCGGAGATCGAGAACGCCGTCCGCGCCCTCGACCAGGTCGCCGACGTCGCCGTGATCGGGGTGCCCGACGAGCGCTACGGGGAGGTCTGCTGCGCCTTCGTGCGGCTCGCCGACGGGGCGACGCTGGATCTCGAGGAGCTGCGCGAGCTCTTGACGGGACGGATCGCGCGCTACAAGGTCCCGGCTCACCTGCGGACCCTGGAGGAGCTGCCGCTGACCCCGTCGGGGAAGGTGCAGAAGTTCAAGTTGAAGGAGCTCTACGAGAGTGGCGCCTGAGCGCTGGTTCAGCGAGGCCGAGCTGGGCGAGATGTCGCGCCCGACGATGGACCGCGCGATCGAGGCGCTCGAGGCGGGCGACACCGAGGCGGCGCTCGCGCTCTGCAAGGCGATGCGCCACGAGTGGCGCTTCCTGCACGACGTGATGGCCGAGTCGATGCTGGGCCTGGTCACCTACGTGCAGAAGAAGCTCGGCGACGACGGCGTCGGCGAGGCCTGGGAAGAGAGCCTGCGGCGCGGCTGGAAGCGGGAAACGGGCAAGGTCGTCGAACGCGACCGGCGCGAGATCGTCGAGGCGCTGGCGGCGACCTGGCGCGCCCACTCGGGCAGCGGCACCGGGCCGAACCCGGGAGCCTTCACGATCACCGAGGACGAGGAGAAGTTCACCTTCGCGATGAACCCCTGCGGCTCCGGTCAGCGGCTGTGGCGCAACGGCGCCTACCGCGGCGAGGACCCCTACGGGGTGACCGAACGGGCCCACGACTGGTCCTACGGCCGCGAGGGCTTCCCGCTCTACTGCACCCACTGCGCCTTCATGAACGAGCTGCTGCCGATCCGCTGGTACGGCCTGCCGCTCTACCCGTCGCGGGCGCCGCAGGACTTCGACCACGATCCGTGCCTCTGGTACTGGTACAAGGACCCCGCCGACATTCCGGACGAGTTCTGGCGGCGGTACGGGTTCGAGCGGGCGGCGGCGGAAGCGGCGGCGGCGGCCGGCGCCCCTGCGGACGAGTGAGCGACCGCGAAGGACAGCGCGCGGGTGGCGGGGAACGAGGTGGCCGCGCCGAGGACCAGCGCGCAGGCTCCGGAGATCGGCGCGGCGGCCCCGCGGACCAGCGCGCACGTATCCCCTCTCCCCAGCAAGTAGGAGGGGATACGTGCGCGCTGGTCACGGGCGCGGCCGGGGGGATCGGGCGGGCGACGGCGCTCGAGTTGGCGCGGCAGGGATGGAAGGTTGCGGCCTGTGATCGCGAGGAGGCGGGTGCGGCGCTCGATGAGACGGTGGCCGCGGTTCGCGAGACTGGCGGCCAGGCGCTCGCGCTCACCTTCGACGTCCGCGACGCGGAGGAGACCCGGGCGGCGTACGAGCGGTTCGAGTCGGAGCTGGGACCGGTGGGGGCGGTGGTCGCCAACGCCGGCGTCGCCGACCGGCTGGCGCGGGCGGCGACGATCGACCCGGAGGCCTGGCGGGCCGAACTCGAGGTGAACCTGACCGGCGCGTTCCTGTCGCTGCAGCCGGCGTTGGCCGGGATGCGCGAGCGCGGCGGCGGCCACGTGGTGGCGGTGTCCTCGGTCGCCGCGACGGACGGATTGGCCGGCCAGGTCGCCTACTCGGCCGCCAAAGCGGGCCTGCTCGGCATGGTGAGGACGCTGGCCCTGGAGATGGCCCCCGCGGGCGTCACCGTCAACGCGGTCCTGCCCGGGATGATCGGCACCGAGAAGGTGGAAGCGATGCCGCGGGAGGTCCGCGACCGCGCCACCGCCCGCGTTCCGATGGGGCGCTTCGCCGCGCCCGAGGAGGTCGCCTTCGTCGTCGCCTTCCTCTGCTCCCCCGCCGCCTCCTACGTCACCGGCGCCTGGCTGCCGGTCGACGGCGGCATCGGCCTCTCCAGCCTGACGATGGGCCGCGCCGACTGATCACGCTCGACGCTCGTTCACTGAACCACACGCTGGTGTGGTCAAGTGAACGAGCGGCCGGGGTGCGGATGAGAAAGTGTGTCGGCTCAGACCGGGACGGCGACCTTGGGCGGCTTGACGACCATCGAGCCGCTCGCCACCTGGCGGCCATCCTGGTTGGTCCAGGTGACCGCCATGGTGGCACGGTTGCGGTCGTGGTCGAGGGCGGCCACCTCGACCCGGACGCGGATCGTGTCGCCGATGTAGACGGGGGCTTCGTAGGTGACCTGGTTGGTGACGGCGATCGTGCCGACGCCCGGGAGCTCGGTCCCCAGCAGGCCCGCGCAGAGGCTGAAGGTGAGCGGGCCGTGGGCGACCCGGGCGCCGAACGGAGTCCGCTTGGCGAACTCCGCGTCGACGTGGACCGGGTTCAGGTCGCCCGTGATGCCCGCGAACTGGTAGATGTCGGACTCCGAGATCGTCTTGCTGAACTCGGCGCCTGCGCCGACCTCCAGCTCGGCGATCGTCAGAGAGCGCATCGCCTCAGCCCATCGGGAAGCTGCGCGAGGTGCAGCCGCCGTCGGCCAGGAGGGCCGTGCCGGTGCAGTAGCTCGACTCGTCGGAGGCGAGGTAGAGGGCGGCGTAGGCCATCTCCTCGGGCCGGCCGGCGCGGCCCAGCGGCACCATCGCGTATTTGGTGGCGGGGTCGTCGAAGAGGCCGATCGCCGGTTCGATCATCGGCGTGTCGATGAAGCCCGGGCAGACGCAGTTGGCCCGCACGCCCTGTTTGGCGTAGGTGATGCCCAGCGACCGGGTGAGGTTGATGATCGCCCCCTTGGCCGCCGTGTAGGCGTGGGCGTCGTAGAGCCCGGTCAGCCCGGCCATGCTGGCGATGCTGACGATCGAGCCGCGTTCCTCCTCCAGCATGTGCGGCAGCGCGGCGTGGATCATCGTGAAGTAGCCCTCGAGGTCGACGCCGCCGATCACGTCGCGCCAGTTCTCGACGCTCGACTCGTGGACGGCCGCCATCGTGCCCGGGTTTTCTTCGCCGTACTTCCAGCCGACGCCGGCGTTGCAGACGAGGATGTCGAGGCGCCCGTACTCGTCGAGGGCGGCCTTCATCACCTTGTCGGGAGTCGCGTCGTCCTCGAGGTCGGCCGGGACGATGATCCCCTCGCCGCCGTGTGCCTTGACCGTGTCCAGCGCCTCCTGCAGCTTCGACTCGGTGCGCGCGGTGCCGACGACTTTGGCGCCCTCTTTGCCCAGCAGCTCGAAGGTGGCGCGGCCGATGCCGCTGCTCGCCCCGCTGACAACCGCCACCTTGCCGGCGACGCGGCCGCCGTCCCGATCGCTCATTCCGTCCTCCTCGAGTCGTTTTCCCATGGCGCGACATGCGCCACCCAGATACTCGCCCCCGTCGGCGGAACTCGCGAAGGGCGCCGCGATCGGGATTGGGGCAATCACAGGCGACCGCCGGCGAGGCCGGGGGGCGCGGCCCGCTTCGGGTGTATTACTTCGGCGGCGCGACCCGAACCGATCGACCCGATGTCACTCGCCCATCCCACCCGCACCGGAAGCCGCCGCCTTGAAGGCGCGCACGTGCTCGGTGTCGTTGAAGGCGGCGAGGATCCAGTGGCCGTCAGCCATCCGGATCGCGCGGCTGATCGAGCCGTTGCTGTTGTGGAGGAAGGCGAACGCGTCGGCGCCGGTGATCTGGCGCAGGAACTCGGCGATCACGGCCGAGTGGGTGACGACCACCACGATGCCGCCGTCGCCCCCCGCGTCGGCGGCCGCCTCGACGCCGCGCCGCACCCGCAGGCCGAAGGCCTCGACGTCCTCGGAGCCGGGGATCAGGTCCCAGCGCTGCTCGGCGAAGACGCGCGCCAGCTCGGCGTCGCCGCGGGCGCCGCGGGCGTGGATCCCGTGGCCCTCCCACTCGCCGAGGAAGATCTCGCCGAGGTCGGGAACCAGCACCGGCTCGAGCCCGTGCGCGGCGACGATCGGCGCCGCCGTCTCGACCGCCCGCCGCATCTGGCTGGCGAAGATCGAGGTGACCTTCTCGCGGCCGAGCCGCTCGCCGGCCGCCGCCGCCTCCTCGCGCCCGCGCGCGTTGAGGCCCGGGTCGCTGCGCCCGTCGATCAGCCCGTCGGGGGCGGGCGGGTCGCAGGCCCCGTGGCGCACCATGACCACCTCGCGGGCGCCCGGCGGCGCGGTCAGTGCCCGCTGGAAGTCGATTTTCACGCCCGTATCATCGAGCCCACCATCCCTGTTCGCGACCGAGGAGATCGCCACCTATGGAGATGAGTCCAGAAACGATCCGCGCCCTGCTTGACGCCTTCGAGCGAAGCGACTGGCGCGAGATGGTCGTCGAAGTCGGCGAGGACCGCCTTCACGTGTCCCGGGACCAGCTCACCGAGTTGGCCCCGGCTGCACCGGCCGCAGCACCTGCTGCTCCGCCGCCGGCACCGGTCGGTCAGGGACCGGCCCCTGCGGCCGCGGGTCCTGTCGCCGCAGGGGACCCACCCCCCCCTGCGGTAGCTGAAGCTTCCTCGGGGGGTGTCCCCCCTACGGCGCCACCCGCGGACGGAGGGGCCGCGACGGACGCGAAAGGGACGAAGATCGAGTCGCCTTCCGTCGGGCTGTTTTGGCGGGCACCCTCGCCCGGTGCGCCGCCGTTCGTGGAGGTGGGGCAGAAAGTAGCTGCCGGGGATACCGTCGCCATCGTCGAGGTCATGAAGCTGATGAACCATGTCGCAGCGCCCGTCGATGGTGTGGTGACCGGGATCCTGGTCGAGAACGGGGCCTCGGTGGAGTTCGGGCAGCCGATCGTCGTCGTCGACCCCGAGGGCTAGCGGGCTCCGCCGTGGCACTGCGTCGGGTACTGATCGCCAACCGCGGCGAGATCGCCGTGCGGATCGTCAAAGCCTGCTTCGACGAGCGGATCGAATCGGTCCTCGCAGTCTCCGACGCCGACCGCGGCAGCCTCGGCGCGCAGCTCGCCGACCAGGTCGTCTGCATCGGCCCGGCGGCGGCCGCGGAAAGCTACCTCGACGTCGACCGGGTGGTGGCCGCCGCCAAGGTGTCGGGCTGCGACGCGCTGCACCCGGGCTACGGCTTCCTCTCGGAGCGCTCCGAGCTGGCCGCCGCCTGCGAGGAGGAGGGCGTGATCTTCATCGGCCCCTCCGCGACCGCGATGCGCCGCTCCGGCGACAAGGCGACCGCCCGTGCCCTCGCCAAAGAGCTCGACGTGCCGATCAACGAGGGCTCCGACGTGATCGAGACCGAGGCGCAGGCGCGGGAGATCGCCGGCGCGATCGGCTACCCGGTGCTGCTCAAGGCCGCGGCCGGCGGCGGCGGGCGCGGCATGCGGATGGTCGAGTCGGCAGCCGGGATGGCCGCCGCCTTCGCCCAGGCCCACGCCGAGGCGGCGGCCGCCTTCGGCGACGGGCGCCTCTTCCTCGAGCGCTACGTGCGCCACGCCCGCCACGTCGAGGTGCAGGTGCTGGGCGACGCGGCCGGCAACGTCGTGCACCTCGGCACCCGCGACTGCACCCTGCAGCGCCGCTACCAGAAGCTGATCGAGGAGGCGCCCGCCCACGACCTGCCGCACGGCCTCGGCCTCGAGCTCGGCGCCTCCGCGGTGCGGCTGATCGACGCGCTCGACTACGGCGGTGCCGCCACCTGCGAGTTCCTCGTCGACCCCGACCGGGAGACCGCCGGCTTTCTCGAGATCAACGCCCGCCTGCAGGTCGAGCACCCGGTATCGGAGATCGTCACCGGGATCGACGTGGTCCGCCAGATGCTGCGGATCGCGGGCGGCGAGGGCCTCTCGGTCGCCCAGGACGACATCGCCGTCCGCGGTCACGCGATCGAGGTGCGGATCAACGCCGAGTCCCCGGAGCGCGACTTCGCCCCCACCCCGGGCCGCCTGGACACCTGGGCGGTGCCGGTCGGCAGCGACGTCCGGGTCGACACCGCCTGCTTCCCCGGCTGGTCGGTGCCGCCCTTCTACGACTCGCTGCTCGCCAAGCTGATCGGCTCCGGCCCCGACCGCGCCGCCGCCCTGGCGCGGACCCGTCAGGCGCTGCGCCACCTGCGGGTCGAGGGGGTCGAGACGACGGCCGGCTTCGCGCTCGACCTGCTCGAGCACCCCGAGGTGGTCGCGGGCCGCGTGCACACCCGCTGGGTGGAGGAGATCTTTCTGCCCGAGTGGAACGGCGCCGCCGTGGCGGAGGCCGCCTGATGGCGCGGGTCGAGGTCATCGACCAGACGCTGCGCGACGGCCAGCAGAGCTACTGGGGCATGCGCATGCGCGCCGGCCAGATCCTGCCGGTCGCGCCGGCGATCGACGCGGCGGGCTACCGGGTCGTCGACCTCACCGGCTCCTCGATCTTCGAGGTGATGGTGCGCTTCCGCGAAGAGAACCCCTGGAAGGGGCTGGACGCGATCAAGGCCGCCTTCCCGAACTCGACCCTGCGGGCCGGCACCCGCACCAACGGGATCGTCGGGATGAACGTCACCCCGGACTCGATCGTCGAGCTCTGGATCCGCACCCTCGCCAAGCACGGGATCGGCAGCCTCTGGATCTTCGACTGCCTGCACGACGCCGAGAACATGATCCGGGTCGCGAAGATCGCCCGCGACGCCGGCCTCGACCCCTCGCCGCAGCTGAACTTCTCGCAGTCCCCGGTCCACACCGACGACTACTACGCCGACGTGATCGACCGGATGATCGCCGGTGGCGCCGCCCACACGATCATCCTCGGCGACGAGGCGGGCGTGCTGGGGCCGGAGCGGGCGCGGCAATGGATCCGCCAGAGCCAGGAACGCGCCGCGACGGGCGGCGTCCCGTTGGAGATGCACTTCCACAACCGCACCGCGATGGCCAACCTCAACCACATCATCGGCGTCGAGGAGGGGGTGAGCATCGTCCACGCGGCGATCTCGACCCTCGCCAACGGCGTCTCGATGCCGTCCACCGAGGTGACCGTCGACAACCTGCGCCGGCTCGGCCACGAGGTCGCCGTCGACGACTCGCGCTTCGCCGAGGTGGCCGAGCACTTCGGCGCCCTCGCCGACCAGGAAGGCTTCCAGCGCGGTGCCCCGGTCGAGTACCAGGTGGCCAACGTCCAGCAGCAGTTCCCGGGCGGGATGATGGGCACCCTGCGCGAACAGCTGAAGCAGGTGAACATGACCGAGCGGCTGCCGGAGGTGCTGGAGGAGGCGATCCGGGTGCGCGAGGAGATGGGCTGGCCGATCATGGCGACCCCGTTCTCCCAGCTGGTCGGCATCCAGGCCCTGCTCAACGTGGTCCAGGGCGAGCGTTACGCGACCATCCCCGAGGAGAACCTGATGTACCTGGCGGGCTGGTACGGGACGCCGCCCGGCGAGGTCGACCAGGAGGTCCTCGACCGGGCCGCCGCCAACCCGCGCGGCAAGGAGATGATGGAGGTCGGGCACGCGCCGCAGCCGAGCCTCAAGGAGATCCGCGCGGATTACGGCGAGAACCTCTCCGACGAGGAGCTGCTGCTCCGCTACCTGATCCCCGGCAACGACGTCGATCGCATGTACGCGGCCGACAACCCGATCGAGCCGATCGTCCCGATCGGCGGGCCCGACGGACTGCCGTGGCTGAAGGACGTGCTGCGGGCGAGCGAGGTCCGGGCGCTGAGCGCCAGCCGCGGCGGCGTGCGGGTGACGCTGCGCCGCTGAGGCGGGCGAGGCGACGGTGGAGCTGGCGCACGAGTTCACCTTCGACGCTCGCCTCGCCCCGGCGGTGCGGGTCGGCGACGGCCCCTTCGGCCGGCGCCACATCCGCGAGGTCCTGGGCGGCTCGGTGAGCGGCGAGCGGATCAACGGCACGGTCGGGACCGGCGGCTCGGACTGGGTGCTGGTCGGCCCCGACGGCTGGGGCCGGCTCGACGTGCGGCTGACGATCCTCACCGACGACGGCGCCGCGATCTACGTCCAGTACCACGGCGTGATCGAGTACAACGACGCCGCCCACGCGGCCAACGCGGGCGAGCGCTCCAGCGATTACGGCGACCACTACTTCCGCACCGCGCCGCGCCTCGAGACCGGCGACGAGCGCTACGCTTGGGTCAACCGCACCCTGTTCGTCGGCGAGGGTCGCCTGCACCCCGGGCCGGTGGTCGAATACCGGGTCGGCCGGGTCCTCTGAAACCGGCCTGAAATCCCTTCCGGCCCGCTCTGGGAGCGGGCTTTGGCGATTCTCCAAGCGCCGCGGGGAGACCTACTTCCCCCTCGCCGCGCCGCTCTTACGCTAGCCCCAAGTCCGGCTTGCTACCGAGGAGGAGAGTCGATGAAGTCAACCACCCGTCGCATCGTGGGGAGGTCGAGATGGACGCTGCTTGCCATCTTCGCGCTCTTGGCGTGCGCTCTGGTGCTCGCTGCCTGCGGAGGCGGCGGGAGCTCGTCCAGTAGTTCAGAAGAAACGACCAGTTCCGCCGAATCGGGTTCCGAAGAAACCGCCGCCAACGAAGGTGGGGGAGCCGAAGAATCCGAAGCCAAAGGCGAACCGATCGTGACGATGACCTACACGGACGTCAACACCGAAGGTCCGCAATACAAAAACATCGAAGAAACCGAGCGCGTCTACCAGGAATGGATCAACAGCCACGGCGGTATCGCCGGGCGTCCCCTGGAAGGCAAGTTCTGCGACGCCCACGGGACGCCGACCGCAGCCGCGGCCTGCGCGCGTGAAGCGGTCGCCGACAAGGCAGTCGCCGTGGTCGGCAACTTCACCTTCACCGGTGACGCGGTGGTGCCGATCCTTGAAAAGGGCAAAACCGCCCTGTTCGGCAACTGCTGCGCGATCTCACCGCTGGAACTGACCTCGAAGATCAGCTTCCCGATGGGCAACCAGCCCCTCTACGGGGTGGGCCTGGTCAAGCGGGCGGTCGCCGACGGCTGTCAGCACATGGTCGGCGTGATCATCGAAGGCGCGGAAGCCTTCGAACCGCTGATGGAAAACGCGGCAAAAGCCGAAGGCACGAAGATCGAAAAGTTCGTGAAGCTGCCCGGCACCGCGCAGGACTACAGCGCCCAGGTGGCGGAAGCGACCTCAGGCAATACCGATTGCCTGGTCATGATCGTCTCCGAAACGCCGTACATCGCATGGATGCCCGCCTTCGCCCAGTCCGGGTCCGAAGCGAGGATGTACGGCCCTCAGGGCAACTTCAACGAAAACGCGGTGAAGGGGTTCGACTCGGTCGTCGAAGGCGACATCGTCGGCGGCATGTACCCCGACATCTCGACCGAAGCGTGGAGTGAATACCGCGAAGCGCTCGAAAAGTACGAAGCGGACATGTCGCAGGACTACAACAGTCTCGGCGGCATGGGCACCTGGGCGGCCTACGAAGGGTTCAAGCAGGTCGTCGAATCGATGAGCGGTCCGATCAACAACGAAACGTTCCTGAAAGCCGCGGAAACGGCGAAGATCAACCTGCCGGGCATGGTCCCGCCGGAGAACTTCGCCAAGAGCTGGGGCAAGACGGGCGGCCCGAAGGGGTTCGAACGGATCATGAACCGGTGCGTCGTCTTCAGTGAATTCAAAGAAGGCAAGCTGGTCCCCGCCAGCACCGAATTCGAAGACGTGTCGGAAATCGCCGGCGGCACCCAACCGATGGATTGCGGTCCTCCCTTCGGATGATCGCCACGCCTGGCGGCCCCGGGCTCCACGCCCGGGGCCGCAGGCATCACCAGTCACACAGAGAGCTTCGACCAGCAGCACGCAACCAGTACCGGGCAACTAGAGAGGGTCTTTCGTGGAAGAAGTCATCCGTTTTGCGCTCCTGGGGTTGGGAATCGGCGCGACCTACGCGCTGGCCTCGCAGGGCCTGATCATCGTCTATCGCGGCTCGGGCGTCCTCAACTTCGCCCTGGGCGCCATCGGCATGGCCGGCGCCTACGTCTGGTGGGAGCTGACGACCAACCAGGGCTGGGCGTTCCTGCCGGCGCTCGTCGCGGGCGTCCTGTTCGCCGCGGTG
This sequence comes from uncultured Actinomycetes bacterium, assembly GCA_963763265.1. Taxonomy (GTDB): domain Bacteria; phylum Actinomycetota; class Thermoleophilia; order Solirubrobacterales; family 70-9; genus VAYN01. The sequence goes on along the minus strand of CAVXNN010000002.1, from coordinate 146,479 downwards.
ATCGGCGGGTTGGTCCACCTGCTGATCATGAGGCCGCTGCGCCACAGCGCCCCTCTGGTCCGGGTGATCGCGACCCTCGGCGTGTTGATCACGATCCAATCCGTCGCGATCCTCCGCTACACCGCGACCTCGAAATTCGTGCCTTCGGCGCTGCCCACGGACATCGTCCACATCCACAACACGATCGTCATCTCGGCCGACCGCTTGATCCTGCTCGGGATCGCCGCCGCGCTGACGCTCGGCCTCTGGCTCTTCTACAGATACACGCGCTTCGGGCTGGCGACCGCGGCGGTCGCCGAGTCGGAGCGCTCGGCATCGGCGCTCGGCCTCTCGCCCGACATGGTGGCGACGCTCAACTGGGCGTTCGGCTGCGGCCTCGCCGGCCTCGCCGCGATCCTGATCGTCCCGATCGTGACCCTGCAGCCCGCGGTGCTCACCAACCTGGTGCTGGCGGCGACCGCGGCGGCCCTGGTCGCCGGGTTCCGGTCCTTCCCGACCGCGCTGTTCGTCGGCCTGCTGGTCGGCATCGCCCAGACCGAGGTCACCCGCTACGTCAGCCAGACCGGCGTCGGCACCGCGATCCCGTTCGTGGTCATCGTCCTCTGGCTGGTGCTGCGCGGCCAGGCGCTGCCGCTGCGCGACTACCTGCTGCAGCGGCTGCCGACGATCGGCAACGGCCGGATCAGCTGGGGCGGCATCGCGATCGGCGCGATCGTCGGCGTCGTCCTGCTGGCCGCCACGCCGCCGATCTGGATCGACGCGATCACGGTGACGATCTGCGTCGGCGTGATCCTGCTCTCGATCGTCGTGCTCACCGGCTACACCGGGCAGCTGTCACTGGCCCAGTTCGCCTTCGCCGGCTTCGGCGCCTACGTCGCCGGGCGATTGCTGGCGACCACCGGCATGCCGTTGAGCGTCGGCGTGCTGATCGGCGTCGCCGCGACCGTGCCGCTCGGGCTCCTGTTCGGCCTGCCGGCGGTGCGAACCCGCGGGATCAACCTGGCGATCGTCACCTTGGGGCTGGGCAGCGCGGTGGAGCTGGTGCTGTTCGGCAACACCGACTTCACCGGCGGGTTCGGCGGCACGCAGATCGGAGAACCGGTGCTCTTCGGGCTGAACATCAACGCCGCCTCGCACCCGACTCGCTACGGCCTGGTCGCCCTGGCCTGCCTGATCGTCGTCTCGCTGATCGTCGCCAACCTGCGCCGCGGCAGATCCGGGCGCCGGCTGATCGCCGTGCGCACCAACGAGCGGGCGGCGGCGGCGCTCGGGATCAGCGTCCCCGGGGCGAAGCTCTACGCCTTCGCGGTGGCCTCGGCGATCGCCGGACTCGGCGGCATCCTGCTCGCCTTCCGCACCACCTCGATCAACTACTCCGAATTCACCTCGTTCACCTCGATCACGATGGTCGCCTACGCGATCATCGGCGGCATCGGCTACCTGCTCGGGCCGGTGATCGGCGCCACGCTGGCGCCGGGCGCCTTCTCCGAACGGCTGCTCAACTCGATCTCCGGCGGGCTCGGCAAATACATCCCGCTGATCGGCGGCGTCTCGCTGATCGTCCTCGTCCTGGTCAACCAGAACGGCGTCGTCAAGGAGCAGATCGCCCAGATCGCCTTCCTCCGCGCCAAGCTCGGCGGCTTCCTGCCGTTCCTGGCACCGAAGGAGAAGCCGAAGCGCGAGCTGCCGAGGCCGAGCAGCGAAGGAGCGAAGGTCAAGCCGATGACCCTCGAGGTGAAGAACCTGACCGTGCGCTACGGCGGCACGACGGCGGTCGACGACGTCTCGCTGACCGTCGAGCCCGGCCGCGTGCTCGGCCTGATCGGCCCCAACGGCGCCGGCAAGACGTCGCTGATCGACGCGGTGACCGGCTTCACGAAAATGGAGTCCGAGGCGGCGCTGCTGCTCGACGGCCGCGACATCAGCGGCATGTCGGCGACGCGACGCTCGCGGCTCGGGCTGGGGCGCTCCTTCCAGTCGCTGGAGCTGTTCGAGGACTCCACCGTCCTCGACAACCTGCGCGCCGCCTCCGACCCGCGTGACTTCGGGTCCTACGCACGCGACCTGGTCTGGCCGATCAACGCGCCGCTGCCGGACACCGTCCTGGCGACCATCCACGAGTTCGAACTGGAAGACGACCTCGACCGCCTGGTCGAGGACCTCTCCTACGGGCAGCGCCGCCTGCTGGCGATGGCGCGGGCGGTGGCGACCGAGTCGAGCGTCCTGCTGCTCGACGAGCCGGCCGCCGGTCTGGGCGACGCCGAGACCGCCGAGCTCGCCGACGTGGTCGGGCGGCTGGCCAAGGAGTGGGGCATCGCGGTCCTCGTGGTCGAGCACGACATGAACTTCGTGATGTCGGTCTGCGACGAGCTCGTGGTGCTCGACTTCGGCAAACAGATCGCCGCCGGCAAACCGGCCGAGGTCCGCAACGACCCGGCGGTGGTGGCCGCCTATCTCGGCGAAGAAGAGGACGCGCACACCAAGGCCGCGTCGGCGCGAACGGCACGACCGGTGCTGGGAACGGAGGGTGCCTGATGGATCCCGTGATCTCGGTCAGGGGGATGAGCACCGGCTACGCCGGTCAGCCCGTCGTCCACGACCTCAGCTTCGACGTGATGCCGGGCGAAGTGCTCTGCCTGCTGGGCCCGAACGGGGCCGGCAAGACGACGACGATGCTGGCCCTGGCGGGCGAACTGCCGGTGCTGGACGGCGAGGTCGAATTCGCCGGCGTCAAGACCAACGCGCCGCTCTACAAACGGGCCCGCAACGGCATGTCCTACGTCACCGAAGAGCGCTCGGTCTTCAAGGCCATGACGCTGCGCGACAACCTGCGGATCGGCGGCGTCTCGGTCGACGAGGCGGTCGCCCTGTTCCCCGAGCTCGGCAGGCGCCTCACCGTTCGCGGCGGCCTGCTCTCCGGCGGGGAGCAGCAGATGCTGACCCTGGCCCGGGCGCTGGGCCGCAAGCCGCGCCTGCTGCTCGCCGACGAGCTCTCGCTCGGCCTCGCGCCGCTGGTCGTCGACCGGCTGCTGCAGGCGGTGCGCCGCGCCGCCGACGAGAGCGGCACGGCCGTGATCATGGTCGAGCAGCACGCCCACAAGGCGCTCAGCTACACCGACCACGCGATCGTCATGCGGCGCGGCCGGGTCGGCCTCGACCTGACCGGCGAACAGGCCCGCCATCGGATCGGCGAGGTCGAGCAGGCCTACCTGACCTCGGCCGGCGGCGACGTCGACGCCGGCGAGGCCGACCTGGCGGCCCGCCACGCCGGCCAGGCGAGCGTCGACCACGGGGCCGGCTGAGCGTCAACCGACCTGACGCCCGGCCTCGACCGGACGTGCGGCGCGAACGGGCGGCGCGGCCGGCTCTCCTCCCCGGCGCGCCGCCCGCCCGCGCGCCGGTCAGGCGACCGGGACCAGCCGCGCCGATTCGGTGTCGAGGGCGCTCCAGTCGTCGTGGCGCCCGTAGTGGTACGGGAGGAAGACGTCGGCCGGAGTGGTGGCGACCGCCTCGCAGCTGCCGATCAGGTCGCCCTCCGTGTAGGTCGCTTTGAGGACCTCGCGGACCGGGAGCTCGTCGAGCGGGTCGTGGACGGTGCCGCGCAGGACGACCGACCCGGCCCCGCTCAGCGAGGCGGTGGCGTGGACGTCGAACTTGGCCCGGGTGAGGATCGCGTCCTCCTCGAGGCCGTGGCCGGTGGCGGCCGGGCGGGCCTTGAAGTTGAAGTTGTAGCCGACGGCGTCGAAGGCGCCGGTGTCCTCGCTCATCTCGGCCTGCAGCTCGATGATCCGCACGCCGCCGCGGTCGACGTAGGCGCGGAAGGCATCGCCGCGCCGCAGCAGGGCGGAGTCGGCGAGCTTCTTCGGCTCGCCGAACAGGTCGCGGCCGTAGATCGTGGGCACGTCGTTGTCCATGTACATCGCCAGCACGTACTCGCCGTCGACGCCTTCGTGACGGGCAGCCACGTAGATCGCGCCGCCGTAGAAGTCGCCGACGCAGTTGGACTGCCAGCGGCCGACCATCGCCCGCACGGCGGGCGCGGCGCCCGGCTCCAGCGGCGGCGGCAGGACCCCGGCGATGACCCCCGCGTCGGTGAGGAACTCCACCGACAGCATCTGCCCCCCGACGAAGCGCGGAAAGCTGAGGGCATGCTCTATACGGGCGATCTCCTCGGAGCTCTTGACGAATCCCATCTCTCATCCTCCTCGTTCGGACCGTTGCCATCGACCATATGCGGGTCCGAATCGGCGGTTGAGGAGAGATCGAGGATCTCTTGGTGGAGGTCCAAACCCCGTCGCTCCCAGGCGGTGCGCCAGTCGTTGATGTGCCTGCGCATCACCGCCGCGGCGGTGTCGGGGTCGCGGACTTCGATCTCCTCGATGATGCGGCGGTGGTATTTCGTCGCGTGCTCGGCCATGTCGCGGGTGTCCATGAAGCGGTAGAGGGCGGGCATCAGCACCTGGGAGATCGGCTCGCGGGCGATGACCAGGGCCGGGTTGGCGGAGATCTCGGCCAGCATCGAGTGGAATTCGACGTCCAGGCGGCTCCACTCGGGGAGGTGGTCGAGGTGCGCCTCCTGCGCGGCCAGGGCGCTGTTCAGCTCCTTCAGGTCGCTGCGGTCGGCGCGGATCGCGGCGAAGCGGGTCAGCTCGGGGTCGAGCGTCATCATTGCCTCGTGCAGGTGGTGGAAGGTGACGTTGTGCTGGTGCAGCGCCCGCCGCAGCTCGCGGAACCCGGGATCCTCGCTGCGGTCGGCGACCACCATGATCCGCGGGCTGGCGCGTTCGACCAGGCCGCCCTGTTCGAGGATCCGCAGCGCCTCGCGGACGGTCGAGCGGCTCACCCCGGCCTGCTCGGCGAGGGCGCTCTCGGAGGGCAGGCGGTCGCCGACCCGCAGGTCACCGGAGGTGATCCGCTCGCGCAGCAGCCCGGCAAGCTGCTCGTACGCTCGGGCGATCTTTATCGGTTGGACGAGCGACGTCCGGGTGCTCATGGCAATCCCCGCGAAACAATCATGTGAAGGGAGACTATCCCTCGGCAACGAGGGCTTCGGCCGCCGTCGAAATGGCTTTGGAGGTTGGCAACAAGGACCTCTCCAAGTCGGGGCTGAACGGCATCGGTACCGGCGGCGTACCGATCCGCCGGACCGGCGTTCGCAATTCGTCGAAGAGCGCGTCGCCGACCCGGGCGGCGATCTCGGCTCCGGCGCCGAAGTCCTGGACCGCCTCGTGGACGATCAGCAGCCGGCCGGTGCGGCGCGCCGAGGCGAGGATCGTCTCCATGTCGAGCGGCACCAGCGAGCGCAGGTCGATCACCTCCAGCGACGCATCGCCCTCCTCGGCGGCGGCGAGGCAGGTGCGCAGCATCTGCCCCCAGGTGACGACGGTGACCTGGTCGCCCGCCCGGGCCACGCGGGCCTTGCCGAGTGGCAGCGGGTCGGCGTCGATCGAGCCCTTGCTGCCGTAGAGGCGGCGGTTCTCGATGAATACGACCGGGTTGGGGTCACGGACCGCGGCGAGCATCAGGTCGCGGGCGTCGGCGACGGTGGCGGGCAGCACCACCTTGACGCCGGGCACGTGGGCGAACCAGGCCTCGAGGCTCTGCGAGTGCTGGGCGCCCGCCGCTTTGCCGGCCCCGGTCTGCATGCGGAAGACGACCGGGATCTCCAGCGCCCCGGCGGTCATGTAGCGGAGCTTCGCCGCCTGGTTGAGGATCGGGTCGAGGCAGACGCCGACGAAGTCCATGAACATGATCTCGACGATCGGCCGCAGGCCGGTCATCGCGGCGCCGACCGCGGCGCCGACGTAGCCCATCTCGGAGATCGGCGTGTCGAGCACGCGCTCCGGGCCGAAGCGCTCGAAGAGCCCTTTGGTGACCCGGAAGATGCCGCCCCCCGCGCCGACGTCGATCCCCATCACGATGACCCGCTCGTCCTCCTCGAGCGCCGTCGCCATGCCCTCGTTGAGGGCGTCGATGTAGCGCCGCTCGGTGGCGGGCGCGTCAGCTGCCGAAGACATCCGCGTAGGCCTCCTCGGGGTCGGGGGCGGGAAGGGTGCGGGCCCGGTCGATCGCCGCCTCGACCCGCGCCGCGGCGTCCTCGCGGAGCGCCTCCAGGTCGGCGGCGGCCTCGCCGGACTCGGTCAGGCGCGCGGCGGTGACCTCGAGCGGGTCGCGCCGCCTCCAGCTCTCGGCCTCCTCGTCGGGCTTGTAGGGCTGCGAGTCGCCCTCGTAGTGGCCGTGCCAGCGGTAGGTCTCGGCCTCGATCAGGAACGGGCCGTCGCCCGCCCGGCAGCGCTCCGCCGCCTGCGCGGCGAGCGCGTGGACGGCGGCGACGTCGTTGCCGTCGACCGCGGCCGCCTCGATCCCGTAGGCGGCGCAGCGGTCGACCACCGAGGGCACCCGGGTCAGGGTGCGGCTGTCGGAGAACTCGGCGTAGATGTTGTTCTCGCAGACCAGCAGCACCGGCAGGCTCCAGATCGCCGCCAGGTTGACCGCCTCGTGGAAGGCGCCCTGGTTGACCGCGCCCTCGCCGAAGAAGGCGACCGCGACGCGGCCTTGGCCGAGATGCTTGCTGGAGAGGCCGGCGCCGACCGCGAGCGGGAGGCTGGCGCCGACGATCGCGTTGGCGCCGAGCACGCCGCGGCTCGGATCGGCGACGTGCATCGAACCGCCCTTGCCGTGGCAGATGCCGGCGCCGCGGGCGAAGAGCTCGGCCATCATCGCCTCGACCTCCATGCCGCGGGCCAGGCAGTGGCCGTGGCCGCGGTGGGTGGTGGCCACGTAGTCGTCGTCGGCCAGCGCTTCGCCGACGCCGGCGGCGACGGCCTCCTGGCCGAGCGAGGTGTGGACGAAGCCGGGGATCTCGCCATCGCGGTAGAGCTCCGCCACCTTCGTCTCGAAGGCGCGGATCAGCGCCATGGTCGCGAACAGGTCGCGTTCGGGAGTCGGGGTGGGGGGAGCGCTCGCGGACTTTGCGCTTGTGCTCATTGTCTCCGAATATATGTCAGAGTGTCCGATTGTTGCAAGGCGAAAATCGGGATTGACCCAGTAAGCCTCTGTCAGTAGGGTCGATAGTCAGACGATAATCGTGGTGGCCTCGGGAGAGCCGCCACTGGGTGAGATCGGTCGGCGGGGGCCGGTCGTCGGGAAAGGGAATCGCATCAATTGATCACCGAGGTGGTCCTCCCGCAGATGGGACTCGAGGTCGCCGAGGGCGTCGTGCTCGCCCTGCCGGTCGAGGTCGGCGCGACGGTCGCCGAGGGCGACGTGATCGCCGAGGTGGAGACCGACAAGGCGATCGCCGAGGTGCCCGCGCCGCGGGCCGGGGTGGTCACCGCGATCGAGGTGGAGCTCGAGCAGACCGTGCCGATCGGGACGGTGCTGGTGCGGATCGGCGACTCCGCCGACGAGGTCGGCGAGCCGGTCGCCGCCGAGGATTCGCCCCCGGAGACGGACGCCGCGCCCGCTCCGTCCGCCGCCCCCGCCACGAACGCCGCCCCCGCGCCGGACGCCGCCGCGAACGCCGCCGCGCCGGGCAACGGTGGCCGCCGCCGGCGCGCCGCGCCGATCGCCCGCCGCGCCGCCGCCGCCAACGGCATCGACCTGGAGCTTGTCACCGGCACCGGCCCGTCCGGCCGCATCACGCTCGGTGACGTCGAGCGAGCCGTCGCCGAGCGCGACGAGGCTCCCGCCAAAGAGACGCCCGCCGCCGCACCCCCCGATGCAGCACCGGGCGGCGGGCGTCTCGAACCTCTCTCGGCCACCCGCCAGTCGATCGCCCGCCGGCTGACCGAGTCCCAGCTGGTGCCCCAGTACACGCTGTCGCGGGAGATCGACGCCGGCTGGCTGCTGGCCGAGAAGGCGCGGCTGACCGCGTCCGGCCCGGTCAAGGTGGGGGTGCTCGACCTGCTGCTGCTGGGCCTGGCCGAGACGGTCTCCCGCCACCGCACCCTGGCCGCCTCCTTCGTGCCCGCCCGCGACGGCGAGCCGGCCGCCCTCCGCCATCCCGAGTCGATCGACCTCGGGATCGCCGTCGCCTCCGACCGCGGCCTGCTCGTCCCGGTGATCCGCGGGGCCGATCGTCGGACCGTCGCCGAGCTGGTGCTGGAGCGCAGCCGCCTGGTCGACATCACCCGGGCCGGACGGCTCGGGCCCGCCGACATGGGCGGAGCCGCCGCCACCCTCTCCAGCCTCGGCACCTTCGGGGTCGACTCCTTCACGGCGATGCTGAATCCCGGGGAGAGCGCGATCCTCGCCGCCGGCCGCGCGGTGGAGCGGCTCGTCCCCCGCGACCGCGGCGTCGCCGTCGCGCCGATGATCTCGCTGACCTTCACCTTCGACCACCGGGTGGTCGACGGGGCGGTCGGCGGCGCCGCCGTCTCGGAGCTGGCCGAGCTGCTGGAAGGGGGGATCGAGTGGCCGCTGTGAACGGGACCGCCCTGGTCGTCGGCGGCTCGTCCGGGATCGGCCGCTCCTGCGTCGAGGCGCTCGCCGCGGCCGGCTGGACCACCGCGGTCTTCGACCTGAAGCCGGAGCCCGGCGAAGAGGCGATCGCCCTCGACGTCCGCGACCGCGAGGCCGTCTTCGGCGCGGTCGAGGAGCTGGTCGGCGCCCACGGCGAGCTCGGCGCGGTCGTCTACGCGGCCGGCACCGCCCGGGTCACGCCGGTCCTCGAGATCGGGTCGAGCGAGTGGGACCTCGTCCTCGGCGTCAACCTGGCGGGCGCCTTCCACGTCCTGCAGGCGACCGCGCCGCGGATCGCCGCCACCGGCTCCTACACCGCGATCTCCTCGATCGACTCGCAGGCGCCGGTCCCCGGCCTCGCCCACTACTGTGCCTCCAAGGCGGGGCTCGAGGCGCTGGTCCGCTCCGCCGCGCTGGAGCTCGGCCCCGCCGGGGTCCGCTGCAACGCGATCCTGCCCGGCCTCGTCCGCACCCCGCTGATGGAGGGCCGGCTGCAGCAGCCGGGCGTCGAAGAGGCCTTCCTCGCCCAGACCCCGCTGCGCGGCATCGCCGGCGGCGCCGAGGTCGCCGACGTCGTCGCCTTCCTCGCCTCGCCCGCCGCGCGCTGGATCACCGGCGCGTCGATCCCGGTCGACGGCGGCATGTCCCTGACCGAGCACCCGCGGCTCGACTGAGCCGCACCCCAAAAAACTCCCCCGTACCCACAGCGCCCCAGGAAAGGAAACACCCCGAAGATGGCAACCGAGCAACAGCCCCTCACGTCGGGCATCAGCGTCGACCGGGCCGAGCAGCTCCTCAGCGAATTCGTCGCCATCCCCAGCGTGGTCGGCGACAAGACCACCGCGCACCTCTGGATGACCGCCCGCCTCGAAGAAATCGGGATGACGGTCGAGCACTACCCGATCGAGGGGCGCCCGGCGCCGTTCGTGCTCGGGGTGATCGAGGGCGAGGGCGATGGCCCCGGCGTCCTCTTCGACGCCCACTTCGACACCGTCCACGCGGTTCCCGAGGACTGGACCAACAACCCCTGGAACCCGGTCGTCGAGGACGGCGTCCTCTACGGGCGCGGCGCGGTCGACTCGAAGGGCACCGTGGTCTCGATGCTGATGGCGGCGAAAGCGGTCGTCGACTCCGGCCGGCCGCGCAGCGGCCCGATCTACCTGATGTCGGACTCCGACGGCGAGGACGGCTTCCGCGGCGCGGCGCTGATGCGCGACATCGGGATCATGGACCGGATCGGCACCGTCTGGTCGGCCGAGGCGACCTCCACCACCGGTGTCGAGATCGCCTACCCGGGCATCTCGACCTGGAAAGTCACGGCGATCGGCAAGACCGCCCACCCGACCGAGCCCGAGCACGGCATCAACGCGGTGACCAAGATGGCGAAGCTGGTGACCGCGGTCGCCGAAGGCCGGTTGGAGCTGCCGAAGGGCGACTCGAAATGGTTCGAGCCGCGCGTCACCACCAACGCGATCCGCACCCGCCCCGGCGGCGGCTGGGCGATCCCGGCCCGCTGCGACGCGGTCCTTTCGGTCCTCTCGCCCGCCGGCGCCTCGCTGGCCGAGGTGCGGGAAGCGATCGACGCCTTCCTGCGGACGCTCGAGCGCGAGGACGGCGAGGTCCGCTTCGAGCGCAAAATCCTGCCGATGGGGGCCGGGCGGCTCTGGCTCCACCCAGGCGAGTCCGACCCCGACAGCCCCGGCGTGAAAGCGCTGGCGCGGGCGATCGAGGCCTCCGGCCGCACCCCCGAGGTGCGCAAGTTCAACGGCGGCTGGGTCGACTCGGTGGAGATGATGCACCCCGGCGGCAACGGCTACGACGTCCCGACCACGATCACCTTCGGCCCGGGCGACTTCGAACTCGCCCACACGGTGGACGAGCACATCCCCCTGGCCGAAGTCGCCGAAGCGGCGGAGATCTACGCCACCGCGACCCTGGATCTGCTGACCTGACGAGGAGGAGAGTGCGATGACCGAAAGCCACATGCGGCGCGCCTTCACGGCGCTCTCGCAGATCACCCCGGCGGCCGCCGCCGTCACCTGCGTCGAGGACCTCCTGCGGCTCGTCACCGAGCGGGCCGCGTCCCTGGTCGGCGTCGAGCGCTGCTCCATATATATGCGTGAGGAGCGGGCCAACCTGTTCCGCGGCTGCGTCGGCTGCAGCAAGGGAAGTCCGCTGCCCGACGACTTCAAACGCTGGGTGGCGGGTGTCCCCGCCGACGGGGTGACGCGCGAGGTCCTCGAGACGCGCCGGCCGGTCGTCGTCGCCAACGCCCGGCACGACGAGCGGATGGTGAGGTCGACGGTCCGGCACTGGCAGATCCGCTCGCTGCTCGAGGTGCCGATGGTCGTCGACGACCAGGTCATCGCGCTGCTGCTGATGGACGACGTCGACCATCAGCACGAGTTCAGCGAGGACGAGGTCGAGCTGGCGCGCAGCTTCGCCGACCTGGCCGGCGGGCTGATCGCCCAGACCCGGACAAGGCTGGAGCTGCAGTCCAAGCTCGGGGCGGCCGGCCGGCAGCTGAACGCGCTGCGGCGGGCGACCGCGGTGGACGAGCGGCTGTCGGACCTGGTGCTGGAGGGCCGCTCGCTGGACGACCTGACCGCCAGCCTCGCCGACCTGCTCGGCAAGCCGTGCGCGCTGTTTTTGCCGGACGGCGAGCGGGTCGCCGCGGCGCTGCCGGAGATGTCGCCGGACGGCTCGGTGCCGCGGCTGCTCGAGCCGCAGGTCGCCGGCCTCAAGGAGGTCCGCGACGTGCTGGTCGAGAACGAGGGCAATCGGGCCTTCGTCGTCGGCCCGGTGCCGAGTGCCGGGCTCCTGCACCGCCACGTGGTCGCCCCGATCATGCTCGGCGAAGAGCTGTGGGGCCGGCTGGCGGTGATGGAGCACAAGGCGCGCTTCACCGGCGGCGACGTGGTCGCGGTGCGGCGCGCGGCGACGCTGATCGCCCTGCAGGTCAGCTCCGAGCGCAAGGCGGCGGAGGCCGACTGGAACGCCGGCGCCTCGCTCGCCGCCGAGCTGCTCGGCGGTGGGTCCGATGTCGTCGTCGCCCGCCGCCGCGCCGACCGGCTCGGGGTCAAGCTCGACGCCGACCGGCTGGTCGTCGCGATCGGCTCGCGCTCCGGCAGCGAGGCCGACGCGCCCGACTTCCGCACGGTCGCCGCGGCCTTCGAGCGCGAGGCCCCGGGGATGACCGTGCACGTCACCGCGCTCGAAGGCGGGGTGGCGGCGTTGGTCGAGGTGCCGCCGGTCGCCGACCCGCGCGGCTTCGTGATGGCCGAACGGGATCGGTTCGAGGCGGTCCGCGCCTCGCTGCCGGGCGCCGACCGGCTGATCGCCGGCGTCTCCGCGGTCCGCAGCGGCACCGAGGGCTACCGGCTCGCCCACCGCGAGGCGCGCCAGGTGGTCGAGTGCATCCGCCGCTACTCGCCGGTCGACGGCCCGACCCTGTTCACCGCCGACGAACTCGGGGTCGGCAGCCTGCTGCTCTCGAACTCCGACAACGAGGCGATGGCGGGCTTCGCCGAGCAGACGGTCGGCGAGCTGGTGCTCGAACACTCGAAGGCCGACCTGCTGACCACGCTGTGCTCGTTCTTCGACAACATGGGCTCGATCCGCGGCTCGGCCGCGGCGCTCGAGGTCCACGAGAACACGATCCGCTACCGCCTCTCGCGGATCGAGGAGCTGACCGGGCTGGCCGTCATGCACGACCCGGATGCCCAGCTGCGGGCGCGGCTCTCGCTGCTGGTCCTGCTGCTGCAGGGCCGTCTGCCGAGGGGCATCGCCGCGGCGCCGCCCGCCCTGTCGGGCGTCGGCTCGGCCGCCGACCTGGAGGTGGTCCCCGCCTAGCGGAACGCCGTCGCACCGATTCGCCCTCCCGCCTTTGGGAGAACTCCCAGTGCCGCGCCGCCACCCTCTCTGAGGGCGGCGGCCGCGCGGCTATGTTCGCGCGGTGGCTTTGGTGCAACTTCTCGGCGTCGCGGCGACGCCCCGCTCCCGCCTGCGGGGCGCCCCGGCCGATCTCGCGCGGGAGGCGCTGGCGGGCGCCCTCGACGACGCCGGGCTGAGCGCCGCGGAAGTGGACGGCGTGGCGATCGCCGCCACCGACCGCTCCTTCGTGGGCGGCGCCGAAGCGGTGCTGGGCGCGGCCGAGCGGGGCTACAACTGCCGCTGCGGCCTCGGGCCGGTGGCGCTCGACTCCGCCTGGAAGGCGGTCCTGGCCGGGGTCAGCGAGGTGGTCGTCTGCCTCGGCTTCGACGGCGGCCCGACCGGCATGCCGCTCGCCGAGGACCGTGGTTGGCTCGAGGGCCAGGCCGCGGCGGCGCGGGAACTGCTGCAGCACAGCGGCATCGAGGAGCGCCATCTCGCCCAGGTGGCGGCGAAGAACCTGCGGGCGGGCGCCGAGGGGCCCGGCGCGGTGGTCACCGCGGTCGCCGTCGACGAGGTGCTGGCCAGCGAGACGCTGCTCTGGCCGCTGCGGCGGCTGATGGTCGCGCCGCCCGCCCGGGGGGCCGCCGCGGTCGTCCTGGCCGGTGCCGGGCACGGCGTCCGGCGCGGCGCCAAGGCGCCGCTGGTGCGGGCCTCGGTGATGCTCGACGCCGCCTCGGCCGGCAGCGCCGAGTCGAGCCGCGCCGCACGGCTCGCCTACTTCTCGGCGGGAATCGGCCCCGAGGACGTCGATCTCGCCGAGATCGAGGACCCGACCCCGGTCGAGGAGATCGCCGCCTACGAGGCGCTCGAGTTCGCCCCCCAGGGGGCGGCCGCCGAACTGGTGGAGAGCGGCTTCACGGCGCTCGGCGGGGTGCTGCCGGTCAACGCCGGCGGCGGCGCCCTCTGCCACGGCTTCCCGCGCGGCGCCGGCGGCATCCGCCAGCTGGTCGAGCTGTCCCTGCAGCTGCGCGGCCGCGCCGGCCGCCATCAGGTGCCGGGCGCCCGGGTCGGCGTGGCGCTGAGCGGCGGCCCCGCCGCCCCCGGCGGCCCGACCGGCCTGACGATCCTCTCCACCTAGCGGGCGGCCCGCGCGGCGTTCGCACCTATCCGCGCATACCGCGGATATCTGCGAACTCATCGCCCAGCGCCCCGGTGCGTTCGCACTTGACCACGTCATGCGTTGATAACTGCGAACGCGGCCCGCGATCCCCGGCGGGCAGGGCGGGGACGACCGCGGGTCCCCGGACGGCCGCTGGGCAACGACCTCCCGGTGCGCGGCTGAAGCAATTTGGCCTCATGGCGACCAAAAGGCTGCAGCCGACCGGATCCGGACGGCGCCGGCGGCCCGCTCCTGTGAGGAGCACAAAGGGCGCACGGGATCTTCACCCACGCGCCGCCCGCCGGGTGAAATGGTCCCAGTCGATGTACCGCGCCCTGCAGACCGACTTCGACAGCATGCCCCAGCTGCTGGCGGCGCGCGCCGCCGAGATCGGCGACGAGCGCCTCGTCCGCAACGTCGACCTCTCCTGGACCTACGGCGAGTTCCACGCCCGGGTGACGGAGGTGGCCGCCGGCCTGCGCGACCTCGGGGTCGGCAAGGGCGACGTGGTCGGCGTCGTCCTCCCCAACAGCCCGCACTACCTCGAGGTCTGGTGGGCGACCCTCTGGCTGGGAGCGGTCTTCAACCCCGTGAACCCGGTGCTGACCCCGCGCGAGGCGGTCGGCATCCTCTCCGACTCAGAAGCGGTGGTCGCCGTCTGCACGCCGGAGGCGGCCGCGGGCCTCGAGCAGCACCGCGACGAGCTTCCCAACCTGCGCGAGATCCTCGCCGCCGAGGGCGACGACCCGGCGGCGCCGCTGCGCGGCCACGGCCGGGTCGACGACCACGCCGAGATCGGCCCCGAGGACCTCTGCTCCTTCGTCTACACCTCGGGCACCACCGGCAGGCCGAAGGGGGCGATGCTCGGCCACGGCAACCTGCTCGCCAACGCCTGGCAGCTGGGTGAGGCGCTGCCGGTCTCGCGCGGCGACACGATGGGCATGGTCCTGCCGCTCTTCCACGTCAACGCGCAGCTGGTCACCACGGTGCTGCCGATGGTGCTCGGCGCCCAGGTGGCGATGTGGGAGCGCTTCAGCGCCTCCCGCTTCTGGGCCGACGTCGCCCGCTTCGAACCGGTCACCTTCTCGGCCGTGCCGACCATGCTGGCGGCCCTCCTGCACGCGCCCGGCGCCGACGAGGCCGAGTCGAACTCGCTGCGCTTCGTGATCTGCGGCGCGGCGCCGCTCTCGCCGGCGCTCTTCCGCCGCTTCGAGGAGAAGTTCGGGCTGAAGATCATGGAGGGCTACGGGCTCACCGAGGGCACCTGCTGCACGACGATCAACCCCTTCACCGGCCCGCGCAAGATCGGCTCGGTCGGCCTGCCGACCCGCGCCCAGGAAGTCGAGATCATCGACGAGGACGGCAACCCGGTCCCCGACGGGACGGCGGGCGAAGTCTGCTTCCGCGGCCCCAACATGATGCACGGCTACTACAAACGGCCCGATGCCAACGCGTCGACGATGGTCGACGGCTGGGTCCGCACCGGCGACGTCGGCTATCGCGACGAGGACGGCTACTTCTTCCTCGTCGACCGCACCAAGGACATGATCATCCGCGGCGGCGAGAACATCTACCCACGGGAGATCGAGGACGTGCTGCTGGAGCACGAGGCTGTCAAGGAGGCGGCCGTCATCGGCCGCCCCGACGAAGTCCGCGGCGAGGAGGTCCACGCGGTCGTCGCGCTGGCCGGCGACGTCGACGTCGCCGAGCTCGAGGAGCACTGCCGGGCGCGGCTGGCCCCGTTCAAGGTGCCGACCAGCTGGGAGGTGGTCGAGGAGCTGCCGAAGACCTCGACCGGGAAGATCGACAAGAAGCCGCTGCGCGAGAAGCTCGCCGCGGCGTCCGGGTGAGAGGAGAGTTCGTTGGGCATTCTCGAGGGCAAGGCGGTGATGATCACCGGCGCCGCCAGCGGCATCGGCGAGGCGACGGCGAGAGAGGCGGCGGCGGAGGGCGCGAAGCTGATGCTCTTCGACGTCGACGCCGAGAAAGGCGGCGCGGTCGCGAAGGCGATCGGCGACGCCGCCACCTACCGCGACTGCGACGTCACCGACGAGGCGGCGGTGGAAGCCGCGGTGCAGGCAACGATCTCCGAGCTCGGCCGGATCGACGGCGCCTTCAACTGCGCCGGCATCCTCGGCGTGGTCGGCAACATCGGCGAACTGCCGCTCGACGGCTGGAAGCAGCTGATCGACGTCGACCTCAACGGGGTCTTCCTCTGCACCAAGCACGAGGTGAACGCGATGGCCGCGCAGGGCTCCGGCGCGATCCTCAACATGGCCTCGGCCGCCGGCCTGATCGGCTGGCCGGGCGCCTCCGGCTACGTCGCCGCCAAGCACGGCGTCGTCGGGCTGACCAAGGCCGCGGCGCTCGAGTACGCGCCGGAGGGCATCCGCGTCAACGCGATCTGCCCCAGCTACACGATGACCCCGATGGTCGAAAAGGACCTCTTCGAGGACACGCTCGGAGGCGACGAGGAGCTGATCGCCGCGGCCCGCGCCAACCACCCGATCGGCCGCTTCGCGCAGCCCGCGGAGATCGCCGCCGCCGCGGTCTGGCTGCTCTCCGACAAGGCCTCGTTCGTGACCGGCACGGCGATGCCGGTGGACGGCGGCTACACCGCCCCCTGATGGCCGATCGGGACAGCTTCGAGCAGACGCCCTACGAGCTGCCGCCCGGCGCGACCGAAATCCTCCTCGTCCGCCACGGCGCCTCCTCGCCGCCGCTCGAGGGCATCCCCAACCCGCTGGTCGGCGGCCACTCCGACCCGGCCCTGGCGGAGGCGGGCCGGGCGCAGGCCGAGCTGGTCGCCGCCGGGCTGCGGCACGAGCCGATCTCGGCGATCTTCGTCTCCACCCTGCGGCGCACCGCCGAAACGGCGGCGCCGCTGGCGGCGGCGCTCGACCTCGAGCCGATCGCCCTCGCCGACCTGCGCGAGGTCTTCCTCGGCGACTTCGAGGGCGGCGAGTACCGCGTCCGGGTCGCCCGCGGCGACCCGGTCATCAAGCAGGTGTTCGAGCAGGAAGCCTGGAGCGCGATCCCGAACGCGGAGACCTTCGAGGAGTTCGGGCCGCGGATCACCGCCGGCGTCGAGGAGATCGTCGCCCGGGTCGGTCCTGGCAGGGCGGCGGTCGCCGTGCTGCACGGCGCCGTGATCGGCCAGCTTTGCCGGCAGGCCACCGACAGCCGCCCCTTCGCCTTCGTCCACGCCGACAACGGCTCCGTCTCCCGCCTCATCGTCAACGCCGACGGGCGCTGGCTGCTGCGTTCCTTCAACGACATCTCGCACCTCGGGGTGCGGGCCGGCGTCGCCGGCTGAAACCACCAGGAGGTCAAGATGCCCGCCTTTCTCGTCCACGGCAATCCCGACTCGGCGCGACTGTGGTCGCGGACCATCGAGCACCTCGGCGACTACGACGGCGAGATCGTCGCCGCCGACCTGCCCGGCTTCGCGGAGCCGGCGCCGGCCGGGTTCCCGAAGATCAAGGAGTCCTACGTCGAATGGATCGCCGAGCAGCTCGAAGGCCTGGGCGGCGATGTCGACCTGGTCGGCCACGACTGGGGCTCGCTGCTCGTGCAGCGGGTCGCCTCGATTCGGCCCGATCTGGTGCGCAGCGTCGCCTGCGGCGGCGCCGCGGTCGACCGCGAGTACCCGTGGCATCCGCTGGCCCAGGTCTGGCAGACCCCGGGCGAGGGTGAGCGCTACATGGAGGAGGAGCTGACCGACGAGTTCGGGATCGCGCACCTGGTCGAAAACGGCGTCCCCCGCGAGGACGCCGAGGCGAACATCTGGACCACGCCGCACGGCAAGCAGACGATCCTCGACCTCTACCGCTCGGCCGTCGACATCGGCGCCGAATGGCAGCCCGACCTGGAGCGGATCGAGGTGCCCGCGCTGGTGATCTGGGGCCGCGAGGACCCATACGTGCCGCTCGAGTTCGGCGAGGCGCTGGCCAAACGGATGAAGGGCGAGCTGGTGGTGCTCGAGTGCGGCCACTGGTGGCCGTTCGAGCGTCCCGCCGAGACCGCAGCGGCGCTGCTGCGCCACTGGGCCGCCGCGACCGCCTGAGGCCGTCGCCCTTTGTGGGGAATCCACAAAGCACCCCCCGGGCAAGCGGTGGCGAGAGTGCCCGGTGCGTGAGAGTCTGGCGCCCATGCCGAGCGCTACCGATACCGAGTTGCTTGCCCTGCACGGCCTGGCGGTGAAGAAGGCCGGGAGCCCGGCCGCGGTCGCCGCCGTGGTCGGCGTCGAGGAGGGGGAGGTCGAGGCCTCGCTCGAGGCGGCCGTCGCCGCGGGACGCGCCGCCGGCGCGAAAGGGACCTTCATGGTCACCCCGGCCGGCCGCGAGTGGCTGGACGCCGCCTACCCGGAGGCGTTCGCCGCCTTCCGCGCCGACCCGGCCGCGACCGAGACCTACGAGCGCTTCGAGCGGATCAACCGCGAGCTGCTGGCGCTCTTCACCGACTGGCAGATGATCCCCGCCGCGGGCGGCGAACGGGTCCCCAACGACCACTCCGACGCCGACTACGACACCAAGGTGATCGACCGCCTCGGCGCCCAGCACGAACGGGCCGAGCGCGTCCTCGACGCCTTCGCCGAGCTGGAGCCGCGCCTCGGCATCTACAAGGAGCGGCTCGACACCGCCCACGACAAGGCGCTGGCCGGCGAGCACGAATGGGTCTCGGGCGCCCGCATCGACAGCTACCACACGGTCTGGTTCGAGCTGCACGAGGATCTCCTGCGCATGCTCGGGAGGGAACGCGAGGAGGCACCGTGAGCGTGCCGATCGGCGCGGTGATCGCCGGTCATTCGAGTCCGCGTCGATCGGGACGCGAACTCCGGAGGTTGTCGTGACGGCGGTCGCCGACCGCGCCGTCGTGCTCGACGGCGCGACGGTCCCGAGCCGCGAGGTCGTCGGCGGCAAGGGTCACAGCATCGCCTGGATGCTCAGCCTCGGCCTGCCGGTGCCGCCCGCGCTGTGCCTGCCGATCGAGGAGTGCCGCCGCTTCCACGCCAACGGCGGCGAGCTGGAGCCGGAGGTCTGGAGCTCGGTCCTCGCCGGGGTCGCCGGCCTCGAGGAGAAGCTCGGCCGCACCTTCGGCGGCGGCGAGCACCCGCTGCTCGTCTCGGTCCGCTCCGGCGCCGCGATCTCGATGCCGGGGATGATGGACACCGTCCTCAACCTCGGGATCACCGAGGAGGTCGAGACGACGCTCGCCGGCCTCGCCGGCGACCCGGACTTCGCCCGCCAGACCCACTGCCGCTTCGTCCACCAGTTCGGCGAGACCGTGCTCAAGGCGCACCTCGCCGAGCCCGGCCCCGATGCCGATCCGGCGGCGGTCCGCGAGGAGGTGCGCAGCGACACCGGCTCCGACGTGCCGACCGATCCCCACGAGCAGCTGCGCGCGGTGATCAAGGCGGTCTTCGATTCCTGGTCCTCGCGCCGCGCCAAGGCCTACCGCAAGCACTGGGGCATCTCCGAGGACGGCGGCACCGCGGTGATCATCCAGGCGATGGTCTTCGGCAACCTCGGCGCCGACTCCGGAACCGGCGTCCTGTTCAGCCGCAACCCGCTGAGCGGCGACCCCGAGCCCTACGGGGAGTGGCTGGCGCGGGGCCAGGGCGAGGACGTCGTCTCCGGCACCCACGACCCGCTGCCCCTGCAGGCGCTCGCCGACTCGCTGCCCGCCGCCCACCAGCGGCTGATCGATGCCGCGAAGCTGCTCGAGCGCCGGCACGGCGACATCCAGGACATCGAGTTCACGGTCGAGCGCGGCGACCTCTACCTGCTGCAGGCGCGCTCCGCCAAACGCTCCCCGCAGGCCGCCGTCCGGGCCGCGGTGGACCTCGCCGAAGAGGGCGCGATCGACCGCCCCGAGGCGTTGCGCCGGGTGACGGTCGAGCAGCTCGCCGCGGTGCTGGCGCCGCGCGTCTCGGCGGCCGCCGCGGCCGCCGCCGAGGTCGTCGCCAAAGGCATCGCCGCCTGCCCCGGCGTGGCGGGCGGCGTCGCGATCGACGACTCCGACGCCGCCGCCGCGGCCGACGGCGACGTGGTGCTGACCCGGCCGACGACCAGCCCCGAGGACGTCAGCGGGATGATCGCGGCGCGCGCCGTGGTCACCGAGCGCGGCGGCTCGACCTCGCACGCCGCGGTCGTCACCCGTGCCCTCGGCCGGCCCAGCGTGGTCGGCGTCGGCGAGGGCGTGACGGCGGAGCTGCTGGGCGCCGAGCTGACGGTCGACGGATCCGCGGGGGTGGTCTATCGCGGAATCCTCGCGACCGAGGACATCGACCCGGCGAGCGTGCCGGGGCTGGAGAAGCTGATCGGATGGGCTCGCGAGCTGAGCCCGGTGGATGTGGTCGCCGACGCGGGGGAGGGGTCGATCGACCCCGAGGCCGTGGGAACGTCGGACGATGTGTCGACCCCGGAGGGCGCACGGGCCGCGATCGCGGCGGGCGTCACGCGTGTGCAGAAGCTCCCGGGGCAGCATGAGGCGGCGCTGCTGCTCCGCTTCGCGCAGGAGAAGTTCAATCTCGAGGACGAGGAGGAGAAGTCGTGACGGTCAAGTCTCAGGGCGTCAGCCCATACCCCGACAAGTGGGCGCGCGAGGCGGCGACGCCGCTGGTCGAGCGTTACCACAGCGCCGTGCGAGCGCTCGCGGCGGAGAAGTTCGAGCGCAGCGGGAAGTCCTGGGAGGAGGCGGTCGAAGCGGGCGTGCTGATGCCGACCCGCGAGGAGCTCCAGCAGATCGAGGCCGACGTGCTCGCCGAGGGCTACAAGTTCGACGTCTCGGCGACGATCTCGCTGAAGGAAGAGCCCGACAAATACAAACCGCTGGTGGGCATCGGCGACTCCGGCGAACAGGAGAGCGACGAGCAGGGCCGGCCGATCGTCGGCACCGGCGACAACGTCTTCAAGGCCCCCGCCGACGTCACCGGCACCGCCCGCTACATCTCCGACGTCGACAAGGTGATGGAAATGCTGACCGAGGGCGTGCCGGAGAACACGGTGGCGATCATCGACGACTCCGGCGGCACCCTGACCGCGCCGATCCTGGGCGGCTTCACCGCCGTCGTCTGCATGGGCGGCACGGTCCGCTCGCACCTCGGGATCCTGACCCGCGAGTACAACGTGCCCTGCCTGATGAACGCGCAGCTCGACGGCCTCGCCGACGGTGACGAGGTCACGGTCGAGTACTCGAAGCCGGCCGCCGACGCCTACGCCGACGCCGCCGCCGCGGCCGACAACCGCGCCCGCATCATCAAGGTGTCGTAGAGGAGGAGTGGAGAGATGCCGATCAAGCACAGCTACGTCGACCTGCTGGAGACCAACAACTTCATCCAGAAGTGGGCGGATTCGTTCTACTTCCAGTGCACCACCCGGACCGTCCAGGAGTCGAAACTCTTCCCGGTCAACCCGTACATCGCGATGTCCTACTACAACGCCTGGTTCCGCTACCCGGAAGTCCTGCGCAAGGTCGACGCCGCGATGCCTGCCGAGGAGATCGGCGATCGGGCGCGCCAGGTGGGCACCTACGTCAACACGATCTCGATGGGGGTCGGACCGCAGTTCTACCTCGGCGGCCGCCAGTGGCTGATCGACATGGGGCTGATCAAGCCGACCGACGCGGTGGAAGACGTGATCGACGTGGTGGACTTCAGCCGCCGGCTGAACATGGCCTATCACCGCTCGGAGAACCACATCATGCCGAGCGACGGCAACCACAAAGACCAGATCCACACCGCCCGGCAGACGGAGTTCTTCGAAGAGCACGCGATCGGGGTCACGCCCGGCGACAAGCTCCACTCCGCCTTCACCAGCTTCATGGCGGCGGTCTCCGCTTACGGGTTCCTGAGCCACTGCGAGTGCCGGCTCTCCTTCTGCAACCACGGCCCCTACCGGACCAAGGACGGCAACCAGATGCTGGTCCGCGACGCGGTCGACCTGTCGGAGTGCGACTTCCCCTGGATGGACGGGGCGGCCTCGGAGATCGACCACAACAACCTGACCATCCCGGTGATCATGAAGGACACCGACTTCAACATGGTCGACGACTGGGGCAGCTTCGAGGCCTCGCCGTCCTATGACAACCAGAAGCTGACGGCGGTCGGGCTGTTCACCTCCGACTGGCTGTCGGACGGCTACATCCCGGTCCACATGGGCGACGCCACCGAGCTGGCCGAATACTTCGACGACCAGCGCGAGAAGATGGAAGCGGCGACCGCGGACATGTGGCGGATGATGGCCGGCTGGACCCGCGAACAGATGGTCGACGCGGGCCTGCTCGTCTACTACGCGATCCTCAAGGACGTCGCCCACTTCGCCGGCGTCTACGAGCAGAGCGACTGGTTCGACGTCGACGAGCGCACCCAGCTGTTCCGGCCGCTGATGAACGACGAGTACGGCAACTCGGCGATCGCCGAGCTGGTCGGCCTGATCTCGCTCAGCTCCCAGGACCGCGGGCCGCACCGGATGGCGCGCTACTCGCGGGAGCCGGGGGAGATGTGGAGCTCGATCCCCTACTCGGTGCTCGCCGACGACAACTGGACCGCGGGCGTCGGCCCGATCGGCGCCGGCTCGACGTCGCTGCCGGCGAAAACCGCGAAGTGGACGACGACCCAGGGCAAGCTCACCCAGGAGGAGTGCAACGCGGCGGCGAAGGCCTTCCGCTCGGCCAAGTTCGACCTCCGCCACTACGACGACGACGTCTGGGCGAAGAACAACCCGGACGCCGAGCAGACCGCGACGCTCGCGACCTGAGCGGCGGCGGGCCCGCGGGGGCGGTTCGGGGGGCGGTTCTTGTCCCCGGGCCACAACCGCGGGCGCGCCGCTCGGTGGCTGAGGACGAGGACGGCGGCGCGGCCGGCGCCTAGGCTCGCCACAGGGAAAGCGAAAGCGGGCCCGGGTGTGCTCGCGGAGGAGGGTGGCCGTGGCTGCTCATGAGGGTTTGGACGAGTTCTTCGCCGGCTTCGACGCGCCGGTCACCGCACCGCTGTACCCCGATCCGCCGTACTACTACCGCGGGGCGAAAGTGGTGCTGGGGATCTACCAGGGCGATACCGAGCGGGTCGCGCGGCACCTGCCGCCCGGGGTGACCCCGGCGACCGACCCGGTCACCTGCATCGCCTGGGTCTGCAACTACCCCTTCACCACCTTCGGCACCTACAACGAGGCGATCATGATCGTCCAGGCGCAGTTCGAGGGCGAGACCTATCTCTACTGCCCGTTCATCTACCTCGACGCCGACGCGCCGATGGCCGCGGGTCGGGAGCTCTGGGGCTGGCCGAAGAAGCTCGCCGACTGCCGCTTCGACTTCGGGGGCCCCGGCCCGGGCTACCGCGAGGGGGTCCTCTTCTCGGTCGAGCGGCCGACCGGCAAGCGGCTGCTGAGCGTGACGATGACGCCGGAACGCCCGGCGACGATGGAGGACGTCGGCGCGACCCCGCACCTCACCCTGCGCCACGTCCCCGGGGCCGAGGCCGGCTCGCCGCCGAGCGTGCTGGAGCTGATCCGCACCGAGCCCGAGACGGTGCCCTGCCGGGCCGCCGACGGCAGCCCCGACATCTGGTCGGGGCGCTGCCAGGTGACGATGGACTCCGCGTCGGCCTCGGACCCCTTGCAGGACCTGGCGCCGACGGCGATGATCGGCGGCCTCTACGGCACCTTCGACTGGACGCTGCCGCAGGGCCGCGTCGTCCACGACTACCTGGCCGCGGCGGGAATCGACGCGGGCCGGGCGGCGGCCGAGGTGGCGGCCTGATGGCGGCGCCCCGCACCAATCGCGCCTGGCGGCTGCGCCGGCGCCCGGACGGCGAGGCGAAGGTCGGCGATCTGGAGCTGGTCGAGGAGGAGATCGGCGAGCTCGCCGCGGGCCAGGCGCTGGTCCGCACCCGCCTGCTCTCGCTCGACCCCACCAATCGGATCTGGATGAGCGACATCCGCGGCTACATGCCGCCGGTGCCGATCGGCTCGGTGATGCGCGGGCTCGGGCTCGGCGAGGTGGTCGAGTCGCGGCGCGAGGACATGCCGGTCGGGGCGATCGTCAACGGCTTTCTCGGCTGGCAGGAGCACTGCCTCGCCGACGACTCCCTGCTGGAGGCGCCGCTGACGGTGCTGCCCGACCCGCTCCCCGGGCCGGAGTCGGCGTTCCTCGGGGCGCTCGGCCACACCGGCGTCACCGGCTACATCGGCATCGACCTGGCCGACGTCACCGACGCCGACACGGTGTTCGTTTCGGCCGCCTGCGGGGCGGTCGGCTCGGTGGCCGGGCAGGTCGCCAAGCAGCGCGGCGCCCGGGTGGTCGGGATCGCCGGCGGGCCGGAGAAGTGCGAGCACGCGGTCACCGCGCTCGGCTACGACGCCTGCGTCGACCACCGCGCCGACGACTGGCGCGAGCGGCTCGACGCCGCCACGCCGGACGGGATCGACGTCGACTTCGAGAACGTCGGCGGCCCGATCATGGACCACGTCCTCGACCGCCTCAACGTCGGTGCCCGGATCTCCCTCTGCGGGATGATCGCCGAGTACAACACCTACAACCAGGGCGGCGAGCACGCCGGAGCGCTCGCCAACATCGGCCAGCTGATCATGCAGCGGGCGACGATCCGCGGCTTCCTCGTCCTCGACTACGCCGACCGCTTCGAAGAGGCGATCGGCTACCTCGGCGGCCTGCTCGGCGAAGGCAAGCTGCACTACGACGAGACGATCGTCGACGGCGGGATCGACGTCGCGGTCGACGCCCTGGCCGAGCTCTTCGACGGCCGCAACATGGGCAAGCTCCTCGTCCGCGTCGCCGACTGAGCCGCGCCGGCGCGGCTCAGACCTTGTAGCCGCCGTCGACGCTGATCACCTGGCCGGTGATCCCCGCGCCGTCGGGGCTCGCGAGGAGGACCGCCATCGGCGCCATCTCCTCCGGCTCCAGGACCCGGCCCTGGACGGTGTGGGTCCTCGCCTTGGCGGCGGCGGCCGCGGCGCCGCCGGGGCCGTTCCAGTCGAGGACCGCGGTGTTGGTCCAGCCGGGGCAGAGGCAGTTGACGGTGACCTCGGTCGGCACCTGGTACGCGAGGGCGCGGGTGAGGCCGACCAGGCCGTGCTTGGCGGCGCTGTAGGCGATCGTGCCGCCGCCGTGGGTGGCGTAGCCGGAGCCGATGCTGATCACCCTGCCGTAGCCGCCCGCGACCATCAGCGGCAGCGCCGCACGGGTCGCGTAGTAGGCGCTGGTCAGGTTCAGGGCGAGGTTCTGCTCGAACAGGGCGTCGTCGTGCTCGAGCGCGGTCAGCTTCTCCGGCGTCCCGACCAGCCCGCCGACGTTGTTGACGAGGACGTCCAGTCGACCGTCGCCGTGCGCCGCCGCGATCGCCCGTTTCAGCGCCGGGCCGTCCATGCAGTCGACGACCAGCGCCTCGCCGTCGCCACCCAGCGCCCGCGCCTCGGCGACCACCGACTCGAGCTCCGCCGCGGTTCGCGACACCACCGTCACCCTGGCGCCCTCGGCCGCCAGCCCGAGCGCGATCGCCCGGCCGATCCCGCGCCCGCCGCCGGTGACGACCGCCGCGCGCCCTTGGAGCCGTCCTTCTGCCATGACCCGACCCTAGGCCCCCGCGAGCCTCCCGCCCGCCGCCGGTGGCGCGCCCTTTGGCGAAGCCCCAATCACCGTCCGCGGCGCTCGTTCGCTCGACCACACCAGAGTGTGGCCAAGTGAACGAGCGTCAGCCGGCGGCCCGGTCCAGCAGGCCGGCGATCCGCAGGGCGACGCGGAGCTCCAGCTGCCGCTCGGCGACCGGCCGGCCGAGCTCGGCCTCGGCGCGGCGCACCCGGTAGGCGACGGTGTTGGAGTGGACGCCGAGCCGGCGCGCGGCGCGGACGAAGCTGCCGCCCTCCTCGAGGAAGATCGCCAGGGTCGAGGCTAGCCGCACGGTGGCGTCGTCGCGGCCCGCGAGCGGACCCAGCTCGCGGGCGACGAAGCGGCGGGCGGCCACCGGATCCTCGACCAGCAGCGCCTCGAGCGCCAGGTCGGGGTACGCGGCGCGGGCCCCGGCGCCGTCGCCGCGCAGCTGCGCCACCCGCCGCGCCACCAGCGCCTCGTGGTGGCTGAGGACGAAGCCCTCCACCCCGGGCGCCGGCGTCCCGGCGGCGACCGAGAGGCCGCTCGCGGCGGCCGGCAGGCGCAGCCGCGCCAGGTCGGGCGGCTTGCGGCCGCCCGCCCAGCAGGCGAGGTGGCGGCCCTCGGCGACGGTCAGCGGCGTCCCCGCCCCGAGCGACTCGGCGATCGCCGCCGCCGCCCGCTCCATCGCCGCGAACAGCGATCCGGCGTCCCCGGGGCGCTCGTCGGCCGCTTCGCTCCAGATCACGTAGCCGACGTGGTGACGGGACAGCTCGTAGCCGAGCCGCAGGCTCACCGCGGCCGGGTCGTCGGCCTTGCCGGAGAGCAGCGCCCGCACCTCGGCGGCGCGCAGGGCGGCGGTCCCGCGCACCCACTGCTCGCGCTCGTGGATGTAGATGTCGGTGAGCCGCCGCTCGATCGCCTCGATCCAGGCGAAGACCCAGGAGTTGAAGAAGGTCATCGCCCCGGTCAGCCGGTCGGGGTCGTCGGTGGTCGCCCGCAGCCGCGCCACGATGACCTCCGCGAAGACGCCCTGGGCGGTGCGGTAGGCGCGCTGCAGGAGGACCAGGTCGAGCCCGCGGACGACGTACTCCTTCGCGTAGCCGATCGCCTCGGGCGGCGGCTGGGCGGTGCTCGGCTCGGCCCCGTCGCGCATCATCGTGACGATCAGCCCGAGGTTGGCGCGGGTGCTCTGCAGCGTCCAGCTGCGCATGTCGTCGTCGATCTCCTCGAGGTGCTCGTGGATCGTGTCGGCGAGGACGATCGCGATCTGGTCGACCTCGGCGCCGAGGATCTCGACGATCGCTTCGACGTCGCCGCGACCGACCGCGGACGGCGAGGAGATCGCCGATGCTCGTGCCATCTGCCGAAGCTAGCCCGTTTGTGCCGGGAGCACAAAGGCCGGCTTCCGGATCGGTTGTCGAAGACGACGACAGCGATCCGCCACCGGCCTAGTCTCGGCGCATGGGAGCAGAGAGACACGACCCGCGCGTGCTGGCGATCGACGCGGGCGGAACGATGACCGACACCTTCATCGTCGACGGCGAGGGGGCCTTCGTCGTCGGCAAGGCACAGACGACCCCGCAGGACGAGTCGATCGGGCTGATGAGCTCGGCCGAGGACGCCATGCGGCAGTGGGACTCCACCCCGGAGGAGGCCTTCCCGCGGATCAAATCGGCCGTCTTCAGCGGCACCGCGATGCTGAACCGCCTGCTCACCCGCAGCGGCCGGCGGGTCGGCGCGCTGGTCACCGCCGGCCAGGAGGACGCGCTGCAGATGGAGCGCGGCGTCCAGACCTACCTCGGCTTCTCCTACGCCGACCGCCTCCACATCGCCACCCACCACCACAACGAGCCGCTGATCCCGCGCGAGCGGGTGCGCGGCGTCCGCGGCCGGATCGACCTGTTCGGCAAAGAGGTGCTGCCGCTGCGGGAGGAGGACGTGCGCGAGGCGACCCGGGCGCTGCTCGACGACGGGGTCGAGGGGATCGTCATCTCGCTGATCTTCAGCTACCGCAACCCCGCCCACGAGCAGCGGGTGCGGGAGATCGTCGAAGAGGAGAAGGCGGCGCGGAGCCTGAACGGCAACTGCCCGATCTTCGTCTCCTCGGAGCTCTACCCCTCGCGGCGCGACTTCCCGCGGCTCAACACGGTGGTCGTCGAGGCCTACGCCGCGGAGCCCTCGCGCGGCACCCTGCGCACCGTCCGCGACCGCACCAAGGAGCGCGGCGCGGCCTTCGAGCTGCGGGTGATGGCCTCCCACGGCGGCACGATCTCGATCGACGCCGAGCAGCTCGCGACGACGCTCGTCTCCGGGCCGATCGGCGGCGTCGTCGGCGCCCGCTGGCTGGCCGACCGGATCGACCTCAACAACGTGCTCTGCACCGACATCGGCGGCACCTCCTTCGACATCGCCCTGCTCACCGGTCGGCGCTACGAGGTGACGACGACGCCGGACATGGCGAAATTCCTGCTCAACATGCCGCTGGTCCAGATCGACTCGGTCGGCTCCGGCTGCGGCTCCTTCGTCCGCATCGACCCCAACGCGCGGCGGCCGGAGATCGGCCCCGACTCGGCCGGGGCGATGATCGGCACGGCCTGGCCGGAGGGCGGCGTGGAGACGGTCTCGATCACCGACCTGAACCTCGTCCTCGGTCGGCTCAACCCGGAGTACTTCCTCGGCGGCCAGGTGCAGCTCGACGTCGAGCGCGCCCGCCACGAGGTGCGCCGCCAGGTCGCCGACCCGCTCGGCCTCGGGATCGAGGCGGCGGCCGCGGGCGTGATCGAGCTGTTCGAGACCTCGCTGCGCAACGAGGCGGTCGGGCGGATCCTCGGCAAGGGCTACAGCCCCGCCGACTACGCCCTGCTCTGCTACGGCGGCGGCGGCCCGCTGCACGTCGCCGGCTACACCAGCGGCGTGCCCTACCAGCAGGTGCTGGTCCCGGAGTGGGCGGCCGGGTTCTCGGCCTTCGGCTGCGCCTGCGCCGACTTCGAGTACCGCTTCGACCGCCAGGTCGACCTGCCGCTGATGCCGGCCGCGCCGGAGGCCGAAAAGGTCGCGATGGGCGGCCTTCTGAGCCAGGCCTGGCGCTCGCTGGAGGACCGGGTCCGGGCCGAGTTCGCGAAGTCCGGCCACGCCGCCGAGGAAGTCTCCTTCACCCACATGGTGCGGATGCAGTACTACGGCCAGCTGGTCGACATCGAGGTCGACGCGCCGAAGCCCGCGGTCGAGTCGATCGCCGACGTCGAGGAGCTGATCACCGCCTTCGAGCGCACCTACACGCGGATGTACGCGCGGGCGGCATCCTCGCCGGAGCTCGGCTACCTGGTCGCCCAGGCGATCGTCAAGGGCTCGGTGCCGATCGAGAAGCCGACCCTGCCGGTCCTGCCCGCCCGGTCGGACGCCCCGCCGGTCAAGAAGACCCGCGAGGTGTGGTGGTCGGGCGGCTACGCGACCACCGACGTCTACGAGATGGACGACATCGGCAACGGGCAGACGATCGAGGGGCCGGCCGTCCTCGAGGCCGAGTCGACGACCTTTCCGATCCCGCCCGACCGGCGGGCCTGGCTGGACGAGCACAGGATCTTCCACCTCGAGAACAAGGAGGGCTGAGCGATGGCGACGATCGAAAGCACGCGCACCCTGGAGCCGGAGAAGCGGGCGCCGATCGGCTGGGAAGGGCAGACGCTGGCGGCGATGCTGCAGGCGTCGGAGGGCGCCTTCGAGCAGACCGGCCACTACGCCGGGCTGCGCCGGCTGGCGATGAAGGAATCCGACCCGCTGCACTTCGAGAAGCTCTTCTCGCGGGTGCGCGGCGGCATGGTGACGGCGCGGGAGACGGCGCTCAACATCAGCGCCTCGCCGATCGTCCGCGAGCTGGGGGAGATCTGCTTCGCGCTCTACACCCCGGAGGGCGACAACGTCGCGCTCTCGACCGGGATCATCGTCCACGTCCACACCATGAGCGAGGCGATCAAGTTCATGGTGCGCAACGGCTGGGAGGACAACCCGGGCATCTCGGCGGGCGACATCTTCGCCAACAACCAGCCGACGATCGGCGACGTCCACAACGCCGACGTGCAGACCTTCGTGCCGATTTTCAACCCCGAGGACGAGGGCGAGCTGCTCGGCTGGGCGGGCGGCGTGATCCACGTGATGGACATCGGCGCCTCGACCCCGGGCGGCGTCTGCGTCGCGCCGACCACCCGCTTCGACGACGGCATCGACCTGCACTGCATGAAGATCGGCGAGGCCGACACGATCGCCCAGTGGCACACCAAGCGGGTTTCAATGCAGAGCCGCGCCCCCGGCCTCTACCTGCTCGACGAGCGCACCCGGCTGGCCGGCTGCCACATGATCCGCGACGCGGTCGAGC
Organism: uncultured Actinomycetes bacterium; assembly: GCA_963763265.1. Classification (GTDB taxonomy): domain Bacteria; phylum Actinomycetota; class Thermoleophilia; order Solirubrobacterales; family 70-9; genus VAYN01. The sequence goes on along the minus strand of CAVXNN010000002.1, from coordinate 117,008 downwards.
GGCTCGTGCTGGAGGAGGGCGCCGACCCCTTCAAGCAGTTCATGCGGGAGGCGATCGAGGACGGCCGGCGGGACTTCAAGTCCCGCGTGCGCGGCCTCCTGGTCCCCGGCCGCTACCGCTCGGCGGGCTTCACCGAGGCGCGCTACGCGAACAAGGCCAACCTTCCCAAGCGCGCCCAGCGCGACCTGATCATCCACGGCGCCTACGAGGCCGTGGTCGACCGGGACGGCCGCTGGACCACCGACCTGCGCGGCTCCTCGGCCTGGGGCTGGCACTCCTTCAACGCCACCCCGTCGGCCCAGCAGGGGATGCAGTGGATCCTCTTCACCCAGACGCTGATCTGCAACGACAAGATCAACGACGGCGCCTACTACGCGACCGAGCTGCTGCTCACCGAGGGCAGCTGGGCCGACCTCGGCGAGGCGCCCTGCTCCTCCTCGTTCCCGTGGATGCCGATGTTCACCACCTCGACCGGCTACCTGCGGGCGGTGTCGCGCGCCCTGCAGTCGCGCGGCTACATCGAGGAGATCGTCTCCACCTACACGGTGCCGGGGAACGTCGCCCAGGGCGGCGGCATCGACCAGTACGGGCAGATCTCCGGCTTCATGAACTTCGAGATCGGCGCCCAGGGGCAGGGGGCGAAGTACGTGCTCGACGGGCTCGACTACGGCGCCGCCGTCTTCAATCCCGAGGGCGACATGGGCGACATCGAGATGTGGGAGCTGGTCAAGCCGATGGTCTACCTCGGCCGGCGGATCAAGCCCAACACGGGCGGCTGGGGCCGGCATCGCGGCGGCTCCTCCTTCGAGACGCTGCTGCTCGTCAACGGCACCCAGGACTTCGAGATCGAGAACATCGGCGCGGGCGGGATGCTGACCTCGCCGGGGCTGTTCGGCGGCTACCCGGCGCCGAGCGCCTACGTGCACAACGTCTTCGGCTCCGACATCTTCGAGCAGGCCGCGGCCGGCAAGGCCTATCCGGTCGGCGACGTCAGCGGCGAAGACGCGGCGCTCGGCGCCCTGGCCGGCGAGCACCAGCTCGAACAGGACCCCTACACGATGATGATCGCGGTCAAGACCGGCGACCTCTACCTCAGCACCGGGCGCGGCGGCGGCGGCCTCGGCGACCCGGCGCTGCGCAGCTCCGAGCGGATCGAGGAGGACATCGCCGGCGGCCACCTCGAGCGGCGCTGGGCGGAGCGCGCCTACGGCCTCGGCGAGCGCGAAGGGCTGATGCACGCGCGTCTCGACCGGGCCCGGCCGGCGGCCGAGTGGCGGGCCGAGCAGCGGCAGCGGATCCTCGACGGCGACCTGATCGAGCCGGTGCAGGTGATGTTCGCCGAGTCGATGCGGCTCGAACCGCGCTGGGCGGCCGAGTACCGCGGCTTCTGGGACCTGCCCGAGGACTTCGAGTTCGACGTCGTCACCCCGACCACGGCGACCCAGGTCTCCGAGCCCGGCAAGCTCACCCCGGAGGAGTCGGTGCGCGAGTTCCTGGCCGGCTCCGAGGTCTTCCTGCCGCCCGACGTACTCGACGTCCCGGTCACCACCCAGGTCACCGGGGCGACGCTGGCCGACCTGCTGGACGAGAAGCTCTCGCGGCGCGCCGTCAAGGAGATCCAGTCCGGCATCAAGGACCCCGACCGCTTCGACAAGTGGGTGGAGCTGCTGCAGAGCCGGGTCGACTACGACGACCCGATCGTCCTGCCCTACGGCGAGGGGATGAACATCGTCCGCCGCGCCTCCGACGGCGAGCTGGTGATCCGCACCGACGCGGGCGCCGATCTCTGCCGCTGGGACGAGAACTGGAAGCTCCACGTGCCGATGTTCGTGCGCGACACCGACGAGCTCTACCGCGAGGTCTACCCGGAGCTCGGCCACCCCGAAGGCGACTGGCAGGAGCTGCGCGAGTACTACTGCCCGGTCTCCGGCCGGCTGCTGGAGACCGAAGCGGTGCCGCCCGGCTACCCGGTGATGCACGAGTACCTGCCCGACATCGAGGGCTTCTACTCCGGCTGGCTCCGCCGCGAGATGCCCTGAGCACGTCCCGCCTGACCGTTCCCGGCCCTACGAAGTTGTTTCCCAGGGTCTTACGAAACTGTTTCCTAACACCCTACGAATTTGTTTCCTAACAGGCTGCGATTCTGTATCCTGAATCGCGATGTCGTCAGGCTATCTGCCACGGGTCCTCGAAGCCGAGCTGGACGATCTGCTCACCTCGCTGCCCGCGCTGGCAATCGAGGGAGCCAAAGGAGTAGGGAAGACCGCCATGGCCTCCCGCCGCGCGCGCACGACCCAGGCGCTTGACGATCCCGAGCAGCTCGAGCTCGCGACGGCGGACCCGAAACGCCTGCTCTCCAGCGATCCCCCGGTCCTGATCGACGAGTGGCAGAGGCTGCCACAGACCTGGGATCTGGTTCGTCGTGCGGTCGACAACGGAGCGAAGGCGGGGAGCTTCCTCCTGACCGGATCGGCGCTGCCCGGTGGGACCGGGGCGCACTCCGGCGCGGGGCGCATTCCCCTGGTGCGGATGCGTCCCTTGTCCCTGGCGGAGCGCCTCGAGACAGACGGCACTGTCAGCCTGGCAAGGCTCCTGGAGGGGGAGAGGCCGGCGCTCGAGGGGGACACCTCGCTTTCCCTCGAGGACTACGCCCACGAGATCCTCGCCTCCGGCCTGCCCGGGTTGCGGCGATTCTCGGGTCGGGCGCTCCGCACCCAGCTCGACGGATACCTCGAGCGCGTTCTTGACCGCGACCTGCCCGAGCTGGGCCGGCAAGTGCGCAATCCGTCGGCGCTGCGGAGATGGTTGAGGGCCTATGCCGCCGCTTCCTCGACGAGCACCTCCTTCGAGAAGATCCGCGCCGCGGCGGCCGGGGAGGGGGGCGGGGCGATCACCCGCAAGGGCGCCGGCCCGTACCGCGACGCGCTGGAAAGGCTCTGGATCCTCGACCCCGTCCCCGGCTGGTCGCCCAGCCGCAGCCACCTGAGTCGCCTGGCGACCTCCGACAAGCACCAGCTCTGTGATCCGGCGCTGGCGGCTCGCCTGGTCGGAGTCACCAAGGGCGCCCTTCTGCAGGGCGACCCCGTCGGTCCCCCGATCCCTCGTGACGGGACGTTCCTCGGCGCTCTCTTTGAGTCCTTGGTGACGTTGAGCGTCCGTGTCTACGCGCAGGGCGCGGAGGCGAACGTCAAGCACCTTCGCCGCCACTCCGGGGATCGCGAGGTCGACTTGATCGTCGAGCGCGACGACCACCGCGTCCTCGCCATCGAGGTCAAGCTGGCGACGGTGCCTCGCGACCGCGACCTTCGCCATCTCCATTGGCTGCGGGACGCGATCGGGGACGATCTGCTCGACGCCATCGTCATCACCACCGGCAGCGCCGCGTATCGACGCAGCGACGGCATCGGGGTGGTGCCGCTCGCCCTCCTCGGTCCCTGAGGCAGACGTTTCCCGGAGGGCGTTTCGCCTCCCGCTTCGCCACGTCCCTGGGGATTCGACAAAGGCCGCGCGGGCGCTCCCGGGCGGCCGGCGGCGGGCTGGATAGGTTCGGGTCGATGGCTGCCGAGCTGGAGGGGAACGCCCTGGTGACGGGCGGATCGCGGGGGATCGGGCGCGCCTGCGCGCTGGCCGCGGCGCGCCGCGGCGCCGACGTCGCGATCACCTACGTCGCCGACCGCGAGGCGGCGGAGGCGACCGCCGCGGAGATCCGCGAGCTGGGCCGGCGGGCGCTGACGATCCAGGGCGATGTCGGCGTGCCCGCCGACAACGTCGCGGCGGTCGAGGCGACCGTCGCCGAGCTGGGGCCGATCCGCTACCTGGTCGCCAACGCCGCCAACGGCACCTTCGGGCTGACCGAGGAGCTCAGCATGGAGGACTGGGACCAGACCATGGGCACCCACGCGCGAGCGCTGCTCGGGCTCGCCCAGGCGGCGCGGCCGTCGATGCGCGAGCGCGGCGGCGGCGCGATCGTCGCGATCTCCAGCCTCGGCGCACAGCGCACCTACGACGCCTACGCGGCGTTCGGCACCGCCAAGGCGGCGATCGAGGCGCTGGTCCGCTACCTCGCGGTCGAGGGCGGGCCGGACGGCATCCGCGCCAACTGCGTGCGCGGCGGCGTCGTGCTCACCGATCTCTTCAAGGAAATCCCGGAGTGGGAGTCGATCGCCGCCGCCGCGGCCGAGCGGGCTCCCCTCGGGGCCGCCCTCGACCCGGAGGAGATCGGCGCGCCGGTCGCCTTCCTGCTCTCCGACGAAGCACGAATGGTCACCGGCCAGACGCTCTGCGTCGACGCCGGCTTCACGCTCCCCGGCTGAAAGGCAAGACGATGGACTTCACCGCACCCCAGACCGCCCGGACGAACGGCATCACGATGGAGTACTTCGAGGAGGGCGAGGGCACCCCGGTGCTCCTCCTCCACGGCTTCCCCGAGCACCCCTTCTCCTGGCGCGAGCAGGTCCCGGCGCTGGTCGAGGCGGGCTTCCGGGTGATCGTCCCGAGCCAGCGCGGGTACGGCGGCACCGACGCGCCCGAGGACGCGCAGACCTACAGCGTCAAGAACCTGGTCGCCGACCTGACCGGGCTGCTCGACGCGCTGGGGATCGAGCAGGCGGTGTTCTTCGGTCACGACTGGGGCTCGATGCCGGCCTGGTACTCGGCGATCTACGCGCCCGAGCGCACCCTCGGCATCGGCAGCGTCTGCACCCCGTACTTCACCTGGGAGTCGCCGAAAGACATGCTGGAAACCTACGACGAGCTGCGCGGCCCGAACCACTACATGCGCACCTTCCAGGAGCCGGGCGTGGGCGAGGCGATCCTCGGTGCCGACGTCGAGCACACCTTCCGCTCGATGATGCGCCGCCGCGGCATGACGCGCGCCGAGTTCGAAGCCGCCCCGAAAGCGATCCAGGAAGTGCCGGCGGGCCTCTTCGTCGGCGACCCGCAGATCTTCGGCGAGCCGCTCGCCGACGACGAGGAGATCGCCTTCTACGTCGACGTCTACTCGCGCTCCGGCTTCACCGGCGGCCTCAACTGGTACCGCGCCCTGCGCAAGGACTTCGAGGAGGCCCAGGGCTCGAACTACGTCGTCGACAAGCCCGCCCTGCTCGTCTACGCCGCCGACGACTGGTTCTTCCCGGCGGTCGCCTACGAGGGCCTCGACGCCTACCTGCCGCAGCTCGAGCAGCACGAGGTCCCCGACGCCGGCCACTGGTTGCAGCAGGAGAAGCCCGCCGAGGTCAACGAGTACCTGGTCGGCTGGCTGCGCCGCAACTTCGCCTGACCCCCGCCGCGTTCGCGCTTTCCCGTAGCCGGTACGGCGAACTGCGAACGCCTGAGCGGCGCCGGGCGCCGTGCCGCTCAGGCCTTCGCGCCGCGCTCGCGGGCGAGCGCGGCGAGCGCCGGGACCCCGGCCTCGAGGCTCGCGAAGTAGGGGTCGGCGGTGGTGCCGGCCCCGAAGCGGCGGAAGCTTCCCTCGAGGAAGATCGCCGCCTTCCAGAGGGCGAGCACCTGGTACCACGGCAGGGCGCCGAGCGGCCGGCCGCTGCGCTCGCCGTAGCGCGCGGTGAGGAAGTCGCGGCCCGGGAAGCCGGCGCCGCGGGTGACGATCGAGAGGTCGGAGACGGGGTTCGGCGGGTCGCCCGCCTCCGCCCACATCGCGGTCATGTAGCCGAGGTCGGCGAGCGGGTCGCCGATCGTCGCCATCTCCCAGTCGAGGATCGCCGCGAGGCGGGTGGGGTTGGGCGCCACCATCACGTTGCCGAGCCGGTAGTCGCCGTGCACGACGGTCGAGGGCGGCGAGTCGGGCAGGTTGGCGGCAAGCCAGTCGGCGACCGCCTCGAGGTCGGGCAGGGAACGGGTCGCGTTCGTCTCGTACAGGCCGCCGAAGCGCTTCAGCTGGCGCTCCAGGTAGCCGTCGGGGCGGCCGAAGCCGGCCAGCTCCGGGCCGCCCGGGTCGACCGCGTGCAGCTCGACCAGGCCGTCGACCAGGCACTCGGCGAGCCGCCCGGCCTCGCCGGCCAGCGAAGCCGGCATCGACTCGGTGAGGACGTGCCCGTCGATCCACTCCATCACGTAGAAGGGGGCGCCGATCACCGCCTCGTCCTCGCACATCGCCAGCACCTCGGGCACCGGCGTGCCGTGCGGCCGCAGCGCCGCCAGCAGGCGCGCTTCGCGGATCACGTCGTGCGCGGAGGGCGGCAGCGGGCCGCGCGGCGGCCGCCGCAGGACCACCCGGGCGCCGTCGCGCTCGACCAGGAAGGTGAGGTTGGAGTGTCCGTCGCCGATCGGCGCGATCCGCGCCTCGCCGGTCCCGAGGCCGAGCCCGTCGAGGTAGGCGGCGAGCGGCTCGGCGGGGGCGAGCTCCGCCAGGTCGGTGGCGTTCACGGGGCGGCGACCGACTCCGCGCGGCGGGCGGCGCGGGCGCGAAGCTGGCGGCGGGCGATCGACCAGAGGTGCGTCTCGGTCGGCCCGTCGTAGATGCGGAAGGGACGCGTCTCGGTGATCAGGCGGGCCAGCGGCCCGTCGCCGGACACCCCGGTCCCGCCGCACACCTGCACCGAGTTGTCGACGACCCGGTCGACCGCCTCGGCGACGTAGGCCTTGGCGACCGAGGACTCGTGCTTGGCCGACTCGCCGCGGTCGAGCGCCCAGGCGCAGCGCCAGATCGCCAGGCGCGCCGTCTCGATGTCGATCAGCGAGCGGGCCAGCTTCTCCTGGACCATCCCCAGCTCGCCGAGCGGGCCGCCGAACGCTTCCCGCCCGGCGACGTAGTCGAGGGCGAAGTCGTGGGCGCGGCGGGCGGCGCCGAGCCAGCGCTCGCAGTGGGTGAGGCGGGCCGGCGCCAGTCGCACCTGCGCGTAGCGGAAGCCCTCGCCGACCTCGCCGAGCACCGCGTCGTCGCCCACCTCGCAGTCCTCGAAGACGACTTCGGCGTGGCCGCCCGGGAAGGCGCGGTCGGTGACGTCGAGGATGCGCTCGATCCGGTAACCGGGGTTGTCGGCGTCGACCAGGAACATCGTCGCCCCGGCGCCCTCGGCGAGCGCCATGCAGATCGTGAAGGCGGCCCCTTCGGCGCCGGTGATGAACCACTTGCGGCCGCTGATCGACCAGCCGGAGTCGGTCCGGCGCGCCGTCGTCTTCAGCATCGAGGGATCGGAGCCGGCGCCCGGGGCGGGCTCGGTCATCGAGAAGCAGGAGCGGACCTGCCCCGCCGCCAGCGGCACCAGGTAGCGCTCGCGCTGCTCGGGCGAGGCGATCACGTCCAGCATGTGCATGTTGCCCTCGTCGGGCGCCGCGCAGTTCAGCGCCTGCGGGCCGAGCAGGCTGTAGCCGCACTCCTCGAGGATCACCGCGGTGCCGCGATGATCGAGCCCGAGGCCGCCCAGCTCCTCGCTCAGCTGCGGCCCGAAGACGCCGTGGCGCCGGGCCTCGTCCTGCAGCTCGGCGCGCAGCGCGTCGTCGGTGCCGTGGGTGGAGACGTCGCGGGGCTCGGCCGGGATCGCCACGTCCCTGACGAAGGCGGCGACCCGCTCGCGCAGCTCGCGCAGCTCTGGTTCCAGCTCGAAGTCGATCACGGGCTCGACAGTAGTCACGCCCCGGCGGCCCCCCCAGTCGCCCTGCGGCCCCGCTTCGTCGAATCCACAAGCCCGAGGCCGCGCCCACGGGCCGTCGCTGCGATCATCCATCCCACGGTGCCCGTCGTCCACGCTTCCCTCATCACCCCCGCAGAAGCCCTCGAGCTCGGCCGCCTCACCGAGACCGCCGAGATCGAGGCCCTGGTCGAGCGCGCCTGGGAGGTGCGCCAGGAGAACTTCGGCGACTCCACCGACATGTGCTCGCTGGTCAACGCCAAGTCGGGCGGCTGCGCGGAGGACTGCGGCTTCTGCGCCCAGTCGCGCTACGCCGACGCCGACACCGTGATGCACGCGATGATGGAGCCCGAGCAGATCCTCGAGCACGCCCGCGCCGCCGAGGCGGCGGGCGCCCACCGCTTCTGCATGGTCACCCAGGGCCAGGGGCTCTCCAAGCGCGACTTCGCCAAGATCCTCGAGGGCGCCGAACTGGTCGCCGAGCAGACCAACCTGAAGCGCTGCGCCTCGATCGGCCACATGTCGGCCGAGCGGGCCAGGGCGCTCAAGGAGGCCGGCATCCAGCGCGTCCACCACAACGTCGAGTCGGCCAGGAGCTACTACCCCGAGGTCTCCACCACGGTGCGCTACGAGGGCCGCCTGCGCACGATCCGGGCGGTCAGGGAGGCGGGCCTGGAGACCTGCGTGGGCGGCATCCTGAACCTCGGCGAGACCGAGGCCCAGCGGGTCGAGATGGCCTTCGAGCTGGCCGAGATCAACCCCACCTCGGTGCCGATCAACCTGCTGATCCCCAAGGAGGGGACGAAGTTCGGCGACCGCGAGGTGATGGAGCCGATCGAGGTCGTCAAGTGGATCGCGATCTTCCGGCTGATCATCCCCGGGGCGCTCTTCCGCCTCTGCGGCGGCCGGGTCGAGAACCTCGGCGACCTGCACCAGCTGGCCGTCAAGGCGGGCCTCAACGGGGTGATGATGGGCAACTTCCTGACCACCCTGGGCGCCGAGCCCGCCGAGGACCGGGCGATGTTCGAGGGCCTCGGCCTGAACGTCGCCCGCCAGCCCGACAACGGGTCGAACCCCCGCCCCGACAACCGCTCCGGCCGACTCGAGGGCGAGACGCCCCCCACCCCGATGCAGGAGCTGATCGACCGCCGCGAGGAGGCGCCGATGTGGGACCCCTCCACGCAGCTGCGGGTGGTCAAGAAGGAGCGGCGCTCGCCCTCCTACCCGAGCGCCGCCTAGACCGAGCTTCGAAAAGACAGAGAAGGAGATATGACCATGGACAACGGCAACGGCAGGCTCTCCGGGCGCGAGGTCGTGATCGTCGAGGCGGTCCGCACCCCGGTCGGCCGCGGGCATCCCGAGAAGGGCTGGTACCGCGACCTGCACGCCTCCAACCTGATGGCCCGCACCTACGGCGAGCTGATCTCCCGCTCCGACATCGACCCGCTAGAGGTCGGCGACGTGATCTGCGGCTGCGTGCAGCAGTGGGGCGAGCAGTCGATCAACATCGGCCGCAACGCCTGGCTGGAGGCCGGCCTGCCCGAGGAGGTCCCGGCGACCACCGTCGACCGCCAGTGCGGCTCCGCGCAGCAGGCGGTCAACTTCGCCGCCACCCTGATCGCCTCCGGCGTCTGCGACGTCGCGGTCGGCGGCGGCGTCGAGCACATGGGCAAAAACTCCTTCGCCGCGGCCGGCGAAGTGATGGCCGAGCACGGCATGGCCTACTCCAAGGAGCTCCTGGAGCGCTACGACCTGATCCCCCAGGGCCTCTCGGCCGAGATGATCGCCGAGCGCTGGGAGATCCCGCGGTCGGAGCTCGACGAGCTCGGCCTGCGCTCCCAGACCCTGGCCCAGCAGGCCACCGAGGAGGGCCGCTTCGAGCGCGAGATGGTGCCGATGGAGGTCGACGGGGAGACCCACATGACCGACCAGGGCCTGCGCGAGACCACCCTCGAGGGCCTCGCCGGGCTGCGGCCGGCCTTCAAGGAGGACGGGCGGATCACCGCCGGCAACTCCTCCCAGGTCTCCGACGGCGCCGCCGCGGTGCTGCTGATGGCCCGCGAGAAGGCCGATGCCCTCGGCCTCACCCCGCGCGCCCGGATCTATGACCTGACCACGGTCGGCGTCGACCCGGTGATCATGCTGACCGGCCCGATCCCGGCCACCGAACGGCTGCTGGAGCGCAACGGGATGAAGATCGACGACATCGACCTGATCGAGATCAACGAGGCCTTTGCCGCCGTGGTCGGCGCCTGGCGGCGCGAGGTCGGCCCCGACATGGACCGCGTCAACGTCAACGGCGGCGCGATCGCGATCGGCCACCCGCTCGGCTCGACCGGCGCCCGCCTGATCACCACCCTGCTGCACGAGATGGAGCGCTCCGACAAGGAGATGGGCCTGGTGACGATGTGCTGCGGGGGCGGGCTCGGCACGGGCACGCTGATCCAGAGGGTCTGATGGCCGACCTCGCCGGCAAGACGCTGCTGATCTCCGGCGGCAGCCGCGGGATCGGCCTGGCGATCGCGGTCAAGGCGGCCGCCGACGGCGCCAACGTGGCGCTGCTGGCGAAGACCGCGGAGCCCCACCCGAAGCTGGCGGGCACCGTCTACACCGCCGCCGAGGAGATCGAGGCGGCGGGCGGCCACGCGCTGCCGATCGTCGGCGACGTCCGCGATGACCAGTCGGTCGAAGCGGCCGTCGCCGCCACGGTCGAGCGCTTCGGCGGGATCGACGTGCTGGTCAACAACGCCAGCGCGATCGATCTCTCCGACCCCGAGCAGCTGCAGATGAAGCGCTATGACCTGATGCAGAGCATCAACGCGCGGGGGACCTTCCTGCTCAGCCGCGAGTGCGTGCCGCACCTGCGCAAGGGGTCGAACCCCCACGTCCTCACGCTCAGCCCGCCGCTCAACATGGACCCGAAGTGGTTCTCCGAGCACCTCGCCTACACGATGTCCAAGTACGGGATGAGCATGGTGACGCTGGGGATGGCGGAGCGCCATCGCGAGGAGGGCATCGCCTTCAACTCGCTCTGGCCGCGCACCCTGATCGCCACCGCCGCGGTGGAATTCGTGGTCGGCGGCGAGGCGGCGATGAAGCGGGCGCGGACGCCGGCGATCATGGCCGACGCCGCCTACTCGATCCTGACCAGCGACAGCCGCTCCATCAGCGGCAACTTCTGCATCGACGACGAGGTGCTGGAGGGCGAGGGCGTCGACCTGGCGGGCTACAGCGCCAGCGAGGGCGCCGACCTGCAGCTCGACCTCTTCGTCGAGGAGCCCGGCTCAGGCGGCTGAGCCGGGCCGGGCGGCGCGGAGGATCAGGTCGCAGTAGCCGTCGGCGACCTCCTCCGCGGAGAGGCGGCCGTGGGGCCGCAGCCACTGCGGCGTGTAGTTGACCATCCCGAGCAGCGCGAAGAGGGTCAGGCCGCGATCCCCGAAGGCCATCGAGCCGGAGCTCTCGCCGCGCGCCAGGATTTCGTCGAGCAGCTTCTCGAACTGCTTGCGCTGGCGGCGCACGGTCCGCCACTGCGGCTCGCGCTCGATCAGGTGGCGCTCCTGGGCGAAGACGAGCATGTGGGCGCGGTGGCTCTCGACCTGGGCCAGCCAGGCGCGCAGCAGCTCGCGCAGCTGGCGCTCCGGCGGCTCCTCCGCGGCGAGGATCTCCCGGCCGCGCTCCAGCAGCGGCGCCAGCAGGTCGTCGCAGATCGCGATCAGCAGGTTCTCCTTGCTGCCGATGTAGTGGTAGATGCCGCCCGCCGCGAGCCCGGTGGCGGCGCTCAGGTCGGCGATCGAGGTCTCCTTGTAGCCGCCCTCGGCGAAGCAGTCGGCCGCCGCGCCGATCAGCTCTTGGCGGCGCTCCTCGTAGCGGGCGCGCAGGGCCGGGCGGGTGGGCGGAGTGACGGCGGGCATCCGCCGACTCTAGCTGTCGGAATTACCGAACGGCCCCTCGAAGTCCGAATGGTTATTCGGTATTCTCGCCGGCATGAACTTCGACCTCAGCGACGAGCAGCGCCTGCTGCGCGACACCGTCCGCGAGTTCGCCCAGGCCGAGATCGCACCGGTCGCCGGCGAGCTCGACCGCACCAAGGCCTTTCCCTACGAGATCGTCAAGAAGCTCGGCGACCTCGGCCTGATGGGCATCCCGTTCCCGCCGGAGTACGGCGGCGGCGGCGCCGACACGCTCTCCTACGCGCTTGCCGTGGAAGAGCTGGCCCGGGTCGACTCCTCGGTCTGCATCACGATGGCCGCCCACACCTCGCTGGGGACGATGCCGATCTGGCTGTGGGGTACCGAGGCGCAGAAAGAGGAGTGGCTGCCCCGCCTGTGCAGCGGTGAGCGGCTCGCCTCCTTCGGGCTGACCGAGCCGGAGGCCGGCTCCGACGCAGGCAACGTCCACACCCGCGCCGTCCTCGACGCGGACTCGGGTTGGGTCGTCAACGGCGCCAAGCAGTTCATCACCAACGCGGGCACCGACATCTCCGGCTGCGTGACGATCACCGCGGTCACCGGCGAGGCCGACGGCCGCAAGGAGATCTCCAACATCATCGTCCCGACCGGCACGCCGGGGTACGAGGTCGGCGAGGCCTACCGCAAGATGGGCTGGAACGCCTCCGACACGCGGCCGCTCAGCTTCGACGACTGCAAGGTCCCGACCGAGAACCTGCTCGGCCGCCGCGGCGAGGGCTTCAAGAACTTCCTCCACATCCTCGACGGCGGCCGGATCGGGGTCGCCGCGATGGGCGTCGGGCTCGCCCAGGGGGCGCTCGACGAGGCGATCGCCTACGCCAAGGAGCGCCGAGCGTTCGGCAAGCCGATCTCCAAGTACCAGTCGATCCAGGCGAAGATCGCCGACCTCTCGGCCCAGATCGAGGCGGCGCGCCTGCTGACCTGGCGGGCGGCGCTGGAGAAAGACGCGAAGCAGTCCTTCACCCTCACCGCCGCCCAGGCGAAGCTGATCACCGGCCGGCTCGCGGTCCGTGCCGCCGAGGAGGCGGTGCAGATCCACGGCGGCTACGGCTTCATCGAGGAGTACCCCGTGTGTCGCTTCTACCGGGACGCCAAGATCCTCACGATCGGCGAGGGCACCGACGAGGTCCAGCAGATGGTGATCGCGCGCCGGCTGGGGTGCTGAGTGGCGGGCGCGGTCAGGATCCGTGAGGTCGGGCCGCGCGACGGTTTCCAGAACGAGCCCGAGGTCATCGCGACCGACGACAAGGTCCGCCTGGTCGAGATGCTGGCGGCGACCGGCCTGCGCCGGCTCGAGGTGACCAGCTTCGTGCGGGCCGACGTGATCCCACAGCTCGCCGACGGCGGCGAGGTGGTGGAGCGCGCCCGGATCCCCGAGGGAGTCTCGGTCTCGGTGCTGATCCCCAACCGGCGCGGCCTCGAGGCGGCGCTCGCCCACCGCGACCGGATCGACGAGGTGAACGTCTTCCTGTCGGCCTCGGAGTCCCACAACCGGCACAACGTCAACCGCTCGGTCGAGGAGTCGCTGAGCGCCCTGGAGGGCGTGCTCGGCGAGGCCCGCGCCGCCGGGCTGCGCTGCGAGGGCGTGATCTCGACCAGCTTCGGCTGTCCGTACGAGGGCGACGTCGACCCGGCCCGGGTCTTCGAGATCGCCGGCCGGCTGGCCGCCGCGGGCGCCGTGGAGGTCGGCTTCGGCGACACCACGGGGATGGCCAACCCAGCCCAGGTCCGCGCGTTCTTCGAGCGCGCCGCCGCCGAGCTGCCCGAGGTCGAGCTGACCGCCCACTTCCACAACACCCGCGGCCAGGGCCTCGCCAACGTGCTGGCCGCCCTGGAGGCGGGCTGCGAGTCCTTCGAGTCGAGCTTCGGCGAGCTCGGCGGCTGCCCGGTCCCCCCGGGGGCGACCGGCAACATCGCCAGCGAGGACCTCGTCTCGATGCTCGCCGAGATGGGGATCGAGACCGGCATCGACCTGGACAAGCTGCTCGCCGCGGCGCGCGAGGCGCAGCGCGTCCTCGGCCGGCCGCTCGGCTCCCACACGCTCGTCGCGGGCCCGGTCGACCACCACCCGGGGAGCTAGGCGGGCCGTGTTCGGGCGCGTCCTGATCGCCAACCGGGGCGAGATCGCGGTGCGGATCGAGCGCACCCTGGCGCGGCTCGGAATCGAGTCGGTGGCCGTGTTCAGCGACGCCGACGCGGGCGCCCCGCACGTGCGCGGCGCCGACCGCGCCGTCCACATCGGCCCGACCGCGGCCCGCGACTCCTACCTGTCGATCGAGCGGGTCGTGGACGCGGCGCTGCGCAGCGGCGCCGAGGCCATCCATCCCGGCTACGGCTTCCTCTCCGAGCGCCCCGCCTTCGCCGCCGCCTGCGCCGAGGCGGGCCTCGTCTTCGTCGGCCCGGGACCGGAGGCGATGGCGCTGCTCGGCGACAAGGGCCGGGCGCGGGCGGTCGCCGAGGAGGCGGGGGTGCCGACGCTCACCGGCTGGAGCGGCGAGCAGATGAGCGACGCGGAGATCGCCGACCGGGTCGGCGAGGGCGACCTGCCGCTGCTGGTCAAGGCGGCGGCGGGCGGCGGCGGCAAGGGCATGCGCCTGGTCACCCGCCGCGAGGAGCTGATCGAGGCGCTCGGCGCGGCGCGCCGCGAGGCGGCGGCGGCCTTCGGCGACGAGCGCCTCCTGATCGAACGCTACGTCGAGCCCTCCCGCCATCTCGAGGTGCAGGTGATCGCCGACGCCCGCGGCGACGCGATCCACCTCGGCGAGCGCGAGTGCAGCCTGCAGCGCCGCCACCAGAAGGTGATCGAGGAGTCGCCGTCGCCGGTCGTGACCGAGGCGCTGCGCGAGCGGATGGGGGAGGCCGCGGTGGCCCTCGCCCGCCACGCGGGCTACGTCAACGCGGGCACGGTGGAGCTGATCGCCGAGCGCGACGACCCGGAGCGCTTCTACTTCCTCGAGGTGAACACGCGCCTGCAGGTCGAGCACCCGGTCACCGAGGCGGTCACCGGCCTCGACCTGGTCGAGCTGCAGCTGCGGGTGGCGGCCGGCGAGCCGCTGCCGCTCGCCCAGGCCGACGTCGAGCGGCACGGCTGGGCGGTCGAGGCGCGCCTCTACGCCGAGGACCCGGCGAGCGGCTTCCTGCCCTCGAGCGGCGCGGTCGTCGCCTACCGCGAGCCCGCCGGGGTGCGCGTCGACAGCGGCATCGAGCGGGGGACGGTGGTCGGCACCGACTACGACCCGATGCTCGCCAAGCTGGTCGCCGCCGGCGAGGACCGCGCCGAGGCGCTGGCGCGCCTGCGTCGGTCGCTCGGCCAGGTGGCGGTCGTCGGTCCCACCACCAACGCCGCCTACCTGCGGGCGCTGCTCGGCCGCCCCGAGGTCGTGGCCGGGGAGATGGACACCGGCCTGATCGAGCGGCTGGGGGACGAGGTCGCGGCGCCGGCGCCGGGGCCCGAGCTCACGGCTCTCGCGTTGATCGCGATGCTGGGCGAGCCCGAGGACGACGACGCCTGGTCGGGGCGCACGGCGTGGCGGGTGCAGGGGGATGCCTGGATCCGGCGGAGCCTGGAAGGGCCGGAGGGAACGGTTGAGGTCGCGGTGCGGGCGGGGTCTCCCTCGATCGCGGACGCATTGGCTGGTAGGTCCGCGACCGAGGGAGACCCCGGGTCCCCGCCCGGCGGAGGAGGCGTGTGGGACTGGGAGGTCGGCGAGGAGGCCGGGACGCTCAGCTTCGATGGCGCCCTGCTCGGCGCGTCACCCGCCGCCGCTGGGCCGGAGGCCGGAGGCATGGGTCACCTCTCGGCTCATCGCCACGTCTCGGTCTTCGCCGACGGCGAGGCGGTCTGGGTCGTGGACGGGGAGGTCGGGCCGGTGCGCTTCGCCCCGGCGGTCGGCGCGGCGGGCGAGGCGTCGGGCGTCGAGGGCGCGCTGGAGGCGCCGATGCCGGGCACCGTGGCGCAGCTGCGCGTCGCGCCCGGGGAGGCCGTCACGGCGGGCGAGACGCTGGTCGTCCTCGAGTCGATGAAGATGGAGATCGCGGTCCAGAGCCCGGGCGACGGCACGGTCGCCGCGGTGCTGGTCGCGGTCGGCGACCAGGTCGACCGCGGCGCCGCCCTGGTCGAGCTGGCCGAGGAGGGAGCGTCTGCACCAACTCGTCCTGAGGGCGAGTTGGTGCAGGCGGAGCCGCGCGAAGGTGTGACGAGCGAGGGGGAGGTCGGATGAGCCGGGTGCTGACCAGCGCCGCCGATCCGGCGAGCGAGGAGTTCGCGCGCAACGAGGCCGAGCACCGGCGCCTGGTCGCCGAGCTGCGCGAGCGGCTCGGACGCGCCGCGGCGGGCGGCGGCGAGAAGGCGCGCGCCCGACATGTCGAGCGCGGCAAGCTGCTGCCGCGCGAGCGGGTCGAGCGGCTGCTCGACCCGGGCAGCCCGTTCCTGGAGATCGCCCCGCTCGCCGCCGAGGACCTCTACGACGGCGCGGCGCCCGGCGCGGGCATCATCGCCGGGGTCGGCCGGGTCGAGGGGCGCGAGGTCGTGATCGCCGCCAACGACGCGACGGTCAAAGGCGGCACCTACTACCCGATGACCGTGAAGAAGCACCTGCGGGCGCAGGAGGTGGCGCTGCAGAACCGGCTCCCCTGCCTGTACCTGGTCGACTCGGGCGGTGCCTTCCTGCCGATGCAGGACGAGGTCTTCCCCGACCGCGAGCACTTCGGTCGCATCTTCTTCAACCAGGCGACGATGTCGGCGCAGGGGGTCCCGCAGATCGCCGCGGTGATGGGCTCCTGCACGGCCGGCGGCGCCTACGTGCCGGCGATGAGCGACGAGACGATCATCGTCCGCGACCAGGGCACGATCTTCCTCGGCGGGCCGCCGCTGGTGAAGGCGGCGACCGGCCAGGAGGTGACGGCCGAGGAGCTCGGCGGCGGCGTCCTGCACGCCCGCACCTCCGGCGTGGTCGACCACCTCGCCGGCGACGACGCCGACGCGCTGCGCATCCTGCGCTCGATCGTCGCCACGCTGCCGCCCGCGGGCCGTGCCTGGGAGCGTCGCCCGGTCGCCCCGCCCGCCGTCGACCCGTCCTCCCTCTACGGCGCCGTGCCCCCCGACAGCCGCACCCCCTACGACCCCCGCGAGGTGATCGCCCGCGTCGTCGACGGCAGCCTCCTGCACGAGTTCAAGGCCGAGTACGGGACCACCCTCGTCTGCGGCTTCGCCCACATCCACGGCCACCCGGTCGGG
Source organism: uncultured Actinomycetes bacterium (assembly GCA_963763265.1). GTDB lineage: Bacteria > Actinomycetota > Thermoleophilia > Solirubrobacterales > 70-9 > VAYN01. The sequence continues at coordinate 100,218 of CAVXNN010000002.1, read as the reverse complement.
GTGCTCGCCAACCACGGCGTGCTGTTCAGCGAGAGCGCCCTGAAGGCCGCCCACTTCGTCGAGCTCTGCGACCAGCGCGGCGTCCCGCTCCTCTTCCTGCAGAACATCTCCGGCTTCATGGTCGGACCCGAATACGAGGCGGGCGGGATCGCCCGCGACGGGGCGAAGATGGTCGCCGCGGTCGCGACCGCGCGGGTCCCGAAGCTGACCGTGATCGTCGGCGGCTCCTTCGGGGCGGGCAACTACGGGATGTGCGGACGCGCCTACTCGCCGCGCTTCCTGTGGATGTGGCCGAACGCGCGGATCTCGGTGATGGGCGGCGAGCAGGCGGCGACGGTGATGACCGAGGTCGGCCAGGCCGAGCTGGGCGCCGAGCTGCGCGAGCAGTACGAGCGCCAGGGCAGCCCCTACTACTCGACCGCGCGCCTCTGGGACGACGGCGTGATCGACCCGCTCGACACGCGGATGGTGCTCGGCCTGGCGCTCGGCGCCTGCGCCAACGCCCCGCTCGCCGCCCCCGCGGCGCCCGTCTACCGGATGTGAGCGGCCGCGGGCTGGGAAGTTGTTCCCAGCGCTCCGCAGGCGCAAGGAATGTCGCTTAGTCTTTGGAAGGCTCCTGAAGGAGTTGCCAGATGAGCATTCTTGACGACGCAATTCGCGAGCACCTCGAACTGAAGCGCGCCCACGGGGCCGACGAGGGAGAGGTGAAGCGCCTCGAGGACGAGGCGTTCGGGCCGCCCCAGCGCCCGGACGAGATCGACCCGTTCTCCGACGCCCCGACCGAGTTCCTGCTCTCGCCGGAGGAAACGGCGGCGGGCGAGCCGGAGATCGGCGACGAGCACGAGCGCGGCGGCGGTCGTCCCAACCTCACCGACCTGCAGGAGCCGCCGGCCGAGGAGGCCGACCTGGGCGAGGAGCCCGTGGGCCCCGCAGCCGGTCCGGGCCCGGTCGACGAGGCCGCGATGCCGCCGCCCGCCGCGCCGCGCGACGAGCCGGCGCCGCCCCCCGCCGCGCCGCCGCCGAGCCCGGCCGAGGCGGCCGCCGCGCCGCCGCCCCCGCCGGTCGACCAGACCCCCGCCGACCTCGCGCCGCCCACCGGCGAAGAGCAGCAGCCGGACCAGGAGGAGCACCCCGCGGGCGAACACGAGCTCGGCGGCGACGCCGGTCCGGCTCCCGAGGAGCGGGACGCGCTGGTCGACCAGCCGACGCAGATCTTCGACGTGCAGGCCGAGATGGACGCCGCGGCCGCCGCCGAGCGGGAGAGCCCGACCGACGAGGAGCTCGTCGACGCCGCCCAGGCCGAGCCGCAAGCCGCGCCGCCCGCGCCCGAGGAGCAGGCGCCGCTCGAGAGCAGCGGCCCGGATGCCGAGGTCGCCGGGCATCCGCCCGCCGAGGCTGAGCCGGAGGAGGACTCGGCGGAATTCGACTTCTTCAACGAACAGCGCCTCTCCGATGAGCTCGACCGGGCGCTCGAGGCGCCGGTCACCGACGAGCAGAGGCTCCCCGGGTTCGACGACGCGGCGCCTGCCCAGGCCGGCATCTTCGACTTCGAGAGCCAGTCGATCCCCTACGAGGAGGACCCCTCCGAAGAAGTGCTGCGCCGCGTCGACGCCGCCGAGGCCGCCGGCGAGGAGCCGGGCCCGAGCGCCGCGCCGCCCACCGAGGAGGCGCCGCGCCCGTCGACCGAGCCGCCGTCGGAGGAGGCCGCGGGGCGGCCGACGGAGCCGCCGTCGGAGGAGGCCGCGGGGCGGTCCGAGGGCTCACCATCCGAGGACGCGGGGCGGGGTTCCGAGGAGCCTCCGCTCGGGTCCGCCGAGGCCTCCGACCCGGAGGACGACATCGACTACGACCCGGAAACGGGCCACGACGACGTGCTCGAAGACACGCCGCGCTTCCTCGAAGACCAGCCGGAGGACGACGACCTCTGGTTCGAGCAGAAGCCCCCCAAGGACTTCGACCTCGACTGACGCTCCCGCGCCGCCGTTCCCGAGCCCGGCTCGCCGGGGTCGATGGGGCGGGGCGGCCTGGCGCCCGACCGGCGGCTCGCCCGCTAGGTTGGGGCGATGCGGGGGGAAGCCGCGATCGAGGCAGAGGGGCTGCGCAAGTCATACGGCGACGTGGAGGCGCTGGCGGGCGTCGACCTGACCGCGCCGACCGGTACCGTGCTCGGCCTGCTCGGCCCCAACGGGGCGGGCAAGACGACCGCCGTGCGCATCCTCACCACGCTGCTTCCGGCCGACGGCGGCAGCGCCCGGGTCGCCGGGCTCGACGTCCACCACGACGCGCCGCGGCTGCGCAGCCGGATCGGCCTGGCCGGCCAGTACGCGGCGGTCGACGAGAACCTCACCGGCTTCGAGAACCTGCAGATGGTCGGGCAGCTCTACCACCTGCCGAAGGGCGAGCCGAAGGCCCGCGCCGCCGAGCTGCTGGAGCGCTTTGACCTGGCCGACGCCGGCGGCCGGCTGGTCCGCACCTACTCGGGCGGGATGCGGCGGCGGCTCGACCTCGCGGCGGCCTTGGTGGCGCGGCCCCCGGTTCTCTTCCTCGACGAGCCGACCACCGGCCTCGACCCGCGCAGCCGCATCGGGCTCTGGGAGACGATCGAAGGGCGGGTCGCCGAGGGGACCACGGTGCTGCTCACCACCCAGTACCTCGACGAGGCTGACCGGCTCGCCGACCGCATCTCGGTGATCGACCACGGCCGGGTGATCGCCGAGGGGTCGGCGGACGAGCTGAAGGACCAGGTCGGCGGCGAGAGCCTCGAGGTGACGCTGGAGAAGCCGGGCGACGCGGAGGCGGCGATCGCGGCGCTCGCCGAGGTGGCGGTGCGGCGGCCGGAGCTGGAGGGCGCGGTGCTGCGGGTGCCGATCGCCGAGCGCAAGGGGAAGATCGCCGCCGCGGTGCAGCGGCTGAACGAGGCCGGGATCGGGATCGACGACATCGCGATGCGGCGTCCCACCCTCGACGACGTCTTCCTCGAGCTGACCGGCCACGCCGCCGAGGCCGAGGGAGAGGCCGAGACGGAGGTTGCCCTATGAGCCGCCCGCGCATGGCGGTCTCCGACACCCTGGTGCTCGCCAAACGCAACTTCCTGCGCATCCCGCGGGCGCCTGACCTGCTGCTCGCCTTCACCGTGCAGCCGATCATGTTCGTGCTCCTCTTCGCCTACGTCTTCGGCGGCGCGATCCCGACCCCGGGCCACAGCTACATCGACTTCCTGATCCCCGGGATCCTGGTCCAGACGATGGCCTTCGGCGGCTTCGTCACCGCGATGGGGATCGCCGAGGACCTGCGCAAGGGCCTGGTCGACCGCTTCCGCTCGCTGCCGATGTCGCGCTCGGCGGTGCTGGCGGGGCGGACCGTCGCCGACATCGCCACCAACGCGATCTCGATCACCGCGATGCTGGTGGTCGGCGTGATCATCGGCTTCGGCTTCGAAAGCCCCTTCCTGCAGGTCGTCGCCGGGATCCTCCTGCTGCTCCTCTTCGGCTACGCCTTCTCCTGGGTCTTCGCCTTCATCGGCCTCATCTCGTCCTCGCCGGAGGCGGCCCAGAGCCTCGGCTTCATCCTGATCTTCCCGCTGACCTTCGTCTCCTCGGCCTTCGTCCCACCCGCGACGATGCCCGCCGCCCTGCAGTGGTTCGCCGAATGGAACCCCTTCTCGATCACCGTCGACGCGGTCCGCGCCCTGTTCATCGGCGACCCGGCCGGCAACACCGTGTGGGGCGCCGTCGCCTGGTCGCTCGGCATCGCCGCCGTCTTCGCCTTCCTCGCCGTGGCGAAATACAAGCGCGCCGTCGTCCGCTGACCCCCGGCGCCCGCCCCCTCCGGTCGGCCGTTCCTTTGTGCCGGAATGCCGGCGATAAGGAACGGCGGAAGCGCCTACACTGATGCCGGAGGGGCCATAGCTCAGCTGGCAGAGCGCCTGCTTTGCAAGCAGGAGGTCACCGGTTCGATCCCGGTTGGCTCCACTCTCTTGCCCTTCGAAGGCTCATACCTCTGGCGCCTCCGGCAGCGGATCGGCCATGAGCTGGTCCTGATGCCGGGCGCGGCGGTCGCGGCGCAGCGCGAGGACGGCCAGGTGCTCTTCGCCCGCCGCGGCGACAACGGCGTCTGGTGCCTGCCGGGCGGCGGCGCCGAGGTCGGCGGCAGCTTCGCCCGCACCGCGATCGAGGAGCTGCGCGAGGAGACCGGCCTGTCGGCCGACGCCGCCGACCTGATCCCCGTCGCCTGCTTCTCGGAGGCCGAGCGCCACACGCTCCACTACCCGAACGGCGACGTCGCCCACTACTTCTCGATGTGCTTTCTGGTCCGCCGTTGGCGGGGCGAGCCGATGCCCGACGGCGAGGAGACCACCGACCTGCGCTTCGCCGACCTCGCCGCCCCGCCGCAGCCCTTCGAGGACTCCACCGCCCGCGCCGTCGAGCTGCTGCGCGGCTACCTGCGCACCGGCGAATTCCAGGTCGCCTGAGGCCACCAGGGCCTCGCTCCCCTCGGCCAGGGCCCCCGGCGCCCGCCACGGAGCGCCGGGGAGCCTCAGTCGCCGCGCACCGATTCGCCGGCGAGATAGGCGACCAGCTCGCGCCGGCTGCGGACCTCGGTCTTCGCGAAGATCGCCTTGAGGTGGTCCTGGACGGTGTAGGGGGAGATCCAGAGCTGCCGCGGCGATCTGCTTGGTGGCGAGGCCGACGGCAAGGAGCCGCGCGAGCTCCCGCTCCCTGGCGGTCAGCCCGTGACCGTCGGCGAGCAGGTCGAAGATCTCCGCCGGGAAGGCGTCGCGCACGGTGATCGCGGCGGAGGAGCTCGGTCCCGAGCCCGCCGCGTCGGTCGGGCGCGGGCGACCCGCACGGCGATCGATGCGGACGCCGACCTCCTCGATCTCCATCGGACGGACGAGCGGGCGCCCGCGCGCCGCGTCCACCGCGCCCCGCCTCAGGCCAGCAGGCTCTCGGCCCGCTTGCCCACCGGCAGGTTCTGATCGGCGTGGTAGCTGGAGCGCACCAGCGGCCCGGCGGCGACCGACTCGAAGCCGAGGTCGTAGGCCGCCTTCTCCAGCGCCTCGAACTCCTCCGGGTGCCAGTAGCGCACCACCGGCAGGTGGTTCTCGGTGGGCCGCAGGTACTGGCCGACGGTCAGCACCTGGACGCGGTGCTCGCGCAGCAGGCCGAAGGTCTCGACCATCTCCTCGAAGGACTCGCCGAGGCCGACCATCAGCCCGGACTTGGTGACGACGTCCTCGCCGCCCATCTCCTTCGCCGTCTTCAGGACCCGGGCCGAGCGGGCGAACTGCGAGCCGCGGCGGGCGATCGGGTAGAGGCGCGGCACCGTCTCCACGTTGTGGTTGAAGACGTCGGGCCGCTCGTGGATCACCTTGGCGAGCGGCATCTCCTGGCCGCGGAAGTCCGGGGTGAGGATCTCCACCTTGCAGTCGGGCGCCATCATCCGGATCGAGCGCACGACGCCGACGAAGGCGCCCGCCCCGTAGTCGGGCAGGTCGTCGCGGTCGACCGAGGTGATCACCGCGTGGCGCAGGCCCATCGCCTTCACCTGGCTGGCGACCCGCAGCGGCTCCAGCGGGTCGTTCCAGCTCGGCTTGCCGGTCTGCACGTTGCAGAAGCCGCAGCGCCGCGTGCAGACGTCGCCGAGGATCATGAAGGTGGCGGTGCCGCGCTCCCAGCACTCGCCGACGTTCGGGCAGTTGGCCTCCTCGCAGACCGTGTGCAGGTTGTCGGAGCCGATCTTCTCCTTCAGTCGCCGGTAGTTCGGCCCGCCCGGGGCCGGCACTTTCAGCCACGGCGGCTTGCGGGTGCGCTTGAAGGGGATCGCGCCGTCCACCTGGGCGGTCCCTCCCGGGTTGGCCCGGGAGCGGGTCACGTGGACGCGCTCGAGGGGACCGGCAGGCGCGGCCCCCTCGGGGGACGCCTCGCCGTGCTCGCTGGGGATGACCGTGTCGCTCATCGCTCGGCACCGAGACTAGCGGGCGGGCGCTCCGCGCCGAGCGCCTCCGCGGCGCTTGCGGCGCGCGGCTCGCGGTCGAAGACCTCGCCGAAGTGGCGCGCCACCGTCGCCCCGTAGGCCGCGACGCTCGCCTCGCGCCCCTCCTCACGGGCGATCGAGGTCATCGCCACCCCCTCGATCCCGCAGGGCACCACCCACTCGAACGGCTGCAGGTCGTTGTCGACGTTGACCGCCAGCCCGTGCGTGGTGATGCCCTTGCTGACGTGGACCCCGATCGAGCCGATCTTCCGCGCCGCGCCCGCCAGGCCCGGCACCGGCGGCGGCCCGTCGGTCCAGACCCCGGTCAGCCCGGCGATCGTCTGCGCGCCCACCCCGTGCTCGGCCAGCGAGCCGATCATCACCCGCTCCAGCCCCCGCACGTACTGGTGGACGTCGCCGCCGAGCGGCGTCAGGTCGACGATCGGGTAGGCGACCAGCTGCCCCGGCCCGTGGTAGGTGACGAGGCCGCCGCGGTCGGTGTCGAGGACTTCGATCCCCTGAGCTTCGTACCACTCGGCGCCCATCGGCAGCTCCTCGGCCTTGGTGCGCCGGCCGCGCGTGTAGACCGGGGGGTGCTCGAGCAGCAGCAGGACGTCGGGGATCGCGCCCGCGGCGCGCCGCTCGGCCAGCGCCAGCTGCAGGTCCCAGGCTTCGCGGTAGCGGATGGTCCCGCAGTCGACGATCAGCAGCTCGGCACTCACCTGAGCAATTGTCTCAGGCGGCGCCCATATGCTGTGAGTCCGCGCATGGTCCAGTCGAAGGCGCTCCGCCCTGAATGGCTGCCCGCCGTCGCACTGAGCGCGGCGTTGGCCGGCCTGATGCTGGTCTGGGACCCCCGGGTCGGCGACCTCGCCGCCCAGGTCTTCCACACCGAGCTCTTCCAGCGCGCCGGCCTGGCGATCTGGAACAGCAGCTGGTACGGCGGCCACTACACGCTGAACTACAGCGTGCTCTTCCCACCTGCGGCCGCGGTGCTGGGGCCCCAGGTGGTGGGGACGCTGTCCGTCGTCGCCTCCTCCTACCTCTTCGATCGCGTGGTTCGCGACCAGTGGGGGGCGGAGGCGCGCTGGGCGACGCTCTGGTTCGCGGCGGGCGTCGTCACCCTGCTCGCCGACGGGCAGCTCACCTTCGCGCTCGGCGTGGCGCTGGCGCTGGCCTCGCTGCGGTCGCTGCAGGTTGGGCGCGGGGCGCTCGCCATGTTCGCCGCCGCGGCCTGCCCGCTGGCCAGCCCGGTGGCCGGCGCGTTCCTGGCGGGCGTCGTCGCGGCCGGGGTCTGGGAACGCGGCGAGCGGCTCAGCCGCGCCGCGGTCGCGAGCGCGTCCCTCGCCCTCTTCCTCACCGTCGCCCCGAATCTCGCCTTCCCCGAACCCGGCCGCTTCCCCTTCGTCTCCTCCTCCTTCGTCGCGATCCCGGTCTGGTGCGCGGGCGCGCTCTTCCTGGTCTGGCGCGCCGACGGGGAGGGACGGCTGCGGCGCGTCATCCTCGGCTACGGGCTCGCCTCGACCGTGATCTTCCTGATCCCCAACGCGCTCGGCGGCAACGCGGTGCGGCTCGGCGCGCTGTTCGGCGGCCCGGTGCTGGCGGCGGTGCTCCTCGCCCACCGGCCGGTGGCCCGGCCGCGTGTCCGGACCTGGTTCTACGTCGCCGTCCTCGCGGTGACGCTGGCCGGCAGCCTCTACTGGCAGTTCACCGCGAGCGTCGCCCAGATCGCCCGCACGGTCGGCGACCCCTCGACCGAAGCCTCCTACTTCCTGCCCGCCTCGCGCTGGCTGCTGGCGCACGGCGGGCGCGGCGTCCGGATCGAGGTGCCGCCGACCGCCAACCACTGGGAGTCGGCCTTTCTGGCGCCGAAGTTCGAGCTGGCCCGCGGCTGGCTGCGCCAGCTCGACACCACCCGCGACGACATCTTCTACGAAGAAGGCGCCCTGAACGGCCGCAGCTACGAGCACTGGCTGCGCAGCAACGCGATCTCCTACGTCGCCCTCCCGGACGCCTCGCTCGACTACTCCTCGATCGCCGAGGCGCGGCTGATCCGCTCCGACCCGCCCTACCTGCGGGAGCGCTTCCACGGCGCCCACTGGCGGATCTTCGAAGTGGTGGAACCGATGCCCCTGGTCGCGCCGCTCGGGGCGGGCCGCGCCGTCACGGTGGGGGTCGGCCGTCAGGGCTTCGCGCTCGACGTCACCCAACCGGGCGAATTCCTCGTCCGCGTCAACTTCACCCCCTACTGGTCGATCGGCCGCGGCCGCGGCTGCCTGCTGCGCGACGGCGACTGGACGATCGCCCGCGTCGCGCGCCCCGGCATGTTCAGCGTCGACGCCGACTTCTCCCTCGGCGGCGCCTGGAGCGCGATGACCGGCGCCAAGCAGACCTGCTGAGCGATCCCGCGACCCGCACCGCGTTCGTACTTACGCATCCCATACGAGCAAAAGTACGAACGCACCGGCGTGGGGCGTCGCTCAGAGCGCCAGCCCCAGCGGCTCCTCGAGCAGCGCCCTGACCCGGGCCAGGAACTCCGCCGCGGGGGCGCCGTAGAGGATGCGGTGGTCGCAGGCCAGGGTGACGCCCATCACCTGCGCGGTGGCGATCTCCCCGCCGCGGACCACCGGCCTCTCGACGATCGCCCCGACCGCCAGGATCGCCGCCTGCGGGGGGTTGATCACCGCCGCGAAGTTCGACACCCCATACATCCCCAGGTTGGAGACCGTGAAGGTGCCGCCGGAGAGCTCGGGCGGGGTGACCGAGCCGTCGCGGACCCTGCCCGCCAGGCGGCGCGCCTCGGCGGCGATCTCGCGCAGCCCCTTGCGGTCGGCGTCGAAGACGGTGGGGACGACGAGCGCCTCGCGGGCGGCCACCGCGACCCCGACGTTGACCCGGGAGTGCAGCTCGAGGCGCCCGTCGCGGTAGGAGCCGTTGGCGGGCGGGTGCTCGCGCAGCGCCAGCGCGCAGGCCTTGACCACCATGTCGTTGAAGGAGGGCACCGCCTCGCCCTCCGGGGTCATCGCCCTGATCCGCGCCCGCGCCGCCACCGCGGCCGACATGTCGACCTCGGCCTCGAGGTAGAAGTGCGGCGCGGTGGCCTTGGACTCCGCCATGCGGCGGGAGACGACCTGCTGCAGGCGGGTCGGCTCGACGATCTCCACGGTGCCCTTGGCGGTCTCCTGTGGGGCCGGGCCGGAGGGCGGCGGGGCGGTTGCGGGGGACGGCGGGGGAGCGGGCGCCGCGGCCGCGGGTCCTGGCGCGCGGGCCACCCCCACGGTGCTCGGCTGCGCCTGCGCGCCGCGGGGGTCCCCCGCCCGCGCGCCACCCGCGGAGGCGGCGCCCTCGACGTCGGCCTTCACGATGCGGCCCCCCGGTCCGCTGCCACTGAGGGAGTCGAGCTCCACCCCGCGCTCCGAGGCGATGCGACGGGCCAGCGGGGAGGCCTTGACGCGACCGGATGCCGCCGCCTGCTCCGGGACGCCCGCCCCCTCGCCGGCGCCCGAAGCCGGACCGTGGCCCGCGTCGCCCCCGACGCGGGCGCCGGAGCCCACCGCGTCCGCGGCGCCGCGCCCGACCCCGTCGGCGGGCGCCGGAGCACCGGCCCCTCCGTCCGCGGGTGACGCCGTAGGGGGGCCCACGTCCGAGGAAGCTTCGGCTACCGCAGGACGTGGGGGGTCCCCTGCGGCGGCAGGACCCGCGGCCGGCGAGGCCGATCCCTCGCCGTCCTTCGCGGCGGCCAATCCCTTCTCGTCCTTCGCGGCGGCCGATCCCTTCTCGTCCGTCGCGGCGGCCGATCCTTCGTCCCCCGCACCGACCTCGCCCGCGTCCCCGACCACCGCGATCGGCGCCCCGATCGCCAGCGTGTCGCCCTCCTCGGCGAGGATCTCGGTCAGCGTCCCGGCGACGTCGGACTCGTAGGCCATGTTGGCCTTGTCGGTCTCGATCTCGACCAGCTCCTCGCCGACGGCGACCTGCTCGCCGACCTGCTTGAGCCAGGTCAGGATCGTCCCCTCCTCCATCGAGTCGGAGAGGCGGGGCATGACGATCTCGGCCATCAGGCCATCGCCCCCTCGAGGGTCGCCAGCGCGGCGCTGACGATGTGCTCCTGGTGGGGGATCGCCGCCTGCTCGAGGCGCTTGGAGTAAGGCATGTGGACGTCGGCGCCGGTCACCCGCTGCACCGGCGCGTCGAGGTCGTCGAAGGCCTGCTCGGTGATCAGCGTCGAGAGGTTGGCGCCGACGCCGCCGTGCGGCCAGCCCTCCTCGACGATCACCGCGTGGTTCGTCTTCGCAACCGAGGCGAGGATCGTGTCGAGGTCCAGCGGGCGCAGCGTCCGCGGGTCGATCACCTCGGCCTCGACGCCGTGCTCGCGGGCGAGCGTCTCCGCCGCCTCCATCGCCACGTTCGCCATCTTGAGGATGCCGACGATCGTCACGTCCGCTCCCTCGCGGCGCACCCGCGCCTCGCCGAACGGCACCAGCCCGTCGTCGCCATCGTCGACCTCCCCTTTCACCCCGTAGAGGCTCTCGTGCTCGATGAAGATCACCGGGTTGTCGTCGCGGATCGCCGACTTCAGCAGGCCCTTGGCGTCGCCCGGCGTCGAGGGGCAGGCGACCAGCAGCCCCGGCACCTGCAGGTAGAGAGCCTCGAAGCTGTGCGAGTGGGTCGGCCCCAGCTGGTGCCCGCCGCCGCCCGGCATGCGGATCACCATCGGCACCTTCGCCTGGCCGTTAAACATGTAGGGGATCGCGGCGGCGTGGTTGACGATCTGGTCGAGCGCCAGCAGCGAGAAGTTGACCGTCATCAGCTCGACGATCGGCCGCAGCCCGTTCATCGCCGCACCGACGCCGGCCCCGACGATCGTGTTCTCGGAGATCGGCGTGTCGCGGACGCGGCGCTCGCCGAACTCGTCGAGCAGCCCGTCGGTCACCTTGAACGCGCCGCGGAACACGCCGACGTCCTCGCCCATCACGAAGACCGACTCGTCGCGCCGCATCTCCTCGGCCATCGCGTCGCGCAGCGCCTCCCGCATCCGCAGCTCGGCCATCAGGCTTCGCTCTCCTGGCCGCGGTCGGCGTCGCGCGCCGCCGCCGGCTCGCCCTCCGGCAGCGGCTCGCCCTCGATCTCCGCCGGGTCGGGGCCGGTCCGTGAGGCGGTGTGGTCCTGGGCGTCGCCGGCCACCGCCGGGTTCGGGCGCTCGCCCTCCTCGACGACCTCCGCGTAGGCGGCGCCGGCCTCGGCCAGCTCGCGCGCCCGCTCCGGCATCCGCGCCTCGTGCTCGCCGCGGTGCGGCTCGGGGCTGCGCTCGTCGACCGCGTACCAACCGCCCGGGTAGTCGGTCAGCGCGTAGAGGCTCTCGTACATCGTGTCGAGTGGCGGCTCCGGCGAGGCGTCGGCGAACTCGACCGCGGCGAGCACCGTCGCCTCGGCCGCCTCGCGTGCCTGGCCGACCTCCCGCTCGCCGAGCACGCCCGCCTCGACGCAGCGCCGCGCGAAGCTCTCGATCGGGTCGCGCCGGCGCCACTCCTCGACCTCCTCGCGCTGCCGGTAGACCTCCGGGTCGGCCGCCGAGTGGCCGCGGTAGCGGTAGGTGACGACCTCGATCAGCGTCGGCCGGTCGTCCTCGCGCGCCGCGCGCAGCCCCGCGGTGACCGCCTCGCGCACCGCGACGACGTCCATCCCGTCGATCCGCGTCCCCGGCACGCCATACCCCTCGGCCTTCTTCGACAGGTCGGTCTGGGCGGAGTGGCGCTCGATCGCCGTCCCCATCCCGTAGAGGTTGTTCTCGACCAGGAAGACGACCGGCAGCTTCCACAGCGCCGCCAGGTTCATCGTCTCGCCGAAGTTGCCGGCGTTGGAGGCGCCGTCGCCGAACATGCAGACGGTCACCGCGTCTTCGCCCTTGTACTGGGAGCCAAGCGCCAGCCCGGCGGCGATCGGCAGGTTGCCGCCGACGATCCCGTAGCCGCCCATGAAGCGCCGCGCGGCGTCGAAGATGTGCATCGAGCCGCCGCGCCCGCCGCTGGTCCCGTCGACCCGGCCGAACAGCTCCGCCATCACCGCCTTGGGATCGGTGCCGCGGGCGATCGCGTGGCCGTGGGTGCGGTAGGTGCCGATCAGGAAGTCTTCCTCGCGCATCACCGAGGTGGTGCCGACGATCGTCGCCTCCTCGCCGATCGCCAGGTGGAGGAAGCCACCTGCCTTCGCCCGCTGGTATTGGCGCCCCGCCTCCTCCTCGAAGCGGCGGATCAGCGCCATGCGCGCCAGCAGCTCGTAACAGGTCGCGGCGTCGGGGAGATTGGCCACGGCCTCCACCTTAGAGACTCGCCTGCGCGGCTCGGCGGCTCAGCCGGAGGCCGCCGCCTCGACCGCCTCCTCGAGGCGGTCGTCCCCCCAGAAGACCTCCTCGCCGACCCGCACGCTGGGCACGCCGAACACCCCGGCCGCCGCGGCGGCGTCGGTCGCCTCGCGCAGGGCGTCTTTGACGATCTGGGTGCGGACCGCGCCCGCGAGCGCGCGCGGGTGGAGCTCGCAGGCGGCCGCGGCGATCATCACGTTGTCGGGATCGGTGAGGTCTTTGCCGGCGGCGAACTGCTGGCGGAAAGCGGCGAGGCTGAAGGAGACGGTGCGGCCGGTCTGCTTGGCGAAGATGGCGACCCGCATCGCGTTCAGCATTTCCCCGGGCCAGTCGGCGGGCCAGACGATCGGCGGCAGCCCGCAGGCGGCGGCGCGCCGCTCGACCTCCGCCATCCCCGCGGCGCGCGCCTCGGTCCGCGCCCACGAGCCGCGGTCGAAGTGACGGAAGAGGCCGCCGAGCAGGATCGGCTGCCACTCGGGCTGCTCCAGCCCGGCCGTCGTGAAGAGCCCCGAGATCCGCTCCGCCGACAGGTAGGCGTACGGCGACCCGAGGTCGTAGTAGAAGACGGCGCGCTCGCTCACCGGCGAATTATCCGCCTCCCGATCGCGGACGCGGTCAGGCGTGGATGGCCCAGCCGTCGACCGCGCGGGCCGCGTCGAGCACGGCCTCCGAGACGGTCGGGTGCGGGTGCACGATCCGCGCCAGCTCCTGGTAGCCGCCCTCCAGCGCCATCGCGGCGACCAGCTCGGCGATCATGTCGCAGGCCCGGTTGCCGACGATGTGGGCGCCGAGAACCTCGCCGTACTTGGCATCGACGACCAGCTTGACGATCCCGTCTTTGTCGTCGTAGACGGTGCCCGCGCCCTCGCCGGAGATTTTCTGTTTGCCGACCTTGACGTCGTGGCCGGCCTCCTTGGCGGCCGCCTCGGTGAGTCCGACGCTTGCCACCTGGGGGTGGGTGAAGGTGGCGCCGACCAGCAGATCCTGGTTCACCGGCTCGGTCTCGACGCCGCCCGCGGCCTCGACCGCGACGACGCCCTCCTCCTCGGCCTTGTGGGCGAGAGCCTTCTGGTTGGCCAGGTCGCCGATCGCGAAGACCTTCGGATTGGTGGTGCGCCCATAGGGGTCGACCTTGATCTTGCGCCCGCCCGCCTCGAGCTCGACCCCGGCAGCCTCGAGCCCGAGGCCCTCGGTGTCGGGGCCGCGCCCGCCGGCCACGCAGAGGTAGTCGACCTCCGCGGACTTATCTCCGTAGGTGAACTTGACCGAGTCCCCGGAGACCTCGACGTTCTCCACCGGAGCGCCGGTGGAGATCTCGATGCCCTGTTTCTTGAAGACCCGTTCCACCACCTTGGCGATGTCCTTGTCCTCGGCCGGGAGGATCTGGTCGAGCATCTCGATCAGGATCACCTCGGTGCCGAGCCGTCTGTAGGCGGACGCGATCTCCGAGCCCGAGGCCCCGGCGCCGACCACGGCGATCTTCTGCGGCTGCTCGGCGAGGCTCCAGGCCCCCCAGGTGTCGAGGACGCGGCCGTCGAACTCCACGCCGGGGATCGGCAACGCGACCGACCCGGTGGCGAGGATCACGGCCTTCGCCTCGTAGGTCTCGCCGCCGACCGAGACGTTGCCCTCCGGCGTCAGCGAGCCCTCGCCCTCGATCCAGGTCACCTTGTTCTTGTCCCAGAGGAACTTGACACCCGAGGAGAGCGATTCGGAGACCTTGTCGCGGCGTGCCTGCAGGGCGTCCCAGTCGATCGCCACGTCGCCGGTGATCCCCAACTCGGCGCCATTGGCGGCCTCGTCGTAGATCTCGGCGGTGCGCAGGACCGTCTTCGCCGGGATGCAGGCGTAATTGAGGCAGCGGCCGCCCGGTTTGTCGCGCTCCACGACGGCGGTCTTCTGGCCTAGTTGGGCGGCGCGGATCGCGGCGACGTAACCGCCCGGGCCACCCCCGATGATGATGGTGTCGAAGCTCTCTGGCATGGGAAAAGGGAGCCTATAGAACCGCTTGACCGGGCCTCACCGGGCGACCCGGCCACCCCCCGATCGGGTCACCGTGGCGGCAGCCGCTCCGGCATCTGGATTCGCGCCATCGCCTTCACCATCAGCCAGAAGAGCGTCCCGGTCACGCTCAGCAGCCCGAGCGTCACCGCGAACCCGGCGATCGAGGTCGCCTGCACCAGGAGCCCGTAGACCGCGGTGAAGATGAGGAAGACGAGGACCAGCTGGAAGCTGACGACCGCCCAGTAGCGCGCCCGCCACATCCCCCCGGCGAGCACCCCCATGATCAGCGCCGGGGCGGCGACGGCACCGGCGCTCGGAGCGGACCCGTTGACCTTCAGCCCGGCGGCGAAGGCAACGAGGATCGAGAGGGCGAGCAGCGCGGCGAGGATCGCGGCGACGGTGACGACCGGCGGCCGCTCGCCCTCGGCGAGCGGCACCAGCGCCTCGCGCGCCGCCTGGTTGCGGACCTCGGCCTTGGCGTAGCCCGCCTCCATTCGCTCGCGCGGGGTGGGGCGGGGGACGCCGTCCGGGTTCGTGGCGCCGTTCGTCGTCCCGGGTCGGCCCGCATCCGCCGCGACCGCGCCGTCCCCGCCCCCGGGGCCACGCCGCTTGCGCTTGCGCGGCGTCTCAGCCACCCGGAGCCACGCCCCTCCGCGACCCCTCCAGCTCGAACGCGCGGCGCAGCGCTTCGGCGGCGACCTCGGGATTGGGCGCGTCGCGGATCGCCCGCACCACGCACATCCGCGGCGCCCCCGCCGCGACGACATCCCGGGCGTTGCCCGGGCTGATCCCGCCGATCGCGAAGAACGGCTTCGTCGCGACCTCGGCGGCGTGGGTCACCAGCTCCAGCCCGACCGCCGGGCGCCCCGGTTTGGTCGGCGTCTCCCACACCGGCCCGACCGCGAAGTAGTCGATGTCGCGCCGATTCGCCGCGGCGATCTGCTCCTCGGAGTGGGTCGACTGGCCGATGATCGCGTCCGGCCCGAGTACCGCCCGCGCCTCCTCGACCGAGGCGTCGTCCTGGCCGACGTGCACCCCGTCGGCGTCGCAGGCCCGCGCCAGGTCCGGGTCGTCATTGACGATGAAGAGCGCCGAGTAGATGTCGGCGATGCGCCGGAAGGTGTCGGCGGCGCGTTCGATCTCCGCCCGGCCGAGATGCTTCTCGCGCAGCTGCACGATGTCGACGCCGCCGCCGAGGGCGGCGCGCAGCAGCGATTCGGGGTCGGCGCCGCCCGGGCGCGCGTCGCAGACGAAGTAGAGGCGCGCGGTGCGCAGCCGCTCGCGCCGCAGCGGGCCATCGCCCTCGGGAGGGGAGAAGCTCATCCCACGATTATGGCCGGCCCCGGCGAGCGGGTACCATCGGAGGTCGAACGGGAGCCCCATAAGACCGGGCTGAGAGGGTGACATCGAGGTCACCGACCGTCTGACCTGATCCGGGTAATGCCGGCGGAGGCAGAGTCTTGAACGAGAAGCGCAGTTACGACGCGGTGTTCGTGGGCGGTGGAGTCATCGGCCTGGCCTCGGCCTGGCGTGCCGCCCGCCAGGGCGCCCGGGTGCTGGTGCTGGAGCGCGCTGCGCCGCCCGCCGGGGCGACCAACGTCGCCGCCGGGATGCTGGCCCCGGTCGGCGAGCTGAGCTTCGGCGAGCGCCGGCTGCTCGAGTTGACCCTGGCGTCGGGGGAGCTGTGGGACGACTTCGCGGCGGAGGTCGAGGCGGCGTCCGGCGAGCCGACCGGCCACGCGCGCTGCGGCGCGCTCCACGTGGCGCTCGACCGCGACGAGGCGGGCGAGCTGCGCCGCCGGCACGACCTGCAGCGGGAGCTCGGCCTGGCGGCGGAGTGGCTGACCCCGCGCCGCTGCCGCGAGCTCGAGCCGGGGCTGGTCCCGACCTTCGCCGGCGGCGTACTGGCGGCGGGCGAGGGTTCGGTCGACCCGCGGCGCCTGGCGCTCGCCTTGGCCGCGGCGCTGCGCGAGGCGGGCGGCGAGCTGCGCACCGGCGCCGCGGTCGTCGACGCCCTCTGGACCGGCGAGCGCCTCGCCGGCGTCCGCACTGCCCCGTCTGCAGTAGCTCGTCCTGGCGACGAGTCAGTGCAGACAGATGACGTTCGCGCCGACGCCGTCGTGCTCTGCAGCGGGGCGTGGGCGGGACGGACCGGTTGGCTGCCGGAGGAGGCGCGGCCGCCGGTCCGGCCGGTGAAGGGCGAGGTGGTGGAACTGCGGGCGCGCGAGGGCGAGCCGGCGCCCGCCGGGCGGATCGTCGCCTCCGAGCGCGTCTACCTGGTGCCGCGGCCCGACGGCCGTCTGATCGTCGGTGCCACCCAGGAAGAGCGCGGCTTCGACACGACGGTCACCGCGGGCGGCGTCCACGAGCTGCTGCGCGAGGCCTACCGCGTCCTCCCCGGCGTCGCCGAGATGGAGTTCGCGGGCGCGATCGCCGGCCTCCGTCCCGGCACCCCGGACAACCTGCCGCTGGTCGGCCGCGGCGCGGTCGAGGGCCTCGTCCTCGCCACCGGCCACTTCCGCAACGGCATCCTGCTCGCCCCGCTGACCGCCGACGCCGTCGCCGCGACCCTCGCCGGCGCCGCCCCACCCGCCGCGATCGCCCCCGCCGACCCCGCCCGCCCGACGCTTGTCGCCCAGAGGGCGACAAGCGTCGGGGCTCGGGCGCCGGAGCCGGAGGGGTCCGTGCCCTTTGTCGCCCACAGGGCTGCAAAGGACAGCCACCCCCTGGAGGCCGGCCGATGAGGATCGAGCTGAACGGGGAGATGGTGGAGCTCGGCGACGCCGCGACGCTCGCCGAGGCGGCGCGCGCCGCCGGGGCGCCGGAGTCGGCGCGGGGGGTCGCCGTGGCGCTCGACGGCGAGGTCGTGCCGCGCTCGGAGTGGGAGTCGACCCCGCTCAGGGACGGCGCCGCGGTCGAGGTCCTCGCCGCGATCCAGGGCGGCGCCGTCGACTTGAACGGCGTCGTCGCTTCCGCCCCTTCCCGGAGGACCAGGTCGTGACCGTCGATCGCACCGGCACCGACTCGCAGTGGACGCTCGGCGACCGCGAATGGACCTCCCGGCTGATCGCCGGCACCGGCGGCTTCCGCTCCCTGGAGCAGATGGAGGCCGCCCTGGCCGCCGCCCGAACCGAGATCGTCACGGTCGCGCTGCGCCGCATCGACCCGACCGCCGGGGGCTCGGTCCTCGACGTGATCGACAAGCTCGGCCTCTTCGCGCTCCCCAACACGGCGGGCTGCTACACCGCCCGCGACGCGGTCCGCACGGCGAAGCTTGCCCGCGAGGCCTTCCAGACCGACTGGGTCAAGCTCGAGGTGATCGGCGACGACCGCACCCTCTTCCCGGACGCGGTGGAGCTGGTCGACGCCGCCGAGCAGCTGGTCGCCGACGGCTTCACCGTCCTGCCCTACACCAACGACGACCCGATCCTCGCCCGCCGCCTGGAGGGCGTCGGCTGCGCCGCCGTGATGCCGCTCGGCTCGCCGATCGGCTCCGGCGCCGGCATCCGCAACCCGTACAACATCGCGATCATCGCCGAGCGCGCCGGCGTCCCGGTCATCCTCGACGCCGGGATCGGCACCGCCTCCGACGCCGCCCTGGCCATGGAGCTGGGCTGCTCCGCGGTCCTCGCCGCCAGCGCCATCTTCGGCGCCGCCGAGCCGACCGCGATGGCCCGCGCCCTCCGCGCCGCCGTCGAGGCGGGCCACCTCGCCCGCTCCGCCGGCCGCATCCCCACCCGCACCTACGCCGAGCCCTCGACCGCCTACGAGGGCATCCCCGACCTCTCCTGACCGCGCCCGCCCGACCGCCTCGACCCGACCGGCGCCCCTCGCGCGCCGCGGGCTACGATGGTCGCTCGCCCCTGTAGCTCAGTTGGTTAGAGCGGCGGCCTTTTAAGCCGCGCGGCGCGGGTTCGAGTCCCGCCGGGGGCACTACTGACTGTGCTGCCGCTGCTGAATTCGGCGGCCGACCGATGCCGGTAGACCCCGTCTTGGAGACGGCCTCGCGGCAGGGGCCCCCGGGAGCGAGCCCTAGTGGCGGAAGTGCCGGTGCCGGGTGAAGACCATCGCCACGCCGAGCGCGTCGCAGGCGGCGACCACCTCGTCGTCGCGGATCGAGCCGCCGGGCTGGATGACGCTGGTGACACCCGCCTGGATGCCGAGCTCGGGACCGTCGGCGAAGGGGAAGTAGGCGTCGGAGGCGAGCGCCGAGTTGGCGAGCAGCGCGTCGGCCTCGGCGCCGCGCGCCTCGCGGCACTTCTCGACCGCCAGGCGGACCGAGTCGACGCGGCTCATCTGGCCGGCGCCGATGCCGAGGGTGGCGCCGTCCTTGGCGATCACGATCGCGTTGGAGCGGACCCGCCGGCAGACCGTCCAGGCGAAGAGCATGTCGTCCCATTGCCGCTCGTTGGGGCGCGTCTCGGTGACCGCCTCCATCGCCTCGCGGAGGTCGGGCTGGTCGTCGCGGTCCTGGATCAGCACCCCGCCGAGCACCTTCTTGTAGTCGCGTTCGCCCGGTTCGGAGCGGCGCCGCTCCTCTTCGTTGAGGATCCGGACCGCCTCCTTCTGCTGCAGGACCGCCAGCCCCTCGGCGTCGTAGCCGGGCGCGATCACCACCTCGACGAAGGTCGCGTGCAGTTCTTCGGCCACCTGCTTGTCGATCGGCCGGTTGAAGGCGAGCACGCCGCCGTAGGCCGACATCGGGTCGCAGGCGCGCGCCTTGCGGTGCGCTTCGGCGAGGTCGGCGCCGATCGCCACCCCGCACGGGTTGTTGTGCTTGACGATCACGCAGGCCGGCGGCTCGAAGTCGGCGCACAGCGAGCGCGCCGCGTCGAGGTCGAGCACGTTGTTGAAGGAGAGCGCCTTGCCGTGCAGCTTCTGCACCCGCGAGAGGATGTGGCTGCGGGCCCCGGCCTCCGAGTAGAGCGCCGCGCGCTGGTGCGGGTTCTCCCCGTAGGAGAGGTCGAGGACCTTCTCGTAGGCGACCGCCAGGTGTTCGGGGAAGTCCTCGTAGGACGTCGAGAACCAGCGGCTGATCGCGGCGTCGTAGCGCGCCGTCTGGGCGAAGGCCTCGTTGGCGAGCCAGTGGCGGGTGGTCGCGGAGATCTCGCCGCCGGTCTCCTCGAGCTCGGCGCAGACGGCGTCGTAGGCCTCCGGCTTGACGACCACCGCGACGCCTTCGTGGTTCTTCGCGGCGGCGCGGATCATCGTCGGCCCGCCGATGTCGATGTTCTCGATCGCGGTGCGAGGGTCGACGTCGTCGGCGGCGACGGTCTGCTCGAACGGGTAGAGGTTGACCGCGACGAGGTCGATCGGCTCGATCGCCTCGGCCGCCAGGACGTCCATGTGCCCCGGCTCGTCGCGCCGCGCCAGCAGCGCCGCGTGGAGGCGCGGGTGGAGCGTCTTCACCCGACCGTCGAGGATCTCGGCCTGGTCGGTGAAATCGGAGACGTCGGTCACCTCGATCCCGGCCTCGCGCAGCGCCGTCGCGGTGCCGCCGGTGGAGAGGATCTCGACCCCGAGCGTCGCCAGGGCCCGGCCGAAGTCGGCGACCCCGGTCTTGTCGGAGACCGAGATCAGGGCGCGGCGGACGCGGATCGAGCCGTCGGCGCGCTCGGCGCCGTCGACCTCGCTGCTGCCGGTGTCCGCGGTTGCGTCGGTCATCGATCGGCGACCCGGGGAAGGTCGTCGGCACCGATCCTAGCTTCGCCTCGGGCGAGCATGCGTATCGCCTCCGGGTAGATCTCGTGCTCGACCGCGTGGAGCGCCTTTTCGAGCTGCTCGCGGTCGCGATTGGCAGGCACCGGGACCTCGCGCTGCAGGATCGGCGGCCCGGTGTCGACCCCCTCGTCGACGAAGTGGACGGTGACGCCGGTCACCTCGGCGCCCGCCTCCAGCGCCTGGCCGACCGCGTCGAGGCCGGGGAAGGCGGGGAGAAGGGCGGGGTGGACGTTGACGATCCGGTCCCGGAAGCGGCCGACGAAATCGGCGCTGAGGATCTGCATGTAGCCGGCCAGGACGACCAGGTCGGGGCGCAGCCCCGCCGCCCAGTCGCCCATCGCCAGGTCGCGGGCGGCGCGGTCGGCGAACTCCTCGCG
Source organism: uncultured Actinomycetes bacterium (assembly GCA_963763265.1). Taxonomy (GTDB): domain Bacteria; phylum Actinomycetota; class Thermoleophilia; order Solirubrobacterales; family 70-9; genus VAYN01. The sequence goes on along the minus strand of CAVXNN010000002.1, from coordinate 79,779 downwards.
CGGGAAGACCCCGGTCTCCACCTCCGCCTCGCGGGCCCGTCGCAGCGCCCGCGCCTCGCGCTTGTCGGAGCCGACGCCCACCACCGCGATGCCGTCGCGACCGTGCAGCCGGTCGAGGATCGCCTGCAGGTTGGTCCCGGTGCCGGAGGCGAGCACGACGATGCGAAATTCGCTCACCGCCTGATCTTTGCGCACCGCGGTGGGGGCGAGCGGAGCGCCGCACCGCGCTGCACGCATTTGGGCCCCTATGGGGTACCAAATGCGTGCAGCGCGCCCGCCCCCGCCCTGGGGACGGGGCGGAGGCGGCAGGCAGCGAGCGTCCGCGATAACGTCGCCGCCCATGACCGACGGCTGGCGCCTGGTCCTCTACCTCCACCTGCTGGCGATGGCTTTCTTCGTCGGCGGGCAGCTGGTCTTCGGCATCGCGGTGGTGCCGCTGCTGCGCGGTGAGGGCGACCGGGAGCGGCTGCGGGCGGTGGCGCGGCGCTTCGGCTACGGGTCGCTGGCCGCGCTCGGGGTCCTCGTCGCCACCGGCTGGGCGCTGGCCTCGCACTTCGGGCTCTGGGGCAGCTCCACCCTGCACTGGAAGCTCGCCCTGGTCGCGCTCGTCCTCCTCCTCACCTTCGCCCACCTGCGCTGGGCCAAACTGCACGCGCTACAGGCCGCGATCCTGCTCGCCAGCCTGGCGATCGTCTGGCTCGGGATCGAGCTGGCGACCGGCGGCGCCTGAGCCCCGCCCGGGCCCCTACGGCGCGGCCGGGATCGCGGCGACGTCCTCGAGCGCGAACTTGCCGTTCGCCTCGTCGGGGTCGCCGAGCGGGTAGTGGCCGCTGAAGCAGGCGTCGCAGTGGTCTTCGGGTCGCCCGCCGATCGCCTCGTAGACGCCCGCCATCGAGAGGTAGGCGAGGCTGTCGGCGTCGAGTTCGTCGGCGATCTCCTCGATCGTCCGCCCGTGGGCGATCATCTCCTCGCGCGTCGACATGTCGACCCCGTAGTGGCAGGGGTTGCGGATCGGCGGCGCCGAGATCCGCAGGTGCACCTCGCGCGCCCCGGCGCCGCGCAGCATCCCGACGATCTGCCGGGTCGTGTTGCCGCGCACGATCGAGTCGTCGACGACGACGATCCGCTTGCCCGCGACGATCTCGGGCAGCGGGTTGAACTTGAGGCGCAGGCCGTGCTTGCGCAGCTCCTGGCCGGGTTGGATGAAGGTGCGGGCGACGTAGCGGTTCTTGATCAGCCCGTCGTCGCGGGGCAGCCCCGAGGCGCGCGCGAAACCTGCCGCCGCCGGGTTGCCGGAGTCGGGGACCGAGATGACCAGGTCGGCATCGACCGGCGCCTCGCGCCAGAGGATCTCGCCCATCCGCCCCCGCGCCTGCTGCAGCACCACGCCCTCCATGCGGCTGTCGGGGCGGGAGAAGTAGATGTGCTCGAAGACGCAGGTGGAGCGCCGCACGCCGCCCACGACCTGGCGCGTCTCCAGCCCCCGCTCGGTCAGGCTGACCAGCTCGCCCGGGTGCACCTCGCGCATCAGCTCGGCGCCGATGATGTCGAAGGCGCAGCTCTCGGAGGCGACCACGTGGCGGTCGCCGAGCCGGCCGAGGCTGAGCGGCCGGATGCCGTGCGGGTCGCGGAAGGCGACGATCGCGTGCTTGGTCATCACCACGGTCGAGTAGGCGCCCTCCAGCCGCGGCATCACCTCCGCGACCGCGTCCTCGATCAGCCTGCCCTCGTGGGAGGAGAGCAGCGCCGCGATGATCTCCGAGTCCGAGGTGCCGCGGAAGTCGATCCCGCGCCCCTTCAGCTCCGTCCAGAGCTCGACCGCGTTGGTCAGGTTGCCGTTGTGGGCGAGCGCCACCTCGCGGCCGTCGTCGCGCCAGACCGGCTGGGCGTTCTCCCAGGAGCCGCCGCCGGTGGTCGAGTAGCGCACGTGGCCGATCGCCATGTCGCCCTCCAGCGCCCGCAGCTTCTCCTCGTCGAAGACCTGGGACACCAGCCCCGCGTCGCGCAGCGTGGTGATGTGACCGCCCTCGCAGGTCGCGATCCCGGCCGACTCCTGGCCGCGGTGCTGCAGCGCGTAGAGCCCGAAGTACGCCAGCCGGGAAACGTCGTGCCCGGGGGCGTAGACGCCGAAGACCCCGCATTCATCGCGGGGACCATCGCGGTCAACCGGCAACCGATCGAACGTGGACAAGGAGCGCGCTTTCCTCTGGGTCTGGACGACGTGACGCGCAGGCGGATCGCCTACCCGCGGAGGGTAGCAGCGGCCGGGGGCACGCCCGGAGCGCCTTGACACCGCAGTTTGCGGAAGGGGGCGGGTCAGACGTCGGGGTAGGACGCGCGTCCATATCGCCTTTGCCCCTTCGCGCGGCCGACTCGATCGGTCGATCTGACTCGTATGAAACGTCACGTCCCGCATCGCCGCAACTGCCGGGGGAGAGGGGAGAGCCGCATGCGGGCGGCCATCCTGGGCGCGCTCGCCTCGCTCGTCCGGTCGCTCGCCATCGCGCCGGCCGCCGGCGCCGACACCACCTTCGGCAGCGACCCGGCGCAGCCGGTCACGCCGCTGAGCTGCAGCGACGGCGCCCCGATCTACATCGAAATCCATGAATTCTTCACCGCCTACGAAGGCACTTCGGGCTCCTCCTCCTGCGTGTGGAGCTGGAGCAATCCCGCGATCGGGACCGACATCGTTCCCTTTCCGCTCACCGGCGGCACCGGGACGGTCACCAGCGTGGCCCTGCCGGCGATGCCGGACCCGGGGCCGATGGCGGTCGTCGTCCTCACCGCGGCCCTGTCCGCCGGCAGCAGCTCCTCGCACCCGGACTTCGTCTGCTGCCAGGTGAAGCAGGTCGGGCCCGAGTTCGAAGTTCCCGCCAACCAGGTCACCATGGAGCCGCTCGCCCTCCACGTGTCGGCCACCGAAGAGGCGAACCTGAGCAATCCGGGGGAGACCTCCTTCAGCGATCTCGTGGGCGTCGCGGTGCTCTCGCCGACCGCCTCGCTGCCGATTCGCTACACCGGGGCGACGAGCATCGGCAACGCCGACGTCGCCTCCGCCTGCTACCCGGCGCCGGGCGGTGCCAACGCCGAGTACAAGCCCCCCTTCAACGAGTACGGCTTCCAGCTGTTGGCGCGCTTCACGGTCGCGATCGATCCGTCCGCCCCACCCCCCATCCCCGCCCCCGCTCCCGCCGGCGGCGGGGCAGGCGGCGGCGGTGGCGAACCCGGCGGAGGCGGTGGGGAACCGGAACCGGAAGCCGAACCCGCGGCCGGCGGGGTGCGGCTCGGCGCCAGGACGTTGCGCCCCGGCGGCGACGGCGGGACGCTGACCTTCGGCAAGGTGACCAACCCGCCGACCGTCACCACCACCCAGCGGCTCACCGCGCTCGCGGGCGGGCGGGCGGGCGGGCGCGTCGCGCCTCACGGCGAAGCAGGCCTGGTGTACGGCAGGGCGAGGACCACGGTCGCGGCAGGCCACGCGAAGGCCATGAAGCTGAGGCTGAACGGCCGGGCGCGTCGGCTGCTGAAGCGCCACCGGACCCTGAGGGCGCGGCTGACCGTCGTCGCCACCAACGCCCATGGCGAAAGGCAGAAGGTGGCGAGGAAGGTCACGATCAAGCCGGCCAAGACGAAGAAGGGGAAGCAGGGCAGGCGGTAGCCGGGGACCGCGGGGCGCCCCGCCCGATCCCTGGGGTGCCCCCCAGACTTTGCGCCGCGCGGTTGACGGCGGCGGCGGGGTCGCCCAGGATCCCGGCCGTGTCGTCCACCGCGATCCGAGGACGCCTGGGCCGCGCCCTGGCGCTGGCGCTCGGCCTGCTGGCCCTGCAGGCGCCCGCCGCCGGCGCCGACACGGTGTTCGGGGCCGACCCGACGGAACCGCTGAACACCCCGCTCAACTGTGGCTTCGGCGCGCCGTACCCTGGATTCGGCGGCCTCGAACCGGCGATCGGCACGGCGGGGTCGCCCTCCTGCATGTGGACCTGGAACAACCCGGCGGTCGGCAGCGACATCGTTCCCTTTCCGGTCACCGGCGGCACCGGCACGATCACCAGCGTGACCCTGCCGGCGATGCCGAACCCGGGGCCGATGGCGGTCGTCGTCCTCACCGCGGCGCTGAACGAGACCACCAACCCCGCCAGGCCCAACTCGATCTGCTGTCAGGTGAAGCAGGTCGGCCCCGTCTTCACCGTGCCCGCCAACCGGGTGACCGCCGTGCCCCAGGCGCTGCGGGTCTCCGCCACCGAAGCCGCCGATCCGACCAAACCCGGCGACACCTCCTTCGGCGACCTGCTCGGCATCTCGGTGCTCTCGCCGACCGCCTCGCTGCCGGTCCGCTACACCGGCAACGCGAGCCTCGCGAACTTCGACGGCGCCTACGCCTTCTACCCGGCGCCTCCGGCGCCGAGCGGCGAGTTCACGATCCCCTATGACCCGGCCGGGTTCCGGCTGCTCGCCAGGTTCACGCTCGTGCCCGACGCCGGGGTCGGGACGGGCGCGGGCGGCGGCGGCGAAGCCGGAGCGGGAGGGGGCGCCGCGGGCGGGGGCGAGGCCGGCGGAGGTGGAGGCGACGTGGGCGGGGGCGGGGGCGGAGGTGGAGAAGCCGGACCCGGCGCGGCCGCGGAAGCCGCGGGCCGTGGGCTGCGGCTGATCGGCAGGCCGCTGCGGGTCGGCGGTAACGGCCGCACCCTGACCCTCGGTCGGGCGGCCAACCCGCCGGCGGTGAGGACCGTGCAGACGCTGAGCGCCCCGAACCGCCGCGCCGGCCGCGTCTCGGCCTTCGCGCGCGGCAAGCAGGGGAAGAAGGGCAAGCAGGGGAAGCAGGGGCGGACGGTCTACGGCCGCGGCAGGACCACTGTCCCCAGCGGCCGCTCGCGCGCGCTGCGGGTGGGCCTGAACCGCACGGCCCGTCGCCTGCTCGGCCGCCGCGGGCGGCTGCGGGCGAGGCTGACCGTCGTCGCCACCAACGCCGCGGGCGAGAAGCAGACCGTGACCCGCACGGTCACGGTCAAGGCGCCGAGGAAGCAGGGCCGGGAAAAGAAGAAGGGCGCCGGGCGGAGGTAGGGCGGCTCACTCACGGCCGCTCGCCCGGGTGAGCTGGCCGGAGGGCGGCCCGCGCCGCGTCTCAGCCCCGCCGCCCGTGCAGCCGGAAGCGCAGCAGCCGTCCGCCCGGGTGGCCGCCGGGGCCGGCGATGACCAGTGAGATCCGCGCCTGCACCGATTCCCGCGGCGTCAGCCGGTTCAGCCGGCGCAGCACGGTGCGGCCGAGCTTCAGGCGGAAGGCGGTCCCCGAACGGCCGACCGCCTTGGTGCCGCCGCCGTCGAGGCCGACGATCAGCGGGGTGCCCTTGGGCAGGGCCGGCTTCGGCTTCGGCTTCGGCTTGAAGTGCCAGCGCGCCTCGCCGTACACGGTGACGGCGATCGGCTTGGCGGCGCTGACCCGGACGACGATCGCGCGGCGCCTCACCTTCCAGCGGGCGCGCAGGGTCGGGCAGGGGCCGTGCGTCGCGGCGCTCGCCGGGCAGGCGTCCTGGGTGACGTCGCCGTGGCCGTCGCCGTCGATGTCGGCCTCGACGGTGGCGAGGACCGGCACCTGGCTGCCCACCGGCCCGTCGTCGAAGATCGACCGGGCCCCGACCGTGAGGTTCCCATGCGTGGCGCCGAAGGCGGTCTGTTCCTCTTCTTCGCCCGCCATTTCACAGACGAGGGTCGGCGTGGTCGGACCGCCGTAGAGCCCGAAGATGTCGCCGGCCGCGACCGGGATCCGTGCCGGGAAGGTGTTGAGCCCGGGGACTACGGTCTCCTGGGCGCTTTCGGCGACGACTTCCTGCTCTCGGGGATCGCTGCCTTCCACCCCGTGAAGCACCTTCAGGGTCTCCGGATAGCGCGCCCCTTCTTCGCCGGCCGGCGGCCGGGAGCGGACCTGCCACCTGGTGAGTACGCCGGCGTGGGGCACCGCCGCCCAGCGCACGTTGAACGGATCGACTTCGCGCGGCACCAGCGTCGTGTCGGGGATGCCGCCGTTGGCCGTGCACCCGCGACCGACCTGGAATTCGACTTCGGTCGATCCGGGCAGTGTCGCGGACGCCGGCGCGGCGGCGAGCAGCAGGATGAGGAGGCCGAGCGCGGTGGCGGGCAATCGCCTTTTCACGCTCGCACTATGGCGCCTCGGCGTCCGTCCGGTCAAGCGCCGCGGGGCCCCTGGTCCGGTCCCGGTTCGACGCCGTTGCCCAGGGCCGGCAGCCCGTCGATGCTGAGCGCGCTCTGCTCGGCTTGGTAGTCGTCGATCGCCCGCGGGCCCACCCGCATCTTCTTCTCGGCCCAGGCCTCCATGTGGGGCCGCTCGCCCTGGTAGTCCATCAGCGGCACGCCGTACCCGCAGGAGTCGGCAATCCGCTCGACGTCGACGACGACCACCGCTCGCTGCGCCGCCTCGACGTCGTGCGGGGCCTCGAAGGCCGCCCGCGCGCAGAGCTCGGCGAAGCGCGGATCGGCGGCGGCGACGGCCTCGCCGGTGCCGTGCAGGCGGAGGATCCGCGGCGGGCCCTCGAACGCGCAGAGCATCACCACGACGCGGCCGTTCTCGCGCAGGTGGGCGATGGTCTCGGCGCCCGACCCGACCATGTCGAGGTAGGCGACGGTGTGGTCGTCGAGCACCCGCAGGGTCCCGATCGGCCCCTTCGGGGAGACGTTCACGTGGCCATCGACGGCGAGCGGGGCGGTGCCGACGAAGAACAGCCGCTGCCGGGCGATCCACTCGCGCTGGTGCTCGTCGATCCGCTCGAAGACCTTGGCCACGCGACGAACGTACCAGTGCGAGGGACCGCCACGGGGGGTCAGGCGGGCGCCGCCGCGCGACCTCCGAGCCAACCCCGGCGAGCGGCGACGACGGCCGCTCAGCCGCCCAGCCGCTCGCCGCTCTCGGGGTCGAAGAGGTGGAGCTTCGCGGTGTCGGCCCAGAGCTGAGCCTTCTCGCGGCGGCGCACCTTGCTGGTCGGCTCGAGACGGGCGACGATCTGCTCCTCGCCCTCGCGGCGCCCCGCCGCGCCGGTCTCGGCGAGCCGCTCGCCGACCAGGTCGGCGAGCTGATCGGACTGGACCCCTTCCGACGCGACGTGGAAGTAGGCGTAGAGGTCGGAGCCGAGCGACTCGACCAGGTCGATGTCGGCCTCGAAGAGGAGGCCGCGTTCCCCCTTGGTGGAGTCGGCGACGATCGTCGCGTCCTCGAAGTGCTCGGGGCGGAGGCCGGCGACGATCTTCTCCCCGCGGGAGAGATCGAGCCCGTCGGCTTCGTGCAGGTCGACCTCGCCGAGCGGCAGCCGGAGCTTGCCGTCGGTCACCTCGGCGGGCATGAAGTTCATCGCCGGCGAGCCGATGAAGCCGGCCACGAACAGGTTCTGCGGCCGTGCGTAGAGCTCTTCCGGCGAGCCGACCTGCTGCAGGACGCCGCCCCGCATCACCGCGACCCGGTCGCCGAGCGTCATCGCCTCGGTCTGGTCGTGGGTGACGTAGATCATCGTGGTCTCCAGGTCCGATTGGAGGCGCGCGACCTCGGTGCGCATCTGCACCCGCAGCTTCGCGTCGAGGTTGGACAGCGGCTCGTCCATCAGGAAGGCCTTCGGGTCGCGGACGATCGCCCGGCCCATCGCCACCCGCTGCCGCTGGCCGCCGGAGAGGTTGGCCGGCCGGCGATCGAGGTGCTGGGTGAGGTCGAGGGTCTGTGCCGCCTCCTCGACCTTCTGGTCGATCTCCGCCTTGTCGACCCCCGCCAGGCTCAGCGCGAATCCCATGTTCTCGCGCACGGTCATGTGCGGGTAGAGCGCGTAATTCTGGAAGACCATCGCGATGTCGCGATCCTTCGGCGAGCGGTCGTTGACGACTTCGCCGTCGATCTTCAGCTCGCCGCCGGTGATGTCCTCGAGCCCGGCGATCATCCGCAGCGCCGTCGACTTGCCGCACCCGGAGGGCCCGACCAGGATCATGAACTCGCCGTCGGCGACGTCGAGGCTCAGTGCCTTCACGGCTTCGTAGCCGTCGTCGAACACCTTGGTGACCTCATCGAGGACTATCTCTGACATTGCGGTAGCTCCTATCCCTTGACGGCGCCGGCGGTCAGTCCCGACACGATGCGGCGCTGGAAGACGAGGACGAAGACGATGATCGGGATCGTCACCACGATCGCCGCCGCGGCGATCGACCCGGTCGGTTCGGTGAAGGTCGATTCGCCGGTGAAGAAGGCGAGCGCCGCCGGCACGGTGCGCGAGGCGTCCGAGGAGGTCAGCGAGATCGAGTAGACGAAGTCGTTCCAGCAGAAGATGAAGACGAGGATCGCGGCGGTGAAGACGCCCGGCGCGGCGAGCGGCAGGATCACCTTGCGGAACGCCTGCCACGGGGTGGCGCCGTCGACCTGCGCGGCCTGCTCGAGGTCCCAGGGGATCTCGCGGAAGAACGCCACCAGCACGTACACCGCCAGCGGCAGCGAGAAGGTGAGGTAGGGGATGATCAGGCCCAGGTAGGTGTCATAGATGCCGAGCGCCCGCCACATGTCGAAGAGCGGGCCGACCGTGGAGATCGGCGGGAACATGGCGATCGCCAGGGCGCCCGCGAGGATCGCCCGCTTGCCTGGGAACTCGAGCCGCGCGATCGCGTAGGCGGTGAACGAGGCGAGGACGATCGAGATGAAGGTGGTGATCAGGGCGATCACGATCGAGTTGACCAGCGGGTGCAGGAACGGGCTGCCTTCCCAGCCGCCTTCGAACAGCGACTTGTAGTTGTCGAGCGAGAAGTTGGCGGGGATGAAGCGCTGGTCGGTGATCTCGCTCGGCGGCTTCAGCGAGATCGAGAGCAGCCACACCACCGGGACCAGGGCGAAGACCAGGACCAGCACGATCGCGATGCTCCACAACCCGTGCTCTCGCGTTCCGCGCCTCATCTCAACCCCCCGGTCGCCCTTCCCCGACCCGCACGCCGAAGCCTTTGATGAAGAGCACGGCGAGCAGGATCACGCCGACGAAGATGAGCACCGAAACCGCCGAGCCGAGCCCCAGGTTCAGCCGGTTGATCAGCTGGTTGAAGCCGAGGATCGACACCGATTCGGTGTTCTGGGCGCCGCGGGTCATGATGAAGATCGAGTCGAAGACGCGGGAGGCCTCGAGCACCCGGAACAGCACGGCGACGAGGATCGCCGGCTTCATCAGCGGCAGGGTGATCTTGGTGAAGCGCTGCCAGGCCGAGGCGCCGTCCACCTTGGCCGCCTCGTAGAGGCCATCGTCGATCGTCACCAGACCGGCCAGCAGCAGCAGCGCCATGAACGGCGTCGTTTTCCAGATCTCGGCCATGATGATCACCGCCAGCGAGCTGAGGTGGCCGCCGAACCAGTTTTTTTCGTCGGCGATCAGCGGCAGGTTGTCGACGAAGCCGGAGTCGCTCGCGAAGGCGAACTGCCAGGCGAAGGCGGCGACGACGGTGATGATCCCGTAGGGGATCAGGACGACGGTGCGGACCGCGCCGCGCCCGAAGATCGCCCGGTGCATCACCAGCGCGATCGCCATCCCCAGCACCAGCTCGATCGCCACCGAGACGACCATGATCAGCGCCGTGTTCCACACGTCGAGCCACCACAGTTCGGAGCTCAGCACCGTCCCGTAGTTGGCGAAGCCGATGAATTCGGACTGGCCGGGGAAGCGCAGGTCGAGCTTCTGCAGCGAGAGGACGAACGCGTAGCCGATCGGGTAGGCGGTGACGGCGAGCATCGCGACCACCGCCGGCGCGCAGAGCATCCAGGCGAGCTTGCGTTCCGAGCGGGTCCGGGAGCTCTTCTTGCCCGGCTTGACCGCCGGCTCGCCGACGTTCTCGGCGTGCGCCTCCATCAGAGCAGCCCTTCCCGCCGCATCGCGGCTTCGAGGTTTTCCCGCAGTTCTTCATAGACCGATTCCTCGCCTTCGGCGGGGATGCTTTCCGGCGGGTGCAGGGTGCGCTGGATCGCCGAGGTCACGTCCTGGTAGGCGGGCGTGGCCGGCCGCGGCCCCGCTGCTTCGACCTCTTCGCGGACCAGGCCGGAGAAGCCGGGGTAGGCCTTCTGCACCACCTTGTTCGAGTAGAGGTTCTCGTGCGAGGGCGGCAGGCCGTCGAGTTCCACCGCGGTCAGCTCGCTCTTCTCGCCGGAGACGCAGAGCGCCGCTTCGAAGGCCTCCTGCTGGTGGGAGGAGTAGGAGCTGACCGCCAGGTTGAAGCCGCCGAGCGGCGGCTTGGCGGGGCTCGAGTTGACCCGCGGGAACGGGGCCGCGCCCATCTCTTCGTTGATCTGCGGGGCGTTTTCCTTGGCGCTCGCGAAGGCGAAGGTGTAGTTGGTCATGAAGGCCGCTTCACCCGCCTCGAAGGCGAGCCGGGCGGTGTCCTCGTTGGAGGTCGGCAGGTTCGGCGAGGCGGCCGAGGAGTGGGCGAGCCTGCCGATCACTTCGAGCGCTTCTTCGGTCGGCTTCTGTTCGAGGTCGACTTCTTCGGGGCCGGAGAGGATGTGGGTCCCGGCGCTTTCGATCAGCGCGTTGACCCACACCGTGTAGCCCTCGTAGCGTTCGGCCTGGACCTGGATCTTCCCCGCTTCCGGCAGTTCTTCGGCTACTTCGATCATCTGCTCCCAGGTCTGCGGCGGCTTTGGCACCAGGTCCTTGCGGTACCAGAGCAGCTGCGTGTTGGTGTTGAACGGCGCCGCGTACAGATCCCCCTCGAAGCTGGCGGTTTCCAGCACGCTGGGGAAGACGTTTTCGCTCGCCTCCCGCTTCTGCTCGCCGTGCCAGGGCGCGATCCAGCCGGCGTTGGCGAATTCGCTGGTGAGGATGACGTCGAGGCCGATGATGTCGATCGAGGAGTCCTTGGCGCCGAGCCGCCGGACCAGCTGTTCCCGCGCCTGGCTGGCGTCGTTGGGCAGCAGTTCCGGCTTGATCGTGTACTTGCCGTCCGCTTCCTTGGTGCAGCGGCGGGCGGTGGCTTCGATCGTCCCGCCGGGCTGGATCGCGACGAAGAAGCTGAGCTGCGGGACGCCCGAGCCGGAGCCGCCGCAGGCGCCCAGCACCACGCCGGCCAGGGCCGTGGTCAGGACCGCGGCCAGGGCACGCTTCGCCCCGACAGTTTCGAGTCGCTTCCCCATGAACGGACACCTCCCCTCGGGACCCCGAGGTGACTCGAAGCTTCCCGACCGGCCGCATCTCTAAACCCCGGTCGACGGGTGTCGAGGGCGAGGCGAGGCTCAGGCGGCGGCGCTCGCTACGCCACGGCTTCGGCCCGCGCGTCCAGCGAGCGCCAGGCCTCCGCCGCGTCGGCGAGGCCGACGAGGAGACTGCGGTCGCCGGCGGCAAGCTCGATCGTGGTGCCGCCCACCTCGCCGATCACCAGCGCCCCGAGTGCCTCCAGCTCGGCCCGCTCGCCGGAGAGGACGAAGCCGCCCGGTCCCTCGCCGAAGAGCGCCTCCTGGGGCGTGCAGCCGCGCTCGCGCAGGTCCTGCAGGTCGGCGCGGCAGCCGAGGCCGGCGCCGATCGCGCACTCGGCGAGCGCGCAGGCGAGCCCGCCGTCGGAGACGTCGTGGGCGGAGGCGACGCGGCCGGCGCGGACCGCCTCGCGGACGATCGCGCAGGCGGTGGCGACCGCGTCGAGGTGCGGCTCCGGCAGCCCGGCCTCCAGCTCGCCGCGCTGCTTGGCGAGCTCGGAGCCGTGCATGGTCGGGGCGAACGGCCCGAGCAGGCCGATCGCGTCGCCCTCGCGGGCGAAGGACGACGGCGCGGTGCGTGCCGGGTCGGGCAGCTCGCCGACCATCGCCACCACCGGGGTCGGGTAGATCGGCCCGTCGGGACCCTCGTTGTAGAGGGAGACGTTGCCGCCGACGACCGGCACGCCGAGTGCCTCGCAGGCGGCCGCGAGGCCACTGATCGCGCGGTCGAGCTGCCAGGCGGGGACCGGCTTCTCCGGGTTGCCGAAGTTCAGGCAGTTGGTCAGGCCGAGCGGCTCGGCGCCGACGCAGGCGAGGTTCTGGGCGCACTCGAGGACCGCCTCGACGGTGCCGTTGAACGGCTCGCAGGCGACCCGCCGGCCGTTGCCGTCGATCGAGACCGCGATCGCGTTGCCGGACTCGGGCAGCTGCAGGACCGCGGCGTCGGCGGCCTCCGGCCGGCGCACCGTGCGCGAGCCGACCAGCGCGTCGTACTGCTGGAAGATCCACTTCTTGGAGGCGATGCTGGGGGCGGCGAGCAGCGCCAGCAGGGTCGCCGCCGAGTCGGCGTCCGGCTCCAGGGTGCGCCGGTTGCCGTAGATCCAGGCGGCCGGCGCCGCGGGGGAGAGGTCATACAGCGGGCAGCCGTCGACCAGCGCCTCGACCGGCATGTCACCGACGAGCTCGCCGCCGGCGAGGACGCGGATGTGGCCGGAGTCGGTGACGACGCCGATCTCCGCCGAGCCGGTCTGCCACTTCTCGCAGATCGCTCGCACCGCGGCGACCCGGGCCGGCTCGACCACCGCCAGCATCCGCTCCTGGGACTCGGAGACCATGATCTCGAAGGGCTCCATGTCGGCCTCGCGCAGCGGCACCTTGGCGACGTCGATGTCGATCCCGACCCCGCCCGCCGAGGCCATCTCGCCCGCCGAGGAGGTGAGGCCCGCGGCGCCGAGGTCCTGCAGGGAGACGAGCAGCCCCTTCTCCAGCAGCTCGAGGCAGCACTCGAGCACCTTGGACTCCTCGAAGGGGTCGCCGATCTGCACGGTCGGGCGCTTCGCCTCGTCGCCCTCGCCGAGCTCGGCCGAGGCCAGCACCGAGGCGCCGCCGATCCCGTCGCGGCCGGTCGCCGCGCCCATCAGCACCACCGCGTTGCCGACCCCGGCGGCGGCGGCGCGCACCATCGCCTCGGTTCTGGCGAGGCCGATGCACATCGCGTTGACCAGGCAGTTGTGCTCGTAGGGCTCCTCGAAATAGATCTCGCCGCCGACCGTCGGCACGCCGATCGAGTTGCCGTAGTGGCCGATCCCGCGCACCGCGCCGTCGAGCAGGTGGCGCGAGCGGACCGAGTCGAGCTCCCCGAAGCGGAGGCTGTCGAGCACGGCGATCGGCCTGGCGCCGATCGCGAAGACGTCGCGCAGGATCCCGCCGACCCCGGTCGCCGCGCCCTGGAAGGGCTCGACCGCGCTCGGGTGGTTGTGGGACTCGACCTTGAAGGCGACCGCGTAGCCGGAGCCGACGTCGACCGCGCCCGCGTTCTCGCCCGGCCCCATGACGACGCGCGGCCCCTCGGTGGGCAGGCGGCGGAGCAGCTTGCGCGAGTGCTTGTAGGCGCAGTGCTCGGACCACAGCAGGCTGAACATCGCCAGCTCGACCGCGTTCGGCTCGCGGCCCAGCTTCTCGACGATCAGCTCGAACTCGGAGTCGGTGAGGCCGAGCTCGCGGTGGCGTGCCCCGGCGTCGCTAGGCATGGGCCGCGAACCCTTCCAGCGCCGCGAAGACGAGCTGGCCGTCGGTCGAGCCGGTCAGCGGGTCGACCGCGTGCTCGGGATGTGGCATCAGGCCGACCACGTTGCCGCGCTCGTTGCGCACCCCGGCGATGTCGCGGGACGAGCCGTTGGCGTTGTGCCCGTCGGCGTAGCGGTAGGCGACCTGGCCATTCGCCTCCAGTCGGTCGAGCATCTCCTCCGGCGCGTAGTAGCGCCCTTCCCCGTGCTTGATCGGGATCGAGAGGGTCCGCCCCTCGCCGTCGAGCAGGTCGACCTGCTTGCAGATGAAGCGCAGCTCGGCGTTGCGCAGCAGGGCGCCGGGGAGGAGGCCCGCCTCGCAAAGCACCTGGAAGCCGTTGCAGATCCCCAGCACCGGGCCGCCCGCCGCGGCGAGCGCGGCCACCGCCTCCATCGCCGGGGAGAAGCGGGCGATCGCCCCGGCCCGCAGGTAGTCGCCGTAGGAGAAGCCACCGGGGACGACGACCCCGTCGACCCCGTCGAGGTCGCGGTCCTCGTGCCAGATCAGCCGTGCCTCGCCGCCGACCACCTCGCAGGCGTGCAGCGCATCCCGCTCGTCGCAGGAGCCCGGGAACTGGAGGACGCCCCAGATCACAGGGGCTGGATCTCGTAGTCCTCGATCAGGGGATTGGCGAGCAGCTTCTCGCAGAGCTCGCCGAGCCGCTCCGGGTCCTCGGCCTCGAGCTCGACCATCCGCCCGACCCGCACGTGCCCGATCCCCTCGAAGCCGAGCGCCGGCAGCGCCCGCTCGACCGCCTTGCCCTGCGGGTCGAGGATGCCCTGCTTGGGGCGGATCAGGACCCGCGCCCTAGCCACGCGAGCCTCGCCGCCTCAAAAGCTCTGCCCCGTGATCCGCTCGTAGGCCTCGACGTATTTCGCCCGCGTCTGCTCGACCACGTCGGGCGGCAGCTCCGGCGCGGGCGGCTTTTTGTCCCAGCCCTGGGCGCTGGCCCAGTCGCGCACGTACTGCTTGTCGAAGGAGGGCGGCGTCTTGCCCGGCTGGTAGGAGTCGGCGGGCCAGAACCGCGAGGAGTCCGGGGTCAGCACCTCGTCGCCGAGCACGATCTCGGCGCCCGCGTGGCGGCCGAACTCGAACTTGGTGTCGGCGAGGATGATCCCGTGCTCTGCCGCGTGCTCGGCGCCGCGCCTATAGACCTCGATCGAGACCCGCCGCAGCTCTTCGAGCAGCGCCCGGTCGCCGACGATCTCCGCGGCGCGGTCGAAGTCGACGTTCTCGTCGTGGCCGACGTCGGCCTTGGTCGAGGGGGTGAAGATCGGCTCCGGCAGCTGGTCGGATTCGATCAGCCCCGCGGGCAGCTCGATCCCGCACACCGCGCCGCCTTCCTTGTATTCCTTCCACCCCGAGCCGGAGAGGTAGCCGCGCACCACGCACTCGACCGGGTACATCTCCAGCCGCTTCACCCGCATCGCCCGTTCGGCGACCTCCTCCGGGACGTCCTCGGAGACGAAGTGGTTGGGGACGATGTCCTCGGTCAGCCCGAACCAGAAGACCGACATCCGATTCAGCACCTTCCCCTTGTCGGGGATCGGCGTCGGCATCACCACGTCGTAGGTGGAGATCCGGTCGGAGGCGACCATCAACAGATCGTCCTCCCACTCGTAGATCTCGCGGACCTTGCCGGAGGAGAGCAGCTTCAGATCGGTGAGGGATGGCATGCGCCCGACTCTAGCCAAGCGCGGGGGCGGACAACCGCGCCGCCGCGGCCGGAGATTGCGCCGTTCCGTGGCATCATCGAGGGGTGCCGCTGCCGCCCGAACCGCCGCGGAGCCCGCTCTGGCAGACCCTCGCCTGGAGCTTCCGCCCGCTCGCCTTCATGGCGCGTTACCGGGAGGAGATCGGCGAGGCCTTCAGCGTCCGCTTCCTGGGCTTCGAGCGGCCGATGGTGTTGGTCTCCGACCCGGCCGCGGTGAAGGCCTTGTACGGAGAGCGCCGCCACGGGCTGCCGCCGGGGCGGAGCTTCACGCTGGAGCCGGTGCTGGGCGCCCGCTCGGTGCTGCTGCTGGAAGGCGAGGAGCACATGGCGCGCCGCCGGCTGATGCTGCCCGCCTTCCACGGCGAGCGGATGCGCGCCTACCAGGCGGTGGTCGAGGAGATCGTCGCCGCCGAGGTCGACTCCTGGCCGCTCGGCCGCGAGTTCCCGATCCACGCGCGGATGCAGGCGGTGACCCTCGAGGTGATCCTGCGGGTCGTCTTCGGCGTCGCCGAGGGGCCGCGGCTCGACCGGCTGCGGGTGCTGCTGCGCGACCTGCTCGCCGCCACGGGCTCGACCCGCATCCAGCTGCTGGGCCTCTTCGCGCGGCGCTCCGGGAGCGACCCCCTGGCCCGCATCCGCGAGCGGCTCGACCAGGTCGACGAGCTGCTCTTCGCGGAGATCGCCGAGCACCGCCTGCGCCCCGACCTCGAGGAGCGCGACGACATCCTCTCGATGCTGATGACGGCCCGCTTCGAGGACGACTCGCGGATGGACGACAAAGAGCTGCGCGACCAGCTGATGACCCTGCTCCTCGCCGGGCATGAGACGACGGCGACGGCGCTCGCCTGGACCTTCGACCTGCTCCTCCGCCACCCGACCGAGCTGGGGCGGCTGCGCGGCTCGCTCGCGGCGGGCGAAGAGGCCTACCTGAAGGCGACGATCAGCGAGTCGCTGCGTCTGCGGCCGGTCGTCCCGATCGCCGGGCGCCGGCTCGCCGCGGACCTGGTCACCGACGAGCTGGACCTGCCCGCCGGCACCGACGTCACCGCGGCGTTCTGGCTCACCCACACCCGCGCCGACCTCTACCCCGAGCCGTTCGCCTTCCGCCCCGAGCGCTTCCTCGAGTCCGCGCCGGAGACCTACGCCTGGATCCCGTTCGGCGGCGGCGTGCGGCGCTGCCTCGGCGCCGCCTTCGCCGAGTTCGAGATGCGGATCGTCCTGCGCGAGGTGCTCGGCCGCTGCGAGCTGCGCAAGGCCGACCCGCGCCCCGAGCGGACCGGCCGCCGCAACATCACCTTCTCGCCCCGCGCCGGCACGCCGGTGGTGCTGGACGCCCGCGCCCCCGCCCGCGAGTTCGCAGCTACCGACGCATAGCGTCGATAGCTGGGAACGCACCGTCGGCGGCACGTCACATCGCCCTCGGCATGTCGCATCCGCGAAGGGATTGGCCCGCAAATGTCACATCTTGCGCGCCACCCGTTGAAACCTGATGTCTACGTTGGTACCCATGGAAACGGTGACCTGGACCGACGAGAGAATCGAAGCGCTCGACAAGAAGGTCGACGACGGCTTCGCCCGCATGGACGTCGAATTCGCGCACCTCAACGGTCGCCTCGATCGGTTTGAATCCATCGTCGACGAGCGCTTCAAGACGATCGACGTGCGCTTCGTGTCGGTCGAGGAACGGTTCGACCGCCTCGACGAACGCTTCAAGGCGGTCGAGGAACGGTTCGACCGCCTCGACGAACGCTTCAAGGCGATCGAGGAACGGTTCGACCGCGTCGACGAACGCTTCAAGGCGATCGAGGAACGGTTCGACCGCGTCGACGAACGCTTTGAAGAGGTCCACCGACAGCACCGCGAAACCGACCGCCGCCTGGACGCGCTTCAGGCCGGGCAGGACCGGATCGTGGAGAGGCTCGATTCCCTCCAGCACACCTTCATGGTGGTCTGCGGCGGGATGTTCGGGACCCTGGTCCTCGCGCTCGTGGCTCTGGTCGCCGGCCAGTAGCGGTCCACTTCGAGGCGCCGGCGTCCAGCGGTGATCAGATCTGGACGCTCAGGAAGGGGACGACTTGGCGCGGGCGGCCGGATGCTCCTTCGCCCAGGCGGCGATCGTGCCGGAGCCGGAGATCACCTCGCCGTCGTCGAGGACGAGGATCGGCACCTCGTCGGTGCCCGACAAGCGGCGGACCTCCTCGCGGTCCTGCTTGCGGCTGCCCCAGGTCCAGGGCATCATCCGGTAGCCGCCGACCGTCTTCAGCTCGTACTCGTAGCCCGCCGCCTCGAGCGCCTTGCCGGCTTTGGCGCACGGGTGGGCGAAGGCGGGGCCGGTGGTCTTCTGCCCGCAGGTGTAGAGGATCACGCCCGTACCCTAACCGGCCCGCGCCTCAGGCCACCAGCGCTTCGAGCCGCTCGAAGATCTCCGGGACGTGCGTCAGGTAGGCGCCGTGGTCGAAGACCGCGTCGAGGTCGAGCTGCGGCGCCGCCGCGGCGAGCAGCTCGCGGAACTCGGTGCCGGTGTCCCAGGCCCGCTGGGCGTTCTCCTGGACCACGCGGTAGGCCTCGTCGCGGGTCATCCCGGACTCGACCAGGGCGGTGAGGGCGCGCTGGCTGAACAGGGCCCCGTGGGTCACGTCGAGGTTGGCGCGCATCCGCTCGCGGTGCAGGGTCATCCCCGACGCCACCTTCGTCGCCAGATCCTGCATGTAGTCGAGCAGGATCGTCGCGTCGGGCAGGATCACCCGCTCCGCGCCGGAGTGGGAGATGTCGCGCTCGTGCCAGAGGGCGACGTCCTCGAAGCCGGTCTGGGCGTAGCCGCGCAGGACCCGCGCCAGCCCGGTGATCCGCTCGGTGCGGATCGGGTTGCGCTTGTGGGGCATCGCCGAGGACCCCTTCTGACCCGCCCGGAACGGCTCCTCGACCTCGCGCACCTCGGTTTTCTGCAGGTTGCGGACCTCGGTCGCGAAGCGCTCGAGCCCGGCCCCGGCGAGGGCGATGGTCGCGGTCAGCTCGGCGTGCCGGTCGCGCGGGATCACCTGGGTGGCGACGTCCTCGCGCCCCAGCCCGAGCTTCTCCATCACCCGCGCCTCGACCGCCGGCGGCACCGAGGCGTAGGTGCCGACCGCGCCGGAGAGCTTGCCGTAGGCGAGCTGCGCGAAGGCCTCCTCGAGCCGGCCGACGTTGCGGTCCGCCTCGAAGGCGAAGCCCGCCAGCCGCAGCCCGAAGGTGGTCGGCTCGGCGTGGACGCCGTGGGTGCGCCCGACGCAGAGCGTGTCCCGCTCGGCCAGCGCCCGCTCGACCAGCGCGTCGCGGTAGGCGCGCGCCCCGGCGACGAGGATCTCGCCCGCCCGCCGCAGTTGCAGCGCCAGCGCCGTGTCGAGCACGTCGGAGGAGGTCAGCCCGTAGTGGATCCAGCGCGCCCCGTCGGGTCCGACCGAGGCGGCGACCACGTCGACGAAGGCGGCGACGTCGTGGTCGGTGACCTTCTCCCGCTCGTCGACCGCCTCGACCGTGAAGGCGGCTCGCTCGCGCACCGCCGCCGCGACCGCCGCCGGGACGACGCCCTCCGCCGCCCAGGCCTCGGTCGCCGCCAGCTCGACCTCGAGCCAGCTCTCCAGCTTCGCCTGCTGCGTCCAGACCGCCCCGATCTCAGGTCGGGTGTAGCGAGGGATCACCGGACCCCTCCCAGCTCCGGGCGGAGGTGGCCGCGATTCATCCCCCTCGACGTCGTGACGTCCGCCGCCCGCGCTCCTCGGGCGGGTGGCGGGGAGATGGGGTGCTCGCCCGCAGCTTGCGAGGACGAGGGCCCCGTCTCCCCGACAGGACCCGCCCGCCGGAGTGCCGAGTCAAGCGTCCCTTCGCTCATGCGTTGATGATTCGCGCCGCCAGCACGCCGGCGTTTTTGGCCCCGTCGATCGCCACGCAGGCGACCGGGATCCCGGGCGGCATCTGCACGGCGGAGAGCAGCGCGTCGAGGCCGCCGAGGCTCTTGCCGAGGATCGGCACGCCGATCACCGGCAGGTCGGTGTGGGCGGCGGCGACCCCGGGCAGCGCCGCCGACATCCCGGCGCCGGCGATGATCACCTTCAGCCCCCGCGCCCGGGCGCTGGTGCAGAACTCGCGCACCTTCTCCGGGTCGCGGTGAGCGCTCATCACGTGCACCTCGGACTGGATCCCCTGCTCGGCGAGGTACTTCTCGGCGGGGAGCATCTTGTCCATGTCGTTCTTCGACCCCATGATGATCCCGACCAGCGGCCCCGAGACCTCGAAGTCCTCCTCGATCTGCTCGATCTTCGCTTCCGTCTGCGCCTCGGCCGCGGCGGTTCCGGTCTCGGGCTGGTTCGGATCGGCGATGTCGCTCATGGAGGTTCCTCTCGGGGTTGCGGGACTGGTGGGTCAGTGACTGGCGAGACGGGCGACCGCGCGGGCGGCGATGTCGCCGCGGACCTGCATTCCGTCGAAGGAGATCCGCCCCGCCGCATCGTACGCGCGATCGCGCGCCGTCGCCGGGTCGGGGCCGAGGCCGGTGACGTTGAGGACGCGGCCGCCGGCGGTGACGATCTCGCCGTCCCGCGCCGCCGTTCCGGCGTGGGTCACCTCGGCGATCTCGGCCGCCTCGACCAGCCCGTGGATCACGTCGCCCTTCGAGGAGCTCTCCGGGTAGCCCGCCGAGGCGAGCACCACGGTCACCGCCCAGTCGTCGGCGAACTCGGCGCCCATCCCCGCCAGCCCGCCCGGCTCGCGTGCCGCGCGGAAGAGGTCGGCGAGGTCGGAGCGCAGCCGCGGCAGCACCGCCTGCGTCTCGGGGTCGCCGAAGCGGACGTTGAACTCGAGCACCTTGGGACCGTCGGCGCCGATCATCAGCCCCGCGTAGAGGACTCCGTGGAACGGCGTGCCGCGGGCGGCCATCGCGGCGACGATCGGCCGGTGCACGCGGTCGACGATCCCCTCGACCTCGGCGGCGCCGAACCCCGGCACCGGCGAGTAGCTGCCCATGCCGCCGGTGTTCGGCCCGCGGTCGTCGTCGAAGATCCGCTTGTAGTCCTGGGCGGGGGCGAGCGGCACCACGTTCTCGCCATCGCAGAGCGCCAGCAGCGAAAGCTCCTCGCCGTGCAGGAACTCCTCCAGGACCACCGTCGTCGCGCCGAAGCGCCGCTCGGTGAAGAAGACGTCGAGCGCGCCGCGGGCCTCGCCTTCGTCGGCGCAGAGGATCACGCCCTTGCCCGCCGCCAGGCCGTCGGCCTTCAGCACGGTCGGGTAGGCGACCCGCTCCAGCGCCGCGAGCGCCTCCTCGCGGCTGTCCAGGAGGACGTGGGCGGCCGTCGGCACCCCGGCCGCCGCCATCAGCTCCTTGGCGAACGCCTTCGACCCCTCCAGCTCGGCTGCCGCCCGGCTCGGGCCGAAGGCGGCTACGCCGGTCGCCTCGAGGGCGTCGACGACGCCGGCGACCAGCGCCGCCTCGGGGCCGATCACCGCCAGGTCGACGCCGCGCGCCGTGGCCAGCGCGACGATCGCCTCGACGTCGTCGGCCGCCACCTCCGGGAAGACCTCGGCGTCCGCCGCGATCCCCGCGTTGCCGGGCGCGCAGAGCAGCTCCGGCGCGGCGCTGGAGCGGGCCAGCGCCCGCACGATCGCGTGCTCGCGGCCGCCGCCGCCGACGACGAGCGCTCTCAAGGTGCCGGGGTCGGGCCGGGGGACCAGGGCACTGCCGGTGCCGGGTCGGGCACTAGATCGAGTCCGAGAGGTCCGCGGCCGGCATCGCGGTGAGCGTGCGGCTGGTCATCGTGCCGCGCGAGCCGAGCTCGACCGAGATCTTCGCCATCGTCTTCTCGTCGGGCGCCTCGATCACGGTCACGAAGTCGTACTCGCCGAGCGTCGCGTACTGGGTGACGACCTTGCCGCCCATCTGTTCGACCTCCTGGTTCACCTCGGTCACCCGGCCGGGGTTGTTCTTCAGGGTCCGCAGGCCCTCGGCGGTCAGGTTGGTGAGCATCAGATAGATCGTCATGGCTCCTCCTCGTCAATCCTAATGGCCATCGGGCCGGGGGGCCAGGCCGGATTTCCCCCGACCGGCCCGGCGTTCAGTACCCGACCGGGTGTCGGACCACGAACCCTTCCGGGTAGGGCGCTTCGGCGTGCCAGCGCGGACCGGTGCCGTTGGCGTCGCCGACCGTGTCCCAGCGCAGCCCGGCGATGACCATGTAGGTGTGTTCGCCGTTGGCGTAGATCGTGACCCACTTGCCGGGGCCGGCTTCGCCGTAGCTCTCCAGCGCGCCGGAGGTGAGCGGCGTGTCGAGCAGGCCCGCCCCGTAGAGGGCGAAGCTGACCGCGCCGGAGCAGTCGTAGCCGTAGGAGTAGAAGGAGGCGTGGCCGCCGCCCCAGACGTAGGGGGTGGTGGCGATCGAGTTGGCGGCGGCGATCGCGGCCTTCACCGCGGGCGGCGCGCCGGCCGGCGCGGCGGCGAGGCCGTTCGGCTGCAGCACCGCTTCGGCGCCGGTGACCGTCGTTTCGGCGGCCAGCGGCGCGACCCGCCAGTTGACGTAGGTCGTCTTGCAGCCGCCTTCGATTTCTTCGGCCTCCTGGAGGACCTCCTCCACGTACCAGGCGGCCTGGTTGTGGGCGAAGACACCGGCTTCCAGCGAGCCCTTCGACCAGATCTCGCGCGCCAGGGTCATCGCCGAGTCGAAGATGTCGGCATGGCGGATGTGGCCGTCGCCGTCGCCGTCGACCCGGTAGCGCTTCCACTCGCTCGCTTCCAACCCGAGCGCCCCGGTTTCTTCCAGCTGCTTCTTGGACATCCCGTGGCCGAAGCTCGACTCGAGCCGGGCGATCGCGGCCAGCGCCCACACCCCGCGCCGCCCGAGTTCGTAGCGGGCCGCCGCCCCCTCGAAGGCTTGCAGGTATTCGGGCGGGATCTTCTGCTTCCAGCCGGGCGCCGGTTCGCAGCGCAGCACTTCGATCTGCGGGGTCAGACCCGCCTGGGTGAAGGCCGGGTCGCCGACTTCGGCGGCGTAGCAGCCGGCATCGGCGAGCACCTCGGAGACGTACCAGTCGGCGTGGTTGTAGGCGTAGATCGCGCCGTAGGTGTCGGCGGGCATCCCGGCGGCCGCGAGGTAGCGCGCCGCCGCGTAGATCGCGTCTTCGGGGTTGTTCGGGTCGGCGACCCCGTCGCCGTTGGCGTCGACGCCGTAGGTCGTCCAGGTCGAGGGCATGAACTGCATCCAGCCCACCGCGCCCGCCGAGGAGGGGCCGAGATTGGTGCCGAAGCCGGTCTCGACCGCGTTGATGCCCGCCAGGATGGCGGGTCCCTGGGTGCCGAGCCCGTAGCGGGCCGAGGCGGCCTGGTAGATCGGGATCAGCTGCGGCGGCACGGCGCTCGCCGCGCAGGCCGAGGCGGTCAGCTTCGGCACCTGCCAGGCCGGGGCGGCGAGGTTGCGTTCGGCGCCGGCCCGTTCGGCGGCTTCGTCGGCTTCCCGTTCGGATTTCGCTTCGGCGAGTTCCTTTTCGCCCCTGGTCGGTTCCTGGGCCGTCGTGCCGCCGCTCGCCGGCGGCAGCTTCGGGTGGCGGACGACTTCCGGCTTCGGGCCGAGCGGCGAGTTTTCGGTGACGCCGGCGCCGGAGGCGTCCGAGCCGCCCGCGGATTCGCCGCCGGACCCCGACTTCCCTTCGGACCCCGACTTGTCGCCCGATCCCGACTTGCCGGCGGACCCCGACGACTTGCCGGCCGATTCCGCTTCCCCTTCGGCGCCCTCGCCGTTGCCCGAGGCGGCGCCGTCTCCCGCCGGCGCCAACGGAGCATTTTGGACCGGGGCTTCGAGCGTCGGGCCCTGGATCGGTTGCGGGCCTTCGGCGGCGTCCGCGGCGGCGACCGGCAGCGTCAGGGCCGCGGCGATCGCGGCGGCCGTCACGACGGCGCGGAGCTTGTGGGGGGCGGAGGCCATCAGCCGAGGACGTTCGTGACTTCCCACTTCTTGCCGACGCCCTTTTCCATCTCGAGCCGCAGCTCGCTGGTCACGCCGACCCGCAGCAGGGAGACGCTGACCGTGTAGACGCCGCCCTTCGAGGGGCCGGCGACGACGTTGACGACCTTCGCCTTCGGCACCTTGACGTTGGCGGGCTGGCGCGGCGGCCGGCGCAGCAGCGAGCGCGCCAGCTGTCTGGTGCCGGTCGAGCTGAACGTCGCGCGGACCTTGCCGTCGACGCCCTCGACCTCGTAGACGACGAACGCCTCGGCGAAGCGCCGCGCCACCCGCTTCGCGGCCTTCGGCGCGGGCGGGCCGTCCAGTTCGCTGCTCTGCGCGGTGCCGGCGCCCCTTGCCGCGGCGTCCGCGGTCCCCGCTTCGGCACCGGCCGCGTTGCCCTGGCCGGGGGAGGTCTTCAGGCTGTCGGCCTGGGCGGCCGCCGACGCGGTGGCCGCGGGGTTGGAGCCGATCTTCGCGGTTGCGGCGGATTCGCCGCCCGTCGTCGTCGCCGATCGGCGGGGCGCCGGCGCCCCGCCGCCGGTGCCGGAGCTCTGCCGCCCGCCGCCGGACGCCTTGCCGCCGAGCGCCCTGCCGCCGCCGACCCCGGCCTTGACGTCCTTGGCCGGCGCGAAGTCCGGCGGCGAGCCGTGCAGGGTCGGACCGGCGGGCTTCGCGGGCTTCTTCTTCGGCTTGACGGGCGGGGCGACCGCGGGCGCCGGGGCGGGCGTCGGGCGGAAGGCCAGCGCCGCGGTGGTGCCGGCGTCGGCGCCCGAGCCGCCCGATCCCGCGACCAGGATCGCGGCGATGACGCCGGCCAGCGCGATCCCGCCGCCGCCGAAGACGCCGATCCGCCCGCGCGTCCCGAGTGCCGTCAGGCCGTCCTCGACCGGCCAGGCGACGCGCCTGCGCACGAACCACGCCGCGTCCTCACTGGCTTCCCGCGCCCTGTCGCTCAAGAGCCGGCCCGCGTCCCCGCCGCCGAGGCGCGCCCGGTCGAGGCCCGCACGGGCCCTCTCGACGCCGGCCCGCAGGCGTCCGGTGCCTTCGGTCTGCGCGTCGATCAGCTGCCGCTCCTGATCGCGCTCGTCCATATCTCTTCCGAATTGTAAGAACACTCCGCGCCGTTTAGTTTCGGCATGAGGCGCCGAATTCCTGAGTCCAGAGCGGCTCCTCTGCCGCTCAGCACCTTTTACATCATTGTTACAGAGGTAGCCAAGGGTCGTGGAGGAGCTCCGCCGGCTCGACCCGGGACGACGCGCCGCGGTCGACCCTTGGCCCGCCCGGATCCCGCGCGGTCGTCCTAAGGCCCGGATACCGGGCCTTAGGACGACCGCCTCCGTGTGTCCGGGCCAAAGGTCGACCGCGATCCGTGAGCTGGGACGATCGTGCTGCGCGGCTGTGCCCGCGACGTGCAAGGGGACGCGCCTGGGTTCCGGGGCCCCTCCTTCTGGGCTGCGACCAGTGCTACGCGGCGGCGGGGGCCTCGGCGGCGACGCGCTCGAAGACGAGGGTGCCCTCGATGGCGTCGACGCGGACGGTGTCGCCCTCACCGAACTCGCCCTCGAGGATCTTCAGCGCCAGCTTGTCGACCAGCTGCTTCTGGATCACCCGGCGCAGCGGCCGCGCCCCGTAGACGGGGTCGTAGCCGAGGTTGCCGAGCAGGGTGCGGGCGTCGTCGGAGAGGTCGACCGAGATGCCGCGCTCGGCCACCCGGCCCACCAGGTGGTCGACCTGCAGCTCGACGATCCGGCCGATGTCGGCCTTCGAGAGCCGGTGGAAGATCACCGTGTCGTCGATCCGGTTGAGGAACTCCGGCTTGAACGTCGCCGCCAGGACCTCTTCGATCGCCTCGCGGATCGCCTCGTCGACCTGGTCGCCGACGATCCGGTCGGAGCCGACGTTGGAGGTCATGATCAGCACCGTGTTGGTGAAGCTGACCGTGCGCCCCTGCCCGTCGGTGAGCCGGCCGTCGTCCATGATCTGCAGCAGCGTGTTGAAGACGTCGGGGTGCGCCTTCTCGATCTCGTCGAGCAGCACCACCGCGTAGGGGCGGCGGCGGACCGCCTCGGTCAGCTGGCCGCCCTCCTCGTAGCCGACGTAGCCGGGGGGCGCGCCGACCAGCCGCGACACGGTGTGCTTCTCCATGTACTCGGACATGTCGAGACGGACGATCGCCTGGTCGGTGTCGAACATGAACTCGGCCAGCGCCTTGGCCAGCTCGGTCTTGCCGACCCCGGTCGGGCCGAGGAAGAGGAACGAGCCGATCGGCCGGTTCGGGTCCGAGAGCCCGGCGCGCGAGCGGCGCAGGGCGTTGGACACCGCGGCGATCGCCTCCTCCTGGCCGATCACCCGGTCGTGCAGGCGCTCCTCCATGTGGATCAGCTTCTCCACCTCGCCCTCCATCAGGCGGCTGACCGGGATCCCGGTCCATTTGGCGACGACCTCGGCGACGTCCTCTTCGGTCACCTCGTCGGCGAGCATCGTGCCGCCGTCGCCCGCGTGCAGCTCGGCGAGCCGCGCTTCGGCGTCGGCAACCTTCGATTCGAGGTCGGGGATCAGCCCGTACTGGAGTTCGGCGGCGCGCTGCAGGTCGGTCTCGCGGTTGGCCTGCTCGACTTCCACCCGCGCTTCCTCGAGTTCGGCCTTGGCGGCCTTCATCGCCTCGATCGGCTCTTTCTCGTTCTGCCAGCGCGCCCGCAGCTCGGTCTCCTGCTCGCGCAGGTTGGAGAGATCCTCCTCGAGCGCCCCGAGGCGCGTCTTCGACGCCTCGTCGGTCTCTTTGCGGAGCGCCTCGCGCTCGATCTCGAGCTGCTGGATCCGCCGCGCGACCTCGTCGATCTCGGTCGGCACCGAGTCGATCTCGATCTTCAGCCGTGAAGCCGACTCGTCGATCAGGTCGATCGCCTTGTCGGGCAGGAAGCGGTCGGCGATGTAGCGCTCCGAGAGGGTGGCCGCGGCGACGATCGCCGAGTCGGCGATCCGCACCCCGTGGTGCTGTTCGTAGCGCGGCTTCAGGCCGCGCAGGATCCCGATCGTGTCCTGCATGTCGGGCTCGCCGACCAGCACCGGCTGGAAGCGCCGCTCCAGCGCCGCGTCCTTCTCGATGTGCTTGCGGTACTCGTCGAGCGTCGTCGCGCCGACCGCGCGCAGCTCGCCGCGCGCCAGCATCGGCTTCAGCAGGTTGGCGGCGTCGACCGCGCCTTCGGCGGCGCCGGCGCCGACGATCGTGTGGAGCTCGTCGAGGAAGAGGACGATCTGGCCCTCCGCGTCCTGCACCTCGCTCAGCACCGCTTTCAGCCGCTCCTCGAACTCGCCGCGGTATTTGGAGCCCGCCAGCAGCGAGCCGATGTCGAGCGCGATCACGCGGCGGTCGCGCAGGCTCTCCGGCACGTCGCCGTCGACGATCCGCTGGGCCAGGCCCTCGACGATCGCCGTCTTGCCGACGCCCGGGTCGCCGATCAGCACCGGGTTGTTCTTGGTGCGGCGGGAGAGGACCTGGATCACGCGGCGGATCTCCTCGTCGCGGCCGATCACCGGGTCGAGTCGGCCCGAGCGCGCGTCGGCGGTCAGGTCGCGGCCGAATTTCTCCAGCGCCTGGGCGGTCGACTCCGGGTTCGGCGAGGTCACCGGGTTGGGGCGCACCTGGGCTACGGCGGCGTCGAGCTCCTCGCGGCTCGGCAGGATGTCGCCGACGGTCGCGTCCTCGGTCAGCGCCCGCAGCAGGTGGTCGGTGGAGATCAGGCTCGAGCCGTCGCGCCCCATTTCGCGCTCGGCGGCGCGCAGGGTCGCGGCCAGCGCCGCGCTCAGCCGCGGCTCCTCACCCTCGCCGCCGAGTTTCGGCAGCGCCGCGACCGCCTCGTTGGCGCGCGCCGCGATCGTCGCGGTGTCGGCGCCGACCCGCTGCAGGATCGGCACGACCAGGCCCTCGGTCTGTTCGAGCAGCGACACCAACAGGTGGGCGGGGGCTGCCTCCGGATTGCGATGGCTGCGCGCCAGCTCCAGCGTCGCGGCGATCGCTTCCTGCGATTTCTGGGTGAACTTGTCCGGCTGCATCAGCCCTCTTCTCCTCTTCGTTCCAGCTCTCTCACTCGTTCTTTCAGCTTCTTGACCTGCTCTTCCAGGGCCAGCACCGTCTCGACCCCGACCAGGTTCAGCCCCTGCGCGGTCATCTCCTGGATGCGGCGCAGCCGTTCGACGTCGCGCCGGCTGTAGAGGCGGGTGTTCTTCGGCGAGCGCTTCGGCGCGATCAGCCCGCGCGTCTCGTACATGCGCAGGGTCTGCGGGTGCATCTCGGCGAGTTCGGCGGCGACCGAGATCATGAACACGCCCTGCTCGTCGTCGAAAGTCGCGTTCACCTTCGTCACGTGGCGTCTGTAGGTCGCCATCACAGGCCGGCCTTCCGCAGCAGCTCGGCGCGCGGGTCGTGCCCGTTCAGCGCGCCGGCCAGCTCGTCGACCGCCTTGCGCTGCTCCTCGCTCAGCTCTTTGGGGACCTCGATCTCGAGCCGGTAGCGGATGTCGCCGCGGCCCTTGCCCTTGCCCTTCGGGGCGCCCTCGCCGCGCAGGCGCTGGATCGCCCCGTGCCTGGTCCCCGGCGCGACCTTGATCTTCTTCGCGCCGGCCAGCGTCGGCACTTCGATCGTGCCGCCGCGCACCGCCTCGGGGATCGTGATCGGGACCGTCACCTCGAGGTTGCCGTCGTCGAGCCGGCGGAAGACCGGCGACGCCGCCACCCGCGTGGTCACGTAGAGGTCGCCGCCGGGCCCGCCGCGCGGGCCCGCCTCGCCTTTGCCGGCGAGCCGGATCCGGGTGCCGTCCTTGACCCCGGCCGGGATGTTCACCTTGTAGCGCTTGTTCTGCTGGGTGAGGCCGGAGCCGCCGCAGGTGGGGCAGGGGGTCTCGATGATCTCGCCGCTGCCGCCGCACTGCGGGCACGGCTGGCTGATCGAGAAGAACCCCTGGTTCTGCGGGTCGATGCCGCGGCCTTCGCAGCGCGGGCAGGTGATCGGCGAGGTGCCGGGCGCGGCGCCCGAGCCGCGGCAGGTCTCGCAGCGTTCGCTCTTCGGCACGGTGACGCTGATCTGCGTCCCGTTGATCGCCTGGTCGAAGCTCAGCTGGACCTCGGTCTCCAGGTCGCGGCCGCGCACCTGCTGCGGCCGTGCCCGGCCGCCGCCGCGGCTGAAGATCCCGGAAAGGATGTCGCCGAACTCGCCGCCGAAGCTGCCCTGCTGGGCGCCGCCGCCGCCGAAGGGGCTGCCGCCGCCGAACGGGTTGCCGCCCGCGCCGCCGAAGCCGCCGAACGCCGGGCCCGCGTCGTACTCCTTGCGCTTCTCCGGGTCGGCGAGGATGTCGTGGGCAGCCGAGACCTCCTTGAACTTTTCCTCGGCCTCTTTGTCGCCGGGGTTGCGATCAGGGTGATATTTGCGCGCCAGCTTCCGGTACGCCTTCTTGATCTCGTCCTCGCTCGCGTCCTTCTTGACGCCGAGGGTCTTGTAGAGCTCGTCTGCCACTTGCCTCGTCTTCTTCTGCCGTCTTCTTCCTCTGGCCGGCTCCTAGGCGGCCACCACGACCATCGCCGGGCGAATCAGGTGCCCGTCGAGCCGGTAGCCCTTCTGCATCACCTCGACCACCACGCCCGCCTCGGTGCCCTCCACCTGGATCGTCGAGAGCGCCTCGTGCACGTTGGGGTCGAACTTCTCGCCTTTCGGGTCGACGGTCTCGACCCCGCTGCGGCCCAGCGTCTCCCGCAGGTTGCGGAAGACGAGCAGCACGCCGTGGGCCAGCGGATCCTCCGAGTCCCCCTCGGGATCCAGCTCCGCGGCCTGGATCGCCCGCTCGAGGTCGTCGAGGACCGGGACCACGCCGCGCGCGACCTCGGCCTTGCCGCGCAGCGCAGCCGCCTGGACCTCCGCCGCCATCCGCTTGCGGTAGTTCTCGAAGTCCGCCTGCGCCCGGCGGGCGATATCCAGGTACTCGTCGCGTTTCGCTTCCGCGTCCGCCAGCAGCTCGGCAAGATCGGCCTCGACCTGATCCTGCGGTTGCTCCCCGGTCCGATCCGCGGCGTTGGTCCCTCCCGCGGGTGGCGCGGGGTCGGGGTCTCCGCCCGCAGCCTGCGAGGACGGGGACCCCGCCCCCGGGACAGGACCCGCGGGCCGGGACGCCTCGTCAACGGCGTCCCGGCGATCGGCCATGTCGTCCTGTTCAGGCCGCATCTATTTCTCCTCGTCGACGACTTCGGCGTCCACGACTTCCTCGTCCTCGGCAGCGGCGCCGTTCTCGGCGGAGCCGTCGGCGGAGGCCGCCTCGGACTGGGCCTGGGCGTAGATCTGCTGCGAGGCCTCGGTCATCACCGTGGTCAGCGCCTCGGTCTTCGCTTTCACCTCGTCGACCGAGTCGGACTCGAGCGTCGAGCGGAGGTCTTTGACCGCCGTCTCGATCTGGTCCTTGGTGCCCTGGTCGAGTTTGTCGCCCGCGTCGGAGACGGTTTTCTCCGCCTGGTAGGCGGCGTTCTCGGCGAGGTTGCGGGCCTCGGCCAGCTCGCGCTGCTTGCGGTCCTCGTCGGCGTGCGACTCGGCGTCGGACACCATCTGCTGGATTTCCTCGTCGGAGAGGCCGGAGCCGGATTTGATCTCGATCTTCTGCTCGGTGCCGGTGCCTTTGTCTTTCGCCGTCACCGAGATGATCCCGTTGGCGTCGATGTCGAAGGTGACCTCGATCTGCGGGATGCCGCGCGGCGCCGGCGGGATGCCGGTGAGCTGGAATTTGCCCAGGCTCTTGTTGCCCGAGGCCATCTCGCGCTCGCCCTGCAGGACGTGGATCTCCACCGAGGGCTGGTTGTCGTCGGCGGTCGAGAAGACCTCCGACTTCTTGGTCGGGATCGTCGTGTTGCGCTCGATCAGCTTGGTCATCACGCCGCCTTTGGTCTCGATGCCGAGGGTCAGCGGGGTGACGTCGAGCAGCAGCACGTCCTTGACGTCGCCGGCCAGCACGCCCGCCTGGATCGCGGCACCGACGGCGACCACCTCATCCGGGTTGACGCCCTGGTGCGGGTCCTTGCCGGTCAGCTCCTTGACCTTCTCGCGGACGGCGGGCATGCGGGTCATGCCGCCGACCAGGACGACGTGGTCGATCGACGCGTCGGCGTCGGCCAGAGCCCGTTTCACCGGCCCGACCGTGCGGTCGAGCAGCTCACCGGTCAGTTCGTTCAGCTTCGAGCGGCTGAGGCGCATGTCGAGGTGCTTGGGCTGCCCCTCGACCGCCGTGATGAACGGCAGGTTGATCTGCGTCTCCTGCGTCGAGGAGAGCTCGATCTTCGCTTTCTCCGCCGCCTCGTAGAGGCGCTGCAGCGAGTTCTTGTCGGCCGCGAGGTCGACGCCCTGGTCGCGTTTGAACTCGGCGACCAGCCACTCGACGATCGCTTTGTCCCAGTTGTCGCCGCCCAGGTGGTTGTCGCCGGCGGTCGCTTTCACCTCGAAGACGCCGTCGCCGATTTCCAGCACCGACACGTCGAAGGTGCCGCCGCCGAGGTCGAAGACGAGGATCGTCTGGTCGGTTTTCTCCTTGTCGAGCCCGTAGGCCAACGAGGCCGCGGTCGGCTCGTTGATGATCCGCTTGACCTCCAGGCCGGCGATCTGGCCGGCGTCTTTGGTCGCCTGGCGCTGGTCGTCGTTGAAGTAGGCGGGGACGGTGATCACGGCGCCGTCGACCGTCTCGCCGAGCTTCGCTTCGGCGTCGGTCTTCAGCTTCTGCAGGATCATCGCGCTGATCTCCGGCGGGCTGTACTGCTTGCCGCGCGCATCGACGCGCACGTCGCCGTTCGGGCCTGCCTCGACCTTGTACGGGACGATCGTCTCCTCCTCCTTGACTTCGGACTCCTTGCGGCCCATGAAGCGCTTGATGGAGAAGATCGTGTTCTCGGGGTTCATCACCGCCTGGCGTTTCGCGACCGTGCCGACCAGGCGCTCACCGCTCTCGGTGAAGGCGACGACGGACGGCGTGGTGCGACCACCCTCGGCATTCTCGAGAACGGTCGGCTCCCCGCCCTCCATAACGGCGACGCAGGAATTGGTGGTTCCCAGGTCGATTCCGATCGTTTTTGCCACTTTTGCTGCTCCCTCCAGGGGTTTCGTTGTCTATGCCTAAGAAATCTAAGTGCCAGTATGGCAGATGTCTCCGGGAGTCTCAAGGCGGACCTTGAGGAGGCCCGGCTGCCCGGTCGCAGGTGCCCGAGGTGGGCGGTCGGGCGCCCCGCGCCGAGCTCGCACCGCGCCGCGGTGAGCTCGCGCTTCGCCACGCTACGCGCGGAGAGCCGCGAACGCCGTCGGCCTGGAGGCCGGCCGGCGGAAAGCTTCAGGTACCCGCTGGCTGCCGGGGGGAACGGGAGGCGCTCAGCCGCGGCCGGCGACGGTGGCGACGAATTCGGCGACTTCCTGCTGCTGCTCGGGATTCAGGATCGCCGCGGGCATACGGCCGGGGGTCTGGCTGTCGACGCCGTTCTTCTCGGCGGCGAGCACGCGCTGTTCGGTCGATTTGATCTGCTTTTCGCCCGCTTCGCCCGCTTCGGGCGGACCGGTGGGGGCGAGCAGTTCGTCGAGGTTCGGCCCGTAGTTGCCGTCGGTGCCCGCCGCGTAGAGCGTGTGGCAGGTGCCGCAGTTCGTTTCGAAGAGGACCTGGCCGGTTTTCAGGTGCGCGGACACCTCACGGGCGCCCGTGTTGACGTCGCCGCTGCCCCGGAAGGCCAGCCAGGGGATGGCCACCGCGAGGACGAAGAGGAGGACGCCGAAGGTGATGAAGGTGCGCTTGCTCATGGACAGGCGGCGCGGATACTAACTCCCGGCAACCCCGGAGGCTGCCTCGTCACCCGCCGGCGACCGCCTCGCGGTTGTCGAGATCCCGGTACCAGGGGCACATCCGGCGCAGTTCGCACTCCCCGCAGCGCGGCTTCGGGCGGCACAGCGTGCGCCCGTGGCGAATCAGGTTGACGTGCAGCTCGTAGGCGTCCGCGGGCGGCACGACGGCCAGCATCTCGTCATGGGCGCGCTGGAGGGAGGCATCGGCGGGGAGCAGCCCGAGCCGTCCGCCGACCCGATGGACGTGGACGTCGACTGGGATCTCCGGCAGGCCCCAGCTGAAGATCAGCACGCAGGCGGCGGTTTTGCGGCCGACCCCGGGTAGCGCCAGCAGATAGGCGAGCGACTCCTCGCGCGGCGCCGTCTCGGTCCAGTCCAGGTCGGGCTCCTCGCCCAGCTCGCGCAGGATCGCCTGGATCCGCGGTGCCTTCTGCTGCGCCAGCCCGCCCGGGCGGATCGCCTCCTCGAGCTCGCCGACCGGCGCGTCGCGCACCTCGTCCCAGGTCGGGAGGCGCTCCCGCATCGCCGCGTATGCCCGATCGCGGTTGCGGTCGTTGGTGTGCTGGGAGAGCACCGTCTTGATCAGCTCGTCGATCGGCCGGCCGTGCGGCTCGTTGACCGGTGTCCCGTACATCTCCCGCAGGCGTTCGCGGATCGCCCGCACGCGCCGCCGGTCAGGGCGCCGCCAGGGTTTCGGTTCGCGTTTGCTCGGGGACGAATCGGCCATCTTCAGGTTGCCTGCTCAACGCCGGATTAGAATCAAGCTTTCATGCCGCGTGTCTTGTCCGCCATAGGAGATTGGCTTCCCAGGGGTTGGGGGGATGCGGGGCGCCAGCTCGGGATCCTGGTCGGCGTCGACGTCATCTACGAGCTCGGTCGCGGCGTCGCCGACGGCAGCCGGGCGGGGGCGATGCACCACGGCGCCGAGATCATCTCCTTCGAGCGCGCCACCCACACGCTCTTCGAACCGAGCCTGCAGCGGTTCTTCCTGCCCGCCCACTGGACGATCGACGTCGCCAACTTCCTCTACATCAACGCCCAGTTCTCGGTCGCCCTCGCCTTTCTCGTCTGGCTCTACCTCTTTCGCAACGAGTCCTACTACTTCGTCCGCAACATGTTCGTGGTGGCGATGTGCCTGGCGCTGATCGGCTACATCGGCTTCCCGACCGCGCCGCCGCGATTGTTCCCCCAGGACGGCTTCGTCGACACGGTCACCAAGTACTCCTCGATCAACAGCGACTCGGCGATCGCCAAGGTCTTCATCAATCCCTACGCGGCGGTGCCCAGCATGCACTGCGCCTTCGCGCTGATGATCGGCGGCAGCGGCTTCGCGGTCTGCCGCCGCTGGTGGTCGAAGGCTTGGTGGGCCTTCTGGCCGGTCCTGATCGCCTGGGTGGTGGTCGTCACCGCCAACCACTACTGGGTCGACTGGGCGCTCGGCTGGATGGTCGCGGTGGCCTCCTTCGCGGTCGCCAAAGGAGCGCTGGCGCGCTGGAAACCGGAGGCCTGGGACTTCCGCGCGTCCGGGCGGAGACGCGCCGGGCCGCAGGGGGTCGAGGCCTAGGAGGGCGCCCCGCGACCCTCTAGCCTCATAGGAGATGGCATCGACGGCGCCTTCCAGGGTCCCCGGTGGCGGCCGCAACGGCCGCCCCGCCCCGCCCCGCAACAGCCAGGAGCTGCGCGCTTACGCCCGCGACCGCCTGATCGACTCGCGGCTGACCCCGAACGCGATCTCGCTGATGGGGCTGGTCGGCAACCTCGTCGCCGCCTTCCTGGTCACCCAGCGGCTCTTCTTCCTCGCCGGGGTCGCGTTCGTCCTCGGCTCGGTCATGGACACGCTCGACGGCCGCTACTCGCGGATGTCGGGGAAGGGGACGCTGTTCGGCGCCTTCCTCGACTCGACCCTGGACCGGATCGAGGAGGGGATCGTGATCGCCGCCGTGGCCGGCTACTTCGCCTCGCGCGGCGAAGACTTCGCCGCGGCGATCTGCGTGGTCGCCGTGCTCGGCTCGCTGATGGTCTCCTACACGCGGGCCCGCGCCGAGGCGCTCGGCGTCGAGTGCAAGGTCGGAATCGCCACCCGCCCGGTCCGCGTGGTGCTACTTTCGATCGGCCTGATCTTCGCGAAGGGCGCCGGAATCGGGGACTTCGAACTCCTCGCGCCGGCGATCTACGTCGTCGCCGGGTTGACGATCTTCACCGTCTTCCAGCGCGTCTGGCACGTGCGCAACGAGCTCACCCGGATGGACGAGGCGGCGGTGGACCGGGGCGACGGGGACGCGGAGGCCCTGTAACAACCAACGGCGCCGGGTGTCCTTTCTCCACTCAGCGCGATTCCAGGAGGAACCAGAAGACTTATGAGTGACAGCAACGGAGCGAGCGGC
Organism: uncultured Actinomycetes bacterium; assembly: GCA_963763265.1. Lineage (GTDB taxonomy): Bacteria > Actinomycetota > Thermoleophilia > Solirubrobacterales > 70-9 > VAYN01. Next base: position 45,383 of record CAVXNN010000002.1, on the reverse strand, counting down.
CGCGAGGACAAGGTCCGCGTCGCCATCGTCGGAGTCGGCAACTGCGCGAACTCCTTCATCCAGGGCGTCCACTACTACAAGGACGCCGACCCGGCCGAGGAAGTCCCGGGCCTGATGCACGTCGACCTCGGCGGCTACCACGTCCGCGACGTCGAGTTCGTCGCCGCCTTCGACATCGACGCCGAGAAGGTCGGCAAGGACCTCTCCGAGGCGATGTGGTCGGGGCAGAACGACACGATCAAGTTCGCCGACGTGCCGAAGGTCGGCGTCACCGTGCAGCGCGGCATGACCCACGACGGACTCGGCAAGTACCTGAAAGAGAAAATCACCAAAGCGCCGGGCGAAACCGTCGACATCGTCAAGGTCCTCAAAGAGGCGAAGGCCGACGTGCTCGTCTGCTACCTGCCGGTCGGCTCCGAGGAGGCGACCAAGTGGTACGTCGAACAGGCCCTCAAAGCCGGGGTCGGCGTGGTCAACTGCCTGCCGGTCTTCATCGCCCGCGAGGACTACTGGGACAAGCAGTTCGAGTCGGCCGGGCTGCCGATCATCGGCGACGACATCAAGAGCCAGGTCGGCGCGACGATCGTCCACCGCCAGCTGGCCCGCCTGTTCCACGACCGCGGCGTGCGCCTCGAGCGGACCTCGCAGCTGAACGTCGGCGGCAACATGGACTTCTACAACATGCTCGAGCGCGAGCGGCTGGACTCGAAGAAGATCTCGAAGACCAACGCCGTCACCTCGATCATGGGGCACGACCTGCCCGACGAGAACGTCCACGTCGGCCCCTCCGACTACGTCCCGTGGCTGACCGACCGCAAGTGGGCCCACATCCGCCTCGAGGGCAAGGCGTTCGGCGACGTGCCGCTGACCGCCGAGCTGAAGCTCGAGGTCTGGGACTCGCCGAACTCGGCCGGCGTCGTGATCGACGCGGTGCGGCTGATCAAGCTGGCGCTCGACAACGGCATCTCCGGCCAGCTCGACGGTCCGTCCAGCTACCTGATGAAGAGCCCGCACACGCAGCGCCCCGACGACGAAGCGCGGGAGCTGACCGAGGAATTCATCGTCGCCAACGCGCGCGGCACGCGCAACGCGCCGGCGGCCGAGATCCCCGGAGCCCAGCAGAGCTGACGCTCGCCGAGCGGGCGAGGATCGCGGGACACCCTCTCTCACGAACCGCGGGGAGGTTCGTTCGGGTGTCCCGCGATCCTCGCTTCGCGCGCCGCCCCGTCCGCCGGGCCCGAGGCCGGGGGGCCGAAAACGCGCTGCACGGATTTTGGCCCCTATAGGGGCCAAAAGGTTTGCAGCGCGTCCGAGCCCGGAGAACGCTCTGCCCCGCACCGCCGACCGTCTCGGCCCCGGCCACACCCTGCCAGGGTCATGGCCGAGCCGGTCGCGACCCTTATCCGCGGGGGCCGGCGCCCCCTGCCCGCCCACGCAGGTCGGCGGACATGTGGCCCCGCTCGGCTCCTATGCTTTGCCGCTGACGTGCCCGTCTCCGAGCCACTGACGATCGCGCAGGTCTCGCCGCATCGGCGGGCGACGCGCAAACCGGTCAACCAGTTCGTCGCCCGGCTCAGCGAGGAGCTGGGGCGGCGCGGGCACGAGGTGGTGCGGATCGGCAGCGGCGAGCCGGTGAAACGGCCGCTCGGCGCGCGGCCGATCGACATCGTCCACGTCCACGAGCCGTTCGCGCCGAGCGTCTCCTCGGCGGCGCTCCGCCACTCGCTCTCGCTCAACGTCGCCACCTTCCACGCCCCGCAGGAGCGGGTGCTCTCGACCCAGGTGGCGCGGCCGCTGGTCGAGGTCTTCTTCGGCCGGATCGACGCCCGCACGGTGACCAGCGAGGCTACCGGGCAGCTGCTCGAGCGCTACTTCCCGGCGGGCTACGAGCTGATCGAGCCGCCCGCCGGATGGCGGGCCCGGCCGGGGGCCGACGCCGCGGATGGGGAGCGCGACTGGGCGGCGGTGGCCGACTCCTTCGAAGCGGTGTACCGGCGGGTCCTGGCGCGCCGCCACGACCCGACCGGGGACCCGGAGCTGCGGGCCCGGCTCGCCTCCCGGCCGCTGATCGAGGTCGACCTCCACATGCACACCGACCACTCCGGGGACTGCGCCACCCCGGTCGAGGTGCTGCTGCAGACGGCGCGTGACCGCGGCCTCGGGGCGATCGCGATCACCGACCACAACGAGGTTTCCGGGGCGCTAGCGGCGCGCGAGGTCGCCGCCGGGATGGATGGCCTCAAGGTGATCGTCGGCGAGGAGGTGAAGACCGCCGAGCAGGGCGAGGTGATCGGCCTCTTCCTCGAGGAGAAGATCCCCAAGGGGCTCTCGATGGCGGAGACGATCGCCGCGATCCGCGAGCAGGGCGGCCTGATCTACGTGCCGCACCCCTTCGACCGCTTCCACTCGGTCCCCGACTACGAGCACCTGCTGGACATCGTCGACGACGTCGACATGCTCGAGGTCTTCAACCCGCGCGTGATGCTGACCGCCTTCAACGAGGAGGCGGTGCGGTTCGCCGGCAAGTACCGGATCATCCCGGCGGCCGGGTCGGACTCCCACGTCGCCCAGGGACTGGGCAGCGTACGCCAGCGGATCAGGGATTTCGACGGGCCGGCCGAGTTCCTCGAGGCGATGCGGGACGCCGACATCACCCGCAAGCACAAGAACCTCGTCTACGTGCAGACCCTGAAGTTCCTGCAGACGACGGGGCGGCCGAAGGCGCCGAAACGGCGCGTCGTCAACGCCAAGCCGGCGCGCGGCGGGCAGCCGCGGCGGCTCGCGCGGGCCGGTTCGCGGCGGGCTCGGGCCAAAGGCAAGAGCTGATGCACTCTTCGCGTCGCGAAGGAGCCGCGCCGACCTCGTCAAAGAGGTCCCGGCAGATGCACTCCACCGACGACGAGATCCGCGAGAAGTACCTCGAGCGGGCGATCCGCGAGCTCAACCAGATGAGCCGGGAAATCCTCGACTGCCCCCACTGCCCGCGCGGCAAGCTGATGCCGGTGCTCGGCTCGGGCCACCCGCAGGCCGACGTGTTCATGCTGAAGCAGGCGCCGCTGACCTCGGAGATCGAGGAGGGGGTGGCCTTCTACGGCCGCTCCGGCAACGCGCTGATGAAATCCTTCAAACGGCTGGGGATCGACCCGCTGGTCGTCTACGGCACGCTCTGCGTCAAGTGCCCGGTCGCCGAGCCCGACCTGGCGCCGCAGGAGTGCGTCGCCCGCCTGGTCGAGGAGCTGGCGATCGTGCAGCCGAAGATCATCGTGGTGATGGGCGAGCCCAGCCTCCGCATCCTCAACGGCCTGCAGGTGCCGCTTTCGCGGCCGATCGAGCAGCGCGAGGGCGAGATCCAGGCCTTCACCCCGACGATCGATGCCCTCTACACCCCCGACATCGACGAGAGCCTCGACGAAGAGGGCGCCAAGCAGCGCTTCTGGCGCTCGTTCCGCATGTTGGGCCAGTGGTACGAGGACCTGCCGCCGTACTGACTCCGCCTTCGCCCGACGATGCTGACCGCCATCCCGGCGGCCGCGGGGGCATGGAAGGGCGGCGTCCGCGTGCGTTCGCAGTTATCCGCGCCATGCGTGGCTAACTGCGAACTCGCTACGGGCGGGGGGCGGCGGCGTCGGCGACCGTGGACATCGCCTCGAGGGTCGCGCTGGCGAGGCCGCGGACGACGATCGTGTCGAGGGCGGCGTAGGCGGCGAGGGCGGCCTGGACGGCGTCGCGGTCGGCGCCGGCGACGCCGACCGTGCCCTCCGGCTCGGCGAGGCGGTCGAAGTGGTCGCGGTAGCCCTTGTGCAGGTCGCGGTAGAAGGATTCCTCCTTGGCGAGGCGCGGGCCGGCGTCGGGGCCGACCGCGGTGCGCACGTAGCCGAAGACCGGCGGCGTCTCGTGGCGCGACTCCGAGGCGCCCGCCTCGACCTCCTCGTGCTTGCCGGCCGCGAAGTCGGGGGTCATCCAGTTGAAGAAGGCGCCGTCGTAGGAGGAGCCGGCGAGGCGGCACATCTTCGGCCCCATCGCGGCGAGGACCAGTTTCACCTCGGGCAGCTTCTCGCGCAGCTCCGGCAGCGCCTCGCGCATCGCGCTCAGCGGCCGCTTCGAGAAGCCGGCGCCGACCCCGAGCCAGAGCCGCCCCGGGTCGAGGCCGAGCCGGTCGATGTCGGCGGCGATCTCCTCGGCGGGGTGGCGGTCGAGGGCGATCACGCCGACCCCGAGCTCCAGGGTCGGCGCCCCCTTCGCGAACTCGGCGAGCGTCTCCAGGCCTTTCGCGCCGGGATGGTCGTTGGACCAGATCGACTCGTAGCCGAGCTCCGCGCAGCCTTCGGCCAGCGGCACGGCGACCGCCGGGTCGAGGCCGGCGGCGACCCCGAAGGCGCGGGACATCAGGCGCCGCCTTCCTTGCTCTCGCGCGCCGGCAGAGAATCAGATGGCGATGCCGCCGCGCTTCCGCGTCCGGGGGCGGCTTTCTCCAGGAGGGCGACGCACTCGATGTGCGGGGTCTGGGGAAACATGTCGACCGGTCTCACGCGGCGCAGCCTATAGCCGGCCTCCTCGAGCTGCGCCGCGTTCGGCGCCAGCGTCGTCGGGTTGCAGGAGACGTAGACGATCCGGCTCGCCTCGCACTCGATCAGCCGGCGGACCATTTTCTGGGAGAGGCCCGCCCGCGGCGGATCGACGACGACCACGTCCGGCCTGCCCGCCTCCTCGACCAGCGGCCGCACCCCGGTGCGCATGTTCGCGGCGACGAATTTGGCGTTCTCGATCTTGTTGCGGCGCGCGTTGCGCTCCGCGTCGGCGATCGCCTCGGGGACGATCTCCAGCCCCCAGACCTCGCCCGCCGCGCGGGCCATCGTCAGCCCGATCGTGCCGATCCCGCAGAAGAGGTCGAAGACCCGCTCCCGCCCGGTCAGCCCGGCGAAGTCGAGCGCCACGCCGTAGAGGCGCTCCGCCATCTCGGTGTTGGTCTGGAAGAAGGCGTTGTGGGACATCTCGAGCTCGAGGCCGCAGAGCTTCTCCCGCAGCCGCTCCTCGCCGAGCGCCCCGGTCGGACCGTCGGTGCCGCCGGAGTCGCCCTCGACCGTCGTGTGGAGGTCGACCGGCGGCCGCGGCAGACGGGCCGCGGTGGTCACCAGGCGGGTCTGGATCTGGCCGGTCCGCCGCCCCTCGCGGACGACGAGGTTGCGCAGCACGCCGCGCCGCGCCCGCGCGTCATAGGCCGGGACGTCCTCGAGCCGCGCCCATTCGCGCACCCCGTTGCGGGCCGCGTTACCCGGTTCGGAGGCGAGCTTGCAGTCGTCGACGTCGACGATCAGGTCCCAGCGCCCGCGCGCGTGGAAGCCGAGCGCGACCCCCTCGTCGGCGGTGCCGACGGCGCCCGCCCCGAAGGAGTACTCCAGCTTGTTGCGGTACCGCCACTGATCGGAGGCGGCGACGATCGGCTCCATCTCGAAGCCGTCGAGCCCGCCGATCCGCCGCAGCGAGTCCTCCACCTGGGCCTGCTTCTCGGCCAGCTGGCGCTCGTAGGCGAGGCCCTGCCAGGGCGCCCCCGGGCAGGGCTCACCGCCGTGCACGCAGCGGTCGGGGAGGCGGTCGGCGCCGGCCCGCAGCAGCTCGACCGCCCGCGCCTCGGCGAAGCGCTTCTTGCCCTTCGTCACCTCCGCGACCACCCGGTCGCCGGGCAGGCCGCCGGCGACGAAGACGACGAAGCCGTCGGCCCGGGCGACGCCGCGGCCGCCGAAGGCGAGCGAGTCGATCTCGACCTCGAGTCGCTCGCCTTTGCGCGGCGCCCGCCCGGGCGCTTCGGTGCGCGTCCCGCTCTCCATCTAGCTGCCGCCTCCGTCCGTGCCCGTCAAGGGAGCTTCCGGCGAGCCTGGCGCACCAGTTTCTCCAGCTCGGAGAGCAGTGCGTCGGTCTGTTTGCGGCCGCGTTTGAGCAGTTCGCCGATCATCTTCTCGGCGTCGCCCTGGGTCATCCGCCCGCGTTTGACGGCGTCGTCGACCACTTCCTGGATCCGCTCGCGGCTCAGCGTGACGCTGTGCTCGAGCGAATCGCGGAACTGGGCGATGCTCTTTTCGAGGGCCACGTTGGGCCGCGGCGCACGTTTTTTCGCGGCCGTTTTCTTGCCGCCTTTGGCCCCGGCTTCTTTGGCGCTCGTTTTTTTCGCCGCGCCCTTTTTCGAGGCCCCATTTTTCGCCGTAGATTTTTTCGCGGCGGCTTTTTTGGCGCCGCCGGATTTTTTCGCGGCGGCTTTTTTCGGTTTCGCTTTCCCTTTGCCTTTCGCGGAATTCGCCGCGGGCGCTTTCGCTTTGTCTTTGCCGCTCGCCGGTTTGTCGTCAGCCATCACGTCCCCCTCTTGATCACCGTTGCCGGGTTCGAGAACTTCTACCCACGCGCCGAATATCTCAATTTGCGAGGACCGGTGGGTCCTCTTTGGCGAAGCGGGCCTCCACCGGGGCGTGGTCGGAGAGCCGCAGCGCCTTGCCGTCGAGCCGCATCTCGCGCCGCTCGTCCGGCCACCGGGAGGGTGGCGCGACGACCTCCAGCCCCCGCGCCAGCACGTGGTCGATCTGCTCGCCACCGGTGGTCGGCGAGTCGAGGCCGAACTCCTCGGCCAGCCGCGCGAAGACCTCCGGGTCCTCGGCCGGCCGCAGGTTGAGGTCGCCGCCGAAGAGGAGGGGCGCCCCGCCGGCCCACTCGCTCGCCGCCGCCGCGGCGCGCAGCGCGTCCTCGGTCGCCAGCCGCGGCTGGTCGTTGGTGGCGTGCAGGTTGGCGACGCAGAGGCCGGAGGCGGTCCGCGTGAAGGCCATCGCCCGCCGCTCCGGCTCGCCCGCGTGGATCTCCAGCTCGCGCCGCTCGGCGATCCCGCCGAGCTTCCCGGGCACGCGCACCAGGGTCGTGTTCGAGCCGCCCTCGGCGCTCGCCATCAGGTCCGGGTTCTGGCGCGCCAGGAGAGCCCGCCAGAAGCCGAGCTCGTTGCGCGAGGTGAGGACGCGGTGGTACTCGGCGCCGCTCGCCCGGGCCAGCGGCCCGGCGAAGCGCGGCGGGCACTCCTGCAGCATCGCCAGGTCCCAGGCAGCGGAGGCGAGCAGGGTCGCGAACTCGGCGGTGAGGTCGCGGTTGACCTGCACGTGGGTCGCGTTGGACTCGTCGAGCCGCAGGACGCGGGAGCGCCAGGTGCGCAGGGACGGGTCGGGCGGGAAGTCGCGCCCGTGGAAGAGGTTCCAGGAGATGACGGTCAGCTCCATGGCCGTAGTATCGGCGCCTTGAAGCGAGACTTCCTCACCGGCGAAGAGCTGGGCGCCTTCGAGCTGGAGCGCCTGCTCGACCGTGCCGCCGACCTGAAGGCGGCCCGCGACCCGGGCCGCGAGGGCGGCCGGCTGGGCGCCGCGTCGCTGGCCGGGCGCAGCGTCGGGCTCGTCTTCGAGCGCCCCTCGACCCGCACCCGGATCTCCTTCGACGTCGGCGTGCACGAGCTCGGCGGCCACCCGGTCGTGCTGCGCGGCGACGAAATGCAGCTCACTCGCGGCGAGTCGATCGGCGACACCGCCCAGGTCCTCTCCCGCATGGTCGACGCGGTGGTGATCCGCTCCGGGTCCCACGAGCGGGTGGCCGAGCTGGCCGGCGCCGCCTCGGTGCCGGTGGTCAACGCGCTCACCCCGCTGCACCACCCCTGCCAGGCGATCGCCGACCTGCTGACCCTGCGCGAGCGCTTCGGCGACCTCGCCGGCCTGCGCCTCGCCTACGTCGGCGACGGCAACAACGTCGCCCGCTCGCTGGCGGTGCTGGGGGAGCTGGCCGGGGTCGAAGTCGTCGTCGCCGCGCCCGCCGACTACCAGCTGGAGGAGACCCACGGGGTGAAGCTGACCGGCGATCCGCGCGCCGCCGCCGACGGTGCCGATGCGCTCTACACCGACGTCTGGGTCAGCATGGGCGACGAGGACGAGGAGCGCCGCCGCCGCGACCTCGCGCCGTTCCGGCTCGACGCCGACCTGCTCGCCGCGGCCAAGGACTCGGCGATCGTCCTGCACTGCCTGCCCGCCCACCCGGGCGACGAGATCACCGCCGAGGCGCTCTACGGCCCGCGCTCGGCGGTCTTCGACCAGGCCGAGAACCGCCTCCACGCGCAGAAGGCGCTGCTCGAGCTGCTGCTGGCGGGCTGAGCCGGGGCCGGCTGTCCTCGGCGGGCGCGGCGGCGTCGGTCAGGGCGCGGCCGGGCACCCACCTTGAGAAGGTAGGACGGCGATGTACCCGGAAATCCACCTCGGCCCGCTCACCTTCCAGACCTTCGGCATCTGCTTCGCGCTCGCCTTCCTCGCGGCCGGGGCGCTCGTCTGGAAGCGCTTCGGGGAGCTCGGCAAGCCGCGCGACTGGGGGTATGAGATGGGCTTCGCGGCGTTGATCGGCGGCGTCGTCGGCTCGCGCGTCTACTTCGTGATCCAGAACTACGCCGAGGTGAAGGGCGACGTGATCGGGACGCTGTTCAGCGGCTCCGGCCTGGTCTGGTACGGCGGCGCGATCGGCGGCGCGCTGGCGGTGGCCCTCTGGGCCTGGTGGCGGGGCTTCCTCAACCTGACCCTGCTCGACGTCGCCGCGCCGGCGCTGGCGCTCGGCTACGCGCTCGGTCGCTGCGGCTGCCAGCTCTCCGGCGACGGCGACTACGGCAAGCCGTGGCACGGGCCGTGGGCGATGGCCTACCCCCACGGGACGCTGCCGACCAAGGTGCCGGTGCAGCCGACCCCGGTCTACGAGACCCTGGCGATGGGGCTGGGCGCCTGGATCCTCTGGCAGCTGCGCGACAAGGTGCGGGCCGGCTGCCTGTTCGCGCTCTACCTGATCTATGCGGGAACCGAGCGTTTTCTGATCGAGTTCCTGCGGCGAAACACGCGTGATTCGCTTGGATTGACCGCCGCGCAGCTGGAGAGCCTGGCGATGATGGCGGTCGGGATCGTCTGGATCGCTATCGTGGTGCGTCGCCACGGAGGCATCGGCCATCCGGCGGCGAACGAGTCTGGCGATGCCCTGCAACCCGCTGTTTAAGCGGTATCTCGATACGATTGGGCATACGCAGGAGTTTTGGAGCGGTCAACCACGAGAGGATAGGCGGGAATGTCGCCTGTAGACACTGAGAAGCAGGAGGGGCCTTCGGCGCGCACGGTGAGCGCCTTGGTCGCCGACGCGGCCGAGCGACTCGCCGCCGTGGAAATCGACACCCCGCGCGAAGATGCCCAGGCGATCGTCGCCGACGCGCTCGGCGTGAGGCCCGAGGAGCTCTCCGTGGACGGTGCCGCCGACGTCACCGACGAGGTGGCCGCCGACATCGAGGCGAAGGTGAAGCGGCGGGTGGAGCACCAGCCGCTTGCCTACGTGCTCGGCCGGGCGCCCTTCCGCAACCTCGAGATCGCCGTCGACGAGCGCGTGCTGTGGCCGCGCAAGGAGACCGAGCTGCTGGTCGAGGTGGGGACCAAGCTGCCGCAGGGCGCGCGGGTGCACGAGGTCGGCACCGGTTCCGGGGCGATCGCGCTGGCGCTGATGTCGGAGCGGCCGGACCTGAAGATCACCGCGTCGGATCTCTCGCCGGAGGCCGTCGAAGCCGCCCGTGAGAACGCCGAGCGGCTCGGCCTCGACTTCGACGTGCGGGTGGCCAGAGGGCTGCCGAAGGACGTCGGCGAGGTCGACATGGTGATCGCCAACCTTCCCTACATCACCGACGAGACGATCCACGAGCGCTCGCCGGAGATCCGCGCCGAGCCGCTGATCGCGATCACCGGGGACTGCGGGGCGGACGGCCTCGGCGTGATCCGCGGCCTGGTCGCCGAAACGCCGTCGGGGACCAAGCTGGCGCTCGAGCACGACACCCACCACGGCCCGGCGATGCGCGAGCTGCTGCGCGAGGCGGAGACGCTGCGCGACTACGAGGGCAACGAGCGGGTCACGGTCGGCCTGGCGCCGTGAGCGAGGAGCCGTCGGGGCGCGACACGGCGGCTGAGCGGCCCGCGGCGGGCGGCGAGGGCTCCGGGTCGGAGGACCGCCCGGCGGGCGGCGACCGCTCCGCGGACACGTCCGGCGCGAGCGAGGCGAGGCGGCGGGCGCGGGTCGAGCGGCTGCGCGCCGAGGGCATCAACCCCTACCCGCACAGCTTCCTGCCGCGCGATCACGCCGAGGACATCCTCGGCGCCCACGACCCGGCGGCGCTCGAGGAGGGCGAGCACCCGGAGTTCGGCTACCGGGTGATGGGCCGGGTGACCGGCAAGCGCGGTCACGGCAAGGTCATCTTCTTCGACGTCCGCGACGTGAGCGGGACGATCCAGGCCTACGCCCGCCGCGACAAGCTCGGCGAGGAGGCCTTCCGGCGGATCGAGGAACTCGACCTCGCCGACATCGTCGGGGTGGAGGGCGTCCTCTACGTAACCAAACGTGGGGAGCTGGCGGTGAGCGTCGAGACCTGCACGCTGCTGGCGCCGGCGCTGAAGGACCCGCCCGACCTCTTCCACGGGATCAAGGACCCGGAGGTGCGCTACCGCCAGCGCGAGCTTGACCTGATCGCCAACGAGGCGTCACGGAAGATCTTCAAGAAGCGCTCCGAGCTGGTCTTCGCGATCCGCGACCACATGCACGAGCACGGCTGGGTGGAGCTGGAAACGCCGATCCTGCAGCGGCTCACGGGCGGCGCCGCGGCGCGGCCGTTCGTCACCCACCACAACGCGCTCGACCGCGACCTCTTCCTGCGCACGGCGACCGAGCTCTACCTGAAGCGGGCGATCGTCGGCGGCTTCGAGGACGTCTACGAGTTCGGCAAGTTCTTCCGCAACGAGGGGATGTCGCCGCAGCACAACCCCGAGTTCACGATGCTCGAGATGTTCGTCGGCGGGGCCGACTGGAACGGCGTGATGGAGTTCGCCGAGCAGCTGGTCGCGACGGTGGTCGAGCGGGTGATGGGGACCACGGTGGTCGAGCGCGACGGGGTGGAGATCGACTTCAAGGCGCCCTGGCCGCGGGTGGTGCTGCGCGACGAGCTGCTGAAGGAGACCGGCGTCGACATCTATGAGGCGAGCCGCGACGAGCTGGCCGAGGTGGCGGGCGAGGACGCCGAGGAGACCGACGACTGGGCCGGCCTGGTCGACACGCTGCAGGGCAAGCTGGTCGAGCCGAAGCTGATCCAGCCGACCTTCATCACCGTGCTGCCGATCGACATCTGGCCGCTGGTCAAGGTCCACCCCGACGACCCGAAGGTGTGCGAGGCCTTCGACGGGATCGTCGCGGGCCTGGAGATCGTCGGCGGCGGGACCGACATCAACGACCCGGTCGAGCAGCGCGAGCGCTTCGTCGGCCAGCGCGAACGCCAGGAGACCGGGGCGGAGGAGGACCCCCACCCGACCGACCTGGAGTTCGTGCGGGCGCTCGAATACGGGATGCCGCCGGCGAGCGGCTGCGGCCTGGGGATCGACCGACTGCTGATGCTGATGACGGGGTCGAAGACGCTCCGCGACGTGATCATCTACCCCGCGATGCGCGAGCTGCCGTCTGACGCCGTATAACGCGGCGCGAGGCCGCACCGTCGGCTCCGCGTCGTGCGCAGCACTGCCGCTCCGCCGCCGTCACGCCCTCGCTTGGTTCTACGACGTCAGGGCGATCTGAGGAGACCGCCATCCAACGGGATCGTCGCCCCCGTCAAATAGGCGGCGCGGTCGGAGGCGAGGAAGGCGACCAGGTCGCCGTACTCCTCGGGGAGGCCGAGGCGGCCCGCCGGCACTTCCTCGCGCGCGTTCCGTTCGGCGTTCTCCATTGAGCCGGCGAGGTCGGCCAGGCGGTCGGTGGCGAATTTGCCGGTGGCGACGGTGTTGACCGTGATCCCGTCGGCGGCGACCTCGCGCGAGAGTGTCTTCAGAAAGCCGATCGCGGCGAGCCGGTTGGCGTTGGAGAGAGTCAGGCCGGTGATCGGCTCGACGGTGGAGCTGGAGCCGATGTTGACGATCCGTCCCCAGCCCCGCGCGCGCATGCCGGGGACGACCGCGCCGACCAGGACCCGCAGGGCGAGGACGAGCGAGCGGTAGGCCGCATCCCACTCGGCGATCAAGTTGTCGAGCGCCAGGCCGCCCGGCGGGCCGCCGGTGTTGGCGACGAGGATGTCGATCGGTCCCAGCTCCGCCTCGACCTCGCCCGGCAGCGCGGCGAGCCGGTCGAGGTCGTCGGTGTCGGCGACGAAGACGGTGACGTGGCCCTCGAGCTCCTCGGCGGTCGCGTCGAGCTGCTCGCGGCTGCGGCTGGCGATCGCCACCCGGGCGCCCTCGCGGGCCAGGGCGCCGGCGACGCCCCTGCCGATCCCCCTGCTGGCGCCCATCACGAGCGCGACGCGGCCGTCGATACCGAGGTCCATGCGGGGAGCCTACGGCGTGGGTGGGGTAGGCGGAGTGAGTGGCTTGGTGGAGCGGCTGGGCTGCGCCGGGTCCGGGTGGGTGGGATTCGCCGGGTGCTCAGGGCGCGAGGCGCTCGAGCACCTCGCCGTCGGCGGCGACCGCGAGGACGGTGGGGACGACGGCGATGCCGTACTTGCGGGCGAGGTCGGGCCGCTCGCGCACGTCGAGCTTGACCAGCGGCTCGCCTTCGCCGGTGAGGCGCCGCTCCCAGTCCTGGCATTCGGAGCAGAGCGGGTGGGTGAACTCGACGAAGAGTCGCCCGCCCGGCGCGGTGGGGAGGTCGGCGGGGTCGATGCGGTCGTGGTGGCGGGGCGAGATGCCGCGCAGACGGGCGGTGAGCTTGTAGATCTCGCAGCCGGTGCAGAAGTTGGTGGCGACGGCGAGCAGCGCCAGCGCGGCGACGATCGAGCCGAGCACGGTGCCGAGCGCCGGCACCCCGATCCACCAGGCCAGCGATGCGGCCCCGAGAAACACGCTGCCCATCAGGTTGGCGAGCCGCGGCGGCCGCGAGTCCTCGAGCTCCCCCTCGCCCACGCGCGGCTGCACGACTTCGTAATAGATCCGGCACGAAAGGCACCAGCGCCGCCCGAGCGTCAGCCCGAGCGCCAGCTGCACTGCCATCAGCGCCCACAGCACGGGCCAGCCGAGCAGGGCGCCCGCGAGCGCGAAGCACCCGACCACCAACTGGTTGAACCGCGGCGCCCGCGCGTCGATCACGTCCGTATCCCGCCAAGGATCGGCCGTCCGCACCCCCGCGATCGCCTCGCTGGTCGCCCCCATCGGCCCAACCGTACCGCCACCTGACGCGCCCACGACTCCCGCCCCACTCACCCGCAACGCTCAGAAACCACTGCGCGGCTATCGTTCCCAGTCGAGCGCCCGTAGCTCAGTGGTCAACGGGTCCCTCCGGGGGCCCAAAGAGCGTCGGTCTTTCAAGCCGAAGGTCGCCAGTTCGAATCTGGTCGGGCGCATTCCTCGCAGTTCCGGGCGGTGCCGGCGATGGCCGGTGCAGAGCCAAGTCTTCGGTCTCGGGCCGGAGATGCGTTCCGGAGGCTTCCTCTCGGTTCCGGTGCGTTCCGCGAGGTCCGTGTCGCATCCGTGTCTCATTCCGAGGCGGGACGTTCGGCTACTCGTGCTTCTCAGCGAGCTTCGCCAGCTCACTCACCGCGATGCCCAATGCCGAGGCAATGTCTCGCACCGTCGCCCACGTCGGATTCGCCTTTCCCCGCTCGATGAGCGAGAGCGTTTTCGGACTGATCCCGCACTGCGGTGCCAGCTCCTCCTGCGTTTCCCCGCGGCTCTGTCGCAGCTCGCGGATCGCCCGGCCAAGCGCAGGCTGTGGTCGCGACGTGAGGGGCCGTGACGGATTCAATGTATAGGTTGAATAGTTGCTAGCCTCAGAGGGGCAAACATAAGCGGCCCCCGGCGGTGCTGTCACACCGACCGAGGGCCTGACCACAAGGAGAACGAGCTCCTCATGGCTGATCAGAACCCTACGGCCGGCCCACGGGTCGTGCCGGTTGACCTTCCGCCGGCCCAGACCGAGATCCTCCGCAGCGAGCTACTCGGCTGGCTCGCCGGCATCGAGGAGGACGTTGAGTTCGACGAGCTGCCCGATCCGGGCGCAGACGCCCGTGAGGCCGACGCCTTCCGTCGCCTGCTCACCGCACTCGACCGCGGCGAGGTCGCGCTTCCCGACGACGAGGCTCGCGAGGCGATGAGTCGGGCGGCGGAGGGCTACGACGAGGCGAATGACTACGAGCGCGTCGTCGCAGTTCACGCCGCCCATCACGCGCTCCTGTCGGTCCTCGGCTGATGGACGCCTCGGCAAAGCAGGTAGCCGCGATCGTCGGCCCCCGGATCAGGCGCACCCGCCGCAGGCTCGACATGAGCCAGGAGGCCCTGGCCGACAACGCCGAGATCCACCGGACCCAGTTGACCGGGATCGAGTGGGGCGAGCAGCTGCCCAGGATCGACACCCTGATCAAGCTCGCGGGTGGCCTCGGTATCTCGCCGTGCGAGCTTCTCGAAGGGATCGTCTGGGAGGTCCGTGGGAGCCGTCCGGGCCGGATGGTCGAGGTCGAGGGCGGCGATGACTAGGGCCGGCGGCGAGGACGTCGCCGAGCGGTTCGGCGGGAACCTGCGTCGGGTCCGCCGCCGCCAAGGCCTCTCGCAGGAGCAGCTGGCGACGCGCGCCTCGCTCCACCGCACCGAGGTCGGCAGGTTGGAGGGCGGTGAGCGGGTCTGTCGGATCGACACGCTGATCCGACTGGCCGGCGCCTTGGCCGTCCCGCCCGGTGAGCTGCTCGACGAGATCGACTGGGCGCCCGGACCGGAGACCTCGGGCACCTTCGTCCTCGGCGTCGGTTCCTGGCCGGTGCCGCCTCGGCGCGGAAGCGATCTCTGACAGGGATGAGACAGATCCCGACAAAGACCGAACGAAAAGAGACAGAGCCGAAGTCAGCGAGCCAGACGAGAAGGCGAAGTCACCGAAGCCCGACGGCAGAAGAACGAGGAGGCGAGAGAAGGCCACGAAGGAAGGCAGGGGGCAGTCATCTCAGGCCATCCCGAAAGACCAACCACGGAAGCCGACACACTACGCACCCTCCGGTTCCGTGCCTGGGCCGCAGCTTCCTGGCCGACAAGGTCACCAAGCGAGCGAGGCCGAGATCGGTGCCAGCAACCGCCCCCTCGGGCAGCCGATTGTGGCACGGCTTCGCCGTGCGGACGGCCGCTTCTAGGAGGGGGCGGGAGGGCCTTGACCTTCGGTCTTCTCGCAAAGATTTAGGAAGCCACCCGGTGCAAACGGGGCTCTCGCCGGACAGGGTAGGTATGAACACCAAAGCTCCCGGTCCGGCCTTCTTCACCGAGCGCACCCTCGCCGCCTACCTCGCGGTATCCGACCGGACGATCCGTAACTGGATCCGCCGTGGCGAGCTGCCGAGCTACAAGCTCGGAGCCTCCCGCCGGATCGACCCCGCCGACGTCGAGGACTTCCTCGCAAGACACCGGGACGCGGCCGCATGAGGCGCGAGTCGCCGGTCAGACGCCGCAACCCCTCCGGCAAGGTGGTCTGGGTCGCGAGATACCGCGGACGGGACGGCAGGCACCACATCGCCAAGCCGACCTGGAACAAGGGCAAGGGGACTTTCGATCGCAAGGTCGACGCTCAACGTGCGATCGACGAGGCGTACGGGCTGTCGGATCGCCCCGACACCCTCGGCGCCTACTTCGCCACCTGGACCGAGCACCACCCGCGATCGGAGAGGACCAACGCGACCAACGAGCACCGGATCGGCCGGCTCGTCGACGTGGAGGTCGAGGGCATCGCGCTGAAGGACTGGCCGCTCCGCGAGCTGCGCCGTCGCCACGCCCTGGTCCTGGTCGACCATATGCTGGCGACCGAAGGTCGGGCCACCACCGGCGCTGTCGGCATCCTCCGCGCCCTTTCGGCGATGGCCGAGGACGCGATCACCGACGAAGTCTGCGACCTGAATCCGTTCAAAGGCATCCGAATCCGCGCGAGCGATCCACGAACTCGGAAGAAGCGCCGACCGATCCGAGTCTTCAGTTTCGAGGAGATGCACAGGTTCGCGAAGGCCGCCGGACGCTACGAGGCGCTGGTGCGGACCTTCACCGACACCGGTATGAGACTTGGCGAGGTCCTGCCGCTCCGCCCCGAGGATTTCGACGGCGAGACCCTCCAGGTGCGCCGCACCGCCCACGAGGGAGTCGTCCTCGAGGGCACCAAGACCGACCACGGCGAGGAGGGCGCCGGCCGGGTCGTCCCTGTCCCGGCGACCCTTGCCTGGATGCTCGAAGCCCAGATCAACCTGAATGGTCCCGACTCCGAGCTGATCTTCGCGACGCCGCGTGGTCGTATGTGGCGGGAGCGGAACTTCTATCGAGATGTCTGGAAGCCGACCCAGGAAGCCTCCGGCCTGGACATCCGCCCTCACGAGTGCCGGCACTCTTACGTGACCCACCTCCGCGCGGCTGGAGTCGACGACGCCGATCTGGCTCGGATCACCGGGCACAGTGTGTTGACGATGCTGTCGAGGTACGCGCATCCACTCGGCGACGGTGGGGATCAGTGCGCCGCACCCGGATAACCGGACACTTGGTTGAACAAATCGATCATCGCACCCGGGTCGAGCCGGCACCCTCGTCGCGGGCGGCGAGGAACCCCTCTCGAGCTTCGATCGGCGTGCGGTAGCCGTGCCTCTCGAGCAGCCACTCGCGGTTGTAGAGGCGGCCGAAGTCCCGCACCGCGGCGCGCAGCTGCTCGAAGGTCTCGAATCGCTCGATCCACAGCACCTGCTCCTTGAGCGCCTGGATCGCCCGCTCGGCGCATCCGTTCGTCTCGGGCTCGTAGTGGAAGGCGGGCGAGCGGGCGATCCCCAGGTGGTCGATCTCGGCCTGGTAGTGGTCTGAGCGAAAGCAGGGCCCGCCGTCGTAGCGCAGCGCGAGCCCGGCGGCAACGGCCGCCTCGACCGAGCCGAAGCGCTCGGCTGTGACCTCGCGAAGGAGATCGGCGGCGGCGAAGCGGTCCATGCGGTGGGCCGCGTCGAAGAACAGCTCGCCGGTGCCGTGGTCGACGATCACGAAGACCGCGCAGCGGCCGTCCTGATCGCTCCAGGCCTCGGTCGCATCCGTTGCCCACAGGGTGTCGGGCGTCTCGACGGTGATCGTGCCCGTGTGCAGGCGCGCGGCGCGCTTTCTCACCTGCGGGGTCGGGGCGAGGACCCCGTCCTCGCGCATCAGCCGCAGCACCCGCTTGCGCGAGGCACGGATGCCGCGACGGCGCAGGCGCGCCCAGACCTTGCGATGGCCCTCGCCGTTGAAGGGCGAGTCCTCGATCGTGCGGTGGATCTCGGCGCGCAGGCAGGCGTCGGGCATCGCGCCCACCGGCCCGCGCTTGCGATGCGCCCGCTCGCCGACGGCGCCCTCCCGTTCGCGCCGGACACGCTCGAAGGCCGCCGAGCGCGAGACGCCGGCGATCCGGCAGACGGTGCCGAGCCGGTGCCCGGTCTCGGCGCTCACCTCGACCGCCTCTCTGACCGTGGAGCCCCCTTTTTCCCCAAGAGGGCTCGGAGGGTGTCGATCTCGATCGCCTGCTCGCCGATCTTTCGCTGCGCTTCGCGCAGCTCGCGCTCTTCGGGCGGGGCGGCCCTTGCCTTGAGGCCCTCGCGGCCGGCGGCGAGGAAGTCCTCCCGCCAGCGGCTGATCGCGCCGGCCGGCTGGCCGCACTCGCGGGCGAGCGCGTCAAGCGACTCGCCGCGCAGCAGCCGCAGCACCACCCCTTCCTTGCGGCGCGAGGACCAGCGCGCCTCCCGCTTGCCTTCGGCTGCGCGCTCGGCGCGCTGGTCCTCGGCAGGCTCCCCTCCGTTGTTGGCCACCCGGTCCTCCGTTGTTGCTGACACCCGACACCTCCGTGTCTATTTGGGTGTCCGGTCGGAACCGGGTGCGGGACATCAGGTGCGCTCCATGATCGACTAGTCGTAACGACGCGCCTTATTACGAGGAATGGCGAAAAGGCCCGTGGTCACCAATGGGAGTTGGGGGGAGAGGTTGGTCCACGATTGTCAAGGCCGATCGGTTCTCACCGGGAATACCGAAAAATTGAAGAACACCTGCGTATCCCAATAATTCCGGAGTAATTCATATACCCTGCCGCGCCATGGCATACGGAGACGCGAAACGCAAAATCTTCTTTTACCGAGTCCTTGACCCCGAGACGCGGGAACCACTAAATCGCAAAGCGATCTGTAGTGGGATAGAAGCCCTCGAAGGCGAGGACTGCTACTGGGATGACGGAACCTGACCGGCCCCCGTTTACCGGTCCACCCTCAGTGAGAGTTCGTGGTCGGTATCCGCTTGCACGGTAGCGGGGTCGACCGCCGCCTCGCGGAGTGAGCCCGTAGGGCGATCGGAGCGAGGCGGCGGGGCGGCGTTCTCCTCCCGCCAGCGCTCGGCGAAGCGCGCCGGCGGCAGCATCCCCAGGGACGAGTGCGGGTGTTCGGTGTTGTAGGCGAGGACCCAGTCGGCGAGGATCACTTTGGCCTCGGCCAAGGTGAAGAACAGCTCGACGTCGAGCACCTCGTCGCGGGCGCGGCCGTTGAAGGACTCGATGAAGGGGTTCTGCCAGGGCGACCCGGGCTCGATGTAGGCGGTGGCGGTGGTGTTGAGCCGGCACCAGTCGCGCAGGGCGTGGGCGATCAGCTCGGGGCCGTTGTCGCAGCGGATGTGCTCGGGAGCGGTGCCACGCAGGCCGACGAGGCGTTCCAGGAGCGCAACCGTGTCCTCGGCGGTGATCGAGCGCGCCACCTCGCCGGCGAGCGCCTCGCGGGTGAACTCGTCGACGACGTTCAAGATGCGGATCTGGCGGCCGTCGGCCGTCTCGTCGGATTGGAAGTCGAGCGCCCAGACATGGTCGGGGCGCTCGGCGCGAAGGCGCCTGCCGTCCGTGTTGTCGCCCAGCCGGGCGCGCTTTCGCTTGCGGCGGGGCACCCGCAACCCCTCCTCGCGCCAGAGGCGCTGCACCCGCTTCTTGTTGACTTCCCAGCCCTCTTCGATCAGGCGGGCGTGGGCGCGGCGGTAGCCCCAGCGCTTCTTGTCTTTGGAGATCTCGCGCAGCCGCTTGCGCAAAGCGGCGTCGTCTGGGGCGAGCTGCGGCTCATGTCGTTGTGTCGATCGGTGCTGGCCGGCGATCCGGCACGCCCGGCGCTCGGAGAAGCCGAGCCGCCCCTGCAACATGCAGACGGCTCGGCGCTTCCGGGACGGGCCTAGAAATTTCCCTTCGCGATCTCCTGGTAGCCGCGGATGTCGAGTGCCTGGTCGGCGACGATCTGCTTGAGCTGCCGGTTCTCCTTCTCGAGCTCCTTCAGCCGCTTGACGTCCTCGGCCTTCATCCCGCCGTACTGGTTGCGCCAGCGGTGGAAGGTCTGCTCGGAGACCTCCAGCGCCTTCGCCACCTCGGGCACCTGCTTGCCTTCGCCGAGCATCCGCTCGGCCTCCCTGAGCTTGCGGATGATCTGCTCGGGCGTGTGTCGCCTTCTCTTCACTTGCGTCGGTCCTCCTTGGCCCATTGTCGTGGGCCGGAAGAACTCTCACAAGGGGCGGACCGATTTCAGGGGGTCACGCCAAACCCAGATCACCCGCGCCGAGGTCTACGACAAGAAGCTCCCGGCAAGCATCCGGTTCTACAAAGTGCGGCGGGACGAGCTTCCCGGTCTGGACGATGGCCAAGGAGACCACAGCGACCTCAACCTAAAAGAAGACGAGGGGCTTGCCGAGGCGATCCATCTCCGGCTTTTCCCCAATGGGATCGTTGCGGCCGAGGCATTCGGCTACGGCCCCCGTGCGACGCGCTGGGGTCTCTATGTGCGGAACAAGCTCGACATGCCGTGCACCATGGACAATTTCATCAGAGGCGATGTTGTTGAGGAGGCCCTGAAACTAAGCGACATACGCCTGTTCCGGATCAAGATTGATCCCTCGGAAAGCTCGGAGATTGCGGCTGCGACGGACAGCTTGGAGGGGGTGATGTCAACGGCCTCCGACCTTAATGCGGGTGTATGGGCTGAACTCACGCTGAGGTCCGAGCGTGGCGACGGCACCTTCACCAACCGCGTCAAGGAGGTTCTAACCAATGTCTTCCAGCGGAACAACGCCGTTTCGGCATTTGAGCGGCTTGAAGTCGAGGGGAAACCAGGTCCGGATACGCCGGTCGCAGCACTCGACCTGCTCTCGGAGCGTCTCTATCGGACTGTCGAAATCCCTTACCGCACCGAGCGCACCCGGGAGCTAGACGCCGATGCCGCTTTCCATCAGATCAAACAAGCGTACGACGACGTCAAAGAGCAACTCGCCTCCGACGCGATTGGCTAGCCACGCCTGGCGGCAGATGGCCACGGTGGTCATTGGCGTTGGCGTCGGCTATGGCGTAATCGACTTCATAGACGACGGGCCAACTTTGGTTGCCACTGTCCCACCTGGGACGAGGGAGGCATTCTTTGCCTCACTCGCGGCGACGAGCGGTGCCCTGCTCGGATTCGCCATTACTGGGCTGACGATCCTGCTGACGCTCGGCGGCGGCGCACGACTGAAATGGCTGATGCGCCAGGACCGGTTCAAAACCGAAGCGCCAATGCTGTTCACGACCGCGATTGGAGTCCTCGGAGTCGCGACCGGGATTTTTCTCCTCCTGATAGTCGTTGCGACCGAGAAGAACAGTTTCTGGGAGCCGTGGGGGTACCTCGCCCTCATCATGGCTGCCCTGGTGGCCGAGCGAGTCGGAAGGCTCGTTCGGTTCTTCCACCGTTTGATGCTCATCGCATTCCGCGATGCCGATGAAAAGCCACTTGCTAACCCAGCGTTCAAAGAGTCGCTGGACGATTGACGCGCCCGTAATCGAATTTGCGTTCGACAGTGGTGCCAATCCCGCGTCACTTCGGTGTCGACTCCGCCCCTCATATGGGGCGCCTCGTCCGTTTAGCCGATCCGAGTGGCGGGCCGGGTCGGGTCACGACGCGGCCTTCCGGTCTCCAGCGCGGTTTTCTAATTTCGTGACTCGGCCTCTGGAAGTTGTTGCAACTTCCAGAGTGCTGCTTCGTACTCATCTTTGTTGAGCTGGGCGAAATCCCCGCCGAGTTGGATCCGGCCCATCGCTCTCTTGGGTACGACTTCAGAGGAGTGCAGGCCCCGCTCGATCAACGGGACCCAGGTGTCGATACGGCAGGGGTAGACCCAGGGCCATCGGAGGCCCCAGACGGGATCTTTTCTCCACGAGGGAGGGCCCGTGATTTCCGCCTCTGCAAAAAGGCGAACGTGGATGACCGCGTGGAATAGGACGCGATCGTGTGGCCCCATTTGGGGAGGTTTGCTGTGGGTGGCCGGGCCGGTGCGTAGCTGGAAGTGGGACAGGTCGACTCCGGAGGTCCAGTCGTTGGGCATCGGTGACGGAGGCTCCGTGACTCCAAGCGGCTTCAGCCAGTACGCCGGCACGTCAACCCGTCCAGGAAGGAAATTGTTTCAGTCGTGTGGCGGCCAGTTCTTTCGTCCTCTGTGAGAACAAATCGTGGTACGGCTTTCCCTCATCCACGACCAGGGCCTCGACGGTGAGGTGAGGAAGATCGTGCTGGAGGATGATGTCGAAGCCGCCGGTCTGTTGGCGGCATAGCCTGCTGACCAACTCGAATGGGTCACCGCTGTCCCGGGCGCGGTTGATGCCGACCAGGAATCGGGTGGGCCGATACACGCGGCCTTTCGGAGTGAGCAGATCCATCTCCACCGTCGCCTCGTAGATGGCGTACAAATCGGCCAAGAGCTGGCGCCGCTCCTCCTCCGGCCTCAATTTGACCGGCACTTGGTCAAGTTTCTGTTCCAGTTGCTGGATCAGTATGCGGCTGGATTTGGCTTTCGTGATCGTCGTCAACCACGAGTCCCAGACCACTGATCCTTCGACGTGCTCCAGTAAGTAGGTGCCGCCAGTGAGCTCGATGAACCTTTCCTCCTGTTGGATGGCCTCTTCGCTCCTCAGCGGCATCCTGGTCGACTCGAATTGCTCGACGTTTTCCGCCAGCCCGCCCGCCGTCAGATTGCCTGATCCCGAGAGGACCTTGAGCTCGTCATCAGTGCGAGCGAGCCATAACTTCGGATGAAAGCGCATCGAGTCGCGCCCGATCGCGACGGAGACTTGGGCACCAAGTCTGTCGCGCAGGGCCTGCAGGGCAGTAGGGGTGGTGACGCCACCCGCCCGGGCGACGACCTCGAGGTCGGGTGTTCCGACGGGTTCGAGGACCTGGGCGAGCTCCGCGACCCCGCTCTCCGTGACGAAGGCGACGGCGATGCTGAGTGAACGGGCGCCCTCGACAGTCACCTTCAGGGCCGCAAGCCCGCTTGGAAACTCTTTCGAAGGAACGAGGTCGGTCAACGCTCCTATCCCGGCTCAGTTCTCGTTTCCAGGCCCCATCCAAAGGCCGTTCTCGTTGGCGAGCTCTCCCAGGGTCGGCCCGTTCTCGCCAAGCGTGAAGTTGTAGGCGACGGGGGTGCCGAAGCCGTCTACCGGGTCGTCGAGCAGCTCCTCGCAGATCCGGTGGGCAAGTGAGGCGGGGGAAACCTCCTCTGCCTGGCCGTCGGTGCGCGGTCGCCAAAGCAGCTTTGGTGGTGACGACGTTCTGACTTCGCCGGAAAACATCTGGTCGCCCGCCTTGAACAGCTGGCGGTGTTCGGCCTTGAATGCTCCTTGCGTCAGCCAGATCCGATCGCCCTCCTTCAGCAGTCCCTTGCTGACGAGGAGAGGGAAGATCCGAGCTTTCCGTTGCCTACTCTCGTTCCGTTCGCGGCGCTGCACCTCGCGCTCCCTGACCGTCAGGTCGAAGGCTTCGTCGCCCGGGAGTGGCAGGATCCGATCGAAGGACAGCTGCTTTGCCTCGCCCGAGACGACAAGCTGGGCACGGATCGCCTCGATCGGCATGGCGTAAACGTCGCCGAGCCACTTGACGTTCTTTAGGACCCGCTTGGTGAAGCCCGGAGCAAGCAACTTGATGCGCACCTGCCGACTGGGAGCCCAGTCCGCAAAAGAGTCGAGATCCAGGAAAGCGGCGATCGCTTCCCGCACATCCTCGGAAGACGCTTGCTCAGGCAGGCCGGAAGCCTTCCTGAACGACTCGCCGTTCTGGGAAGCCAGTGACCGTCTCAACGTCTCTGCGTAGTGGGAGGTCGGTAGGTCGGCATAGCCTCCGGCATAGGCGATCGCCTGGATGTCCGTCAGGCCGAACTGCATCACGACCTTGAGCTCGATAAGGACGATCTCGCCAGCCTTGTCCACGGCGAGGATGTCCAGGCGCTGCTGGTCCTCGCTGAAATCGGCCAACTGATTACCGAGCGGGAGGAGTTCCTCGCCCAGCGCTTCGGGGGCTTGAAGGATGACCTGCTCGAGTTCGGCCTCGGAGACCTGGCCTCCAAATTCCGTCGGTTGCAGTACCTCGACCTTGCCATCGACGAGCTGGATGGTTCTGCCTGCGAAGTCCTCGGCCATAGGACCCAGATCTTGCCACGGATAGGAACGTCGACGGTTTTCGACCCGGGCGACTGCCTTCTTCCCGGAGCGAGCAGGGCTCGATTCCGGTGAGGCCAATGGGGCCGACCGCCTATGACCCAGCGCAAAGGTGGAGCTTCAGTCCTCCCGGTCTGTCGCAAACTGCGATGACTTCTGTCCGCCGATTCCTTCTTGCCGCAATGGGAAACTGTTGAGATGGAGGCCAGGCTCGAAAAAGCTCTAGAGCTACCGGGGCAGGGACAAATTCGCTCACGGGAGCGCGTGCGAGGGCTCGCGGAGGTGTACACCCACGAGCGCGAGGTCCAAGGGATGCTCGGCTTGGTCCCGGAGATGTTTCCCAGCCCTGAAGATCCCGGGAACACCGATCGCACCTTCCTTGAGCCCGCCTGTGGCCACGGGAACTTCCTCATTGCGATTCTCGCCCGGAAGCTGGAGTTCGTGACCGCTGGGCGGTATGGGCGGGGGGATCGGTTCGAGCACCGGGTCCTTCGCTGCCTGGGGTCTATATATGGGATCGACATTTCCGAGGAGAACGTCGTCGAGTCGCGAGAGAGGTTGCGGGCGCTAGTAGACCAGCACGTCGAGATAGAGCTGAAAGGAGATCAGCCAACCGCGGGCTTCGTCGGCGCCGTACAGGCGATGCTCTCGACCAACGTTGTCTGCGCCGACACGCTTGCTGAAGCCGCCGAGATCGAGCTGGTCGAGTACCGGGCGTGTGCTGGTGCGACATTCGTTCGCGAATGGTCGCGGCCGCTGGACCCTACCGCTAGCGACCTCAACCTGCTTTCGCTGCCAGCACGGCGGGACGAGGTTCCGGTCCACTATTCCGAGCTCGGATCCGCGATCGGGCCGACCGTGGCTCCGCGAAAGGCCGCCTGATGGCAGTTATTAACCCAGATCTTGCAGCAAGCCCTTTGGAGTAACCCGCAACGGCACCGTCTGGGTGCGTGACGGCGTAAGTGTGGTGGTGTGGGCCTCGGGCGACCTCCGCGGAGCCGCCCGAGGCCCGATCTGACCCTGGCTCTGGCGATCCGCGCAGCGGCGAGCGGCGCGGCTCCGCCGCGCTTGCTCGGGCGCTGCGGGCGGGCTCACCCCGCCGGCAGCGGCAAGGCGTCGAGCCTGCGGCAGGCGGCAACCAGGTCCTCGGCCCAGGGCCAGTGGCGGGCGAGGCGCAGGCGCGTGCGCCGTCCCGAGCGCGCCAGCCGCCCGGCCTGGTGCAGGAGTCGGTAGCGCAGCGTCTGCGGCCTGGCCTTGGCCAGATCGCCCGTGAGCGTCAGCGCCTTGGCGTAGGCGAGGACGTCCTGGGCGGCGAGCACCAGCTGCATCCAGGCCGCGTTCATCTGGAAGCTGCGGAAGGGCAGCTTCGCGAGGCCCAGGGCTTTTGAGTCGCAGATCCGCTGCTCGACGTGGGCGTGGGCGCGGTGGTCGCGGTCGAGGCAGGCGATGTCCTCTCCGGCTTGGTCGGTGAGGAAGCAGGTGTGGCGCCAGCCGTCGGCGTCGATCAGCGAGAGCTGGGCGCCGGGGTGGGCGCGCTCGCGCCGGCAGATCAGGCGCGAGCCCTCCGGCCAAGCGGAGAGATCGACCAACGCGGTCAGCTCGGTGACGTAGGCCCTGCGCGGGCGGGTCGGGTGGCAGGCCACCGGCACCCCGTCCTGGGCGACCGCGCCCACCCAGGCCTCCTCGGGCACCGCGGCGATCGCCTCGCGCACCGGGGCGGTGATGTCGTGGCCGACCGAGAAGCGGATGTCGCCCTCGCGGCAGAAGTCGATGACCTCGTGCACGCAGGCGGCGGAGTCGCCGCGCACCAGGACCTCTCCCTCCACGGCGGAGGGCGGCAGCTGCTCGAGCGCGGCTTCGATCGCCGCCACCTGGTCTGAGCCGGTGTTGGAGCCGGCGTTGCCGGGCCGCAGGACGCCGTCGAGCGCTGCGTCGGAGCCCTCCAGGTAGCAGAGCATCGGGTGAAAGCCGAAGCCCCCCTTGAAGTTGCCCGCGGCGCCCTCCTTCTCGGAGTGGGCGCCGAGCAGGGAGGCGTCGACGTCGACGGTCGCCTGCTCGGGGCCGGCGCCGAGCTCGAAGGCCCGCTCCCGCGCCGCCTTGCGCGCCGCCCTGACCCCCTCCAGCTCGGCCTCCCCGATCCGCTCGATCGCCCGGAAGGCCGTCGAGTCCGAGGCGACACCGCCGAAGAGGTCGGGCTGGTCGCGCAGCGCGGCGAGGTCTGAGACGTGCTCGCCGCCCTGGACCAGCATCACGATCACGTCGCGCAGGATCTCCCCGTCGGCGTGGGCGGAGCGGCGCTGGCGGGTCGGGGCAAGGGCTTCGGTGAGCCCCGCGGTCAGGCCGAGGCGGTCGCAGAGGTTCGTGAGCAGCAGGGCGCCGGCCTGCGAGCAGAATCCCTCGCCGTCCGCCGTCACCTCTACGGTTTCCGAGCTACCGTTTCGATTCACCTTCAAGGTGATGCCTCCTGGGCTGGGGAGTGGGCTTCGACAACCGCATCTTCCCTGCTCAGGAGGCGGAATCTTGCCGCTCAGGCCGGTTCAGGCACGGGCGCTTGGCGCAGGATCTGGGTTAAGCGCCAGCGCGTCCCCGACATTCTCGAATGCCTTGCGCAGCTTTCGAGCGACGAGGTGCCAACGCCGCCGAAGTTGGCGAACGCGATGCTCGACCTGTTGCCACAGGAGGTCTGGAAGCACCCCGAGTACAAATGGTGTGACCCGTTCTCGAAGTCCGGAGTGTTTCTTCGGGAGATCATCAAACGGTTGCTCTTCGCAGGGCTGGTCGAGTGGGAGCCGGATTTTGAGAAGCGCCGAGAGCACATATTCCGCGAGATGATTTTCGGCTGCGCAATTACGGAGTTGACCGGAATCATCTCGCGACGCACGGTCTACTGCTCGCGCCATGCGGACGGCGAGCACTCCGTAGTTCGCATGGACTCCGAGGATGGAAACCTGCCCTTCGTTGCGACCGAGCACGATTTCAAGAAAGGGCGCTGCGCGATCTGCGGCGCCCCTGAAGACCTGGAGCGCGGCTCCGCCCGCGAGAACTACGCCTACGCGTTCATCCACGGCGCGTACCCGACCAAGGAGATGGCTGAGATGAAGTTCGATGTAATCGTCGGGAACCCGCCCTACCAGCTTGAAGATGGTGGCCATAACGCCAGCGCGATGCCGATCTACCACCACTTCGTAGAGCGGGCGATTGAGCTCGACCCGCGCTACGTCCTCATGATCACGCCCTCACGTTGGTTTATGGGCGGGCGTGGTCTTGGCAAGTTTCGCGAGCGGATGCTTGCCGATAAACGGATCAAGGCGCTGGTCGACTATCCGAAGCTCTACGACGGCTTTCCGGGCGTAAAGATCCGCGGCGGTATTTCCTACTTCCTCTGGGACCGCCAACACGATGACACCTGCACCGTGCAGACGATGTGGGACGGCGAGCCGCTCGGCCCGCCGGTGAGCCGCGCTCTCGATGCGTACGACGTTCTGGTGCGCCGCAACGAGGCGGTTGGGATCCTCGAGAAAGTCCGGGCCTACCGAACCGATGGGACTCCGGAGGAGACGCTGGAGAAGAAGGTCTCGAGCCAGAAGCCCTTCGGCTTGCGGACGTTCTACCACGGTGCCGAGAGCCCCGACGGGATGTCGGATCCGGTCAAGCTCTATGGCTCCCAGAAAACTAGCTGGATCGAGCGCTCCGACGTTCCCCAAAACGCCGAGTGGATCGACGAGTGGAAGGTGCTGGTCAGCCGCGTTCAGGGGACCAGCGCCGCCGTGGAGACCCAGTTCCTCGGACGCCCGATAGTCGCTGGTCCGGGCGTTGCTTGCACCGAGACTTACGTGGTGGCGGGACGCTTCGCCGACGAGGCCACCGCGCGGTACTTCGCGGCCTATCTACGAACCCGCTTCGTCCGATTCCTCGTTTCGCTGCGTAAGTCCACTCAGGACGCGCCCCGCGACGTCTATGCGTTCATCCCGGAGGTTCTGCTCGACCATGAGTGGACCGACGCGGAGCTTTACGAACGCTACGGCCTCAGCGATGAGCAGATCTCGTTCATCGAGTCCCAGGTCAGGGAGATGCCCGCCACCGACGCACTCGTGGCGTGAGCAACCGCATCTATGCCTACACGGTCGTCGGGCGCGATGCGGAGCCCTGGGAGCGGATCTTGGGCCAGACCCGGAAGGTTGGGACTGGCCTGATCAAGGTCGGGGAGACGACGAAGCGAACCGCGCGCGAGCGGATCAAGCAGCAGCTGGGCACCGCCTACCCGAATCTCGACGGGGTCGAGATCCTTCTCGACGAACCGGCGCTCCGCGATGACGGCGCCGCGTTCTTAGATCGCGATGTCCACGCCGCGCTGGTGGCCGTCGGGATCCGTCGACCCGAGGGCGAGTGGTTCGAGGCAACGATCGACGAGGTCAAGGCGGCCATCAACACGGTGCGCTCCGGGGTGCCATTCGAGCCGACCCGGACTGAGTCGTTCCCGATGCGCCCGGAGCAGCGGGAGGCCGTCGAGCGCACCGCCGCCTACTTCCGCGCCCACGCTGGCGAGGGCCAGCCGCCAAAGTTCCTCTGGAACGCAAAGATGCGCTTCGGTAAGACGTTTGCCAGCTTCGAGTTGGCGAAGGAGATGGACTGGAAGCGGGTCCTCGTCCTCACCTATAAGCCGGCTGTGCGGGCGGCTTGGCGCGACGACCTGATGCGCCACGTCGACTTCGCCGGCTGGCACTTCGTCGACCGTCGGACTCCGATTGCAGAGGCCGACCTGCTACTCAGCGGACCCGACCCGGTGGTCCGTTTCACGTCCTTTCAGGACCTCGGGCAAAAGTCGGAGGATGGCGAGGTCAAGACCCACAACGAGTCGATCTACCTCACCGACTGGGATTGCATCGTCCTCGACGAGTACCATTTCGGCGCCTGGCGCGACGGTGCCCGCGAACTCTACGACCCCACCGACAGAAGGTTGGCGACCGAGGAGCAGCCCGAAGAGGAGGTCACTGAGGCCGACCTCGGGCTGGAGACCTCCCACTACCTCTACCTCTCTGGAACGCCGTTCCGGGCCATCACGAACGGAGAGTTCACCGAGGATGCCACCTTCAACTGGACCTACGTTGACGAGCAGGCGGCGAAGGCGGAGTGGGACGATGGCAAAGGGCCAAACCCCTATCTCGAGCTCCCGAAGATGGAGATGTATGCCTACGAGATCGCCCCGGACGCATCCGGCTGGGCAAAGGAAGGCGAGTTCTCGGGCTTCTCCCTCTCGGAGTACTTCAAGGCGACGCGCCAGGTAGCGGGACGCGGAGCCCCTGGTCCCGGCGACTGCGTCTTCGAGGATCCCGAGCGCGTCTCAGAGTTCCTCGAGATGCTGCGCGGCAAGCTCTCCGAGCAGATCAAGGTCCAGATTATCGCGGGCCAGAAGCCGCCCTTCCCCTACGAGAGCCCCGCCTTCACCGCGCAGATGAGGCACTCGGTCTGGTACCTGCCGGACGTTGCCTCCTGCTACGCGATGCGCGACATGCTCGATGGTCACCCCTATTTCCGGGGCTTCGAGGTCGTTGTTGCTGCCGGCCCCCGGGCGGGGCAGGGGGCCGAGGCGAAGCCTCCGGTCGAGGCGGCCATTGGGCTGGCCGAGAAGGAGCACACCTCTGGCTCGATCACCCTCTCCTGCGGCAAGCTGATGACCGGGGTCACGGTCCGTGAGTGGGGGGCGATCCTGATGTTGCGCTCGCTGAAGTCCCCGGAGTCCTACTTCCAGGCGGCGTTCCGCGTGCAGTCGCCGTACGCGATCCGCGACCCGGAGGGCGGGCTCGAGGTTCTCAAGTCGACCTGCTTTGTTTTCGAGTTCGATCCGAACCGGGCTCTCGCTCTGCTCTCCGAGTACGGGCTGCGACTGGCAGCCCAGCAGGACGAGACCCCCGAACAGGCGATCGGAAAGCTGATCAACTACCTGCCGATCTTCGGCTTCAAGGGCGGGGCGATGTCGCCGCTCGACGCCTCCGACGTTCTCGACTGGGCGACCGCGGGGGTGGGCGCGACCGCGCTGGCCAAGCAGTGGAACTCGCCGGTGCTGGTGGAAGTCAACGAGCGCACGCTCTCCGCCTTGCTCGACCGGCCTGATTTGATCGAGACGCTGGCGCGGATCGAGGACTTCCGCGCGCTCGTGGACAACGCCGAGCACGTCGTGACTTCGACCAAGATGCTGAAGAAGGCGAAGCGCGAGCAGGGTGGAGAACTCGACGGCGAACAGAAGCGTGAGCAGTCGGAGACCGCGAAACGGCGCAAGGAGATCCGCGAGAAGCTGCAGAAGTTCCTCGCGCGCGTGCCTGTCTTCATGTACGGGACCGATTTCCGCGAGGAGGCACTGAAGGACGTGATCGAGTCGCTTGATCCGGCCTTGTTTGAGCGAGTGACCGGCCTCACGATCGCGGACTTCTCCCTTCTAAGTGAGTTAGGCCTCTTCAATGCTCGAAACATGGACGCGGCGATCTATCAGTTCCGCCGCTTCGAGCAGGCGAGTCTCAGCTATGCCGGCGCAGAGCCGCAAGACGGCGAGCTCAACGCGATTGGTTTGTGGGAACGAAAAAGCACCGAGGCCGACGGTGCGCCATCGAATCCCGCGGAGGCCGCGGCCCGGGACTCTTAAATCAGGAACAGCCGGCGCGCTTTCGCCGATGGTCGCTGGCTCCCCTCGCGTGAACCGTGGGAGGCGCGAGGGAGACGCCTGTGAGCCGCGGATGGCATTTATCGGACTTCAGAACAGCATTCGTGTCTCATCTAGGTCACATCTCCGTCGCGATCCAGCTGCTCAAGCCAGCCCCCTTCGTCCTTTCAATCCGATGGAGACTGGCTCCGCAGAGCGGAGTGGCTGCGTGGCTTGTGGAAGTGATGGCTACGCCGGCGCGGAGCCGAGGCGCTCAGTCAGCCCCTCGTGGCCCCAGCAGTTTCTTAAGTGCTTCCGGATCCGGAGGCGGCGGGTTCTCGTTCTCGACGACCAGGTCGTCGGGGAACTCCAGCCGCCCACGAAGGTGTTCCTTCAGTTCCTCGAAGTCCATAAACCCGTCAAATCTGTCACCGAGGTCTCCTTCGTACAGCGCTTGATCAGACCTCGCGTTGTTGACCGCCTCTTTGACGGTTTCGCCGATGCCGACGCTCAGATTGCCGTGACGGAAGCGGGCATAGACCGCTCGGCCGTCCTCAAGAGCGCCCTCCCACTGTGATGGACACGCGAGGCAGGTTTTTCTCAGCGTCAGCACCTTGGGCATGGCACTTATGCTCGCAGACAGAAGGTTTCACCGCGAGGCAGGTATTCGACCAGCTACATGGCGATGGCAAGGAAGACGTACGGCAAGACAGCTCGGAGCATTCCGATCACCGACGCACTGGCTCGAAAACTCGCCAGGGTCGCCGAGGTTGGCTATGACATCGACGAGACGCTCGAACGACGCAGGGACCCGATGGTCCGCGCGCTTGCGTCAGTTCCGTCCGATGATGAGCCGTCCACGGCCGACGAAGATGCTGCCGTGGCCGAGGCCTTCGCCGCCTACCAACGTGGAGAGGGCGTTACCTCGGACCAGCTGCGAGCGGAGTTAGATGGGAGCGGCGGGCCGTGCTCTTGATGGCGGGCCGGTTCCTAGACTCCTCGATGCGTGGCCTCCAAACGCGACATCAAGCAGTTTCGCCAGGCAGCAAGAGAGCTTGGTCTCTCCGACGAGGAGCGCTATGCGGCGCGCGATGACCTCCACGCAGAGAAGCAGTCAGGCCGGCGCAGGGACCACATGGACTATGGAGATCTGCTGACGTGGCTGCGACAATGGAAGGAAGGTCGATGACTACCAAGGTCGCACTCGATACCTCTCCAACGACGATCCTCCAATCTCTGAGAGGACGGATTGTCGACGCGCGAATCGCCTATCCCGAGGTTCTCCATGTCGAATTGACGGACGAGGATGGCGGGTTGTGGCGCTTCGCCACGCAGGACTCAACTTTCGAGCCTTCGGATCCGTCGGGCCTTATCGGCCGCACTGTCGAAGAGGCACGACTCGATCCCATCACGACCGACCTTCGTTGGCGGCTCTCGGATGGCTCTCAGTTGATCGTCGTCCCTGCTCCCGAGGAGTCTCCCGACGATCCGCCGAGTTGGGAGCTGATCACTCCCGACCACTTTACGCTGGAGTTCGGCCCCGGTCTGCGCTGGCAGATCGCACCTTCCGACGGCCGACTCGTCTCGCATTCCGAGCCTCGCTAGCGGCCGGCATCCTGCGCCAAAGAACGCGGGTCTCATTCCTGTCACATCGCGGCGGCGATCCCACTTCCGGTGCCAACGCCCTTCGTCCTTTCAAGCCGAAGGTCGCCAGTTCGAATCTGGTCGGGCGCATTCCTCTCCTCGCCGTTATCTGCCGGAATCCGGCTCTACAAGCCAAGTATCGACAGGCCAGTCGATTGCGCTGTTCCGCACGATCCAGTCCTGTTCCGATGGTTGCCGGCCCCTGATGGCTACGGATTGGCTACGGATCGACCCCCGTAGCGCGAACTCATCTTCGGCCTGGTCGGCATGTCGGTGATCCGACAATCAACTCGGTGCTGCCGGTCGGCCGGCTCCACGCGGTGGTTGGCCTCGACTGCCGAGGGGAGGGCGATCGGGCGGCCTATGTCGCGTTCATCTTCCTTTGGTGGTGTCGCCCGCGTCCACGCCGATCGATTCGCGCACCTCCCCCGCGATCGCCTCCACCACCTCCGGCCGCTCCTCCAGATAGGCCTTCGCCTTCGCCCGCCCCTGCCCGAGCCGCTCCTCGCCGTAGGCGAAGAACGACCCGCTTCGCCTGACCACGCCCGCCTGCACCGCGACGTCGAGCACGCACCCCACCCGCGAGATCCCGCGCCCGTAGTCGATGTCGAACTCGGCCACCCGGAAGGGCGGCGCCAGCTTGTTCTTCACCACCTTCACCCGGGTCCGGTTGCCGACCGCCTCCTCGCCCTCCTTCAGCGTCTCGATCCGCCGGATGTCGAGCCGCTGGCTCGCATAGAACTTGAGCGCCCGCCCACCCGGCTGCGTCTCCCTGGGCCCATAGACGACGCCGACCCGTTCGCGCAGCTGGTTGGTGAAGAGCACCGTCGCCCCGGCGGCCCGCACGTGCCCGGTGAGCTTTCGCATCGCCTGGCCCATCATCCGCGCCTGCAGCCCCACCGTCTGCTCGCCCATCGCCCCTTCGAGCTCGGCCAGCGGCGTCAGCGCCGCCACCGAGTCGACCACCACCAGCGCCACCTCGCCCGAGCGGACCAGCAGGTCGGTGATCTCGAGCGCCTGCTCGCCGTGGTCGGGCTGGGATAGCAGCAGGCTCGAGGTGTCCACGCCGATCGCCGCCGCATAGGCCGGGTCCATCGCCTGCTCGGCGTCGACGAACGCGCAGCGCCCACCCGCCCGCTGGGCCTCGGCGATCGCGTGATAGGCCAGCGTCGTCTTCCCGGAGGACTCCGGCCCGTAGACCTCGACGATCCGACCCCGCGGGAAGCCGCCGACGCCGAGCGCCAGGTCGAGCGAGAGCGCCCCGGTCGGGATCACCTCGACCTCGCGGCGCGCACCGTCCTCGAGGCATACCAGCGCCTCGGCGCCGAAGGCGCCCTCGATCCGCCTTTCGGCGTCGGCCAGCCCGGCCACCCTCGCCACTCCTGCCTTGCCCATCATCTACCTCCATCGTTGGTATCGGTGATCTCGCCTCCCGCCCAGGGCGCCGGCCAGCCCGACCAGAGCGCCGCCTCGAGCTGCGCGCAGCCGACGTGGGTCAGCGCGTGCCGAAGCTCCCGCTCGAGCCCGGGCCCCCGGTAGGGCACGAGCGCCAGGCCACCGGTGTCGAACATCCGGTGGTGCGTGCGGCAGAGCGCCACGACGCAGTCCGGCGAATCGCACCCACCGAACCGTCGCGGCACCAGGTGCGCCGGGTCGACAGGCGAGCGTCCGCAGACCAGGCAGCCGAGCGCGGCGACCTTGCGCCGCTGCCCGGCCGATGCGGCGACCCGAGGGCTCGCCACCACGGCCCGCGGCCTGCTCGGCCCGGGCCGCAGCGCGGTCTTGCGCGAGAGGCTCATGGCCCCATAGGCGTCGGAGGCGGCGGGGTTCGCCCCCTCCACGACCGCTCTCGATTTAGGCATCGGCCTATGGCCGATGCTCTCGGCTCCTAGGTCGTGGAGGGGGAGGTGTGCCGTAGAAGCACACCGCCCTCGCTTCGGTCGAAGACCTCGCGCCCCGACCGCGCCCCGGAGCCCTCCCGACTCCGCCGATCAGCCGCCGGGGTGCCGCCCGCCCCGCTCAGCCCGGCGTCACGACAACCAGCGGGATCGGCCGCTCGGTCTGCTCCTGGTAGGCGCTGTAGCGGTGGTGGTTTGCCTCGTCGACGAGCTTCCAGAGGCGTGCGTAGTCGGCGTCGTCGGGCCCGAGGATCCGCGCGGCCGCCCTCCGGCGCTCGCGGCCGATCTGGATCTCGACGTCGGGGTCGGCCCGGACGTTGTGAAGCCAGGCGGGGTCGCGATCGGCGCCGCCGTTGGAGGCCACCACGACATAGTCGGCGCCGTCGCACGCGTAGACGAGGGCGTTCGTCCGAATGGTGCCCGAGCGACGCCCGGTGGAGCGCAGCAGCAGGGTCGGGACGCCGATCATCTTGTGGCCGATCCGCCCGTCGCTCGCCTCATAGAGGCGCTCGTGGAGGCGGAGGACCTGGCCGGTGAAACTCATCGGTGGCCAGCCTATGCCGTCGGCGGTCGATCGGGGAAGGAGTGTCGGTGCTGCGGTGCTCGAATCAGCCCGCCAGGAGGTCCATCCTCGGTCGAGCGTGGAGATCACCACATCGGTGCGATCTTCACGCCCAACGCAACGGGACCATCTCCTCGCCGGCCGACGAGCGAGGGGGTCGGTTCCCTCGGCTACCTTGACCCGATGACAGATGAGACCCTGATTGCCGACGCCGACGCCGCCGCCTAACCGGCTGCGTCTGCCTCCTGCAGGAGGGTGATCAGGTCGGCCTCGGTGATGATCTCGATCTCGCGGCCTTCTGCGCGGAGCTCCTCGGCGCGCCGCAGCTTCGCGCTCTTCGACTGACCGGCCGCCAGCTTGGTCAGGTCCTGCAGGCCCGTGACCAGCAGTTGAGTTTTCCGCGTGACGCCGCGGCCGGCGACGGCGCCCCGGTCGACCACCGCCTGCATCGCGTCTCGTCGCGGCACCGAGAGCTCGCCGGTGAAGGCGACCGTCCGCCCGAAGAGGGGGCTGCGCTCGTCTGGGTGTGCGCCGGCCGACGGCGAGGTGGGTATCGAGGCGCCCGCTTCACGCAGATGGCACCCCGACCACGCACCCGAAGATACCGAGCCCATCAGCGCATGGACGGAGAGGAGTAGTTCCTCGAGTCCCGCGACTCCCGCCGCCTCAAGCGCCGCGCAGCAGATCGCCGCCGCGGCCTCGGTGTCGGCACGCGGGTCGTGGTGGCCCTCACCGGCGACTCCAAGGTGGGAGCACAGGAACGGGAGGCTGTAGCTCGCGAGCCCCGGCCAAAGGCGACGGCCGATGACGAGGGTGCAGGCAAAGGAGACCGTGGGCTGCGGCACCCCTGCCAGCTTGCAGGCGTCGCGGATCACCCCGATGTCGAAGCTCGCATTATGGGCGACCAAGGGGCGGCCATCGCGGAAGTCCTCGATCTGCGCGACGCTCTCGGCCCACCCCGGAGCATCGCGGCACAGCTCCGGGGTGATGCCGTGCAGCGCGACGTTGAAAGGGTAGAACTCGAACACCGGAGGCCGGATCAGCCAACCGGACCACTCGACCGGCCGCCCGCCTTCGACGGCGACCATGGCGACGGCGCAGGGAGTGCCGCGCACCGAGGCGGTCTCGAAGTCGATCGCCACCCAGGAGCGATCTCGCCCGCCATCGGTCAAGGCCGCCCCGGCCTCTGCTTCCCCAAGCCCATGCCGGGGGCACCCTATTGAACGGCCGGGACCCCTCCGGCTCCCGGCGCAGTGGGTAGGTCCCGCATCGCCGGCTCGGCATCCGGACTGCGGTCCTAACCCCGCGATCGTGGCCCGTCCGCCGGAATGTCGTGCCCAGTCCGAAGACAGGGCATCTGCCCTGTTGCAGGCCGCCGCGATCCAGGTCGCCGGCGCGGCTCTATGCGCCGAAGTGGATCCGGGGCGAGGTCCCGGCGCAGCCGTATTCGCCCCAGAAATCATGCTTGGGAAGACCCTGGTAGATCAGACGCACGATCGTGTACTGCATCTGGCCTTCGCAGTCGCGCATCCCGGTCAGGATGACCTTGCCCTTCGTGTGGCCGTATCCACGTGAGCAGTCGGGTTCGCAGGTGTCGTAGTAGATGGTGCCGGTGCCGACCGCCCGGCCTTCGCTCCACCTCGACCAGCTCAGATTCGTCGCGTACGGTCCATTCGTGGGCGAGACGTAGAGCGTCTGCGGCCTGATCAGCGCCGGCCCGAAGGTCTTGACCACCGCGGACCCGCTGTTCCCGGCGCAATTTGCCCTCAGCGAGTTGGCCACGGCTTCGAATCCCCTTTCCTGGGAGGCAAAGGCGGCCCGGCTCGTCGAGCCGACGATCGCGAGCCCGGTGCCGCATTCCACGAAGCCGAAGACCACGCGACGATCGCCTTCCACTTCGTAGTCCCAGCGTACGGCTGCACGTCCCATCAACCTGACCGGTCCGAATCCGATTTCCCTGTAGTCGGGCGACTCGCTGGTCCTCCGCCGCGACCCTTCCTCGGCTTCCACGGGGTCTTGGCCTTCGACCGCAGTGGTTCCTTCGACCCTGACGTAGGCCCCGCCATCCCCTCCCGGCCGGCGCCACAGGTTCGGGTAGTAGGGAGGTTCTTCGATGACTTCGGCATCCTTAGTCCAGCCCGCGGGCGGTTCGACGCTGTAGGCCTCGCCCTGAAAGCGATTCGTCGCGCCCGAGGACGCGGCGCCTGCGTCTTGTCGTCGGGGCGGCTTCGCCGCTTCCCCACCCGCCTTCGCGTCGGTGGTCCTCGTCGCCTGCGTCTGTCCATCGCCGCCCCCCGATGCGGCCACGACGCCGGCCACGGCCATGGCGGCCACCGTGGCGAGCGTCGCCGCCACGATCAAGGGACGCCGTCGCCGTGGCTTCTCCCTGAGGGGTCTGGTTGCGGGCTCGCCTGCCGCGGGCGCCTCCCTGGGCAGCGTCCGGGTCGAGGCGCCCGCCTCGCCTGATTCCGAATAGCCCGTCGCCGCCGAGCCGGTGGCGACGCTCCGCTCACCCGCCGGAGCATCCTTCCCGAGGGCTGCGTCCATTGCCCGGGCGAGATCACCGGCGGAAGGGAACCGGTCTGCCGGATCTTTGGCAGTCGCCCTGGAGATCACCGCATCAAGCTCCCCGCCCGAGGGCAGCGGCGGGACGGGGTCGTTCACGATCTTCCACATCTTCTGGGTGTCGGTTCCGGGGAACGGGCGTGATCCACTGAGCATCCGGTAAAGGACGCAGCCCAGCGAGTAGATGTCGGTGCGGGCGTCGATCCAGCCGGTTCTCACCTGCTCCGGTGAGGCGTAGTCCAGATTTGCGATCAGCTGCCCGGTGTTGGTCAGCCGGGTCTCAGTGCCCTCGACGCCTCGCACCAGCCCGAAGTCGGTGAGAAAGACGCCTTCCCGACCAAGCTCGCCTTTCAGGAGGATGTTGGCCGGCGTGACGTCGCGGTGGACCAGCCCGGCCGCGTGGGCGGCGTCGAGCCCGGCTGCGACCGACGACACGATTCGCCCCGCCTCCTCCACCAGGAGCGGACCGGCTACCCGCAGCGCCTGGTCGAGGTTTTCCCCCTCGATGTATTGCATCGCCATGTAGAGATGGCCGCCGTCGACCCCCGCCGAGAGGACCGGGACGACGTTCGGGTGTTGAATTGCTGCGGCTCCTCGCGCCTCGGCTTCGAAGCGACGGCGAAAGCCCTCCTGCCCCGCGAACTCGGGAGCGATCACCTTGAGCGCAACCCGACGACCGAGGTGGCGATCTTCGGCGAGGTAGACGGACCCCATACCCCCGCGCCCGATCGGCCGCAGGATGAGGAAACCGGCGAGCAGGTCGCCCGCCACGAAGCCGCCTCTGTCCGAAGAGGGCATGGTCAGCTCGACCGCGAGTCGCTCATCATCACGATTGCATCACCGCCGTGGGCACGCAGACTTTCACACACTCCGTTCCCAACCACCCAACCCGCCAGCCACCCATCTGCCGCGAAGCCCGACCGCAGGCCTTCAGCAAGCACCCGGATGCGGGTTGCGCAAAGCGATCGCCATCAGGTCTCCCCACCCCCTCGCCCGCAGACGTCGGGCGGTGACCGGCACCAACCTGGCGCGCAGATGACTGCCTGCGGCGGGCGACGCTCGCCGCAGGCCGACCCGACCTCCCGAAGAGGAAGGTCAGCTCGTCCGGTGCCGCAGCACCTCATACGTCCGCCAATCCGGCTGCGGACCGATCCCGGCAAGGTTTGACCTGCGGCCGCATCTCGGCCACCATCGCCTCCGGGCCTTCTCGGTCTCCCGGTGGCTGACGATCATCACGCGCTCCTCGGTCCGCACGATCGTGTTGGAGATGCCGCCGTGGCGGGCGGCCGCGGCGTCCATCTACTCCTCGTCGACCGCCCCGTCCATCTCCGCGAGGATCTGGTCCGGGTCGCCGTGGATCTCAAACACCGTCACTATCGACATCTCACCCTCCGTGTCGCGATCCCCGCCCGCAGCACCGCCGAGGATGAGTGAATCCGCGCCGCCCTGCGGGCCGCCGCCCGCGGTGGGCACCGAAGCCTCGCGGCCTCCCGTCGCCCCCGGACCACGTTCCGGTCCGGGGGTGGTCCGAGAGGGCCTGCCTCAGCTCCCCGCCAGTTCCTTCTTGGCCTTCGCCGCGGCGACCACGCAGCGTGAGAAATTCGGGCTCTCCTGACGTTTCCGTGGGTCACGTAACGGTGACTCGGCCGGGGAGCGGCGGGCACAACCCGCCGAGCTTCAGCATCGCCAGGGAGATAAGCGCCTGAGGCGAGTGAAAGCCGAAGGCGCGGCGGGCGATCAGCCGGATCTGTGTGTTGATCGCCTCCACGCGGGCGTTGGAGAGGCCGTGCCGGATGGCCGCGACGATCCCGTCGCGCTGCTCGGTGATGGTGCGGGCGAGCTTGACGAAGGGCCTCAGGTGGCAGCGCCGAGCCCAGGAGATCCACTCATCCAGCAGGCGGATCGCCGCCCTCGGCCCCAGCCGGTAGATCTGGCGCAGCTGCTCCTTCAGCAGGTAGGCGCGGTAGAGCGGCCGGTTGAGCTTCTCGATGTCGGCGAGCTTTGACTGCTGGCGGCCCGTCAGGTTCTCGGGGTTCTTCCACAGTGCGTAGCGAGCCCCCTTCAACTCGCGGGCGACGTCGGTCTGCCCCTGGCGGCGTGCCTCATTCCAGACCTCGCGGCGAACCTTGTCGAGCGCTTCGGTGGCGAGCGCGATCACGTGGAAGGGATCGACGCAGCGCTTGGCCTTCGGGCAGCGCTTCACCAACACCGCCTCGATCCAGCCCGCCATGTCGCAGGAGACGAGCTTGAGGCGCTTTGCGCGTTGCTCCCCGAGCGCGTCGAAGAACGCCTCGACCGTCGCCTTGTCGCGCCCCGGCGCCGCCCAGATCAGGCGGCCGCTGTCGTGGTCGACGACGACGGTCAGGTAGCGGTGGCCCTTGCGGTGAGAGATCTCGTCGATGCCGATCCGCCGCAGGCCGGCGAGGAGGTCCGCTTCGCGGCCCGCTTCCTCCGCCATCCGCTCGCAGATCGCCCCGACGCTGCGCCAGGCGATCCGCATCAGCTCGGCGACGGCGCTGCCCGACGTGTTCACCGCCAGCCAGGCGACCTGCTGCTCAAAGGCGCGGGTGAAGCGCGAGCCGTGGCGCGCCCAGGGGACGGCGCAGACGACGACGCCGTGCTCGGTGCAGGCGACCCTCGGCGCGTCGGCCTCCAGGTGGGCGATCGTCGTGCTGAGGTCGAGCGCCCGCCAGCGACGCCGCCCCTCGCCGAGGTCGAAGCCCGGCGCACGCCGCCCGCAGACACCGCAGCGATCACGCTCCCCATGGTGCGGCCGGACCGCCACCACCACCTGCCCTTTGTCGTCGATCTCCACGCTTTCGACGACCGCCCGCTCCAAGCCGAGCAGGCGTGCCCATACCCTTTTCTCGCGCACGTCGTTGCCGCCCCCTTCGTTTCCAGTCTTCGAGAAACCGGAAACCTAGGCGCGGAGCGGCGTGCGCTTCTTCTCAGCGCCCTACTTCACCCACGGAAACGTCAGGAGAGCCAGAATTCGGTGCCCTTCTGGCCCTTGACGTGCTGCTTGGAGAGACCCCGGCAGACGGCCTTGGCGGAGGCTTCCGGATGGTTTGCCGCCTTCGCCATCGCCGTCACGCACTGGCTGAACGGCGTGCCCTTCTGGCCCTTGACGTGCTGCTTGGAGAAGGCCCGGCAGTAGACGCCGTAGGCCTTTGCCTTCGCCGGCAAGGGCGCCTTCGGCCCCGGCGTCGAGTGGGCCGGATGGCTTGGATGGGCCGGATGGCTCGGGGGTTCGTGTCCGTGCCCCTGCGCGAGGGCCGCCGCCGGGGCCGCCAGCAGCGCCAGCGCGACCCCGATCGAGGCGATCCTGTTCGTCACGTTCATCATCCTCCTTGGACCACGACCCCCTGCTCGGAGGCCGCTCGGATTTTGCCCTTCTCAGACCGAAACGGATCTGCCGGACTTCTGTCAGGTCGAATCGGCGGTTTCGTCCCGCTCGGCCGGCGAGATCTCGGAGACCTGTCGGGGGGCTCCGGCGATGCGCCTCCTCGAGCCGAGCCGCCGCCAGGCGAACGCCCCAGGGTCATCGTCACCGGGCGCCCGTTGACGCCCACCTTCCCGGCCGAAGGACTCTGGGAAACGGACTCCGTCAGGTCGGGGCTAGATCACCGACTCCACCAGATCGGGGTGGATCAGGACCCTCCGTCAAACATTCTGGTGAACCGCCCCGGCTTTCTTGGAGACGTTTTCACTTGGGACTCAACGCCGCCATGTGGTTCGCCTCGAACTCGACGGGCGGGATATCACCGCAGGCTCCATGGAGCCTGCGGTGATTGAACCAGTCGACCCAGGTAAGGGTCGCCAGCTCGACGTCGGAGACCGTCTTCCACGGTCCCCGCGGCTCGATCATCTCGGT
Organism: uncultured Actinomycetes bacterium; assembly: GCA_963763265.1. GTDB lineage: Bacteria > Actinomycetota > Thermoleophilia > Solirubrobacterales > 70-9 > VAYN01. The sequence continues at coordinate 4,731 of CAVXNN010000002.1, read as the reverse complement.
CTTGAAGAGGCCGATCGTCGTCTCGGCGAGGGCGTTGATGCTCCTATGTCAAATCGACGGCTACGGCATCCCGCAGATCGGCGATCAACAGCGGGAAGAGCCGGCGTGCGATGTGGCGCATCAGGCAGCGCCGGATTTCGCGTCGCGACTTTCCTTCGGCAGTCCGGCGCTCGACATATTCACGGGTCTCAGGGTCGTGGATCATCCGGTTCATCGCGACCCGGAAGAGGGCGTTGTTGCCCTGGTGATCGCCGCCGCGGTTGAGCCGGTGTCGGGTCACCTTGCCGCTTGAGGCCTCGACGGGAGAGGCACCGCAGAGCGCGGCCAGGGCGCTGTCGCTTCGCAAGCGCTCGGGGTTGTCGCCGGCGATCACGAGCAACTTCGCGGCGGTCTCGATGCCGATGCCCGGCTGCGTGAGCAACCGTGGTGCCGCGGCGCCGACGAGCTCGGTCAGCTCGCGCTCGAGCTCCTTAGCCTCCGCATCGAGGCTCTGGTGCCGGCGCGCCAGGGAACGGAGTGTCCGCTTGGTGGTCGAGCGGGAATCGCGTCCGCTCCCGGGTCGCAGCGCAGCGCAGCGCTCAACCCGCTCGCGGGTGGGCAGCCCCAGCAGCTCGTCGCGCAGCTCAGCAGGTGCGGTGACGATCATCGTCTGCAGCTGGATCGCGGCCTGGGTGCGAGCCTTGACCGCGGTCGAGCGCGTGATGCGCAGCACCCGGATCGACTCGACGATTCCCTCGCGCAGCTTGGGGCTGGCGCTCGCCTCGCCGGAGAGCACCGACCGCGCCGCCCCCTCGGCATCGCGGGGATCGCTCTTGCCGCGGTGGCGATGCGCGCGCCGGGAAGCGCGCGTCACCTCGATCACGTCGATGCCTTGGTCGTCCAGATAGCGGGCAAGGCCGGCACCGTAGGAGCCGGTGCCCTCGATCCCTGCGACGGCGATCGGGCCATGCTCCTCGGCCCAGGCAAGCAGCTCGCGGTAGCCAGCTCTGGTTGCCGGGAACGAGCTGGAGTCGATGCAACGACCAAGTGGGTCGAGCAGCGCGGCGACATGCTCTTCGAGGTGGGTGTCGACGCCGAGCACGAGGCTCTCGTCGCGGTGTGGGATCTTGTCCATGCGGTCCTTTCGCTCGTCGGTGAAGGGGCGCACGTGCCGGCCGGGACGGCGGACAGGACACTCGTGGTGCCGCTGGCAAGGCTCCTATCAGGTCACGTTCGCCCCACCCGGCCGGTGCGTATATCTCCGACGCCGCGTTCCTGGCCGACAGATCAACGCCGGTGCACACCATCCCCATCCGCGGATGGGGATGGCGGCGAAGTCGTAAGCAAGAGTCAGGCCAGGTCCGCGATGTCGGAGGCGGGGATCATGATCGAGTGTCGTAGGCGTCTCCGACCGAGCCGACGGAGGGGTCGACGCCGGCCTCGATCAGCCGACGGGTGAAGGCGAAACTGGTGTATTGGCTGCCGGCATCGGAGTGGTGGATGAGCCCGGCCCCGACCGGGAAGCCCTCGTGGTCGCGTGACCACAGCGCCATCTCGATCGTGTCGAGGACGAGCTCGGTCTTCATCGAGCGAGCAGCGCGCCAGCCGACGATCCGGCGGCTGAAGACGTCGATCACGAAGGCGACGTAGGCGGTCGCCTCCCAGGCCGCCACGTAGGTGAAGTCGGCGACCCAGAGCTGGTTGGGAGCGCTCGCGGTGAAGTCGCGGTCGACGAGGTCCCGGGGCCGCTCGGCCTCCCCGCCGGGGAGTGTCGTGCGAACCCTCCTGGCGCCCCTGGTCGCGCCCCTGAGGCCCTCTGCGCGCATCAGGCGCTCGACCTGGCAGCGAGGGGCGGCGATGCCCTCGCGAGCCAACTGCCGCCAGGTCTTCTCGGCGCCGTAGACCGAGAGGTTCTCCTCGTGGACCCTGCGGATCTCGGGCACGAGCTCGCGGTCGCGAAGGGCGCGGGCGCAGGGGTCGCGCTCGCGTTCCTTGCGCGCGTAGTAGGTCGAGGGGGCGAACTGCAGCGCCCTGCAGATCGGCTCGACCCCGAACCGGTCGCGGTGGGCGTCGATGAAGAGGCTCATCTCCTCGGCATCGGCGGGTCGAGCTCCCGCGCGAAAAAAGCCGAGGCCGCCTTGAGGATCTCGTTGGCCCGGCGCAGCTCCTTGTTCTCGCGCTCGAGCTCCTTGATCCTGACCAGCTCCTCGCTCGTCGGTCCCGGCTTCAGGCCGCGGTCGCGCTCGGCCTGGCGGACCCAGCTGCGAAGCGTCTCGGCCGACATCCCGAACTTGGACGCGATCGACTGCATCGCCGCCCATTGCGAGCGATGCTCGCCCTGGTGCTCGAGCACCAGGGCGACCGCCCTCTCTCTGACCTCCGGCGGGTACCTCCGACTTTTCGACATGACCTCATCCTCTCAGGGGATTTGGTCTCCATCGAAGCCGGGGCGGTTCACGCAAAAGAAGCGAGAAGGCCCTGCTCGGCGTGGTCATGGAGGCCTACGTCAACGGGGTATCGACCCGCAAGGTCGATCACCTGGTCTCAGAGCTGGGCATCCACATGTCAAAGGATCAGGTCTCGCGGATCTGCGGCGAGCTCGACGGCCAGGTGCAGGCCTTTCGCACCCGCCCCCCTGGAGGGCGCCTACCCCTACCTCTGGCTCGACGCCAAGCACCTCAAGGTCAGAGACCGAGGCCACGTCCACTCCAAGGCGCTGATGGTCGCCTTTGCGGTCCACGAGAGCGGTCGACGCGAGGTGATCGGCATCGAGATCGCCGAGTTGGAGACCGAGGCCGGCTGGGCGGCGTTCCTGCGCGAGCTGCGGGCCAGGGGCCTGGGCGGGGTCCGCCTCGCCGTCTCTGACGATCACCTCGGCCTCAAGGCCGCGATCGCCAAGGTGCTCGGCTGCCCCTGGCAGCGTTGCGCCGTCCACTTCATAAGGAACATGCACGGGCACTGCAAGAAGGGCCAGCGCAACATGGTCGCCGCCGCCTTGCGAGAGGTCTTCAACGCCGAGGACCTCCAAGACGCCAAGGAGCGATCGGCGTCGGTGATCGAGCGGCTCTCCCCGACGGTGCCGAAGGTGGCGGCGCTGCTCGAAGGAGCCGAGGAGGACTTGCTCGCCTTCTACCGCTTCCCATCGGCCCACTGGCCGAAGCTGCGCTCGACCAACAACATCGAGCGCGTCAACAAGGAGATCGCCCGCCGCTCAGACGTCGTCGGGATCTTCCCCAATGACGCCTCGGTGATCCGCTTGATCGGGTCGCTGCTGATCGAGCAAAACGACTCTCATGAAGGGCGACGGCCCGGAACCGCGGTCCGTCCTCCCCGCGTCGAACACTCGGCGCCTGCAGGAGCAACCGCTTCGACGCGAGGAGGTAGTCATGAAATATCTCGGCATCGACTGGGGCACGCGCCGCGCCGCCTGGTGCGCACTGAGTCCCGCCGGCGAGCTGGAGGAGGGGATGGTCCCGGCCGACGAGGCCGGCCTCACCCGGTTGGTGGCCCGGCTCGGGCCCGACGTGGAGGGCTGCATCGAGATGATGAGCGGGGCGATCTGGGTCCGCGACCGGCTCGAGGAGTGCGGCTGGAGGATCCAGATCGCCGACGCCCGCAAGGTCAAGGCGATCGCGCCGCTCGCCTGCAAGACCGATCGCGTCGATGCGAGGGTGCTCGCCGACCTCGTCCGCCGCGATCTGGTCCCGGCGCTCTGGGTGCCCTCGCTCGACGATCGGGCGATCCGCGAGCGCCTGCGCAGGCGCTCGCACCTGGTCCGGCTGCGGACCTCGGCGGTCAACCGCTGCTTCGGCCTGCTGACCCAGTGGGGCCTACGCCGCAGCCTGACCGCGCTACGTAAGCCCGACGCGCTCACCGAACTCGCCGACCACGGCGTGCCCGAGGTCTGGCGGCACTCGATCGCCACGCTGCTCGGCGTGGTCGACGACCTCGACCGGCAACTGGCGCCGCTCGACCGTGAACTGCGGCCTCTCGCCCGTGCCGACCGGCGTGCCGAGTTACTGGCGACGATCCCCGGCGTCGCCGAGCTGCTCGGGCTGACGATCGCGAGCGAGATCGGCGACGTCTCCCGCTTCCCCTCCGCCCGCAGGCTCGTCGGCTACGCCGGCCTGGTGCCGAGGATCAAGCAGTCCGGGCAGAGCTCGCGGGTCGGCCGGCTCTCCAAGGCCGGGCCGACCACCCTGCGCTGGGCCGCCGTCGAGGCGGCCCAGCAGGCCTGGCGCCCGAACAATCCCTGGCACCGGCTCTACTCGGACGTCAAAGGCCGCCACGGCAAGTCCAACCCGGCCAAGGCCGCCGTCGCCCGCAAGGTCCTGATCGCCGCCTGGCACGTGCTCGCCCGCGAACAGCCCTTCACCCCCCGCGCCATCGGCGCGACCGATCCCGCCCCGGCAAGCTCCTCCACTCATCTGGCCGCCTGAGGCCCAAGAACGACCTGAGAAGCCGGGGCAGCTGCAACTCGAGCCCGTGCGTAGACCAAAGCGCCGAAAGAGACATCAGCAGCCGCTGCCACCACGACCCGCCAAGGAGGCAAGCCTGGAGTCGGCACCCACTTGACATTCCCCGAAGCTTCAAAGAGACGAGTGGCTCTTGACCCGTGGCTACCTCTCCCAGGAGTCGATCGGCTTGGTCCTCGAGGACCAAGCCGATGAAGGCGGAAGCGAGGTGGCGGCCCTGGAGCGCTGAAGAGAAGTGCCGGCGAGTCCGTTACACCACAACTCGCGACTTGACTCC
>CAVXNN010000001.1:0-438867 GCA_963763265.1 uncultured Actinomycetes bacterium | reverse complement strand
TGATGGCCGACTCGGGAGCGCGCGGATCGTTCAAACAGATCCGCCAGCTGGCCGGGATGCGCGGTCTGATGGCCAACCCGAAAGGGGAGATCATCGAGCGGCCGATCAAGGCCAACTTCATGGAGGGGCTCTCGGTCCTCGAGTACTTCATCTCCACCCACGGCGCCCGAAAGGGCCTCGCCGACACGGCGCTGCGGACGGCCGACTCCGGCTACCTCACCCGCCGCCTGGTCGACGTCGCCCAGGACGTCATCGTGCGCGATGAGGACTGCAAGACCAAAGACCACATCGAGATGCTGCTGCGCAAGGACGACGGCTCGCTGAACGACAACCTGTTCGGCCGGCTCGCCGCCAAGAAGTTCGAGACCAAGCGCGGTCGCGAGCTGCTGAAGCGCAACCAGCTGATCACCCAGGCCGACGTCGAAGAGATCGCCGAGGCCTTCGGCGATGAGGAGGGCGTCGCGATCCCGGTCCGCTCGGCGCTGAAGTGCGAGGCCGAGTCCGGCGTGTGCCGTGCCTGCTACGGCGTCTCGCCGGCGACCGGGTCGATCGTCGACATCGGCGACGCGGTCGGCATCGTCGCCGCGCAGTCGATCGGCGAGCCCGGCACGCAGCTGACCATGCGGACGTTCCACACCGGCGGTGTCGCCGGCCAGGACATCACCCAGGGTCTGCCGCGGATCGTCGAGCTCTTCGAGGCTCGTAAACCGAAGGGGCTCGCCCAGATGGCCGAGGCCGCGGGCAAAGTCTCGATCGAAGAAACCGACAAAGCCCTGAAAGTGGTCGTCACCGAGTCGAGCGGCGAAGAGCAGAGCTACTCGTTCCCGCTGCGCACCCGCCTCCACGTCGCCGAGGGCGACAACGTGGAGGTCGGCCAGCAGCTCAACGAGGGCTCCCTCTACCCGGCCGACATCCTGTCGATCCGGGGGCGCACCGCGACCGAGATCTACCTGGTCGAAGAGGTGCAGAAGGTCTACAGCGCCCAGGGCGTGGACATCAACGACAAGCACATCGAGCTGATCGCCCGGCAGATGCTGAAGAAGGTGCGGATCGAGTCGAAGGGCTCGACCAGCCTCCTCCCGGGTCAGCTGGAGGACCGCATCAGCCTCAAGCGGACCAACAAGCGGTCCAAGGAAGACGGCGGCACCCCGGCGAAAGCCGAGGAGGTCATCCTCGGGATCACCAAGGCATCGCTGGCGACCGAATCGTTCCTCTCGGCGGCCTCCTTCCAGGAGACCACCAAGGTCCTCACCGACGCGGCGCTCGAGGGCAAACGCGACCGCCTCGTCGGCCTCAAGGAGAACGTCATCATCGGCAAGCTGATCCCCGCCGCGACCGGGCTGAAGCACTACCGCACGGTGGCGATCGAGCCGGCGGTGGCGATCGAGCCGCCCAGCGACGAAGACCTGCTCGAGGACGACGACCTCGCGGCGGAGCTCGGCGTCGACGGCGTCGAGGCGCCGGTCGAGGGCTTCGGCCTCTCCTTCGCGGAGGAGCTCGAGGAGCTCGCCCAGGAGATCGAGTCGACCTCCGGCGACGACGCGAAAAAATAGTCCGCGTCGACGTCGGTCGCGCCGACATCAGGTCGGGTCGACAGCAAGTTGTGACGAAGGGCCCCGCAAGGGGCCCTTCGTCGTTCTGCGCCCATCGAGGCCCGACCGGGGGAAAGGGGGTGGCTGTCCTTTGTAGCCCTGTGGGCTACAAAGGACAGCCACCCCGGCGAATCGACTTTGGCCGGCCGGCCAGAGTCAGATAGCTTGTCGCCCATGAAGGCATGCGTCATCGGCGCGGGAAGCTCGGGGATCGCGGCGGCGCAGGTGCTGCAGGCGCGGGGGATCGACTTCGACTGCTTCGAGAAGGGCTCGCGGGTCGGCGGCAACTGGCGCTACGAGAACGACAACGGGATGTCCTCGGCCTACCGGTCCCTGCACATCAATACCTCGCGCCGCGTGATGGCCTTCAAATCGCTGCCGATGCCCGACGACTACCCGGACTACCCCGACCACTTCCAGATGGCGGCCTACTTCGACGAAGTCGTCGACCGCTACCGGATCAGGGAGCGCATCCGCTTCAACACCGAGGTGCTGAGGGTCGAGCCGGTCGAGGGGGGCGCGGGGCAGTGGGACGTCACCGTGGCGGGCCCGGAGGGCGGCGAGACGAATCGCTATGGCGCCGTGCTGGTCGCCAACGGCCACCACTGGGACGCGCGCTGGCCGGAACCGGCCTTCCCAGGTGCCGAGGAGTTCGAGGGGGAGCAGATCCACGCCCACGAATACCGCGAGCCCGATGTCCTGCGCGGCAAACGCGTCCTCGTCCTCGGGATCGGCAACTCCGCCGTCGACATCGCGGTCGAGTCGTCGCGGATCGCCGAGAAGACCCTTCTCGCCACCCGCCGCGGCGCCTGGGTGCTGCCCAAGTACCTGAGCGGCAAGCCGATCGACGAGATCGCCAACTCGGTCACCGGGCTGGCTCCGATCCCGGTGATGCGCGCCGTGATGCAGCGGTCGCTGAAGGTGGCGGTCGGCGACCCGACCGACTACGGCCTGCCGAAGCCCGACCACAAGCTGCTCGAGGCGCACCCCACCGTCTCCTCCGAGCTGCTGCCGCGGCTCGGCCATGGCGACATCGTCCCCAAGCCCAACATCGACCGCTTCACCGGGGCCCGCACGGTCCGCTTCGTCGACGGCTCCGAAGAGGAGGTCGACTTGGTCGTCTACTGCACGGGCTACAAGATCACCTTCCCGTTCTTCGACCCGGCGGTCTTCGCGGCGCCCCACAACAGCCTGCCGCTCTACCGGCGCGTCGTCCCGGTCGATCGCCCCGGCCTCTACTTCATCGGCTTCGTGCAGCCGCTCGGGCCGATCATGCCACTGGCCGAGGCGCAGGCGGAATGGGTGGCGGACCTGCTCGCCGGCCGGGCGCGGCTACCGTCGCCGGAGGAGATGAGGCGGGAGATCGACGTCGCCGAAGAGAAGCAGCGAAAGCGCTTCGTCGCCTCTAAGCGTCATACCGTCGAGGTCGACTTCTATCCGTATCTGCGCGAGATCCGGCGCGAGCGAAAGCGGGCAGCGGCGCCGGCTTGACGACCCGGGTCCGGCCGCCCGGTGGGCAGTCGGGGAGCGGCTTGGCGACGCCGCCGCCGTGCGGCCCGCGGCGCGGGCCACGGGGCAGTCGCGGCGGCATCTTGCGCCGCTTGTTGCCGCCGCCGTCGTCATCGGCCTCCTCGGGCTGGGGATGCTCCTGGTGGGCGGCCCACCAGACAAGCCAGAGCCCGCCGAAGACCGGGATCTTCAGCACCACGGCGAGAAAGAAAATCGGCCAGAAACCCGTCAAGGGACCCAAGTCTAGAGGTTCACTCGCCGGCTTCGGCGGCGAGGCTGCGTCCCCAGGCGAGGAGCGCTTCGGTTTCCGCCTCCTGCAGGCCGATAGTCGGATCGGTCGGGACGAGCAGGGTCGGCTCGGGGCGCTCGCGAGCCCAGCGGTAGCAGCTGTCGTCGAGGTTGTCGTCGATCCAGGCGAGGGCCCGCCCGCGGCAGTAGTCCTGGAGCGGACCGAGCTTCCAGTGCGAGGAGCCGAAGCGGGCGGCGCCGTCGAAGGCGAGGTGAGGGAGCTCCGCCAGCCCGAGCATGCCGGGCAGGTAGAAGTTCGCTTTGTCCTCCCAGCCGGTCGCCCAGATCAGCTCGAAGTGCTCGGCGAGCCGCTGTAGCCGCTCGCCGGCCCGCAGGCTGATGCAGTGGAGCATCCCGTCGACCAATTCGTAGCGGGCATCGGTGGATGGCGGCGGCTCATCGAAGCCGAACAACGAGATGACCCCGTCGACGTCGACCGCGAGGATCGGCCGGGCCATGGGCGAGCGTGCCTACCAGCGGTAGTGGGCGAACGCTTTGTTCGCCTGCGCCATGCGGTAGATGTCGTCCTTCCGCTTCCAGGCGCTGCCCTGCTGCTGGTTGGCGTCGATGATCTCGCCGGCCAGTCGCTCGGCCATCGAGTACTCGCGCCGGGCGCGGGCGTACTGGACGAGCCAGCGGATGGCCAGGGTGCGGGCCCGCCGCGCGGGCACCTCGACCGGCACCTGGTAGGTCGCGCCGCCGACCCGGCGGGAGCGGACCTCGAGCACCGGGGTCAGCTGTTTGACCGCCGCCTCGAGCGTCTCGACCGGGTCGTCCCCGGTGCGCTCGCCGACGATCGCGAGACTGTCGTAGACGATCCGCTCGGCGAGGCTCTTCTTGCCGTCGGCCATCACCTTGTTGATGAGCTGCTGGACGAGCCGATTGCGGTGGCGGGCGTCCGGGTCGACCGGGCGGACGGTGGCTGCGGAACGGCGCGGCATCAGGAAGCTTTCACGCCGTAGCGGGAGCGGGCCTGCTTGCGGTCAGAGACGCCGGCGGCGTCGAGCGTGCCCCGGACGACCTTGTAGCGGACGCCCGGCAGATCCTTGACGCGTCCGCCGCGGATCAGGACGACGGAGTGCTCCTGAAGGTTGTGGCCCTCGCCCGGTATGTAGGTGGTGACCTCCATCCCGTTGGTGAGCCGCACACGTGCGATCTTGCGCAGCGCCGAGTTCGGCTTCTTCGGCGTGACCGTGGCGACGCGGGTGCAGACGCCGCGCCGCTGCGGGGCGGCTACGCGCTTCTTGCGACCCTGGCCCGACTTGAGGCCCGGCGTCGTGGTCTTCTTCTTCGGGCGCTTGCGCCCCTTCCTGACAAGCTGATTCGTATTAGGCACGGCCGCGCATAGTAGAGCACGCCGCCCAAAAGCACGCCGCCGGCCGCGGCGAGCTCCGCCCCGAAACCCTTTTCGAGCACTGCGGACGCCCCCGCGAAGCGCGACGACTGGGCACCGACGTCGAGCCCCTGCGGCAGGTCGACCAGCAGTATGACGGCCATCGAGGCGGCACCGGCGACGATCGCGCCCAGCGCCGCCAGGCGGCCGACCCGGCCGCCCCGCAGGCCCACCACGGCCCCGAGGGCGACCGCGATCGCGCCGACCGGCACCAACACATATGAGTGCGCGTGGCCGGCGGCCTGCAGGTCGACGGTCGGCGGCTTCGCCACCCCGGCCAGGCCGACGTAGCCCGCTCGGCCGATCTGCACGCCGTGGTAGTCGAGGAACTGGGAGACGACCAGGAGGCCGCCCGCCGCGGCGAGCACCAGGCCGATCGCGCGACGCGGGGTCAGCACCTTCGCCGCCGCGGTCGCCACCCGGCCCGCCGCCCGGCCGAGGCCCCGCACGAGCGCCTCGCCGGCGGCCAGCGCCGCGAACAGGAGATGGAGCGGGGGGCGGAGGGCCCGCCAGAGGAGGCGCGCCGCCCGGGGGGCGACCGCGGCGGCCCGCCTCTTGAAATTCGTCTCGTCGCGGCGCCGACGCGCTGCTATGATCGCGCGTCGCTCAGGCTGTTTCGCCGCAGTTCGCTTCGCCGGGCCCGCTGGGGCCTTTTTTTTGCGCCGATCTCGAGCAACGCCGGATCGTCGCCGTTTCACGCCGAGCGACCCCGCACGACCAAGACTTCAAAGAGACCCAAGACCGCAACCCCACCGATCGGAACCATGGCACGCAGCTTTCCACTGGAGAAGACCCGAAACATCGGGATCATGGCGCACATCGACGCCGGCAAGACGACGACGACCGAGCGCATCCTCTACTACACGGGCCGCACCCACAAAATCGGTGAGGTCCACGAGGGCGCCGCGGTCATGGACTGGATGGAACAGGAGCAGGAGCGCGGCATCACGATCACCTCGGCCGCGACCGCCTGTGAGTGGAAGGGCCACCGGGTCAACATCATCGACACGCCCGGCCACGTCGACTTCACGGTCGAGGTGGAGCGCAGCCTGCGCGTCCTCGACGGCGCGGTCGCCGTCTTCGACGCCGTCGCCGGCGTCGAGCCGCAGTCGGAGACCGTCTGGCGCCAGGCCGACAAGTACCACGTGCCGCGTTTCGCCTACATCAACAAGATGGACCGCACCGGCGCCGACTTCTACAACGCGGTCGAGACGATGAAGGACCGGCTCGGCGCCAACGCGCTGCCGATCCAGCTGCCGATCGGCGCCGAGGCCGATTTCCTCGGCTGCTTCGACCTGGTGCGCATGAAGGCGCTGATCTGGAAGGACGACCTCGGCACCGAATTCGAAGAAGCCGACGAGCCGCCGGCCGAGATCGCCGACAAAGTCGAGGAATACCGCACCGCCCTCGTCGAAGCCGCCGCCGACGCCGACGAAGAGATCATGGAGGCCTTCCTCGGCGAAGAGGAGATCCTCGCCGAGAAGCTGGTCGCCGCCCTGCGCCAGGCCACCCTGGAAACCAAGGTGACGCCGGTCCTCTGCGGCTCCTCGTTCAAGAACAAAGGCGTTCAGCCGTTGCTCGACTCCGTGGTGGAATTGCTGCCCTCGCCGCTCGACGTGCCCCCGGTGACCGGCGAGGAGCCGCCCGCCAAAGGCGAGCCGGAGGGCACCGAGGCGACCCGCAAGGCCGACGACAACGGGCCCTTCGCGGCGCTTGCCTTCAAGGTCATGGCCGACCCGTACGTCGGCAAGCTCACCTACTTCCGCGTCTACTCCGGCAAGCTGTCGGCCGGCAGCCGCGTGCTGAACGTGAAGACCGGCCGCACCGAGCGGATCGGCCGCCTGCTGATGATGCACGCGAACTCCCGCCAGGAGATCGAGGAGTGCTACGCGGGCGACATCTGCGCGGGCGTCGGCCTCAAAGAAACCGGCACCGGCGACACGCTGGCGGCGCCCGACGCGCCGATCGCGCTGGAGTCGATCGAATTCCCGGAAACGGTGATCGCCGTGGCGATCGAGCCGAAGACGAAAGCCGACCAGGAGAAGATGGGCAACGCCCTGCAGCGGCTCGGCGAGGAGGACCCGACCTTCCGGGTCGAAACCGACGAGGAAACCGGCCAGACGCTGATCCACGGGATGGGCGAGCTCCACCTCGAGGTGATCGTCGACCGCATGCTGCGCGAGTTCAAAGTCGAGGCGAACGTCGGCAAACCGCAGGTCGCCTACCGCGAGACGATCCGCAAGCGCGTCGACAAGATCGAGGGCCGCTTCGTCCGCCAGACCGGCGGCCGCGGCCAGTTCGGCCACGTCGTCATCAACCTCGAGCCGGCCCCCGAGGAGGGCTTCGTCTTCGAGAACAAAATCAAGGGCGGCGTCATCCCCGGCGAATACATCGGCCCGGCCGAGGAAGGGATGAAGGAGGCGCTGGAAAACGGCGTCAAGGCCGGCTATCCGATGGTCGACGTCAAAGCCGAACTGGTCGACGGCTCCTACCACGACGTCGACTCCTCGGAGATGGCGTTCAAGATCGCCGGCTCGATGGCGATGCAGGAGGGGGCCCGCAAGGCCAACCCGGTCCTGCTGGAGCCAGTGATGGCGGTCGAGGTCGTGACGCCGGAGGACTTCCTCGGCGACGTGATCGGCGACCTCTCGCGGCGGCGCGGCAAGGTGCAGGGTCAGGACCAGCGGGGCAACGCGCTGGCCGTCCAGGCCTTCGTCCCGCTGGGCGAGATGTTCGGCTACGCCACCGATCTGCGATCCTCCACGCAGGGTCGAGCCACGTACACGATGCAGTTCGAGCGGTACGAGGAAGTGCCCGGCAATATCGCCGAAGAAATCGTCGAGTCCCGCTCCGGAGGGGAATCGGCACAAGCTGCATAGGCCCGCCGAGACAGGCGGACCGCTTCCGAGGGCGCTACCTGGCTATATTTCCCAGGTTCGCCCGGAGGCAGGGAAAGATTCCCTGCCAGGCATCGCTCAAAGAATCCAAGCACCCAAACCAGACAGAAACACGAACTTCGAAAGGCGAAACGGAAAGAGATGGCCAAGGAGAAATTCGAGCGCGATAAGCCGCATGTGAACGTCGGCACCATCGGTCACATCGACCATGGCAAGACGACGCTAACGGCCGCGATCACCAAAACCCTCTCGACCGTGGGCGGTGCCGAGGCGCAGACGTTCGAGGCAATCGACAACGCGCCGGAGGAGAAGGAACGCGGCATCACGATCGCGACCTCCCACGTCGAGTACCAGACCGAGAACCGGCACTACGCCCACGTCGACTGCCCGGGCCACGCCGACTACGTCAAGAACATGATCACCGGCGCCGCCCAGATGGACGGCGCGATCCTGGTCGTCTCGGCGGCGGACGGCGTCATGCCGCAGACCCGCGAGCACATCCTGCTCGCCCGTCAGGTCAACGTCCCGCACGTGGTCGTCTTCCTCAACAAGATCGACCAGGTCGACGACGAGGAGCTGATCGAGCTGGTCGAGGAGGAGGTCAAGGACCTGCTCAACGAGTACGACTTCCCGGGTGAAGAGACCCCGATCATCAAAGGCTCGGCGCTGAAGGCGCTGGAAGGCGACGAGGAAGCGCAGAAAGCCGTCTTCGAGCTGGCCGCGGCGCTCGACTCCTATATCCCGGAGCCGACCCGTGACCTGGACCGCCCGTTCCTGATGCCGATCGAGGACATCTTCTCGATCACCGGCCGCGGCACCGTGGCGACCGGCCGCATCGAGCAGGGGATCGTCAACACCGGCGACGAGGTCGAAATCGTCGGCATCCACCCGGAGACGAGCAAAACCACCGTCACCGGCGTCGAGATGTTCCGCAAGATCCTCGACCAGGGCCAGGCGGGCGACAACGTCGGCTGCCTGCTGCGCGGCACCAAGCGCGAGGAGATCGAGCGTGGCCAGGTGCTCTGCAAGCCGGGCTCGATCACCCCGCACACCAAGTTCAAAGCCGAGGTCTACTGCCTGAAAAAGGAGGAGGGTGGTCGCCACACTCCGTTCTTCTCGGGCTATCGTCCTCAGTTCTACTTCCGCACCACCGACGTGACCGGGATCGCCAACCTCCCCGAGGGGACGGAGATGGTGATGCCGGGCGACAACGTCGAGATGACGATCGAGCTGATCCAGCCGATCGCCATGGATCAGGGCCTGCGGTTCGCCATCCGCGAGGGTGGCCGCACCGTCGGCTCGGGGGTCGTCTCCGAGGTCATCGAGTAGCCGACCCCCAGCAGCACAAAGGGGCGGGGCCGTGACGCCCGCCCCGATCGCCCTCCGGGGCGGACAACCGCAAAGACATACGACCGGGGCGGCGCCCCAGCAGCACGGGGCCCCGCCCTCTTTGCGCCCTAAGACGAAGACGAGAATCAGAAAGATTTCCAAGTGGCAGCCATAGCGGCACAGAAAATTCGAATCCGGCTGAAGGCCTACGACCACGACGCGATCGATCGCGCCGCGCGCGAGATCGTCGAGACGGCCGAGCGCACCGGCGCCACCGTGTCGGGTCCGGTGCCCCTGCCCACCGAGAAAAACGTCTACTGCGTGATCCGCTCCCCGTTCAAGGACAAGGACTCGCGCGAGCACTTCGAGATCCGCACCCACAAGCGGCTGATCGACATCCTCCAGCCATCGCCGAAAACGGTCGACTCGCTGCAGCGGCTCGACTCGCTCCCCGCCGGCGTCGACATCGAGATCCGGCTGTAAGGGCTGACCATGGCGGCGATCCTCGGCAAGAAGCTCGGCATGACCCAGGTCTTCCAGGAGGACGGCACGGTGGTGCCCGTCACCGTGATCGAAGCGGGTCCCTGCAAGGTGACCGCGGTCCGCGAGCGGGAGCGCGACGGCTACGCCGGTGTGCAACTCGCCTTCGGCGAGGTCAAGCAGGGCAAGCTCTCCAAGGGCGAGGAAGGCCACCTGAAAAGGGCGGGGGCCCCACCGCTGCGCCACCTGGTCGAGTTCCGCGACGAGGACCTCGGCGCCGAGGCGGGCCCGAAGATCGGTGACGACGTGACGGTCGCCGGCTTCGAGACGGGCCAGAAGGTGAAAGTGGCGGGGGTGACGATCGGCAAGGGGTTCCAGGGCGGCATCAAGCGCCACAACTTCGGTCGCGGGCCGAAAACCCACGGCTCCCACAACGTCCGCGCGCCCGGCTCGATCGGCGCCAGCGCCTTCCCCGCCCGCGTCTTCAAAGGGATGCGGATGCCGGGTCAGATGGGCAACAAGCGGCGGACCCAGCGCGGCCTGGAGGTCGCCTCGGTCGACGCCGAGCGCAACCTGCTGCTGATCAAGGGCTCCGTTCCCGGGGCCAAGAACTCGATCGTCGAGGTGAGGACCGATGGCTGAGAAAGCGGCCGTGCTCGGCAAGACGACCAAAGCCGATCTTCCCGACGCGCTCTTCACGGAGCCGTTCCACCAGTCGCTGGTGCACGAGGCGGCGCGTGCCGACCTGGCCTCGCGGCGCCGCGGCACCGCCTCGACGCTGACCCGCGGCGAGGTCGCCTTCACCACCGCCAAGGCGTGGCGACAGAAGGGCACCGGCCGTGCCCGCGTCGGCGCGCTCGGCGTGCCGAACCGCTTCGGCGGCGGCGTCGCCTTCGGGCCCAAGCCGCGCCACTACACGGTCAAGGTGAACCGCAAAGCCCGCCGTCGGGCGATGCGCGCGGCGCTCTCGGTCCACGCCGAGCGGGGCTCGGTCGCGGTGCTCGACGCCGGCGACTTCGAGACGCCGTCGACGAAGTCGGCTGCCCAGGCGCTCGCCAAATGGGGCGGCCGGACGCCGACCCTGGTCGTCCTCACCGCCGAGGAGACCGGCGCGATGAAGAGCTTCCGCAACATTCCCCGCACCACGGTGCTGGAGGTCGGCGCGACCGGCGTCGCCGATGTGATCGGCGCGGCGGCGATCGTGATCTCCAAAGCGGCGCTGGCGGCGCTCGAGGAGCGGCTCGTCGAGACCGCGAAGGCGAAGGAGGCGAGCGCCTGATGGACGCCCGCAGGATCCTCATCCGCCCGGTGATCTCGGAGAAGAGCTACGCCCTGATCGCCGAGGGCAAGTACACCTTTCGGGTCGACGACCGTGCCCACAAGACCCAGATCGCGCAGGCGGTCGAAGAGGTCTTCGGGGTCCACGTCGCCGCGGTCCGCACCGCCAAGGTGCGGTCGAAGCCGAAGCGCCGCGGGCTGGTCAAAGGCCGCTCGCGCGCCTGGAAGAAGGCTGTCGTGCAGCTCGCACCCGGCGAGCGCATCGAGTTGTTCGAGGGCGGACAGACCGCCTAGGAGAGATTGAGAGATGCCGAACCGCAAAACGAAACCGACCAGCCCGGGCCGCCGCTTCGCGACCTACCCGCTGCGCGAGCAGGTGACCGCGGCGGCGCCGGAACGCAAGCTCACCGAAGGGCTGAAGAAGTCCGGCGGCCGCAACGCCAACGGCCGCGTCACCGCGCGCCATCGCGGCGGCGGCGCCAAGCGGCGCTACCGCAAGATCGACTTCAAACGGCTCAAGGACGGCGTGCCCGCCAAGGTCGCGACGATCGAGTACGACCCCAACCGCTCCTGCTACATCGCCCTGCTCCACTACGCCGACGGCTACAAGGACTACATCCTCGCCCCGGCCGCCCTGAAAGTGGGGGACACCGTGAAATCGGGACCGGAGGCCGACATCAAACCGGGCCACGCGATGGCGCTGGGACAGATGCCGACCGGCACGATCGTCCATAACGTCGAGCTGATCCCCGGTCAGGGCGGCAAGCTCGGCCGCTCCGCCGGCACCGCGATCCAGCTGGTGGCGAAGGAGGGCGACATGGTCACGCTGCGCCTGCCGAGCACCGAGATGCGGATGGTCCGCGCCGAGTGCCGCGGCTCGATCGGCGTGCTGTCCAACGCCGAGCACCAGAACCTCAAGGTCGGCAAGGCCGGCCGCAGCCGCCACAAGGGCAAGCGCCCGCACACCCGCGGCGTCGCCATGAACCCGGTCGACCACCCGCACGGCGGCGGCGAGGCCCACCACACGCCCGGTGGCCACCCGGTCACCCCGTGGGGCAAGCCGACGCTCGGCTACCGGACCCGTAAGAAGGGCAAGCAGTCCGACCGTTACATCGTCCGTGGCCGTCGCCGCGGCAAGAAGAAGGGCGGGAGGTAGGCCATGGGCCGTTCGACGAAAAAGGGCCCGTGGGTCGAGGAGCGCCTGATGGGGCGGATCACCGCGATGAACGAGGCCGGCAAAAAACAGATGACCAAAACCTGGTCGCGCGCCTCGACGATCTTCCCGGAGATGGTCGGCCACACGATCGCCGTCCACGACGGCAAAAAACACGTGCCGGTCTTCATCTCCGAGTCGATGGTCGGCCACAAGCTCGGCGAGTTCGCGCCGAGCCGCACCTTCCGCTCCCACGGGGGGCGGGACTGACCCGCACGCACTGACCGATGGCAGACGAGAAAGACAGCAAAGAGAAAACCGACTCGAAAGAGTCGAAAGCCGACGCGCCCGAGGCGAAAGCCAAAGAGGCGAAAGCGGCGGCCCCCGATACGGGGAAAGACACGGCTGCCAAAAAAGAGTCGGAGCCGAAAGCCGCGAAAAAAGGCTCAGGCGACAAAGACGCCAAGAAAGGGCCGAAAAAGGCCGCGGCGAAAAGAGACTCGGGCAAGAAGGAGTCGAAAGGCGACAAAGCCGAGAGCGCGGAGAAAAAACCGCGGCGGCGCGCCAAAAAAGCTGCGAAAGGCGAGGAGAAACCGGCCCGTCGGGCACCGCGCGAGCCGGAAGAGCTGCCCGTCGTGCGCGCCTCGGCCCGCTACGTCCGCATCGCGCCGCGCAAGGCGCGCCTGATCGCCGATCAGGTCCGCGGCCTGCACATCGAGCAGGCGCGCGCCCTGCTCGCATTCTCACCGCGCGGCGCCGCCCGCGACATCCACAAGCTGATCGACTCGGCGGCGGCGAACGCCGAGAACAACCACGACCTGGTCGGCGACGAGATGCGCATCGCCTCGATCACCGTCGACGAAGGGCCGACCCTGCGCCGCTACCGCCCCCGGGCGCTCGGCCGGGCCACCCCGATCAACAAGCGAACCAGCCACATCGCCGTGGCGCTGACCCCCGTCGAAGACTGAGCTGAGGAACGAGTAGAGCAATGGGACAGAAGATCCACCCCGAGGGTTTCCGGGTCGGCTACATCCACGACTGGAAGTCGAACTGGTTCGAGGAGAAAAACTTCGCGGACCGCCTCCAGGAAGACCTCGCGATCCGCGACCACATCGAAAACAAGCTCTCGCACGCCGGCCTCTCGAGCATCACCATCGAGCGCCGCGGCGAGGTGGCCGTCGACATCCACACCGCCCGGCCCGGCATCGTGATCGGCAAATCGGGCTCGGAAGTGGACGCGCTGCGCAAAGAGCTGCACAAGTTGACCGGCAACCAGGTCAAAGTGAACATCCGCGAGGTCAAACGGCCCGAGCTCGACGCGAAACTGGTCGCCCAGTCGATCGCCGAGCAGCTGCAGAACCGGGTCGCCTTCCGGCGGGCGATGAAACGCGCCCTCACCTCGGCGATGCGCTCCGGCGCCAAAGGCGTGAAGGTCCAGGTCTCCGGCCGCCTCGGCGGTGCCGAGATGGCGCGGACCGAAAGCTACTCCGACGGCCGCGTGCCGCTCCACACGCTGCGCGCCGACATCGACTACGGCTTCTTCGAGGCCCGCACGACGACCGGCCGGATCGGCGTCAAATGCTGGATCAACAAGGGCGAGGTCATGCCCGAGGGCTTCCGCTCCGACCTGGTCAGCGCCGACGAGGCGCCCCCCGGTCGGAGCGCCGGCGGCCGTGACGGCGGCCGTGACCGCGGCGGGCGTGACCGCGGCGGCCGCGGTCCCGGCGGCGGGCGCGGTCCCGGCGGCGGACGTGGCCAGGGCGGCCGCGGCGGCGGTGGGCGCGGCCCCGGTGGTGGGCGTGGTCCCGGCGGCGGCGGCGGTCGCGGCCCGCGCGGTGGGGGTGGTCGCTGATGTTGATGCCGAAACGCGTCAAGCACCGCAAACAGTTCCGCGGCCGCATGCGCGGCGACACCAAGGGCGGCAGCACGGTCGCCTTCGGCGAGTACGGGATCAAGGCGATGGAGCGCGGCTGGATCACCAGTCGCCAGATCGAGGCTGCCCGTGTCGCGATGACCCGCAAGATCAAACGTGGCGGCAAGGTCTGGATCAACGTCTTCCCCGACAAGCCCTACACCAAGAAGCCCGCCGAGACCCGGATGGGCTCCGGCAAGGGCAACCCCGAGGGCTGGGTGGCCGTGGTCAAGCCGGGCAAGGTCATGTTCGAGCTCGCCGGCGTCCCCGAGGAGCTGGCGCGCGAAGCGCTGCGCCTGGCCGGCCACAAGCTCCCGGTGAAGACGAAATTCGTCAAGCGCGAGGGGGCGGAGCAGTGAAGCCCGCCGAGGTGCACAATCTGAAAGACGACGAGTTGGTGGCAAAACTGATCGACGCCAAAGAGGAGGCCTTCAACCTCCGCTTCCGGCACGCCACCGGCGAGCTCGAGAACACCGCCCGGCTGGGCCAGGCAAAGCGCGATGTCGCGCGCCTGGTCACCGTGGCCCGCGAGCGCGGCATCGATCTGGAGAAAGAGACGCGACGGATATGAGCGACGACGAGACGAAAAAAGACGAGACGACCGAGGACACGGCGCAGGACGAGGGCGCGCCGGCCGCGGGTCCTGTCGCGGACGAGGGGTCCTCGTCCTCGCAGGCTGCGGGCGAAGACCCCTCATCCGCGCCACCCGCGGAAGACGCATCGGCGGCCGACGCCGGTTCCTCTGACGACGCTCCCGTCGCGGAAGCTGCGCCTTCTGAGCCGGATCCGTTGGACGACCTTCCCTGGAAGGAGCGGCGGCGGGTGCTCAAGTCGCGCGAGCCGCATGACACCAAGCCGCAGCGCGACGCCGAGGCGCGAGCCGCCGAGCGGGCCGAGCGGCGCAAGGCGAAGGCCGCCGAACGACGCAAAGAGCGGGCCGCGCACAAGGGCGCCCATAAACCGGGCACGGGCACGCCCTCGGTCGAGCACGAATCGGTCGCCGCCAAGGTCCGCCAGGGCATCGTCGTCTCCAACAAGGGCGACAAGTCGATCACCGTCCGCATCGACATCGCCCGCCGACACCCGACCTACGAGAAGATCGTCCGCCGCTCGCGCACGCTGCACGCGCACGACGAGCGCAACGAGGCCGGCGAGGGCGACGTGGTGCGCGTCGTCGAGACCCGTCCCCTGTCCAAGACCAAGCGTTGGCGTCTCGTCGACGTCGTCGAGAAGGCCAGGTAGCCCCAGATGATCCAGCAAGAGTCCCGACTCAAGGTCGCCGACAACTCGGGCGCCCGCGAACTTCTCTGCATCCGCGTCAAAGGCGGCTCGCACCGTCGCTACGCGTCGGTTGGCGACGTCATCACCGCGACCGTCAAATCGGCCAGCCCGCAGGGCGGCGTCCGCAAGGGCGAGGTCGTGCAGGCGGTCGTCGTGCGCACCAAGAAGCCGCTCGGGCGCCCCGACGGCACCTACATCTCCTTCGACGAGAACGCCGCGGTGCTGATCGACCCGGCCAGCAACAACCCGCGCGGGACCCGCATCTTCGGCCCCGTCGCGCGCGAACTTCGCGACCGCAACTTCATGAAAATCATCTCGCTTGCCCCCGAGGTCCTCTGATGGCGAAGACGATGCGCATCAAGACCGACGACCAGGTCGTCGTGATCAGCGGCAAGGACCGCGGCAAGACCGGGCGCGTGCTGCGCACGGAGCCGAAGAAGCGCCGCGTCTACGTCGAGGGCCTGAACATCGTCAAGCGCCACGAACGTCCCCGGTCCACCGGCGACATGGCGACCGCCAACCCCGGCGGCATCGTCGAGAAGGAGGGGCCGATCGACGTCTCCAACGTGATGGTGCTCGACCCGAAAGGCAACAAAGGCACCCGGCTTGGCGTGCGGCGCGGCGAGGATGGCAAGCGCGTGCGCATCGCCCGCCGCTCGGGAGCGGAGGTCGACTGATGGAGGCCGGAACGATGACCGCCAGCTCACAGGCGGCGCCGCCGCCGCGGCTGCGCGAGAAATACGAGAACGAGGTGCTGCCGGCGCTGACCCGCAAATTCGGCTACTCGACGCCGATGGACGCGCCGCACCTGATCAAGATCACGCTCAATATGGGCCTGGGCACCGAGAAACAGGACACCCGCTCCTTCGAAAACGCCCAGAACCAGCTGGCGACGATCGCCGGGCAATGGCCGAACGTGCGCCGCGCCCGCAAGTCGATCGCCTCGTTCAAAGTTCGCGAGGGAATGCCGGTCGGCGTCTCGGTGACCCTGCGCCGCGCCCGCATGTGGGAGTTCCTCGATCGCCTCACCTCGATCGCTGTGCCGCGCATCCGTGACTTCCGCGGGCTCAACCCGCGCAGCTTCGACGGCCGCGGCAACTACTCGATGGGCGTCAAAGAGCAGCTGATCTTCCCTGAAATCGACTATGACTCGGTCGACGTCGTCCGCGGCCTCGACGTGACGATGACGACCTCGGCGAAGACCGACCTCGAGGCATTCGAACTGCTACTCGGGCTGGGCATGCCGTTCGCCCAGGAGGGCCGTCCCGGCCAGGCCGAGCGCGAAGCCGAGGCGGCCGCCGCCGAGGAGGAGCAGCGCAAGGAGGAGGCCCGCCAGAAGGCCGAAACCGAGCAGGCGGCGCTGGAGGCACTGAAAGAGGAGAACCCCGACGCGTACGCGAGTCCCGAGGGCGAGGCGGACGAGAGCGCGGGCGAGGGCGGCGAGGAAGCCGCCGAGGAGAGCTAGAAGAGCATGGCCAAGACTTCCCAGAAGGTCCGTCAGGGCCGCAAAGCCAAGTACAAGAGCCGGGCGTACAACCGCTGCCGTCGCTGCGGTCGCCCCCGCGCCTACTACCGCAAGTTCGGCCTCTGCCGGATCTGCCTGCGCGAGGCGGCCCACGAGGGCTACATCCCCGGCATGACCAAGTCGAGCTGGTAGCGATGCACACCGACCCGATCGCCGATTACCTGACCCGGATCCGCAACGCGATCCGCGCCGGCCACGACGAGGTGGAGATCCCCGCCTCGAACCTGAAGGTGGAGATGTCGCGCATCCTCAAGGAGCAGGGCTACATCACCGACTTCGCCCGCAGGCCCGCCCCGGTGGGCGAGTCGATCGCCGTCACCCTCAAGTACACCGAGGACCGCCGACCCGTCATCCTGGGGATCGAACGGGTCTCCCGGCCGGGCCGCCGTCGGTACGTCGACCACAAGAGCGTGCCGCGCGTGCAGGGCGGGACCGGGACCGCGATCGTCAGCACCTCGGTCGGCGTGATGACCGGCCACGAAGCGCGCCAGAAGGGCGTCGGCGGCGAGGTCGTCGCCTACGTCTGGTGAGGCCCGAGGAACGAGTTTGACATGAGCAGAATCGGAAGAAAACCTGTATCGGTCCCCGACGCCGTCACGGTGACGATCGCCCCCGGCAACATCGCCGTCAAAGGCCCGAAAGGGGAGCTGACCCAGACCTACTCGCAGGAGATGACGGTCACCCAGGAGGACGCCACGATCCTCGTCGCCCGACCGACCGATCGCGGCGAGCACCGCGCCCTGCACGGCCTCACCCGCAGCCTGATCGCGAACATGGTCGCCGGGGTCACCGACGGCTTCGAGAAGCGCCTCGAGATCCAGGGCGTCGGCTACCGCGCCGCGCTGAAAGGGAAGAATCTCGAGCTGGCGCTCGGCTTCTCCCATCCGGTCTCGGTCGAGGCGCCGGCCGGGATCGAGTTCGAGGTCCCGCAGCCGACCGAGATCATCATCCGCGGGATCGACAAGCAGCTGGTCGGCCAGGTCGCGGCGGACATCCGCAAGCGGCGCCCGCCGGAGCCCTACAAGGGCAAGGGCATCCGCTACCGCGACGAGCAGGTGATGAGGAAGGTGGGTAAGCGCGCATGACCGTTCTCACCTCGCGCCAGCGCCGCCTGCGCCGCCGCCGCCGCGTCCGCTCCCGGGTCGTCGGCACGGCCGAGCGTCCGCGCCTCTCCGTGTACCGCTCGAACAAGGGCGTCTTCGCGCAGCTGATCGACGACCGCAAGGGCCACACGGTGGCCGCGGTCAACTGGACCGAGCCGGAGCTGAAGGACCTGCAGGCGACCGAGCAGGCCAAGCGGGCCGGCGAGCTGATCGCCGAGCGGGCGAAGTCGGCCGGGGTCGGGGCGTGTGTCTTCGACCGCGGCGGCTACCAGTACCACGGCCGCGTCAAGGCCCTCGCCGAGGGCGCCCGCGAGGGGGGGCTCGAGTTCTGATGACCCGCCTCGAGTCAACTTCCGCTACGGTGGTCCGCTGCTCATGAAGGGCATGGACATGAACAACACCGAGACGGTCAGCCCGCGCGGCCTCGACCTCCAGGAGCGCGTGATCGAGATCAATCGCGTCGCCAAGGTGGTCAAGGGCGGTCGCCGCTTCTCCTTCACCGCGCTGGTTGCCGTCGGCGACGAGGAGGGCGTGGTCGGGATCGGCTACGGCAAGGCGCGCGAGGTGCCGCTGGCGATCCAGAAGGGCGTCGAGGACGCTCGCAAGAACCTGATCCGCGTGCCCAAATACGGCCAGACGATCACCCACCGGATCATCGGCCGCTACGGCGCCGGTCACGTCGTCCTGCGCCCGGCCAGTCCCGGTACCGGCGTCATCGCCGGCGGCGGCGTCCGCGCCGTGCTGGAGCTCGGCGGCGTCCGCGACGTCCTCACCAAGAGCATCGGCACGCAGAACCCGATCAACCTCGTGAAGGCGACCATGGACGGCCTGATCCGCCTGCGGCGGCCGGAGGAGGTCGCCGAGCTGCGGGGGCTGACGGTCACCCAGGTGCTGGGGCTCGACGGCGGAAACGGGACGACTGACGGAGAGCATCTGACGGCGGGTCCTGTCGCCGACGAGGGCACTTCGTCCTCGCAAGCTGCGGGCGAAGCACCCTCATCCGCGCCACCCGCCGGCGATGCCACTGCGTCGGACGCCCAGACTTCTGCCGGCGGCGCCACCGCATCCGACGCTGAGGCTGCGTCCGCGGGTGACGCCGTAGGGGGGACCCCCCCTGAGGAAGCTTCAGCTACCGGAAGGGGGGGTGGGTCCCCTACGGCGGCAGGACCCGCGGCCGAAGGCCCAACGTCTGAGGAGAACGCCTCCTGATGGCCGTCACGATTTCGCAGGTGCGGTCGCCGAACGGGACCAATCCGAAGCAGAAAGCGACGCTCAAGGCCCTGGGCCTGGGGCAGATCGGCAAGTCGGTCGAGCGTGAGGACTCCCCGCAGCTGCAGGGACAGCTGCGGGTCGTGTCGCATCTCGTCGAGGTGAGCGGCTGATGGCCGACAAAGCCAAGGACAAGTCGCGGGCCGAGGAGATCGGCCTCCACAACCTGAAGCCGAAGCCCGGGTCGACCCACCGGCGCAAGCGCGTCGGCCGCGGCGAGGGCAGCGGCATGGGCAAGACCTCCGGCCGCGGCCACAAGGGCGCCGGCGCGCGTTCCGGCGCCAAGGAAAAGGCCGGCTACGAGGGCGGGCAGAACCCGATCCACATGCGGATGCGAAAGCTGCGCGGCCCGCACATGAAGAAGTCGATGCCCTTCGAGAACTTCCGCACCAAGACCCAGCCGGTCAATCTCGCCGACCTCGAGCAGCGTTTCGCCGACGGCGACGAGGTGACCCCGGAGACGCTGAAGGAGAAGGGTCTCGCGACCCGGACCGACCCGGTGAAGATCCTCGCCCGCGGCGAGATCGGGATCAAATTGACGGTCCGTGCGCACGCCTTCAGCAAGGCGGCCCGAGAGAAGATCGAGGCTGCCGGCGGGACCTGTCACACTCTGGAGCCGTAATGCTCAGGGCTATTCTCGGCGCGTTCAGCGTTGCGGACATCAGGAAGAAACTCGCCTTCACGGCGGCGATGCTGGCGCTGTACCGATTCGGCGCCTACATCCCGGCCCCGGGCGTCAACGCCCACGCCGTCAAGGAAATCTCGAGCAACTTCGGCGGCTCGAACATCATCGGCTTCCTCAACCTCTTCTCCGGCGGCAGCCTCTCGCGGCTGTCGCTTTTCGCGTTGGGGATCATGCCCTACATCACGGCCTCGATCATCCTGCAGCTGCTCACCGTGGTCGTCCCCTCGCTGGAGCGCCTGCAGAAAGAGGGCGAGGTCGGGCAGCAGAAAATCACCCAGTACACGCGCTACCTGACCGTCGGGCTCGCCTTCTTCGAGAGCATCGGCTACGTCTTCCTCTTCCGGTCCTTCGGCAACGAATCGGGCTCCAGCGTGGTGGGCACGCTGACCTTCCCGAAGGTGATGCTGATCGTGATCTGCCTGACGGCCGGCGCCACGCTCCTGATGTGGCTGGGCGAGCTGATCACCCAGCGGGGCATCGGCAACGGCATCTCGCTGATGATCTTCGCCTCGATCGCCTCGTCGATCCCCAGCGGGATCACCAAGTGGTGGAACAACCCCGACCAGGTCTTCGTGGTGATGATGCCGTTCATCGCGCTCGCGGTGATCGTCGCGATCGTCTTCGTCCAGGAGGGCCAGCGCCGCATCCCGGTCCAGTACGCCAAACGCGTGGTGGGACGCAAAATGACCTCCGGCGGGTCGACCTATCTGCCGCTGCGGGTCAACATGGCGGGCGTCATCCCGGTCATCTTCGCCGCCTCGATCATGGCCTTCCCGCCGACGATCGGCCAGCTGCTCAACACGCCCGCGGCACTCGACTTCGCCGAATTCTTCAGCCCGAACAGCTGGCCCTACGTGGTGGGCGAGGTCGCGTTCATCATCGTCTTCACCTACTTCTACACCGCCGTCACCTTCAACCCGGTCGACCAGGCGGACAACCTCAAACGCTACGGCGGCTTCATCCCCGGCGTGCGGCCCGGCCGGCCGACCGCCGAGTATCTGGACCGGATCCTCTCGCGGCTCACCTTCCCCGGCGCCCTGTACCTGGGCGCGGTGGCGGCGCTGCCGACGATCCTGATCAGCCAGACCTCGGCGAACTTCTACTTCGGCGGTACCTCGATCCTGATCGTGATCGGCGTCGCCCTGGAAACGGTGAAGCAGCTGGAGGCGCAGCTGATGATGCGCAACTACGAGGGCTTCCTCAAATAGGGAAGTCGGCAAGGCCGGGCGTTCTCCGGGGTCCCCGCCGCGCCGGTTTCAAATAGGCTTCGCCGATGCCTGAGCTGAACCTTGTCCTGCTCGGCCCGCCCGGTTCCGGCAAGGGGACCCAGGGTGAGCGTCTGAACGAAGATCTGCGGCTGCCCTACTACGCGACCGGCGACATCCTGCGCGCCGCGGTGCGCGACCAGACGGAGCTCGGCAGGACCGCCAAGGAGTACATGGACCGCGGCGACCTGGTGCCCGACGAGGTGATCGTCGGCGTGATCGCCGAGCGCATCGACTCCGCCGAGGCCCGCGATGGCTTCATCCTCGACGGGTTCCCGCGCACCACGCCGCAGGCCGAGGCCCTCGACGCCAAGCTGGCCGAGCTGGGGCGGGCGGTGACCGCGGTGCTGCTGATCGATGTCTCCGACGACGAGGTCGTCCGCCGGCTCGGCGGCCGTCGTACCTGCGAGGCCGAGGGCCACGTGTACCACGTCGATTTCAACCCGCCCGAGCAGGACGGGGTCTGCGACATCGACGGCTCGCCGCTGATCGTGCGCGACGACGACCAGCCGGACGTGATCCGCAAGCGCCTGGCGACCTACCACGAGAAGACCGAGCCGCTGGTCAGCTACTACGACGACCGCGGCGTCCTGCGCCGGATCGCCGGCGAGCGGGCGCCCGACGAGGTGACCGCCGAGCTGCGGCGCACCCTGGCGACCATGCGCCTCGAGAGCGACGGTGCCGTCTGAGCGACGGTGTCTAACGTGTATCGCATGATCATCCGCAAGACCCCCGAGCAGGTGGACCAGATGGCTGCCGCCGGCGACATCCTGGTCCGCACGCTGAAGATGCTCAAATCCAAGGCGCGGCCGGGGATCACCACGCTGGAGCTCGACCAGGCGGCGGAGAAGTTCATCCGCTCCCAGGGCGCCGTGCCTTCCTTCAAGGGCTACCGGGGCTTCCCGGGCTCGATCTGCGCCTCGCCCAACTCGATGGTCGTCCACGGCATCCCCGACGACTACGAATGCAAGCGCGGCGACGTGCTCTCGGTCGACGTCGGCGTCACCAAGGACGGCTGGGTGGCCGACGCGGCGATCACGGTGCCGATCGGGCCGATCTCGACCGACGCCAAGCGGCTGCTCGAGGTGACCCGCAACTCGCTCCTCGACGGAGTCGAGCAGATGGTCGCGGGCAACCACCTCGGCGACGTCTCCAACGCGATCCAGCGCTCGGTCGAGTCGAACGGGCTCTCGGTGATCCGGACGCTCGTCGGCCACGGGATCGGCCGCGAGATGCACGAGGAGCCGCAGGTGCCGAACTTCGGCGAGCCGGGCCGCGGCCCGGAGCTGGAGGAGGGGACCGTGCTGGCGATCGAGCCGATGGTCAACGCCGGCGGGCCGCTGGTGCGGATGGGCGACGACGGCTGGTCGGTCTTCTCCGAGGACGGCAGCCTCGCCGCGCACTTCGAGTTCACCGTCGCAGTCACCCCCGACGGCCCTCGCATCCTCACCCCCTGGCACGAAGGCGACTGACCGCGGACGGGCCGCCCTCGCCGGCCGCGAGGAACCCGCCCGATAGCCTTCTCGGGGTCGCTTCGGCCTCACGCGGGGCACCCGCGCCTGAATTTCCGTCCCTGCTATCTTTCTTCGTCGGCCCGTTGGGCCGTGTTTCACCCTGCCATCCGACTCATGGGATGTGCGGGAGTCCTGTATTCGAGAGAGAAACCGGAGCGATGAAGGTTCGAGCTTCCGTCAAGCCGATGTGCGAGAAGTGCAAGGTGATCCGCCGCAACGGGGCGGTCCTTGTCATCTGCCAAAACCCGCGACACAAGCAGCGTCAGGGGTAGCCGGATGGCACGGATCGCGGGCGTCAACATCCCCGACAACAAACGGATCGAGATCGGGCTCACCTACATCTTCGGGATCGGTCACTCGACCGCCCTGAGAATCCTCGAGGAGACCGGCATCGACCCGGGCATCCAGGGCAAAGACCTGACCGAGGACGAGACCATCAAACTGCGCGACGCGGTCGAGGGGCGCGAGGTCGAGGGCGACCTGCGCCGCGAACGCTCGCAGAACGTCAAACGGCTGATGGAGATCGGCTCCTACCGCGGCCTGCGTCACCGCCGCGGCCTGCCCGTCCGCGGCCAGCGCACGAAGACCAACGCGCGCGGCCGCAAGGGCCCGCGGCGCCTCAGCATCGCCGGCAAGAAGAAACCCAGGTAGGAGAGATGGCCGAGAAAAAATCCGCCAAAGGGCGCACGCGTCGTCGGGTCAAAAAGAACGTCACGTACGGGCAGGCGCACATCAAGACTTCCTTCAACAACACGATCGTGACGCTCACCGACACCGACGGCAACGTGATCGCCTGGGAGTCGGCCGGCTCGGTCGGTTTCAAAGGCTCGCGCAAGTCGACGCCCTTCGCCGCCCAGGTCACCGCTGACGCGGCCGCCAAAAAAGGCATGGAGCAGGGGCTGGAGCGAGTCGAAGTCTTCGCCAAGGGCGCCGGCTCGGGACGCGAGACGGCGATCCGCTCGCTGCAGGCGGCCGGCCTCGACGTCACCACCGTCAAGGACGTCAGCCCGCAGGCCCACAACGGCTGCCGGCCGAAGAAGCGGAGGCGTGTCTGATGGCCCGCGACACCTCCCCGCAGTGCAAGCAGTGCCGGCGCGAGGGCCAGAAGCTCTTCCTCAAGGGTGAGCGCTGCTTCACCGACAAGTGCGGCGTCGAGCGCCGGTCCTACCCGCCCGGCGAGCATGGCCGCGGCCGCCTGCGCCAGAGCGAGTACCGCCTGCAGCTGCGCGAGAAGCAGAAGGCCCGCCGCTACTACCAGGTGCTGGAGAAGCAGTTCCGCTCCTATTACGAACACGCCTCCCGCCAGGACGGCGTCACCGGCGAGAACCTGCTGCGGCTGCTCGAGTCCCGCTTCGACAACGTGCTCGTGCGGCTCGGCTTCGCCGCCTCGCGCCGCCAGGCCCGCCAGCTGATCAACCACGGCCACTGGATGGTCAATGGCCGGCGCGTCGACATTCCTTCCTACCAGGTGCGTCCCGAGGACATCATCTCGATCAAGCCGGACTCCGGTTCGACGGACACGATCCGCCGCGCGACCGAACTGGTTTCGACCGTGCCGGCCTGGCTACAGGCCGACCACGACGCCCTGACCGCCAAGGTCCTGCGCTTCCCCGAGCGTGCCGAGATCTCGGCGCCGGTCCAGGAGCAGCTGATCGTCGAGCTGTACTCCAAGTAGTCCGGACCAGACGACTTAGAAACACGCAACGAAGGAACTCATGACCACTGATTTCCAGGTCCCCAGAATCACCGCCGAGAAAGTTGACGACCGTCGCGGCACCTTCACGATCGAGCCGCTCGACAAGGGCTTCGGTTACACGTTCGGCAACAGCCTGAGGCGCGTGCTGCTCTCCTCCCTGGGCGGCGCGGCGATCACCAGCGTCCGCATCGAGGGGGTCGCCCACGAGTTCTCGACCGTGCCCGGCGTCAAAGAGGACGTCACCGACATCGTCCTCAACCTGAAGGACCTCGTCGTCCGCATGCACACCGATGCCGACGAGGTCGAGGCGCCGCTGGTGGCGACCGGCCCCGGCGAGGTGAAGGCGAAGGACATCGACCTGCCCTCCGGCGTCGAGATCCTCAACCCCGAGGCGCCGATCGCGACGCTCGAGAAAAAAACCAAGCTCGAGGTCTACCTGACGATCGGCCGCGGCCGCGGCTACTCGCCCGCCGAAGAGAACAAGTCCGACGAGCAGCCGATCGGCGTCATCCCGATCGACTCGATCTTCTCGCCGATCCGGCGTGCGTCCTACGCCGTCTCCGGCGCCCGCGTCGGGCAGCGGACCGACTTCGACAAACTCGAGCTCGACCTCGAGACCGACGGCTCGATCGAGCCGGGCGCCGCGCTCCGCGAGGCCTCCGAGATCCTGATCAAGAGCCTGGCGATCTTCACCGACGCCGACCGGGTCGAGGAACTGACCGCGCGGGAGCCGGTCGCCGCGATCCCCACCGACGGGGTCGGCAGCAACGGCGCCGGCGACGCCGCCGGGGCCAACAACGGCCTCGACGAGATCCTGATCGAGGAGCTCGAACTCGGCGTCCGCTCCTACAACTGCCTGAAGCGGGCCGGGGTGCAGACGGTCGGTGACCTGGTGCGCAAGTCGCGGGCCGAACTGAACGCGATCCCGAACTTCGGCCAGAAGTCGATCGAGGAAGTGATCGAGACGCTGCACGCCCGCGGCCTCGATCTCCAGCAGGACTAAGGCAACCCAGCGGGTACGAGCGCAGCGACGGAGGTAGAAGGTGCGGCACAACAAGAAGCGCAACAAGCTGAGCCGTGACGCCGCACAACGGCAGGCGCTGCTCTCGAACCTGTCCAAGCAGCTGATCGAGCACGAGCGGATCCAGACCAGCCAGGCCAAGGCCAAGGCGGTCAAGCCCGAGGTCGAGAAGCTGATCACGCTGGCCAAACGGGGCGACCTGCACGCCCGCCGCCAGGCCCTTTCGACGCTCCACAACGACAAGTTCATCGTCCACAAGCTGTTCGACGAGGTGGCGCCGCGCTACGCCGAGCGTCCCGGCGGCTACACCCGCATCGTCAAGCTCGGTCCGAGGCGCTCCGACTCGACCGAGATGGTCTACCTCGAGCTGGTCTAGCCGGCGCTCCGTCGTACAAGGGACGGGGGCGTCCCGGCGGGCGGGTCCTGTCGCGGCAGGTACCCCCGCCCCTTCCGGTAGCTGAAGCTTCCTCAGGGGCAGGTCCTCCTGCCGCGCCACCCGCCCGAGGGGCGCCCGCGCGCGTGAGGACGGGGCGGGGCTCTGAAGGCCGGGAGCCGGCGCCTCAGGCGTAGCTGACGGACTCCAGGTACAGGGCGTGGGGCGGCGCGGTGTCGCCCGCCTCGGGGCGGGGGGCGCCCTGCAGGAGGGCGGTGAAGCTTTCGACGGTGCGGCGGCCGGAGGCGACCTCGAGCATGGTGCCGACCAGGGCGCGGACCATGTTGCGCATGAAGGCGTCGGCGGTGATGCGGAAGGCGAGGAGGTCGCTCGCACGGCGCTCGCCGCCCCAGGGGCTCGGCTCGTCGCGCCAGCTCGCCGCGAGCACATCGCGCTCGAAGCGGACGTGGTCGGTCTGGGTGGGGGTGAAGGCGGTGAAGTCATGGGTGCCGGGGAGGGCCGCGGCGACGGCGTCGAGCGCCGCGCGGTCGACCGCGTGCGGCCACCAGAGAGCCCGGCCGCGCTCGAAGGGGCCGGCCGCCCGGGTCCTCGCCACCCGGTAGAGGTAGGAGCGCGAGCGCGCGTCGCGACGCGCGTCGAAGCCGTCGGCCACCGGCGCGGCGCGGCGCACGGCGACGTCGGCGGGCGTGACCCCGTTCAGGTTGCGGGCCAGGTCGTCCGGCAGGCGCGCCTCGGTGACGAAGCTCGCCACCTGCCCCAGGGCGTGGACGCCGGTGTCGGTACGCCCGGCGACCGTCAGCCGAACCTCCTCGCGCAGAATCTGGGCCAGCCCCGCCTCCAGCACCCCCTGCACGGTGCGCAGCCCCGGCTGGCGGGCCCAGCCGCGAAAGCCGGCCCCGTCGTATTCGATGTCCAGCCTGACCGTGGTCACGGCGCCAGTATCCCCGACACCGGTTCCGCGTCCGGCGGCACCTAGAATCGACCAGATGCGCGTGCTGCTGACCAACGACGACGGGATCGCGGCCCCCGGCCTGCAGGCGCTGCGCCGGGCGCTGGTCGGGCAGGAGGGGATCGAGCTCCACGTCGTTGCCCCGGACTCCAACCGCAGCGCGATGGCGCGCAGCATCACCACCCGCTCGCCGCTCTCGGTCGAGGAGATCACCTTCGACGACGGCCACAAGGGCTACGCGACCGACGGCACGCCGGTCGACTGCGTCCGCTTCGCCGAGCTCGGGCTGGTCGGCGAGCGCCCCGACCTGATCGTCTCCGGGATCAACCACGGCGCCAACCTCGGCGACGACATCACCTACTCCGGCACGGTCGCCGCGGCGCTGGAGGGGATCGTCCTCGGCATCCCGGCGGTCGCCTTCTCCCAGCAGACCAGGGGGCGCGGCCTCGGCTACGCGACCGGCCAGTTCGACTTCGGCCTGGGTGCCGAGTTCGCGGGTCGGCTGGTCGAGAGCCTGCGCAGCGAGCCGATGCCCGAGGCGACGCTGGTCAACGTCAACTTCCCGGGCGTCGAGGCGACCGGCGTCGAGGTGACGGTGCTCGGCAAGCGGATCTACAACGACGAGCTGCGGCTCCTCGACGAGCCCGACGCCGCCGGCCGCAGGCGCTACGAGATCTACGGCTGGAAGCCCGGCTACGAGGAGGTTGAGGGGACCGACCTCTGCGCGGTCGCCGAGGGGCGGATCTCGGTCACGCCGATCCACTTCGACCTCACCGACCACGGCGGGCTCGAGCGCCTGCGCGGCTGGGCTCTCGAGGAGATGCTGCGCGCCTCGGCCCCGGCCGCATGAGCGCCGGCGACCGCGCCGCCGCGCCGCCGGACATCCCCGCCGACGCCGCCGCGCGCGCCGCCGAGCTGCGCGCCCAGCTCGATCGCCACAACCACCTCTACTACGTCCTCGACGAACCGGAGGTCGGCGACGACGTCTACGACCGGCTGCTGGACGAGCTGCGTGACCTGGAGCGCGAGTTCCCCGCCCTGCGCACCGCCGACTCGCCCACCCAGCGGGTCGGCGCGCCGCCGCTCGAGCGCTTCGAGCCGGTCACCCACCACGAGGCGATGCTCTCGCTCGCCAACGCCCGCAACGAGGAGGAGCTGCGCGCCTGGGAGACGCGCCTCGCCAACCACCTCAAGCGCCTCGACATCAGCGCCTCGCAATTCAGCTACACGACCGAGCCGAAGATCGACGGGCTCGCGGTGACGCTCACCTACGAGGACGGGGTGCTGGTGCGGGGCGCCACCCGCGGCGACGGCACCACCGGCGAGGACGTCACCCAGAACCTGCGGACGATCGGCTCGGTGCCGCTGCGCCTCAAGGACGGCCCGCCGCTGATCGAAGTGCGCGGCGAGGCCTATCTGCCGATCGCCGCCTTCCGGGCGTTGAACGAGCGGCGCGCCGAGCGGGGGGAACCGACCTTCGCCAACCCGCGCAACTCGGCGGCGGGCTCGATCCGCCAGCTCGACCCGGCGCTGGCCGCCGAACGGCCGCTCTCCACCTGGATCTACGGGATCGGCGCGGTGCGCGGCCTCGACCTGGCGACCCACATGGACGAGGTCGAGTGGCTCGAGCGGCAGGGCTTCAAGGTCAACCCGGACACCGCCCATCACCGGGGCGTCGAGGAGGCCGTCGAGCGCTGCCACTGGTGGCAGGCCCGCCGCGAGGAGCTCGACTACGAGATCGACGGGGTCGTCGTCAAGGTCGACGAGAAGGCGCTCTGGCGGGAGCTCGGCGTGGTCGGCCGCGAGCCGCGCTGGGCGATCGCCTGGAAGTTCCCGCCGACCACCGCGACGACGACGATGGAGGAGGTGGTGTGGAACGTGGGGCGGACCGGCCACCTGGTCCCCTTCGCGATGCTCGACCCGGTCCACGTCGGCGGCGTCACCGTCTCCACCGCGACCCTCCACAACGAGGAGGACCTCGCCCGCAAGGACGTCCGCGCGGGCGACGAGGTGGTGGTGATGCGGGCCGGGGACGTCATCCCGCAGGTCGTCTCGCCGAAGCTGCCGCGCAAGAACAGGAGCGCCAGGAAGCCGAAGCCGCCCCCGGAGTGCCCGATCTGCGGCACCCCGACGGTGAAGCCCGAGGGCGCGGTCTTCACGATCTGCCCGAACCACCGCGGCTGCCCCGGCCAGGCCTTCCAGCACGTCAAGCACTTCGTCTCCAAAGGCGCGATGGACATCGAGGGCCTCGGCGAGAAGCAGGCGATGAATTTCCTCGATCAGGGCCTGATCGCCGACGTCGCCGACATCTACGACCTCACCGAGGAGCGGCTGGTCGCGCTGGATCGCTTCGCGGAGACCTCCGCCCGCAACCTCCTCGCGGCGATCGAGGAGTCGCGCTCACGCCCCTTCAAGCGGGTGCTGTACGCGCTCGGGCTGCCGGGCGTCGGCTACGTCACCGCCGAGGCGCTGGCCGACCACTTCGGCTCGATCGACGACATCCACGAGGCCGACCCGGAGCAGATCGTCGAGGTCGAGGGGGTCGGGCCGATCATGGCCGAGCAGATCGCCGAGAGCCTCGGCGACGACGCCACCTGGGCGCTGGTCGAGAAGCTGCGCGAGAAGGGCCTGCGGCTGGAGGCCGACCCCTCCGAACGGCGCGCCGCGGGCGGGCCGCTGGAGGGCAGGGCGATCGTCCTCACCGGCACCCTGCCGGTGCTGACCCGCGAGGAGGCGGCGGCGCTGGTCAAGGGGGCGGGCGGCAAGGTCGTCAACTCGGTCTCCAGGAAAACCGACTTCGTGGTGGCGGGGGAGAGCCCCGGCTCGAAGCTCGCCAAGGCCCAGGACCTGGGGACGACGGTGCTCGACGAAGACGGCCTGCGCGAGCTCCTCGCGGGCGGTTCGGCGGCGGACGGCGACGCCGAGCCCGGGGCGCCCGACGGCTCCCCCGACGACGCTCAGTAGCTCGCCACCGCGCCGGCGATCCGGTCCTGCTCGAGGTGGGCGTAGGAGGTGCTGCCGACGCTGCCCATCAGGGCCGAGAAGGCCATCACCCGGCCGTCGCGGTTGAAGCAGTAGCCGGAGAGGTTGCTGACCCCGGTCAGGGTGCCGGTCTTGAGCCGGCAGCGGCCGTAGGCGGCGGTGCCCTTCATCCGCCCGGCGGTCGTCCCCTCCTTGCCGGAGAGCGCCAGGTCCTGGATGAATTCGTCGCCGATCTCGCTCTTCTGCACGCCGAGCAGCAGGTTGACCACGTCGGCGGGTGAGGCGAGGTTGGAGCGAGTCAGCCCGGAGCCGTCCACCTGGTGGATGTGGGAGCCCATTTCGCGGGCGAAGGCCTCGACGACCCGGGTGCCGGCCGCGGTCGTCCCGCCGCCGCCGAAGCGGGCCCCGAGCAGCTTCTCCAGCATCTCGGCGAAGAAGTTGTCCGACCAGACGTCGGTGGTGTTGACGATTTCACCGAGCCGCGGCGAGTGGATGACGGCCAGCGGTTCGGCTTCGGCGGGGGTCCGGCGCAGCGCGATCTTCGGGCTGATCCTGATCCCAGCGTGGCGCAGGCCGCGGTCGAGGGTCCGCGTCGCGCGCTTCGCCGGGCTCGAGGAGAAGTGGCCGGAGCTGCTGTTCCCGGCGAAGCCCGAGTTGAAGTCGAGGCCGGAGAGCGGGCCGACGTAGAGGCTGGTGGCGTAGTGGGAGTCGAGCACGCCGCGCCGCCGGTCGAAGATCGTCTCGTCGCCGTAGAGGCGGCCGGTGACCGCCCTGATCCCTGCCCGCTTCAGTTGCGGGACGAGGGTGAAGATGTCGGCGCCGAGCCCGGCCAGGTAGCTGTCGTAGAAGGAGGGGGTGCCGAGCGTCGGGTCGCCGCCGCCCCGCAGGTAGAGGTTGCCGTGGAGGACGCCGCGGCCGTCGACGGTGCCATCGGTGAGGACCTTGGTCGGGATCCTCGCGGTGCCGCCGAGCCTGGCGAGCGCGGCGGAGGTGGTGAAGAGCTTGGTGTTGGAGGCGAGCGGCCGCGGCCGGCGGGCACGGACCGAGCAGAGCACTTCTTCGGTTTCCGCGTCGACCACCAGCAGGCCGCTGGAGTGGCCGCCGCCGGCGTTCAGCCAGGCCTCCATCTGGCCGCACGAACCGGCCGCCGCGGCCGGTGAGGCGAGCGCCAGAAGCAGGCCGAGGCAGGCCGCCAGGACGGGAATCAGGGCCTTTCGCATCGTTCTCGGTAACACCCGCGAGTGGCAAGGTAGCGGCGCCGCCGGTCCGATCCGGAATACTTTAAGTACTGCGATGGGTCAAGTCGTCGACATCGAGTCGAAACCGCGCCGCAAATCGCGACGCCGTAAGAAGCCGTCGAAGACGGCCCTGGTGCTCGGCGGCGGCGGCTTCACCGGCGGGGTCTATGAGATCGGGGCGCTGCGGGCGCTCGATCTGCTCGCCGTCAACAGCACGGTCAACAACTTCGACGTCTACGTCGGCACCAGCGCCGGCTCCTTCGTCGCCTCGATGCTCGCCAACGGGGTCACCCCCGACGAGATGATGCAGGTGATCAACAGCCGCGTCCCCTCCGAGCTCGAGGACCTGGAGCTCGGCAAGATGCTGACGCCCAACTACATGGGCTTCGTCAAGTCGGCGCTGGGCCTGCCGCTGCGCAGCCTCGAGGCGGTGCGGGCGCTGCTGCGGATCAAGGATCTCTCGGTGATCGACCTCGGCATCGCGCTGGCCGAGAACCTGCCGACCGGCCTCTACTCGGGCGGCGGGATCGGCGACTACGTCGCCGACGTGCTGACCGACGCCGGCCGGTCCAACGACTTCCGGGTGATCGACCCGGAGCTCTACCTGACCGCCACCGACCTCGACACCTGCGAGCGGATCGTCCTCGGCGAGGAGGGGTGGCGCGACGTGCCGATCTCCAAGGCGGTCGAGTGCTCGACCGCGCTGCCGATGGTCTACAAGCCGGTCGACCTGAAGGGTCGCCAGCTGGTCGACGGCGGCATTCGCTCGACCACCAACGTCGACATCGCGGTCGAGGCGGGGGCGAAGTTCATCGTCGTCGTCAACCCGCTCGTCCCCTACATCAACGACTTCGAGAAATCGATCCCGACGATGTTCGGCACCCGCGTCCGCCGCGTCTCCGACATGGGCCTGCCGGCGATCGGCAACCAGACCTTCCGGCTGATCGCCCACGCCCGCCTCCACCAGGCGGTCGCCCAGTGGCAGGAGCGCTACCCGGGCGTCGACATCATCCTGCTGGAGCCCGAGGAGACCGACGAGCTGATGTTCGGCACGCCGATCATGGACTACGGCCACCGGCTCGAAATCGCCCGCCACGGCTTCGAATCGGTCACCGCGACGCTCGCCAAGGACTACGAGCACTACGCCGAGATCGCCGCCAGGCACGGCCTCGAGATCTCCGAGCGCCGCCTGCGCCGCGTCGTCGAGGAAGCCGAGGAGGTCGAGCCCGAAGAAACCTCCGCCTGGCGCCGCGTCCTCGAGCAGACGACCTCGGTCCTGCTCCGCCAGAGCGGCGAAGCCTCCTAGCCCACTCCTAGCCCCCAACCTTCGGAGGCGGGCGGCGCTCAGGCCGCGTAGAGCTCCTCGATCTCTTTCTCGTGCTTGGCGGTGACGACGGCGCGTTTGACCTTCAGCGTCGGCGTCAGCTCGCCGTGTTCCTGGGTCAGGTCGCGGGGCAGGATCGCCACCTTCTTGACCTGCTCGACGCGGGCGAATTTCTTGTTGATCTCCTCGACGTGGGCCTCGACCGCCTTGCGGATCGCCGGGTTGCGGGCCAGCTCGGCGGGATCCTCGGGGAGGCCGTGCTCCTTGGCGTAGGCGACCGCTTCCTCCGGGTCGAGGGTGACCAGGGCGACCAGGTAGGGCCGGCGGTCGCCGACCACCACGCACTGGGAGACCAGCGGGCTCTGGCGGATTTCGGCCTCCAGGTTGGCCGGGGTGATGTTCTTGCCGCCCGCGGTGATGATGATGTCCTTTTTGCGGCCGGTGATCTTGATGAAGCCTTCGGAGTCGATCTCGCCGATGTCGCCGGTGTGCAGCCAGCCGTCGATGATCGTCTCGGCGGTCGCCTCGGGGTTCTTGTGGTAGCCCTGGAAGACGTTCGGGCCCTTGACCAGCAGCTCCCCGTCCTCGGCGACTTTGACCTCGCAGCCGGGGAACGGCTTGCCGATCGTGCCGACCTTGAAGCTCTCCTCGGAGGCGATCGTCGCCGCGGTCGAGGTCTCGGTCATCCCCCAGCCCTCGACCACGAAGACGCCCGCGGCGTCGAAGAAGCGGAGGATCTCGGGATTGATCGGCGCCGCGCCGGAGACCGCGAGGCGCACGTTGCCGCCGAACAGGCTGCGGATCTTGGAGAGCACCTGCTTGTCGGCGAAGGCGTAGCTGCGCCGCAGCAGCCAACCCGGCTCGCGGGCCGACCGCTCGGCCTCGCGCATCCGCTTGCCGGTGCTGATCGACCAGTCGAAGATCGCTTTTTTGAGGCCGCCCTGTTTTTCCATGCCGCTGTTGGCGGCGGTGTAGATCTTCTCGAAGATGCGCGGCACCGAGGGGAAGTAGGTCGGCCGCACCTCGCCCAGGTCGGGGACGATCTTGTTCGGGTCGCCCTGCCAGTAGGCGATCGTCGAGCCGAGGTCGAAGCTGCCGAGCTGGATCAGCAGCGCGAAGGAGTGGGCTAGCGGCAGGTAGAGGTAGGTGACGTCTTCCTCTTCGATGACGCTGGTCTCCTTGACCATGTCGAGCATCGCGCGGTAGTTCCCGTGGCTGATCACGCAGCCCTTCGGCGGGCCGGTCGTGCCCGAGGTGTAGATGAAGGTGCAGATGTCGTCGGGCGTGACGGCGGCGATCCGCTGCTCGAAGAGCCCCGCGTCGACCTCGCCGCCCTTGGCGGAGAGCTGCTCCATCGAGATCGCGTCATCGGCGGTGCCTTCCATCAGCACCACGCTCGCCAGCTGCGGCAGCCCGGCGCGAACCTCGCGCACCTTCGCCAGCTGTTCCTCGTTCTCGACCACGACCGCCTTGGCGTCGGAGTTCTCGAGGACGTAGGCGCACTCTTCGGCCGAGTTGGTCTGGTAGATCGGCACCACGGTGGCACCGATCGAGAGCGCCGCGAAGTCGAAGTAGGTCCACTCGGGCCGAGTGTTGGCGAGGATCGAGACGCGGTCGCCCTTCTCGATCCCCAGCGCGGCGAGGCCGAGCGCCAGGGGCCTGACGACGTCGAGAACCTGCTGGAAGCTGCGGTCGACCCAGGCGTCGCCGTCCTTGAAGCGCACGGCGGGACGGGAGCCGTACAGCTCGGCCGAGCGGACCAACAGGTCCGCCAACGTCTTCGATTCGGTCCCCCTCCCCTCCATCGGGGCCAGTTTATTCAGAGTCGGCGGTCGGTGGCGAGGTTCCCCGTCTTCGGGGCGGCGCCCTGGTCGCGCAGCGAGGATTCGAAGAGGGCCCGGTCGATGCGGCCGTGGAAGATCGGGACACCCAGCTCGACGCATCGCCCGATCACCTCCTGCCGGTCCATCCGCAGCTGGTCGGCGAGCTCGCTGGGCGTCAGGTGATTGGCCATCTAGACCTCCCGTGTCGACGAAAGTGGGTAGTTCTTGGTACCCCAGTTTGCCGCCCTTGTCAACGTGGTCTTCCGCACACTGGGCGATGCCGGCGGTCGCGGCCGGCGATAATGGAGACGTGAGCGACGTGGCCACCCCCTCCCAGAAGCCCGAGACCCCCCAGCGACCGCTGCCGCGGCGCGGGCGCGGCTGGGTCATCCTGGTCCTGCTGCTCGGCCTGATCGCCCTCACCTATGCGCTGGTCAACATCGCGACCCAGAAGCCGAACAAGAACACGGTCCACATCGCCGGCATCACCGCCGCGCAGGAATCGATCAGCGGGATTCCGCAGGAAGGCGCCCGGCTCGGCTCCGCGAACGCGCCGATCACGATCCAGGTCTTCGACGATGAGCAGAGCTCCGAATGCCGCGAAGCCTTCCTGGCGACGATCCCGACGCTGGCCGAGAAGTACGCCCGCCCGGGCAAGGCGAAGCTCCTCTACCGCCACTACTCGAACAGCGAAAACAACATCGAGTACGGCTTCTACGGCACCGAAGCCGCAGCCGAACAGGGCTACGGCTGGCAATACGCCTACCTCTTCTTCGTCAACCAGAAGGAAGCGGACCGCTTCGGCGTCTCGGAAGCCGAAAACCGCCGTGCCGGCCTGCGCCAGAACTTCCTCGCCTCGGTCGCCGGCGGGGTCGAGGAACTCGAACTCGAAGAATGGGAAAAGGCCTTCAAGGAAGGGCAGGAACCGGACAGCGCGATGACCCAGCGCCTCACCGAACAAGAGGAGCTCGGCTCCCAGCTGGGCATCCGCTACGGCCAGGCGCTGGTGATCGAGGGCCCCAAAGGCAACGAAACGCTGCAGGAAAACGCGAGCCTCGAAGAAGTCGAAGCCGCGATCGCGGCGGTCGAATAGGCGCTCAGGCCAGCTCGGGCGGCAGCGCTTTGGGCCCGTCGGGATAGAGGTGGGCCAGGTCCTCCGCGGACCTCTCCAGGGTGTTCGCCGCCTCCGGCGGCGCGCCGACGACGAGCCAGAGCGCGGGGCGATCGGTGTCGTTGAAGATCTGGCGCACGGCGTCCGGCTCGACCAGAACCGATGACAGGCGCTCGAGCGTCAGCGGCTCCTGGTCCTCGATCCGCATCCGGCCGGTGCCCTCGAGCACCAGGTAGAGCTCGGTCTGGGTGAAGTGGCGGTGCCGGGTCGACGCCTGGCCCGGCGCCAGCCGCCAGAGTCGGGCGCCCAACGCCCGCGCCCCGAGCTGCTTGGCGAGGTCGGTGTTCTCGACCCCCATCTGGTTCGAGGGCCGCCAGAAGGCGTCGTCTGCGGCAAGCACCCGCGTCGGCATCGGGGGGCACCGTAGCGCGGCGCGCGCGCCGGTGGCGGAACGGCGCGGCCGTGGCGCGCTGGTCGCGCATAGGGCGACAAAGGCGCCACAAGCGACTTCAGTCGCCCCGCGCACTCGGGGCCGGCGGGGCGGCCACGGTGGGCGGGGGCGGGTCGGGACGGCAGGGGGTCGGAACCTGCCGCGAATCAATCGGGGCGCCCGGATTTGAACCGGGGACCTCACCGACCCGAACGGTGCGCGCTACCAGGCTGCGCCACGCCCCGAGAAAGCGGATTCTGGCAGGTGGAGGGGGAGTGCGGCTCCCTGGTCGCGGGTCGGGCCGCTACTTTGCCCGTCCTTGGGTTTGAGGCAGACATGAAGCGCGGGCTCGGCTCGGTGCGCAGGCTCGGATTGGTGGTGGCCGTGGTGGCGGCGCTCTTCGCGCTGCCCGCCAAGGCCGGCGCCTTCCTGCCGCCCGGCTTCGTCGGCATCTCGCCGCAGAACGCGCTCGGGCAGAGGGACTTCGAACTGATGTCGGAAGCCGGCATCCACAGCATGCGCCTGCCGCTGTTCTGGTTCGTGATCGAGTCGAAGAGCCCGCTGGCCGCGCGGCCCGACTGGTCGAGCTTCGACAACGAGGTCGAAATGGCCGCCGAAAGCGGCATCCGCGTCATGCCCTTCGTCTGGGGCTCGCCGGAATGGGTCGCCCCCGAGGCGCTCCGGCTGCCGGTCAGGACCTCCTGGCAGCGCTGGGCCTGGCAGCGGTTCCTCCGCGAAGCGGCGCGCCGCTACGGGCCGGGGGGCGAATTCTGGAGGGCCCACACCAAGCTCACCTACCTGCCGATCACGCACTGGGAGATCTGGAACGAGGAGAACATCGTCACCCAGGCCCACGCTCCCGAACCGCGGGAATTCGCCCGGCTGATCCGCATCTCCGGCCGCACCCTGCACCGGGTCCAGCGCGGCTCCCAGGTGATCATCGGCGGCCTCTTCGGGCGGCCGCTGCAGATCCCGCCGAACGTCGCCTCGGGCGACTACCTGCAGCGCATCTACAGGGCCGGCCGGGTGCGGCCCTACTTCGACGGCGTCGCGCTCCACCCCTACGTGGCCGACGCGAAGGCGATGGGGGCCGAGCTGAAGAACCTGCGCCGCATCATGCGCCTGCACGGGGACGGCAGGACGCCGCTCTACGTGACCGAGCTCGGCTGGGGCTCCAGGAGCGGCCCGACCCGCTGGCAGCGCGGCCCGCGCGGTCAGGCCC
The DNA here is from genome assembly GCA_963763265.1 of uncultured Actinomycetes bacterium. Lineage (GTDB taxonomy): Bacteria > Actinomycetota > Thermoleophilia > Solirubrobacterales > 70-9 > VAYN01. The sequence goes on along the minus strand of CAVXNN010000001.1, from coordinate 402,204 downwards.
ACCAGCTCGCCAAGGCGTTGCGCATGCTGTCGGCGAACCGCAACCGCTGGAGGGTCGACGGCGTCTGGTGGTTCACCTGGACCGACGAGGGCGGCACCTGCATCTTCTGCGGCTCGGCGGGCCTGCTCACCAGGCACTACGAAGCGAAGCCGGCCTGGTACCGGTTTGTCGAATGGACGGGCGGGAACCCGGAAGCCGTCCCCCGGGCGGCCGACCCCGAATGAGGGTCGCAGGCGCGCGTTTCGCCAGGCCGTCCGGTGGATAGGCTCTGAGGAGCCCATAGATCGGACGAGAGGAGAACCCCAGATGGCTTTCGAGGTACCTGACCTGCCCTACGCATACGACGCGCTCGAGCCTCACATCGACGAGGAAACGATGCGCATCCACCACGACAAACACCACCAGGCCTACGTCGACAAAGCCAACGGCGCGCTGGAGGGCACCGAGTGGGCCGACCGCTCGGTCGAGGACGTCCTCACCAACCTCGCGAGCCTGCCCGGCGACAAGCAGACCGCGGTCCGCAACAACGCCGGCGGCCACTACAACCACTCGCTCTTCTGGAAGATGATGAGCCCCGACGGCGGCGGCGAGCCGTCCGGCGCGATCGCGGCCGCGATCGGCGACACGTTCGGCTCCTTCGACGCCTTCAAAGAAGAGTTCAAAGCCGCCGGTGCGGGCCGCTTCGGCTCCGGCTGGGCCTGGCTGGTCAAGGACTCCTCGGGCCTCGCGGTCGTCTCGACCCCGAACCAGGACTCGCCGATCTCCGACGGCTCCGCGCCGCTGCTCGGCGTCGACGTCTGGGAGCACGCCTACTACCTGAAGTACCAGAACAAGCGCCCCGCCTACCTGGACGCGTTCTGGAACGTGGTCAACTGGGACTACGTCAACGAGCTGTACGCGGCCGCCTAGCGCCGGGCGCGAAAACCAAGCGACGCCGCGGACACAGGGAAGGCCAGGACGGGGAGCGCACTCAGGTGCGTGACCCGGCCTGGCCGACCGAGGACTCGGCGTCGCGCCGGTTTGCAGCGTCCGGGATCGCGGCCATCGCGTGCTCGGCCAGCGCGGTGATCGTCAGCGACGGGTTGACGCCGACGTTGGCGGGCACCGCGGAGCCGTCGCAGACCAGCAGGTTCTCGTAGCCGAAGACGCGCTGGCGGGCGTCGACGACGCCGTCCTCGGGCGAGTGGCCGATCGTCGCGCCGCCGAGGATGTGGGCGGTGTTCGGCACGTTGAAGAGCGCCTCCGAGAAGCTCGACTGGGCGATGCCGCCGGTCCGCTCGGCGAGCCACTCGGCCGCCTCGTTGGCGACCGGGATGAAGGTCGGGTTGGGCCGGGCCGGGTCCTGTTCGGTGCGCAGTCGCACGTCGCCGTTTCGCTTCCGCTTCGGCCGCAGCGCGATCGCGTTGTCGAGCGTCTGCATGACGAGGACGATGATCGTGCGCCGCGACCAGCCCTTCGGCCACATCACCTTGGCGAACCTGCCCGGGTGGCGGAGGATCTGGCCGAGCAGCTTCAGCGGCCGCGTCACCTTGGTCCCGTCGCCGACCAGCAGCGTGTAGAGCGTCGACATCGAGTCCCCCGCCTCGCCGTAGGTGACGGTCTCGATGTGGGTATGGGCGTCGGGATAGATCGAGGAGGTGATCGCGACGCGCTTGGTGAGGTCCTCCGGGTAGTCCTCGGGGACGGTGACGGCGAGGATCATCTCGCTGTTGGTGCGGACCAGCTCGCCGAGCTGCGGCGAGACGTTGGGCAGCGCGCCGCCGAGCCGGCAGCGCTGCAGCAGCTTGTTGGTGCCGAGCGGCCCGGCGGCGAAGACGACGCCGCGGGCGGTGATCGTGCGCCGGCCGCGGCCGGGGAGGATGCCGGAGCGCTCGCTGGTGATCGCGTAGCCCTCGGAGCCGTCCGGGGCGCCGAGCGGGCGCACCTCGCTCACGGTCCGTTCTGGCTCGATCCGCACGCCGCGCCGCTCGGCCAGCCAGAGGTAGTTCTTGACCAGCGTGTTCTTGGCGCCGTGCGGGCAGCCGACCATGCACCGGCCGCACTGCATGCAGCCGGTGCGCTCGGGCCCCTCGCCGCCGAAGAAGGGGTCGGCGACGGTCTCCCCGGCGTTCTCCAGGTAGACCCCGACCGGGGTCTTGCGGTAGGTGTCGCCGACGCCGAGGTGCTCGCCGAGCTCGCGCAGCAGCTGGTCGGCCGGGTCGTCGCGGTCGACTTCGACCACGCCGAGCATCCGCTGTGCCTCGGCGTAGTGGGGCGCCAGCGTCTTCTCCCAGTCCTCGAGGTCGGCCCACTGCGGGTCGCGGAAGAACTCGGGCGGCGGCACGTAGAGGGTGTTGGCGTAGCCGAGGCTGCCGCCGCCGACCCCGCAGCCGCTGACCACGGCGACGTCGCGGAACTGGGTCAGCCGGAAGATCCCCTTGAGGCCGATCCGCGGCGCCCAGAAGTAGCGCCGCAGGTCCCAGGTCGATTTCGGGAAGTCCTCGTCGCGAAAGCGCCGCCCGCACTCGAGCACGCCGACCGAGTAGCCCTTCTCGGCGAGGCGCAGCGCCGAGACCGACCCCCCGAACCCGCTCCCGACGACCACCCAGTCGTAGTCAAACTGGCTCACCGGCCAAACCCTAGTCGTTCGGCCGGGGGACCGGGGGAGAAACTGGCGGCGGCTCAGGCCTCGCCGGGCTCGAGCGGGCGGAAGTCCGCGGTCCGCGCCCCGCAGACCGGGCAGAACCAGTCGTCGGGGATGTCCTCGAAGGCGGTGCCGGGCGGGATGCCGCCGTCGGGGTCGCCGATCGCCGGGTCGTAGATGAACCCGCAGCTTTCGCAGATCCAGAGGGTGGCTTCTTTGGTCTCGGTGGTCATGGCTGTCCTATTTATCGAAGCTGACGGCGACCGGCGCGCGCTCGGATTTGTCTTCGATCTCGAAGTACTGGCGCGCGGTGAAGCCGCTCTGGTTGGCGATCACCGAGCCCGGGAACTGCTGGATGTCGGTGTTGTAAGACTGCACGTTGGAGTTGTAGATCCGCCGCGCCGCCTGGATTTCGTCCTCCAGCTCCGAGAGCTGTCGGCTCAGCTGCTGGAAGTTTTCCGTCGCTTTCAGGTTCGGGTACTGCTCGGCGACGGCGCGCAGGTCGGTGAGCGCGCCGGTCAGCTTGGTCTCGGCGTTGGCGGTGTCCTCGACGCTCTGCGCCGACATCGACTCGGCGCGCGCCTGGGTGACCTTCTCGAAGACCGAGCTCTCGTGGGTCGCGTACCCCTTCACGGTCTCCACCAGGTTGGGCACGAGGTCGTGGCGCCTTTTCAGCTGCACGTCGATGCCGCTCCAGGACTCGTCGACCCGGTTGCGGGAGGCGATGATCCCGTTCCGCTTCGCGACGTAATAGAGGCCCGCGAGCAGGATCAGGACGACGACGACGATGATGACGATGACCATTGACTCTCCCAGCGAGTTCGACGACTTGACCGAAACATTACCGGCACCGATGGCCCGCGCGGACGGGTTTTCGGTCCACCGTCCGAATACTGGCGGCGCCGCCTAGGATCAGGGGGATGGGCGCCAAGCAGGAAGCGCGGGAATGGGCCGAGATGGTGCGCCGCTACGGCGAGCGCCACGACGTCACCTACGAGCCGGTCGGCGGAATCAACCCGAAGGACGGGCCGGTGGCGCTCTGCGTCGGCGGTTCCAACCGGCTCACCGGACAGCTGGCCGACGGCTTCTGGGGCGCCTGCTGCGACGCCGACGAACGCGAGGCGGGTGGCTTCTTCGACAAGGCGGTCCTGCCGACGGCGGTGCTCGCCAAGGCCCACATGCCCGACCTCGCCGACGTCGTGCCCGCCTTCAACGTCGAGTCGATCGAGGGGACCGAGGTGGTCGAGCAGCGGTTTTCGCGCAAGGTCGAGTTCGAGTCACTCGACTTCAACCGGCGCTTCTGGACGACGGTGCCCAAGGAGTTCGACCCGATCGCGCTGCGCGAGCTCTTCGCGCCCGGCTTCCTCGCCTGGGTGACGACGATGACCGGGGAGATCGACTTCGGCGTCAACGACCGCCAGCTCTGGTTCCACTGGCGGCTGCGCGAGCGCTCCGAAGCGGAATTGAAGGCGGCGCTGAAGAACGCCGGGCAGCTTTTCCGCCGGCTGCAGGCGGAGATGGACGAGAGCGGCATCCACACCTATCCACCGGGGCCCTGGCACGCCGGGCTGGCGCCGTTCCCCGACGCCCCGAAGGCGGTCAGTCCAGCTCGGCCAGGTTCTTGAGCTGGCGCGAGTCGGCGATGCCGGGGAGCACGATGCGCACCTCGGCTCCCTCTCCGACCACCTCCGGCTGCAGCGGCTCCACCGAGCGGCCGCGGTAGGCGGCCAGGGCGGCGGCGGAGGTCGGGTGCTCGGCGAGCCAGCCGAGCTGGACCCGGGTCGGGAAGGCGAGGCTCAGATCTCCCGAGTCGCCACCCGCCAGCGCCGCGGCGGGCTCGAACCAGCGGGCCGCGACGATCTCGCCGCCGTCGATCCGGGGCGGCGTGTGGGCCGGGGCGAGGGCCATGAAGAACCAGGCGTCGTAGCGCCGCGAGATCGCCTCCGGCGTGATCCAGCGGCAGAAGGGGATCAGCTCCTCCTCGACCGACAGCGCGATCCCGGCCTCCTCGTGGAGCTCGCGCAGCGCGCAGGCCCGGTAGCCGTCCGGGCCATCGCCGTCCTCGGGCTCCACGGCGCCGCCCGGGAAGACCCAGGCGTCCGGGAAGAACGCGGCCTCCGGGCTGCGCTGCAGGAGCAGCACCTCGAGCGCCCGCTCCCCGTGCCTGCCGCCGCGCCGCATCAGCACGACCGAGGCGGCCGGCCGCGGCGTCACCGGCCCCCCGTCCGCCTGCTCCCACTCGGCTCCGCGGCGTGCGCTCATCGCACCACCATATGGGGTGCGGCGGGTGAGTTCGCGCTTATCCACGTATCGCGTGGATGGGCGCGCTCACCGCGCGCCAGGGCGATCGCCCCCGAGCCGGTGCCGAGGTCGGGCGCCCGGACCGGGGGCTGGCGTCAGGCGCGGTCCGGGGCCGGGAGAGAGGCGAGGGCGGCGGCGATCGACTCGGTGGTGATGTCGAGAAGCCTTTCGAGCTCCGGCTCGGGGATCGCCGGCGGCGGCATCAGGATGACGACGTCGGAGAGGGGGCGGATCAGGGCGCCGCGACGGCGGGCCTCCAGGGTCACCCGGTGGCCGACCCGCAGTTCCGGGTCGTGCTCGCCGAGGTCGATGCCGACCATCATCCCCCGCGAGCGGACCTCGCTGACGCCGGGCATCGCCACGATCTCGGCGAGGCGCGCGTCGAGCAGCTCGATCTTCGGTCCCAGCCGCTCGATCGTGCGCTCGCGCTCGAAGACGTCGAGGTTGGCGAGCGCCACCGCGCAGGCGACCGGGTTGCCGGTGTAGGTGTGGCCGTGGAAGAAGGTCCGCGCCTCGGCGGGGGCGCCGAGGAAGCCCTCGTAGACCGCCTCGGTGGTGAGCGTCGCGGCCAGCGGCAGGTAGCCGCCGGTGATCCCCTTGGCGAGGCAGAGGAAGTCCGGCGCAACTCCTTCCCGTTCGACCGCGAACATCGTCCCGGTGCGCCCGAAGCCGGTCGCCACCTCGTCGCAGATCAGCAGCGCCCCGTGGCGGTCGCACAGCTCGCGGACCGCGCGCAGGTAGCCGTCGGGGTGGACGATCATGCCGCCGGCGCCCTGCACCAGCGGCTCCATGATCACCGCCGCCACCTCGCCCTCGTGCGCGGCCAGCAGCCGCTCCATGTGGTCGGCGTCGCCGGGCTCGGCGGCGAGCGTCTCGAAGAGCAGCGGCCCGTAGGTCGCGTGGAAGAGGTCGATGCCGCCGACCGAGACCGAGCCGATCGTGTCGCCGTGGTAGGCCTCGCGCATGCGGACGAAGCGGGTGCGGGCGGTGTCGCCGCGCTGCTGGTGGTACTGGAAGGCCATCTTCAGGGCGATCTCGGCGGCGGTCGAGCCGGAGTCCGAGTAGAAGACGCGCCGCAGGCCGCCGGGCGCGATCTCGATCAGCCGCGCCGCCAGCTCGGTGGCGCCCGGGTGGGACAGGCCCAGCATCGTCGAGTGGGCGACCCTGTCGAGCTGGGCGCGCGCCGCGGCGTCGAGGTCGGGGTGATGGTGGCCGTGGACGTTGCACCACAGCGATGAGGTACCGTCGATGTAGCGGTTGCCCTCGACGTCGAAGAGGTGGACGCCCTCGCCGCGCTCGATCATCGGCGGCTCTTCCTCGCTCCAGCCCTGTTGTTGGGTGAAGGGGTGCCAGACGAATTCGCGGTCGAGCCGGTTGAGGCGGGCAACGTCGCTCATCGCCCCGACCCTAACCCCCGGCCGCCCTCGGCGTGGCCGGCGGCGGTTCGGCACCCACCCGGTCGGGCGGCGCGCTCGCGCGGGCGATCGATCTCGCTGCCCGCGACAATTCCGCTTGCGGAATCATTGCGTGAATGAAATAATTGCATGTATGCAAGCAAGTGATGTCGAAGCGATCGGACAGGCGCGAGGCGGCGCAGCGAGCGCGGAGGTCGGCGCGGAGGCCCGTGACACGGCCGCACGGATCTCGGCGCTGATGCGACACGTCTTCCTCTACGACCGCGGCAACCAGCTGCGGGTGCTCGAGGACACCGGCCTGACGACGACGCAGTGCAAGGCGCTGCTCGAGCTGGGCGGGCTCGGCGACTGTCCGGAGACCTGGCAGGTCTCCGACCTTGCCGCGGTCTTCGGCGCCTCGCCGGCGGCGATGAGCCGCGCCGTCGACGGCCTCGTCAAGAAGGGGCTGGCGACGCGGGTCGAGGGCTCGACCGACCGCCGCGTCCGCGTCGTGCGGATCACGCCCGCGGGCGACGACCTGGTCGACGAGCTCACCACCGTGAAGCGCAACGGGATCGAGGCATTCGCTGCGACGCTGTCCGCCGGCCAGCGCCGCAAGCTCGACGCCGCCGTCGAGGCGCTGATGGATCGCGAGGACATCGCGAAGACCTACCGGCACCTCAAGGAGGCTTAGTGTCCTGCACCGATGTTGATCCTGTTGCCCCCCTCGGAGGGGAAGACGGCGCCGCGGAGCGGCGCGCCGGTCGATCTCGAAGCGCTCGCCTTCGCCGACGCGCTGACGGGGTCGAGGCTGAAGTTGCTCGACGCGCTCGCCGCGCTCGCGGAGCTGCCGGCCGAGCGGGCGGTCTCGATGCTCGCGGTCTCGAAGGGCCAGGCGGGCGAGATCGCCGTTGACGCGGAGCTCCGTTCCGCCCCGGCGGCGCCGGCCGCCGAGGTCTACTCCGGCGTCCTCTACGACCACCTGCGGCTCGCGGACCTGCCGCGCCGCGCCCAGGACCGGGTGCTGATCGCCTCGGCCCTTTGGGGCGCGGTGCGGCCCGCCGATCGCATCCCCTACTACCGGCTCGCGGCAAAGGCGAAGCTCGACGGGATCGGCGGCCTCGCCGCCTTCTGGCGCCCCGCCCTCGCCGCGGCGCTGCCCGACGAGGAGGGGTCGCTCCTCGTCGACATGCGCTCCGGCGCCTACGCGGCCGCCTGGAAGCCGAAGCGCGCCACGCGGCTGGCGGTGCGCGCCTTCAGCGAGTCGGGCGGCAGGCGCAAGCCGGTGAGCCACATGGCCAAGGCGGTGCGCGGCGACCTGGCGCGCGTCCTACTGGGGTCGAGGGCGATTCCCAAGGATCCCGAGGGCGTGGCCCACCTCGCCGCGGCCGCCGGCTTCGAGGTCGAGCTCAGCCCGGGCAGCCTCGACGTGATCGTCCCCGCCTGAGACCCGGCTGGCCATTTCGCCGCATCCCCGGCTCGGCGGGCCGAAAGCTCCACCGGGACTCGGGCTCTCGGCCCGTCGACGGGGTCGGCGGTCAGCTTGGTGGCGGGACGCGCAGCTCGGGCCAGGTGGCGAGGTCCGCGAGGTCGAGGCGGGGGAGGGCGAGGACCGGGACGCCGGAGAGGGCGGCGATCGTCTCGCGGTTGTCGGCCTCGATCGGGGTCGGCTCGGCGGGCCACGGGTTGAGGACCACCGCGGCGACCTTGAGGCCGACCGAGCGGGCCGCCTCGACGGTCAGCAGCGTGTGGTTGATCGCGCCGAGGCCGGGCGGGGCGACGACCACCAGCGGGTAGCCGAGCTCCACCGCGCAGGAGCGCATGGTCCAGGTGGGGGAGAGCGGCACGAGGAGCCCGCCGGCTCCCTCGTAGACGATCGCCTCGACGCCGGCCGCGGCGGCGCGGGCGGCCGCCATCACCCGCTCCGGATCGATCTCGACGCCGGCCAGGCCCGCCGCCAGGTGCGGGGACATCGGCGGGTCGAAGCGGTAGGGCGCGATCTCCTCGTCGGTCTGGGACGAGCGCGCCGCCGCCCGCAGGATCGCATGGTCGGGAAGGCCGACGATCGAGTCCGTCGCGCCCTTCGCCGCGGATTCCTCGTAGTCGGGGAACTCGTCCATCCCGGTCAGCGCCGGCTTGAACACGGCGACGCTCCGGCCTTCGCCGGCCAGCGTGCGGGCCAGGGCCGCGGCGACCACCGTCTTGCCGATCTCGGTCCCCGTCCCGGTGACGAAGACGCCGCGCGCCCGCCGGGTGGAGCCGGCCTCGTCGCGGCGGGTCGAGGCCTGCCACTGCTCTCGCGACAGCCCCGGCATCAGGCGGCGATCGAGGCGGACTTGAGGACGCCGACCTCCCGCGCCGCCTCGCCGACCTGATGGGCGGCGCGGCGCAGCTCGGCCGGCTCGTGGGTCGCCATCACGGTGAAGCGCAGGCGCGAGGAGCCCTCGGGGACGGTCGGCGGGCGGACCCCCTGGGCGAAGACGCCGCGCTCCAGCGCCGCCTCGCAGAGCGCCATCGTCGGCTCCGCCTCGCCGACCTCGATCGGCACGATCTGGGTGGTCGAGGCGCTCGCCGTCAGTCCCTCCGCGGCGAGCGCTTCGCGCAGCGCCCGCGCGTTCGCCGCCAGGCGCCCGACCCGCTCCGGCTCGGCTTCGAGCACCCCGAGCGCCGCCCGCGCGGCACCGAGCACGGGCGGCGGCGGCGCGGTCGAGAAGACGAAGGAGCGGGCCCGGTTGACGAGGTAGTCGACGGTCGCGGCGCTCGCGCAGACGTAGGCGCCGTAGGAGCCGAGCGCCTTGCCGAGCGTCCCCATCACCACGTCGACCTCGCCGGAGAGGCCTGCCGCGGCGACCGCGCCACGGCCGCCCGGGCCGAGCGTGCCGGTCGCGTGGGCCTCGTCGACCATCAGCCGCGCCCCGTGGCGCCGCGCCAGCTGCAGCAGCTCGGCCAGCGGCGCGACGTCGCCGTCCATCGAGAAGATCCCGTCGGTGACGACCAGCGCCGGGCGGCCCGCGGCCGCGCGCAGCAGCGCCGCCAGGTGCTCGACGTCGTTGTGGCGGTAGACGACCGTCTCGGCCCGCGCCAGCCGGCAGCCGTCGATGATCGAGGCGTGGTTCAGCTCGTCGGAGAAGACGACCTCGCCGGGCCCGGCCAGCGCCGCGATCGTGCCGGTGTTGGCGAGGTAGCCCGAGCCGAAGAGGAGCGCCCGCTCGTAGCCCTTGAAGGCCGCCAGGGCCGCCTCCAGCTCGCGGTGAGGCGCCATGTTGCCGCTGATCAGCCGCGAGGCGCCGGCCCCGGCGCCCCAGCGCAGCGCCGCCTCGGCCGCCGCCTCCCGCACCCGTGGGTCGGCCGCCAGCCCGAGGTAGTCGTTGGAGCAGAGCAGCAGCACCTGGCGCCCGTCGAGCATGACCCGCGGGCCCTGCGGCCCCTCGATCAGCCGCAGCCGCCGGTGGAGGCCGCGCTCGCGCAGCTCCTCCAGACGGGCGGCGATGTCGGTCATGGGGTGGCGGCCGGGTATCTCGGGGCGCGCCGCTCCTTCTTGACCACCCGCAGCTGCGTGGAGGGGTCCCACATCGGCGCCTCCTCGCGGCGGTCGATCAGCTCCTGCATCGGGGTGGGGGGCGTCTCGCCCTCGAGTCGGCCGGAGCGGTTGTCGGGGCGGGGGTTCGACCCGTTGTCGGGCTGGCGGGCGACGTTCAGGCCGAGGCCCTCGAACATCGCCCGGTCCTCGGCGGGCTCGGCGCCCAGGGTGGTCAGGAAGTTGCCCATCATCACCCCGTTGAGGCCCGCCTTGACGGCCAGCTGGTGCAGGTCGCCGAGGTTCTCGACCCGGCCGCCGCAGAGGCGGAAGAGCGCCCCGGGGATGATCAGCCGGAAGATCGCGATCCACTTGACGACCTCGATCGGCTCCATCACCTCGCGGTCGCCGAACTTCGTCCCCTCCTTGGGGATCAGCAGGTTGATCGGCACCGAGGTGGGGTTGATCTCGGCCAGCTCGAAGGCCATCTCGACCCGCTGGGCCTCGGTCTCGCCGAGGTTCAGGATGCCGCCCACGCAGGTCTCCAGGCCCGCCTCCCTGACCGCCCGGATCGTGCGCAGGCGGCCCTCGTAGCGCACCGTGGTGGAGACCTCGGGGTAGTAGCTCCTGGCCGACTCGACGTTGTGGTGGACGCGCTGGATGCCGGCCTCCTTGAGCGCCCTGGCCCGCTCGGCCGACATGTGGCCGATCGAGGCGCAGCGCTTCAGGTTGGTCTGCTCGGCGACCAGTTCGGCGCCCTCGAGGATCTTGGCGAAGTCGCGCTTGGAGAGCCCCTGGCCCTGGGTGACCATGCAGAAGCGGTGGGCGCCCGCCGCCTCGGCGGCGCGGGCGTGCTCGAGGATCTGCTCGGGCTCCATCATCGCGTGCATCACGGTGTCGGCGTCGGCGTAGCGCGACTGGGCGCAGAAGCCGCAGTCCTCCGCGCAGCCGCCCGACTTGGCGTTGACCAGCGAGCACATGTCGGTGGAGTCGCCGAAGTTCTCCTGGCGCACCTCCCAGGCGCGCTCGACCAGGGCCTCGATCTCGGCGGTCTCGGTGAGGCGGCCGAGCTCGAGGGCTTCTGCGGGGGTGATGAGTGGGGGCATGGGGTTCCTTTCCCGGTGTCCGACGGGCTCAAGGCTATGACCCCGCGCGGATTCTTGCCCGCCGGGGCGCGGGAGGAGTTGTGATTAGCATCGATCGCATGGAGAAGGCGAGAGCGTGGCGCCGGAGGCTGGCGCTGGGGACGCTGTTCGCGCTTGCCGTCGCGGGCTTCGTGGCCGGCGCGGCGCTGGGCGGCGGTACCTCCGGCGGTCGACCTATGGCCCGGGAGGCGGGCCAGACGACGACCGCGGGGGCGGCCGAAGGAGAAGCGAGCCGCCCGACGCTCGCCGACCTTCTCTCTCCCGCCCAACTGGCGGGGGAGCGGATCGTGGTCGGAATCGGCGAAGGCGGCCTCACGCACGGCCTCCGACGCGCGATCCGCGCCGGCTGGATCGCGGGCGTCGTCCTCTTCGAATCGAACTTCCCCAGTCGCGCCGCCGGCCGGCGGCTGATCGGGGCGCTGCAGGCGATCCCGCGACCGCCGCGCACGCGCCGCCTGCCGCTGCTGGTGATGACCGACCAGGAGGGAGGCGAGGTGAAGCGGGTGGACGGGCCGCCGGACGCCTCGGCGGCGGCGATGGGCGCCGCGGGGGCCGCCTACGCGCGCCGCCAGGGCCGCGCCGGCGCCGCCAACCTCGCGAGCCTCGGCGTCAACGTCGACCTCGCCCCGGTCCTCGACGTCGCGCGGCCCGGCGGGGTGATCGCGGCCACCGAACGCGCCTTCGGGTCGACCGCGGCGGCGGTGGCGAAGACGGCCGTCCCCTTCGCCGCCGGCCTGCAGGCGGGTGGCGTCGCGGCCACCGCCAAGCACTTCCCGGGCCTCGGGGCGGCGCGCGAAAACACCGATTTCGAAGCGCAGCGGCTGACCCTCTCCAGGCATGAGATCCGCACCGTCGACGAGGTGCCCTACCGCCGCTACATCGCCGCCGGGGGCCGCCTGGTGATGATCGCCACCGCCGTCTACCCGGCCTTCTCCGACCGCCCCGCCGCCTTCACCCGGCGCCTCGTCACCGGCGAGCTGCGCGGCCGGCTCGGCTTCCACGGGGTGACGATCACCGACAGCCTCGGCAGCGCCGCCGTCGCGCGGTTCGGCGGCCAACGCGAAGCCGCCGTCGACGGCGCCGCCGCCGGCGACGACCTGCTGCTCTTCGCCGATCTGCCGAGCGCCGTCGCGGGCCACGCGGCGCTGGTCAAGCAGCTGCGCAAGGGCGGCCTGAAGCGCCCCCCGTTCCTCGCCGCGGCCGGCCGCGTGCTGCGGCTGCGCGCTACCGCGGGCCGGCGGCGGTGACCCGGATCGAGTCCGGCTGGAAGACGCGGAAGTCGTCGCCGCCCGCGTCCTTGGCCGCGTACATCGCGGTGTCTGCCTCGGAGACGACGGTCGCGTAGCTCATCAGCGGGTCGACGCCGAAGATCGCGACGCCGACGCTGCCGGTCACCGAGTCGCGGATCGGCGCGGCCGGCTCGTGGGTGCGGATCGCCTCGACGATCGCCGCGGCGACCACGGCCGCCTCGTCGGCCCTGCAGTTGGGCAGGGCGACCGCGAACTCGTCGCCGCCGAGGCGTCCCAGGATGTCGCCCTCGCGGGTCCGGTGCTCCAGCACCGCGCCGATCTCGGCGATCAGCGTGTCGCCCGCCGGGTGGCCGTAGGAGTCGTTGACCGCCTTGAAGCCGTCGAGATCGAGCATCAGCAGGGCCCCGGTGGTGCCGTCGCGGCGTGAGCGCGCCATCGCCGCCCGCACCTCTTCCTCGAAGCGCCGCCGCGTCCGCAGCCCGCTGAGCGAATCTTCGTCGGCTTCGCGCTGCAGCTCGCGCATCTGCTCCTCGCGTCGCCAGACCCAGATCAGCGAGCCCAGCACGGCGGCCATCGCCAGCCCCGCGGCGCCGAAGAGGACCGGCAGGCCGACGTCGGGACGATTGGGGTCGCGGACGACGAGGACCCAGGTGCGGTCGGCGATCCTGATCTGCGCGCGGGCCGGGTCTTCGAGCACGCCCTGCGGCCCGACCACGACGCGGTGCGCCACCTCGAGCTGCGCGCTGACCGTGCCGGGCAGCGTGTTGACCGCCGCCGCGGCCAGGTCGTGCAGCCTGAAGCTGCCCGCCGCGAAGCCGATCAGCGCGCGGCGCCGCTCCGCCGGGGTGGCGGTCTTGGCGCCGTCGCGGTACACCGCGCGGTAGACGTTGATCCCGTCGCCGCCGAGGAGCAGCGGGATCACCCCGGTCGCGGTGGGCCGGCCGGTGTTCGTGGCGTGCCGCAGGTAGTTGACCCGCGCCCGGTCGGTGCCGACGTCGAAGCCGAGCGCCGTGTCGGCGAGCTTCTCGTTCGGCGAGACCTCGTAGGTCAGCGGGAAGTAGAAGGGGCGCCGCCCGGCTTTGATCATCGCGCCGCTCGGCCCGCGTTCGACGATCGGGAATCCCTGTTCGCGTTCGTACTTCACCCGTTCGGCCAGCGGCACCACGTCGATGAAGGCGGCGGCGTGGAGGATGTCTTCTTTGACGAGCGCGTGCCCGACTACCCTGAACTCGTGCCGGGAGAGATCGTGGTTGGCCTTGATGAAGGCGGCCGCGGCGGCCAGCTCGCCGACCGAAAGCGCCCCCACCGACTGGGCCGACCGCGCCGCCCGCACCGCCTCTTCCTTCTGGCGGGTGTGGAATTCGCGTTCGTCGTGCTTGTAGACGAGGATCGAGCCGACGACCGCCCCAGCTCCGACGACCAGCGCCGCGGCAAGTCCGATCCAGAGGCGAAGGCGCATGCGCCTATCTTCGGCCACCGGGCCGGGACCATTCGCTTTGGGAGACGACTTGCCGATGCATCAGCTCATGACTTTTCGGGAGGCGGCGCCGATCAGGCCGGGACGGCATGCAAAGAGTCCCATAGGTATAGGGAGGCGAGGCTGCGATTCGGCCGCCAGGGCTCGGAGCGCTCCTCGACCTGCCGCGGCGTCGGCATCGCCTCGAGCCCGTACTCGATCATGATCGCCTTGCGGATGCCGAGGTCGCCGCCGGAGATCACGTCCGGCCGACCGAGGTGAAAGAGCAGGAACATCTCCGCCGTCCAGCGTCCGAGGCCGCGCACCGCGGAGATCTCGGCGATCACCGCCTCGTCGTCGAGCGCCGCGATCCGGTCGAGCTCCAGCTCGCCGTCCAGCACGTGGGCGGCCAGGTCGTGGACGTACTCGACCTTGCGCCGCGAGAAGCCGATCCCGCGCAGCTGCTCCTCGTCCAGCGCCAGCACCGCGGCCGGCGTCGGCGGGCCGTCGAAGAGGTCGAGCAGCCGCAGGTGGATCGCCCGCGCCGCCTTGGTGGAGAGCTGCTGGCCGACGATCGAGCGCAGCAGCGCGCCGAAGGCGTCGGCGGGGCGCTCCTCCTGGCGTCGCCGCAGGCGTTTGGCGAGGTCGAGCGGGCCGAGCCGCTCGATCAGGTCGGCCATCGCCGGGTCCGAGGCGGCGAGCTCCGCGCGGCGCGCCTTGGCGCTCTTGCGCGGCACGTCAGCCGCCGCGCCGCGCCGGGCGGCGGCTCATCTGCCCGTCCAGGTCGGACGGCGCTTCTCGGCAAAGGCGCGGACGCCCTCGCGGAAGTCCTCGGAGGCAAAGCAGGAGCGCCGCAGCTCGACCAGCTCCTCCTCTTGGGCGGTGCTCAGCACCGGATTGGCGGCGAGCACGTCGATCGCCCGCTTGTTGCCGCGGGTCGAGAGTGGCGCCGCGCTCGCGATCCCGGCGGCGAGCGCCACCGCCTCGGCCTCGAGCCGCTCGTCGTCGACGACCTCGTTGACGAGACCGATCCGCTCGGCCCGGGCCGCGTCGAGGTTGCGGCCGGTGAAGAACATCTCGCGGGTGCGCGGCAGGCCGATCGTGTCGAGGAAGCGGCGCAGGCCGGTATGGCCGTAGATCAGCCCGAGCTTGGCGGGCGGCATGCCGAGCTTCGCGCCCGCCGCGGCGATCCGCAGGTCGCAGCTGACCGCCAGCTCGAGGCCGCCGCCGAGGCAGAGGCCGTTGACCGCGGCGACGGTCGGCCACGGGTGGGCGACGATTGCTTCCATCGCCTCCTGGAAGGGGTGGGCGACGAGCGCCTCGGCCTCGCGCTCGAAGGCCTCCTCGGTGAACTCGGCGATGTCGTACCCCGCCGAGAAGACCGGAGGTGTGCCGGTGATCAGGACGCAGCGGGTGGCGATGCCGTCGTCGAGCAGCGGCAGCGTCGCCGCGATCGCCGCGAGGATCTCGTGGTCGAGCGCGTTGCGGCGCTCCGGGTTGGCGATCCGCAGCCGCGCCACCGCCTCGGCAGGGCGGTCGAGCAGCAGCTTGCCGCCCGCCAGGCGCTCCGGCTTCCCGGCGCCCTCGGTTTCGCCGGGCGCGCCCTCCGGCATCGCCGACCTACTCGAGCACGACGAGGACGTCGCCTTCGCTCACCGCTTGGCCCTCCTCGCAACGGATCTCGGTCACCGTGCCGTCGTCCTCGGCCTCGACCGGGATCTCCATCTTCATCGACTCGAGGATGACGACCGTGTCGCCCTCGGCGATCGTGTCGCCGACCGCGACCTCGATTTTCCAGATGTTGCCGGTGATGTGCGCCTCGACGTTCGGCATCGGCCGAGACAATAGCCGCCGTCGGGGCGAGAATGGACGCTGCATGCAGGCGATGCCGAAAAGCGGACCGTCCGGCCCGGCGGAGACGTCGGAGGGCCTCGCGGTCGTCGTCGCCGCCCACGAAGAGGCGGATCGCATCGCGGCGACGGTGGGCGCGCTGCGCGGCGCCTTTCCCGGCGCGGCGATCTGGGTCGGCGACGACGCCTCGCGCGACGGCACCTCCGACCGGGCGCTGGCGGCCGGCGCCCAGGTGGTGCGGCGGGGAAAGGCACACGGCAAGGGCGGCAACGTGACGGCGGCCTGCGAGGCGGCGCTCAGCGCGGCGCCGGCGCCGCGGCTGGTGCTGCTCT
Organism: uncultured Actinomycetes bacterium; assembly: GCA_963763265.1. Classification (GTDB taxonomy): domain Bacteria; phylum Actinomycetota; class Thermoleophilia; order Solirubrobacterales; family 70-9; genus VAYN01. Next base: position 386,335 of record CAVXNN010000001.1, on the reverse strand, counting down.
GCGACGGCGACCTGGGGGCGAGCGCGGCGCGGCTCGGGCCGCTGGTCGAGGCGGTGGCCTCGGGGGAGTGCGACCTCGCGGTCGCCGTCTTCGCGCGGCGGGTCGGCGGCGGCCTCGGGGCGGCGGTCGGATTCGCGCGGTGGGCGGTGCGGCGGCTCTGCGGCTTCGAGGCGCGCGCCCCGATCTCCGGCCAGCGCGCCCTGCGCGTCGAGGCGCTGCGCGCCGTGCTGCCGTTCGCGCGCGGCTTCGGCATGGAGATCGGGATGACGGTCGACGCGGTCCGCGCCGGCTACCGGCCGGCGGAGTACGAGATCGACCTCGAACACCGCGCCACCGGCCGCGACGCGCGCGGCTTCCTCCACCGCGCCGTGCAGCTGCGCGACTTCGTCCTCGTCTTCGCTTCGCGCCTCGTCCGCCGTCGCCGCTGAGTGCGGTGTGGCGCCAAAGGCGCGTGTAGGGCGACTTTGGCGCCACGGGGCCTCGCGCCCCGCCGTTCGTCGGGTGGGTCCCTGCGCCCGTAACCGCGTCACGCGGCGAGAGTAGGAAGCGACGACGGGCACCCGCGCCCGCCCCTGTCCCCGCCCATGCCCGAGATGAAGCCACAGGTCTACCTCGACGACCGCCCGGCGGAGTACTTCGACCAATTCCACGAGTCGGCGCGCAAGGGCGCGGGCTGGACCTACACCCTCTCGCGGATCGTCGTCACGCTCCCGACGATCCTCCTCTATCGGGTCAGGGCGCGCGGTCGCCGCAACGTCCCGAGGCGCGGCGCCGCCGTCCTCGCGCCTAACCACTTCAGCCAGGTCGATCACTTCTTCGTCGGCGTCTACCTCCTGCGCAAGGTGCGCTTCATGGCCAAGTCCCAGCTCTTCGGTCCGCCGGTGCTCACCTACATCCTCAAGGTCGGCGGCGTCTTCCCGGTCCGTCGCGGCCACCGCGACGAGAAGGCCTTCGAGACCGCCTACGAGCTGATCCGCCAGGGAGAGCTGCTGCTGGTCTACGCCGAGGGTGGGCGCTCGCGCACCAGGCAGCTCGGCAGCGCCAAACCGGGGATCGGGCGGATCGCGCTGGAGACCGGCGTGCCGATCATCCCCACCGCGATCTACGGCTCGGCCGGGGTGCGCGGCTGGAAGCGGCTGCGCTTCCCGCGCGTCACGATCGAGTACGGCGAGCCGCTCAGCTTCCCGGTCGAGCCCGAACCGAGCCGCGAGCGTCAGCAGGAGGTCGCCGACCAGATCTTCGCCCGCGTCCGCGGGCTCTACGAGGGGCTCGCTACTCGAAGCGGGGAGCGATCCGGGCGTAGAAGTCCGGATCGTGCCCGGGCGTGATCGTCGCCTCGGGGAACTGGGTGCGGAAGAGCCGCAGCTCCTGCAGCGAGCGGCGCAGCATGTGGGCGTCGAAGGGGCGCGGCGGCAGCGGTTCGCGTTCCTCCAGCTGACCCAGCATGTAGAAGGCGTCGCCGCCGATCACGAAGTCGCTGCGCGACAGCCGGCAGACCAGCGAGCAGTGCCCGGCGGTGTGGCCGGGGGTGAAGGCGAGCCGCACGGAGCCGTCGCCGAACAGGTCGAAGGTCCGCCCGAAGGTGGCATAGGAGTCGATCGCGTCGCCATCGAAGTCGACTGTCCGGTACTCGAAGGCGAGGTCGAAGTGGGCGCGGCGATAGCCGTTCAGCGACGGTTTCGAGCCGTGCGCGGCCTCCCGCCACTCGGCGGCGCTGAAGACGAAGGTCGAGTCGGGGAACTCCGACATCGCCGAGGCGTGGTCGAGGTGCAGGTGGGTCATCACCACCACCGGCACCTGGCGCGGCTCGATCCCCTTGGCGCGCAGCTGCGAGGCGACGTCTTCGCCGGGCGCCAGGGTGGGACGGCCGAAGCGGTTGGCGAGCCCGCCGAAGTTCTCCGAGCCGCCGCTGGCGATCGAGGGGTGCAGGCCGGTGTCGACGAGGACCGGGCCGACGGTCGGGTGGCGGATCAGGAAGGCCGGCACCGGCACCGATTCGGCCGCCTTGGCGCTCGACATCGCCCGCGCCAGGCGCAGCGTCTTGAAGCTGCCGCCGGGATCGACCATCGCCGCCCGCGGGAAGTCGGCGTGCCCGGCGATCAGCGGCTCCACCGTGACGGTGGCGCCGGCCTTGCCGCCGGGCAGGGGCCCGGCCAGCGGCTGGGGTTCGACGTGGACTGCCATGACAATCCCAAAATACGCCTGCTGATCCCGACTGTAGGCTGGCCGGCGATGGCTGAAAGGTCGCGTTCGCAGGTGTTCAGGGACGGTCTGCTCGACGGCGCGGTCTGCGTCGTCTCCGGGGCGGGGACCGGGCTCGGCCGGGAGACGGCGCTGGAGATGATGCGGCTCGGCGCGACCGTGGTCGGCTGCGGACGGCGGGTCGAGCCGCTCGCCGAGACGGCGGCGCTCGCCGCGGAGCTGCCGGGCGCCTTCGAGCACGAGGTGCTCGACATCCGCGAGGAGGAGCCGGTCGACGCCTTCTTCGACCATCTGCTGGAGCGCCACGGACGGCTCGACGTGCTCGTCAACAACGCGGGCGGGCAGTTCCTCTCGCCCGCCGAGGCGATCACTCCGAAGGGCTTCCGCACGGTGATCGAGCTGAACGTGACCGGCACCTGGCTGATGTGCCACGCCGCGGCCACGAAGGCGTTCATCCCGGCGCGCGCGGGCAAGATCCTCAGCGTCACGCTCTCCCCCCACAACGGGATGCCGGGGATGGTGCACTCCGGCGCCGCGCGGGCGGCGGTGGAGAACATGATGCGCACGCTGGCCACGGAGTGGTCGCGCTTCGGGATCACCACCTGCGCGATCGCCGCCGGCCAGTTCGCGACCGAGACGATGCTGACCAAGTACCCGCCGCAGCTGGTCGAGCGGGTAGCCCACTCGATCCCGGTGGGACGCACGGGACGGCCCGAGGAGGTCGCCTGGCTGCTCGCCTACCTGGCCTCTCCGGCGGGCGACTTCTACTCGGGGACGACGATCACGATCGACGGCGGCCGCGACAACTGGTTCGGGCCGTGGCCGCCGCAGGAGGTCGCGAACGAGAGCGGTGCCCTGCCCGCCGAGGAGCGGCGGCCGTGAGGCGGGCGTCGGGCCGAGGGACGGCGGGCCGTGGCGCCTTAGTCGCTCATAGACCGACTTTCTCTCCACACCCGGGCGCGGGCTCGAGGACGACCAGCGGGATCTCGCGGTCGGTGCGGGCGCGGTAGTCCTCGTACCCGGGCCAGACGGCGACGGCGAGGTCCCAGAGGCGGGGGCGCTCGGCGGCGCTCGCCGGCCGCGCCCGGATGCGGCGCCGCTCGCCGCCGACCTGGACGTAGGTGACCGGGTTGGCGCGCAGGTTGTGGAACCAGGCCGGATTGCGGGGGAAGCCGCCCTTCGAGGCGACCAGGACCAGGTTCTCGCCGTCGACGACGTAGAGCAGGGGAGTGGTGCGCAGCGCGCCGCTCCGCGCCCCGACGTGGTCGAGCAGCAGCATCCGCCCGTGACCGCCGGGCACCCGTCCGCCGATCCGCCCTCCGGTCCTGCGGTAGAGGAAGGCGTGGGCGCCCGCCAGCCGGTTGGTCAGCGGCCAGAGCCGGTCGGCATGGCGGAGGTACCGGGGCTCCGGCCGTGCCGCGGCGGGCGCCGGGTCGCCCTCCGACCCGGCGCCGACCCTGTGCTCCGCTCCGCTCAGGTGTACATCCCCCCGAACATGCCGCCGGTGATGTTCAGCACCTGGCCGTGCACGTAGTTGGAGAGCGGCGAGGCGAGGAAGAGGACCGGGCCCGAGGCCTCGGCCGGGGTCGCGGCCCGGCCCAGCGGGATCACGGCCTGGGCCATCGCCCGCATCTGCTCGGGGATGCCGAGCTCGATCTTCTCGCCGGTCGGCGAGGTCATCTCGCCGCCCTCCTCTTTGGCGGCGGTGAGGCGGGTTTCGACGAAGCCGAAGGCGACCGCGTTGACGTTGATCTTGAACTGGCCCCACTCCTTGGCCAGCGTTTTGGTGATCCCGACGACGCCCGCCTTGCCGGCGGCGTAGTTGACCTGCCCGGCGTTGCCCATCATGCCGGTGGTCGAGGAGGTGTTGATCAGCTTGCGGAACACCTCGACGCCTTCCTCGCGCTCCTTTTTGGCCGCCTCGCGCCAGTGCGGGGCAAGGGCGCGGGCGACGCGGAAAGGCACCACGGTGTGGATGTCGAGCATCGCCTGGAACTGCTCGTCGGTCATCCGGTGGGCGACCCCGTCCCAGGTGTAGCCGGCGTTGTTGACGACCACGTCGACGCCGCCGAAGGCGTCGACCGCGGCGGCGACCAGCTCGTCGGCGGCGCCCTCCTTGGTCAGGTCGCCCCCGTAGACCGCGGTCTCGCCGCCGATCTCGTCGGCGGTCTGCTGCGCGACGTCGGCGTCGAGGTCGTTGATCAGCACCTTCGCGCCCTCCGCCGCGAAGAGCTCTGCGGTCGCCCGCCCGATCCCCCGCGCCGACCCGGTCACGATCGCGGCCTTGCCGTCCAGAAGTCCCATGGTTCCCCTCTCCTAGCTCGTGAAGTCGGTCGATGAGGCTACACGGACCGACGCGACCTGGCTCGCCGGCCAGTTCCATTTCTTGGGACGGGGGCCGGCTCGCGGCGCGTCTACTTGTTGCGGGGGGCTGCCCGGCGTGAGATGAATGCCGCGTGGGTGACGTCCTCAGCATCTTCCTGCTGTCGCTGCTGGCGATGTTCAACCCGACGCTGTTGGCCGCGGTCACGATCATGATGCTGCTGCCCGACCCGAGGCGGTTGATCGCCGGCTACCTGATGGGCGCGCTGCTCACGAGCATCGCCCTGGGCATGGCGATCGCCCTCTCCCTGCACGACAGCGCCGCGGTCGAATCGGGCAGGCAGACGTTGAGCCCGGTCGAGGACGTCGTCTTCGGGGCGATCCTCGTCCTGGTCGGCTGGGCGCTCCTGTCCGGACGGGTCACCGAGGCGAAAGAGCGTCGCCGCCGCCGCAAGGAGGAGAGGCACGGGCCGGTCGAGCCGAAGGAGTCGCTGCCGGAACGGATGCTCGGACGCGGCTCGATGCGGATCAGCTTCGCCGTCGGCGCGGTGCTCTCGCTGCCCGGCGCCTCCTACCTCCTCGCCCTCAACAAGATCGCCAGGCTCGACTGGCCGACCACCACGACCGCGCTCGCGGTGATCGTCTTCTGCCTGATCCAGCAGCTGCTCCTGGAGGTCCCCCTCCTCGGCTTCTGGGTGGCGCCCGACTGGACCGAAGGCGCGGTCGTCCGCTTCCGCGAGTGGATCTCCCGCAACGCGCTGCGGGTTGGCGGCTGGGTCGCCCTGACCCTCGGCGGCCTGCTCGTCATCAGGGGCGCCGCCTTCCTGATCTTCCACTGAGGCGGCGCGGAGGTGGGGGTGACCCTTCACTCACTAACTGCGGGGAGGTTCGCTCAGGGTCACCCCCCGCCTCCGCGTGAGCGTCAGCGGGCGATCCGCTTCAGCTCCTTGGGTCGCCAGAGGGCGACCAGCGTGGAGCGATCGACCACGGCGATGCCGCCCTTCTTCAGCTTTACGTTGGCGCCGGTCAGTCGGCCGACCTCTTCGGAGAAGTCCGGCTCGTGGCCGACCAGCAGCACCTCGCCGCGGCCGGCGGCCAGGTCGAGCGCGTCGAACTCCCCGCCCCGCAGCGCCTCGGTCACCTCGACCTCCACCCCGAGCGCCTCGCAGGCGAGCCGCGCCGTGTCCAGCGCCCGCACCTTGGAAGAGGCCAGGCAGGCCTCGATCCCGACCTCGAGCCGCGACGAGCGCGAGCCCCGCCGCCCGCGCCTGGCGCTCACCCTTCGCGGTCAGCCGGCGCGCCGCGTCCTCGACCGATGCCTCCCGGCCCTCCGCGTCGCCGTGGCGGAGCAGATAGATCACAGCCCCACGTCTTCCCGGCTTCCGTGGTTCGAAATCCTCGCCCTACGGGGAAACCCAACCACGCGGCGCCCTACAGCCCCATCGACTTGCCGATGATCTCCTTCATCACCTCGTCGGTGCCGCCGCCGATCGGACCGAGGCGGGCGTCGCGGACGGCGCGCTCGATGCCGTACTCGCGGGTGTAGCCGTAGCCGCCGTGGATCTGCAGGGTCTGGTCGGCGATCTCGAGAGCGGTGCGCTGGGTGAGGAGCTTGGCCATCGAGACCTCGCGGATACACGGCCGGCCGGCGTGGAAGAGGCGCAGGGCGTCGTAGGTGAGGGCGCGGGAGACCTCGGCCTTGGTCGCCATCGCGGCGATCTGGTGGCGGATCGCCTGGAATTTGCCGATCGGGCGGCCGAAGGCCTCGCGGTCGAGGGCGTAGGCGACCGCGGCGTCGATCAGCCCCTGCATCGCGCCGAGCGCACCGATCGCCATCAGCAGCCGCTCCCAGGCGAAGTTGGCCATGATCAGCCGAAGCCGCCGTTCTCCTCGCCGAGCAGGTTCGCGGTCGGCACCTCCACGTCGGTGAAGGCCAGCTCGCCGGTGTCGGAGGAGTGCCAGCCGAGCTTCTCGAGCTTTCGCGTCACCTGGTAGCCGGGCATGTCGCGCTCGAGGACGAGGAAGGAGATCCCATCGTGGCCGCCCGCCTCGGTCGTCTTGCAGGCGCAGACCAGGAAGTCGGCGCGCACGCCGTTGGTGATGAAGGTCTTGGCCCCGTTGACGAGGTAGCCGCCGTCGAGCCGCCGCGCCGTGGTGGCGATCGCGGCGACGTCGGAGCCGGCGCCGGGCTCGGTGATCCCCAGCGCCCCGACCTTCTCCCCGGCGATCCCGGGGACCAGCCAGCGCCGGCGCTGCTCCTCGTCGCCGAAGTTGAAGATCGGCGGCAGGGCGATCGAGGCGTGCGCGTTGAGGCCCGCGGCCACGCCGCCCGACCCGCCCGAGCGCGCCAGCTCCTCCACCCAGACCGCGTCGTGCAGGTGGTCGCCGCCCTGGCCGCCGTAGGCCTCCGGGAACTTCAGCCCGAGGAAGCCCAGCTCGGCGCAGCGCCGGTAGAGCTCGCGCGGGAACTCGCGCGCCTTCTCCCACTCGTCGACGTGCGGCGCGATCTCGGCCGTGACGAACCGCGCCACGGTCTGGCGCAGCTCCTGGTGCTCGGCGCCGAACGGTGGCAGCACCGCCCGCGCCCCGCTGTCCTTGACGACCGGTGCGCTCATCTGGACAAGTGCAAATTCTCTGTGACAACCAGAGAAATCCGAGCGGGCGGGGGGTACGGTCGAGACATGGAGCGGACGCGGTGGACCGATGAGCGGGTGGACGACCTCGTGAGCCATGTCGACGCCCGCTTCGATGCCGTCGACGCCCGTTTCGATGCCGTCGACAGCCGTTTCGACAACGTCGAAAGGCGATTCGACGACGCCAGGCAGGACGTCGACCGCCGATTCGACCGCGTCGAAGGCGATCTCAAAGAACTGCGCCAGATGGTCTGGTACCTCTGGGGCTCGATGCTGATCGGGTTCCTCGTCGTGATCGCCACCGTGCTGGTCGGCGGCCACTGACCGCCGACCAGGACCGAGCCCTACAGCCCGTAGCTCCGCCCGATCACGTCGAGCATCACCTCGTCGGTGCCGGCCCCGATCCGGTTGAGGCGGACGTCGCGGTAGGCGCGCTCCACCTCGTACTCCTTCATGTAGCCGTAGCCGCCGAAGATCTGAATCGTGTCGTCGGCGACCTCGCAGGCGATCCGCGAGGCGTTCAGCTTCGCCATCGTGACCTCGCGCACCGGGTACTCGCCGTTGGCGAAGCGCCAGGCGGTGGCGTAGGTGAACTGCTTCGCCGCCTCGGTCTTGGTCGCCATCTCGGCGATCTTGTGACGGAGGGCCTGGAATTTGCCGATCGGCCGGCCGAACGCTTCCCGCTCGCCCGCGTACTCGATCGCCTTCTCGATCATCCGCTCGGCCCCCGCGTGGCAGCCCGCGGCGGCGACCAGGCGCTCGCCCTGCAGCTCCCAGGCGATGTGGTAGAAGCCTTTGCCCTCCTCGCCGAGGATCGCGTCGGCCGGGACGCGGACGTCTTCGAAGGCCAGTTCGCCGGTGTCGGAGGAGTGCATCCCCATCTTCTCCAGCTCCGCCGAGACGGTGAAGCCGGGCACGTGCTCGCCCTTGTCATCCTTCAGGTCGAGCACGAAGAGGGTGATGCCGGCGTGGCGCTCCTCCGGCTTGGTCTTCGCGACGAGGACGATGAAGTCGGCGCGCGGCCCGTTGGTGATGAACGTCTTCGAGCCGTTGATGACGAATTCGTCACCGTCGCGGATGGCGGTCGTGCGGATCCCGGCGACATCCGACCCGGCGCCGGGCTCGGTGATGCCCAGGCAGCCGACCTTCTCGCCTTTCAGCCCCGGTTCGAGGTAGCGGCGTTTCTGCGCCTCGGTGCCGAGCAGGTGGATCGGCGGCAGCACCATGTCCGACTGCACCGCGAACGCCATGTTCGTGCCGCCGGAGCCGGAGTAGCTCATGCACTCGGCGCGCACCAGCGAGTAGTAGTAGTCGCCGCCCTGGCCGCCGTACTCCTCCGGGAAGCAGAGGCCGAGGAAGCCGAGGTCGCCGGCCCGTTTCATCGCCTCGGTCGGCCAGTAGGTCTCCTCCCACTCGTTGCGGTGGGGGTAGAGCTCCTTCTCCACCCAGGCCTGCATCGACTCACGCAGGTCTTCGTGCTCCTGGCTGAAGATGAAGTGCTTGCGCCCGGCCGCGTGGTCGGGCTTGATGACGCTGGAGCCGTCAGGGGTCGCGGTCGCCACGGTTCTCTCCTCTGGTCGTTGACCGGGCGCTCCCTTGCCCCGGCGCTCGGCCGGGAGAGTAGCACCAAGCGGCAAGTAGAACTTCTTACTTTCGATAACCCGCTATCGTTCCCGTCCGCATGGGTGCCGGGAGCTTCGACAAGGTCCGCTATGAGGTCGCAGGCGGCGTCGCCACGGTGACGCTGAACGACCCCGAGAAACGCAACATGCTGTCCGGGCAGATGCTCTCGGAGGTCGTCGCGGCGATGGAGATGGCCCGTGACTCCGAAGAGGTCCGCGCCGTCGTCCTCACCGGCGCCGGGGACAAGGTCTTCTGCGCCGGGGCGGACCTCGGCGGTTTCGCCGGCGATCGGTCGCTGATCCAGAAGCACTACTCCTCCGACCTCTTCCTCGAATTCTTCCGGCTGATGCCGCGGCTCGGCAAGCCCTCGCTGTGCGCGGCCAACGGGCACGTGCTGGCCGGCGGCCTCGGCCTCGCCCTCTCCTGCGACCTGGTGATCGCCAAGGAGGGGGCCGGCTTCGGCACGCCGGAGATCAACATCGGCGCCTTCCCCTACATGATCATGGCGCTGATCTACCGCGACGTGCCGCGCAAGAAGGTCAACGAGATGATGCTGCTCGGCGACCGCCTGAGCACCGCCGAGGCGGTCGAGCTCGGTCTCGCCAACAAGGCCGTCCCGGCCGCCGAGTTCGACGCCGCGGTGGCCGACTGGGCGACCCGCCTGGCCTCCAAGAGCCCGCTGCTGATGCGGATCGGCCACGACGCGATGTACCGACAGGCCGACATGGCGGTCGACGACGCGCTGGAGTTCCTGCGCTCGCAGCTATCGCTCACCTTCACCACCGACGACCTACGCGAGGGCGTCGCCGCCTTCTTCGAGAAACGCGAGCCGAAGTGGGAGGGACGCTGATGGCGGGCGAGGCGGAGGCCGACACCGAGAAACGGCACCTGCTTCCGGGCACCGCGCCGCTCGCCGACCTCACCGAGCAGCTGCACGAGCGCCGCGCCGCGGCCCGGCTCGGCGGCGGCGAGGAGAAGATCGCCAAGCAGCACGAGCGCGGCAAGCTGACCGCCCGCGAGCGGATCGACCTGCTGGTCGACGAGGGCACCTTCGTCGAGCTCGGCCTGCACGGCCGCCCGCACTTCGCCCAGCGGGCGATGGACAACGTCGAGGCGCCCGCCGACGGGGTCGTCACCGGCTGGGGCGACGTCGACGGCCGGCCCTGCTGTGTCGCCGCCTACGACTTCACCGTGATGGCCGGCTCGATGGGGATGACCGGCGAGATCAAGGTCGGCCGGCTGCGCGAGATCGCGCTGCAGAAGCGGATGCCGTTCGTCTGGCTGCTCGACTCGGCGGGCGCCCGCATCCAGGAGGCGGCCGGCTCGCTCTTCGCCGCCTCCGGCGCGCTCTTTCGCGAGGAGGTCGAAATGTCGGGCGTGGTCCCGATGGTCGCCGCGATGATGGGGCCCTGCGCGGCGGGCACCGCCTACATTCCGGCGCTCTCGGACTTCGTGCCGATGGTCGCCGGCCAGGGCGCGATGGCGCTCGCCGGCCCGCACCTGGTCAAGGCGGTGACCGGCGAGGAGATCTCGATGGAGGACCTCGGCGGCGCCCGCGTCCACACCCGCGTCTCCGGCGTCGGCGACCTCGAAGTGAAGGACGACGAGGAGTGCATCGCCGCGGTCCGTGCCTACCTCTCCTTCTTCCCCTCGAGCTGGGAGGAGAAGCCGCCGGTCGCGCCGAGCTCCGACCCCGAGGACCGGATGTCGGAGAAGCTGCTCGAGATCGTCCCCGACTCCTCGCGCCGGCCGTACGACATGTATGAGGTGATCGCCGAGATCGTCGACGACGGCGAGTACTTCGACCTCAAACCGAAGTTCGCGAAAAGCGTCATCACCTCCTTCGCGCGCTTCGCGGGCCAGCCGGTCGGGATCGTCGCCAACCAGCCCAAGCAGCTGGCCGGGATCCTCGACAACGACTCCGCCGACAAGGCGGCCCGCTTCATCAACCTCTGCGACGCCTTCAACATCCCGCTCGTCTTCCTGCAGGACGTGCCCGGCTTCATGGTCGGCTCGAAGGTCGAGCACGCCGGGATCATCCGCCACGGCGCCAAGATGCTCTACGCGGTCAGCCGCGCGACGGTGCCGAAGGTGACGGTGATCGTCCGCAAGGCCTACGGGGCGGGCTACTACGTGATGTGCGGCAAGGCCTACGAGCCGGACCTGATCGTCGCCTGGCCGGGCGCCGAGATCTCGGTGATGGGCGCCGAGGGCGCGGTCAACATCATCGGTCGCTCGGCGATCGAGGCCTCCGACGATCCCGAGGCGACCCGCGAGGCGATGCTCGACGCGGTGCGCAAGAACATCGACCCCTACCTCGCGGCGGGCAACGCGATGATCGACGACGTGATCGACCCGCGTGAGACCCGTCCCACGATCGTCAAGGCCCTGCGCATGGCCCGCAACAAACACGTGACGAAGCCGCCCAAACGCCACGGCGTGATGCCGGTATGAGCCGCTACGAGGACCCGGTGATCATCAGCTGCTCGATCAGCGGGGTGCTCGCCGACCGCGAGCAGTGCCCGGCGATCCCGTACACGCCGGAGGACTACGCCGCCGAGGCGCGCCGCGCGGTGGAGGAGGGTGCCGCCCAGATCCACATCCACGCCCGCAAGCCGGACGGCACGCCCTCCTACGAGGTCGAGGACTTCAAGGCGATCACCGAGGCGATCCGCGGCGCGGTCGACGACGTCATCGTCAACTACTCGACCGGCGCGATCGGCATCCCGATCTCCAAGCGGATCGAGTACCTGCGCGAGTGCCGGCCGGAAGTGGCCGCCCTGAACATGAGCTCGATGAACTACGCCAAGTACTCGCGGCGGCGCAAGGACTTCGTCTTCAAGACCGTCTTCGAGAATAGCTTCGACACGGTGATCGAGTTCCTCACCGCGATGCGCGAGCTCGGCATCAAGCCCGAGCACGAGTGCTTCGACGCCGGCCACGTTGCCAACCTCGACCCGCTGCTCGACATGGGCCTGCTCGAGCCGCCGCTGCAGATATCCCTGGTGATGGGGGTGACCGGCGGCATCCGGCCGACCCCGCGCAACGTCACCGCGATGTCCGACCAGATCCCCGGCGGCCCGGAGGGCCCCAACCAGTGGCAGGTGATCGGCATCTCCCGCGACCAGTGGAAACTGCTCGGCGCGGCGCTGGTGCTCGGCGGCAACGTGCGCGCCGGGGTGGAGGACAACCTCTACCTGCCGGACGGGACGATGGCGCGCTCCAACGGCGACCTGATCGGCAAGGCGCGCCAGATGGCCGAAGACGTCGGCCGCCGCCCGGCCACCGCCGCCGAGGCGCGCGAGCTGCTCGGCGTCGCCGCGCGCGACGCCGCCCCGGCCTAGGCGGCCCGCGATGGCGGCCGACGCGACCGAGCTGCTGCGGATGGGCGAGCTGGCCGAGGCCAGCGGCGTCCCGGCACCGACGATCAAGCACTACCTGCGCGAGGGCCTGTTGCCCGAACCGGTGAAGACGAGCCGCAACATGGCCTACTACCCGCCCGAGTTCGTCGCCCGCATCCGCCTCATCAAGCGCCTGCAGGAGGAGCGCTTCATGCCGCTGCGGGCGATCAAGGAGGTGCTCGACGAGGGGACCGACCGGGCCGAGGCGCTGCTTGCCCTGGAGGACCAGATCCTCGACCGCGCCCTGGCCGGCGAGCGCACCCGGACCAGCGCCGCCGACGTCGAGCGCCGCTACGGCGTCCCCCGCGAGGTGCTCGGCCGGCTCGCCGAGATCGGCGTCCTGACCCCCAACACGCGCGGCTACTCGCCCTCCGACGTGACGATCATCGAGGCGATCAGCCGCTTCCGGGCCGGCGGCTACGACGAGCAGATCGGCTTCACCGTCTATGACACCCTGCGCTACAAGACGGCGCTCGAAGAGCTGGTGCGAGAGGAGGTCGACATGGTGATGAACCGCCTGGCGGGCGAGGTGCCGCCGGAGCGCGTCGTCGAGATGCTCGAAGCCGGCGCCCAGCCGCTCAAGGACCTGATCGCCTCGCTGCACACCAAGCTCCTGGTCGCCGAGCTGGAAGGCAGGCGGGGATGAGGACGGCCCTGGTCACCGGCGCCTCGTCCGGGATCGGCCGGGCGACGGTGCGGCGGCTCGACGCGGCGGGCTGGAAGGTCTTCGCCGGGGTGCGCAAGGAGGAGGACGCGGCGGCGCTGCGGGCCGAGTCGAGCGAGCGCCTCGAGCCGCTCTTCCTGGACGTCCTCGACGCCGAGGCGATCGCCGCCGCCGCGGCGCGGATCGAGGCCGGGTCGGGCGGGCTCGACGGCCTCGTCGACAACGCCGGCGCCGCCGTGCCCGGGCCGCTGGAGACGCTGCCGATCGAGGACTTCCGGCGGCAGGTGGAGCTCAACCTCACCGCCCAGCTCGCCGTCACCCAGGCGATGCTGCCGGCGATCCGCGCCGCCCGCGGCCGCGTCGTCCTGATCAGCTCGATGGGGGGCCGCGTGGCGCTGCCGTTCACCGGCGCCTACCACGCCGCCAAGTTCGGGCTCGAGGCGGTCGGCGACAGCCTTCGACAGGAGCTGGCGCCCTGGGGGATTCGCGTGGTGCTGGTCGAGCCGGGCTCGATCGACACCCCGATCTGGCAGCGAGGAGAGGACAGCGCCGACTCGGCGCTGGCCGGGTCGCCGCGCATGCGGGAGCTCTACGGAGCGGCGATCGAGCGCTATCGGGAGGTGATCCGCGACACCGCCGAGCGCGGCATCCCAGCGGAGAAGGTGGCGGCGACGATCGAGCGGGCGCTGGACGCGCGGCGGCCGCGGGCCCGCTACCTCGTCGGCCTCGACGCCAAGCTCCAAGCCCGCCTGCTGCCGCTGCTGCCGACGCCGCTCGCGGACCGCGTGATCGCCGCCTTCATGCGCTTCCCGAAGCCGCCCGGCGCCGATTCCTGAGCGCCCGGCGCCTATACTGGGGCTCCCGATTGACTCGTCAATCGGTTCTCCGTTCCCCGAGAAAGCGCTGGAAACCTTGTCGATGCGCGTCGCCGCAGTACAGCTCAACTCTACCGCCGAGAAGTCCCGCAACCTGGCTGCCGCGGAGCGCCTGGTCCGCGCCGCCGCCGCCGACGGCGCGGAGCTTGTCGCCCTGCCGGAGAAGTGGAACGCGCTGGCGGCCGGCGAGGAGCTGGTCGCGGCCGCCGAGCCGCTCGACGGGCCGACCCTCACCGCGGCGCGCGGCTGGGCGCGGGCGCTCGGCATCCACCTGCTGGCGGGCAGCATCTCCGAGCGGGTCGGCGAGGGGGAGAAGCCGTTCAACACCTCGGTCCTGATCGGGCCCGACGGCGGGGACCTCGCCGTCTACCGCAAGATCCACATGTTCGACGTCGACGCGGGCGGCGTCTCCTACCGCGAGTCGGCCCACGAGCAGTCGGGCGAGGACATCGTCGCCGCGCCGGTCGCCGGCCTGCTCACCGGGCTGACCATCTGCTACGACCTGCGCTTCCCGGAGCTGCACCGGATCCTCGCCGTGCGCGGTGCCCGGCTGCTCGCCGTCCCCGCCGCGTTCACCGCGGCGACCGGCCGCGACCACTGGGAGCCGCTGCTGCGCGCCCGGGCGATCGAGAACGCGGTCTTCGTCCTCGCCCCCGGCCAGGTCGGCAAGGCGCCGCCGCACTTCGACTCCTACGGCCGCTCGATGATCGTCGACCCCTGGGGCGTGGTGCTGGCGACCGCGCCCGACGAGGAGTGCTTCGTCGCCGCCGACCTCGACCTCGCCGCCCAGGAACGGGTGCGCGAGGCCGTCCCCGCCCTCGCCAACCGCCGTCCCGACGCCTATGTCTGGCCGCGTCCGACCGAGGTGGGCGCCTGATGGAGCGCTCGGTCCAGCAGCGCTCCGGCTCGGTCGACAAACGCCGGCAGATCCTCGACGCGGCGGTCACCGTCTTCGCCCGCCAGGGCTTCCACGCGACCCGGGTCTCCGACATCGCCGACGAGGCGGGGGTCGCCTACGGGCTCGTCTACCACTACTTCAACTCCAAGGACCAGGTCCTGAACGAACTGTTCCTCGAGCGCTGGTCGCTGCTGCTGGCGGCGATCGAGGAGGCCGACCGCGCCACCGGGTCCCACCGCGACAAGCTCGCCGCGGTCGCGGGCTTCATCTTCGAGTCCTACCGCCATGACCCGGAGCTGATGAAGGTGATCATCGTCGAGGTGACGCGGGCCGCGAACTCGTTCGGCCGCACCCATCTCGAGGAGATCCGCCGCGCCTACGAAGGGATCGCGAAGATCGTCGCCGACGGCCAGGCGGCGGGCGAGTTCCGCTCCGACGTCGACCCGCGCTTCGCCTCCCAGGCCTTCTACGGCGCCATCGAGCAGCTGCTCACCGAGTGGATCTTCGACGCGGTGGCGCCCGCCGACGCAAGGTTCGACGAGGCAAAAAGCTTGCTGATCACGACGATCTGCGACGGCCTCGAGCCGCGCTGATTAGGGTTTACCCCCACTCAGCTAGGGGAAAGGTCGATGCAGTGGAAAACGAGTTGGTAAAGAGGCTGGTCTGGAGCGGATTGCTGGCGGCCACCGGGGCCCTGGCCAGCATCGCCGCGGCGCGGGTCGCCGCTTTCGTCTTCCGCCGCATCTACGGTGAGGACCCGCCCGAGTAAAGGGGAGAACGCGATGCCGGACAGCCAAATGCAATCCAAGACGCCGCAGGACCCATCCGCGGCCCCGCCGCCCGAGCCCGGGTCGGAGGACGAACGCAAGCTCGGCGAGCTCGTCTTCGACGTCGCCGAAGGGATGTCGGGGCTGGTCCGCGAGGAGATCCAGCTCGCCAAGGCCGAGGTCTCCGAGAAGGCCGGCAAGATCGCGAGCGGCGCGGCGGTCGGCATCGCCGCCGGCACGTTCGCCTTCCTGGCCCTGATCCTGGTGATGGAGGGGGTCGCCTGGCTGCTGAACGAAGAGGTCTTCAACGGCAAGACGTGGCCAGGCTTCTTCATCGAGGCCGCCGCCTTCCTGCTGATCGCCGCGCTCGCCGGCCTGATCGCCTACAAAGCGGTGAAGTCAGGTTCGCCGCCGGTCCCCGAGCAGGCGATCGAAGAGGCGAAGCTGACCAAGGAGATGCTGACCAAGGAGGAGGACAAGTGAGCGCCGATCCGAACCGAGCGCCGATGTCCACCGCGGGCCAGCCAGGGCGCTCCGCCGCCGAGATCCGCCGCGACATCGACATCCAGCGCCAACGGCTGGGGACGAACGTGGAGGCGCTGCGGGGCAAGGTCACCGAGGTGACCGACTGGCGCCGTCAGGCCGAGGAGCACAAACAGCAGCTGGTGATCGGCGCCGCCGCGGTCGGTTTCCTGATCGGGATCAAACTCATGCGCTCCCGCCGCCGCAAGAAGAGGGCGTTCTAGCCCGTCCGTGGCGAGAAGGTCGGTCTATGACCGAGTAAGTCGCCACACTGCCGCACCTCGTTCAGTCGGCTTCGAGCAGCGACCAGGAGACGGCACCGACCCCGATCAGGCCGGGACCGACGTGGGCGCCGATCACCGGGCCGATCTCCGAGACGAAGGCGGGGCCGCAGCCGAAGATCTCGCGGCAGTCGGCGGCCAGGGCCTCGGCCGTCTCGGGGTCCTGGATGTGCTGGACGACCCAGGCGTCGGCGCCCGATTCGTGCAGCTGGCGGGCGTAGCCGCGCAGGCGCTCGAGCGAGCGGGACCTGGTCCGCACCCGTTCGATCGGGACGATCTCCCGGTCGATCGTGAGGATCGGCTTGATCTTCAGGGCGCCCCCGATCCAGGCGCTGGCGCCGCCGATCCGGCCGCCCTTGCGCAGGTACTCGAGCGTGTCGACGGCGAACCACATCCGGAGCGTGTCGCGAACCTCTTTGGCGCGGGCCAGCGCCTCGGCGGGCCCGCCGCCTGCCTCCACGGCGGCGTGGGCGGCGAGCACGCACAGACCGGTGGCCCCGCAGGCCATTTCGGAGTCGTAGAGGTGGACCCGCTCGCCCCCCTTGCCTTCCTCGACCAGGCGTTGGCGGGCCTGGTTGGCCGCCTCGTAGGTCCCCGAGATCGCCGAGGAGATGTGGACCGAGACGATGTCCCGGCCCGCGTCGAGCAACGGCTGCCAGACGTCGATGAAGTCGCCGAGCGAGGGCTGCGAGGTGGTCGCGCCGCCGCTCGAGTGCCGCAGGCGCCGGTAGAAGTCGTCGTAGTCGGTGACCTGCGCCTCGGCCTCCTGCTCACCGTCGACGGAGACGTAGAGGCTCACCACGCCGATGTCCTTCTCGGCGATCGTCTCGGGAGGGAGGTACTGGCTGCTGTCGCAGACGATTGCGGTTTCGGTGCTGGGGGTCACCGGGAGCAATACTGCCAAATGCCGGGCATCTCGATTGCCGCCGTCACCTCGCTACACTTTGTGAAGTGACTGACATGCCCAAATCAGCTATCACCCTCTCCGAGAAGGCCGTCGCCAAGATCGGCGAGTTGCTGGCCGGGCAGGAGGATCACGACCAGGCCCTGCGCGTCGCCGTCCGCGGCGGTGGATGCTCCGGCTTCCAGTACGCGCTCGCCTTCGACAAGGCGAAGGCCGACGACAACGTCTTCACCGTCGAAGGTGTCTCCGTCGTCGTCGACAAGGTCTCGATGCAGTTCGTCTTCGGCTCCGAGGTCGACTACGTCGAAGGCCTGCAGGGCGCCGGGTTCCAGGTCAACAACCCGAACGTCGTCGCCGCTTGCGGCTGCGGGTCCTCCTTCCAGGTCAAAGACGACGCGCCGGCATCGGCTGCCGTCTAGGCGGCCGCTGCAAGCCGGCGCATCTCGGCGTCCTCGGTCGCTCGGCTTCGGGGCGCGCATCGATCGGTGCGCTCCCCTCGTCTCGCTTCCCTGCGTCCTTGACCTGCTTGGTCCAGCCGTCGGCGGAGCCGCGCGACCATGCTTGGCCCAGCTGGCGGCGGAGCCGCGCCCGACGGGGCTATTCGATCTGCCGCGCCCGACGGGGCTATTCGATCTGGAGGGGCGGCGACTGCGCGGGAGGGGCGTCGGCGGGGGGTGCGGTGGACTCCGGCTGCTCGACCCCGAGCGCCTCGGCCAGCTCGCCGGATTCGAACATCTCCTGCACGATGTCGGCGCCGCCCAGCAGCTCGCCGTTCACGTACAGCTGCGGGAAGGTCTGCCAGTCGGAGATCTCGGCGGTGACCTCGCGCAGCGGCTGCAGCGCCGGCAGCACGTCGATCGCGCCGTAGTCGGTGCCCACCGTGTCGAGGATCTGCACGACACGCATCGAGAAACCGCAGCGCGGCGCCTCCGGCACGCCTTTCATGAACAGCAGCACCGGGTTGGCTGCGATCAACTCTTCCACTTTGGACTTCAGCTCTTGGTCGGCCATGGGGACAGGGTAGCCAAGCGCCCGAGTCGGCTCAGATATGCGTCGCGACGATGCCGACCAACGCCGCGAGCAGCACCGTGAGGATGCTGATCAGGGCGATCATGCCCTGCAGCATCGTGAGGTTCAGCTTGCTCCGGGGGGCGTGCCTCAGATGGCCTGCGTCTTGACCGACAGCGCGTGGATCGTGCCGTCGTCGAAGCGCGGTTTGACCGCCGCCTTCACCAGCCGGTGCTGGTCAATTCGCGAGAGCCCCTCGAACTGGGGCGCCTTGACCTCGGCGCGCAGGTGCTGGCCGCCGCCGTCTTCGTCGGAGACCTCGACCGCGGCGCCGGGCAGCGCCGCCTCGATCATCGATTTCAGCTCCGTCAGGTCGACCGGCATCGGGCTCAGCCCACCTGCTCGCCGACCGTGTCGAGCATCTCCTCGACGCGGACGAACTTGACCCGCGGACGGCCGTGCGGCTCGCCGCGGCCGACCTCGGCCTGGTCGATCGCCTGCCAGTCCTCGAAGGAGACGTAGCGGACGCCCTTCTCGGCCAGCAGCTGCTCGGTCGCCTCCGGGGCCGGGTTGGCCGGCTCCAGCAGCGTCCCCGATCCGACGTCGGCGAGCAGGTGCCGGACCGTCTCCAGGGCGTCTTTCTTGTTGGTGCCGATGACGCCCGAGGGGCCGCGCTTGATCCAGCCCGCCGTGTAGTGGCCCACTTTGTGGCCCGCGTCGTGGGAGTCGAGCACGCGGCCGCCCTCGTTGAGGATCAGGCCGCGCTTGGTGTCGAAGGGGACGCCCTCGATCGGCACGCCGGTGTAGCCGACCGAGCGCAGCAGCAGCCCGCACTCGAGCTCTTCGCGCTCGCCGCTGTCCTTGGCGACCAGGCGTCCGTTCTCCTCGACCAGCTCGTTGCGGCCGATGACGATCGATTCGACCTTGCCGTCGCCCTTGATCTCGACCGGCGAGGCGAGGAAGCGCAGCACGATCCGCTGCTTCTTGCCCTGCGGCTCGCGTTCGCTGAACTCCTTCAGCGTCTCCACGTTCACGCGCGTCGTCTTGTCGGCCTCGTCGGACGCCAGGAAGGCGGCGCTCGCCGGGTCGAGCTCGACGTCGGCCGGGTCGACGATCACGTCGGCGTCCTCCATCTCCCCGAGCTCTTTGATCTCCGGGTTGGTGAAGGCCGCCTGGGCGGGACCGCGCCGGCCGAGCACGACGATCTCCTCGACGCCCTTGCGATCGAGCATCTCGATCGCGTGGTCGGCGGTGTCGGTCTGGCGCAGCTCGTGGTCGGTCAGCGCCAGCATCCGGGCGACGTCCATCGCCACGTTGCCGTTGCCGATCACCACCGCGCGCCGGGCCGAGAGGTCGAAGTCCTCGTCGGCGTAGTCGGGGTGGGCGTTGTACCAGCCGACGAAGGCGGTGGCGGCGTGGCTGCCGGGCAGATCCTCGCCGGGGACGCCGAGCGCCCGGTCGGTCTCGCAGCCGACCGTGAAGACGATCGCGTGGTAGAGCCCTTCCAGCTCGGCGACCTCGATGTCGTGGCCGATCTTCACGTTGCCGAAGAAGCGGAAGCCCTCGCGCGCCGCGGTTTTTTCGTAGACGCGGATCACCGACTTGATCTTCGGATGGTCGGGGGCGACGCCGCCGCGCACCAGCCCGAAGGGGGTGGGGAGGCGGTCGAAGAGGTCGACCTGGGCGTGGACGTCGCCGTCCTTGAGGATGTGCTCGGCGGCGTAGAAGCCGGACGGGCCGGCGCCGACGATGGCGACGCGAAGCGGGCTCTCAGGGGTACCGATCTTGGGCATCTCTCTCAGGTTCTGGTCTTTGACGGGAACGGCGAAGGATAGGACAGCGCCGGCGCCCGGGGGCCGCGGCTCAGGAGGCGGCGGGGGCCGTGGCGGCGCTCGCGACGCCGTCGAGCGCGTCGAGCGCCCGGCCCACCGACATCGACACGCAGGTGAAGATCGGGGTCTCCACCTCGGTGTACTCGCTCGACTCGGTCGGCCGCAGCTCGTTGACCAGTTCGAGGAACATCCCCGGGTCGTCGCCCTCGAAGCCGACCACGAACTCCTGGTCGTCGAGCCCGTAGGAGTAGGTCGTGTTGATCGTGATCTCCGGGTATTTGCGGCCGATCTCGATGTGGCTTTTCATGATCCGGCCGCGCTCGGCGGGCTCGAGCCCGTACCAGCGCCGCTGCTTGACCATCGGGTACAGGAAGAGGTACTTGCGCTCCGAGACGCAGATCTCCGGGCGCGCCTTCTCCTCCGAGTAGGGCGAGACCTTGGTCATCGAGAGGAACGAGTGGGGCGTCGAGCACCACTTGGCGAGCCCCGACTGCCCGAGCACGACGTGGAACGTGTGGATGTCGTCGAGGTTGGCGCTCTGGCTGAGCAGCACGATGTCGACGTCGCCGCGCGTTCCTATGGTTGAGTACGCGCGCAGCGACCGGTCGATGCCGAAGTCCTCGCAGGCGGCGAGGAACTCCTGCTTGTCGACGGCGCGCAGGTCGGCGTCGCGACGGCGCCAGGCGGGATCAACCTTGAAGAAGCTGAACTTGGCGAAAGTGCGGTCGGCGGGCATGGGGCTGACGATAGCGCTGTCGCTCCTCCTGGCCGTCGCTCCGGGCGCGGCGTCGGCGGCGCCACCGAGGAAGGCGCCGTCGCCGACGGGCATCGCGGCGCGGCTGCCGCAGGTCCACCTCCTCTGGCTGCCGAGCGGGACCAGCGTCGCCCGGCTCGCCGAGTCCGGGTTCTCGCCGGGACTGATGAGCGCCGGGCTGGGGACGGTGAGCCCGGTCCAGACGTTCCTCGACGTCGGGGCCGGCAACCGCGTCTTCAACTCGCTCTACGACACCGAGCTGCCGCCCCCGCCCGCCGCCGCCGCGGGCTGTCCGGCCTGGCTCGCGAAGGCCGTCGCGCGGGCCGAATCGGCGCCGGACGAAATCGAGCCGGGGCTGCTGGTGCGGCGGCTGGAAGCCGGGGGCGTCGCGGTCGCGGGTGAAGGGCCGTCGGCCTGCCCGCTCGGGATCCGGCCGAGCGCTGGCCTCTTCGGGTCGCTCGGCGAAGCCGGGGTCCTCTGGGACTCCGACGCCTCGCCCGGTTTCGCCGCCCGCCTCGCCCGCCGCGCCGGGCCGCGCGATCTCGTCATCGCGATCGCCGCCCCGACCGGGAAGACCGACGAACCGGTCCCGATCGGCATCGCCGGCCCCGGCTTCCACGGCGACCTCACCTCCGACACCACCCGCACCGACGGCTACGTGCTCTCGACCGACGTCGGGCCGACGATCCTCGACTTCCTCGACCTCGCGGTGCCCTCCCAGATGTCGGGCCAGCCGATCCGGGCCGCCGGGGCGGTCGACGCGGCGGCGATCGAATCGCGGGGGGCGCGGATGGCGGTGATCTCCCACCGGCGCGGCCCGGTGATCGGCTTCAGCATCCTTGCCTGGGTCCTCGCCGCGGCGCTCGCGATCGTCCTCTCGCGCGGGGCGCTCGGCCCGATCGCGGTGCGACTGGTCGGCCTCGCGGTCGTCTACCTGCCGCTGCTGCTGCTCGCCGGCGCCGCCCTCGAACCGGCGTCCGAATACGTCGAAATGCTGGTCGTGATGCTGGGCGCGGCGCTGCTCGCGGCGCTCACCCTGGCGGCGCTGCGCGACTACCGCGCCCTCGCCGTCGCCGCGGCGCTCACGGTCGCCGCCTACGCGCTCGACGCGATCCTCGGCTCGCCGCTCTCGGCCCTCTCGCTGCTCGGCCCGAACCCCGGCCTCGGGGTCCGCTTCTACGGCATCGGCAACGAGCTCGAGGCCCTGCTCGCGGTGCTGATCGTGGGCGGCATCGGCGCCGGCCTGGCGGGCTTCGCGCCGCGCCTCGCGGCGGGGCGCTGCGCCGCCGCCTTCCTCGCAATCGGGCTCGTGCTCGCGGCGATCTTCGCCGCCGGCCAGTTCGGCGCCGACGTCGGCGCGGCGATCGTCTTCCCGGCCGGCGCGGCGGCGGCCGCGGTGGCGGTCGCCGGCGGCCGGCGCCGCCGGGTCGTGCTCGTCGTCGGGATCCCGTTCGCCGTGCTCGCCCTGCTGGCCCTCGCCGACCTCGTCACCGGCGCCAACTCGCACTTCACCCGCTCGGTGCTGGACGCGGGCGGGATGCGCTCGCTCGGCGACGTCGCCCAGCGGCGCCTCGAGCTCTCCGCCCACAGCTTCGGCCGCCCGGTGCTGCTCGCCGCGCTGCCGCTGATCGCGATCCTCGCGCTCCTCGCCTGGCTGCGCCGCGACCTGCTGGCCGCCTGGGTGCGCGGCGCACCCGCGGTGCGGGCGGCGCTGATCGGCGCGCTGGTGGCGACTGTCGTCGGCACCCTGGCCAACGATTCCGGCGCCCTGCTGCTGGAGATCGGCGCCGCCTACCTGCTCGTCCTGGTCGGCTGGGCCTGGGCGGAGGCGGGGAGATCGCCGCGCGGCGCGTAATCCTGCGACCGGTGAGGAGCAGGGATTCTTGTGCGGGCCGCTCCGTCCTCTACCCTTAGGTATTCGTGCGCATAGGTCTTGTCTCGCCATATTCCTGGTCTTTCCAAGGAGGCGTGAATCGGCACGTCGAGGCCCTCGCCGAGGAGTTTCTCGGGCGGGGCCACGACGTTCGCGTCCTCGCGCCGGTCGATCCGCCCGGCCTGCTGTCGCGTGCCACCCATCGGGCGGCGCCGCAGATCCGTGAGCTGCCCGACTACGTGGTGCCGCTGGGACGCACCGTCGGGCTCGGCGCCAACGGCGCCGTCTCCAACCTCGCGGTCTGGCCGGCCGGCGGCTATCGGCAGGCCCGCCGCGCGGTCCGTGCGGGCGAATTCGACGTCATCCACGTGCATGAGCCGCTGGCGCCGCTGGTCGGCTGGAACGCCGTGCTCGGCGCGCGGACGCCGGTCGTCGGGACCTTTCACGCCTACTCGACGAAGCAGTTCCCCAACTACGCGGCGACCGCCCTCGGCGCGCGGCGCATGTTCAACCGCCTCTCGGCGCGCATCGCGGTCTCCGAGGCGGCCGCCTGGACCGGGATGCGGTGGTTCGGCGGCGAGTACACGATCATCCCCAACGGCGTCGACGTCGAGGCGCCGCCCGCCGAGCTGAAGACGCCCGGGCAGGAGCTGCGGATCCTCTTCGTCGGCCGCCCGGAGGAGC
Source organism: uncultured Actinomycetes bacterium (assembly GCA_963763265.1). Taxonomy (GTDB): domain Bacteria; phylum Actinomycetota; class Thermoleophilia; order Solirubrobacterales; family 70-9; genus VAYN01. Next base: position 363,092 of record CAVXNN010000001.1, on the reverse strand, counting down.
GCAAGGGGCTGCCGATCCTGCTCACCGCCTTCAACGCCCTGGTCGAGCACGTGCCCTCGCGGCTCACCGTGATCGGCGCCGAGCGCGACGACGTGCGCCGCTGGCTGCCCGACCCGGAGCTGCTCGCCTCGATCGACGTGCGCGGTCGCGTCGGCGGCGACGAGCTGTGGGCCGAGCTGCACGCCGCCGACGTCCTCTGCGCGCCGTCGCTCTCGGGGGAGAGCTTCGGCATGGTGCTGACCGAGGCCTTCGCCGCCGGCACCCCGGTGATCGCCTCGGGGATCGCCGGCTACAGCGACGTCGTCACCGACGGCGTCGACGGCGTCCTCGTCCCGCCCGGCGACCCGCAGCGGCTCGCCGAGGAGCTGCAGCGCGTCCACCACGAGCCGCAGCTGCTCGCCGCGATGGGCACCGCCGCGCGCCACAGCGCCAAGCGCTACGCCTGGCCGCGGGTCGCCGACCAGGTGACCACCGTCTACGAGCGGGCGATGGCCGCGCCGCGCCCGGCCGGCGCCACCGAGCGCGCCGCCCACTGGGCCGGGCTGCGCCCCGCCGACGGCAACCGGCCGATCCCGCCCCAGGAGCTGCCCTCGCTCGACCCGGTCCCGGCCACCGAACGGAGCCGCGGCCGGCGCCTCGCCCGCCGCGTCGGGCTGGGGGCCGCCGCCACCTTCGGCGCCTTCCTCACCTACGAGGCACTGAAGCGGATCGGCGTCAACGAAGTGGCCGAAAGCATCGTCCGCTCCAACCTCACCTTGGTGATCATCGGCTTCGCGCTGATGTCGCTCTCGATGTTCTTCCGCGCCGCGTCCTGGTACTGGATCGCGCGCGCCGCGCTGCCCAACCGCCCCGTCCGCCGCCGCGACGTCACCTCGGCGACGATGATCGGGGTGCTGATGTCGGCGACCCTGCCGGCCCGCCTCGGCGAGCCCGCCAGGGCGCTGGCCCTGGCCCGCAGAACCGGGCGGATGCGCGAGACCTTCCCGGTGCTGCTCGGCACCCTCGTCTCACAGACCTTGCTGAACCTGGTCGCGCTGGCATGCCTGGGGGCGATCATCGTCTCCAGCACGCCGCTCTTCCACTCCGGCACCAAGCAGATCTTCCTCTTCAGCCTGCTGCCGCTGCTCCTGCTCCTGGTCGTGCTGGTGGCGCCGGTCGTGATGAAGCGCAACGGCAACGGCAGGGTGGCGCGGATCGGCGCCGCCATCCACCGGGCGATGGTCCAGGTGCGGGCGGGGCTGAAGATCTTCCGCGACCCGCGCGAGGGCATCGCCGCGGCCGCCGCGCAGCTCGGCGCCTGGGCGATCCAGCTGTCGGCCTGCTGGGCGCTGCTCTACGCCCTCGGGCTCAACGGCCGCGCCGGGATCGGCGCCGCCGCCGCCGTCCTCTTCGCGGTCAACGTGACCGCCGTGGTCCCGGCCACCCCGTCGAACATCGGCGTCTTCCAGCTGGCGGTGATCAGCGTGCTGCACGGCGGCTTCGGCATCTCCACCGCCGACGCGCTCGCCTACGGCGTGATCCTGCAGGGCGTCGAGATCGCCACCGCGGTCGCCCTCGGGCTGCCCGCCCTGGTCCGCGAGGGCCTGACCTGGAGCGACCTCCGCGTGCAGGCGCTCTCCACCGCCCCGGTGCGCCTCGATCCGTACCCGGGCCCGCGGCGCGCCGACCGCCGCCACCGCAGCGTCGCCTGAGCGAGAGCCCGGGCCCGGGCCATGAGAGATTCGGCCTGGCCGCGGCGCGGCATTAACACAAACTTCGCTGAACTGTAAAAAAACTTTCCAGTATGTAGCTACGATTGGGCCAAGGGGGTGTCGCCACCGATCCCAGGCCGGCTCCCCTGGCACGCAGGGAGGCGCGTGGCCGGCGGCGGGGCCATCCAGCCGCCGCCGGCCCGCCCCCCGCGCCGGATCGTCAGGAGCCGACCGCCTCCGCGGCCGACTCCGCCTTCGCCGGATCGGCGTCGTCGTCGTCGCTCGTCGGGTCGTCTTCGGGCGGCAGGTCGCCGCCCCGGTCGGTGCCCGCGATCAGTTCGTCGGAGCTCGGCTCCTTCGGGATGAAGCCGGACTTCATCCCGAAGTACACGGCCTGCGGGTGGTGGGCGATGATCGCCACCGTCGACTGCTCGGGCATCACCGCGTAGCCGCCGGAGAGGGTCATCCCGATCTCCTCGAGGCCGAGCAGGCGCCAGACCTTCTCGTGCTCGGACTGCTCCGGGCACGCCGGGTAGCCCCACGAGTAGCGACGCCCCTGGTCGAGCGGAATCTGCAGGCCGCGCCGCGCCTCCGAGTGCAGCCACTCGGCCAGGCCCTCGGCCGCCTGCACGCCGAGGCCGTGCACGTAGTACTGCTCGGTCACCTCGCCTTCCGCGCCGAGCCGGTCCATCAGCTCGGTCACCTCGGCACCGACCGTGACGCCCTGCAGGGCGACCACGTCGCGTTCGCCCGACTCGAGCGGTCGGTAGAAGTCGGCGAGGCAGATCCGGTCGTGCTTCGGCTGGCGCGGGAAGACGAGGCGCTCCAGCTCGACGTCGGGGTTCTCGGGGTCGAAGACGACCAGCTCGTTGCCGTCGGCGTTGCACGGGAAGTAGCCGAGTCGCGCCCGCGGATGCAGGTAGTCCTGCTCGCGCCACATCCGCTCCAGGCGGGGCGCGAAGCCCTCGTCCTCGTCGGTCCCCTCGACCAGCCGCCGCCACTCCTCGCCCTTCTTGCCTTTGCCGCCCCAGTGCAGCTTGAAGAGCACGTGGCGGTCGAGATAGGGGAAGACGTCGGCGAGGTCGACCTCGACGTCGCGCACGCCGCGGTACGGCGCGGCCGGGATCGGGTTGTCGGTGCGGGCAGTCGAGCGGGTGCTGTCATCGGTGGTCGGCGGCCCGTCGTCGGCGGCGACCGGTTTCTCGCGCAGCGCCTTTGCCTCGGAGCGCATCCGCTCGACCAGCGCCGCCCGCGCCTCCTCGTCGACCAGCGCGTCCATCGTGTCGAGGCCCTGGAAGGCGTCCTTGCAGTAGAAGACGCCCGGCTCGTAGACCTCGTCGGACTCGCGCCCCTTCGGGTAGAGGGTGCGCCGGCCGAAGTCGCGGTTGATCGCCGCGCCGCCGATCAGCACCGGGAAATCGAGTCCCCGCTCATGCAGCTCGGCGATGCAGGTCGGCATCTGCTTGGAGGTGGAGACCAGCAGCGCCGAGAGGCCGATCGCGTCGGCCTCGTTCTCGACCGCGGCCTCGATGATCGTGTCGACCGGTACCTGCTTGCCGAGGTCGATCACCGTGTAGCCGTTGTTGGTGAGGATCGTGTTGACCAGCGACTTGCCGATGTCATGGACGTCGCCGAACACGGTCGCGATCACGACCTTGCCCTTGGTGTGGCCGTCGATCCGGTCCAGGTGGTCCTCCAGCCGCGCCACGGCGCGCTTCATCACTTCGGCCGACTGCAGGACGAAGGGCAGGATGAGTTCGCCGGCGCCGAATTTGTCGCCGACCTCCTTCATCGCCGGCAGCAGCACCTCGTTCAGGGTCGGGACGGCACCGATCTTCTCCACCGAGCGCTCGATCCACTCCTCGACCCCCTCCTTGCGGCGGCGCAGGATGTGCCAGTGGAGCGCCTCCTCGGGCTCCATCCCGGCGGTCGGGTCGGCCGCCTCTGCCTCGGCGTCCTCGCCCTTCGACTCGAAGTGGGAGATGAAGCGCTCCAGCGCGTCCTCGCGGCGGTTGAAGACGAGGTCGTCGGTGAGCGCCCGCTCCTCGTCGGGAATCTCCGAGTAGGGCGTGATGTGGTTCGGGTTGACCATCGCCAGGTCCAGCCCGGCCTCCACGCAGTGGTGCAGGAAGACCGAGTTGAGCACGGCCCGCGGCCGCGGGCTGACCCCGAAGGAGACGTTGGAGACGCCGAGCGACGTCTTGACGCCCGGGATCTCGGCCTTGATCCGGCGGATCCCCTCGATCGTCTCGATCGCCGAGGGGCGCCACTCCTCGTCACCGGTGGTCAGGGTGAAGGTGAGCGCGTCGAAGATCAGCGCCTCGGGGTCGAGGCCGTGCTCGTCGCAGGCGATCTCCTTCAGCCGCGTGGCGATCTCGACCTTGCGCTCGGCGGTCTTGGCCATGCCGACCTCGTCGATCGTCAGCGCGATCAGCGCCGCGCCGTGTTCCTTGGCCAGCGGCACGACGACGTCGGCCTTGTCGCGGCCCGCCTCGAGGTTGATCGAGTTGACGATCGCCCGGCCCGGGATCTGCTCGAGCGCCGCGCGGATCACCTCGGGCTCGGTCGAGTCGACCTGGATCGGCGCCGGCTGGGTCAGCGAGATCCGCTTGACCACGGCCTCCATCTGCTTGTCCTCGTCCTGGCGCTCGGTCAGCGCGACGCAGACGTCGAGCACGTGGGCGCCGCCCTCGACCTGGTCTTCGGCGACCTGCACGAGGCCGTCGTAGTCGTCGGCCAGCAGCATCTCCTTGGCTTTTTTGGAGCCCTGGGAGTTGACGCGCTCGCCGACCAGGGTCGGGCGCGGCTCCTGCACCAGCGGCGTCGAGGTCATCATCGAGGAGACCTCGATCGGCCCGGCGGCGGGGCGGGCGGAGACGGGGCGGTTCTCGCCGATCCGCTCGCGGATCGCGCGGATGTGTTCCGGGTTGGTGCCGCAGCAGCCGCCGACCAGGCCGACGCCGTAGCGCTCGACGAACTCGCCGAGCGTCGCGGCGAGCGGCCCCGGCTCTTCCGGGAAGATCGTCTCGCCGTCGGGGCCCTGCAGGGGCAGGCCGGCATTGGGGATGCAGTGGACAGGGGCGGGCGAGCTTTCGCCGAGGAAGCGGATCGCGTCGCGCATGTCCTCGGGGCCGGTCGAGCAGTTGAGGCCGATGACGTCGACGTCGAGCGCGGTCAGCGTGGTCAGCACCGAGCGGATGTCGGTGCCGAGCAGCATCTTGCCGCCGTTGGGCAGCAGGGAGACGCTGATCTGCAGGGGCAGCCGGCGACCGGTCTGGCGGAACGCCTCGCGGGCGCCGAGGATCGCCGCCTTCACCTCGAGGATGTCCTGGGCGGTCTCGATCATGATCAGGTCGGCGCCGCCTTCGACCAGCCCTCCGGCCTGCTCGGCGAAGACCTCGGCCAGCCGGCCGAAGGAGATGTCGCCGAGGGTCGGGTCGGTGGAGGCGGGCAGGAAGCCGGTCGGGCCGATCGAGCCCGCCACGAAGCGGTCGGGGCCCGCCGCCTTGCGGGCGATTTCGGCGGCCTTGGTGTTGATCTCGAGGGTGTGCTCGCCGAGCCCCCACTCCTCGAGCTTCAGTCGCGAGCCCTGGAAGCTGTCGGTCTCCACCACCTCCGCGCCGGCTTCCAGCATCGAGGCGTGCACGCCCTCGATCACGTCGGGCCGGTTCAGCACAAGTGCCTCGTGGCACTTGCCCTGCAGCCCGCCGTAGTCCTCCTGGGTGAGCTCGAACTGCTCGAGCGTCGCACCCATGCCGCCGTCGAAGACGACGACCCTTTCACTTACCGCCTCTATGTAATTGCGCTCTGACATAAGAGCTTCAGAGGCTATCGGGACTCCTCCGCAGTCTCGCTGCGGTCCGGCGCGGGGCGGCCGGCGCCGCCCCGCAGGCGGACCGGCGACCCGCCGTCCCGACCCGGACGCACGGCCCGCGCCGGCGCTAGCGCCGCAGCCCGAGGCGCCGCTTCCAGTCGCGGGCGTTGATCAGCACCGCGAGGCGGCCGACCAGGCCGCGCCGGGAGCGGGTGTACGGGTACCAGGTCGGTTCGCGCTTGCCGCCGAAGCGGGTGATGACCAGCGACTCGGTGCGGCAGAACTTGCGGATGCCCTGGGCGCCGTGGCGGTAGCCGATCCCCGACTGCTTCCAGCCGCCCATCGGCACGTCGGAGGCGAAGTAATTGACCAGCACATCGTTGACGTTGACGGCGCCGCACTCGACCCGGCGGGCGACCCCTTCGGCCCGGGAGCGCTCGCCGAACACCGATCCCGAGAGCCCGTAGCGGGTGTCGTTGGCGAGGCGCAGCGCCTCCTCGGCGTCGCGCACCTTCATCACCCCGACCACCGGGCCGAAGGTCTCGTCGCGCATCACCTTCATCGAGTGGTCGACGTCGACCAGCACGGTCGGTTCGAAGTAGTCGCCGGGCCCGGCGACCCGCTTGCCGCCGGTGACCGCGCGGGCACCCGAGGCCAGCGCGTCGTTGACGTGGTCCTCGACGATCGCCGTCTGGTTCGGCGAGGTCATCGCGCCCACGTCCTTCGGGTCGCGGGCCTGGTCGGCGCCCTGGCGGAGCCGGCCGACCTCGCCGGCGAGCTTGGCGACGAAGTCGTCGTAGGCGGGCTCCTCGACGTAGATCCGCTCGACCGAGATGCAGACCTGGCCGGAGTTGAACATGCCGCCCCAGGCGGCCGCGTTGGCGGCGCGGTCGAGGTCGGCGTCGCGCAGCACGATCATCGGGTCCTTGCCGCCCAGCTCGAGGCTCACCGGGGTGAGGGTCTCGGCCGCCCGCGCCATCACCTTGCGGCCGGTGCGGTCGGAGCCGGTGAACTGCACGTAGTCGACGTTGTCGACCAGCGCGCCGCCGGTCTCGCCGATGCCCTGGACGACGTCGAAGACGTCCGGGCCGCCGATCTCGTGCTTCCACGCCTCGGCCACCTCGGCGATCCCCAACGGGGTGAACTCCGAGGGCTTGACGACCACCGCGGCGCCCGCCATCAGCGCCGGGATCGCGTCGCCGAGGGAGAGGATCAGCGGGAAGTTCCAGGGGCTGATGATCCCGACCACCGGATGGGGCCGGTACTGGACGCGCAGCTTCTTGGCGGCGAGCAGGGGTGAGTGGGGGCGGACGCTCTCCTCGCCGATGAACTTGGCGGCCTGGGTGCCGTAGAAGTTGATCGTGTCGGCCAGGTAGGTCGGCTCGTTGAAGGCGTCGGCGCGGACCTTGCCGGTCTCCCGCTGCATCGTGTCGAGGATCCGGTCGGAGTTGTCGAGCACCCAGTCGCGCAGCTTGCCGAGCCAGTGGTAGCGGCCCTCGATCCCCATCGCCTCCCAGTCGGGCTGGGCGGCGCGCACCCGGGACACGGTCGCGGCGACCGCCTCCGGGCCGTCGACGGGCAGGTTGGCGATCGTCTCCCCGGTCGCCGGGTTTCGAACCTCCAGAGTCTCCGGCGCGCTCGCCGCCGGCGCCCCGTTCGAGCCTTTCGTCTCCGTGCTGCTCCTCGCCGTGCCGCTCTCCATGGTCGCTCCTCCGTCCCCTTTGGCTGGTCAGCCAAGATTAGCCGGGACGCGCCGCCGCGTCAGCGATTCCGCCGACCCGGCGACCGGGGAGGCGACCTCAGCCGAGGAAGTGGGAGACGACCTCAGCCGAGGAAGTGGGAGACGACGGCGCCGACGAACCCGGTCGCCAGCACGCCGAGCAGGAGGTCGAAGCGTCGGTTGAAGGTCGCTTCCAACTTGGCGAAGCGGCCGTTCATCTCGGTTCGCAGGTCGCGTACCCCCGTGCGGACGTCACGGACCTCGGCTCGGACGTCGCGGACCTCGGTGCGGACCTCCTTGAAGCTCGCTTCCGTCCGCGCCGCGAATTCATCCATCCGCTCGTCGTTCCAGGTGCGCTTGGTCGACTCCATGTGAACCACTGTAGGTGCTGCCGGCGCACGCGTGGGACATGAAACTGTGCCAATTGTGTGACGGCAGCGGGGCCGTCACACCGCTCTTCGGCGGTTTGGCTGGAGGCCTATTTGCCGGGCTTGATTTCGACGATTTCGCCGGCGGCGTTGACTTCGGTTTCCGGCAGCGCGGTGGTGATGTGGGCGACGAAGGAGCCGCCCGGGGCGACGCCGGAGTCGGTCTTCGCGGTTGCCTTGCCGTGCACGCCGGCGCCGATTTCGTAGCCGATCGTGTACCTGCCGGGGCGCACCGCGCTCAGCTTCCAGACCGCCTCCACCGACTTGCCCGGGCCCAGTTCGCCGAACGAGTAGGTCTTGGCGCTGGTGGTTTCGGCGCCGCCCGGCCGCGAGGAGCCGGCCAGCCGGGGATAGGTGGCCGCCAGGACCCAGACCGGCCGGTCGGCGTTGGCGAGTTCGGGCTGGGCGTCGTGGACGGCGAACGGGATGCTGGCCTGTTCGCCAGCCTTGCCCTCGACGTTGATCGTCATCGTCAGCGCCGGCACCGCTTCTTCGCCGGTGTTCCGGACGTCGATCCTCATCAGCGAGGTCTGGCCGACGTACTGGTGGGACGGGAAGCTCGCCCCGGTCACCGCCACCTGGTATTCGCCGCCCGGTTCGCTCGAGCCCCCCGAGGAGGAGCCGCCGCAAGCAGCGAGCAGCACCGCCATGGCCAGGACCGCGGACCCCACCGCGACGGCTCGAAGGCGGGCACCCCGGTGCGATGTTCCGGTCCCCCGCAAAGCGTCGCGAACATAGCACGGGGAATCCCCGCAATGGAGCCGTTTTCGCGGCCCTCCCCGGGTTAGCGCGATCTCAATATGCGGCTAACGGAGAGGGCCGATCTTTGCCATAGACTGCGGCGCGACGAGTGGGGCTGCCGCACCGGGAAGGCGCGGCTCGTGGAGGAGCAGATGGTCGGATCCGCGGTGAACAGGGCATTCCTGCCCGCCAAGTCGGTCTTCGAAGAGGTGGGGGAGCTCGTTCTCCTCACCGGTCGCACGATCGCCTCCGCGGTCCGCCCGCCCTACCCCTACGGCGAGGAGTTCATCGGCCAGTTCCTCTTCGCCCTGCAGCTCTGCTGGCTGCCGCTGCTCGTCTCCACCGTGGCGATCAACTTCGGCGCCCCCGGCCTGCAGGCCGCCAACTTCCTCACCCTGTTCGGCGCGCTCGACCGCCTCGGCGGCTTCTTCGTGCTCGCCGCGATCCGCGAAATCGGCCCCTTCGTGACCGGTGTCTGCGTCGCCGGGATCGCCGGCACCGCGATCACCGCCGACCTCGGTGCCCGCAAGATCCGCGAGGAGCTCGACGCCCTGCAAGTGCTCGGCGTCGACCCGATCAAGAACCTCGTGGTGCCGCGCTTCCTCGCCCTGATGCTGGTCACCGGGCTGCTCGACATCTTCGCGATCGTCGCCGGGCTCTCCGGCGGCATCCTCACCGAGATCATCTACCACCAGAGCCTCGGCGGCTTCTTCGCGACGCTGTTCGAGCAGGCCTCGGTCACCGACCTGTGGGGCTCGGTGATCAAGTGCACCCTCTTCGGCGCGATCATCGCGATCGTCTGCTGTTACAAAGGCATGACCGCCTCGGGCGGCGCCGCGGGCGTCGGCCGTGCCGTCAACGAGGCCGTGGTGATCTCCTTCCTCGCCTTCTTCGCCTTCAACTACGTCTTCACCCAGACGCTGCTGGCGACCAACCCCGAACTCCAGACGATCCGATGAGGGTCCCCGCCCGATGAACGCCTGGCTCGAAGTCCCGCGCGGCTGGCTCGACTCGCTCGGCGAGATCGCCCGCTTCGGCGGCCGCGTCGCGGGCCTTGTCTACTCGGGCCGGGTGCTGCGCTTCTTCGGCGAGGCGCTGCGCCAGGCCGGGATCCTGATCCTCGGCTCGGCCCTGGTCATCTGGGGCCTCGTCTTCGTGCTCGGCCTGCAGTGCGGGATCGAGGGCGCCTACCTGCTGCGGGCCAACGGCGCGCCCGCCTACGCCGGCGTCTTCTCCGCCTGGTGCGACCTGCGCGAGATCCTGCCCTACGCGTTCGGCTACATGCTCTCCGCGAAGGTCGGGACCGGGATCGTCGCCGAGCTCGGCGCGATGCGGATCTCCGACGAGATCGACGCGCTCGAGGTGATGGGCGTGCCGCCGGTCACCTTCCTCTGCGCGACCCGCCTGCTCGCCGCCTGGATCGCCTTCCCGTTCATGTACCTGGTGGCGATCGGCGTGATGTACCTGGCCAGCTACATCGCAGTCGTCAAGCAGATCGGCGATGCCTCCTCCGGTGGGTACCTGCTGATCTTCTGGCAGTTCCAGAATCCGCCCGACGTGCTCTTCAGTCTGGTCAAGGGAATGACGATGGCGACCGCGATCGTGCTGGTCGGCTGTTACTACGGCTACACGGCGTCCGGAGGACCCGTGGGCGTGGGGACGGCGACCGCCAAGTCGATGGTCCTCAACATCGTCTTAGTCCACATCATCGGCATGCTTGGGACCCTTGTCTTCTGGGGAGCGAACCCGAGGGCTCCGATAGGGGGGTGAACGCGATGCGCAGCGACGAGGAAGAGCGCTTCAACGAGATCGAGGAGGGGGGTCGCGAGGCCGAGGCCGAGACCAGCGCCGAGCTGGCCGGGTCCGAGCCGAGCGGCGCGCCGGCGCCGGCCGCGAGCCATCCGCAGAGCGCCACCGACGAGGGCCCTTACGTGAGCGAGGACGGCGCGGTGATGGGGCGCGACTTCATCATTCCCGGGGTCGACCCGCGCGAGCACGATCCCTACCGCTTCCACACCGGCCGCAAGCGCGATCACGGCGGCACCGACGCGATCGAGATCATCGACCTGGTCAAGCAGTTCGGCCGCGCCCGCATCCTCAACGGCCTCAACCTCGGGCTGCCCGAGGACCAGGTCTCGATGGTGCTCGGGCCGTCGGGCACCGGCAAGAGCGTGCTGATCAAGCACATCGTCGGGCTGCTCTACCCCGACTCCGGCGACGTCCTCGTGCACGGCGAATCGATCCCCAACATGACCGACGACGAACTCTTCGAGGTGCGCAAAAAGTTCGGCCTGCTGTTCCAGGACGGGGCGCTCTTCGGCTCGATGAACATCTACGACAACATCGCCTTCCCGCTGCGCCAGCACACCGACAAAGGCGAGGAGGAGATCGGCGAGATCGTCAACCGCCGGCTCAAGGAGGTCGGCCTCTCCGAGGCGACCTACAAGATGCCGAACGAGCTCTCCGGCGGGATGCGCAAGCGGGCCGGCTTCGCCCGGGCGCTGGTGCTCGAACCGGCGATCGTGATGTTCGACGAGCCCGACTCCGGCCTCGACCCGGTCCGCACGGCGCTGCTCTGCGAGCTGATCCGTGAGATCCACGCCGAGAACGGCGGCTGCTATCTGGTGATCAGCCACGACCTCAACACGGCGCGGCGGATCGCCGACTTCATCGCCGTGCTGTGGAGCGGCAAGATCGTCGAGTCGGGCCCGAAAGAGGAAGTCTTCGACTCCTCCAACCCGTTCGTCAACCAGTTCCTCCACGCGGACGTCCGCGGCCCGCTGTCGATGGATTGAGGTGAAGGCGCGGGGGGCGGCTCGCCGTCCGTTCGGGGCGGTCGCCGCGTGGTCGGTGCGCCACGCCCGCGCCGTGCTCGTCGTCGCGGCCCTCGTCGCGGTCGGCGCCGCGGTCGCCGCCACCCGGGTCGACACCGACGCCGGCCTCGGCACCCTGGTGGGGAAGGGCGACCCGACCTACGAGGCGACCCAGCGGGTGCGCCGGGAGTTCGGCGAAGAACCGGTGGTGGTGCTGGTCGAGGGCAGCCTGCCGAGGCTGCTGCACGGCAAGAACCTGCTGCGGCTGCTGCGCCTCGAGGGCTGTCTCTCGGGCAAGGTGCCGAAAGGGGCGAAGCCGCTGCCCGGTGCCTGCGAGGAGATCGCCGCCCTGAAGCCGGTCTCCTTCCTCGCCGGGCCGGCCACCTTTCTGAACGAGGCCGTCGTGCAGATCGACGCGCAGCTGACGCGGATGGCGAGGCGGATTCCCCCCCGGCGCTTTCGCGAATTCCTGCTCGAGGTGGCGACCAAATACGGGATCACCTCGCTGCCGAGCATCGACAACGAAGAATTCGTCTCCACCGTGGTCTTCGATCTCGCCAAGGCTCGGGGGACGCCGAAGGCGCGGCTCGCCTACCTCTTCCCGAACTCCCACGCGGCGCAGATCGTCATCCGCCTGAAGCCGGGCCTCGACGAAGCCGAGCGTCGCCGCGCGATCTCCCTGATCGAAGCGGCGGTCGCCGAAACCGCGCCGCGCAAGCAGTGCGCCGAAGGCGAGAAGCCGAGCCCCTGCTTCGTCCTCCAGGGCGGCGAGTACCTGGTGACCGGCGCCCCGGTCGTCGTCGACGCGATCTCCCAGGCCCTCAAAGACGCCCTGCTGCTCCTCTTCGGCGTCGCGATCGTGGTGATGGCGATCGTCCTGCTCCTCGCCCTCCGCAGCACCTTCCGGCTGCTGCCCCTGGCTCTCGCCCTGGCCTCCGCGGCGCTCGTCTTCGGTCTCCTCGACCTGGTCGGGGGCAGCCTCACCATGGCCTCGGTGGCGGTGCTGCCGATCCTGATCGGCCTCGCCGTCGACTACGCGATCCAGTTCCAGGCCCGCCTCGACGAGGTGGAGCTGACCGGCGCCTCCGGCGCATCGGCCGCCCGGACCGCCGCCAACCTCTCCGGCCCCACGATCGCCACCGCCTGCCTGGCGACCGCCGCCGGCTTCCTCGTCCTGCTCCTGTCCCCGACCCCGATGGTGAGGGGCTTCGGCGTCCTCCTCGTAGCCGGCGTCCTTTTGGCCTTCGTCCTGGTGATGACCGCGGGATTCGCCGCCCTGGGCCTGCGTCGCACCAGCCCCGGCGCAGGCGCTCCTTCGGGCGGGTGGCGCCGTAGGGGGGACCTTGCCGAGGAAGCTTCAGCTACCGCAGGCAAGGTGGGCCCCTACGGCGACAGGACCCGCCCGTCGGAGGGCCCCGCCGGCCCGCTGCAGTCCCTCGTCTCGATCGCGATCGCCCGCCCGGCCACCATCCTTGTCGTCTCCGTCGCCCTCGCCGCGATCGGGTGGGCCGTCGGCACCGAGATCGAAACGGTCAGCGAAGTGCGCCAGCTGGCCCCGCACAACCTGGCTGCGGTCGAGAACCTGGACGCCTTCGAGGCGACCACCGGCACCACCGGCGATCTGGAAATCCTCGTCGAAGCCCCCGATCTCACCGATCCGGCGACGATCGAGTGGATGGCCGGCTTCAAGCGCCGCGTCCTCGCCCGCGACGACGTCACCGCCGGTCCGGCGCTCAGCGACTTCCTCACCCGCGGCCGGGGCAAGGTCACCCGGTCCGGCATCGAAGCCACCCTGGCGGCGCTCTCCGCCTATTCGCTGCGCCAGGTCGCCCCGCTCGACCCGCAGACCGGCAAGGTCGGCCACGTCGCGCTGATCAGCTTCGGCATCCGCTCCCAGACCCTCGCCGAGCAGCAGCGGCTGCTGCGCGAGGTCCGCGCCCAGATCGGCAGCCCGCCGGCCGGGGTCGAGGTGCGCCTCGCCGGGCTGCCGGTGATCGCCGCCGAAGCGGCCTCCGACCTCTCCTCGAGCCGCTACTGGCTCGCGCTCGCCGGGCTCGGCGCCGTCGCCCTCGTCCTGCTCCTCATCCGCCGCTCGCCGCGCCGCGCCCTGGTGCCGCTGCTGCCGACCGTGCTCGCCACCGGCTGGGCCTCGCTGCTGATCTGGCTGACCGGCATCCCGCTCAACCCGATGTCGGCGGCGCTCGGCGCGCTGACGATCGCGATCGCGACCGAGTTCGCGGTGATCCTCTCCGGCCGCTTCGAGCAGGAGCGCTCGGTCGGTCTCGACGTCGCCGCGGCACTGCGCCGCGCCTACGCCCGCACCGGCGCCGCCGTCCTCGCGTCCGGGCTCACCGCGGTCGCCGGCTTCGCCGTCCTCCTGGTGAGCGACATCCGCATGCTGCGCGACTTCGGCGCGGTCACCGTGATCGACCTCGCCGCGGCGCTGCTCGGCGTGATCGTGATCCTGCCCGCGACGCTCGTCCTACTCGAGCGGCGGCGGCCGGCGTGAGGGACCGCTACTCGCTCGCCGTCGGCCTGGTCTTCCTGGCGCTGATCGCGGTGGCGACGATCCACACCCTCGCCGGGGGGGGCGGCGAAGACACGCTCGGCCTCGACCGCCGGCCGCCGCGCTGGCCGCTCCCCGAGTTCGCCGTCCCGGCCGCGGCGGGCGGCCTCGAAGGCGACGCCAACGTCTACCAGGACGACTGCGCCGGCTCGTCCCTGCCCTGCCCGGGAGGCGCGGCCCGGGTCCCCGCCTGCCGGATCTCGGCCCGCGGCGCGATCCGGGTCTGCGACCTCTTCGACCGGCCGCTGGTGATCTCGTTCTGGTTCGGGACCGAAAGCGGCTGCGAGGCCGAGCAGAACGTCGTCAGCACGGTCGCCGCGCGCTACCGTGGACGGGTGAACTTCCTTTCGCTGGACGTCCGCGACTCGCGCGGATCGGTTCGCGAACTGGTCCGCGAACGGGGCTGGAAGATGCCGGTCGGCTTCGACCGCGACGGCGCGGTGGCGGCGCTCTACCGGGTCGGCGGCTGTCCTACCTTCGCCTTCGCCTACCCCGGTGGCACGCTGCAGGGCGCCGGCATCGGCGAGCTCGGCGTCGGCGCCTTGAGTCACCATGTCCGGGAACTGCTGAACGCGACGCGGGTGGCGGAAAGGGGCTGAGATGGGCGCCGAGGGGGCACGGGCAGCGATCGGTTGGGAGCCGGCGCCGACGCCGGGCTGGGTGGCGCCGCATCTGGAAGCCGAGTTTCCCGGGCTCTCGCTCGCCACGGTCGAGGTCGACGGCCGCCCGGGGCGCAGCCCCGAACCGGTCCGCCGCCGGCTGCGCGTGCTCAGCGACCGGCTCTTCGGCGCCGAGGCGATCCGCCTGCGCGGTCGGCCGATCCCCTGGGCCTACCGGGTCTTCTTCCGCCAGATCGGCCTCGACCCCGACCGCGACCGCACCCCGGTCGAGCAGCTGGTGCTAGACCGCCTCCAGGACGGCTGCTTCCGCAGCCGCGGGATGCCGGCCGACGCGTTGACGATCGCCACCGTGGAGACCGGCGTCGCCCTGCGCGCCTTCGACGCCGACCGGCTCGACGGCGGCCTCTGCATCCGCGACGCGGCGCCGGGCGAGTCGCTGCCCGGCCGGGCGAGCGAGTTGGCGGCGGGGACGCTGACCATCGCCGACGAGTCGGGCCCGGTCGGACTCCTATTCGGCGCCACCGCGGCGGGGCGGGCGGTGCAGCGCGACAGCCGGCGCATCGCGGTTGCCGCGGTCGGGGTCGGCGCCGTCCCCGCGATCGCCGTCGACGAGGCGCTCTGGATCGCCGCCTCGGCCCTCGAGGCGGCTTAGAATCAGGCCATGCCGGATCTGCTCGACAGAGAGACGCGCCGGCCTTCGACGCTTGTTACCCATAGGGAAACGAGTGTCGAGGGGGTCGGGGTCGAGGAGCGGCGTGCGCGGGGTGAGCTGCGGCGGCAGATCGGCAGGCTCGAGCTGGAGCTCTCGGGGCTGGTCGCCGCGGGGCTCGGCCGGGTCGACGTCCCGCACCGGGTCGCGGCCGCGGGGCCGCCGCGGGCGCTCGGCCTGGGTGAGCTGGAGGAGGTTCGCGACGCGCTCGCCAACCGTGTCGCCGACGCGCGCCGCGCGCTCGCCGAGCGCGACGCCGTGGAGGCCGCCAACCGCCGGCTGCTCGCCGCGATGATCGCCGCCCCGGCGGAGCACCGCTGGCTGCGGATCAGCCGCGCCGACGTCGGCGAGCCGGGCTGCGGCCACTGGCACTCGCGCCCGGTGCTCGGGCCGCTCGGGCTGCTGATGGGCTGGTGGCGCGTCAAGGTCTCATCGGGATGTCCGAGAGGCGGGCGGCTGGCGGCCGCCCCCAGACCCCGGACCAGCGGCCCCCGGCGCCGTGGGGATCGGCGCCGCTCGCCGAGCTGGCGATCCTGGCCGGGATCGTCTGCCTGATCATCGGCGTCGTCGGCGCGCACGAGACGATGATCGGGGTCGGCGTCGCGCTCGCCGCGGTCGGCGGGATGGAGGTCGCGATCCGCGAGCACTTCGCCGGCTATCGCTCCCACACGACCCTGCTCGCCGGCTTCGTCTTCGTCGTCGTCGTCGGCGTCCTCTTCTACGCGGCGGGGCTGGTCCTCGCCTACGCCCTGCCGATCGGCGCGGTGTGCTTCGTGGTGGCCTTCTACCTGGCCCGCCGCGCATTCCGGCGCGCCTCCGGAGGCTTCAGCTTCCGGATCGGCGGAATGCGCGGCTAGCCGGGCAAGGGGGCGCCTCGGGGCGGCTCAGGCGAGGGCGGTGCGCGAGGTGGCGGAGGCGCGGGCGGCGAGCTCGGCGGAGAGCATCGTGCGCTGCCGCGGGGTGAGCGTGCCGAGCTGCTTGTTCTCGCTCACCGAGAGCGGCATCAGGAACTTGCGGGCGCGGGTGCGTCCCCAGCGCCGCTGGCTGGTCAGGAGCTCGGAGATGGTCATGCTCTCGGTCTGCCACGGGCAGTCGCGAACGACGTCGGCTGGATCGAGGTCGCCCCTTGCCACCGCGCGCTTCAGCTCGGCGCGGGCGAGGCGCACGGAGTTGGCGCGTTCGAGGGCCCTCATGTGCTGGGGGGGCTCTGGAGATGCGGTCGTCGTTGCGGGTGCCGTCATGGCAGCGTCCACTGGACTCCTCCCTTCAAAAGGAATCGTTAACTGGGTGGTCTCGTCGTCGCTGCACCGGTTCCTCCTGCCCGACTTCTGACCCGCGATGGCGGGGGCCCTGACGTCTTCGTTCGGTGGCGACGGCGAGGAGACGAAGCTACGTCTTGGGGATGGGAGCGTCAACCCGGAGTCGTCGCATCGACGTCCGGTGCGGTCGCTAAGAGCAACAATTTCGGGCGAGCCCCGCGAAGGTCTCTATCCGCACAAGTCTGAAACTACCCCCCCCGGGGGATGTCAACTTGGCGTTAACCGGCGGTTACAGTCTCGGCAGGTCCGGGAAGTCCTGGATGGTGCGCTCGATCGTCGCCAGGGCGCTGTCGAGATGCTCCTTGGTGTGGGTCGCCATCAGGCTCGTCCGCAGGAGCGCGCCCGCCGGCGGCACCGCCGGGTGGATCGCGACGTTGGTGTAGACGCCGGCCTCGAAGAGCGCCTTCCAGAGCAGCACCGCCTGCCAGTCGTCGCCGACCACGACCGGCACCACCGGGGTGGTGGCGACGCGGCCGTCGGGCAGCGTGCCCGGCTCGACCACCCGCAGGCCGAGGCCGCGCAGGCCCTCGCGCAGGTAGGAGGCGTTGCCGAGCAGGCGCTCGAACAGCTGCGGCCCCTCGGCGCGGATCACCCGCAGCGCCGCCAGCGCCGCGCCGACCGCGGCGGGGACCGCCGAGGCGCTGAAGATGAAGGCGCGCGAGGAGACGCGCAGGTACTCGACCACGTCGGCGGGGCCGGCGATGAAGCCGCCGCAGGAGGCGAGGCTCTTGGAGAAGGTCCCCATCCGCAGGTCGACCTCGTCCTCGAGCCCGAAGAGCTCCGAGGCGCCGGCGCCGCGGGCGCCGAGCACGCCCGCCCCGTGCGCCTCGTCGACCATCAACCGCGCGCCGTAGGCGCGGCAGAGCTCGACGATCGCCGGCAGGTCGCAGACGTCGCCCTCCATCGAGAAGACGCCGTCGACGACGACCAGGACGCCGCCGCCGTCCTCGGCGGCGCGGGCCAGCATCTTCTCCAGTTTGTCCATCCGGTTGTGGCGGAAGGGGCGCAGTTTGGCGCCGGAGATGCGGACGCCGTCGAGGATGGAGGCGTGGTTGCCGGAGTCGCAGATCACCGTGTCGGCGGGGCCGAGGATCGTCCCGATCGCGCCGACGTTGGCCTGGTAGCCGGTGGTGAAGACGATCGCGTCCTCGGTTCCCATCCACTCGGCCAGCTCGCGCTCCAGATCCAGGTGCAGCGGCGTGGTGCCGTTGAGCAGGCGCGAGCCGGTCACCCCGGTGCCGTAGACCTCGAGCGCCTCGCGGGCCGCATCCTTGACCCGCCGGTCGCCGGTCAGCCCGAGGTAGTTGTTGGAGCCGAGCATGATCGTCTCCCGGCCCTCCATCTCGACCACCGGGCCGGCCTGCGAGGTGAGCAGGCGGAAGTAGGGGAGGAGGTCGTGCTGTCTGGCGGCTTCGAGTTGCTCGAGTCGATCGTGCTCGCGGGCCTTGGCGAAGACGTCGATCGGGGCCTTGGCGGTCTCGCTCATCCGGAGAAGTCTAGGTCTGAGGACGGGGGAAGGGGTGCGGACCCGCAGTTTGCGGGGTTCCCGGGCAGGGGCCGGGGACCCGACCTGGCCCCTCGCTATTTTGAGTTCGGTGAGTGACCATCAGCTTGATGGGGAGATCGTCGCCGAGGAAGACGCCGCCGCGGAGGACGCCGTCGACCCGGTCCGCAGGCTTCCCGGCCCGGCCGCGGACGCGGCCTCCCCGGTGCTGCGCGGTGAGGTGAGGAGCGCCGCGATCGCCGCCGCCGGCGGCGTCCTGGCGGGCGCCGTGACCGTGGCCGCGGTGCGGGCGGCCTCCGCGGCCGGCTCGCGGGCACGCGGCTCGCGTCGGCTGACCCGCCGCCGGCGACCGGCGGGCAAGGTGATCGCCAGCCGCTCCTTCCTGGTCGACGTCCACCTGCTCGACCGCTAGATGGTTGATCCCACGACACCGCACGGCCGGATGACGCGCCTGGCACCCTGCGCGTCTCGGCGTCCTCGGGCTTGCCTTTGCCCACCGGCAAAGGCTGCGCCCTGCGTCCTTGATCCGCTTGGCCAGGCGCGCCCCCGGTCGCACCCTGCCGTGGAATCAACCATCTAGCCCGGGTGCGCCCGGCGGCTTCGCTCGAGGTCGAGGCCAGGCCTCCCTCGCCGTTCCGGCTCGGACGCGGCAGCGCCGACCGCACCCTGCGGGTCGAGCGCGGCGTCGCCGCCCGCCTGCTCACGGTCGAGGGCGCGCCGGTCCTGGTGCGCGCCTGGCCGCGGGTCGGCCGGGTCGTCCTCCGCGCCGAGGCGGTCGACCCGGCGGCGCTGACGGTCGCCGTCCGCTGCGGCGAGCCGCGCCGGGCCGGACGCGCGGAGCTGGTGACGGCGGTCGAGCGGCTGCGCTTCGCGCTCGGCGTCGACGAGGACATGTCGGACTTCCACCGGCGCTTCCGCCGCGACCCGCTGGTCGGCCCGCTGATCCGTCGCATGCCGGACTTCCGCCCCCGCCGCCGGCCGTGGCCGTGGGAGGCGCTCGCCGCGGCGGTCTGCGGCCAGCTGATCGAGGCGAGCCGCGCGGCGACGATCGAGCGACGCATCGTCGGCCGCTGGGGCGCCCGGCTCGGGCAGGGACGGGCGGCGCTGCGCGACGTGCCGCCCGCCGCCCTGATCGCCGGCCGCGCGCCCGCCGAACTGGAGTCGATGGACCTCGCCGGCGGCCGGGCCGTGGCGCTCGCCCGGATCGCCCGCGAAGTCGCTCGCGGCCGCTGCGACGTGAGCTCTCGGGCCGGCGACGCGCGGCTCCTCGCCACCCCGCAGATCGGCCCCTGGACGGTCCAGTGCCTGGCCCTCTTCGGGCGCGGCGAGATGGATTCACTGCCCGCCGGCGACCTCGGCTACATCAAGCTCGTCGGCCATCTGGGCGCCCTCGGGCGTCGCGCCACGGTCCCCGAGGTCGAAGAGTTCTACGCGCCGTACGAGCCCTACCGCGGCCTGGTCGGCTGCCTGACGCTGGCCGGCCTCCACCGCGTGGTCTCCGAAGGCCCGCGTCTGCCCCTGGCGGCCTGACGCAGCCGGCGGGCGCAGCCCGATCCGAGAGGGGGGAGGCTTTGGCGGCCATCTGAGGAGGCGGCAGGCCTCGCGCGGGCCATGGCCGTCCGAGGGGCGCGCCCGTCCCATCCTCGACCTGGCAGGCAGGAGGACGGGACGGGCGCGCCTCGGCCTGCGCGGTCCCCGGGCAAGCGCCACCGCCCGGGCGCGGTCGTCTTAACGCCCGCCCCTGTCGACGCGGTCGTCCTTTCGCCCGCGTACCGGGCCTACGGTCGACCGCATCCCGCGTACCGGGCCAAAGGACGCCCGCACTCCGACGCCCGCGGCCGAGTTCGCACCTCTCCGCGCATGCCGCGGACCTCTGCCAACTCAACGGGCCGACGCCCCGGGGTGCGTTCTCACTTTCCCGTAAGGATCCGGAGAACTGCGAACGCGCCCGACGGGGGATGGGGCGGAGCGTTGGGGGGGGGCGACGCTACGTGCGGGCGGCGGCGCCGGCGGCGTAGGAGCGGGCCGCCTCGCGGCCGCGGCGCAGGCGCTCGAGGTCGGCGCCGCGCTCGGCGAGGCGGGCGGCGAGCAACTCGGCGGTCCGCTGCTGGGCGAGGGCGGCGCGGCGCAGGGCGGGCTCCGCCGCGGCGGGCGGCCTGGAGGGGAGGCCGGCGACGATCGCCGCCGCCTCCGCGTAGAGGTCCGTCGCCACCTCGGGCCGGCCGGCCTCGCAGGCGGCCAGCTCGGCCTCGGCCAGCTCCGCCAGGCGCTCGTAGGGCGCCGCGCCCGGGCGCGTCCCGCCGACGTCCCGGTCGGCGCCCGCGCCCCGCGGCGGGACATCCGCCGCGTCGCTCACGCCTGGGTCCCGGCGCCGAGCGTCGCCCGCCCGCCCGCGTCGGGCGGCGGCGCGGCGGCGATCGTCGCCCAGGCCTCGCGCAGCTCGGCGAGCAGCCTCCCCACCCGCTCGACCCGCCTCGGGTCGCGCTTCAGCTGCGCCGCCAGCAGCTCCCGCTTGCAGAACATGTAGATCTCGGCGAGGCGCTCGGTGACCTCGCCCGCCGCCGGGTCGAGCGTCGCCAGCAGCTCGTCGAGGATCGCCGCGGCGCGGTTCAGGGCGTTGCCGGTCGCCGCCGGGTCCTCGTCGCGCATCGCGGCGGCGCCGCGCGCCAGGAAGCGGGCCAGTCCGTCGTAGAGCATCACCACGAGCTTCTCCGGCGCCGCGGTGAGGACGCTGTCCTGGGCGTAGGCCTGGCTGGCGCTGCGGTAGGGGTTCATCTCAACCGCCGAGGCTCTTCAGCTGGCCCGTCAGCCAATTCGATTCCGATTTCGACCTGGCGAGCGCCGTTTCCATCGCCGTGAACTGCGCGTGGAGGCGTTCTTCGCGCAGCGCCAGCCGTTCTTCGAGGGCGGTCATCTGTTCGCGCAGCAGCGCCGCTTCCTTGGTCGCGGCGCCGATCCGTTCGGAGATGCCGCCGCTCGGCGCGGTCGCCGCGCCGACGATCGGTTCGAGGACGGTGGCGAAGCCTTCGGTGCCGCTGATCGCTGCCCTCGCCGCGGCGGGTTCGCTCTTCAGCAGCGCGGCCAGTTTCGATTCTTCGAAGGTGAGCAGGCCGCGCACCGAGGCCGAGTCGGCGGTCACCGTGGCGCTCGGGGCGCCGGTGCTGACGCCGAGCTTGCCGAGCCCGGATTCGGAGAGGGCCTGGCGCATCTGGCCGAGCAGGCTCTCCAGGCTGTTGTCGCCGAAGAGCACGCCGCGGTTCGCTTCTTCGGAGGTCTTCGGTTCGCGCACCGGTTCTTCGCCCACCTTCGCCTCGATCGCTTCCACCGCGGCGTTGTAGGCGGCGACGAACGACTTGACCTTCGCGGCGATCGATGCGGTGTCGGCGGTCGGTTCGGAGACGTCGATCGTCACCGGGCCGGTGGTCACCGCGCCGAGCGTCAGGGTGACGCCGGGGATCGCTTCGCTCAGCACGTTGGAGGCGGAGCTGCCGGCGACGCCGTCGACCGTGTAGAGGGCGTTGAGGCCTTCCTTGGCCTTGGCGGCTTCTTCGCTGATCGTCGCCCCTTCGGCGGTGATCGTCGCTTCGGCCCCGGTCGTCTTCGAGGAGAGCACCAGCTTGCCGCCGACGGCGACCGCGGCAACCCCGGCTTCCGGGTCGGAGTTGATCGCCGTGACCGCGTCGGCGAGCGTCGCGCCCGCCCCCAGTTCGATCGTCTGGCCGTCGACGACCAGCTGCGAGGCCACTTCGTTCGGGGTGAATTCGAAGGTCTTCTGCGCGGCGCGGGCGAGCTGGGTGACTTCCACCTGGTAGCCGCCGGCCCCGGCGCCGCCGTTCATTTCGGCGCTCACCGCGGTCGAGGAGGAGGAGACGGTCTGCACGTTTTCCCAGAGGGTCGGCGAACGCAGCGCCTGCAGCGAGGAGGAGACTTCCCGCAGCTTGGCGAGGATGCCCTGCAGGTCGGTTTCGCGCGCCTTCACCTGGCCCTCCCGCTGCTGCAGGCGGGCCTCCGGGATCCGTTCCACCGCCATCAGCTTTTCGATGATCGCTTCGGTGTTGAGGCTCGTCGCCAGGCCGGTGATCGAGATCGTGCCGGCCATCAGGCGGTCACCCGGCCCGCCGCGAAGTCGAAGACTTCGGTCGGGGAGACGCTGCGCAGCAGCTTGCCGCTGCGGTCGCGGAGCTCGACCCGCAGCTTGCCGTCCGCGCCGGGCTGGAAGCGCAGCTCGCGGCCCAACTCGTGTAGGCGGGCGGCGGCGCGGGCGGCTTCGCGGACCTCGGCGCTCACCTCGGGCGGCGGCGAGTCGCCCGTCCCGGCGCTCGCCAGGTCGGCGGCGAAGTCGGCCTTGGCCGGGCGGCGGGAGTCACTGGCGGGGGGGTCATGCACGGGTCGCACCGGGCTCGGTCCTTCGATTCGGGAGAAGCTGACGGTCATTCATTCTGGGTAATCGGCCGGGTCAGATCGAACTTGAGGCAAGTTCTCGCGCGCCTTCTTCGAAGGCGCGCGCGTCCTCGTCGAGGCCCTGCGCGGCGGCGATCCGGGCCAGTCCGTCGAGCGCCTCGGGGTCGGGGCCGTCCTCCTCGCAGGCGGCGATCCACTCGTCGGCCGCCGATTCGAGGAAGCCGCGGCGCAGGTAGATGTCCGCGAGCAGGGAGCGGCGCCGGCGGCCGGTCAGGCCGGTCGCGGCCAGGGCCGGGAGGAGCGCCTCGAAGGCCTCGAACTCCTGCACCCGCAGCAGGGCCTCCAGCATCGTCGCCAGCGGCGCCGCGCACTCCGGGTCGAGCGACGGATAGGGTGCCGACGCCGCCCAGGCGGCGAACAGGTCGAGCTCGGCGGCCGCCATGCCGCGCCGCGCCGCCCGCGCCCGCGCCTCGCCGGTCGGCAGATCGGCCAGCACCAGGCCGAACAGCTCGCTGCGCGAGGCCGGCGCGGCGCAGGCGTCCCGGTCGGCGACCGTCGCCGCCGCGGTTGCCGCCTTCGCGTAGCGGCGCTGGGAGAGGAGCGTCTCGGCCAGCGCCAGGCGGGCGCCGCCGTTGCCCGGCTGGGCCTCGACGACGGCGGCGTAGAGCGGCTCCGCCGCCGCGGCCAGCCCCGCCTCGTACAGCGCCGTCGCGAGCATGAAGCGGATCGAGGGGGTGGGCTCGGCGACCGCCGCCTCGATCGTCGCGACGACGTCCTCGGGCGTCTCGCCGCGGGCCAGCAGCGCCGCGGCCAGCGGCAGGACCGCGCCGATGTAGGAAGGGTGGTCGCGCAGGCAGCGGCGCAGCAGCTCCTCGGCGCGGCCCGGGTTGGCGCGCGCCGACTCGATCGCCGCCAGCCGCACCAGGGCCAGGAAGCTGCCGCAGCCGGCGGTGGGGGAGAGGCGGCTCGGGGCGTCGCCGCGCCGCAGGCACTCCTCGAGCAGCTCGGCCGCGCGCTCCGGCTCCCCGGCCGCGGCGGCGAGCTCCGCCCGCTCGAAGACCAGGTCGGTGAGCGCGGGAAAGAGCTCCAGCCCCTCGGCGGCCCGCGCCTCGGCCGCCTCGCGCCGGCCGCAGAAGCGCAGCGCCTTCACCGAGCGCACGGTCAGCGAGGGCAGGAAGGGCCGCCTGCCGCGCGCCGGGTCGGCGGCGGCCATCTCCCAGGCGCGCTCGAACTGCTCGCAGGCGCCCGCCGCGTCGCCCGCCGCGGCGAGCTCGGAGCCGAGGTTGAAGTGCAGGAACGGGGTCGGCGGCGCCTCGGCCAGCTGCTCGCGGAGCAGCGCGATGTTGCGCCGTGACTTCTCCTTCGCGTCGCGGACCGCGCCGAGGTAGCCGTAGTGGTCGACCCGGACCGCGGTCGGCTCGAGCCGCTCCGGCAGGCCGCCGGGCAGCCGGTGGGCGATCTGCTCGTGGACGCGGCCCTCGAAGCGGTACTCGGGACGGTTGCGGAAGACGCGCAGGGCGTTGTGGGTGACCGCGGTGCCATCGCCGAGCTCACCGGTGTGGTTGGTCTCCACCAGGTAGAAGGCCTCGCGCCAGGTCCGCCCGGTCAGCTCGCGCAGGAGCGGCGCGTCGTCGGGGTGGAGCACCTCGTCGGCGTCGAGGAAGAGGAGCCAGTCGCCGCTCGCCGCCTCGATGCTCGCGTTGCGCGCCGCGGCGAAGGAGCCGGTCCACTCGCGTTCGATCACCGTGGCGTCGAAGGAGCGGGCGATCGCCGCGCTGCGGTCGCGCGAGCCGGTATCGACGACGACGATCTCGTCGACCGCCTCGCCGGCGGCGGCGAGCGAGCGGGGCAGCATCTCCTCCTCGTCGCGGACGATCATGCAGAGGCTGAGCCGCAGGCCGCTCGCCGGGCGGGCCCGCGGGGCCACGCGGCGCGCCGCCGACTCGAGCCCGCGCAGCCGCGCCGCGACCGCCGCCGGCAACCGCGGCGGTGAGCCCCGGCGCTCCCGTGCCCGCTCCAGGTCGCGGGCGGCGCGCGGCAGCTCGGGGTCGAGCCGCAGCGCCGCCTCGAGCAGCGCGACGGCGGCCTCGCGGGCTCCCAGCTCGCCCATGGCGAGGCCGGCGTGGCCGAGGAGGAGCGGCTCGCGCGGCTCGCCCTCGAGGCCCGCGAGCGCCTCCTCGGCGACCGTCAGGTAGAGGCCGGGGAGCTCGCGCGGCGCTGCCTGGCGGGTCGCCGCGAGCCGCCGCTCGATCGCCGCCCGCCGCGCCCGATAGGGAGCCTCGCGGAGGTCGGCCGCGCCCGTCGGGCCGCCCTGCCGGGCGCCCTCGCCGGC
Source organism: uncultured Actinomycetes bacterium (assembly GCA_963763265.1). GTDB lineage: Bacteria > Actinomycetota > Thermoleophilia > Solirubrobacterales > 70-9 > VAYN01. The sequence continues at coordinate 338,434 of CAVXNN010000001.1, read as the reverse complement.
GGCGGGATCGTCCTGTCGTGAAGCCATCGCCCCGTTCATCGACCGCCGCCCGCCGGGACGGAGCGATTGGACGTTCGTTCGGCCGACAAACGCGGAATTACCCCTTTGCGGCGATCTAGGCGGCCGGCGAAAGCGCCGAAGACGAGCCCGCAGGACCACACAGCACCCGCGATTTCAGGAGGCCCCTCGGATGGGAACCCCGGTCACCCGAAGCCAAGTCGACACCGAGCAGCTCTGGCGCCGTTACCGCGACAGCGGTGACCGATCGCTGCGTGACCGGCTCGTCCTCACCTACGTCCCGCTGGTCCGTCATCTCGCCTACCGCAAGGTGCGGGAGCTGCCGGCCTGGTGCGAGGTCGACGACCTCGTCTCGAGCGGGATCGAGGGCCTGATCGGGGCGCTCGACCGCTACGACCCCGACAAGGGCGCCAGCCTCGAACAGTTCGTCTGGACGCGGATCCAGGGGGCGGTGCTCGACAGCCTGCGACGGCTGGACTGGGCGCCGCGCAGCCTGCGGCGCTGGGAGCGCGACGCCGAGCGGGCCGGCGAGGCCTTCTTCCGCGAGCATGGCCGACGGCCGACCGAGAGCGAGCTGGCCGGGAAGATGGGCATCTCCGAGGGCGAGCTGGCGACCCGGATGCGCGACCTCGCGACCGCCGACCTGACCTCGCTGGACGGCGTGACTACCTCCGACGACGAAGAAGGGGTCGCCCTCGTGCAGACGATCGCCGACGCGGACGGGCGCGCCGACCCGGAAGTCGAGGCGACGCGGACGATCGCCCGCGAGCGCTTCCGCCGCGCCTTCTCCCACCTCTCCGATCGCGAGCGGCGGGTCGCGGTGATGCTCTACACCCAGGAACGCACGCTGAGCGAGATCGGCGAGGTGATCGGCGTCTCCGAGAGCCGCGTCTGCCAGATCCACGGCGAACTGAAAAGCCGTCTGCGCTCCTCGCTGCGCCGCGACACCGAGCTGTTCAGCGCCGCCGGCTGACTCGCCTCAAGTCGCGGCGGCGGCGGTCGATCACCGGGGCTGCATGGACAGTGGTCTCTACATCGCCGCCTCCGGGATGCTCGCCGAGATGGTTCGCCAGGAACAGATCTCCAACCAGCTCGCCAACGCCAACACGCCCGGCTACAAGGCCGACCGCACCGCCCAGGCGAGCTTCGGCGAACTGCTGCTCGGCAACACCGCCACCGGCGCCTCGGTGGGGCGCCTCAGCCTCGGCGCCCAGATCGCCGAAACGGCGACCGACCTGACCCCGGCGCCGGCCCACGAAACCGGCGACCCGCTCGACTTCGCGATCGAAGGCGAAGGCTTCTTCGCGGTGCGCACCGCGGCGGGTGTCCGCTACACCCGCGACGGCCAGTTCGCCGCCGACCCCGAAGGCAATCTCACCGACGCCCAGGGCGACCCGGTGCTGGGGCCGAACGGGGCGCCGGTGCGGCTGCGCGCCGACGGCACCGCCCGCGCCTCCGACCTCGGCGTCTTCGCCGTGTCGGGGCCCGAAAAGCAGGGCGAATCGCTCTTCACCGGCACCGCCGCCGGCGCCGCGCCCGGCCGCGTGCGGGCCGGCTACCTGGAGGAATCGGCGGTCGACCCGGCCCGCGCGATGGTCCAGATGATCTCTTCCTTCCGCTCGCTGGAAGCCGACCAGAAGTCGATCCGGACGATCGACGAAACGCTTGAAGAGTCGGCCGGCCAGGTGGGGGCGATCGGCTGATGGTGGGCGCGCTGGCGACCGCGGCGGCCGGGATGGAAGCCCAGCAGAGCTGCCTGGGCGCCCTCTCCAACGACATCGCCAACGTCTCGACCACCGGCTACAAGAGCCTCCGGGTCGGCTTTGAGGACCTGCTCTACCAGGCGCCGGGCCGGGGTGGCGCGGCGGGCACCCGGACCGGCACCGGCGCGGTCGCCGAAGTGATCGGTCGCGACTTCCGCGAGGGCTCGCTCGAACCGACCGAACGGCCGCTCGACGTCGCCCTCACGACGCCCGGCTTCATCGAGGTCGAAGGCCCCGGCGGCGGTGTCGCCCTGACCCGCGACGGAGCGCTCGCGGTCGGCCCGGAAGGGATGCTGCAGACGGCCTCCGGGCAACGGCTGCAGCCGCCGGTGCGGGTCCCGGCGGGCGTCGATCCCGAAGAACTGCAGATCGGCGAAGACGGCACGGTCAGCGCCGGCGGCCGCCGGCTCGGCCGGATCCCGCTGGTCGAAGTCCCCAACCCGAGCGGGCTGCAGCCCGATGGCCGCGGCGGCTTCCTGCCGACCGCGGCGAGCGGCGCGGTCGGTGCGGCGCCGCGGGCGCGGTTGCGGCAGGGCGCCCTGGAGTCCTCCAACGTCGACCTGGCGACCGTGATGACCGCGATGAGCGAAGCCCAGCAGGGCTACGCGCTGGCAGGCAAGGCGGTCACCACGCAGGACGAAGTCCTCGCCGTCGCCAACGGTCTGGTCCGATGATCCCGGCGGGCGCGGCAAGCGCGGCGACCGCGGGCACGGCGGCGACCGCCCCCGTCCCGGCCACCGTGCGCAAGGAAGGCGCGGGCGCCGTGCGCGGCTACCGCGCGGCGCTGGAGTTCGAATCGATGCTGCTGAAGCAGATGCTGAGCGAGGCCCTGCCGGAGGCGGCGGCCGGCGCCGGGGCCGAATCGGAAGGCGAAGGGGGCGCGCCCGGCGCCGACCCGCGGATGGCGAGCTTTCCCGAAACGGTCACCGAAGCGGTGGTCGGCGCCGGCGGGCTCGGTCTCGCCCGGGAGATGTACAAGTCGTTCGCGGGAGGTCGGTGACGGTGCCCGAGGTGATGGTCGCCGACCACGCCCTGCCCGCCGCGGTCGCCCGCCACCTGGAGCTGCAGATCGCCTCCGCCCAGCGGCTGCTCGACCTGGTCCTGCGCCAGGGCGCGGCGATCCGCGAGCGCGACGTCGAGGCGGTGCTGGCGCGGCTCGCCGACATCCAGGTGGAGATGGCGGGGCGCGAGGCGCTGGAGCGGGAGCGGCTCGAGCTGATCCGCCGGGCGGCGTCGCGGCTCGGCACCGAGCCGAACGCGGTCAGCCTCGCCGCCCTGGCCGGCCTCGCCTCGCCGGCCGAGCAGGAGCGGTTGCTCGGCCGCAGCGCCGAACTGCGCGGCCTGCTCGCCGAGGTCGCCCGCGAGCACGGCATCAACCGCGCCCTGATGCGCCAGGAACTGACCTTCCTCGACCACCTCCTGCGGATCAGCGGCGAGGGGCCGGAGAGCGGCGCCCGCCGGCTGATGGACGTGGAGGCCTGATGCCGGTCTCCACCTTCATGGGGCTGCAGACCGCGCTGCGCGGGCTGATCGCCCAGCAGGAGGCGCTCGACACGACCTCCCACAACATCGCCAACGCGAGCACGCCGGGCTACTCGCGCCAGGAAGCGCTGATGGGCGCCACCCCGGCGCTGCGCGAGGTGACCGGCTCCTCGGCCGGCGGCGGCGTCGCCGAAATCGGCACCGGCGTCGACGTGACCGGCTACAAGCGCGCCCGCAACCGCTTCCTCGATCTCCAGTACCGCGCCCAGGCGATGCGCCTCGGCGGCCTGGCGGCGAAGGTGGAAGGCCTGGAAACGGTCGAAGGGGCGCTCGCCGAGCCGGGCGAAACCGGCATCTCGGCCGGGCTGCAGACCTTCTGGTCGGACTGGGAAGGGCTGGCCAACGACCCCGAAGACCAGGCCGCGCGCCAGGCGGTGGTCGAAGCCGGCAAGGCGCTGGCGACCGGCCTCGGCGAACTCGACTCGCAGCTGACCGCGGCGGGCGAAGTGGCGAGCGCCCAGTACGGAGCGATCACCGGCCCGGGCGGCGAAGTCGAAGCCAAGGCGAAGGAAATCGCGCAGTTGAACGGCGCGATCCGCAGCGCGATCACCTCCGGCTCCTCGCCCAATGACCTGCTCGACCGCCGCGACCTGCGCCTCGACGAACTCTCGACGCTCGGCCAGGTCTCGGTCACCGAAGTCGGCGACGGGACGATCGAAGTCGGCTTCGGCGACGCTGCCGCGCCGCTCGTCTCCGGCACCGCGGTGGAATGGCCGCAGACCCTGGAAGAACCGAAGGGCAAGCTCGGCGCGCTGCTGGAAATCTCCCGCGAAGGGGGCACCGTCGACTCCTTCCGGGCCGAACTGAACGGCTTCGCCGAAGGTCTCGCCGAAGCCGTCAACGCGATCCACACCAAAGCCGGGGGCCCCGCCTTCTTCACCTACGTGCCCGGCAGCGGGGCCTCGACGCTCACCGTGGCCGTGGAAGCCGCAGAAGTGCAGACGACGAGCGAAGCCGCGGCGGGCGGCAACGACATCGCGACCGCGATCGGAGCGCTGCGGGGCGGCGCCGTCGACCGTTCCTACGCCGCCTTCGTCACCCGGGTGGGGACCGAGATGAACGAAGCGCGCAACGGCGAAACCAATGCCCAGGCCCTGCTCTCCGCGGTGCAGGAACGGCGCGAATCGACCTCCGGCGTCTCGCTCGACGAAGAGATGACCAAGCTGGTCAGCTTCCAGCGCGGCTACGAAGCCTCGGCCCGGGCGATGACCGCGCTCGACGAAGCGCTGCAGGTGCTGATCACGCGGACCGGCCGGTCCGGCCTCTGATGGGGGGCTGACGATGACGATGCGGGTCACCGAAGGCATGACGGCGCGCACGATCGTCCACGACGTCGGTGCGGCGCGGGCGCGGATGACCGACCTGCAGCGCCAGATCTCCTCCGGCAGACGGATCACCCGGCCCGCCGACGACCCGTTCGGGACGGGGCGCGCCCTGCAACTGAGCGGCGAGCTGGAAGGGCTGCGCCAGCACCAATCGAATGTCAGCGACGGCACCGGCTGGGTGACGGCCACCGAAACCGCCCTCGGCCGGATCACCGACACCCTGCAGCGGGCCCGCGAACTCCTCGTCCAGGGCGGCAACGACTCCAACGGCCAGGTCGCCCGCGAAGGGATCGCGGCGGAGATCGAAGCGCTGACCGAAACGGTCAAGCAGGAAGCCAACGTCACCTACGACGGCCGCTACGTCTTCGCCGGCACGGCGACCGACACGCGGCCCTACGAACTCGGCGAAAACGACGCCTACTCCGGCAACGAAGGGCAGATCGCGCGGGTGATCGGGGCGGGCGTCTCGCTGCCGGTCAACGTGGACATCCGCTCGCTGCTCGGCGAAGGGCAGGCGGCCGAAGACAACAAGCTGCTCAACGTGCTGCGCGACGTCGCCTCCAACCTGCGCGGCGGCACCGTCGCCGACGCCGAAGCGCTGCGCGGCACCGATCTCAGCCGGCTCGACGGCAACCTCGACGAACTGACCCGGGTGCGCGCCGTGGTCGGCGCGACCACCGACCGCCTGCGCAGCGCGGGAACGCGACTGGAACAGCTGGAAGAATCGACCCTCAACCAACTCTCCCGCGTCCAGAACGTCGACATGGCCGCAGCGATCGTCGAATACTCCACCCAGCAGACCGCCTACGAAGCCGCGCTCCGTGCCGGGGCGAGGATCGTGCAGCCGTCGCTGCTCGATTTCCTCAGGTAGGGCGCGGGGCGAGCTTGCCGCAGACCGTCGACAGCAGCCGCTTCGGGTCGCTCGAGGTGCCCGACGAGGCGCTGATCGAGTTCCCCGAGGGGATGATCGGCGTCGGCGGCCGCCGCTTCGTGCTGCTCACCCGCGAGGAGAGCGGCGCCTTCAAGTGGCTGCAGGAGACGGGCGAGCCGGAGCTGGCGCTGCCGGTGACCGATCCGTTCCCGTTCTTCCCGGACTACGAAGTCGTCCTCTCCGACGCGGAGGCCGAGCGGATCGGGGTGACCGACCCGCGCGCCGCCGATGTCCTGGTCGTGGTTCGGGCCGACGAGGACCCGGGCCAGATCAGCGCCAACCTGCTGGCGCCGATCCTGGTCTCCGCCGGGGTCGGCCACCAGGTGCTGAACGAGGCCGACTGGGCGCCGCTGCGCGAGCCGCTGCTGGCGGGCGGGCGCGAGGCCGCCGCCTGACCATGCTGACGATCAGCCGGCGGACCGGCGAGCGCATCCTGATCGGCGACGGCATCGTCGTCGAGGTCGTCGAAGTGAGCGGCGGCACCGTACGCCTCGGGATCACCGCGCCGCGCGACCAGCGGATCTACCGCGAGGAGCTCTGGGAGCGGGTCAAGCGGGAGAACGAAGCGGCGGCGCGCGCCGACTTCAGTGCGGGGGCAGCGCCACCAGACCCAGCGTGAGCGCCCGCGCCACCGCCTCGGCCGAGGTGCGGGCGCCGAGTTTGCGACGGATGTTCCGCACGTGGGTGCGGGCGGTGTGGGGGCTGATGCAGAGCGAGGCGGCGATCTCCTCGACCCCGGCGCCGCGGGCCAGTTCGGCGGCGACGCGGCGCTCGCGCGGCGAGAGCAGCGACTCGGTCGGGGTGGGCGCGGCCGGGTGTGTGTGGCACTCGAAGAAGCTGTCGCCGGCGGCCACCGCGCGGATCGCGCGGACCAGGCGCTCGGGCGGGCATTCGCTGCAGACGGCGCCGCGGATGCCGCGCTCGGCGAGCTCCGGGGCGGGGGCGAGCGGCCGGTCGACCATCACCAGGGTGGCGGCGCCGTGGCGGCGCGAGACCCTCGCGGCGAGCTGGTGCTCGGGCGCGAAGCCGGCCAGCAGGATGACGTCGGGGCGCGTGCCGAGCATCTCGCGGTCCGCCTCTTCGGGCAGGACGACGTCGATCATCTCCGCCCGCAGGAGGGCGGCGAGCCCCGCCCGCGAGATCGCCTGTTCGGAGTAGACCGCGACCTTCGGCATCCGCACCGACAGGGTCGACAGCTGGGGCGCCGCCCGGCCCGCGGCGCCCAGGGCGCGGCCCGACCGCGGCCCGCGGCCCGCCGTGGAGGCGAGGTCGGTCATCCGATCCGCACGTAGCCCGTGGCCCCGCTGCCGCCGGGCGGGTAGGTGCGTTGGGCCACCTGGTTTTCGGAGTTGCCCTCGATCGTGCGGATCGTGCCGTCGGGTTCGACCGATTCGACGATCCCGACGTGTTCCGACCCCCAGACGATCAGGTCGCCGGCCTGCGGTGCACCGGTGCCCGCCGGGATCGCGCGACCGCTGCGCTGCGCCCATTCCCAGAGCGCGCCGACCGATTGGAAGCCTTCGCCCGCTTCGCCCAGCGGCGCGCCCGCCTGGGCCGCGCACCAGGAGGCGAAGTCGGCGCACCAGGGCCCGACCACGGCCCCCTGCACCGCTCCCCGGTATTCGGCGATCCGCGGCGATTCGTTGGAGCCGGGCGGCATCTCGGCCTGCCCGACCTGGCTGCGCGCGGCGGCGACGGTGGCGGATGCCGCGCCGCTCGATCCGCTCGCGCCGAGCAGCGGGGCGGTGGAGGCGACGCCCAGCGGGGCGGTCGAGGTGCCGAGCGAGGCCTGCCCGAGCGCCCGCGAGAAGGTGGAGGGGGAGGAGGGCGAGGAGCCGGGCGAGGCGGTCGCCGTGGCGGATCCGCCGCCGGCGGTCGGCGCCGGCGGGCGCAGCGCGGCTTCGATCGCCGCGATCCGGGCCAGGGTCGTGTCGAGGCTCATCGGCCATGTAATCGGCCCTGCTCAGGGGTTCTTGAACCGGAAAGGGTCCGTTACTCAAAAGTGGTGGAAGGGCGTCCAGGATGTCGAATGCCGGCCTGGACGAGACACCGAGGCGGGTGGCCCAAAACCGACCACCCGCCCCGGGTCCGCTGCCTTTAGTGGAGCAGCGAGAGGACCGAAGACCCGGACTGCTTCGCCTGGGCCAGCATCGCCGTGCCGGCCTGTTCCAGGATCTGCAGTTTGGTGAATTCGACCATTTCGGAGGCCATGTCCACGTTGCGGATCCGGCTTTCCGAGGCGCTCAGGTTTTCCTGGTAGACGGCCAGGTTGTTGAGCGTGTGTTCGAGGCGGTTCTGCACGGCGCCGAATTCGGCGCGCTGGCTGGACACCGCTTCGATCGCTTCGTCGATCTGTTTGATGTCTTCTTCGCCGCCTTCTTCGAGTTCGAAGGCGACCGCTTTCACCGCTTCGCCGAGGCTCATCGTGGAGACGGTGATGACCTCGCCGTCGTTGGCGCCGACCTGGAACGTGATCGTCGATTTTTCGTTCAGCAGCTTGATGCCGTTGAATTCGGTGTCTTCGCCGATCTGTTCCACCTCGCTGGCGAGCTGGTTGATCTCCGACTGGATCGACGTTTTGTCGGCTTTCGAGAGGGAGCCGTTCTTGTACTGGACGGCGAGTTCCCGGGTCCGCTGCAGCATCGAGTGGACCTCGTTGAGGGCGCCTTCCCCGGTCTGCACGAGAGAGACGGCGTCCTGGGTGTTGCGCTGGGCCTGGCCGATGCCTTTGACCTGGGCGCGCAGCCGTTCGCTGATCGCCAGGCCGGCGGCGTCGTCCGCGGCGCGGTTGATGCGGTAGCCCGACGACAGTCGTTCCATCGATTTGGCGAGCTTTTCGCTCGTCGAGACCAGGTTGCGGTGCGCGTTGAACGCTTCGATGTTGGTCTGGATACGAAGGGACATTCTCGATCGCTCTCCTTGGATCGGTTGGTTGATTGGTCCCGGGGCAACTCCCTGTCGCCCCTGTGCTTATGGGTGTTCGTCCCCGTGATCGTCCGCCGCGCCCGGTTCTTTAGCCCGATTCCCGCACCCGTTTCCGAGCTTTCCGGGTCATGAGACCCCCTAAACTCGGAAACCCCCTCGGGCGAGGTGGGGGTGAGCTCGGGGCGGCGGGGGTCGAAGGCGTCGGCGCTCCCGACCGGCGTGGGACGACTCAGCGGGCGAGCAACTCTTTGAGGCCGGAGGCGCCGCCGCTGAAGTAGCTCGAGTGAGCCCTCTCGCTCATGTGCCGCTTCTTGGCTCGGCAGGATGGCCCGCTCTGGCATGACCCCCTGAAATCGGTCCGACCCTTGTGAGAGTCCTACCGGCCCGCGAAACTGGGCCAAGGAGGACCGACGCAAGTGAAGAGAAGGCGACACACCCCCGAGCAGATCATCCGCAAGCTCAGGGAGGCCGAGCGGATGCTCGGCGAAGGCAGGGGAGTGGCGGAGGTCGCGAAGGAGCTGGGGGTCTCCGAGCAGACCTTCCACCGCTGGCGCAACCAGTACGGCGGGATGAAGGCCGCCGACGTCAAGCGGCTGAAGGAGCTCGAGCGCGAGAACCGCGAGCTGAAGCAGATCGTCGCCGACAAGGAGCTGGAAGTCCGCGCCCACAAGGAGATCTCGGCGGGAAACTTCTGAGCCCAGACCGCCGGCGCCAGGCGGTCGCGATGCTCTGCGACCGCCTCGGCGTCAGCGAGCGCTGGGCATGCCAGGTGGCGGGGCAGCATCGCTCCACGCAGCGCTACGAGCCGAAGGCCGCCGAGGACGACGCCGCCCTGCGCTCCGCCCTGCGCAAGATCTCCGAAGAGAAGCCCCGCTGGGGCTACCGCCGCGCCCATGCCCGCCTCCTCGGAGAGGGCTGGAGCGTCAACAAGAAGCGCGTGCAGCGGATCTGGCGCGAGGAGGGCCTGCGGGTGCCGAAGCGCAAGCGAAAGCGCGCCCGGCTGGGCGACAACGCTGACGGCAGGCGCCTCCGCGCCGAGCGCCCCGACCACGTCTGGGCGCTCGACTTCCAGTCCGACGAGACGGCCGACGGCCGCCAGATCCGCATCTTGAACGTCGTCGACGAGTTCACCCGCGAGGCGCTCGCCGGCGAGGTGGCTCGCTCGATCACCGCCGAGGACACGGTCGCCGTGCTCGAGCGCCTCGTCGCCATGCGCGGAACCGCTCCCTGCCACATCCGCTGCGACAACGGCCCCGAGCTGATCGCCCACGCCCTGCGCGACTGGTGTCGCCTCAACGCCACCGCCACCGCCTACATCGAGCCCGGCTCCCCCTGGCAGAACCCCTTCATCGAGTCTTTCAACGGCCGCGCCCGCGACGAGGTGCTCGACGTCGAGCTGTTTCACAGCCTGGCCGAGGCCGAGGTGATCCTCGCCGACTGGATCTCCGCCTACAACACCGAACACCCGCACTCGGCGCTGGGGATGCTGCCGCCGGCCCGCTTCGCGGAGCGTTGGCGGGAGGAGAACGGCGCCCCGTCGCCTCGCTCCGATCGCCCTACGGGCTCACTCCGCGAGGCGACGGTCGACCCCGCTACCGTGCAAGCGGATACCGACCACGAACTCTCACTGAGGGTGGACCGGTAAATGGGGGCCTTCCAGCTCGCCGGGGCCTCGCGTTCGTACTTCTGCGTCCCATATGAGCAAAAGTACGAACGCACCGCGGCCCGATGAATCTCGACTTGCCGCACGGCGGCATCCGCCGGCCGTAGTCGCCACCCCGGCGGTCACCGGCCGCCTGGCGGAGATCTCCGCGCTTTGTCAGCTCTCCCCGGCCGTGGGGGTGCCGAGGCCGGTGATGGCGTCGACGCGGACCGCCCACTCGTCGTCGACGATCTCGAGCTCGCCGTGGCCGAGTCGCAGGCCGTTGACGTAGAGGTCGATCGGGTCCTCGAGGCGGCGGTCGAGCTCGACCACGGCGCCGACCCCGAGGGCGACGACCTCGGCGAGCGAGAGGCGGGTCTGGCCGAGCTCGGCCCAGACCCGCATCGGCACCTGGCCGAGCGAGCGGCGCAGGGCCGCGTCCGGCGCGGCGTCGGGCCGGCGCGCCGCGCCGCGAGGCCGCGCCGGCGAGCCGCGCGAGCCCCTCCGCGGCGCTCGGGTCGAGCGCCTCCAGCACCTGGACCGCCCGCCGGCTGCCGCTGCGACCCGGCTTGGCGCGCAGCACCCGCACGTCCTCGACGCAGAGCCCGAGCCCCTCGCCGACCCGGCCGCCGAGCCGCAGGATGGAGCCGGGCACCAGCCCGAGCACCTCCGCGGCGGGCGTCTGCGGTCCCGGCGATCTCGGCCCGCAGGGCAACCTCGATCCCGGCCATCGCCTCGCGCAGGCGCAGCCCGGTGACCGGGTCGGGGCTCCTCCTCGCCCTGGCCGCGGCGGCCGAGGATCTGTTCCTCGACCGGGGCGATCGAGCGGTGGGGGAGGAGCAGGGTGAGCGCGAAGTCCCGCCCCAGCATGCGGGCCCGCATCGCGAGCTCCAGGGTCGGCTCGCTGACCGGTGCCAGGCCCGACGTCTCCAGCGGCGAGTCGATCGCCGACCAGGCCGAGGTCGGTGCCGGTCAGGTCGCGCCAGACGGCGGTCAGCTGGCCGAGCAGGTCGTCGAAGAGCCGCCCCGCCAGGGCGAGGTCGATCTCGCTGAGGCGGCGATCGGGCGGCGGCTCCTCCGGGCGCGCCGCTGAGCAGCGACTCGATTCCCGAGAGGACGAAGCCGGCGTCGGCGGCGAGGAGGATCCGGGTCTCGATCGGCTGCAGCTCGACCACGCCGCAGAGGGCTGAGGCGGTGAGCCGCTCGTGCGCGCTCGACCAGGTCAGCTGGGTCGCCTCGGCGAAGTCGAGCTCGATCGGCAGGCGCAGCTCCGCCGAGAGCCGGGTCGAGCTGGTCCGACAGAAGGCGCTGAGCGCCCGGCCCAGCCGGCGCTCGTGGTCCGGTGTGAACTTGGTCGGCCGGGTGAAGTCGATCGTCTTCATCGTGCTCATCCGAGTCTCGCCTCCTCGGCGCCGCCGGCGGCGCGGCGCTCGATCTCCTCCAGCAGGGCGGCGCGGCGGCGTTCGGCCGAGGCGCGGGCCGCCGCCTCCTCGGCGACCGCGAGGTGGCGCCAGACCATCACCGCGAGCCCCCAGCAGGCGACGTAGCCGAGCACCCCGCCGAGCAGCGCCCGCAGCCCGGCGCCGCCGGCGGCACGCCGGCGTGGAGGGCCAGTAGCGGCGACGAGGGCGAAGGCGGCGATCCCGCCCCAGCCGCGCGCGAGGTCGATCTGGCGGCGCGCCCGCGGGTGGTCGCGGAGCCGGATCGCCGCCTCCTGCGGCGGCGATCCGGCGTCGAAGCCCTCCTCGCATCTCACGCCATCACCTCGCGCTTCGCTCCCGGCGCGAAGAACCGGGATGCACGCTTGGTCGCGCCGCGCTCATTGCGCCACCTTCGAGGCCAGGGCCCGCGGATCGGCCGGGGCGATCTCGGCGACGCTCTCGGCGACGTAGTGGATCGGCAGCGTGGCGCGGATCGCGAAGTCGACGGCGGCGCCGAGGTAGGTGGTGTCGGCGGCGCCGGTGACGAGCAGGCGGTTCGGTCCGAGCGGCCGCAGCGCCGCCAGGGTCTCGACCGCGGCGGGGGCCGCGGTGCCCGCCCGGACGGCGAGGTGGACCTCCTCCGAGCCCGGCCGCGTCGAAAGCCGCCGCCGAGCGCCTGGACGGCGGCCGTCGCCTCGACCGAGGCCGGCCGGCGTGTCGACCAGCGCCAGCGCCGCCGACTCGTCGCGCAGCGCCGTCGCGAGCTCTCCGGCGGCGACCGTCCGCGACCGCGACCCCACTGCCCTCGAGCAGCGCCCGCAGCGAGGCGCCGCCGTCGGCCGGGATCGATCGGTCAGGCAGGCGACCTCCTGGCCGGCGGCCGCGTGGACCGCCGCGAGCCGCGCCACCGCGGCGGTCTTGCCGGTGCCCGCCGGGCCGACCACGGCGAGGCGGCGTCGCCCCGGCGCCGGCGCCGGGGCGATTGGCAGCCGCAGCGCCAGCTCGTCGCGGACCAGGGTCCGCAGCCTGCCGGGGCTGAAGAACGGGGCGGCGCCGGCGAGGACGGCGTCGACCAGCTCGGCGGCGAGGTCGGCGCCGAGCCCGTTGGCGACCATCCCGTCGCGCAGCCTGGCGGCGCGACGCGGAAGCGGCTCGGGCTCGGCCTGGGCCCCCGGCTCCGCCGCGCCGGCCGGCGGGTCGCTCATCTGGTCGAGGAGTTCGGCGAAGGGGTGCGCCTCGCCGACCAGCCGTCGCATCGTCGGCGTCGCCAGGCCCTCGCGGGTGGCGGCGTCGTTGCGGACCGGGTGCGTCTCGCTCGGTCCCGGCGGCTCCTCCGCGGCGATCGCGACCGGTGCGCCGGCGGCGGCCGGCTCGGCCACGGCGGCGACCGCCCGCGTTCCCGACTCGATTCCCGGTGCGCCCGCCTCGACGCCTGACGTTCCCGCCTCGACCGCCTCGAGCCCCGCCGCGCCCGCCTCGGCTCCCGCCCAGGCCTCCGCGGCCGGCGGCGCCTCGCCGCCGTCGTCGTAGACGTCGATCCGCGGCCCGCCGGCCCGCGCGTCGACCTCGACGCAGCGCTTCTGGAAGAAGCCGCCGAGGCCGCCCACGAGCCCCTCGCGGCGGCGGACGATCACCGCCTCGGGACCGAGCTCGGCGCGGATCTGCGGCAGCAGCTTCTCGATCGACGCCCCCCTGTAGGTCTTCGTCTGGCCATCGGCCGTCAGCGTCTCGCTCATACCTGGACCACCCCCATGTTCTCGACCCGGACTCCGGGCACGATCTCGTTGTAGGAACAGACAGTCAGCTGTGGCAGGGCCTGCTCGCAGAGCCGGCGCAGGTGGCGGCGGGCGCGCGCCGAGCAGAGCAGCACCGGGCGGCCGCCCTGGGCGAGCGCGCCGTCGAGCCGCGCCTGCAGCGCCGCCAGCAGGGCCTGGGCGCGCGAGGGCTCCATCGCCAGCTGCTCGCCGTCCGGCGTCTGGGTGATCGCTTCGCCGATCTCCTGCTCGATCGCCGGGTCGAGCGAGATCGCCCGCAGTCGCATCGCCGCGTCCAGATGCGGGGCGGTGATCGTCCGCCCCAGCGCCGCCCGCGCGTACTCGGCGAGCACCGCCGGGTCGCGGGTGAGCCGCGACTTGTCGCCGATCTCCTCGACGATCGCGCCGAGGTCGCGGATCGGCACCCCCTCGCGCAGCAGTGCCTGCAGCACCCGCTGCACCTCGCCGAGCGACAGCTGGTCGGGGACCACCTCCTCGACCGCGGCGGCGTTCGTCTCCTTCAGCCCGTCGAGCAGCTTGCGCGTCTCCTGGCGGGTGAGCAGCTCGGCGGCGTGGCCGCGGATCGTCTCGGTGAGGTGGGTGGCGACGACCGATTCCGGGTCGACGACCGTGTAGCCGAGCGCCTCGGCCTCGGCCCGCGCGTCGTCGGGCACCCAGGTCGCGGGCAGCCCGAAGGCAGGCTCGGTGGTCGGCACGCCGGGCAGCTGGCCGGCCGCCTCGCCGGAGTCCATCGCCAGCTGGTGGCCGGGCATGATGCGGCCGCGGGCGACCTCCGAGCCGCGCACCCGCAGCACGTATTCGTGCGAGTCGAGGCCGAGCTCGTCGTGGATGCGGACCGCCGGGATCACCGTCCCCAGCTCTCCGGCCAGCTGCCTGCGCATCGCCGCGACGCGGCCCATCAGACCGCCGCCCTGGCCCGCTTCGACCAGCGGGACGAGGCCGAAGCCGACCGCCAGCTCGAGCGGGTCGACCGCGGTCGCGGCCTCGCCGGTGCCGCCCGCCGCGGGGAGCTCCGGGACGCCGCCGGGCCCGAGCTGCGCCGGGCCGCCGCCCGCGAGGGCGGGCTCGGCGGCCGGTTGCGGCAGCCCGTCGCGGATCGCGTAGGCGACCCCGGCCAGCGCCCCGCCGATCAGCAGGAAGGGCAGCTTCGGCAGCCCCGGCACCAGGGCGAAGGAGCAGATCACTCCGGCCGCCACCATCGGCGCCTTGCGCTGGGCGAAGATCTGGGAGGCGATGTCGTTGCCGAGGTCGCGCTCCGAGGCCGAGCGGGTGACCAGGATCCCCGCCGCGACCGAGATCAGCAGTGCGGGGATCTGCGCGGCGAGCCCGTCGCCGACGGTCAGCAGCGAGTAGTGCTGGGTCGCTTCGGAGAAGCCGAGCCCCTGCTGCATCACGCCGATGACGATCCCGCCGACGAGGTTGATCAGCACGATCAGGATCCCCGCGATCGCGTCGCCTTTGACGAATTTCGAGGCGCCGTCCATCGCCCCGTAGAAGTCGGCCTCGCGGGCGATGTCCTCGCGCCGCTGGTGGGCCTGCTGGTCGCTGATCTGGCCCGCGTTGAGGTCGGCGTCGATCGCCATCTGCTTGCCCGGCATCGCGTCGAGGGTGAAGCGGGCGGCGACCTCGGCCACGCGGCCGGCGCCGTTGGTGACGACGACGAACTGGATCACGATCAGGATCAGGAAGACGACCAGGCCGACCACCACGTTGCCGCCGACCACGAAGCTGCCGAAGGCCCGCACGACCGAGCCGCCGTCGCCGTGCAGGAGGATCTGGCGGGTCACCGAGACGTTGATCGCCAGCCGGAACATCGTGGTCAGCAGCAGGAGGCTGGGGAAGGCGGCGAAGTCGAGCGCCCGCGGCACGTAGAGGGTCGCCACCACGATCGTGATCGCGGAGGCGATGTTGAGGGTGATGAAGAGGTCGATCAGGCCCGGCGGCAGCGGCACGATCATCATCACGACGACGAGCACGACGGCGACCGCCGCGAGCAGGTCGGCGTGGGACATCAGCTTCTTGAAGCCGCCGCTCACGCCATCCCCGCGATCGGCGCCCGGCGGCGGGCGGTGCGGTAGACGTAGGCGAGCAGCTCGGCGATCGCGCGGTAGAAGTCGGCCGGGATTTCGGCCTCCAGCGGCACCGAGTCGTACAGCGAGCGGGCCAGCGGCGGGTCCTCGACCACCGGCACGCCGGCGCCCTCGGCGACGCGGCGGATCTGCAGCGCGATCAGGTCCTGGCCCTTGGCGACGACGACCGGCGCGGGGCGCTTGCCGTCGTAGGACAGGGCGACCGCGAAGTGGGTCGGGTTGGCGACGACGACGTCGGCGCCGAGCACGGCCGACATCATCCGGCCGCGCGACATCTCCTGGGCGCGGCGGCGCAGGTTGGCGCGCAGCTCGGGGGAGAGCGCCTCCTCTTTCTGCTCGCGCTTCACCTCCTCCTTGGACATCTTCAGCTGTTTCTCGTGGCGGTGCCGCTGCCAGAGGAGGTCGATCGCGCCGATCAGCAGGTAGGCGGCCGCCGATTTCCAGGCGATGCCGCTCGCCATGCTGGTGATCTCGCCGCCCGAGGGCGGGCGGCGAGATGCCGGTCAGGGCCGCCAGGGTGGTCAGGTTCGGCAGCAGCGCCAGCGCCGCGATCGCGCCGACCACGGTGACCTTGGTGACGCTCTTCGCCAGCTCCACCCAGGCGTTCGGACCGAGCAGGTTCTTCGCCCCCTGGATCGGGTTGAGCCGTTTCGGGTCCGGTTTCAGCCCGGACGGGTTGATGTGGAAGCCGACCTGGGCGAGGTTGACGCCGAGCGCCGCGAGGAAGCAGGCGATCGCCACCGGCGCGATCGCCACGACCATCGCCAGGCCCGCGGTGCCGGCGAGGCTGCCGAGACCCGGCCCGGCCGCCCGGCCCGGGTGGCCGGCGCCGCTCAGCATCCCGCGCATCGTGCCCGCCAGGCCGTCGACGATGTGGGGGCCGAAGACGGCGAGCGAGCCGAGCGCCGCGACCAGCACGATCGCGCCGTTCAGGTCGGTGCTTTTCGCGACCTGGCCTTTCTTGCGCGCGTCGGTGCGGCGTTTCGGCGTTGCCTTCTCGGTGCGGTCCTCGCCTCCCGGCACGCGATCACCCGACCCCGATCCCGGCGAGGCCGGATTCGACGCTGCGCTGCAGCTGGTCGTAGAACCAGCCGCCCATGAACGGCAGCGCGGCGGCGACGACCAGCAGCCCGACGATGATCTTCGCCGGGAAGCCGACGGCGAAGATGTTCAGCTGCGGGACGACGCGGGAGACGACCCCGAAGGCGACGTCGGTGAGCAGCAACGCCAGCAGCACCGGCGCCGCCACCTCGAGGGCCGCGCCGAAGATGCCGACGAAGGCGCTCGTCAGCGCCCGCGATCAGACGCGAGAGCGACGGCATTGACAGCATCGGCACCAGTTCGTAGGTGCGGGCGAGGCCGCGGATCACCCACGACTCGCCGTCGATCACGATGAAGACGACGATCCCGACCATCGAGTAGAGCTGCGACATGGTCCCCGTCTGCTGGTTGTCGATCGGGTTGATCAGCGAGCCGAAGTTGAGCCCGATCTGGGTGTCGATCAGCGTCCCGGCGGTCTCCACGGCGGCGAACAGCGAGGCGAGCGCCAGCGCGAAGCCGAGGCCGATGACGATTTCCTTCAGCGCCAGGGTGGTGATCCGCAGGGCGTCGGAGGGGATCTGCTGGCCGTGCAGGGCGAGTGGCGCGAGCCCGATCGCGATCGCCACCGCGACCACCACGCGGGCCCGCAGCGGCACCATCGTCGAGGAGAACGGCGGCGCCAGCAGAAAGAGCGGCGCGACCCGGGCGAGGACGAGGATGAAGCCGGCGAGCGTGTTGCGATCGAGCTGGCCGAGCGCTTCGCTCGCGCTCATCGTGCCTTCACCATCCCGGGGATCGAGTGATAGAGGTCGGTCGTGTAGCCGACCACCTGGTTCAGCATCCAGGGCCCGGCGACGATCAGCACCACCGCCACGGCGAGGATCTTGGGGATGAAGGAGAGCGTCATCTCCTGGATCTGGGTGACCGCCTGGAAGACGCTGACCAGGAGCCCGACGACCAGCCCGGCGAGCAGCAGCGGCAGGCCGACCTTGAAGGCCAGCAGCAGGGCGTCGGTCGCCACCTTCATGACCACGTCCTGGTTCATCAGTGGAAGCTTTCGACGACCGACTGCATGACGAGGCTCCAGCCGTCGACCAGGACGAAGAGCAGGATCTTGAACGGCAGCGAGATGAACGAGGGGGGCAGCATGATCATCCCCATGCTCATCAGGGTCGAGCTGACCACCAGGTCGATGATCAGGAAGGGCAGGAAGATCAGGAAGCCGATCTCGAAGGCCGTCTTCAGCTCGCTGGTGACGAAGGCCGGGACCAGGACGTAGGTCGGGACGTCTTCGCGGGTCTTCGGCTTTTCCACGTGGGCGAGGCCGAGGAAGAGTTCGAGGTCGGAGTTGCCGGTCTGCTTGAACATGAACTCGCGCAGCGGTTCCTCCGCCCGTTCGAGCGCCACCTTGTCGCTGATCTGGTGCGCGGTCAGCGGGTCGAGGGCGTCTTCCTTCATCGCCTTCAGGGTCGGCGCCATCACGAACAGGGTGAGGAAGAAGGCGATCCCGATCAGCACCTGGTTGGGCGGCGCGGTGGGCGTGCCGAGGCCGGTGCGGACGAAGCCGAGGACGATCAGGATGCGGGTGAAGCCGGTGGTGCAGAAGATCAGCGCCGGGATCAGGGTGAGGCCGCCGAGCAGGACCAGCAGCTGGACCGCGTTGCCCCCTTCGATCTTCATCCGCGCACCGTCCAGGCGCGCAGCGTCGCCAGCGCCCTGCGGCCGATCTCCGCGGCGCCGCCCGGCCCGGCGCCGGCGGCGGCGGAGACCCCCTCGCTCGCCATCGTCAGCGGCGGCGGCTCCGCGGGCGGCGGCGGCTCCTCGTCGTCCTCGAGCAGGCCGAGCGCGCGCGCCTCCGCCTCGCTGTAGCTGCGCACCGGCGTCACCCCGTGCTCGCCGGAGCCGACGACCAGCACCTCGCGCCCCGCCCGCACCACGTGCAGCGAGCGGTTCTGGCCGAGCGGCAGCGTCGCCATCGAGGCGAGGCCGTTGCCGGCCGCCTTGCGCTCGCGGCCCGACTTGAACTGCTTCAGCACCCAGCGCAGGCCGAAGATCACCGCGAGGACGATCGCCAGGCCGACGATCGTGCGCACGATGTCGCCGCCGCCGGAGGCGTGGGCACCGGCCGTCGAGCCCCCGAGGTCGAGCGGTTGCGATTCGCCGTGCGCGGCCGCGACGGCCAGGATTGCTGATGCGGGCAGGTTCATCTCGGGGTGATCCGGTCCGGATCACCCCGCGTAATCGGCCCGCGCCGGTGGCGCTTTAGCCGGGGACCGCCTCCTCCCGCGGGTTGGCGGCCTCGTTGCCTTGTTCTGCGCCATCCGCCTCATCGATTTCGGGTGGTGGGGACGGCCCCTCGACCACCGGGGCGGCGATCTCGGTGATCCGCAGCCCCAGTTCCTCCTCGATCGCGACGACCTCGCCGCGGGCGATCACCCGCCCGTTGACCAACAGGTCGACCGGGTCGCCGGCCAGCCGGCCGACCGTGACCACGCTGCCCAGCCCGAGCGCCAGCGCCTCGCCGATCGTCATCCGGGTGCGGCCGATCTCCACCGCGACTTCGACCGGCACGTTCTGCAGCCGGCCGAGGTCGGCGCCGCCCTCGACCTCGGTCGGGACGGGATCGAGCTCCTCGTATCGCATCTCCTCTCCTTCCATCACTGCACCACCAGGTCGCTGAAGACGACCGCCTTGGTGTCGGACGTCGGTGGTGCGGTCGACCGCCCTGCGGATCCGTTCCTGGAACTCGTGGCGCTGCCGGCGCGCGGTGAGCTCGGCGGCGGGCACGCCGGTCAGCGTGTCGGTGACGATCTGGCGGACCAGCGGTTCCTGTTCGAGCGTCCCGAACCCTTCCGGCGGCGGGCTCGCCGCTTCGCCGCCGGACGACTGGCCCGGCGCCAGCACCAGCGCCACGGTCAGTTTCGCGAAGCGGCCGCCGGCCAGGTTGAGGAGGAATTCCTTCGGCATCACGTAGACGGTGCCTTCGACCTTCTCCTTCGATTCCGACTTCGGGGCCAGCACCATCTTGTAGGCGAGGCCGGCGGCGACCACCGCGACGAGCGCCAGGACGATCCATTTGAGCCTGCCTTTCATCGCGGGCCACCTCCTTGCGGGCCGCCCGCGCGCAGCAGGGCGATTTCCACCCGCCGGTTGCGCGAGCGTCCGCCCGCCGTCGTGTTCGGGGCGATCGGCCGCTCGCCGGCGACGCCGCTCGCTTCGAGCCGCCGGGCCGCCACGCCGTGGCCGATCATGAAGCGCACCACGTTCGTCGCGCGGGCCACCGAGAGCTCCCAGTTGCTGGGGAACCGCGAGGTGGAGATCGGCACGTCGTCGGTGTTGCCCTCGACCGAGATCGGGTGGCTGCGGTCGACGTTGACGAGGTGGGAGATCTCCTCCAGCAGCGGCGTCGCCTGCGGCTTCAGGTCGGCGCTGCCGGATTCGAAGAGCACCCGGTCGGTGAGCAGCCGGATGATCAGCCCGCGGGCGTCGATCTTCGTCTCGATCGCGGCGGCGAAGCCGTGTTCGGCGCGCGTAGGCGTCCAGTTCCCGTTTCAGTCGCCGGAACTGGTCTTCTTCGCTGCGCAGGGTCGCCGCGCTCGCCCGTTCGGCGGCCAGCGCCGCGATCGCCGCGCTCGCCGCGTGGTCGGCTCGTCTTCGCCGCCGCCGTCCGGGACGATCGAGCCGCCGCCGGTCAGGACGTGGCCGTTGAACGCCTGCGAGAGCGTCTCCTTCAGCGTGCGGAACTTGGAGACGTTGACCGCGGAGATCGAGAAGAGCACCACGAAGAGCGCCAGCAGCAGGGTGATCATGTCGGAGTAGGTGAGCAGCCAGCGCTCGCTCGAGGCCTCGTGCTCGGCGTCGCCGCGTCGTCGCTGCTGGCGCCGTCTGCGGGAGGAGGGGGGACGCATCAGGCGGCCGCCTTCAGCGGGTCGGGCTGCTGCTCGGCCGCCTGGTCGGGCGGCCGGCTCGCCGCGCCGCGTGCCGCGGCGTTCCTCGGGCGGCACGAAGGCCTCGAGCTTGTCGGCGACGACCCGCGGGTTGTCGCCGGCCTGGATCGCCAGCAGGCCCTCGATCGTCAGTTCGCGCAGCGCCGTCTCGGCGTCGGCGATGTGGTGCAGCTTGGCGGCGACGGGCAGGAAGATCACGTTGGCCGAGCCGACCCCGTAGAGGGTGGCGATGAAGGCGCCGGAGATCGCCGGGCCGAGGGTGGAGGGCTGGTCGAGGTTCTGCAGCACGTGGACCAGCCCGAGGACGGTGCCGAGGATGCCCATCGTCGGTGCGAAACCGCCCGCCTTCTCGAAGATCGCCCGGTCGGCGGCGGCGCGGCCGGAGCCGCCGTCGATTTCGTTCTCCAGCACCTGCAGGATCACTTCCGGCTCGGTGCCGTCGACGACCAGCTGCAGGCCTTTGCGGGTGAACTCGTCGTCGAGGTCGGCGACGCCGGCCTCGAGCGCCAGCAGCCCTTCGCGCCGCGCCCGGTCGGCCAGTGAGACGAGCAGCTCGACCCGACCGGCGAGGTCCTGGCGCTCGGCCGACATGGCCCGCTTGTAGAGGCTCGGGATGCGCTTCATCGAGTCGAGCGAGGTGGAGGCCAGCGTCGCGCCGAGGGTGCCCCCGAACACGATCAGGACCGCGGCGGGGTCGATGAAGGCGCCGACCTGGCTCCCCTCCATCAGGGCTCCCACCAGCAGGCCCGCGCAGGCGAGCCCGATCCCGATCGCGGTCGAGGCCTTCATCAGTTCTCCGTCGGGTAATCGACGGCCCGCAGCCGCGCTTCGGCGATCTGCGGGCCGGTCCGCTTCAGCGCCCGCTCGAGGATCCCGACCCGCCACTCGCGCACCGCCGCCATCACCGCGTCGGGCGGCTCGGCGACGACGAGCTTGGCTCCCGTGGTCAAGGTGACCACGGTGTCCGGGGTGGACTCGACCGTGAGGACGAGGTCCGGGTTGAGGTCGAACTCGTGTTCGGACCCGCCGAGTCGGTGCAGCCGGATCATCGGATATTGACCAGGTTCTGCATCATTTCGTCGCCGGTCGAGATCACCCTCGAGTTGGCTTCGAAACCGCGCTGGGCGGAGATCATGTTGGTGAATTCGCTCGCCAGTTCGACGTTCGACATCTCGAGGGTGCCGGAGATCGTCAGGCCGAACGCGCCGCCCGGGGTCGCGTCCTGGGCCGGGCCGGAGGCGGGGCTTTCGATCCAGTTGCTGCCCGACGTGCGCACCAGGCCCGGTTCGTTGGCGAACCTGGCGAGCGAGAGGTAGCCCGCGACGACGCGGGGACCGCCGCCTTCCGGCACGTAGCTGACCGAGCCGTCCTGGCCGATCGCGACGTCCGTGGACCCTTCCGGCACGTTGAGGAAGGTGTTGGGGGCGCCGGCGCCGGCTTCGGTGCGGCCGAGGACGTATTCGCCGCCCTGCGTGGTCAGGTAGCCCTGGTCGTTGAAGGTGAAGTTGCCGGCCCGCGTGTACTGGACTTCGGTGGGCACGGCGGGCGGCGTGCCGTTGCCGACGATGAACATGCCGTCGCCTTCGATCGAGAGGTCGGTGACTTCGCCGGTCTGCTCGGTCGAGCCGCCGCCCATCAGGTTGTCGATCGAGCCGAGCTGCACGCCGAGCCCGACCTGGGCGGCGTTGCGGCCCGCCTGTCCGCCGCCCGGTCCGGAGGCGCTGATCAGCGTCTGCGAGAGCGAGTCCTGGAAGGTCGCGCGGCTCGCCTTGTAGCCGACCGTGTTGACGTTGGCGATGTTGTTCGCCGTCACGTCGAGCAGCGTCTGATGGTTCTTCAACCCGCTGATCGCGGAGTACATCGCTCGCATCATGGTTCTCTGGTGTCCTTTCTCTCCGCGGCCTCCTCGAGGAGGTCCGGCCGCAGTCGGTGTGCTTTCCGGCCGCTCGCGTTCATGCGATGACGGCGCTGTCGATGTTGGTGAAGACCTGGTCGCGCATATGGGCGCGGTCGACCGCGGTGATCACGGTCCGGTTCTGCACGCCGACCACGAAGGCGGCGTTGTCGACGAGGACGACGGCGTTGCGGGAGCCCTTGCTCGCCGCCAGCGCGACGCCCTTCTCCAGTCGCTGCATGCTCTGCGGGTCGGTGCCGATGCCGCGCCGCTGCACCCGTTCGGCGGCGTGCTTGGAGAACTGCAGACCGTTGCTTTTCTGCAGCTCCTGCGCGAAGGGGGATTCCGCGGCGGGGCGCCGCGCCGGGCGCGGCGCGGGGGTGTAGCCGGGCGGCGTCGCGCCGCCGATGCCGTTGACCGGGGGAGTCATCGGACCTGCGTCACCGCCCCCGACTGGACGCCGGATTCGCCCGCCACGGTCAGCGAGTAGCCGCCTTCTTCGAAGTCGACGCTTTCCACCTGGCCTTCGGCGCTGGTGCCGTCGGGTTTGGTGTAGGTGACCTGCCGGCCGACCAGCGCCAGCGTCTGGTTGGTGGCCGTCATTTCGTTCAGCTGTTCGGTGCTCGCGGCCAGGTTGGTGACCTGCTCGAGGGTCGAGAAGGCCGCCATCTGGCTCATGAATTCCTGGCTGCCGACCGGGTTCAGCGGGTTCTGGTTCTTCAGCTGGCCGACCAGCAGCTCGAGGAACTGGTTCTTGTCGAGGCCGCCGAGTTCGACCTGGCTCGCGGCGCCGTTCGCTCCCGCGCCGCCTGCCGCGCCGCCGATGCCGCCGATTCCGCTGCTCATCCGGGTGCTCCTTTCACTAGGCGAGGACGTCGATCAGGACGCCGCCGCCGAGGTCGATGGTCTTGGTCTGCTCTGCGCCGGCCGCCGCGACGGGCGAGCCGCCGTCGGCGGGCCTGCCCGCCGACGCGTCGCCGCCCTCGCCTCCGCCGCCGCCGTGGGCGGCGCCCGCCGCCTCGCCGCCGACCGAGACCTGCAGCGAGGTGAGCTGCAGGCCCTGGGCGGCGAGCCGCCGCTGGAGTTCGGCGGCGGCGCCCTGCAGCAGGTGGGCGGCGTGCGGGTTCTCGGCGACGACGGTCGCGGTGAGGCCGCTCCCCGCGCCGCGCAGGAGGACTTCGACGCCGCCGAGCTCGGCGGGCCGCAGGGTCACCCGGGCGCGGGTGAAGTTGTTTTCGCCGGCCAGCCGGATCGTCGCTTCGAGCGCCACGGCGGGGGAGGGGGCGGGGGCGCTCGGCGCCGCGGCGGCGAAGCCGACCGGCGCGCTCGGGGCGGGCGCGGGAGCGGCGGCCGGAGCGGCGCCCTGGCCCTGGGAGGCGGTTGCGGGGGTCGGAGGTTCGGCGGGCGCGGTCGGCGGAGCCGTGGCGGCGGGCGCCCCGCCGGGCGCTGCCGCCGGGGCCGAGGCGCCATCACCCGCTGCGGCACTCCGGGGGGCCTCGCCGAGATGGGGGGACGCGCCGGCCCTCGGGTCGCCTTCGCCCGTGCCACGCCCGCCCGCGCCGGTCGCGCCGGCGTCGGCGCCGCTCGGGGTGGACGCGGTGGGCGGCGACGCGCTCGCGGGAGTGGCGGCTTCGGCGGCGCTGGCGGGACGAGCGCCCGTCGCCGCGGACGGGGTCTGCGCGGGGGCCGTGAGGGTCCCGCTCGCGGGAGCCTGTGCGGCCGGCTTGCCGCCTTGGCCCGCCGCGTCGGCGGCGGTGGAGGCGGCGCCCGCCGCGTCGGCCGCGGTGCCCGGCCTCGCCGGCGCCGCGGTCGCGGCCGCGGAGGTCGCCGCGGTCGCTTCCGTCTCCTCCGCCTCGCCGGTCGCCGGGGCCGGTCCCGTCGGCGCCGCTTCGGCTTTCGCGGTGGCTTCGCCGGCGGTCGCTTCCGCGGCCGGCGCCGGCAGCGGCACGCCGCCGCCGGGCCCGCCGGCCTGGGCCGATCCTTCGCTCGCGCTCGCCTGCGCCGCTGCGCCGGTCAGCGAGGACGGGACGCCCGCGGTGCCCGCGGTCGCGACCAGCGCCGCCGGCGCCGCGGCGGCCGCCGCTTCGCCGGCCGGGATCCCCGCGGTCGCTTCGCCGGACGCCGCTCCGGGGGCCGGTTCGCCCGCACTGCCCGACGGCTTCGCCGGGGCGGCGGGCCCAGCCGCATTGCCGGAGGGGCCCGCCGCGCCGCCCGACGGCTGCGCCGGGGATTCTCCCGCCGGGGCGGCGGTCGTCTCCCGCCTCCCTCTCTGATCGCCTTCCGCTGGTGCGGTCCGGGCGTTCCGTTGGCCTTCGAGCAGCAGCCCCGCGAAGGGCGTCGCCGCTTGCGGCGGCGGCGCTTCGGGCGGCGGCGCCTCGGGGGGGTCGACGGGGAACGCTCGCGCGCCTGTCACCTGGGTGCGGGGCAGTTGGTATCCCATGGTGTTCACGGCGCTCCCCCGAAGGCGCTCGCGTAGCCGGCGGCGTAGCCGAGCACCTTCTGCACGTATTCCTGGGTTTCGGCGTAGGGCGGGATCCCGTGGTACTGGTGGACCGCGCCGGAGCCCGCGTTGTAGGCGGCCAGCGCCAGTTCGGTGTCGCCGCCGAATTCGGCCAGCTTTTCGCCCAGCAGGCGGGCGCCGCCTTCGATCGCCTGCGCCGGGTCGTAGGGGTTGGTGACCCCGAGGCCGCGGGCGGTTTCCGGCATCAGCTGGGTGAGGCCCTGGGCGCCCGCCGGGCTGCCCGCGCTCGGGTCGAAGTGGGACTCCTGCTCGATCACCCCGGCCAGCAGTGCCGGGTCGACGCCGTATTTCGCGCAGGCCGCCTGGATCTGTGCCGCGTAGGGGACCGGTCCGCCGGCTTCGCCTCCCGCGGGCGCGCCCGCCGTGGTGGTCGAGGCGATCGGCAGGGCGCTCGACGCGGTGGCCGTGGCGGTGGGGAGGGCGGACGCTTCGCCGAGCGCCGGCGACGCCCCGGTCCCGCCGCCGACCGCGCCCGCTTCGGCCAGCGCGGCGCCGAAGGACCCGGCTTCGCCGCCGGCTTCGACGGTCTGGATCATCGAGCGCAGTTCGGCGACCCGCGCCGCCGCGGCGCTCGCCGCCGCGACCCCGCCGGCCCCGGGCGCGGCGCTTTCCACCGGGCTCGTCATCCTCGCCTCCGGCGGTGGCCGACCAGCGCCAGCTCGTCGAGCCGGGCGCTTTCGGAGCGCTGCGCCTCGCGGTCGTGCTCGGCGCGGCGGCGGTCGCGCAGTCGGTCGAGCGCCTGTCGCTCGCGGGCGGCCGCCTGCAGGTCGAGGCGTCGCGCCAGGACCTCGTCGCGGCTCGAGTTCAGGTCGCGCACGGCGACCGCCCGGCGCCCGGCCAGCCGCTCGAGATAGGCGTTGGCCGCGGCCAGCTCGGTCCCGGGCACGCTCTCGCCGGGGCCGGCGGCGCCGCTTCGCAGCTGCTCGCGGGCGTCGGCGAGCGCCGCGTCGACGTGCCCGAGCGCGGCTTCGCCGCCGGCCTCGCGGCCGAGGGCCGCGGCCAGCTCCTCCTGGGCGCCGCGCTCGGCCTGCCGGCGGATGTCGTGCACCCGCTCGAGGCGAAATCGGAAGGGCCGCTCGGTCACGCCCCGGTGATCGCCCGGGGCACCCGCGTCTTTAGGCGAGTTGCGGCGGCTGGACGTTCAGCGGGAAGACGTCGGCGCCGGGCTCAAACTCCTTGGTCGCGAGTTCAAATCTTGCGGCCCAGCCGTTGCTATATCGACGAAAAGCGGGTGTCGTACTCGTTGGCGATCCGTGAAAGCATGTCGTCGTAGTAGAAGACTTCTCCGGGCTGCGGCGCTGGGGGCCGCGCCACCAGCTGAACCGGGGTACCGTCGTTTGCAGCCCTGACCACAACGATCCCCAAGCCGTCGAACCCATTGTGAGCCGGTGAGGCACGCCTGGGTATCTCCTCTATCTTGCGAATGATTCGTTCTGCGTCGGCGGGCTGCATGTGCTGCGAGATGACGTCTCGGCGGTCGCCGACCTGGCGCTCCGGGCTGATGAACGTGTCGCTTTCATTGACCATCACGAGTCCGACTGCCAAGGCTTGGTTCGATGCTCCATGAACCGTTAGATGACTTGAGTTGAGCTCGTCGTAGAGGCGAGGGCGAGCCTTGGAGTGGGCCGTCATCGCGGCCTTCGCCTCAAGAGCGACCAGAACGCCGGAGCCGGCGAGGGCTCCCTCGGTGATAGGTGGCATTTCTGCGAGCTCGGCTTCCTGGGAACCGTTGAGGACAATGCCCCATTGCTCTGCCAGGTCGGTGAGGGTGCGGCTCCCGGCTGTTTCATCCCCTGACGGTCGGGCGATGACGAGATCGAGATTCTTCTTGCGTCCAGTGGCGTAGTCCCGCATCTCGAAATTGACGCCGAAGATGACCTTTCCGGCCCGCGCGTGATCGCTCAGCAGGGTGCTGGTGCGCAGCATGTCGAAGAAGACTCCCCAGCAGGCGACCTTGCTGTGGAGGTCGGAGCGGGAGTGGTATTGCCACGGCTCGCCGGACTGTCCCCGCGGACGTGGAACCGACATGCTCGCTACAAGTATCTCGGGTCCATGCATCATCGCGGCACAGACTAGGCCCGAAGCCGGACAAGGGCGGATTTGGGAACACAGGCGAATTTCAAGTCAAGTCGCGAGCTGTGGTGTAGCGAGACTCGCCGCTTCGATCAGGCTGCGATCGGCTGAGCCTCGGTGGTCATCGACTCCAAATGCACGCGGGCTCCGCGAAGAAAATCGTCAGGGATTCGAAGATTCCCCCGTTCAGCCCTCTGCAAGAAGCCCGCCGTCGCACGAGCGGATAGCCGCTGCGGCTCGAATTCGAGGTAGTCGAGAAGATGTGGTCGCTCCCAACTGACAGGCCACATGGAAACCAAGGCTGCGCGGCGTTCGCCTGACTGACCCCAGGCCGCCTTTGGCCATCGACCTCCACGGAGCGCGGAGTCGTCCTGACGGTAAGTCTCGGACGTCAGCAGTCGTTCCCCGAGCCAGCGGGCGACCGGCACACTCACAGCATTCCCGACAAGCTTCCATCTATTCCGATTCCGGCGACCGTCGACCGCGGTCTCGGCGGTGACGGTCCAATCGACCGGAAAACCTTGGAGTCGTTCTGCGTCGCGAAGGTCCGGGGTGACGAGTCGTTCGGAGCCGGGTGCCCAGATGGCCGGGGGAGACGGAATGCCTAGGCCCGATCCGCCCTTCAGCGTGGGCACCGCATCGATCGCCCAGCCGAGCCCACGCAGCCCCTCCGTCCAATAGAAACCACAGCCGAGCTCGCCTTCGTGGGAGTCGGCCAGGTTTGGATGCTCGTTTTGGTTGAGCAGAATCGGACGTGGATCCTCTGAGCGAGACGCAAGCAGCAGGACCCGTTGGCGGCGCTGCGGAAGGCCGAAGGCCTGTGAGTCGACAACCCTGTAGGCCCAGGTGAATCCACGACTCTCCAGTTGACGTACCAGCCAGGTCATCGCGTTCCCGCGATCGAGTGAGAGCATGAAGGAGACGTTCTCCAGCAGCAGCCAAGTGGGTCCGGGATCAGCAGAGTCCAGGACCCTGAAGACGTGCTCGACCAGGCTCGACTGCGAACCAGATATCCCCGCGGTTCGGCCAGCCTGACTGAGATCTTGGCAGGGAAAACCTGCAGCGAGAAGATCGCACGCGGGAAGGTCTTCGAGCGTCGTCACATCGGAATGGATCTCCGCCTCCTGGAATCGCGCCCGAAGCACCGCTTGCGCGCCAGCGTCAATCTCGCAGAGGAAGCTGGACCTATGACCGGCCTCGGCGAACCCGACCTCGATCCCGCCGATCCCGGCAAACAAGCCAGCGACGTTAAGTCCTTCCGATGGGGTCATGTCCGGCACGCCGCAAGTCAATCAGGCATACCGGCGGAACGAACAGACGTTCGCCTTTGCCCCCGCGTCTTTAGGCGAGTTGCGGCGGCTGGACGTTCAGCGGGAAGACGTCGGCGCCGGGCTCGGGGCCGGTCTCCGGTGCCTCGCCCGGGGCGGGCAGGGGCTCCGCGGCGGCGGCCGCGGCGAGCAGCTCGGCCGGCCGGCGGTCGGCCTCGGCGAGGTCGCTCGGTTCCTCCACCGACTGGCGCAGGAAGGCCTCGATCTCGGCGCGCAGGGCGATCGCCGCTGTCGACGGTCGGGTCGCTGCCCGGCTGGTAGGCGCCGATCGCGATCAGGTCCTCCTTGTCGCGGTAGGCGGCGAGGAGCCGGCGCAGCTCGCTCGTCGCGGCCCGCGTCGCCGGCCGGCGAGATCTCCCCCTCCAGCCGCGAGATGCTCTGCAGGATGTCGATCGCCGGGTAGTGGCTGGAGTGGGCCAGGTCGCGGCTGAGCACGACGTGGCCGTCGAGGATCGAGCGGACCGCGTCGGCGATCGGCTCGTTCATGTCGTCGCCGTCGACCAGCACCGTGTAGAGGCCGGTGATCGTCCCCAGCGGGCTCGTCCCGGCCCGCTCCAGGAGGCGCGGCAGCAGCGCGAAGACGCTCGGCGTGTAGCCGCGGGTCGCGGGCGGCTCGCCGATCGCCAGGCCGACCTCGCGCTGGGCCATCGCGAAGCGGGTCACCGAGTCCATCATCAGCAGGACGTCGTTGCCCTGGTCGCGGAAGTGCTCGGCGATCGCGGTCGCCGCGAAGGCGGCCTTGATCCGCACCAGGGCCGGCTGGTCGGAGGTGGCGACGACGACGACGCTGCGCTCCAGCGCGTCGCCCAGGTCCCGCTCGACGAACTCGCGCACCTCGCGCCCCCGCTCGCCGACCAGGGCGATCACGTTGACGTCGGCGGCGGTCGAGCGGGCGATCATCCCGAGCAGCGAGGACTTGCCGACGCCGGAGCCCGCGAAGATCCCCAGCCGCTGCCCGACCCCGCAGGGCACGAAGGCGTCGAGCGCCCGCACGCCGAGGGCGAGGCGCCGGTCGATCCGCGGCCGGCCGAGCGGCTCGGGCGGCTCCGCCGCGGCCGACCGGCTCACCGCCGCGGCGAGCCGCGAGCCGTCGAGCGGCCGGCCGAAGGCGTCGACGACCTGGCCGAGGAGCGCCTCGCCGACCGGCACCCGGAACGGCTCGCCGTCGGCGGTGACCGGTTTGCCCGGGCCGATCCCGCCCATCTCGCCGAGCGGCATCAGCAGGGTGCGGGTGTCGCGGAAGCCGACCACCTCGGCGGGCACCGGCGGCCGGTCGCGGCCGGTCTCGACCAGGCAGACCTCGCCGACCTCGGCCTCGAGGCCGCTCGCCTCGACGATCAGGCCGATCACGTCGCGGACGCGACCGCGCCGCACCATCAGGTCGGCCCGCCCGATCGCCTCCGTCGCCCGCGCCAGGGGGCCGCTCACCGTGCCCCCGCCTCCCCGCCGAGCACCGTCGCGGCGCGCTCCAGCTGGGCGGCGATCCGCGCGTCCACCTCGCCCGCCGCGGTGGTGACCACGCACCCGCCGCGCTCCACCCGGCGCTCGGCACGCACCTGCAGCTCGCCGCCGTGCTCGGCGTTCAGCTCGGCCAGCGCGCCGCGCACGAGCTCGACGTCCTCGGGGTTGACCAGCACGGTGGCGGGGAGGGGTTCGGTGATCCGCCGCAGTGCGCCGCGGGTCACGTCGAGGACCAGCTCGGGGCGCGCCTCGACCGCGGCGCCGAGCACCTTCTCGGCGATTCGCAGGGCCAACTCGACCGCGGCCCCCTCGGCGTCCTCTGCCGCCCTGGCGCCGGCGTCGTCCAGCGCGGCGGCGGCGGTGAGCAGGGCTTCCGCCGCCGTGGCGATCTCGGCGCGGCCGGCCTCGCGGCCCTCCTCGTAGCCCGCGGCGCCCGCCTTGGCGAGCGCCGCCTCGCGCTCCGCGGCGGCGGCGAGCAGCTCCTCCTCGGCCGGCCGCGGCGCCTCCAGCTCGGGGAACTCAAACGACGAGCTCATCGCCGCCCCGCCGCCCGGCCGTGATCTCGCCGTCCTCCTCGAGCCGGCGGACCTCGGCCACCACCCGGCCCTGGGCTTCCTCGACCACGCTCTTGCGCTGCGGCGGCTGGTACTCGATCTCCTCGACCAGCAGCTCGGCGCGCCGTTCGGAGACGTTGGCGAGCACCTTCTCCTTGACCTCCTCCGGGACGCCGCGCAGGGCGAGCGCCAGGTCGGCGTCCTCGACCCCCTTCAGCACTGTCTGCAGCGAGCGGTCGTCGAGCTTCACGATGTCCTCGAAGACGAAGAGCAGCGCCCGGATCTCCTCGGCCAGGTCCTCGTCGGACTGCGCGAGCGTCTCCAGCACGTTGCGCTCGGTCGGCCGGTCGGCGTGGTTGAGGATCTCGGCGAGCGAGCGGACGCCGCCGGAGCTCGCGTACTCCTCGGAGAGCACGTTGGAGAGCTTCTGGCGCATCACCGTCTCCACCGCGCGGATCACGGTCGGGCTGGTCTCGCTCATCCGCGCGATCCGCAGCGACACGTCGGCCTGTTCGCCGTCCTCCAGCAGGGCCAGCGTCTCGGCCGCCAGGGTGCTGTGCAGGCTGGAGATGATCAGCGCCTTGGTCTGCGGCGCCTCGTTGCGCAGGAAGGCATGGATCTGCTCGGGCGGGGTGCGCTGCAGGAACTCGAAGGGGCGCATTTCGATCACCGCCGAGAGGCGTCCGGTGATCTCCGCGGCGCGATCGGGGCCGAGCGCCCGCTCCAGCACCTCGCGCGCGTAGTCGACGCCGCCGACCGCGATCGAGTTGAGCGCCAGCGAGTTCTCGCTGACCTCGGCCAGCACCGCCTCGATCTGCTCCGGCGGGATGTCGCCCGCCTTCGCCATCTCCAGCGAGAGCTCCTCGATCTCCGCCTCGCTCAGGTGGCCGAAGACCTCCGCCGCCTTGGCCGGCCCGAGGGCGACCAGCAGCACCGCCGCCTTGCGCCGCCCCCGCAGCAGCGCCGCCTCGCCGCCCGCCGTGGCGACCGCCTCGCCGGCGCGCCCCAGTGGGACG
Organism: uncultured Actinomycetes bacterium; assembly: GCA_963763265.1. Classification (GTDB taxonomy): domain Bacteria; phylum Actinomycetota; class Thermoleophilia; order Solirubrobacterales; family 70-9; genus VAYN01. The sequence goes on along the minus strand of CAVXNN010000001.1, from coordinate 307,167 downwards.
AGCTCGTTCGGGGCGTTCACCGCCGCCTCCTGGCGTGACCGCGGGCCATCGCTAGCCCTCGTTCATCCAGCTGCGCAGCTGCTGCGCCACGCGGTCGGGCTCCATCGCGGCGACCTCCTCGCCGCTGTTGGGCAGGGTGGGCGGTCCGTCCTCCTCCCAGTCGCCCGCCGCGCGGCCGCGCAGCTCCAGGTCGGCGAGCGAGGTCGGCGCGTTCAGCTCGCGCAGCCAGACCGGTTCGGCCAGCACCTCGTCCTGGCGCTTGCGCAGGTGGCGGCCGGCGAAGAAGAGGAATCCGAGCGCGGCCAGGCCGAGCGCCGCGTACTTGCCGTAGTCGAGCACGCCGGGGCCGGCCGGGGCCGCCGCTTCGGGCGGCCTGGCGAAGGCGATGCGGCTGGTGGTGATCGTGTCGCCGCGTTTCGGTTCGACCCCGGCGGCGCTCGCCACCGCGGTTTTCAGCTGCGACAGTTCGCCCGCCGGCACCGAGTTGTCGACGACCAGCGCGATGTGCTGTTTGGTCACCGTGCCGGGCGCCACCTTGGTGTGGGTGATCGTCTTGTCGACCCCATACCGGGTTTCTTCGTTGGCCCGCTTGTATTTGGAGGGTCCGCCGGCGGCCCCGGCGCCCGCCGCGTAGCTCGGGATGTTGCCCGCGGTGCCCGCCGCGCCGCCCGCCGCGGTCGCCCCGGCGCCTTTCAGCGACTCGTGTTCGGACTGGCTCTGCAGCGGCGTCCCCTTCTTCGCGTAGGTCAGCTTGCTCTGCGTGGTGCGATCGGCGTTCACTTCCGCCTGCACCTGGACGCGTCCCTTTTCCGGCCCGATCGTCCGCGCCAGCAGGGCGTCGAGCCGGGTTTCCATGCTCTGGTCGTAGCGCGCCTGGATCGCCTGCTTGGAAAGCCCGCCGCCGATCGCGCCCCCTTCGCCCGCCGGCCAGAGCGTGGCGCCGGTGCCGTCGGTGATCGTCACGTCGCTGGGGCTCAGCCCTTCGACGCTGGCGGCGACCAGGTGGGCGACGCCGCGCACCGGCCCCGCCCCGAGCCGGCCGCCCGCGTCGGTGGCGATCAGCACCGCCGCGGTCGGCTTCACCGCTTCCGCCGCGAACAGCTGTTCTTCGGGCAGGGTCAGCTGCACGTTGGAGCTCTTCACCCCTTCCACCTGGTCGATCGTCCGTTCCAGTTCGCCCTCCAAGGCCCGCTGGTAGGTGACCTTCTGCTGGAAGTCGCTGGCCCCGAACTGCTGGGATTCGAACAGTTCGAAGCCCGGTTTGGCGCCGCCCAGCGCGTCGCTTTCGGCCAGCGCGATGCGCGCCTGCGGCACCTCCGAGCCGGGGACCGCGACCGCGGTGCCGCCGTTCTGCAGCTGGTAGGGGATGCCCTTGGCGGCGAGCGTTTCGGTGACCTGGCCGGCTTCGGCCGGTTCGATCCCGGTCGCCAGGGTCGTGTAGCTCTGCTTGGTCGCCATCTGGAAGAGGACGAACACGAGGACGACGACCGCCAGCGCGGCGCCCGCCAAGGCGAGTTTGCCCCGGGTCGAGAGCCTGGCGAGGACGGAGCGGACCTGGGCCACGTCAGATCTGGGTGTGGAAGATTTCCGAGTACGCTTCGACGGCCTTGTTGCGGACCTGGGCCGCGAGCTCCATCGAGAGGCTCGCTTCCTGGACCGCGGTGATCACCGAGGTGATGTCCTGGGTCTGGCCGGTCGCCAGGGCCTGCGACTGCGCCGCCGCGGCTTCCTGGGTCTGCTGGAGATCGCCGATCGCGTTGCTCAGCACCTGGCCGAAGCCGCCCGCCGCTTCGCCCGGCCCTTTCGCCGCAGGGGCTCCCTGGCCGCCGTCGAGCGAGCCGACCGACCAGCTGCCGCCGCTCGCCTTCGGCACCGCCCACTGGGCCGCCTGGTTGGCTATCGGGGAGACGGGCAGCGTCATCAGAGCAGTTCGATCGTCTTCATGAAGACGCTCTTGGTCGTCTGCATCGCGGTCACGTCGGCCTGGTAGGAGCGCGAGGCGTCGATCAGGTCGGTCATCTCGGTGACCGGGTTGACGTTCGGCATCGTCACGTAGCCCTGCGCGTTGGCTTCCGGGCTTTCCGGTTCGTAGACCTGGCGCAGAGGGGTGTTGTCGGGGACGATCGCCGCCACTTCGACCCCGGCCGGATCGCCGCCGGAGCCGAGCGCCCCGGCCAGCCGGCCGGCGAAGCTTTCGCCGCCCGCCGCCTGCCGCAGAACGACGGTCTGGCGCCGGTAGGGGCCGCCCTGGGGGGTGCGGGTCGACTGCGCGTTGGCGAGGTTCGAGGCGGTGACGTCCATCCGCAGACGCTGCGCGGTGAGCCCGCTGGCGGAGACGTTGAGGGCGGCGAAGAGCGACATCAGCCGAGTCCCATCGCGGTGCGCATGATCTGCAGGCGGGTGTTGGCGACCTGGGTGAGGGCGCTCAGTTCGAGCCCGTTTTCGGCCAGCTTCGCTGCTTCGGCTTCGCCGTTGACCCCGTTGCCGTCGGCCTGCTGGGCGCCGGTCCGCAGCTCTTCCGGGGCGAAGGCGACGGTCGCCGCCTCTCCCGGGCCCCGCGCGAGGGCGTCGGCCAGCTGCGCGTGGAAGTTGACGTCGGAGGGCTGGAAGCCGGGGGTGTCGACGTTGGCGATGTTGTTGGACAGCACGGTGTTGCGCAGCGTCGCGCCGGAGATCGCGCGCATCAGCGTCGTCTGGGTGGTGTCGAAGATGCTCATCGGCCCGTTCGGCCGGGTGATCGGCAGATGGGGGCGCAGGTTTAGGCGGATCTTTGCGATCCCGGTGGGGCCCGCTTCCCACGCGGGCATCTCCCGGTGGGATCGGCCTCCCGCGCGGGTATCCGTAATTTCACGGCACCGAGTCAAGTGGCGCGCTTGGCTGTCGATAAGGACACGGATGCCCGAGAGCCGCGACGACAACTGGCCGGGTGACAAGCTCGGCTCCTTCCTCGACCGCCTCAGCGAGGGCGACGAGGAGAGCGGTCGCCTCCTCGACCGGCTCCCGGTGATCATCTACGCCTCCGAGCTCGGCGAGAACGGGCGCTGGCGCTATGTCAGCCCGCAGGTCGAGGAAATCCTCGGCTACGCGCCGGAGGAGTTCCTCGGCGACCCCGGGCTCTGGGCGCGCCTCGTCCATCCCGAGGATCGGATGCGGGCGCTGGCGGTCGAAAGCCGCGACGCGCTCGGCAACCGCGACACGAACCCGGTCGAGTACCGGATGTTCACGAAGGCGGGGCGGATCGTGTGGATGCTCGACGAGGCGGTGCTCGAGCTCGACGAGCTCGGCATCCCGGTCTGGCACGGCGTCCTGTACGAGATCAGCGAGCGCAAGCAGGCGGAGATCGACCTGCACCGGTCGCTCGCCCAGCAGGCGGTCGTCGCCCGACTCGGCGAACGGGCGCTGAAAAACGGCGACCCCGAGGCGCTGATGCGCGACGCGGTGACCCTGATCGGCGAACTCGACGGCGTCGAGCGGGCCTGCATCTGGGAGGTCGGCCGCGACGGCCGGCGGCTCAACCTGCGGGCGGGACTCGACGAGAGCGCGGTCGGCTCCGGTCGGCGGGTCTCGGCGGGCCGCGAATCGCACGCCGGCGCGGTGCTCGACTCCAGGGTGCCGGTGATCGTCTCCGACTGGTCTGCCGAGGAGCGCTTCACGATCCCGCCGGCGGTTCGCGCGCTCGGCGCGGCCGGCTCGCTGGCGGTGCTGATCGACGGCAAGGACCGGCCCTTCGGCGTGCTCGACGTCCACTCCTGCGAGGCGCGCCGCTTCGGTCCCACCGACGTCCCCTTCATGGAAGCGTCGGCCAACGTGCTGGCCGACGCCTTCGAGCGCCACGCCGCCGACCGGGCGCTGCGCCACCGGGTGCTGCACGATGCGCTCACCGGCCTGCCCAACCGGCTCAGCTTCGTCGACTCGCTGGACGAAGCGCTCGGCCGCGCCTCGATCTCCGGCTCGCCGGTCGGCATCCTCTTCCTCGACCTCGACCACTTCAAGCTGATCAACGACAGCCTCGGCCACCACGCGGGCGACGCCCTGCTGCGCGCCGTGGCGCCGCGCCTGCGCGCCCACCTGCGCCCGGGAGACATCGTCGCCCGCTTCGGCGGCGACGAGTTCGGGATCCTGATCGACCGGCTCGCCGACGACCGCGAGGCGGTGGCGATCGCCGAACGGGTGGCGGCCGCCTTCGCCCAGCCGTTCTCGATGCAGGGGGTGGACCACTTCGTCAACGCCTCGGTCGGGATCGCCGTCGCCCACGCGGGCTCGGGCGAGTCGACCAACGCCGAGTTGCTGATCCGCGACGCCGACGCGGCGATGTACCGGGCCAAGGAAAGCGGCCGCAACCGCTCCGTCCTCTTCGACGCCGAGATGCGGGCGACCGCGGCGCGCCGGCTGGAGACCGAACGCGAGCTGCGCGGCGCGCTGGAGCGCGACGAGCTGGAGCTGCGCTACCAACCGATCGTCAACCTGCGCAGCGGCGAGGTGACCGGCCTCGAGGCGCTGGTCCGCTGGAACCACCGCGAGCGAGGCCTGCTCGAGCCGCGCGAGTTCGTCTCGATCGCCGAGGACAGCGGCCTGATCGAGCCGATCGGCCACTGGGTCCAGGAACGCGCCGCCCTGCAGATCCTCGAATGGCACGAGCTGCGCCCCGACGCCCGGCCGCTCGACGTCGCGGTCAACCTGTCGGCCCGCCAGGTGGCCCACCGCGACCTGGCGATCGGGGTCGCCGAGATGATCGCCCGCACCGGCCTCGACCCGGTCCACCTGCGGCTGGAGATCACCGAGACGGTGCTGGTCGACGAGTCGGCGACCGCGAGAGCCTCGCTGGAGGCGCTCGACGAGCTCGGCGTCCGCCTCGTCCTCGACGACTTCGGCACCGGCTACTCGTCGCTCGCCTACCTCAACCGCTTTCCCTTCCACGCGCTGAAGATCGACCGCTCCTTCGTCGACACGCTGGGGGTCGAACAGGAGGGGACGGCGATCGTCGAGGCGGTGATCGGGATGGCGCGGGCGCTCTCCCTCGATGTGATCGCCGAGGGGGTCGAGAAGGAGGTCCAGCTCGACGAGCTGCGCCGCCTGGGCTGCGACTACGGCCAGGGCCACCTCTTCCATGAGGCCCTGCGGGCGCCGGAGATCAGCCGGCTGATCGAGGCCGACTCGCTCGACTATTCCGGGATTTCGTCGCGCAGGTAGGCGTTGGAGAGCAGTTCGGAGGCTTGCGGCGTCGCCGCGATCAGTGCTTCGGCGCGCATCCATCCGGCGAACGCTTCCCACGCCTGCGGGTTCATCCAGCCGTAGGGCTGCCCGGGGGTCCGGGCGCCGAGCAGCGGCAGCGTCGCCTTCACCTGCGCTTCGGCCAGTTTCGGTTCGAGGCTGCTGTTGGCGGCGAGGATCGCCGCGGTCGCCGCCTTCGGGTCCTTGACCGCGGCTTCGGTGCCGTGGCGCAGGGCGCTGATGAAGAGGCGGATCCTTTCCCCCTCTTTGGCCAGCGTCGCGCGGCGGGCGACGATGACCAGCTCGTCGTAGGTCGGCACGCCGAGCTGGTCGACCGGGGTGATCACCGGGTCCTTGCCGCGTCCGCGCAGGTCGACGCCCTCGACGTTGGAGTAGCCGCCGAGCATCGCCTGGGCGGAGCCGCCGATCAGCGAGGGCAGCAGGCCGAAGCCGACGTTGACCGCCTTGACGCTCGACTCGGGCACCTTGGCGCGCCGCAGGATCGTCTTCAGGAAGGCTTCCTGGTAGGGGATGCCGGCGTAGGAGACCGTCTTGCCCTTCAGGTCGCGGACCCCTTTGATGCCCGATTTCTTCAGCCAGATCAGCGAGGTCAGCGGCCGGTTGACGAGCGCCGCGACGGCGACCACGCCGAGCCCCTGTTCATGGGCGAGGACGACCTCGGGCTCGTAGGTGATCGCCAGGTCGGCGCGGCCCGCGGCGACGTCCTTGAGCGGCGCCGCCGGGTCCGACGGCGAGTCGATCGTCAGGTCCAGCCCGGCTTCGGCGAAGAAGCCTTCTTCCTGGGCCATGTAGATCCCGGCGTGGTCGGGGTTGGGGTAGAAGTCGAGATCGAGCGTCAGCTTTTCCGCTTCGGCCGTGCCGCCCTCCGACTTGGAGCCGCAGGCGGCGAGCCCGAGGGCGAGGATCAGGAGGGCGAGGGCGACGGCCGTCGCCCGGGCTGTAAAGGGCTTCATCACCTGCTTTCTACCGCCAAGTGATGACGAGGCGCTCCGCGAGGGCCGTGAGACCGACCAGGATCACCCCGATCGCGGCCAGAATCGTCGCCGAGGCGAACATCCGCGCGACTTCCAGATTGGCGTCGTCCTGGACGATCAGGTGCATCAGGCCGGCGTTCGAACCGGCCAGCTCGGCGAACAGGGCGACGATCGGGGCGATCGCCACCGCCACCTTGGCGCCGCTGAAGAAGGCGGGCAGCGCGGTCGGTGCCTCCACGCGGCGGAAGATCGCCCAGCGCGAGGCGTCCAGGGTGCGCATCATCTTCACCGCCTCGGGGTCGACCGAGCGCAGCCCGTCGAGCGTGGTGACGGCGATCGGGAAGAAGCAGGAGATCGCGACGACGATCACCTTCGGCACGATCCCGAAGCCGAACCAGACGACGAGGATCGGCGCGATCACCACCACCGGGACCGCCTGGATCGCGATCGCCAGCGGGTAGACCGCGTCGCGCAGGGTGCGCGAGAAGCGCATCAGGACCGAGAGCCCGATGCCGAGCGCGGTGCCCGCGGCGAGCCCGATCAGGATCTCGCGCAGCGTCACCCAGGTGTTTTCCCAGAGCAGGCCGCGGTTGCTCCACAGCGCGTCGCCGACTTCGGCGGGGGAGGGGACGAGGAACGGTTCGAGGTTCAGCGCTTCGGCGATCGCCCCGGTCGAGGCGGCGACCTGCCAGGCGCCGATCAGCGCCGCGATCAGCGCGGCGGGGAGGAGCCAGCGGCGCACGGCCCGCCAGTCCGCCTTCACCGGGACCCCTCGTGGAGCGCCCGCAGCGCCGCCTCGCGAACGGCGACGAAGGCGGGGTCGGTGACCGCGCCGTCGCGGTCGGCGGCACGCGGGTCGGGCGCCCGCAGCTCGGTCACGACCCGCCCCGGGCGGGCGGCGAGGACGACGACCCGGTCGGCCAGGTAGAGCGCCTCCTCGATGTCGTGGCTGACCAGCAGCACGGTGCGGCGGTCGGCGCGCAGCGCCCCGGCCAGCCACTGCTGCATCTCGGCGCGGCTGATCACGTCGAGCGAGGCGAAGGGCTCGTCGAGGGCGAGCACCGGCTTGCCGGCGACCAGGGTGCGCAGGAAGGCGACCCGCTGGCGCATCCCGCCGGAGAGCTCGGCGGGGGCCGCCGTCTCGAAGCCCGCCAGGCCGAAGCGCTCGAACAGCGCGCCCGCCTCCCGGCGCGCCGCGGCCCGCCCGGCGCCGCGGTTGCGCAGCGCCAGCGCCGCGTTGTCGAGCGCCGAGAACCAGGGCAGGAGGAGGTCGCGCTGGGGCATGTAGGCGCAGTGGCCGAGCCGGCCCGACGCGTCGGTCGAGCCGGCGACCGCGATCGTGCCCTCGCCCGGCTCGCGCAGCCCGCAGACGATCTCCAGCAGCGTCGACTTGCCGCAGCCGGACGGCCCGACCAGCGCGACCACCTCACCCTCGCCCGCCTCGAGGTCGACGTGCTGCAGCGAGCGCAGCTCGCCGTAGGAGTGGGAAAGGCCTCGCGCAGCGACGCTCACGCTGTTATCCTCCCGCACGCCACACTCCTGACCTAAAAAGTCGAGAAAGTCGAAAAGGAGTGCGGAGGACCCATGGACCCGGCGATCGTCTTATTCGGACTCGGCATCGGCGTGCTGGTCGGCATGACCGGGATGGGGGGCGGCTCGCTGATGACGCCGCTGCTGATCCTCATCTTCGGCACCTCGCCGACCACCGCGATCGGCACCGACATCTTCTATTCGGCGATCACCAAGATCGTCGGCAGCTGGCGGCACCTGAAGATGGGGACGGTCAACCTGGAGCTGGTCAAGTGGCTGTCGATGGGCAGCGTCCCGGCCGCGGTGGCGGGCATCGCCGTGGTCTCGGTCGTCCAGGAGCACGTCTCCGAAGCGCGCCTCGACTCGCTGATCTACGCGGTGCTCGGCGGCACCCTGCTGATGGTCGGCGTGGTCACCCTGACCCGGGCGCTGATCCTGCGCGGCCTGATCGACGAGCGCGACCGCTTCGAGGTCGAGACCCGCCACAAGGTCGCGGCGGTGGCGATCGGCGCTACCACCGGCTTCGTGATCGGGATCACCTCGGCGGGCTCGGGGACGGTGATCGCGATCCTGCTGATCGCCGTCTACCGGCTCGCCCCGAAGCGCGTCGTCGGCACCGACATCGTGCACGCCGCCGTCCTGCTGAGCGCCGCCGCCGCCGCCCATTGGGTGGCGGGCAACGTCGACTTCGGCCTCGCCGCGAACATCCTGGTCGGCTCGGTGCCCGGCGTGGTGATCGGCGCGGCGCTGTCGGACCGCGCCCCGCAGGGCTTCATCCGCACCGCGCTCGGCGTCGTCCTGATCGGCTCCGGCATCGTCACGATCCAGAAGGGCGACGCGACCGTCTGGCCGATCGCCGCCGCGATCGCCGCCCTGCTGCTCGGCGCCGTCCTCTACGCGCCGCACTACCTCAACAGGCGCCACCGCCGCGAGCTGGAGCGCGCCGCCCGGTCCACCTCGGAGTCGCCGGCCTAGCCGGCCGACCCCACGCCGGCCCTCGGCCGTGGAACCGGCCACTCGGCAGACGAGCGGCGCGCCGCTCGTCCGGCCGTTGCTTTACTTCCTCGCATGCGCGTTTCAGCCAAGGCCGATTACGCGGTGCGCGCCGCGATCGAGCTGGCCGCGGCCGGCGAGGGGCAGCCGGTCAAGGGGGAGCGCCTGGCGAGCTCGCAGGACATCCCGCTGCAGTTCCTCGAGCACATCCTGCTGGAGCTGAAGCACCAGGGGCTGGTGCGGGCCCGGCGCGGCGCCAAAGGCGGCTACTGGCTCGCCCGCCCGGCCGCCGAGGTGACCGTCGCCGACGTCGTCCGCGCGGTCGAGGGCCCGATCGCCAACGTCCAGTCGCTGCCGCCGGAGACGATCGAGTACGCGGGCAACGCGGAGAGCCTGCGCGAGGTGTGGATCGCGGTTCGCGCCAACATCCGCTCGATCCTCGAGGGGGTCACCCTCGCCGACCTGGTCGCCGGCGAGCTGCCCGCCCAGGTCGCGGCGCTGGCCGCCGAGCCGGACTCCTGGGCCGCGCGGTAGCCCGCCCGGCCGCCCGCGCGACGCGGCGCCGCTACTCGGCGGCCGGGGTGCCGCCCGCCACGACGTCGACGAAGTTCTCCAGGTGGCGCGTCGTCCAGCACTCGAAGGTGCCGTCGCAGTAGCGCTCGTAGGAGGACATCACCGAGTCGCCGTAGTTCCAGTAGAGCTTCGGCTCCGGGTTCAGCCAGAAGAGCCGGCCCGCCCGCTCGGAGATCCGCGCGAAGACGTCGGCGTGCGGCTCGCGGCCGTTGGTGCGGGCGTCGCCGAGCACGATCACCGTCGAGCGCGGGTCGAGGTCCTCGGAGATCTCGGTGAGGAACTCGAGCCAGACACGGCCGTAGTCGGTGTAGCCGGAGACGTCGGCGACGCCGCCCTCGCCGGAGATCTTGCGGGCCACGGCGGCGAAGTCGCGCTCGTGCTCGAAGACGTCGGTCACCTCGGAGATCCGCTCGATGAAGACGAAGCTGCGCAGCTTGCGGAAAGAGTCGTGGAGGGCGTGGAGGACGGAGAGGAAGAAGACGCTCGCCGAGGTGACCGAGGTGGAGACGTCGCAGAGGACGTAGATCTCCGGCCGGCGCGGCCGCTTCGGCCGGTAGCGCAGGTGCATCGGCACGCCGCCGGTCTCCAGCGAGGCGCGCATCGTGCGCCGCACGTCGACCGTCCGCCCCTTCCGCCGGCCGCGCTGCTCGTGGCCGAGCGTCGCCAGCCGGCGCTTCATCTGCGAGACGGCGCGGTGGACGGCGGCGAGGTCCTGGGTCGGGCTGGTGGGGAGGGCGCGGTCGAGCTCGGCCAGCGGCCGCGAGGCGGGGAGCGTCTCGGTCCGCTCGATCAGGTCGCGTTCCAGTTCGCGCCGCAGGTGGCGCTCGAAGCCGGTCAGCTGGTCGCGGTCGATCGGCGGGCGCTCCTCGCCGGTCTCGGTCGGCGGCTGCACGCCGGCGCTCAGCCCCAGCGAGCGGCGGATCCGCTGCACGTCGACGCCGACCACGCCCGAGCCCTCCTCGCGGCCGAACGCGGCGATCGCCAGCCGCGCCAGGTCGCGCAGCGCGTTCTCGTCGCCGCTCTGCATCGCCTCGCGGATCAGCTCCGAGAGCTGCTCGCCGTCGAGTCGCTCGCCGTCCATCTCCGGCTGGGCGCCGACGTTGATCTCCTCGTCGGCGGGCCGCTCGCCGATCCCCTGCTCGATCGCGCTCGCCTCGGCGGCCCGGAAGAAGAAGCGGTCGAAGACCAGCTCGAAGACGCGGCGGTCGTCCTGGGACTTGGCGATCGTCGCCGCCAGCGCCTCGCGGAAGTCGGCCTGCGAGGTCCAGGGCACCTGCTCGATCGCCGCGAAGGCGTCGAGGATCTCCGAGGTGCCGACCGCGACGCCCTCGCCGCGCAGCTCCTCGCAGAAGGCGAGCAGCTTCGGCCCCAGTCCGGGCGGGCCGGGGTCAGCCTTCTGACCATAGGGCGAGGCGGGGCTCACCGCACCGATAATAGGAGCATGGACGTGGCGGATCGGACGGCGGGAGGGGTGGTTGCCGCCGGCGACCCCGTCGCCGCGATGAAGGCCATGCGGGCCGCCCGCCGGCGCCGCTACGGGCAGCGCCGCGACATCATGGAGGTCCTCTACCGCGTCTACCTGGTCGCCCTGGCCGCCGTGTTCGCGCTCGCCTTCCTGGCGGGCGCGCTGCACGAAGTGCCCGCCGACCCGGCCGCCGTGGCCGGGATCGGCGCCCACGCGCCGGCGATCCTCGGCGTCGCGGTCGCCGTGCTGGTGCTGGCCGGGCTGCGCTCCGGGGCGCGCGGCGGGCCGCTGGCGATCGAGGCCGCCGAGGTCCGCTACACGCTGCTGGCGCCGGTCTCGCGGCGGGTCGCGCTGCGCCCGGCGGCGCTGCAGCAGCTGCGGGTGGCGACCGTCTCCGGGGCGATCTTCGGCGCCGTCGTCGGCAACTTCGTCTTCCGCCGCTTCCCCGGGACGGCGCTGGAGTGGGTCGGCGCCCTGGCGGCGTTCGGCGGGCTGGTGCCGATCGCGGTGCTCGGCGCGGCGCTGCTCGCCTCGGGGCGCCGCCTGCGGCCGCCGGTGGCCGGGGCGCTCGGCCTGGCGCTGGTGGCCTGGGCGGTGCTCGACCTGGCGGCCGGCTGGAACAGCTCGCCGGCGACGATGCTCGGCGACCTGGCGACGCTGCCGCTGCACCACGGGGCGAGCGCCTACCTGGCGGCGCTCGGCGCGCTCCTCGCCCTCGCCCTGCTCGCCGCGGGCCTGCTCGGGATCGGCGGCCTCGGCCTCGAGGCGGCCCGCCGCCGCGCCCAGCTGGTCGCCGAGATGCGCTTCTCGGCCTCGGTCCAGGACCTGCGCACCGTCATCCTGCTGCGTCGCCAGCTCGCCTCCGAGCGGCCACGTCGCAAGCCGTGGCTGAGGGTCGGCGGCGGCGGCGCGGCGGCGGAGTACCCGATCTGGCGACGCGACTGGCAGAGCTTCCTGCGCTGGCCCGCGGTGCGGATCGGCCGCGTCGTCCTGATCGCCGCCGGCGCGGGGGCCGTCGCGGTCGCCGGCTTCAGCCAGACCCCGGTGCTCTTCGCGCTGCCCGGCCCGTTGCTCTTCGTCGCCGCGCTCGACCTGATCGAGCCGCTCGCCCAGGAGATGGACCACCCGTCGCGCCGGCTGCTCCTGCCGATGCGCAGCGCCGTCCTGGTCCGCCGCCACCTGGTCGCCCCCGTGATCGCCAGCGGTCTCGTCCTGGCGATCTCCACGATCGTCGCCGCGGTGGTCGGCGGCGACCCGGCGCTGGCGCTGGGCGTCGGCGCGTTCAGCCTGGTTCCCTGCTCCCTGGCACTCGCCTGCGCGGCCGCGGTCAGCGCCACGCACGACCCCTACGAGTTCGCGCTGATGCCGCCGGAGGCGACCCAGGCGATCAACTTCGCGCCGATCGGCGTCGCCGCGCTCGCCGTCTTCCTGCCGCTGTTCGCCGCCTGGAAGGCCGAAGGCGGCGACGGGGCGCGGGTCGGCGCCTCACTCGGCATGGCGGTGCTCGTCCTCTTCTTCGGCCTGATCGGGATCGGCGTCCTCAACTGGCGCGCCGACAAGCGCGAAAAGGAGGCGATGTGAGCGGCGCGATCGAGGCGACCGGCCTGGCGGCGGGGGCGACCGCGCCGCCGCTCTGCGCCCACGGGCTGGGCCGCAGCTACGACGGCTACATCGCGCTGGCCTCCTTCACGGTGGAGATCGAGGCGGGGGAGCTGATCGCGCTGATCGGGCCGAACGGGGCCGGCAAGACGACCTTTCTGAACCTCGCCGCCGGGCTGCTCGAGCCGACCTCGGGCGGGATCGAGATCGCCGGCGCCGCACCCGGCTCGATCAGGGCCCGCCAGGCACTCTCCTTCCTGCCCGACACGCCGGTCTTCTACGAAGACCTGAGCGTCGCCGAGCACCTCGAATACGTGGCGGCGCTCCACGGCGTCGCCGAGCCCGGGCCGCGGATCGACGCGCTGATCGCCCGCCTCGGCCTCGACGGCTGGGAGGACGCCCTCGGCGCCGAACTCTCCAAAGGGATGAAGCAGAAGGCCTCGATCGCGCTCGCCCTGGTGCGCCCGTTCCAGGTCCTGCTCGCCGACGAGCCGCTCGACGGCCTCGACCCGCCCAGCCGCGAAGTCCTCTTCGAGCTGCTCGCCGAGGAGCGGGCGGCGGGCGCGGCGATCGTAGTCTCCACCCACCGGCCCGACGTGATCGAGGCGGCGGGCCGCTGCGTGGCGATCCGCGACGGGCGCCTCGCCTACGACGGCGCCCCGGACCCCGTCGTGCTCGAGGAGATCTTCGACCGCAGCGAGCTCGAGGGCGCCTGACCCGGTCGCGCCGTCGCGCTGCACGCATTTGGGCCCCCATAGGGGACAAAATGCGTGCAGCGCGTGCGGGTCTGGTGGCGGCCGGTGGCTACCCGGCGCGGTCGGGCAGCTTCATCCCGACCCGCTCGGCGACCAGGTCGATGTCGGTGCGGTGCTTGACGATGATCGACATCGAGTTGGCGAACGTCTCGCGGTCGATGTCGTCGACGCCCATCAGCAGGAGCGTCCGCGCCCAGTCGATCGACTCGGCGATCGAGGGCGGCTTCTTCAGGTCGAGGTCGCGGACCATCCCGACCACCTCGACCAGGCGGCGGGCCAGCTCGCGCGGCATCTCCGGCGCGTGCAGGAGGACGATCTCCATCTCCCGCTCGACCCCCGGGTAGTCGAGCCAGAGGTAGAGGCAGCGGCGCTTCAGCGCCTCGGTCAGCTCGCGCGAGTCGTTCGAGGTGAGGACGACGATCGGCATCGTCGTGGCGCTGATCTGCCCCAGCTCGGGGATCGTGATCTGGAAGTCGGAGAGGAGCTCCAGCAGCATCGCCTCGAACTCCTGATCGGTCTTGTCGATCTCGTCGATCAGCAGGACGACCGGCTCGGGGCTCGAGATCGCCTGCATCAGCGGCCGGGCGAGCAGGAACTCGGTGCCGAAGATGTCCTCCTGGACGTCCTCCCAGCCGGCCTCTCCGCCCGCCTGGATCCGCAGCAGCTGCTTGCGGTAGTTCCACTCGTACATCGCCTTCGCCTCGTCGAGCCCCTCGTAGCACTGCAGACGCACCAGCGGGCGGCCGGTGGAGCGGGAGAGGGCCTTGGCGAGCTCGGTCTTGCCGACCCCGGCCGGGCCCTCGACGAGGATCGGCTTGCCGAGGCGCTGGGAGAGGTAGGAGACGAGCGCGGCGGGCTCGTCGGCCAGGTAGCCGACCTCGGCCAGCGAGCGCTTCACCGCCTCCACGGAGTCATCGGACATGGCCGCCGATGATAATCCGCGCCCGTGCCCGACCTTCTCCCGCCGCCGGCAGCGCTGCCGCACACCCCAGGCGCCTACATCGCGCTGCTGCTGGTCGGCTTCGCGATCGGCATCGGTGGGCACCTGTTCCGGGTGCGCTGGCTGGTCGGCGTCGGGATCGCGCTGATCGTCCTCGCCGCCCTGCTGCTGCCCTTCGCGGCGGGCATCCCGAGCAACGAAAAGAGTCCGCCGGGAGCCGGGCCGGCGGGGGGCGGGCTGGGCGAATGAGGGCCGCGGCGGCCGGCCGCCGCGGCCCCCCGATCGGTTGATCTACAGTTTGGGGCCGCCTCCGTCTCCCGACCGAAGGAGCTCGATCGCTTGAGTCTTCAACGAACCTTCGCCGTGCTCGCGGCCTTCGCCGCGCTCGCCGCCCTGCTCAGCGCCTGCGGCGGCGGGGGCGGCAGCGAAGACCCCCAGAAGGTGATCGAAGACGCGACCTTCGCGGGGATCGAAAGCGGCACCGTCGCCCTCGACGTGCACCTCAAGTCGGAAGGCAAGAAGGGCGGCGAGGTGAAGGTGGCCGTCTCCGGGCCGTTTCAATCGACCGGCAAGGCGAGCCTCCCCGAACTGGCGATGACCGCGACGGCCAAGGGGCAGGCGAGCGGCGAAAAGGTCGACTTCGAAGGCGGCCTCACGGTTCTCAACGACCGCGCCTACATCGGCTACCAGGGCAAGGATTACGAAGTCGACCCGACCACGTTCGGCTTCGTCAAGTCCGGCTTCGAAAAGGCCGAGCAGGAAGGCGCCAAGGAAGGCGGCAAGGGCGAAACCGGCAAGGGCGAAACCGGCGCCTGCCGGCAGGCCGCCACCTCGCTGCCGCTCGGCGAGTTCGTCAGCAACCTCGAAAACGAAGGCAGCGAGGAAGTCGAAGGCGTGAAGACGACCAGGCTGAGCGGCGATCTCAACCCGAAGGGGGCGGTCGACGCGGTCATCAAGCTGGTCGAAACGCCAACCTGCTCCTCGGAGCTGGAAGCGGCCGGCGGCGTGCTGCCGCTGCACCAGCTGAAGGAATACGAGGGCGAACTCACCGGCGCGATCAAGAAGGCGCACGTCGAGGTCTTCGTCGGCGAAGGCGACCACATCATCCGCAAGGTCGTCGCCGAACTGACCGTCGAACCGAAGGGCAGCGGCGAACGGACCGAAGCGCAGGTCGACCTGACGCTCGGCGGGGTGAACGAAAAGCAGTCGATCAAGGCGCCGACCGGCGCCGAACCGCTGGAAAAGCTCTTCGGCGAGCTCGGCATCAACCCGCTCGAACTGATGGGGATGCTGCAGGGCGGCGGCGGTGGCGAAGGCATCGGCGGCCTGCTCGAAGGCCTGAGCGGCGCGATCGGCGGCGAACCCTCGTCCGGCGGCTCCGGCGGCAAGTCCGGCGGCGGCGAAGGCGGCTCGAATTTCGAAAGCGAACCGCCTTCGGTGGAAGCCTCGAAGGAATTCGCGGAATGCCTGTCGGAAGCCAAGAGCGCCGCCGACGTCCAAAAGTGCGCCGCCCTGGTGGAATGACGGCCTGACCGCAGACCAGACCGACCACCGGCAGTCCGACTCGCCAACTTCCCCGGGCGGCCCCCAGCCCTCCGGCCAGCCGCGCCTCGACGCGGCCTTCCTGCGCACGCCGCAGGGCTACCCGTACCTGCTCGCGCCGCTGATCCCGGCCGCCTTGGGGCTCGACCTGGCGGGCGCCTCGGCGGTCCTCGTCTTCGCTGCCTCGGCGCTCGGGATCATCCCCACCGCGGCGCTGATGGGCAGGGCGACCGAGGAGCTGGCGGCCCGCTCCGGGCCCGGGATCGGCGGTCTGCTCAACGTCACCTTCGGCAACGCGCCGGAGCTGATCATCGCCCTCTTCGCGCTCGGCAATGGCCTGCAGGAGGTGGTCAAGGCCTCGATCATCGGCTCGATCGTCGGCAACATCCTCCTCGTGCTCGGCGCCGCGATGCTGGTCGGCGGCCTCGGCCGTGAGAAACAGAGCTTCAACCGCACCGGCGCCGCGATCCAGACCTCGATGCTGATGCTCGCCGCCGCCGCCCTGCTGATGCCGGCGATCTTCGAGCTGGTCGAGGGCAAGGGCCTGCCGCTGCCCGGCACCGAGGCCACCCGGTACGGCGCGACCGTCGACCACCTCTCGCTCGCGGTCGCGATCGTCCTGATCGCCACCTACGTGCTCGGCCTCGTCTTCTCGCTGAAGACCCACCGCGACCTCTTCAACCCCGACTACGAGGACGAGGAGGGCTGGGGGTGGTCGGTGCGCACCTCGGTGATCGCGCTGGCGGTCGCCGGCGTCCTGGTCGGGGTGATGTCGGAGGTGCTGGTCGGCTCGATCACCGAGACCTCCGAATCGGTCGGCCTCTCGGAGTTCTTCATCGGCGCCGTCGTCGTCGCGATCGTCGGCAACGCGGCCGAGCACTGGGTCGCGGTGCTGGTCGCCCGCAAGGACAAGATGGACCTGGCGGTCAACATCGCGATCGGCTCGAGCGGCCAGGTCGCCCTCTTCGTCGCCCCGATCCTGGTCATCTGCTCCTACTTCATCGGCCCGTATCCGCTCGCCCTCGTCTTCAACGGCTTCGAGCTGGGAGCGATCGTGATCGCGATCCTGGTCGCCAACTACGTGACGCAGGACGGCGAGTCGACCTGGTTCGAGGGCGTCCAGCTGCTGGCCGTCTACCTGGTCTTCGGGCTCGCCTTCTTCTTCGCCTGAGCGCTTCTGGCGGTGTCCTCGGTCACTCGCGTGCGGAGCACGCCGCGCTCCCTGCGTCCTTGCCAGGAGGGCTCAGCCGGCACGGATACCCTGCGCGGGTGGAATATCTGCTGCTCCTCCTCAGCTTCGCGATCGTCCTCTCCGGGGCGCTGCTGTTCACCAACGCGGTCGAGTGGCTCGGCCACGTCCTCGGGCTCGGGGAGGGGGCGGTGGGCAGCGTTCTCGCCGCGGTCGGCACCGCGACCCCGGAGACGCTGATCGCGATCATCGCGATCGTCAGCGCCGAAGCGGGCTCCGAAGACGTCGCGATCGGGGCGATCGTCGGCGCGCCGTTCCTGCTCGGCACCCTGGCGATGGGGCTGATCGGCCTCTTCGCCTATCTCTACCGACGCCGCCGCCCGCAGGGAGTGGGGCTGAGGGCGCACGCGCCGACGCTGGAGCGCGACCTGCTGTTCTTCCTCGCCTTCTTCGCACTGGCCGGGGCGCTTGCCTGGGGGCCGCCGCTCGCGGTCCGCGTCCCGGTCGGGATCGGCTTCCTCCTCGCCTACGCCCTCTACGTGCGCCGCACGCTCAGGGCCTCCGGGGACGTGCAGGGGGAGGAGTCCCTCGACCCGCTCTACTTCGACCGGCGCTCCGACCGCACCGCCGGCCAGCCCCCGATCCTCCTCTGCGTGGCGCAACTCCTGGTCGGCCTCGGGGCGATGGTCGGCGGCGCCCACCTCTTCGTCGAAGAGCTGCTCGAAATCGCCGACAGCCTCGGCGTCGAGGCGCTGGTCCTGGCGCTCGTGCTCGCCCCGCTCGCCACCGAGTTGCCGGAGAAGGTCAACAGCTTCTTCTGGGTGCGCGAGGGCAAGGACGCGCTGGCGCTCGGCAACGTGAGCGGCGCGATGGTCTTCCAGTCGACGATCCCGATCGGGATCGGCCTGATCTTCACCCACTGGACCCTCACCTCCAACGCGATCGTCTCGATCGGCCTCGGCCTGGCGGGCGGCCTGCTCGCCTACGAGAGCCTGCACCGCGGCAAGCGCTTCACCTTGCCCGCGGTGGCGGCCTGGTTCTGCCTCTACGCCGCGTTCATCGTCATCGTCGCCGTCTGAGCGCACTCCTGGCGGCGTCCTCGGTCGCTCGCGTGCGCAGCGCACCACGCTCCCCGCATCCTTGTCAGGAGCCCGCTCAGGCGCCGACGAACCCACGGACCCGCGGCGGACCACTCAGGAACATGCGTGGAAAGTTCCGGGTCCCCAGCACCCGGAATATTCCTCAAGCTTGCCTGACCCGGCGAGTTCCGGCCTAGGGGGCCTCGGTGAGCTCGCCCAGCGCCTTCAGCACGAGAGCGTCGTGCTTTTTCGGCTGGACCTTCGGGAAGACGCGGGCGACCTTGCCCTTCGGGTCGATGATGAAGGTCGAGCGCAGCATCCCCATGTACTTCTTGCCGTACATCGACTTCTCGCCCCAGGCGCCGTACTTGTCGGCCACCTTGTGGTCGACGTCGCCGAGCAGGGCGAAGCCGAGGCCGTACTTGTCGTCGAACTTCTTGATCTTCTCGGGCTCGTCCGGAGACACCCCGATCACCTTGGCGCCCACCGCCGCGTACTCGTCGCTGCGGTCCCGGACCCCGCAGGCCTGGGTGGTGCAGCCGGGGGTATCGGCCCGCGGGTAGAAGTAGAGGACGACGATCTGCCCTTTGAAGTCGGAGAGCGTGACCTTGTTCCCGTCCTGATCCGGCAGCGTGAACGCCGGCGCCCTGTCGCCCTCGGCGAGCAAGTCAGTCCTCGCGGCCGGGGTCCTGGCCGTCCTCGTCCTCGTCGAGCTCCTCGTCGCCCTGCTCGAGGGCGGTCTCGGAGACGGAGCCGGTCGAGCCGGGGTGGTAGTGGGTCTGGAAGGTCTCGAGCACGCGGTCGCGGCCGTCCTCGTCGACCGGGACGTCGTCGGAGAGCCGCACCCACTCGACGCCCTCGTAGTCCTCCAGGTTGAAGATCTCCTGGTCGATCGAGGCCGAGTCGTCGACGATCACGACGACCTCGGTCTGCGGGTTGAAGTAGGTGCCGGGCTGGACGAGCAGCTCCTCGACCTCGTAGACGTTTTCGGGGTCGCTTGCCATCGCCGCGATCTTAGTGCGTTCACGGGGGGTCGCGGGGCTCAGCCCGAGCCCTCCAGCCCGGCGAGCTGGCGCTCGGTCTCGGCGGCGACGTCGAGCGGCTCGAGGCCCGCCCGCCGGCGCCGTTCGTTGCGCGCGACGACCAGCTGCCGCACCTCCGCGCGCAGCTCCTCGTCATGGCTCGGCGGGGCGCCTCCCGCGGCCGCCAGGAGGCGCTCCGACTCGGCCTCGACGTCCAGCTCCGGCTCGCCGCGCTCCCGTCGCCGGGCCGCCTTCGCCTCCAGCATCTGGCGGACCTCGGCCGCCTGGATCGCCGGGTCGACCGGCTGCGGCGGGCCGCCCTTGCGGGCCGGCGAGTCGCGCAGGATCGCGAAGGCGCCGCCGCCGTAGGAGCTCCAGCCGCCGGTGACCCGTTTCAGGGCAAAGCCGATCGCGGGCGCCACGATGCCGGTGAAGACCAGCACCGCCGCCGCCTTCCCGCCTGCGGAGATCGCGATCCCGAGTACCACCCGCAAAAGGGTAGACCGCTCCTCCCGGGGCGGTCATCCGGTACTCTTCCAATTGGTTGACTGACCAGTCAATCGGGAACGCCCACCGGCGCTCCGCACAAAACTTGGAAGCGCACGACCAAAAGGAGCACCCCACGGTGGTTGACTTCACGCTGACCGACGAACAGAAAGACCTGAAAGAGCTCGCGCACTCATTCGCCGAGAAAGAGATGCGCCCGGTCGCTTGGGAGTACGACAAGGACGGCACCTGGCCCGACGAGGTCCTGAGGAAGGCCTGGGACGTCGGCCTGATGAACACCCACGTCCCGGAGGCCTACGGTGGCCCCGGCCTCGACTATCTCTCCGGCTGCGTGATCGAGGAGGAGATCGGCTGGGGGTGCTCGGGCATCGGCACCTCGCTGATGGCCAACGGCCTGGCCTCCGCGCCGGTCGGCCTCGGCGGCTCCGAGGAGACGAAGAAGAAGTACCTCGGCATGCTGGTCGAAGACTTCAAGCTCGCCTCCTTCTGCCTGACCGAGCCGGACGCCGGCTCCGACGTGGCCGGGATGAAGACCCGCGCCGTCAAGCAGGGCGACAAGTACGTCCTCAATGGCTCCAAGTGCTTCATCACCAACGGCACCTACGCCGACTGGTTCACGGTCTACGCGAAGACCGACCCGGAGGCCGGTCACCGCGGCATGTCCGCCTTCGTCGTCGACGCCGACACCCCCGGGGTCACCGTCGACAAGAAGGAGGACAAGATGGGCCAGCGGGCCTCGAACACCGCGACCATCTCCTTCAACGACGTCGAGGTGCCCGCCGCGAACCTGCTCGGCGAGGAAAACCACGGCTTCAAACTGGCGATGATGACGCTCGACCGCACCCGTCCGGGGGTCGCCGCGATGGCCACCGGGATCGCCCGCGCCGCCTTCGAGTTCGCCTCCGATTACTCCAAGGAACGGGTCCAGTTCGGCGTGCCGATCGCGATGCACCAGGCGATCCAGTTCATGATCGCCGACATGGCGACCAAGGTCGACGCCGCCCGGCTCCTGACCTGGAACTCGGCCGTCCTGCTCGATCAGGGCCACCGCAACACGCTGCGCTCCTCGGAGGCCAAGCGCTTCGCCGCCGACTCGGCGATGGAGGTCACCACCGACGCCGTCCAGGTCTACGGCGGCTACGGCTTCATCAAGGAGTACCCGGTCGAGAAACTGATGCGCGACGCGAAGATCATGCAGCTCTACGAGGGGACCAGCCAGATCCAGCGCCTGGTCATCGCCAAAGAGGTGCTGCTGCCGCGCAACATCGCCGATGTCACGCCGGAGGCCAAGCAGGCCGGCTCGCAGAACGGCCAGGCCGCCGCCACGGTCTAGGCATCGACCTCCCGGGCGCGCCGCCGCAAGTCGCGCGGCGCGCCCGGCGCGCTGCGCCGGGCCGAGCTCGTCCCGAAGCTCCCAAGTAGCGTGGCAAGGCACGGTCCGCGGGGGAGACCTCGTCCCGCCGCCCGCCTTGGCCCGCCGTGGTGAGCGATCGAGTCCCGCAACACGCAAGCACCCCCGCCGCCCCCCGCGCGGTCGACCTAACTCCCGGTCCCGGGGATGCGGTCGACCTAAGGCCCGGATACCGGTCCAAAGGACGACCGCGCCGGGAGGATCGGGCCAAAGGACGACCGCTGCGCAGGGATCGGGACCGGGCGCTCGCGGCGCTGGCGCAGCGGCAACACGGCGTCGTGTCGATTCGGCAGCTGGAACATCGAATCGGCTTCTCACGCCAAGCGGTGGAGCGCGCCGTCAAGGGCGGGCGGTTGCACCGGATCCACCGCGGCGTGTACGCGGTCGGCCATAAGACTCTCTCGCTCCACGGTGAATGCCCGGCGGCGGTGTTGGCGATCGGGCCGGGGAGTTTGCTCAGCTACCACTCGGCCGGCCGGCTCTGGGGGATTTGGCGTGGGTCCGCCAAGCCGATCCATGTGACGGCGTTCGTACCGCGGCATCACCGGCCGCCACAGCGCATCCTCCGACATCGCGCCCGCAATCTCTGCGACGACGATAGGGCGATGACCGAGGGGATACCGGTGACCTCGGTCGCCCGCACGCTGCTCGACCTGGCGTCGAAGCTCGGCGCCGATCAGCTACGTCGCGCGCTCGAGCGCGCCGAAAGCCTCCGGCTCCTCGACCTCGATGCGATTCACGCCGTGATTCAGCGCAACCGCGGCCATCCAGGCGCCAAGCGCCTGCGCCACGCGCTCGCGACCTACGAGCCGCCCATCTACGCGCGCTCGGAGTTCGAGCGGCGCTTCGTCCGCCGGCTCGTCGATTCCGGCTTGCCACGTCCGGCCACCGGTTGGAACGAGATCGGCCACGAGCTGGACGTCTACTGGCCGGACCTCCGCTTTGGGATTGAACTCGACGCCTACAAGACCCACGGCACCCGTGACGCGTTCGAGCGCGATCACGACCGCGATCTCGCCTTCGCCCTGGTCGGGGTCGAGACCGTCCGGATCAGCGAACACCAGTTCAGCCGCGAACCCGACCAGATCGTTGCCCACGTCGCGACGCTCCTCGCCCGCCGCGCGGTCGACCTAGGGCCCGACGGCGCCCGTGCGGTCGACCTTTGGCCCGGTATCCGGAACTCAGGTCGACCGCGCCGCGAGATCCGGAACTCAGGTCGACCGCGCCGCGCCGTCGAGGGTTACCGCGGCGCGGCGGCGCGCCGCTTTGACGCCTTCAGGCGGGTCACTTTGTCGAGGATCAGCTTGCGCAGACGCACCGCGTTCGGGGTCACTTCGACGCACTCGTCGTCGCGCAGGAACTCCAGCGAGGCTTCCAGGGTGAGGCGCGTCGCGGGCGCCAGCCGCACCAGCACGTCGGCGCTCGCCGCCCGCATGTTGGTTTGCTGTTTGGCCTTGGTCGGGTTGACGTCGAGGTCTTCGGCGCGGGCGTTCTCGCCGATGATCATCCCTTCGTAGACCTCCTCGCCCGGCCCGACGAAGAGCGTGCCGCGTTCCTGCAGGCTCATCAGCGAGTAGCCCGCGGTCTGGCCGCGCCGGTCGGCCACCAGCGACCCGGTCTGCCGGGTCCGCAGCTCACCGGCCCACGGCTCCCAGCGGTCGAAGACGTGATGGAGGATCCCCGAGCCGCGCGTCTCGGTCAGGAACTCGGTCCGGAACCCGATCAGCCCGCGGGCCGGCACCAGGTAGTCCATCCGCACCCAACCGGTCGAGTGGTTGACCATCTGCTCCAGCCGCCCCTTGCGCCCTGCCAGCATCTGCGTGACCGCGCCGACGTGCTCCTCGGGCACGTCGATCGCCAGCCTCTCGACCGGCTCGTGCACCTTGCCGTCGATCTCCCGGGTCACCACGCGCGGCTGCCCGGCGGTCATCTCGTAGCCCTCGCGCCGCATCATCTCCAGCAGCACCACCAGCTGCAGCTCGCCGCGCCCCTGCACCTCCCAGGCGTCGGGACGGTCGGTGTCCTTGACCCGGATCGACACGTTGCCGACCAGCTCCTGGTCGAGCCGCGAGCGGATCTGCCGCGCGGTCAGCTTGTCGCCGCCGCCCTGCCCGGCCATCGGCGAGGTGTTGATCCCCAGCACCAGCGACAGCGAGGGCTCGTCGACGGTGATCACCGGCAGCGGCCGCGGGTCCTCGGGGTCGGCCAGGGTCTCGCCGATCGTCACCTCTTCGATCCCGGCGACGGCGATGATTTCGCCCGGCCCGGCCTCCTCGGCGCCGACCCGCTCGAGCCCCTCGGTGATGTACAGCTCCGACACGCTCGCCCTCTTCACCTCACCGTTGGCGCGGCACCAGGCGATCGGCTGTCCGGAGCGGATCGCCCCCTGGCGCACCCGGCAGATCGCCAGCCGGCCGACGTAGGGCGAGGCGTCGAGGTTGGTGACGTGCGCCTGCAGCGGCGCGCCCTCCTCGTAGGTCGGCGCCGGGATCTTCTCCAGCATCAGGTCGAGCAGCGGCATCAGGTCGGTCCCCTCGTCGCCCTCCTCGAGCGACGCCCAGCCCGCTTTCGCGTTGGTGTAGACGATCGGGAAGTCGATCTGGTCGGAGTCGGCGTCGAGGTCGATGAACAGCTCGTAGACCTCGTCGACGACCTCGGCGATCCGGGCGTCCGGTCGGTCGACCTTGTTGACGACGAGGATCACCGGCAGGCGCCGCTCCAAGGCCTTGCGCAGCACGAACCGCGTCTGCGGCAGCGGCCCCTCGGAGGCGTCGACCAGCAGCAGCGCCCCGTCGACCATGGTCAGCGCCCGCTCCACCTCGCCGCCGAAGTCCGCGTGGCCCGGCGTGTCGACGATGTTCAGCTTCACGCCGCCGTGCTGGACCGCGGTGTTCTTGGCGAGGATCGTGATCCCCTTCTCGCGCTCCAGGTCCATCGAGTCCATGACCCGCTCGGCCACGTCCTGGCCTTTGCGGAAGGTTCCCGTCTGCCAGAGCATGGCGTCGACCAGGGTCGTCTTGCCGTGGTCGACGTGGGCGATGATCGCGCAGTTGCGTAGGTCGTCTCGAGTTGCGGTCATGGGGAGCGGTGGAGGGTACTGAGGACGGCTCACGGGCCCGGCGCGGCGGGCGCCGGCTGGCCCGAAGGCGGTCATTACAAGACGAAGCCCGCCGAATGGGGCGGGCTTCCCAGACTGTCTATGAGCGCTTGCTCTACGAAGTCTGCTGAACGCTGGCCGCGGCGGGACCCTTCGGGCCTTCCTCGGACTCGTACGTCACCTTGGCGCCCTCGGTCAGGGACTTGAAGCCCTCACCCAGGATGGCGCTGTGATGAACGAAGACGTCCTTCGAGCCGTCGTCGGGCGTGATGAACCCGTAGCCCTTGTCGTCGCTAAACCACTTTACGGTTCCAGTAGGCATGCATTGCCTCCACATCATGTGCTGCAAACGCTGACGTGCTGGAAGGCAACGACATGCGAGCGCTAGACACAAACTTACGGCCGGTATCCCGGCCCTTTCAGGCGGCACGCTAGCAGGATCAGGCGCGCCTGGACGTGAATTTCCTGCCCAATCGCCACCCGGGCGCCGGCACGGGTCGGGGCGGGGGCGCCATTCGGCGCCGTCGCGGGCGCCCCGGGCGGGCGCTCCGGGGTGGCCGGAGAGCCGCCGCGGCAACTTCAGGAAAGGCCGGCGACGGTCGATACCTTGCCTGAATGCCCGGTAGGCGCAGGCCTCACATGCTCGGTAGGCACAGCCTCCAATTCTCATGGTTCGCCGGCGCCGCGTGGCTGGCGCCCGTGCTCCTGGGGCTTGCCGTCCTGGCTCCCGCCGGGGCTCAGGCCGCCGCGACGGGCGCCGGGCCGCTCGCCCCCGAACTGGCGAGGCTGGGGACCGGCTCCGTCGCCGCCAAGCCGCCCGCCGCACAGGCCAAGGCGATCGGTCTGCCTACCGAAAGGCCCGCCAGCCTCGTCCGCGAAGGCGAGCGGGTGGTCGTCGAAGCGCGCTTCGACGCGGGCGCGGTGGCCCGGGTCGAAGCGCTGAAGGCCGCTGGCGCGAAGGTCCTCCTCGCCAGCCGCGCCTACCAGACGGTGGCTCTCTCGGTCGCACCGGAAGACCTGCGGGCGATCGGTGCCGTCTCCGGCGTCAGCGCCGTCGTGCCGTCCCGTCGCCCGGTCCTCTACGGGGTCGAAGGCGGCGCGGCACCGGTCCTCCACGGGGTCGAAACCGGTGCTTCCACGGCCGGCGCGGGCACCGCGGCGACCGCGTCGGGCACCAACTGCGAAGGCGGCTCGGTGATCAGCCAGGGGCTCTCTCAGCTGGACGTCCCGGCGGCCCGCGAAGCCTTCGGCGCGCGGGGGGCGGGGGAGACGATCGGCGTCCTCTCCGACTCCTTCGACACGGCGACCGAATCGATCGAAGGCGGGCCCGTCGCCACCCACGCCCTCCAGGACGAAGAAACCAACGACCTGCCCGGTCCGGCCGGCAACTGCCCCGGCCAGAAGGCGCCCGTGAACGTGCTCGCCGCGGGACCGAGCGGAGGGACCGACGAGGGTCGGGCGATGCTGCAGGCGATCCACGACCTGGCGCCGCACGCCGAGCTCGCCTTCGCGACCGCCTACTCGACCGAACTGCAGTTCGCCGAAAACATCAAGCGGCTCGCCGCGCCCGTCGCCGCAGGGGGGGCCGGGGCGAACGTGATCGTCGACGACGTCGGCTACTTCGCCGAGCCCTTCTTCCAGGAAGGCCCGGTCGCCGTGGCGATTCGCGAAGTCACCGAAGCGGGGGTCACCTACCTCACCGCGGCGGGCAACGACAACCTCATCGAAGCCGGGACCGGCAACGAGATCGCCTCCTGGGAAGCGCCCGAATTCCGGCCGGTCGAATGCCCGGAAGCGGTGGACACGGCCCTCGGCGAAACGTCGAACGGGTGCATGAGCTTCGACCCCGCGGGCACCGACTCCAGCTTCGGCATGACGGTCGAACCCGGCGGCGAAGCGCTGATCGACCTGCAGTGGATGGAACCGTGGCACGGGGTCGAAGCCGACCTCGACGCCTACCTGCTCAACGGCGAAGGCCAGATCATCAGCGAATACGAAAGAGGGGAAGGGGTCCAGGACAACATCGCAACGCAGGTTCCGGCGGAGATCCTCGGCTGGGAAAACGAATCCTCCACCCCGGAAGAAGTCTCCCTGGTCATCCTTCGCTGCTCCGGCCCCTGCAACCCGGAAGCGAGCGGCACGGCGGCGCCGGGCCTCAAGTTCGCCATCGTCGACAACGGCCGCGGCGTGACCGCGACCGAGTACCCGGAATCGGCGGGCGGGGACACCGTCGGCCCGACGATCTACGGCCACGCCGGCTCGGCCGCGGCTATCACCCTCGGGGCGGTCAACTGGGGCCAGGGCGCGGAACCGGCCGAACCGGAGCGCTACTCCTCGCGCGGCCCGGTGACCCACTACTTCGGCCCGGTCGAAAACACCAATGCGGCCGCCGAACTCCCCGAACCGGAAGTGGTCGAAAAGCCGAACCTGACCGCCACCGACTGCGCCTCGACCACGTTCTTCGCGCAGCGCAGCGGCGGCGCCTACTACTTCTGCGGGACCTCGGAGGCGGCCCCGCACGCCGCCGCGGTGGCGGCCCTGATGCAGCAGGGCAACGCCGGCGCGACGCCGGCGGACATCGCCGAAGCGATGGAGTCCTCGGCGACCGAATTCACGCCGGTCAACTCGCCCGACGCGGTCGGCGCCGGGCTGCTGGACGCGGCGGCGGCGATGACCGCGGCCGGCGACTCGACGGTCCGCGACCCCCCGACCACGCCGGAAGAACCCGAAGAACCAAAACGAAGAACCGGAAGAACCCGAAGAACCGGAAGAAGAACCCGCGCCGACGCCGACGCCGACGCCCACCCCGACGCCGACCCCGGTTCCGACGCCCGCGCCCACCCCCCATCCCGGAACGGCGCCCGTGGTGACGATCACCAGGGGGCCGAGCCCGCTCGGCAACGACCGGTGGCCGATCTTCGAATTCGGCTCCTCTCAGCCCGCCTCCTTTCGCTGCGAACTCGACGGCGGCGGCGCGGTGCCCTGCAGCTCTCCCTACACCGTGCCCTACCGGCTGGGCGACGGCGACCACGGCTTCGTGGTCACCGCCACCGACACCGAAGGTCGCAGCGCCTCCAGTGGGGTCTACGGCTTCAAGGTCGATACCAAGGCGCCGCGCACCTGGATCGTCGGCCACCCGCGCAAGGTGGTCAGGTCCCGCAAGTTCCGCGCCGTCGTCCATTTCCGGCTCCGCTCCAACGAGTCGCCGGTCACCTTCTACTGCCAGTACGACCGCGAAGCGCTGCGGGTCTGCCCGGCGTCGTTCCGCCACCGGTTCACCCCCGGTCGCCACGTGCTGCGGGTGCGGGCCCGGGACCAGGCGGGCAACGTCGCCAGAAGGCGGGCCGTCTACCGCTTCCGCGTCAAGCAGGTTCCTCGGGGGAGCCGGATTCACTCGCGCCACACTCGGCCTCAGCGCGCCCGGGCCCGCTGAGGCCCGCCGCGGGCTCCCTGACGCCGGGCAGCCCGGCGGCACCCTGCGCGGCGCCGGAGCGCCTGATGATCCAGTTGCCGACCAGGACGAGGGCGACCGCCGCGAGCAGCGCCGCGATCACGACCGGGCTGGTCGGGCTGATCCCTTCCAGCCGCGTGCCGAGGTAGACGGCGAGCGCGGTGATCGGCAGGAAGCCGACCGCGGTCGTCCAGCAGTAGCGATGGAAGGGGACCCGGGCGGCGCCCGCCGCGTAGGAGACGAGGCTGAAGGGGACGATCGGCAGCAGGCGCAGGGCGATCAGCAGGGTGACGCCGCCGCGCTCGACCATCGCCTCGGCCCGCGCGAAGCGCGTGGCGCCGAACCAGCGGTCGAGCAGCGGCCGCGCGACCCCGGCGCCGACCCAGTAGCAGAGCAGCGCCGAGATCATCCAGCCGACGATCACGATCCCCAGCCCGCCGAAGAAGCCGTAGGCGAATCCGGAGGCGGCGTTGACGATCTCCGCCGGGTAGGGGACCACCGAGTGGATCACGCCGAGGCCGACGATGATCAGCGGCCCGCCGATCCCGAGCGACTTGATCTGGCGGCGCACTTCGGCGGTTTCGCCGTGCACGGCGGCGAGCGCCGCGTGGCGCAGCGCGGGCACCGCGAGGACCAGCCCTGCCATCAGGACGATCGCCACCGCGGTGAGGACGATCTCCAGCCAGGGCAGTCGCGCGCGCTCGTCGGTCACCGAACCCAATGTGGCACACGGTGATCGGCGGCAGGTGAAGAAGCGGTCGGGCCCGCTCCGCCTCGCCGCGCCCCGGCGCCGCGCCTCCCGTCAGTCCACGGCAGGCTCGCGCCGCCGCGGCTCCCGTCAGCCCGCGGCCGACTCGCGCAGGCGCGCCGCGAGCCCCGAGTGCCGCCCGCTTCCCTCGCCGCGGCCGACCGCCGCGGCGAGCGCCGCGGAGTCGCCGACCAGGACGCAGTCGCGCCGCGCCCGGGTGATCGCGGTGTAGAGCAGCGGCCGGGTCAGCATCCGGGTGTGGGACCGGTGGCAGACGGCGACCACCACCGGCACCTCGCAGCCCTGCGCCTTGTGGACGGAGATCGCGTAGGCCAGCTTCAGCGTCGCCGTCTCCGAGTACGGCATCACCAGGATGGCGCCCTCGTCGGTGTCGACCACGATCGATTCCTCGTCGGGATCGTCGCGGCGCAGGAAGACGATCGAGCCGTTCATCAGCCCGAGCTCATGGGAGTTGCGGGTTTGGATCAGCCGGTCGCCGATCCGGAAGCGCTCGCCGACCGCCCGCCGGCCGTCCGGGTTGAGCCGCGCCTGTAGGCGCTCGTTCAGCGCGTCGATGCCGACCGGCCCGCGGTACATCGGCGCCAGCGTCTGCACCTCGCGGATCGGGTCGACTCCGAAGCTCTCCGCCGCCCGCTCGGCGACGACCTCGACCACCGTCTCCAGCGCCCGCTCGGGGGCCGGGCGCTCGATGAAGAAGAAGTCGCGCTCCTGGTCGGGGCCGGGCTCGAGGTGGGGCGGGCGGCCCTGGTTGATCTCGTGGGCGGCGGTGGTGATCATCGACCGCGCCGCCTGGCGGAAGATCTGGGTGAGCCGCACGACCGGCGCCCCGCCCGACTCGATCAGATCCTCGAACGGCTTGCCCGCCCCGATCGGCGGCAACTGGTCGGCGTCGCCGACGAAGACGACGTGGGTCGTCTCCGCCAGCCCCTCGAGCAGCACCTGGGCGAGCCGCAGGTTCAGCATCGAGGACTCGTCGACGATCACCAGCTCGACCGGCAGCGGTCGCCCGGGGCCGAAGCCGGGGTCGCCGCCGGGAACCCATTCGAGCATCCGGTGGATCGTCTGCGCCTCGTGCCCGGTCGTCTCCTGCAGGCGGCGGGCCGCGCGTCCGGTAGGCGCGCAGAGGGCGATCTTGGCGCCCGCGTCTTCGGCGGCGGCGACGACCGCCTTCGTGCAGCGCGTCTTGCCGACGCCCGGGCCACCGGTCAGCACCGAGACCCGCGCGGCGAAGGCGCCGCGCACCGCCGCCCACTGCTCCGGGGTCAGGTCGCCTTCGGGGTCGCTCTCGCCGGGATCGTGCTCGAGGTGGGGCGGCGCCGCCAGCCGCCGCGCCAGGGTCGCCGCCACGGCCCGCTCGCTCTCCAGGGTCGGCTCGCGGTAGGCCCGCCCCTCCTCGACGACCAGCCCGCGGGCCCTCGCCAGCACCTCGGGGTCGGGCACCAGACCGGTCAGTCGCGCGGTGCGGGTCGCCAGCTCCTCGATCGGCAGGAAGCTGTTGCCGGCCTGCTCGGCTTCGCGCAGCGCGTACACGGCGGCGGCCTGGGCGCGCCGGTCGGACTCCGGCGGCACGTCGGCGGCGAGCGCGATCTTGTCGGCGCGGCCGAAGCCGACGCCCTCGACCTCGGTCAGCCGGTAGGGGTCCTCGTGCAGGATCGCGCTCGCCCGCTCCCCGTAGCGGGCGTGGATCGGTGCCGCCAGGTGGGCGAGGCCGTGGGGGGCGAGCTGGACGTGAAGCTCGCGGACGGCGCGGCTCTCGTGCCAGGACTGGGTCGCCGCCGCCGCCTGGTCGACGCTCACCCCGCGCAGCGCCGCGAAGGTGCCCTGTGGGTCGGCGGCGATCACCGCCAGCACCCCTTCGCCGTGGGTGTCGACCAGCCGCTCGGCGCGCCGCCGGCCGATGTGGCGGAGGCTGGTCAGGTAGGCGATCTGCCCCTCGCGGTCGGTCGGGTCGAGCGGCAGGGCGCCCTGGGCGCGCAGCTGGCGGCCGTAGCGGGAGTGGTTCTGCCACTCGCCGCTCACTTCGGCGCGGTCGCCGGGGCCGAGGTGGGCGACCGGGCCGACCAGGGCGAAGCCCTCGCCACCGCCCGTCTCCTGCACCTCAAGCACCGCGTAGCCGTCGTCCTCGGCGCGGAAGATCACCCCCAGGACCTCGACCGTGCCGGTGTAGGCGGCGGCGTCGGCGTCGAACAGGGTGGCGGTGCGCATGGCCTGCCCAACGCTAGACGGCGGCGAGGCGGACCGACTCGGTGTAGCTTCGTGCCGTGTCGAGCTCGACGGAAAGTGCGGCGGCGCTGCCCTGGATCGACGAGCGCGCGGTCGAGGTGGCCGGTGCGCCCGCCGTCGTCTGGCCGGCGCTGCTGCGGAGCGTCGAGCAGGCGACCGCCGGCGGGGTCGCGCGGCGCTGCGCGCGGGCGCTCGGCTGCGCCGACACCGAGTCCGGCGGGCCGCGGCCGCTCGAGGCCGGCTCCGCCATGCCGGGCTTCCACGTCGCCGCGCTGACCCCGCAGCGGCTGCTCGTCCTGCGCGGCTCCCACCGCCTCTCCGAGTACGAGCTGGCGCTCCGCCTCGAACCGCTGGGCGGGGTGCGGACCCGCCTCGTCGCCGAGACGCGGGCCGACTTCCCCGGAGCGAAGGGACGCGCCTACCGGGCGCTCGTGGTTGGCACCCGCCTGCACGCGCTGGTCTCCCGGCGGCTCCTGCACGCCGTCGCCCGCCGGGTCGAGCGCGCCCGGCCGTCGGCCGCCACCGGTCGCCCGCGCGGAGGCCGGGCCTGATGGCCCCCGCCGCCCGGCAGCCCGCCGGGCTCTGCGACTCCTGCCGGCACCAGCGGCTCGTCCCCAACACGCGCGGCTCGGTTTTCTCCCTCTGCGGGCGCTCCCGCGCGGAGCCGGAGTTCCCTCGCTACCCGCGGATCCCGGTCCTCCGCTGCCCCGGCTTCGAGCCCGGCAAGCTGGACGAGTCCGACGAGTCCGACGGGGTCGAGCGCTGAGTCCGACCGCTCACCGCCGGGCCGTTCCTGATGCCGGAGGGGGCGGCAACAGGAACGACCCGCGGGATGGCTAGGGAACTTTGGGGTCGGGACCGCCGATCTCGCTCACCGCGGGGGCCGAGTAGGCGCGGCCCGGGACCCCGCCGAGCACGACCAGCCGCAGGCCGTCCGGACCCGACCGGACCTTGCGCCGCGCCGCCGGCCCGACCCGCGCCATGTGATCGTCGTCGAGCGCCATCCGCTCGCCGTCGACCTCCAGCTCGCCGCTGCCGCGCAGCGCCAGGTAGACCTCCTCCTGCTCGTCGTGCGCGTGGTCGTGGTCGGGATAGCCGTCGAAGGACGGCGGCAGATCGATCACCTGCATCCCGAACGACCCCACGCCCAGCTCCGCCCGCGCCCGCTTGAAGCTGCCGTACAGCGCCGCGTCCATCTCTTCGATTCGCCTCACCGTGTAGTCGGCCACCGCGTCTCCCTCCGTCGAATACGAACGTTCGTGCTTTTTCTATCCTGTCGGCGTGGACGACGCAAGCGCGACGAGGGGAGAGAGGACGCGCGCCGCGATCCTCCACCGGGCCGTCGACCTGGCCTCGGTCGAGGGGCTCGAGGGGGTCTCGATCGGCCGGCTCGCCGAGCGACCTGGGGATGAGCAAGAGCGGCCTCTTCGGCCACTTCGGCTCCAAGCAGGAGCTGCAGCTGGCGACGGTCGCCGCCGCCGCCGAGCGCTTCCGGGCGATGGTGATCGCCCCGGCGCGCGCCGCCCCCGACGGGGCGCCGCGCCTGCGGGCGATGGCCGAGCGCTACCTCGATTACCTGCAGAGCTTCCCCGGCGGCTGCTTCTGGGGCGCCACCGCGAGCGAGTTCGACGACCGGCCCGGCCCGGTCCGCGACGCGATCGCCGCCGCGCTGGACGCCTGGATGGCGCAGCTGGTCCGCCAGTCCGAGGCGGCCGGGATCGCCGACCCCGAGCGCTACGCGTTCGAGCTCTACGCCGTCGTGATGGCCGCCAACTCGCGCTATCGGCTCACCCGGGACGAGGGCGTCTTCGATCTCGCCCGGGCCGCCCTGGCGCGCCTGGAGGCCGAGCTCCCCACCTGAGCGGCTCCGCGGCGGCCCGACTGCGCCGCCGCGGCCGAACCCTGCCGCTACGGGTTCTGGTGGTTGACCCTTTCCGGCTCGATCTTCACCAGCACCCGTTCTTCGCCCGGCTGGCGAAGCGGGTACTCGTCCAGCCCCATGTAGCGCTTGGCGAGCGCGTCGATGTCCGCGTCGGCGCCGTCGTGGGTCATCTCGGCGACCCTGCCCTGGATGATCAGGTTCTCGTAGGGGTTCTCCTGGTTGTGGATCGAGATCGCGACCCGCGGATCGCGGCGCACGTTGTTGGTCTTGACCCGGCCCTCGGCGGTGTTGAAGGTGACGAGATCGCCGTCGATCCCGATCCAGACCGCCGAGACCTGCGGCGAGCCGTCCGGATTGAGCGTCGCCAAGTGGGCGAAATGTTGGCCTTCGAGCAGGTGCTTTGCCTCGTCTGGGATCGCTGCCATCTTGGTCCTCCTGGTTCTTGGTTAGTATCCGCGTCAACTATTTCTACTACGCGCAGGCCGGTCGCGGGCGAATTGGTTGCGTTTGTCCGCTTTGCGGGTCCGGCGAGCTGGTCGGATTCGCCCCGCCGGACGTGGCCACGCCCTGGCCTCGCCAACGTGCGCGGCGGGGGTGTCGCGCCAAGTGCGCAGCGCGGCCCGGCTAACCTCGTCGGGTGGACACGCAGCGCCTGAACGACGTCCTCGCCGCGGCCGGCGAGCCCGGCTATCGCGCCTCCCAGGTCTGGGAGTGGGTCGCGCGCGGGGCCGGGGGCTACGAGGAGATGACCAACCTGCCCGCGGCGCTGCGCGAGCGGCTGGCCGTCGAGGTGCCGCTGACCACGCTCTCGGTCCGCGCCGAGGCGCGCTCCGACGACGGCACCGTGAAGACGCTCTTCGACACCGTCGACGGCCGGCCGATCGAGGCGGTGCTGATGCGCTACCGGGGCGGCCGGCGCTCGGTCTGCCTCTCCTCCCAGTCCGGCTGCCCGCTCACCTGCACCTTCTGCGCCACCGGGAAGATGAAGTTCGGCCGCAACCTCACGGCTGACGAGATCCTCGACCAGGCCCTCCACTTCCGCCGCGTCGAACCGATCGACCACGTCGTCTTCATGGGGATGGGGGAGCCGACGATGAACGTCGACAACGTCCTCGCCGCCTGCGAGCGGCTCCCCGACCTCGGCGTCACCAACCGCCGCACGGCGATCTCGACGGTCGGCTGGGTGCCGGGGATCGACCGCCTCGCCGAGTGCGAGATGCCGATCGCGCTGGCCCTCTCCCTGCACGCGCCCAACGACGGCCTGCGCTCGCGGCTGATGCCGGTCAACGACCGCTACCCGCTGAGCGAGGTGCTGGCCGCCTGCGAGCGCTACCGGGCGCGCCGCCGCCGCAAGGTCTTCGTCGAGTACGTGATGCTCGACGGCGTCAACGACCTCCCCGAGCACGCCCGCGAGCTCGCCGCCCTGCTCGACCCGCGCGGCTACAAGGTCAACCTGATCCCCTACAACCCGACCGGCGCCTACGACGGCTCCTCACCGGAGCGGATCGAGCGCTTCCGGGCGATCCTCGCCGAGCACCGGGTCCCTGCCACCGTCCGGCTCACCCGCGGCCGCGACATCGACGCCGCCTGCGGCCAGCTCGCCGCCAACGCCGCCGCGTAGCTGATCGACCGCGCGCGCCTCGGGATCGCCGCTGGGGCCGCGCCTCGGGATCGCCGCTGGGGCCGCGCCTCGGGATCGCCGCTGGGCCGCGCCTCGGGCGCGTGCCACCTGACTGGCAGCTGGAAGGGCTCAAGTGGAGACGCTCACGCCTTGGCGAGCTGGGTCGAAGGTTGACTGGCCGGCCGGCCAGGCGGGCCGCTAACCTTCGGCCCGATGGCCACGGTCGACCCCACGGCCCCGATCGCAACCCGCCCGCCGCCGCTCTCGGGCAACCCGTTCGTGCGCGTCGCCGGCGATCTCGCCGCCGAGTGGCGGGGGAGGGGCTCCTACCCGCCCGGGCCCGGCGACTTCAACGTCGCCCGCACCAGGCAGATGGCGCGCGACCCGCTGCCGCTGCTGCTCGCGGCCTACGAAGAGCACGGGCCGATCTTCAGCATGCGCCTGCTCCACACCAAGGTCGTCTTCATGCTCGGGCCGGAGGCCAACCACTTCGTCACCGTCGGCCACCCGGAGAACTTCCACTGGCGCGAGTCGAGCTTCGGCGACCTGATCCCGCTGCTCGGCGACGGCCTGCTGACGATCGACGGCGACTATCACGACCGCGCCCGGGCGATCATGCTGCCCGCCTTCCACCGCGAACAGGTCGAGGCCTCGACCGCGGCGATGACGGCCGAGGCCGAGGCGGCGATCGCCGCGCTCGCGCCCGGCGCCGTCCTCGACGTCTACGCCTGGATGCGGGGCCTGGCGATGCGGATCGCGATGCGGGCGCTGCTCGGCCTCGACCCCGACGACGCCGGCAAGGGCGCCCTCGCCGCGGAGAAGTTCGAGGCGGCGCTCGGCTTCTTCGGCATCGACTACGCGCTGCGCCTGCTGCGCGGCCCCGGCTCGCCGTGGCGCCGGCTGATGGCGGCCCGGGAGGTGCTCGACCGAATCGTCTACGAGGAGATCGAGCGCCGCCGCGCCGCCCCCGACGAGGGCCGCCGCGACATCCTCAGCCTGCTGATCGCGGCGCGCGGCGAGCGTGGCGAGCGCTTCACCGACACCGAGATCCGCGACCAGGTGATGACCCTGATGTTCGCCGGGCACGACACGTCGACCTCGACCGTCACCTTCGCCCTGCACGAGCTCGCCCGTCATCCCGACGTGGTCGAGCGCCTCTGCGAGGAGCAGGACCGGGTGCTGGCCGGCGCGCCGCCGACGATCGACCAGCTGGAGGGGGAGCTGCCCTACCTGGAGATGGTCATCGACGAGGTGCTGCGCCTCTACCCGCCGGCCTGGATCGGCCCGCGCCGCGCCGTGCGCGACTTCGAGTGGGGCGGCTTCCAGGTGCCGGCCGGCGCCTACGTCAACTACTGCTCCTGGGCCAGCCACCGCCTGCCCGAGGTGTTCCCCGAGCCCGAGGCCTTCGTCCCGGAGCGCTTCACCAGGGAGCGCAAGGCGGCGCTGCCGCGCGGCGCCTACGTTCCCTTCGGCGGCGGCAGGCGGATCTGCATCGGCAAGCGGTTCGGCCTGATCGAGGTGAAGCTGGTGACCACGATGCTGCTGCAGCGCCTGCGCGCCGACGCCCTGCCGGGGCGCACGATGTCGGTCCGCCAGATGCCGACGCTCTCGCCCCGCGGCGGCCTGGAGATGCGACTTCGGAGCCGCGCCTAGACTTGTAGGCCTTGCGCGCGCTGGTCATCTCCGACACGCACTTCGGCGCCTGGACGGGGCGCGACCTGCTGCGCGAGCAGTTCTTCCTGGAGCGGCTCGCGCCGGCCCTCGACGGCGTCGACGAGGTGATCCTGCTCGGCGACCTCTTCGACTTCCTCTTCGGCTCGGTCGCCGACGCGGTCGACGCCTCGGCCGGGCTCCTGGAGCTGGTCGCCGCGAAGCTGCCCGGCAAGCGCTTCGTCTTCCTCGCCGGCAACCACGACCACCACCTCGTCCACCGCGACGAAGAGAGCGCCGCGGAGGCGGTGCTGGCGCGCGGCGAGGCTCCCCACCTCGACGGCGTGCCGCCGCCGGAGCCGCCCGGCCCGGGCTTCTTCCAGGGCTTTCTCGAAAGCCGCCTGCCCGGCGTCGAGGTCGAGATCGCCTACCCGACCTACACCTGCGCGGGCGTCCTGTGCACGCACGGCCACTACCTGGACCCGCACGCGCGGATGAGCGGCTCGCGGGGCTCGCGCCTGCTGACCCGTACGCTGTGGGGGATCGCCGCAGGCGGCCCCGAGCAACCGCGGAGCGCCGCCGACTACGAGTCGGTCACCACGCTGCTCACCGAGTGGCTCTACATCGCCGCCCAGATGCCCCACGGCACCCACGCCCAGCAGAACGTCTTTCGCGCCGCCCAGCGGGCCGGCCGGCTAGCCACCGCCGCCGGGGCGCCGGTCCGCGGCGCCCGGCGGCTCGCCGCCCGCCTGCGCGACCGCGCCGAAGGCCCCGGCGCGGCGCTCCCGAGCGCCGACCACTTCGACGCGGTGGTCCGCGAAGAGGCCGCCCGGCAGGGGCGCGAGCAGCCCGTCGCCGGCCCGCCGCCCGTCCACCCGCAGTACCCCGAGCCGACGGTGCTGTCGCGCAGCAGCCCGACCGAGCACGCGCTGGAGGCCTTCTCGCGGGTCGTCGCCAACCTCGGCTGGGACGGGGAGGCCGACAAGATCGTCTTCGCCCACACCCACCAGCCGCTCGACGACGTGCGCGCCACCAACGGCGCGACCCGCTACTGGAACAGCGGCTGCTGGATCTACGAGCCCGACCTCGCCTCGCGCCAGGCCTATGCCCGCTACTGCCGGTGGGCCTGGCCGGGGACGGCGATCGTGATCGACGATTCCGAGCCCCAGCCGCGTCTGCTCGAGCTGCTCGCCGACCTCAACCCCCTGGCCGGCGGACCCGGCCTCCCGGAAGCACCCGCATGAACGCTCTCGACACCATCACCGCCGCGGTCCATCTCGCCACCGGCGCCGAGTCCTGGATCCCGGCGGTGTTCGCCGGCTTCATCCCGATGCTCGGCGCCGCCGGCGTCTTCTGGCTGCTCTGGCGGGCGATCCGCTCGAACCCCGAAAACGACCAGGCCCCCGACGGCACCCCGTCCGCGGCCGAGGCCACCTCGGGATCCGGCGCCCCGCCGGACGCAGTCGAGGAGGGCGGGCCCGAAAGCCCACCCTCCTCCTAGACGGAGCCCGCGGTGATCGCCAGACCGCGGCGATCGCCGCGAACCCGCCCCGGCGCTACTTGATGAAGAGCATCTCCTCGTACTTCGGCAGCGGCCAGAGGTCGTCGGCGACCACGCGCTCCAGCTTGTCGCCGACCTCGCGCACCTTGCCCATCGCCGCCAGCTGGCTGTCGCGGGCGTAGGCGGCCAGGTCGAGGCCCTCGAGGTCCTCGGGGACGGCGTTGGCCTCCTTCAGCTCGCCGAGCGTGCCCACCAGGTCGTCGACCATCTCGCGGATCTCGCCCTCGAGCGCCGAGACGCCCGCGTCGGAGATCAGCGACAGCTGCCGCAGCCCGGCCGGCAGGATCATCGTCTGGCCGATCGAGAAGGTCTCCTCGGCCTCGATGTTGGCGCGGATCGCGTACTGCTCGACCCACACGTCGAAGCGCGACTCGAGCTCCCGCTTGCTGAGCACGTTGTACTCCTCGAATGCCCTCACGGTCGCGTCGGCGATCACTTCCGGCAGCGCGTCCGGAGTGGTTTTCAGGTTCTTCAGGCCGCGTCGGGCGGCCTCCTGGTGCCACTCCTCGGAGTAGTTGTCGCCATCGAAGCAGACGACCTTGTTCTCCAGGTAGGAGGCTTTGACGATCTCCATCACGGCTTCCGGCATCGGCGAGCCGGCGTCGAGCCGCGTCTTCAGCTTCCCGGCCAGGTCGTCGATCGCCTCCGCGACGATCGTGTTGAGGACCGTGTTCGGGAAGGCGAGCGACATGCTCGACCCGAGCGCCCGGAACTCGAATTTGTTGCCGGTGAAGGCGAACGGCGAGGTCCGGTTGCGGTCGCCGCCGTGCATCGGCAGCGGCGGCAGCACCGAGGAGCCGAGGTGTAGGAAGGAGGCCGGCGTGTTGGGATCGCCCGACCCGGTCGAGATCGCCTCGAACGTCTTTTCCAGCTCGGCGCCGAGGAAGATCGAGATGATCGCCGGCGGCGCCTCGTTGGCCCCGAGCCGATGGTCCTGGCCGATGTTCGCCACCGAGGCGCGCAGCAGGCCCTGGTGCTTGTTCACCGCCTGGATCACCGCCGTGCAGAAGAACAGGAAGATGATGTTCTCCGAGGGGGTTTCGCCCGGGTTCAGGAGGTTGGAGCCGCCGTCGGTGCCCATCGACCAGTTGTTGTGCTTGCCGGAGCCGTTGACGCCGGCGAACGGCTTCTCGTGGAGCAGGCAGACCAGCCCGTAGCGGCGGGCGACGTTTTCCAGCGTCCGCATCAACAGCTGCTGGTGGTCGGAGCCGACGTTGGAGCTCTCGAAGATTGGCGCGATCTCGTACTGGGCGGGGGCGACCTCGTTGTGGCGGGTCTTCACCGGGATGCCGAGCTTCCGCATCTCCAATTCCGACTCCATCATGAAGGCGAGCACCCGCTCCGGAATCGAGCCGAAGTAGTGGTCGTCGAGCTCGTGGCCCTTCGGCGGCTTGGCGCCGAAGAGGGTCCGGCCGGTGGAGATCAGGTCGGGCCGCTCGAAGAAGTACTGCTCGTCGATCAGGAAGTACTCCTGCTCCGGCCCGACCGTGGTGAAGACCCGTTCGGTCGCCTCGTCGCCGAGCAGCCGCAGCGCCTTGACGGCGGTCTGCGACAGCGCGTCCATCGAGCGCAGCAGCGGGATCTTCGCGTCGAGCGCCTCGCCGGTCCAGCTGGCGAAGGCGGTCGGGATCGCCAGCAGCGTCCCGTTCGGGTTCTCGAGGATGAACGCCGGGCTGGTCGGGTCCCAGGCGGTGTAGCCGCGCGCCTCGAAGGTGGCGCGGACCCCGCCGGTCGGGAAGGACGAGGCGTCCGGCTCGCCCTGGATCAGCTCCTTGCCGGAGAAGTCGGCCAGCAGCTTGCCTTCGCCCGCCGGCTCGAAGAAGGAGTCGTGCTTCTCCGCGGTCGAGCCGGTCAGTGGCTGGAACATGTGGGTGTAGTGGGTCGCGCCGTTCTCCAGCGCCCACTCCATCATCGCTTCGGCGACCGCGTCGGCGAGGCTCGGGTCGAGCGCCTCGCCGTGCGCGAGGGTCGCCTGCAGCTTCTCGAAGACGTCGCTGGGCAGGCGTTCCTTCTGCACCTCGACGTCGAAGACGTTGGCGCCGAAGGCGGCGTTCTCGGGCAGGGTCAGATCGAGCGCTCCCAGCGACTCACCATTGGAGCTCCACTGGGCTGCGGTTACGTTCTGCTGGCGGATTCGGCTCATCGCTTGGCTTGTCCCTCACTTGGCGGCGCGTCCGGTGTCCGGCCGCGATCGATTTCCTTTCAAGAACTCCATAGTCAGAGCAAAAAGAGCCTAATGCCGACGCATAAACCGGCGTGTTGTACTCCCGTACAGACTTTGCCCCGGGCCGGTGTCCCACATGTAGACCGGCGCTCAGGGGCGGCGGCGCAGGACGGTGAGGCCGCCCACCGCCTCGAAGCCGAGGCGGGAGTAGAGGAGCTGCGGCCAGTCGGCGGCGTCGGCGGTGAGGAAGGTCGTCGCGTCCCCGGCCGCCCGGGAGGCGGCGACGGCGGCGCGGACGATCGCCGTCGCGTACCCGCGCTCGCGGGCGTGGAAGCGGGTGCCGACGTCCTCCACCTGGCCGATCCCCCCGGCGCGCAGGAGCCGGCAGGCCGCCATCGGGTCGCCCTCGGCCGGGGCGACGAACCAGCGGTCGCCGGCCGCCTCTCCGTAGCGGCGGTCGAGCTCGAGCAGCTGCGCGACCGTCGCCTCCGGCTCCGCGACCCCGCTCGGCACCGCCTCTTCGGTGAGCAGCGTCCGCCGCAGCCCTTCGATCTCCGCCAGCCGCGCCTCCCGCGCCCCCACCGGCGGGGACGCGACGGTGCCGCCGCGCCACACCATGAACCGGGCCCGCTCGACCTCCCAGCCGGGCCATCGCGCCGGATCGGCTTCGAGTCGGCCGCCCAGCCTCCGTCCCTCGGCTTCGTCGGCCAGGCACACCTTGCGGTGCGTGAGCCCGGCACCGCCGAGGACCTCGTCGGCGATCGCCACGACCTCCTCGAGCTCCGTC
Organism: uncultured Actinomycetes bacterium; assembly: GCA_963763265.1. Classification (GTDB taxonomy): domain Bacteria; phylum Actinomycetota; class Thermoleophilia; order Solirubrobacterales; family 70-9; genus VAYN01. The sequence continues at coordinate 267,151 of CAVXNN010000001.1, read as the reverse complement.
CCAGGCCGCTCGATCGCGACCCGGTTGGCGTCCCAGATCAGCGCCGTCGAGCGGGTCAGGAAAGCTCGGCCCCAGGGCTCGATCCGCACCTCGTCGCAGACCCGCTCGTCGAGCGCCAGCGCGAAGGACAGCAGCTCATCGCGGGCGGATGTCGCCGTGTCCTCCATCCGGATAGCCTCCCAACTCGCGCGGCCGCCGGCCGCCCAGCCAAAGCCGCAAAACGGGAGGACTAAGCCGCATGTTCGTAAGCAAGGCCGCCGTCGTCGGGGGCGGGACCATGGGCGGGGAGATCGCGCAGGCGATCGCCGCAGCCGACATCCCGGTCGTCGTCAAGGACATCGACCAGAAATTCGTCGACGCCGCGCTGGAGAAGGCGCGCGCCGTCACCGAGGGCCAGTTGGCGAGCCAGGTGAAGAAGGAGCGCATCACCCAGGAGCAGGCCGACCAGCGGCTGGCCGCGGTGATGGCGAACGTCACCGGCACCACGACCTACGCGGAGTTCGGCGACGTCGACTTCGTGATCGAGGCCGTGCCGGAGAAGATGGAGATCAAGCAGTCGGTCTTCCGCGAGATCGACGCCGCCACCCCCGGGCACGCGATCCTCTCCTCCAACACCTCCTCGCTCTCGATCACCGAGATGGGCGAGGCGACCCTGCGCGCCGACAAGGTGGTCGGCTTCCACTTCTTCTACCCCGCCTCGATCATGCCGCTGGTCGAGGTGATCGTCGGCGAGGACACCTCGCAGGAGACCGCCACCGCCGCCTACAACTTCGCCCAGGCGATCAAGAAGCAGCCGATCATCTGCGGCGAGGTCCCCGGTTTCGTCGTCAACCGGGTCCTGATGGCGACGATGGGGGAGATCTGGCGCGCCCAGGAGGAGAAAGGCCTCTCGCTGCAGGCGATCGACAAGGCGATCGCCGAGGCGAAGCTGGCCCCGATGGGCCCGTTCTTCCTGCAGGACCTGCTCGGCCTCGACACCGTCTTCCACGTCGCCGAGCACCTCAACCGCTCCTACGGCGAGAGCTTCTACGTCCACGAGGGCCTGCGCGGCCTGGTCGGCGAAGGCAAGCTCGGGATGAAGAGCGGCGGCGAGGGCTTCTTCAAGGACGGCGAGCAGACCATCCCCGGCGACGCCGAGCCCGACGCCCAGGAGCTGATCGACATGTTCGCCTGCCGGGCGCTGATCGAGGCCTGCCTGCTGGTCGAGGAGGGCATCTCCTCGGTTCGCGACATCGACGTCGGCATGATGACCGGCGCCGGTCTCGACCCCCGCAAAGGCCTGCTGCCCCCGTTCTGGAAAGCGGACGTCGAAGGGCTCGGCACGATGCTCGAGAAGATGGAGGCGCTGGAGGAGCGCTACGGCGAGCGCTTCACCCCGCCGATCACCCTGCGGCGGCTGGTCGCCCAGGGGCGGCTGGGGATCGCCACCGGCCAGGGCTTCTACGCCTACCCGCAGCCCGACGACGGCGAGCAGCCGGAGAAGGTGAAGCTCGAGACCCGCGGCCCGGTGGCGATCGCCTGGCTCGCCAACGCGCCGATGAACGCCGTCCACCCGCAGCTGATCGCCGATCTGAAGACGATCTGGGAGAAGGTCAAGGCCGACTCCGAGGTCCACGCGCTGGTGATCGCCTCCTCGGTGCCGATCGTCTTCTCGGCGGGCGCCGACATCAAAGCGTTCACGACGATGGACGAGGCGGCGGGCAGGGAGCTGCTCGACACCGCCCACGCCCTCTTCCGAGAGTTCGAAACCGAGCCGGTGGCGACGATCGCGTCGGTCAACGCGATCGCCTACGGCGGCGGCTGCGAGATGGCGATGGCCTGTGACGTGCGGATCGCCGGCGAGGCCGCCGTGTTCGGTCAGCCGGAGATCAAGCTGGGGATCATCCCCGGCTTCGGCGGCACCCAGCGCCTCCCTCGCCTGGTCGGCGAGAACAAGGCGCTGGAGATGAACCTGATCGGCGACGCGGTCCTCTCCGAGGAGGCGCTCGAATGCGGCCTGGTGAACCGCGTCGTCCCCGACCACGAGCTGTTCGAGACGGCGCTGATGTGGGCGACCAAGCTGGCCGGCCAGGCGCCGATCGCGCTCGGCCAGGTCAAGCGGGTCGCCAACAACGGCGACATCGATGCCGGCATCGAGGCCGAGAAGGGCGGCTTCGCCACGGCCTTCGCGAGCGAGGACGCCAAGGAAGGCGTCGGCGCCTTCCTTGCCAAACGCACGCCGAAGTGGAGCGGCAGGTAGCGGGCTCCGACGAGCACCGGGCGGCGGTCGAGCGACTCGCCGCCCTGCTTCGCGAGGCGGCCGGCGCCGCCGTGGTATTGAGCGGCGCCGGCGTCTCCGTCCCCTCCGGGATCCCCGACTTCCGCAGCCCCCAGACCGTTCGGCGAGCTGCTGCCCGCCACGGCGATCGAGCGGGCCGGCGCCCTGGCCGAGGACGCCGAGCTGATGATCTGCGTCGGCTCCTCGTTGGCGGTCCACCCGGTTGCGGCCCTGCCTTCCCTGACCTTGGAATGGGGCGGGAGCCTGGCTGTCGTCACCAAGGGCGAGACGCCCTACGACGAGGTCGCCACGGTGCGGCTGGCCGGCGAGGTGGACGAGGAGCTGCAGGCGCTCCTCGCCGCCTTCACCTGACCGCTCAGAACCTGACGCCCTGCTTCTCGCAGTTGGCGACGATGGTCTCCGCCCGCGCGCCCGAGTATTCGGATGCGCGGGAGCACACCTGGACGGCCTCCTTCCCGCAGGCGCCCAGCGTTTCGGCGCCGACGATCCCGGCCACGGTCGGGTTGATGCAGCCCTGCGCGGGAGCCGGGTTGCTGTTCCCGGCGCCGGTGAAGACGACCATCACGATGACGGTGAGCAGGGTGACGGCGACGATCCCCGCGGCGACCCAGACCTCGCGCGGGTTCAGTTTGTAGAGCGGCGTGGTCTGGCGCTCGTAGTGTCCTTCGAGGGGCATGGCCGCACCCTACGAGCGCCGCCGTGGGCCGGCTATCGCCCTGGGGGAGAAGATCGCCGGCCGATCTTTGGACACTCGTACGTAGTCGCGCCGCGGCCCTGACGGGAGGGTTACGCCAAGTCCAGATGGGCGCGCTGCGCCATCGGAGGAGCCGTTCCCCCGATGCGGGCCCGCTTGAAAACGAAAGGAAGCATCGAATCAATGGAATGGTTGAGCGAAGGCGCCAATTCATGGCAGCTCACCGCCGCAACCCTCGTGGGGCTGATGAGCATCCCGGGCCTGGTTGTGCTGTACGGCGGGGTAATGCAGAAACGGTGGTCGGTGAACTCGATGATGATGGCGTTCGTCGCCTTCGCGATCGTGCTCATCCTCTGGTGCTTGGTCGGGTTCAAGATGGCGTTCGGGGACCCGGTCCACATCTTCGGGGCGACCAGCGGCTTCTTCGGCAACATGATCGGGAAGCCAGGGTCGATCCTCAATAGTCACGACCTGTTGGGCCAGGCCCACGTCGGCGAGCTGCCGGAAGAAGAATTCCTGTTCCCGCTGTCGACGCTCGCGTACTTCCAGATCGTCTTCGCGGCGATCACGCCGATCCTGATGCTGGGCTCCGTCCTCGGCCGGTTCAACTTCAAGGCCTGGATCCCGTTCGTGGCGCTCTGGACCCTGCTGATCTACACGGTCAACGCGTTCATGATCTGGGGCGGGGGCTTCTTCGCCCAGCAGGGCGCGGTCGACTACTCCGGTGGTTACGTCATCCACCTCGCGGCCGGCGTGTCCGGGTTCGTCGCGGCGGCGGTGATCGGGCCACGACTGCAGCGTGACCGAGAGGTCGACGCACCGAACAACCTCGCGATGGTGGCGGTCGGCGCCGGCCTCCTGTGGATGGGATGGAACGGCTTCAACGGCGGTGACTGGTACAGCGCCGGGGAAGTGGCGTCCGCCTCGGTGCTGAACACCAACCTCTGCACCGCGGTCGCCTTCCTCGTCTGGGTCGCCCTGGACTACGCGACCGGGCGCAAGCCGAGCCTGATCGGCAGCGTCAACGGGATGATCGTCGGCCTCGTCGCGATCACCCCCGGTGCCGGCTTCGTGAACGGTTGGGGGGCGATCATCATCGGCGTCATCGCCTCGGCGATCGTCTACTTCGCGCTCAACTACCTGAGCCGGACGGCGCCGTTCCGCAACGTCGACGACACCCTCGGCGTGGTCTACACGCACGGCTTCGCCGGGGTCGCCGGCGGCCTGCTGACCGGCATCTTCGCCAACAAGCTGATGGCGGGCGAACACGAAGGCCTGATCTCCGGCGGCGGGCTGCACCTCCTCTGGGTGCAGGCCTACACGGCGGCCTGGATCATCGTCTTCTCCGCGATCGGCACGTTCATCCTGCTGAAGATCGTCGGCCTGTTCGTGCCGCTGAGGATGAGCGAGGCAGACATGGAGACCGGCGACATCGCCGTCCACGGCCACGAGGTGTACCCGTCGGACGTGCCATCGCTGGGCTACCCCGACGGAGTCCAGTCGGGCAGCGCCTCGGGGTCTGCGGCCCCGGCGGCCGGGACGGCCTGACGCCTCCCGGCCAGGCCCGAGCCGATCACGGAGTCGCCTCCCGCCCTCCTCCCGGGGGGCGGCTCCTGATCCGGGCCGGCGCAAGCCTCTCCGGCCTTCCCGGGGGCAGGCCTCGGGCGAGCGGCCTACCGGCCGGCCTGGTTGCGCAGGACGTCGAGCATCGTCGCGGTGGCGGCGGTGGCGGCGGCGGCGCGGGGGGTCGCGGCGAAGACCTTGCGGAAGGGGCTGGCCGGGGCGAGGGGCCGCACCACGATGTCCTCGCGCGCCCCCGACAGCGCCAGCTGCGGGATCAGCGCGACGCCGACCCCGGCGGCGACCAGCCCCTGGACCGTCTGGTAGTCGTCGCTCTCGAAGGACACCCGCGGCTCGAAGCCCGCGGCGATGCAGGAGCGGACCACGTGCCGGGCGCAGGAGGTGGTCGCCGACGCCTGCACCCAGGCCTCCTCGCGCAGGTCCTCCAGCCGTGGCGCCTCCCCCCGGCGGGCGAGCGGGTGGTCGGCGGGAAGGGCGAGGTGGAGCGGGTCGTCGAACAGATCGAAGCGGCGCATCCCGGCCCCGAGCCGTTCGCCGACCCCTGGAAATTCGAACAGCAGCACGAGGTCGAACTCGCCCGCCCGCAGGCGCGGCGCGATCTCCACGGGCTCGCCCTCGGCGAGCGAGACCTCGACCCCGGGGTGGGAGCCCCGGAAGGCGGCGATCGCGCGCGGCATCAAGGTCGCGCCCGCGGTCGGGAACGAGGCGGTCCGCAGGTGGCCGCCGCGCCCGGCGGCGATCGCCGCGAGTTCGTCTTCGGCCGCCCCGAGCTGGGCGAGGATCCCATCGATGTGGCCGACCAGGGCGGCGCCGGCCGCGGTCGGGCGGACGCCGGCGCGGCCCCGCTCGAGCAGCGCCGTGCCGGCTTCTCCCTCCAGCGTCTGGATCGCCTGGGAGACCGCTGACTGGGAGTAGTCGAGCGCGTCGGCGGCGGCCGAGAAGGAGCGGTGGCCGACGACCTCGCGAAAGATGTTCAGCCGTCTCACGTCAAGCATAAGCACTGCTTATCTTAAGCACCAGCAATTCCAGTTGCGCTGATGCGAGGGCGGTGGGACGCTGCGGGTGCACCTCGAAATCCGAACGCTCAGGAGCTTCCGATGGCACTGAAAATCATCGTGTCCTACGACGACACCGACAACGACCGCGACGCACTCGCCCTCGGCCGCCTGCTGGCCTTCGCGGGCGCCGAGCTCTCGCTCGCCTACGTCCGCCACTCCTTCGGCGAATCGCTCGACCAGCAGGCCGCCGAACGGATGCTCGCCCGCGGTGCCGAGTCGGTCGGCACCCCCGACATGCCCAAGTACGTCGTCGTCAACCCGGCGACCAGCGTCGGCCTCGCCGAGCTGGCCGAGCAGGATGACGCCGACGTGATCGTCTTCGGATCCGAGTATCGGACCGCCAACGGCCTCGTCAAGCCGGGCATCTCGGCCCACAAACTGCTGCTCGGCGGCGGCTCGGCGATCGCCGTCGCGCCGGCCGGCCTGCGCTCCAACCCGGCGCTCTCCGTCAACGCGGTCGGCGTCATCGACGAGGGCGACCCGGCGGCCCGCCAGACCGCCGAGAGCCTCGCCCGGGCGCTCGGCGCCGGCCTCACCGAGCACGGCTCGGGCCCCGTCGGCCTCCTGGTCGTCGGCTCGCGCAAGGAGGCGCCGGAGGGCAAGGTCGTCCTCAGCGCCGCCAGCGACTACGCGGTCGAGGCGGCGAGCTACCCGGTGCTGGTCATCCCCCGCGGCACCGCGGTGGACTTCGACGGCACCCCGGCGCCGGGCGCCGCCCCGGTCGCCTAGTCCCGCTGCACCACCAGGATCACGGCCGCGACCGCCGGGTCGCGGCCGTCGATCCGCTCCCGCGCCTCCTCGACCGGCACGCTTTCGGTCTCCTGGCCGGAGACCAGGTCGGCCACCGTCTGCACCGCCGAGTCGGAGTGGATGACGATCGTCGCCGGCCCGCGCTCGGCCCGGTGCGCCTCGGTCGCGCCGGCGAGGATCGTCGCGGTGACGTCGGCGGAGGAGCGCTGCGCGTTGGACCAGCCCTGGCTGAAGGCCAGGTCCTGGTTGGAGAGCTCGGGCCCGTCGAGGATCTTCAACGCGCTTTCCTCGCGGGTCCATTTGCGGTCGCCGAGGGCGATCGGGCGTCCCGCGAGCCACGGCTCGAGCACGGTGCGCCGCAGCTCCTCCTCGGTGAGGTTGAAGGAGCGGGCGTGTTGGCGATCGGTGGCGACCTCGATGTGGAAGGCCATCGTCGCCGCGACGCTACCGGGTTTCGGCCTCGCCGGGCCGACGCCGAAGGGTTGGCATGATGCCGCCATGCCACCGGTGCGACCCGACGCCGTCGTCTTCGACAACGACGGCCTGCTGCTCGACACCGAGTCCGTCTGGACCCGTGCCGAGGAGGACATCTTCGAGCGTCACGGGTTCGCGTTCACGGCCGCGCACAAGCGCGAGCTGGTCGGCACCTCGGCGGCGATCGCCGGCGGGCTGCTCGAAGAGTGGCTCGAGCAGCCGGGTGCGGCCGCCGCCCTGATGGACGAGCTGAACGACCTGGTCGTCGCGGAGCTCGAGCATGGGGTGGAGGCGATGATCGGCGCCCGCGACCTGCTGGAGCGGCTGAAGGGGCAGGGGACGCCGATCGGCCTCGTCTCCAACTCGCCGCTCGCCTTCGTCGAGCGCTCGCTGGAGATCGTCGGCTTCGAAGCGATCTTCGACGTCGTCCTGAGCGCCCACGAGGTGGCGGCGCCGAAGCCGGCGCCGGACCCCTACCTGGAGGCCTGTCGACGCCTCGGCGTGGAGGCGGGCCCGAGCGTGATCGCCCTGGAGGATTCGCCGACCGGCGTCGCCGCCGCCCGGGCCGCGGGCCTGACCGTGATCGGGGTGCCATCGGTGGCGGGCGTCGAGCTGCTCGAGGCGCACCACATTGCGGCGTCGCTGCTCGATTCGACAGTCACCGGGCTGACGATCGTCTGAGCGGGGGACGTTCGGTGCCGGAGGGGAGGTTCTGGGACCCTCACGAGGTGAGGGGAGCGTCTGGGGACCCCCTCACTCACGAACAGCAGGGAGGTTCGTTCGGGGTCCCCAGACGCTCCTGCGCGGGCCAGGAGGTCACTCGGTCGACACGCGACGGCGGACGACTCGGTCGACCCCTCTCGGGGTCTTGCTGATCGTCGCGCTTGCGTCAGGAGCCGAGGACTCGGCGGCGGCGGAGGATGCGCTCGGCGGTCTCCACGGCCTTGCTGATCGTGGCCGTCGCCTCGGGACCGAGGTCGTCGCGCAGTGCCTCGGCGGAGACGGTTTCGATCGCGGGGAGCTGCTCTGTGAGCGTGGTGATGTCGCGGCGGTGGTCGGCATCGTCGAGGGCGTCGGGGAGCTCGGCGAGGAGGGCTTCGAGGGCGACGCGGAGCTGCAGGGCCGCCTCGCGGGGACGGTCGGCGTCGAGGTCGAGGCGGGCGCGGAGGAGCAGGGTCTCGCAGGCGTCGAGCCGCTCGCGCCCGCGCAGCAGCGCGGCGACCCGTTCCTGGGGGCGGAGGTCCTCCTGGCGCCGCCGCCGGCGTGAGCCGCCGGCCCGCACGTCGATCTCGCGGGCCTCGCCGAAGCCACCCTCCGCGGTCGCCTTGCCGCTGCCGTAGCCGACCCGCACCGCGACCGCCCGCTCCGCGGTCAGCGCCGGCGTGTGGGGATCGGCGGCGGCCACCGCGTGGGCGTGGAGGGCGTCGTTCACCAAGGAGATCCCGGCCGCGACGACGGCGTCGAGCTCCTCCTCGGAGGCGGCGGTCGCGGCCAGCCACCGGGCTGCCTCCTCCGGCTCGGAGAAGGGCTCGAAGGCGCGGATCGCGGTCGCCCGGGCCAGCGGTACCTGCGGCGGCGGCGCGGCGAGCTCGGCGTCGCGCGGCGGGCGACGCCGGCGGGCGGGGCGGGGCGGGGCGGCGAGGGTCTGCACGACGAGGACGCTCTCGCCCGGGTCGCCCTCGCGGCGCGCCAGGTAGCGGCCGTCGGCGAGCGGCAGGGCGCCGGCGAGGTCGAACTGCGCGAATCCGAAGAAGGGGCTCAGAGCGGTTGATTCTGGCGGGCCGGGTCGGGCGCCGCCAGGCGGCGCCTCAGTTTTCGCCGCGCGGCCGGCTGCCGAGGATGCCTTCGGCGCCCTTGGAGCGCTTCGGGTGGTCGGGCAGCGAGTACTTCGAGGGCTCGATCGGCACCTTCGGGTTTTCGATCTTCCCGAGGCGATTGATCAGGTGCGCCCACTGCTTCGGCTTCAGCAGCGCCTGGTACTGCGCTTCCAGCGGGTTGCCCGCGCCTGCCGGCCGGTAGCCGATGTGGACGTGGTCGTAGTGGGACGCTTCGGCGAAGCTGGTTTCGCCGGGCAGGTTCTCCAGCGAGATCACCTGGTGCGGGTGCATCGGGCCCTGCAGCTGGAGGACATCCTTGATCAGTTCGTCGACCGGCGTCCCGGGGCCCTGGTGGCCGGTGACCGGCAGGCCGTCGACTTCGGAGATGTCGACGGCGTCGCCACTCGAGTGCTCGGAGACGCTGCCGTTCGCGGTCAGGTAGCCGTGGCCGCACTCGAGCGCGGTGATCTTCAGGGTGAAGCCTTTCGAGCGCAGGTACTCGAGCACCGCGAGGACGCGGCGGTCGATCTTCCCGGCTTCGATGTCTTCACGGCCGCACTGGTAGATGTCGAGGCCCTTGTCTTCGAGGACGCGGTGCTCGAGCGCTTCCTTGGGTAGCAGCAGGACGCCGGCGCCGCTGAGCTTCTGGTCGAACGGGTTCTTGCCCTTGGCGCGGTAGATCGCGGTCGCTTCGAGCAGCTTCCAGCCGTCCAGGATCGGCTTCGGGTCGATTCGCGGCGCGCCCTTGCCGGCGGGCCGGATCGAGAAGTTGATGTGCGGGTCGACGCCTTCGCCGCCCGCCTTGACGTGGGAGAGGACGGTCCCCGCGGCCACCCGCGCCCCGACCTTGATCGAGCCGTTGCCCGCCGCGCCTTCCAGCGCTTCTTCGACCTTCGCCGCGGCCTGCTGTTCCTTGCCGGCGCCGGCTCCGGCGCGCTGCGGCAGGGCGCGCAGCCGCGGCCGCAGGTTCTGGCTTTCGACCGGCACCTTCTTGCGCTTGCCGCCGCTGGTGACGATGGTGCGACTGTTGCGGACGAGCTTGCCGAGGCCGGCGTAGGTGTAGTGGTTGCCGTACGTGTCTTCGAGGACGACGAAGTTGCCCAGTTCGGCCGAGTGGCCCATCTTGCGGACCACGCCGTCGTTGACGGCGACGACCGGCGCCCCCTTCTTGGCGAAGATGTTGATCCCGCGCCGGGTCGGCGAGGAGGAGATCACTTCGGCGGCATTGCCGCTGATCCGCGAGTCGGTGGTCGAGTTGTGGAGGGCGGCGCGGGCCGCGAGTTCGTCGGAGTAGCGCGCGTTGGCGGCGATCGGGAAGTGGGCCCCCTCGGTGAGCCCGGTGAGCGAGCCGACCAGGTCGGAGGGGAGGCGGCCGTAGGCGCGGGCGTAGGTGAGCACCTCCTGCGCGTACCAGTCGGCGTGGTTGTAGGCGAGGATCGCGCCGTAGAGGTTCTTCTGGCCGCCGGCGACCTTGAGGTAGTGGGCGGCGGCGCAGATCGCGTCGACCGGGTTGTACGGGTCCTTGCGGCCGTCGCCGTTGGCGTCGAGCCCGTACATCTTCCAGCTCGAGGGGAGGAACTGCATCCAGCCGACCGCCCCCGCGCTGGAGACGTTGAGGTTGCGACCGAAGTCGGTCTCGATCTTGTTGATCGCCGCGAGCACCTCCCACGGGATCCCGTATTCGCTGCCGCAGGCCTGGTAGATCGGCAGCAGGAAGGGGGGGATCTCGAAGGAGCTGATCACGAAGTTCGGGACGCCGACCGGGGCCGGGCCGAACGGGGCGATCGTCGTCGTCGGGTTGGCCAGGGTCGGCGCGCCGCCCGCTTCGAACTGGGCGCCGCCGTTGCCGGATTCGCCCAGCGGCTGGGTGCCGCCGCCGGTCGCGCCGGGGGCGGTGACGCCGCCGCCCTTGCCGCCGCCGCTCGCGTCGCCGAGGGTTTCATTGTGGGTGACGCCGCCGCGGACGTTCGGGGTCGCTTCCGGTTCCAGCGATTCGCCGTGGCGGAATTCCTTGTGGGGGGTTTTCGCTTCCTTGTGCGGCGCCTTCGCTTCGCCGCCTTCTTCGGCGCCCGAAGCTTCGCTCCCGGACCCTTTGGAGGCTTCACCTGACCCTGACGTAGAGGTTGAGCCTTCGCCATTTTCGCTGGTCGACTTTTCGCTTCCGGAAGCCGTTTCGGTGACCTTCCCCGTCTTCGTTCCCTCGCTGTTGTCGGTGGGCGAGGAGCAGCCCGGGTCTTCCATGTCGACCAGGCCGTTGCCGTTGTTGTCGATCCCGTCCGAGCACTGCGGCGCGCCCGCCCGGCCGTTCTTGGTCGACGGGGTGGCCGTCGCGGGCGGCAGGACGGCGGCGCCCACGCCGGTCGCCCCGGCCGCCGCTTCGCCCAGTTCGGGGAGCGCCGATTCCGTCGTCGCCGCGAGCGGCGAAGGGGCAGCCGGCGCCGTGCCGACAGCGGCCAGCGCGAGAAAGGCGGCGAGCGCCAGGATCGTTGCGAGCTTGCTTCTCATGCGCCTCCGATACCGCTGCCGCGGCCGATCGCACACGCGACCAGGTCCCCTCCCAGCGAGTACCTCGACCACGCTACCCAGAACTCCGGTCGTGAGCAACGAAGACAGGCGGCCCCAATATGGGCTTAACGATCGTTCGAGTCATTGCCGCGCACAGCAGATTTCCATCTGGCCCGGATGAGCTCGTTAACCTGGCGTCATCGGCCCCGGAAGATTGGATTCGGCGTGAGCCCAGACGAGAACGGAAACCGTGACGCCATGGGGGACGGCGACAGCCTGCGGGCGCGGTCGGAGCAGGCGATCGGCGAGATCGCCCAGGCGCTGATCGACAGCCCCACCCTGCACAACGCGCTGCATGCGGCGTTCGGCGCCCGCGAGAAGGCCCTGGAGGCCCAGCACGCCGCCCTGGCCGCCCTCAACCTGCCCTCCGCGGGCGATGTCGAGCGCCTCGAGCGTCGCCTCCGCTCGTTCTCGCAGCGACTGGAGGACGCCGAGGAGCAGCTCGACGACCTGACCCGCGAGCTCGGCGCGCTACGTCGCAAGATGGCCGCAAAGAGCGGAAAAGCGGCCGCTGAGGGCAAGCAGGTATAACCCTCAACTACAAGGTTAGGTTTTCCCCGGGGCCGGGTTGAGTTCGCACTCAGCCGTGCCAGGCACGGCTGAGTGCGAACGCGGCAGCGGGGTCAGGCGAAGAGCGCACCGGTCGCGGCTCCGGCCGCGAGGGCGGCCCGCTCCGCCAGCGCCTCGTCGTCCAGCGGCTCGGCTCCGGCGGCCTCGGTGACGACCAACACGGCGGCGAGGGTGACGCCCAGCTCCCGGCCGGTGGCGAAGAGCGCCGCGGTCTGCATGTCCGCCGCGTCGCCGTCCGGCACCCCATGGCCGGCGGCGGGGTGGAGCACGTCGAGGCTCGCGACCGTCGCCTCGCTCGCCGCCGCCCCGAGCGCCGAGCGCAGTCGCCCGGCCAGCTCCTCGTCGGGGAAGGCCGACGGGCCGGCGCCGCGGTCGTCGATCGACCACGGCCGCGCCTCGCGCACCGCGGCCAGCTGCCCCGGCCGCAGCCCCTGCCGCAGCGCCGCGCAGGTCCCGACCCGCACCGCCCGCCGCACCCCGAGCCCGGCCAGGTCGCGCAGCACGACCGCGGCGCTCGGCCCGCCCATCCCGGTCGACTGCAGGGTCAGGTCGCGGCCGTCCCCGGTCTGCCCCGAGTAGCCCCACAGCCCGCGCGCGTGGTTGCTCATCTTCGGCTCCTCCAGCAGCGCCTGGGCCAGCATCAGGGCGCGCCCCGGGTCGCCGACCAGCACGGCGTCGGGGGCGATCGGCGCGGTGGGGCGGAGGCGGGCGGGCACGGCGCGAGACTAGATCAACGGCCGCAGGCCAAGCAGACCGTCCGGGGCGGCCGCCCCGCCGAATGGGAGCAAGAGACGGCCTCGATTTTCGCCGCTCGTCCAAACATGGCCCGCCGGCGCCTTCGTACCTTGGGCGGCAGGCGGATCCAGCCCTTCCCCGGGCCCCCGCGACTCCGCCGCCGTCCGTCCACGACAAGTGGCAATCGTCCATAAGTGCCCGCCGGCGGTCGTCGGCGGGCGAGAGGGGAAATGATGAAGAAGAAGTTGGGCCTCGCCGTGCTGTCGGCGGCGTTGGCGGCACTCGTGATACCCGGCGCCGCGTCGGCGGCCTCACTCACCGACACGGTTGCCGAAAGGACCTCTGAGCTGAACATGGTCTGGGTCGCGGTCGCCTGCGTCCTCGTGTTCCTGATGCAGGCCGGATTCATGTTCTTGGAGATCGGCTTCTCCCGCCAGAAGAACGCCGGCACCGGGGTGGCGAAGATCCTCGTCAACTTCGCGATCTGCACGATCGCCTGGTGGGCCGTCGGCTACGGGATCGCCGAAGGCGGCGGCAACAAGTTCTTCGGCGACAGTGGATTCTTCTTCCACTTCAACCAGTCGGTGGCGGGCGAACTCGTGACCGGTGAAACGGCGATGCTGATGCTCTACGGGCTCGCCTTCTGCGCGGTCTCGCTGGCGATCGTCTGGGGCACCACCCTGGAGCGGATCAAGTTCGGCGCCTACGTGGTCTACGCGATCGTCTTCGGTGCCGTGATCTACCCGCTCATCGCCCACGCCGTCTGGGGCGGCGGGCTGCTCTCCGACATCGGCGGCAAGCCGGTGATGGACTTCGCCGGCTCCTCGGTCGTCCATCTGACCGGCGCGGTCGGCGCCCTGGCGGCCCTCCTGCTGCTCGGCCCGCGGATCGGCAAGTACGACGCCAAGGGCAGGCCGCGGGCGATCCCGGGTCACTCGATGCCGCTGGTCGGCCTCGGCGTGATCATCCTCTGGATCGGCTGGTTCGGCTTCAACGGAGGGTCGACGTTCGAAACGTCGGCCTCGTTCTTCGGCGAGGTCATGTTGAACACCCAGCTCGCCGCGGCGGCCGGCGTGATCGGCGCCTCGCTCGCCGTCTACCTCAAGGGCCGCACGGTCGATGTCGGCATGGCGGGCAACGGGGCGATCGCCGGGTTGGTCGGGATCACCGCCCCGTCCGGCTTCGTCGAGTACTGGGCGGCGCCGATCATCGGCCTGGTCGCCGGGGTGCTGGTGGTCTACGCGGTGCTGGCGATCGACAAGTACGTCGACGACCCGGTCGGTGCCCTCTCCGCCCACGGCCTGGCCGGCATCTGGGGGACGCTGGCGGTCGGCATCTTCGCCTCGCCGCGGCTGATCTCCGAAGGCGCCGGCGCCGGGGTCTGGTACGGCACCTTCGGCGATGCCTCGCTCGGCTCGGCCTTCGGCCAGCTCGGCGTCCAGGGCCTGGCGGTGATGTTCACCTTCGCGGTGGTGTTCGCGATCTCGATTGCCACGTTCGCCGGCATCAAGGCGACGATCGGGCTCCGCGTCCCGGCCGAGGAGGAGGACGCCGGCCTCGACATCAGCTCGCACGGTATGTACGGGTACCCGGAGGCGTTCATCCCGCAGCCGGAGTACTCGACCGGCCTGCCCGAGCGGCTCGCCCGCGATCCGTTGCCCACCGGCGCCGCCTCGGTGGCGGCCCCCGAGGCAGGCTGAGGAGGAAGGACGATGAAAAAGATCGAGGCGTTCATCCGTCATGAGGCGTTCGAGCCGATCCGTGCCGAGCTGCTCGACCGGGGGTTCCCGTCCCTGTCGATCGTCGAGGCCAAGGGCTCGGGCCGCCAGAAGGGCATCGTCGAGCGGTACCGCGGCTCGACCCTGACCGTCAACGTGCGACCGAAGCTGAAGCTCGAGGTCGTCGTCGAGGACAGGGACAGCGCGGTGGTGGTCGACGTGATCCTCCGCCACGCGCGGTCGGGGGAGGTCGGAGACGGCAAGATCTTCGTCCTCCCGGTCGAGGAGGCGATCCGGATCCGCACCGGCGAGGCGGGCCATGAGGTCCTCCAGGCACACGAGGCATCGGAGGTGGGCGGCTGACCGCTCCCACTCGTCCACGGGGCGGTTAGCCTCGCCCTGTGGACGAGTGGATCAGCCTGACCGAGGCGGCGCGCCGCTCCGGCGTCGCCGCCTCGACCCTCGAGCGCTGGGCCGAGGAAAACATCGTGCCGGTGCGCGATGGGCGCTGGACCGCGGCCGCCGCCGCCCAGGCGCGGGTCGTCCACCGCATGCGGGAACGGGGCCACTCGCTCGAGGACCTGCGGCGGGCGGGGCGCGAGGGACGCCTCGCGTTCGGCTTCGCCGAGGAGCTCTTCGCCGAGGACGAGGGCGACCTGACCGTCGAGTCGGTGGCCGCGGAGACCGGCCTGGAGGCGGAGCTGATCGAGCGGGTCCTGGTGATGATGGGGACGCCGGTCGGCCGCGAGCGCAACCTCACCGCCGCCGACGTCGCCGCGGTCCGCCTCTGCGCCCGGGTGCTGGCGGCCGGCTTCCCGCTGGTCGCCTTCCTGCAACTGGTCCGCGTCTACGTGCAGAGCCTGCGGCGGATCGCCGAGGCGGAGGTCCGCCTCTTCCACCTATACGTCCACGAACCGCTGATCCGCGACGGCGTACCCGAGCTGCAGATGGCCGAGGCGATGGGCGACCTCGCCGCCGAAATCATGCCGCTCGCCGCGCCGCTCACCGAATACCTGCACAACCGTTACCTGCGCTACTACATCGAGCAGGACGTGGTCGGCCACATGGAGTCGGGTGGCGAGCAGACGACCGCCGAAATGGAGCTCGGGCACGTCGCCGTGACCCTCTGCTTCATCGACCTCACCGGCTTCACCCGCTTCACCGAGGAGGAGGGCGACATCGAGGCGCTCGACGTGGTCGAGAACTTCGTCGAGACGGTCGAGGCGACGCTGCCGCGCGAGGCGACGATCGTGAAGACGATCGGCGACGAGGTGATGGTGGTCTCCCCGGACGCCGTGGCGCTGACCGAGTGGGCGGTCGCCTTCATCGCCCGCTTCGACCGCCGGCCGCAGCCGCGGGTCGGGATCCACTGCGGCGACGCCGTCTATCGCGACGGCGACTACTTCGGCAACAGCGTCAACCTCGCCCACCGGATCGTCGGCCGGGCGGTGGCGGGCGAGGTGCTGGTGACCGATCAGGTCGCCGCCTCGCTCGAGGGACGGCAGGGGCTGCGGCTGGAGCCGATCGGCGAGGTGGCGCTGAAAGGCTTCCCGGCGCCGACCGAGCTGTTCGCCGTGCGGGCGACGGAGACGGAAGGCTGACCGCCATGGCGGAGGAAGGACCCGGGGGAGGCCCGGCGGAACAACAGCGGGGAGGTTCCGGCGGGCCTCCCCCGGGTCCTTCCCCGTCGTCCCCGGTCACGGATGACCTCCTCGCCCGGGTACGGGCGGGTGGGCTGATCGGGCCGCCCGGGGCGGTGGTGGTGATGCTCTCGGGGGGGCGGGACTCGGTCTGCATGCTCGACCTCGCGGTGCGGACGCGGGGGCCGGAGGCGATCACCGCCCTGCACGTGGACTACGGCCTGCGGCCCGAGTCCCATGAGGACGCCGACTTCTGCGTCGCGCTCTGCTGGCGGCTGGGGGTCGAGTCGATGCTGGAGCGCCCGGTGCGTCCCGAGGGCCCCGGCAACCTGCAGGCCTGGGCCCGCGACGTCCGCTACACGGCCGCCATCCGCCTCGCCGAGGCGCGCGACGCGCGGATCGTCACCGGCCACACCGCCGACGACCAGGTGGAGACGATCCTCTACCGGCTCGCCTCCTCACCCAGCCGGCGCGCCCTGCTGGGGATGAAGGAGCGCGATGGCCGGCTCGCCCGGCCGCTGCTCGGCGTCACCCGCGCCGAGGTCACCGCCTATGACGAGGAGCGCGGCCTCGCCTGGCGCGAGGACGCGACCAACGCCGAGGAGGGCTTCGCCCGCAACCGCGTCCGCCACGGCCTGCTGCCGGAGCTCGCCGCGATCCACCCGGCCGCCGCTGCCAACGTCCTGCGCACCGCGGCGCTGCTGCGCGACGAGGCCGAGGTGCTCGACGCGCTGGTCGCCACCGAGCTGGGCGGCTCCGGCACCGCGCCCCGCGGGCGGATCGAGCTGGTCCGGTTCGCGGCGCTGCCGCCGGCCCTCCGCCGGCTCGTCCTGCAGCGCCTCGCCGACGCCGCGGCGGGGCGCCCGGTTCCCGGCGCCGCCCGCTTCGCCGACCAGGTCGCGGGCCTGACCCGCGGCGGGTCGCGGCTCGACCTCGGCGACGGGGTGCGCGCCGTGCTCGAGGCCGGCGTGCTGCGGGCCGAGCGCGAGACCTGAGCCGGGCGTGCCGCCTACACTGGGGACGGTGGATGACCCGGCGATCGGCGCGACGCTCGTCTCGAGCGAGGATCTCCAGCAGCGGATCGCCGAGCTCGGCACCGCGATCAGCGGCGACTACGCCGGCCGCGACCTGATCATGGTCGGGGTGCTGAAGGGCGCCGTCCTCTTCCTCGCCGACCTGATGCGGCACGTCGATGTCCCCTGCGAGATCGACTTCATGGCGGTGTCCAGCTACGGCTCGCAGACCGACAGCTCCGGCGTGGTCCGCATCCTCAAGGACCTCGACGCCTCGATCCAGGGCCGGGACGTGCTGATCGTCGAGGACATCATCGACTCCGGCCTGACCCTCCAATACCTGATGCGAAATCTCGGCGCCCGCGACCCCGCCTCGCTCGAGGTCTGCGCCCTGCTGACCAAGCCGGAGCGGCTCCGCGTCGACCTTCCCGCCAAGTACGTGGGCTTCGAGATCCCCAACGAGTTCGCGATCGGCTACGGCCTCGACCACGCCCAGCGGTACCGCAACCTGGACTACGTCGCGGCGTTGGTTCATTGAGCGGGCAAATCGCCCTGGTACGCTGATTTTCTTCCCTTGAGACGGTTCTTCAAAAGCGCGGCGTTTCCGATCCTGCTGGTGGTCATCCTGGCCTTCATCGCCCAGCGCGTGATCACCGACAGCCCGGGGACCGAAGCGCCCTCCTACACGGCGCTGGTCAACCCGAATTCGGGCCTGATCGCCGAAGGCAAGATCGAATCGGTGACGATCAGCCCGAAGGAAAACAACATCAGCGTCAAGGAGAAGAACGGCGAAAGCTTCTCCACCGGCTACCCGTCGAACACCGAGCAGAGCCTGATGAACCTGCTCACCGAAAAGAACGTCGACACGACGGTCCACAACACCGGCAGCTCGAGCATCCTCTCGCTGCTCACCTACATCCTCCCGTTCGTCCTCTTCTTCGGCTTCTGGATCTTCCTCATGAACCAGATGCAGGGCGGCGGCTCGCGGGTCATGAACTTCGGCAAATCGAAAGCCAAACGGATGTCGGTGGACGCGCCCAAGATCACTTTCCGCGACGTGGCCGGGGTGGACGAGGCGGTCCAGGAGCTCGAGGAGATCAAAGAATTCCTCGAGAACCCGAAGAAGTTCCAGGCGCTCGGCGCCCGCATCCCGAAGGGCGTCCTGCTCTATGGGCCTCCCGGCACCGGCAAGACCCTGCTCGCCCGCGCCGTCGCCGGCGAGGCCGGGGTGCCCTTCTTCTCGATCTCCGGCTCGGACTTCGTCGAGATGTTCGTCGGCGTCGGCGCCAGCCGCGTCCGCGACCTCTTCGAGCAGGCGAAGCAGAACTCGCCCTGCATCATCTTCATGGACGAGATCGACGCCGTCGGCCGCCACCGCGGCGCCGGCATGGGCGGCGGTCACGACGAGCGCGAGCAGACGCTCAACCAGCTGCTGGTCGAGATGGACGGCTTCGAAATGAAGGACAACATCATCTTGATCGCCGCCACCAACCGCCCGGACATCCTCGATCCGGCGCTGCTGCGGCCCGGTCGCTTCGACCGCCAGGTGGTCGTCGACCGCCCCGACCGCAAGGGCCGCAAGCACATCCTCGAGGTCCACACCCGCGGCAAGCCGCTCGCCCGCCACATCGACCTCGACACGCTGGCCGGCCAGACGCCCGGCTTCACCGGCGCCGACCTCGCCAACCTGATCAACGAGGCCGCGCTGCTGACCGCCCGCTCGGGCAGCCGCGAGATCTCGATGAAGGAGCTCGAGGAGGGGATCATGCGGGTGATCGCCGGCCCCGAGAAGAAGACCCGGGTGATGAGCGAGAAGGAGCGGCTCGTCACCGCCTACCACGAGGTCGGCCACGCGATCGTCGGGCAGCTGCTCGAGCACACCGACCCGGTCCACAAGATCTCCATCATCAGCCGCGGCCAGGCCCTTGGCTACACGATCAGCCTGCCGACCGAGGACAAGTTCCTCACCACCCGCGCCGAGCTGACCGACACGATGGCGATGACCCTGGGCGGCCGCGCCGCCGAGGAGATCGTCTTCGGCGAAATCACCACCGGCGCCTCCAACGACCTCGAAAAGGTCACCGAGTCGGCGAAGCAGATGGTGATGCGCTTCGGGATGAGCGAGCGACTCGGCCCGCGCGTCTTCGGCCACGATCGCGGCCAGCCGTTCCTCGGCCGCGAGTTCTCCTCCGAGCCCGACTACTCCGACGAGATCGCCCGCGAGATCGACGACGAGATCCGCCGCATCGTCGAGAGCGCCCACCAGACCGCCAAGGATCTGCTGAACGACAAGTTCGAGCAGCTCGAGCGGATCAGCAAGCTGCTGCTCGAGCGGGAGACGATCGAGGCCAAGGAGTTCGTCGCCCTGCTCGAAGGCAAGCCGGTGGACGAGGTCTTCCACGACGACGAGGAGTCGACCCCGCCGGCGGAGCCGGCGCCGGAACCCGAGCGGGCCGCTCGCGAGGGTGCTCGTCCTCTTCCGCGCCCGCGACCGGGCTTTGCGGGTGGGGACGCGGGTTAGGGACCGCTGAAGGACCTGGCGCCCCGGCCCGCGGGTCCTGTGGCCGCAGGAACCCCCATGTCCTGTGGTAGCTGAAGCTTCCTCGGACATGGTCCCCCTACGGCGCCACCCGCGGGGAAGGGGCGCCGGACATGCTTCACGATGCCCCACATGAAAGCCAAGATCATGGGGGTGGTGAACGTCACCCCGGACTCGTTCTCCGATGGCGGGATGTACCTCGATCCGGGGGCGGCGGTCGCGCATGGCAAGGCACTTGCGGCGGAGGGGGCGGAGATCCTTGACGTGGGAGGCGAGTCGACGCGGCCCGGCGCGGCGCCGGTCGCCGCCGACGAGGAGCTGCGGCGGGTCGGGCCGGTGGTCGCCGGCCTGGCCGGCGGGGCGGCGGTGATCTCCGTCGACACGTCCAAGGCGGCGGTCGCCGAGGCGGCGCTCGATGCCGGCGCGGCGATCGTCAACGACGTCACCGCGCTGCGGGGCGACCCCGAGATGGCGGCGCTCTGCGCGGACCGCGGCGCCGGCGTCGTCCTCATGCACATGGCGGGCGACCCGCGGACGATGCAGGCGAGCCCCGCCTACGGCGACGTCGTCGCCGAGGTCCGCGACTTCCTCGCCGAGCGCCTGGCGGCGGCCACGGCGGCGGGGATCGACGAGTCGCGGATCTGGCTCGATCCCGGGATCGGCTTCGGCAAGACCGACCGGCACAACTTCGAACTGCTGCGCGGGCTCGGCGAGCTGACCGCGCTCGGGCGGCCGGTCCTGGTCGGCACCTCGCGCAAGAGCTTCATCGGCCGCGCCGACGGCTCGCCGACCGACGAGCGGTTGGGGGGAACGATCGCCACCTCGATCCTCGCCGCGGCGGCCGGCGCCGCCGTCCTCCGCGTCCACGACGTGCGCGAGATGGCGCAGGCGCTCACGGTGGCGGGCGCGGTGCTCGATCCGGCGCCGGGCCAGGCGCTTGGGTAGGTTCCCACCTGTGTCAGACCCGGAGCCGAACATGAACCCCGACGCCGGCAACGGCGGCGTCGAGTCGAGCGCCGAAGTCGAGCTGCGCGGCCTCTCGATCTACACCCACCACGGGGTGAGCGAAGCCGAGCAGGAGGTCGGCCAGCGGCTCGAGTTCGACATCTCCTTCGACGTGCCCGATTGCGACGCGATGTTCACCGATCGGCTCGAGGACACCGTCGACTACGCCGAGGTCTGCGACATCGTCGCCTTCGTCGCCACCGAGCGCAGCTACCGCACCCTGGAGCGTCTCGCCCACGTGGTCGGCGAGCGGCTGATCGAGCGCTACGGCTGCGAGTCGGTCCGCGTCCGCGCCGCCAAGCCGGAGCCGCCGCTGCCGCTGGCGATCCAGGAGGTGGGGGTCGAGATCACCCAGGAGCGCGCGGTCGACGAGGACCCCTCCGAGGACTGACGGAGCGGCCCGGTGTCCGAGCTGGTCGGTTACCTGGGGCTCGGCTCCAACGTCGGCGACTCCGCGGGCCACCTGCGTGCCGCCCTGCGGCTACTCCCCACCCAGGGCGTCTTCGTGCTCGCCGTCTCCTCGACCTACGTCACCGAGCCGGTCGGCGAGATCCTCGACCAGCCGGACTTCCTCAACGCCGCGGTGCGGGTCCGCACCGAGCTCGGGCCGGAGGGGCTCCTCGACGCCTGCAAGGCGGTCGAGGCCGAGCGCGGCCGCCGGTTCGACCTGCCCCGCCACAGCCCCCGCCCGCTCGACGTCGACCTGCTCCTGCTCGGCGACCTCGAGCTGGCGACCGACCGCCTCACCCTGCCGCACCCCCAGGTCCGCAACCGCCGCTTCGTCCTCGCCCCGCTGCTCGAGCTGGACCCCGACCTGACGCTCCCCGACGGCACCTCCCTCGCCGCCTCCCTCGCCGCCCTCCCGGACGACGAGCAGCGCGCCGAGCGCCGCGCCCCGCTCGCGTAGCGCATCGGTCCCCGCCCGCCGCCCGTCCGAGTCGGGAGAGGCGCGACGCGCGAGGTACGACACAAGCGCCCGGGGCAGCAGTGTTCCTTACTTGCGCTATATGCAAGTAAGGAACACCGCGGCGCGGTGGGCTCGATCGCCTAACTCGCCGGCGGCGCCGGCAGCCAGGCCGGGGGGAAGACCGGCGGCATGTGGCCGGGGTAGTTCGGGACGAACCGGCGGGCCAGGGCGGCGGCCGGGCGGGGCTCGATCAGCGGCTTCAGGTCGTCGAGGGTGAGACCGAGCCCGATCGAGGTGGCGATCTGGAAGTCGGCGGCGTTCGGCTGCTCGCCGCCGATCGTGCCGTCGGCGATGTAGGCGTCGACGCGGTCGAGGAGGTCGGGGAAGGCGATCAGGGCGGCGCGGGCGTGGGCGTCGTCGGCTTCGTTGAGGCGGGCCGAGACGGCGACGAGCGGGCCGCCGGTCTTCACCGCGAGGCCGATCGGGATGCCGAGGCGGGCGCCCTGCGTGTAGGAGCGCAGGTTCTCCTTGTCGTGCTTGAACCCCCACCAGAGGAGCTGGCGGATCGGGTGCTGCAGCTCCTCGTCGCCGAAGCGCTCGGCGTCCTCGACCGCGGCGCGGCGGTCGGGGTCGGCGGGGAGGAGGGGCGGGTCGGGCTGGATGCGGTCGAGGGCGCGGGCGATCTCCCGCGAGCCCTGCACCCGCTCGTCGCCGAGCTTCAGCGCCGGCACGGTCGTGCCCGGGAAGCCCGCCGCCCGCAGGACGCCCTTGGAGATCACCGGCATCAGGTCGGTGCGCTTGTAGGCGATGCCCTTGAAGTCCAGCATCAGCGCCGCGGTGGTCGCGGGATGGGAGGCCGGGATGACGAAGAGGCGTGCCGCCATGAGACGATCCTATGCGCATGTTGCTCGCCGTCGACATCGGAAACACGCAGACCCACCTCGGCGCCTTCGAAGGCGAGGAGTTGATCGAGCACTGGCGCTTCCAGACCCGCTCCGGCGCGACCGGCGACGAGCTGGGGGAGCGGATCGCCGGTTTCTTCAACCTCAGCGAGCTGAATTTCGGCGACGTCGACTCGGTCGTCGTCTCCTCGGTGGTGCCGCCGCTCGGCACCCAGTTCGAGCGGATGACCGAGCGCTACCTGGAGGCCGACTGCCTGACGGTCGGCCCCGGCGTCAAGAGCGGCATGCCGATCCGGATCGAGAACCCGCTCGAGGTCGGCGCCGACCGCCTCGTCAACGCGATCGCCGCCTACGAGCGCTTCGGCGCGGCCTGCGTGGTCGTCGACTTCGGCACCGGGATCAACATCGACGCCGTCTCCGCCGACGGCGCCTACCTCGGCGGCGCGATCGGCCCCGGCCTGGAGATCTCGCTGACCGCGCTGATCGACCGTGCCGCGCGGATCACCCGCATCGACCTCGACGAGCCGGAGTCGGCGATCGGCCGCTCCAGCCGCGCCGCGATCAACTCCGGCTTCATCTTCGGCTTCGCCGGGATGATCGACGGGATCGTGCGGCGGATCGAAGCCGAACTGCCGCAGCCGCGGTTGCTGGCGACCGGCGGCCTGGCCCCGGCGATCGTCCCCTTCAGCGAGACGATCGAGGAGGTCGACGACCTGCTCACCTTGAAGGGCCTCCGCCTCCTCCATGAGCGCAACGCGACCTGACCTCACCGACCCGTTCGAGATCGGCGGCGTGCCGATCGCCAACCGGGTGCTGCTCGCGCCGCTGGCCGGGATCGGCAACTGGTTCGTCCGTCTGCAGGCCAAACGCCACGGCGCCGGGCTGGCGGTCTCGGAGATGATCTCGAGCTTCGCCCTCCACTACCGCAACGAGCGCACCCTGCGTGACCTGCTCGTCCTCCACCCGGACGAGCACCCCGTCTCGATCCAGCTGTTCGGCCACGACGCCGAGGTGATGCGCTCGGGCGCCGCGATCGCCGCCGGCGCGGGCGCCGACCTGATCGACATCAACATGGGCTGCCCGGTGCCGAAGGTGCGCAAGACCGGCGCCGGGGTGCAGCTGCTGCGCGACCCGGAGCTGGCCCTGGACCTCGCCCGCGCCGCCCGCGAGGGGAGCGGGCTGCCGGTCACGGTAAAGCTGCGCTCCGGGGTCGAGGCGGGCGACCGCTCCGGCTTCGACCTGGCGCTGCGCCTCGCCGAGGAGGCGGGCGTGGCGGCGGTCGGCTTCCACCCGCGCCCCGCCACCAAAGGCCACAAGGGGCAGCCCGACTACGCGCTCACCCGCGAGCTGGCCGAACGGCTGGAGGTCCCGCTGATCGTCTCCGGCGGCCTCTCCAGCGCCGCCGCCGCCCGCCGTGCCTACGAGGAGTCGGGCGCCGACGCGGTGATGATCGCCCGCGGCAGCCTCGGCAACCCGTGGGTCTTCGAGGAGCTGACCGGGCGGCGCAGCGGGCCGCCGACCCGCGAGGAGGTGGTCGGTGAGCTCCTCTGGGTGCTCGACCGGGCCGAAGAGCACCTCGGCCGCGAGCGCGCCGAGCGATACCTGAGGAAATTTTACCCTTGGTACTCTGATGGTATCGGCGCTTCGAAGGCGGTTGCCGAGGAGCTGTTGCGCAGCGCCGATCTGGCCCGCGCCAGGGAGTTGATCGAGGCCGCTCGGACCCCGGAATCGGTCGTCTGAACGGCCGTCCGGCCCGCCGAAAACGCCTCGCTATACTTGCGCGCTCCCTAGATCCGGGCGCAGCGGTGGCAGGACGTGTCGTTTCCGGGGTTTTCTTGGTCTCAGAGTCCCTTGCGGGGGGCTCTTTTCACGCAAAGCGAGGTTGGTTCAAGTGAGTCGCCAGGCAGTCATCACCTCCGAGGGGCTCGAAAAGCTGAAAGAGGAGATCGAGTTCCTCACGACCACCAAACGCCGCGAGGTCGCCGCGCGGATCAAGGAGGCTCGAGAATTCGGCGATATCTCGGAGAACGCCGAATATGACGACGCGAAGAACGAACAGGCTCTGCTCGAGAACCGGATCGTCCAGCTGGAAGAGCGCCTGCGCCGCACCAAGGTGATCGACGAGGACGCGATCGCCACCGACGAAGTCGGCTTCGGCTCGATCGTCCACGTCAAAGACCAGAAATCCGGCGACTCGCAGAAATTCCAGATCGTCGGCTCCACCGAGGCGAACCCGAGCGAGCACAAGCTCTCCAACGAGTCCCCGATCGGCAAGGCGCTGATCGGCAGGAAGCGCAACGACATCGTCACCGTCGAACCGCCGCGCGGGGCGAAGAAAAAGCTCAAAATCACGAAAATCGAGCAACCCTGAGAGGGCCTATAGACGGCGCATTTCGGGGTCTTCGGTCCTCGCCGCGGCGCTCACGTACTGGGGTACGCTCGCTTGCGGCTCCGGCCTGCATCCCCCGAACTGCTTGTCTCTAGACCCTCTCAGAACGTTGACCGAGAAAGCTAACCCCGCCGCCGATCAGGTCGAGCTGTCCGCGGTCCTCAAGGACCGCCGGGAGAAGCTGGGGCGGATTCGGGAGGCGGGGATCGAGCCGTTTCCGCACGAGTTTTCCGATCGGGAGGAGATCGGCGAGGTTCGGGCCGAGCACGAGGGGCTGGCGGCGGGCGCGGAAACCGAGTCCAGGCACCGGGTGGCGGGGCGGATCGCCGCCCGGCGCGGGCACGGCAAGGCCTGCTTCCTCGATCTCCGCGACGGCAGCGGCCGGATCCAGCTGCACGCCCGCGAGGACCTGCTCGGGCCGGAGGCCTACGCGCTGCTGGTCGACCTCGACATCGGTGACATCATCGGCGTCGAGGGGACCGCGATGGCGACCCGGCGCGGGGGAGAGCTCTCCCTGGCGATCGACCACTGGCGGCTGCTCGCCAAGAGCCTGCGCCCGCCGCCGGACAAGTTCCACGGGCTCGAGGACACCGAGACCCGCTTCCGCCGCCGCGAGCTCGACCTGATCGCCAACGAGGAGAGCCGGCGGCTCTTCGCGATCCGCGCCCGGACGATCACCGAGGTTCGCCGGCGGCTCGACGAGCTGGGGTTCGTCGAGGTCGAGACGCCGGTGCTGCAGCCGCTCTACGGCGGCGCCCTGGCCCGCCCCTTCACCACCCATCACAACGCCCTCGACCGCGACCTCTACCTGCGGATCGCCACCGAGCTCTACCTGAAGCGGCTGGTCGTCGGCGGCATCGACCGGGTCTACGAGCTCGGCAAGGACTTCCGCAACGAGGGCGTCTCCCACAAGCACAACCCCGAGTTCACGATGCTCGAGTGGTACGAGGCCTACGCCGACTACGAGAAGACCGCCCATGACCTCGAGCGGCTGGTCGCCGAAGTGGCCGAGCGGACGCTGGGGACGACGGTGGTCGAGCGCGGCGAGACGAAGATCGACCTCGCCCCGCCCTGGCGGCGGATAACCCTGCGCCAGGCGATCCTCGAGCGCTCCGGGATCGACATCGCCGAGCACCCGACCCGCGAGGCGCTGGCCCGGGCGATGGGCACCGAGCCCGACCCGAACGAGGGGTGGGGCAAGCTGGTCGACGGCCTGCTCTCGCGCGACGTCGAGCCGGGGCTGATCCAGCCGACCTTCATCCTCGACTACCCGGTCGAGCTGTCTCCGTTCGCCAAGGCGCACCGCTCCGAGCCAGGCCTGGTCGAGCGCTGGGAGGCCTTCGTAGGGGGGGTGGAGATCGCCAACTCCTTCACCGAGCTGAACGACCCCGACGAGCAGCGCCGGCGCTTCGAGCAGCAGGCGGCCGAGATCGCCCGCGGCGACGACGAGGCCCAGCCCTACGACGAGGCGTTCGTCGAGGCGCTCGAACAGGGGATGCCGCCGACCGGCGGCGTGGGGCTCGGTATCGACCGCCTGGTGATGATGCTCACCGGCGCCCAGAGCCTGCGCGAAGTGCTGCTCTTTCCGGCGATGCGGACCTGAGCGCCAGGCCGGTCATCCCGCCTGGCGACCCGCCGCGGGGGCTCCCGGCCGACCACTTTGGAGAATTTGTGCCGGCTTTCTGTCGCTTTCTCTCAGAAAGCTCGCAACAAGCGTGCGAGATGCACACGAAGCCGAGTCGGCGACCCCGGTAGAGTAAGGGGACGAAACGGCGTCATCCGATGAAGGACTAGGCGTCGCCGTCTTCAATCCGGGGTCCTCCCCGGGTGCGACCAAGAAGAGGTTTTTCATTTGTTCGAGCGATTCACTGAGCGGGCTCGTCAGGTAGTCGTCCTAGCGCAGGAGGAGGCGCGGACGCTCAAGCACAACTACATCGGCACCGAGCACATCCTGCTCGGGCTCCTCCGCGAGGAGGAGGGTCTGGCCGCCCGCGTCCTCGAGTCCCTCGACATCACCGTCGAAAGGGTGCGCTCTCAGGTCGTCCGCATCGTCGGCTCCGGCGAGGAGGTCACCTCGGGGCAGATCCCGTTCACCCCCCGTGCCAAGAAGGTGCTCGAGCTGGCGCTGCGCGAGGCGCTCAGCCTGGGCCACAACTACATCGGCACCGAGCACATCCTGCTCGGCCTGGTGCGCGAGAACGAGGGCGTCGCGGCCCGCATCCTGCTCGACTTCGACGCCGACAGCGACAAGATCCGCAACGAGGTCATCCGGATGCTTTCCGGTCCCGGCGGCCGCCGTCAGGGCGGCTCGGGCTCGGGTGGCTCCGCCGAGGGCAAAAGATCCTCGAAACTGCTTGACCAGTTCGGGCGCAACCTGACCCGCCTCGCCGAGGAGGGCAAGCTCGACCCGGTGATCGGTCGCGAGACCGAGATCGAGCGGATCATGCAGATCCTCTCCCGCCGCACCAAGAACAACCCGGTGCTGCTGGGCGAGCCGGGCGTCGGCAAGACCGCCGTCGTCGAGGGGCTCGCCGCGCGGATCAACTCGGGCGAGGTGCCGGAGCTGCTGAAGAACAAACAGATCTACACGCTCGACCTGGCGGCCCTGGTGGCCGGCTCCAAGTACCGCGGCGAGTTCGAGGAGCGCCTCAAGAAGGTGATGAAAGAGATCACCCAGCGGGGCGACATCATCCTGTTCATCGATGAGCTCCACAACCTGGTCGGCGCCGGCGCCGCCGAGGGGGCGATCGACGCCGCCTCGATCCTCAAGCCGGCCCTGGCCCGCGGCGAGTTGCAGACGATCGGCGCGACGACCCTCGACGAGTACCGCAAGTACCTGGAGCGCGACTCGGCGCTGGAGCGCCGCTTCGCCCAGATCAAGGTCGACCAGCCCTCGCCGGAGGACACCGTCCGCATCCTCGAGGGCCTGCGCGAGCGCTACGAACAGCACCACAAGGTGACGATCAACGACGAAGCGCTGAAGGCGGCCGCCGAACTGGCCGACCGCTACATCTCCGACCGCTTCCTGCCCGACAAGGCGATCGACCTGATCGACGAGGCGGGCTCGCGGCTGCGCATCAAGTCGATGTCGACCCCTCCGGTCTACCGTGACCTCGAGGACGAAATCGACGCGACGCGGCGCGAAAAGGAGGCCGCGATCGAGGCGCAGGAGTTCGAAAAAGCCGCCAACCTGCGCGATCAGGAGCGCCAGCTGACCACCCGCAAGCGCCAGCTCGAAGACGAGTGGGCCGAGGGTGAGAACGGCGAGCGGCCGGTCGTCGGCGAGGAGGAGATCGCCGACATCGTCTCGATGTGGACCGGGATCCCGGTCTTCAAACTGACCGAGGCCGAGACCAAGAAGCTGATCCGCATGGAGGAGGAACTCCACAAGCGCGTGATCGGCCAGGAGGTCGCGATCACCGCCGTGTCGAAAGCGATCCGCCGCTCCCGTGCCGGGATCAAGGATCCGAAGCGGCCGGCCGGCTCGTTCATCTTCCTCGGCCCCTCCGGGGTCGGCAAGACCGAGCTCGCCCGCACGCTCGCCGACTTCCTGTTCGGCGACGAGGAAGCGATGGTCCGGATCGACATGTCCGAGTACATGGAGAAGCACGCGGTCTCCCGTCTGGTCGGCTCGCCCCCGGGCTACATCGGCTACGACGAGGGCGGCCAGCTGACCGAGGCCGTGCGCCGCAAGCCGTACTCGGTGCTGCTGCTGGACGAGATCGAGAAGGCCCACCCCGACGTCTTCAACATCCTGTTGCAGATCCTCGAGGACGGGCGCCTCACCGACGCCCAGGGCCGCACGGTCGACTTCCGCAACGCGATCGTGATCATGACCTCGAACATCGGGGCCGCCGAGATCTCGAAGAACACCTCGATCGGCTTCACCGTCTCCGATGAGACCGGGATGTCCTACGACGACATGAAGAACCGGATCATGGGCGACCTCAAAAAGGTGTTCCGGCCGGAGTTCCTCAACCGGATCGACGAGGTCATCGTGTTCCACAAGTTGGCGAAGGAGGAGGTCAAGGAGATCATCGACCTGATGATCAACCGGGTCCGCGTCCAGGTCGCCGAGCACGAACTCCAGCTGGAGCTGACCGACGAGGCCAAGGACCTCCTGGTCGACAAAGGCTGGGACCCGTCGATGGGCGCCCGTCCATTGCGCCGGGCGATCCAGCGCTACATCGAGGACCCGCTCGCCGACGAAGTGCTGCGGGCCGGCCCGATGGTCCCGGGCTCGACCGTGATGGTCACCCGCGACGCCTCCGGCGACGAGGAAGACCAGCCGCTGCGGCTCGAGATCATCCCGCCGAGCAACAAGTCGCCGCTCGGCGAGGAGGAGCGGCCGAAGGTCGGCGTCGGCGCCAAAGAAGAGGGCGACGGCGTCCACGGCCACGAGGCCGACTCCGACGGCGGCTCCCACTGAGCGGAAAAGCAGGATGAGGGAACCCGGCCGCAGCGCGATCGGCACCTGGAGCGGCGGCCGCTTCCTTCACTTCGGCGAGGCGATCGAGGAGGATCGCCTCGCCGCACTGCTGCGGCCGGCCGAGGACGTCGACACGGTCATCACCGCCGACGTCTACGGACAGGGGGAGGCCGACCGGGTGCTCGGCCGTGCCGTCGCCGGCGTGCCCCGCGAGGGTTTCTCGCTGGTCGGCGCCGTCGGCCACGACTTCTACGACGGGGAGCGCAACGGCCCGAAGGGCTTCCCGCGCTTCACCGACCCCTCGCTGCGCGGGCCGGGCGATTACGCCTCCTACCTGCGGATGGCGACCGAGGCGAGCCTCGAGCGGGTCGGCGCCTCGCGCTTCGACCTGCTGCTGCTCCACAACCCGGACCGCATCGGCTACACCTCGGAGGTCGTCTGGGACGGGATGGCGGCGCTCCGCGAGGCGGGCCTCGCCGACCGGATCGGGGTCGCGCCGGGCCCCGCCAACGGCTTCACCCTCGACCTGATCTCCTGCCTGGAGTGCTTCGGCGAGCGGATCGACTGGGCGATGATCATCCTCAACCCGCTGGAGCCCTGGCCCGGCGAGCTGGTGCTCGACGCGGCGGCGCGCCATGAGGTCAAGGTGATCACCCGCGTGGTCGACTACGGCGGCCTCTTCTGGGACGACCTGCGGCCCGGGATGGAGCTTGCCCGGGGCGACCACCGCGGCTTCCGCCCGGCGGGCTGGATCGAGGCGGGCCTCGAGAAGCTGGCGCTGCTGCGGCCCTTCGCCGAGCGCGCCGGACTCAGCCCGATCGGCCTCGCCTGCCAGTGGAACCTCGCCCATCCGGCGGTCGAGTGCGTCGCCCCGACCCTGATCCAGGAGGTCGGGCCGCAGGCGCGGACGATCGAGTCCCAGCGCGAGGAGCTGGCCGCGATCCCGGCCGGCATGCGACTCTCCGACGAGGATGTCGCGGCGATCCGGGAGATCGGCGACAACACCGGCTGCATGGCGCTGAAGGGCGCCAACCCCGGCTTCGAGGGCGAGGAGCAGCCCGACGTCTGGGCGCTCAGCCCGGAGCTGGTCGAGGTCGGCGGCCGCTGGGGGATCGACCCCGAGCACGACCTCGTCCCCGCCGCCTGAGCCGGGGCCGGCGTCTTGGCCGGGCGACGGAACCGCATTCCAGAGCCGTTTTTGCCATAATTAGGTGGATGGCCTCTTTGTCAGGGGATGCGCTTCATGAGCTGTCGGAACGTCAGGATCCCCGGCTACTCCGAGCGCTCGATGTAGTTGCGCCCGGAGGCGCCCTCCGGGAGGGCATCGACAACATCGTCCACGCCCGCACCGGCGGCCTGATCGTGGTCGGCGAGCTCGACGAGATCAGCCACCTGCTGTCGGGGGGAATCCGCCTCGACATCGACTACACGCCCGCGATGCTCTACCAGGTGGCGAAGATGGACGGCGCGATCGTCCTCAACACCGAGGCCACCAAGATCGCCTGGGCGAACGTCCAGCTGATGCCGGACCCGACCATCCTCTCCTCGGAGACCGGCACCCGCCACCGCACCGCCGAGCGCGTCTCCAAGCAGACCGACGCGCTGGTGATCGCCGTCTCGCAGCGGCGCGAGGTGGTCTCGCTCTACGTCGAGGGCGCCAAGTACATCCTTCAGGACATCCCCGCGGTGCTCGCCAAGGCCAACCAGGGCCTGGCGACGCTGGAGAAGTACCGGCAGCGGCTCGACGAGGTTTCCAGCCGGCTGACCGCGCTCGAATTCGAGGGCCGCACCGTCCTCCACGACGCGCTCGCCGTCGTGCAGCGCGCCGAGCTGGTGACCCGGATGGCGGTCGAGGTCGAGCGCTACATCGTCGAGCTCGGCACCGAGGGCCGGTTGATCGAGATGCAGCTCGAGGAGACGATGGTCGGCGTCGCCGCCGACAAGACCGCGCTGCTGCGCGACTACGCCGTCGAGGACTCCGAGGAAGGCCTCGCCGCGATGCTGCAGGCGCTCGGTCGCCTGCCCCACCAGGACGTGCTCGACTTCGGGCGGCTCGCCGAGCTGCTCGGCTACGACCGCAAGATCAACACCGTCGACTTCCCGGTCGCGCCGCGCGGCTACCGGGTGCTCGGCCGGGTGCCGCGGATCCCCAAGCTTGTCGTCCAGAAGATCACCCATGAGCTGGGCGGGTTGGAGGAGGTCCTGGCGGCCTCCGACGCCGACCTCGCAGCCGTCGACGGAGTCGGCCCGAGCCGGGCCAAGGACATCCGCGAGGGTCTGCGCCGGCTGCAGGAGGTCGATCTCGTGGACCGGTACTTACAGAGCTGACGGCGACAGGCGCCGTCGCACGAAGAAAGGAGCCACCGATTTCCGAGCTAGATGAGGCGACCGTGGAAGAGGTCTTCGAGGAGGTCGCGTACGTCTGCGACTTCGAGCAAGGCGACAAGGTCGTCTACCCGCACCATGGGGCAGGCTTGGTCATGGCCAAGGACACGCGGGAGCTGATGGGCAGCGAGCGCGAATATCTGACGATCAAAATCCTCCACAACGAGCTCACCGTCATGGTGCCCTGCGAAAACGCCGGCAAGGCCGGTCTGCGGCGGGTGATCGACGAGGAAGAAATCAAAAAGGTGACCGCCGTCCTCACCGACGACGTCTCCGAGATGCCGAAAAACTGGAACCGGCGCTTCAAGTACAACCGCGAGAAGATCAAGACCGGCGACGTGTTCGAGCTGGCCGAGGTCGTCCGCAACCTCGCGATCCGCGAGATGGAAAAGGGCCTCTCCACCGGCGAGAAGCAGATGTACACGCGGGCGAAGAAAATCCTCGCCTCGGAGTTCATGTACGCGCTCGACAAGGACGAGGACGGCGCCGAGGAATACCTCGACGGCCTGCTGGAGGAGCGCTTCGCCGCCACCGTCTCCGCCTGAGGACGGCAAGATCGAGGTAACCGCGGTCATCGCGGCCGCCGGCTCCGGGGAGCGTCTCGGGGCCGGCGGTCCGAAGGCCTTCGTGCCGCTCGGCGGGCGGCCGATGATCGCCTGGTCGCTCGACGCCTGTCTGGCCTGTCGGTCGGTGGCGGAGGTCGTCGTCGCCGTGCCCGCCGGCCACGCCCACGGGCTGG
This sequence comes from uncultured Actinomycetes bacterium, assembly GCA_963763265.1. Lineage (GTDB taxonomy): Bacteria > Actinomycetota > Thermoleophilia > Solirubrobacterales > 70-9 > VAYN01. The sequence continues at coordinate 234,963 of CAVXNN010000001.1, read as the reverse complement.
ACGGGAGGGAGCGGGTCGTGACCGTCGACGGCGGCGCGACCCGGGCCGCGTCCGTCGCCAACGCTCTGGTCGAGGTCGAGACCGAGCTGGTGGCGATCCACGACGCGGCGCGGCCGCTGCTCACCGCGGGGCTGCTCGACGACCTCGTCGCGGCGCTCGCCGCCGACCCGGCGGCGGACGCGGTGATCGCCGCCGCCCCGCTCACCGACACGGTCAAGAAGGTCCGAGGAATATTCCGGGTCCCAGAGACCCGAAGCCCGCGCCGCGTCGTCGGCGAGACGCTCGATCGGTCGGAGCTCTGGGGGGCGCAGACGCCGCAGGTCTTCCGGACCGCGGCGCTGCGCGCCGCGCTCGAGGTCGACGAGGCGGCCCGCGACGCCGCCACCGACGAGGCGATGCTGATCGAGGCGGCGGGGGGGACGGTGCTCGTCCACGACCCGGGCACGGTCAACCTCAAGGTGACGACGCCGCTCGACCTGCGGGTCGCCGAGCTGCTGCTCGCCGAGCGCGGCGAGGAGCGCGCCCGGGATCCGCGGCGGCGGCCAGGGCCGCCCTGAGTCAGTCGCGCTTCGGCCGGTCCCCGGACGCGCGGCCGCCGCGGCTGCTCAACAGCACGTAGACGAGCATCGCCGCGAAGGTGACCTGGCCGACGCCGAGCGCGGTGCCGAGGTTGATCGCCCCGAGCGCCAGGGCGGCGAAGACGCCGACGAAGAAGGCGCCGGCGAGAAGGAGAAGCTGACGACCCATCACCGCCTGAGTCTAGGCTTGTCCCATGCTCACCGATTACCACGTCCACCTCCGCCCCGACGAGCCCGAGACCACGTTCGAGCGCTACTTCACCGCCGAGAACGTCGAGCGTTACCGCGCCGCCGCGGCGGCGGCCGGGATCGAGGAGCTGGGTGTGGCCGAGCACGTCTACCGCTTCCGCCAGGCCCTCGACCTCTGGCGCCACCCGCTCTGGCTGGAGAACGCCGAAGACGACCTCGACGCCTACTGCGAGTTCGTCCGCGCGACCCCGCTGCGATTGGGCGTCGAGTGCGACTTCGTCCCCGGCGCCGAAGGGCGCACCGCGGCGATGCTGGAGTCGCGCGACTTCGACTACGTGGTCGGCTCCGTCCATTTCGTCGGCGACGGCGACGCGGCGGTCGACCACGACGGCTTCGACGTCTGGGAGGGCGGCGACGACGCCGAGGAGATCTGGGCGCGGTACTTCGACCACTTCGGCCGCTGCGCGCGCTCCGGCCTCTTCGACATCCTGGCCCACCCCGACCTGGTGAAGGTCTGGGGACGGGGCAGGCCGCGGCCGGAGGGCGACCTGCGGCGCTTCTTCGAGCCCGCCGTGGAAGCGATCGTGGCGGGTGGCTCGGCGGTCGAGCTCTCCACCGCGGGGCTGCGCAAGCCGGTCGGCGAGCTCTACCCGGCGCGTGCCTTCGCCGAGCTGGTGGTCGAGGCCGGGGTGCCGTTCGCGCTCTCCTCCGATGCCCACCTGCCCGAGCAGATCGGCTTCCGCTATGAGGACGCGGTCGCCTTCCTCGACGAGCTCGGGGTCGAGGAGATCGCGGTCTTCGAGGGGCGCCGCCGGCGGCTCGAGCCGCTCGGCGCCCGGGTCGGTTGAGGGGCGGTATGGTCGGGATCGGATACGACTCGCATCGCTTCGCCGTCGGCCGCCGGCTGGTGCTCGGCGGGGTGGAGATCGACCACCCGCAGGGCCTAGAGGGCCACTCCGACGCCGACGCGGTCACCCACGCGGTGATTGACGCGATCCTCGGCGCCGCGGGAGGCGGCGACATCGGCACGCTCTTCCCGCCCGAGGAGGAGCGGTGGCGCGACGCCGACTCGATCGACCTGCTGCGCACCGCGATCGGCACGATCGCCGGCATGGTCGTCAACGTCGACGTGACGGTGATCTGCGAGGCGCCGCGGCTCGGCGACCACAAGCGCGAAATGGAGCAGGTCCTCTCCGAGGCGACCTCGGCCCGGGTGACGGTCAAGGCGACCAGCAACGAGGGCATGGGGTGGATCGGCCGCGGCGAGGGCATCGCCTGCATCGCCGTCGCCCAAGTCGCGGACGACTGACGCTGAGGCGGCGTGGGGGCGCCTCGCGGTGTCCTCGGTCGCTCGGCTCGGGTCACGCACCGAAGTGCGCTCCCCTCCCCTCCCCTCCCCCCCTGCTTCCTGCGTCCTGGCGAGGCTGGCCCACGCCGCCTCAGGCATGGAGGCGAGGCGGGATGGCCTGCCGGCCGCTCGGCCAATAGTCTTCACGGATCGATGGCAGGCACGGCTGAAACCGACGTGCGGGGGGCCGTCTCCGACCTCCTCTTCGAGGCACGGGTGCTGCGCAACGCGGGCATCGTCGGCGCGATGCGGCCCGACAAGGCGCTGCGGGTCGGCTCGACCTTCCTGCGCTGGGGCGCCTCGCCGGCGACCGGCGCCGCGGTCGCCGCGATCGAGCACCCGCACGAGATCGCGATCCTCGACGAACGCGGCTCGCTGACCTGGCAGCGGCTGCACCGCCGCTCCAACGCGCTGGCCAACTCCTTGGCGGCGCTCGGGATCGGCCCTGGCGACGGCATCGGGGTGATGGCGCGCAACCACCGCGGCTTCCTCGAGACGACCCTGGCGGCAGCCAAGCTCGGTGCCGCGGCGCTCTACCTCAACACGATGTTCGCCGGCCCGCAGCTGGTCGAGGTGATGCGCCGGGAGGGGCCGAAGGCGCTCGTCCACGACGAGGAGTTCGGCGACCTGCTGGCCGACGTCGACCCCGCGGTGCGGCGGATCGTCGCCTGGCACGACGGCGCGCCGCCCGCCGGCGCGACGACGGTCGAGCAGCTGATCGCGGCGGGAGCCGAGGACGACCTCGAGCCGCCCCCCGACAAGGCCCGCTTCGTGATCCTCACCTCGGGCACCACGGGGACGCCGAAGGGGGCGCAGCGCACCAGCCCGGACGGCCTGATGACGATCGCCTCGCTGCTCGACATGATCCCCTACCGGCGGGGCTCGACGATGATGATCGCGGCGCCGCTCTTCCACTCCTGGGGCTTCCTGCACTTCGTGATCGCCCTGCCGACCACCTCGACGATGGTGCTGCGCCGGCGCTTCGACCCCGAGGACACGCTGGCCACGGTCGAGCGGACCCGCGCCGACGTCCTCGCCGCCGTGCCGGTGATGGTGCAGCGGATCCTCGGCATGCCCGACGAGGTGCTCGGCCGCTACGCGATGCCGTCGCTGAAGATCACGGCGCTCTCCGGCTCGGCGCTGCCCGGCGAGCTGGCGATCGACTGGATGGACCGCTTCGGCGACAACATCTACAACCTGTACGGGTCGACGGAGGTGTCCTTCGCGACGATCGCCACGCCGACCGACCTGCGCGCCGCGCCGGGCACCGCCGGGCGGCCGCCGCGCGGCACCGTGGTCCGGCTCTTCGACGAGGCGGGCAACGAGGTGCCGCCCGGGGAGATCGGACGGATCTTCGTCGGCAACGACATGAAGATGGAGGGCTACACCGGCGGCGGCCACAAGGAGTCGATCGACGGCCTGCTGTCGAGCGGCGACGTCGGCCACTTCGACGCCGACGGCCGCCTCTTCGTCGACGGCCGCGACGACGAGATGATCGTCTCCGGCGGCGAGAACGTCTTCCCGCGCGAGGTCGAGGACCTGCTCGCCGACGTCGAAGGGATCTCCGAGGTGGCGATCATCGGGGTCGAGGACCAGACGTTCGGGCAGCGGTTGAAGGCGTTCGTGGTGCTCGAGGCCGGCGCCGCGCTGTCGGCCGAGGAGCTGGGCGCCCACGTCAAGGCCAATCTCGCCGCCTTCAAGGTGCCGCGGGAGATCGAGTTCCTCGCCGAGCTGCCGCGCAACGCGACCGGCAAGGTGCTGAAGCGCGAACTCCACGCTCGCGAGGCGAGCGGCCGGGGCGCCCAGTAGGCTTCGACCGCATGAGCGAACCGGCGACGCAGCTGAAGGCGGTCCGCGACGCGAACCGCGACATGCACGCGGTGGCCGCCCAGGCCCTGGAGTGGGTCAAGGTCTCCGAGGCGCGGGTGGCGGCCGCGGAGGGTGCCGGTGAGAGGGTTCGCGCCGAGCTCAGGGAGCGGGCGCTGAAGACGCTCCGCGAGATGTCCGAGCAGGCGCGCCGGCAGATCGAGGCCGCCAAGGCCGGGCGGGAAGCCGCCGAGTCGAAGCTGGCCGCCGCCGAGGCGGCGCGCGAGCGGGCGGAGAAGTCCTTCGAGGAGCTGCGCCGCGCCTCCGAGGCGGAGCGCGAGCGGGTCCTCGCCAAGGCCTCCGAGGCCGAGGGCGACGCCGAGGCGCGGATCGAGGCGGTCGAGAAGCGGGCGAACGCGGAAGTCGAGCAGGCGCAGGCGAGCGTCCGCGAGGAGATCGATCGCCGGGTGGAGGAGGCGCGCCGCCGCATCCAGGCCGAGTCCGACAAGCGCGTCGCCGCGGCCGAGCAGCGGGCGGCCGAATCCGAGGCGGCCGCGGAGGCCGCGCACGAGACCGCGGTCCGGCTCGAGACCGAGATCGAGAAGCGGGTGATGGAGGGGACCGAGGAGGTCCGCCGCGAAGCCGAGGAGAGCGTCCGCAGGCTGGTCGAGCGGGTCGAGCGCGAGGCCGAGGAGAGCGCCCGCGCCCGCGCCGAGGACCAGTTGCAGGCCGAGTCCGACCGGATCAAGCAGCAGGCCCAGCGGCGCGAGGAGCGGGCGCGGGCCGCGACCGAGGAAGAGGTCCGCGCCAGCGTCAGCCGGGCCCGGCGCGAGGTCCAGGCCGCCGCCGAGCAGGGCGGGCCGACCTGGCTGCACAGCGAGCCGAAGCCGGAGTCGCCGGCCGGCTACCGCACCTACTAGCCCCCGGCCGGTTAACCTCGGCCGCACGATGCGGGAGGTGCGGATCAGGGACACGCTGAGCGGGGCGCTGCAGGCGCTCGACCCCGACCACGAGGTGGGGATCTACGCCTGCGGCCCGACCGTCTACAGCCGCATTCACATCGGCAATGCGCGGCCCTTCGTCATCTTCTCCCTCTTCGCCCGCTTCCTGCGCTCCGAGGGCTACCGGGCGCGCCTGGTCATCAACGTCACCGACGTCAACGACAAGATCTACGCCGCCGCCGCGGAGGCGGGGCGGGGATCGGCGGCCTTCGCCGCGGAGATGACCGCCGCCTACATCGAGGACACCGACCGGCTCGGACTCGGCCGGCCCGACGCCGAGCCGAAGGCGACCGAAACGATCGACGGGATCATCGAGCTGATCGCCGACCTGATCGCGGGTGGCCATGCCTATGAGTCGGGCGGCGACGTCTACTTCCGGGTGCGCAGCTTCACCGCCTACGGCAAGCTCTCCAACCGCCGGCCCGAGGACATGGACCAGGGCGAGGAGGCGGGCTCGGCGGGCCTCAAGGAGGAGCGGCTCGACTTCGCTCTCTGGAAGGCGACCAAGGAGGGCGAGGACACCAGCTGGGATTCGCCCTGGGGCCCGGGACGGCCCGCCTGGCACATCGAGTGCTCGGTGATGGCCGAGCGGGAGCTGGGCGCCTCCTTCGCCGTCCACGGCGGCGGCTCCGACCTGGTCTTCCCCCACCACGAGAACGAGATCGCCCAGTCCGAGGCGGCCGGCCGGCCGTTCGCCCACGCCTGGATGCACAACGGGATGGTCGACGTCGGGACGGCGAAGATGTCGAAATCGGAGGGCAACATCTTCCAGCTGAAGGCGGCGCTCGATCGCTACGGGCGGGAGGCGGTCGTCGCCTACCTGGTCTCGGGGCACTATCGGCAGCCGCTGGCGTTCGGGGAGCGGCCGATGGAGGAAGCGGTCGCCCGGGTCGAGCGGCTCAGGAACTTCTTCCGGGAGCATGGCGGTGCGGGGGGGCCCTCGGGGAAAGCCTCGGCGGAACAACAGCATGGAGGTTCCGGCGAGTCTTTCCCCGAGGGCCGCTCACGGGCGGCCGAGCGGCTCGAGGCGTTTCGCGAGGCGCTGGCCGACGACTTCAACACTCCCCGGGCGATGGCTGAGGTGTTCGAGCTGGTGGCGGAGGCGAACCGGGACGAGGTGCCGGGGGCGGCCGAGGCCGTGGCGGAGATGCTGGGGCTCGTCGGGCTTGGCACGGTCACCGAGGAGCGGCAGATATTTGACGAGCGGCCCGTCGGTGCGAGCGTCAGCACCGGTGAGGCCGCGATGGAGTTCGTCGACGCGGAAGCGTTGCTGGCCGAGCGAGAGCGGGCGCGGGCCGACAAAGACTACGAGCGGGCTGACCAGATCCGCGACCAGCTGGCGGCGATCGGCTTCGAGGTGCGCGACTCGGCCGACGGGCCGCGGCTCGTGCCGAAGCAGTAGTCGTGGCGTCCCAGTTCGTCTACGGCGTCCAGCCGGTCCAGGAGGCCGAGCGAGGACGGCGGCGGGTGCACGGGGTCTGGCGGGCGCCGGAGACGCCGGCGGCGGAGCTGGAGCGGCTGTGCGGGTCGCCCGACCACCAGGGCGTCGTCGCCGAGGTCGATCCGTATCCGTACGGTGACCCCGAGGCGATGCTGCGACGGCACGACGCGCTGATCGTGGCGCTCGACCAGGTGCAGGATCCGCGCAACCTCGGCGCGGTCTGTCGCTCGGCCGAGTCGGCCGGGGCGGCGGGGGTGGTGATCCCCGAGCGGCGGGCGGCGGGGGTCACGCCGGTGGCCTGCAAGGCCTCGGCGGGCGCGGTCGAGCACCTCGACGTGGCCCACGTTCGCAACCTCGCCGACTGGCTGGCGAGAGCGAAGGAGGCGGGCTTCTGGATCTGGGGGGCGGACGCCGGCGGGCCGCAGCCGCCCTGGGGCGTCGACCTCACCGGCCCGACCGTGATCGTGCTCGGCGGGGAGGGGAAGGGGCTTCGGCCGCGGGTCGCCGCGAGCTGCGACGGCCTCGTGTCCCTGCCCCGCCACGGCCGGGTCGAGTCGCTGAACGTCTCCGCCGCCGCGACCGCCGTCCTCTTCGAGTCGGTCCGCCAGCGCTCCTGAGCGGACTCCTGCAAATGCAACGGCGGTTGCAGAAATTCGCAAATTGGGTTGACAGAACTCCGCGCATGCGTAAAGCTGGCGCGCAATAAAGGGTGAACCTCAGCTTGAGTCTGAGGAGGAGCCCACCGGATAAGTAGGGCGCCTCGGGGGAGGTAAGTGGCGCCACGACCCTTCAGCAAGGAGAAGGATCTGTGGCACTTTCGACGCCTAAGCAGGAAATGCGGCACACGGCGGCCGCGCGCGGAAACGCGCATTCCACCCGAGCTAACCCTCAAGTAGAGCTTGATGATCACTACCTGGTCGCCTTGGCCAAGGACGGCAGGACCGATGCCTACGACACGATCGTCCGCCGCTACCGCGGCTTCGTGCGCCTCAAGGCCTCCTCGTACTTCCTGCTCGGCGGGGACTCCGAAGATCTGATCCAGGAGGGCCTGCTCGGCCTCTACAAGGCGATCCGCGACTACCGCTCCGACCGCGAGTCGAGCTTTCGCAACTTCGCCGAGCTCTGCATCACCCGCCAGATCATCACCGCGGTGAAGACCGCGACCCGCAACAAGCACACGCCGCTCAACCAGTACGTCTCCTTCAGCCAGACCCCGGCCGCGAGCGGCGACTCGGACACGACCCTCGACGAGATCCTGCCCGGGCCGAGCGTCCACGACCCGGTCAACCAGGTGATCGCGACCGAAGAGCTGGAGAGCCTCGTCTCCTGCCTCTCCGGGGTGTCCGGGGTGCTGTCGGACCTGGAGAGCCGGGTGCTCTCGCTGTACCTCGACGGCTACTCCTACGAGCAGGTCGCCGAGCGCCTCGAGTGCGACACGAAGACCGTCGACAACGCCCTGCAGCGGGTGAAGCGCAAGGTGGGCACCCACCTCGCCTCGCGGGAGGTCGCCGTCTAGCCGCCTCGCCGGCGCTAGTCGCGCCGCTCCAGGTCCGCCAGCACGTACTCGAGCAGTTCGCGCCCGTGGTCCGAGGCGACGGCAACGTCGTCGGCCTTGACTCGGACCCGGTGCAGCGACTGCATGCGCAGGACGTCGCCGTCGGCCCTGTGATTGGGGAAGATCCCCGCGTAGGAGACGCCGAGCCGCTCGAGGTGGTCGGCGACCAGGGCGGTCGCCGGCGTGTCGAGCGGCAGGTCGACGTAGACCGCGTCGAGCCTCGCGCGGTGGAAGAGACGCCGGCGCTCGGCGTGGACGACCGTGTCGAGATCGGCGCCCGGCACGGTCACCGTGAGCAGCGCCAGGTTGTGGTCGGCGTCGACCTCGACGTGCATCTCGGTCCGCGCCGGCAGCTCGAAGTCCGCCGGCGGGTGTGCCAACGTGCCGCGCAGCTCGCATAGGGCGAGGGTCTGGCCGACGATCTCGTGGTGGCGCTCGGGGGCGAAGACCCGCCGATCGTGGCCGTCGTTCAGCTTCGTGTAGAAGAGCGCCGCCGAGTTGCGCCGCCGCCCCGTGCCCGCCGCGTCGTTCTCGACCGAGGCCGGGATCCAGCCCAGCAGGAAGCCGGTCTCGTGGGCGCCGAGGTCGAGATTGGCCTTCTGGCTGTAGGGATGGGCGGCGGTCGCCTCGCTGTACATGCCGGCCAGCCCCCGCTTCTGGCCCCAGTCCATCAGCGCCTGCTTGGTCCGCGTGAAGAGGTGCTGCCCGCGCGCCGCCTCCAGCGTCACCGCCTGCCCGGAGTGGGCGACCGCGTCGCCCGCCGCCGCCAGGCTCATCCCCTCGTGGCAGAGCAGCTCCCCGCCCACCGTCTCCGCCACGCACGACACGTAGCGCCCGTCGGCCAGCCGGGCGGCGACCTCCGCCGGGTCGTAGACCCACCGGACGTCGTAGGTCGTGCCGTAAGCTGCTTCTATCGCCGCGGTCAGGACGCCACCCTCATCCGGGGCGAGGAATCGGAACGTGACATCCATCTAGCCCCATTGTCGGCACTGCGCCCGCCTAGCTCAACCTGGGAGAGCACCTGACTTGTAATCAGGAGGTTGCCGGTTCGATCCCGGCGGCGGGCTTTGCGAAGTGGCGTCACAGAGCCAAATCATCTGCAAAGGTGGCGGGCTCTCATCTGCTGGGGCAACGCCCAGGGCAACAGGGCGCAGAGATACGGGGAAGCGCGCCGCCGAGTCGACGGCCGCAAATACGCGCTATGCGCTCAGAGCCGGGGTCAACTCGCGAGCGGAAACGTCGCTCGGAACCGGCAAGGTGATGCGCAGTCCGCCGCTCTCATCGAGGAGATGCTTGGGGCGGACCAGCGTGATGCCGACGAGATTGCCCGTGGCGTCGAAGCGGAGTGCATGACCCTCGGGCGTCTCGTCGAATTCGACCGCGGTCGAGGGATCGCCGACGTGGAGGTAGAGGACGTCCGCATCGGAGTCGTACTCGACGCGATCAAAGGTGATGTCGGCGATCGTCACGCTCATGGCTTCCTTCGTCGTCCGAATGCAGTGATGATACGCCCGCTGCCTTTCCGGTCGAAGACCACGACGACCTTGAGCCAGCGACTCGGACCGGCTCCCTCCAGGTAGAACCACTCTTCATCGGACATTCGCCCCGCCATGACCTCGGTCGGCGATTCCACGGCGCGCAGGACCTCCTCCTGCATGTGGCCCAACTCCGGATGCCCGTCGACGATGTGCCCCCAGCGCTCGACGTCCAGCAAGACGTCCCTTCCCTGTGGATCGCGGATGAGTCGCGCGTTAGGCATTGCGTGGCTCGATTTCTAGTCCAGTCCTACCTGTGCAGGGCGGAGACATCGAGGATCGGATGACGCGATTCAGCGCCTGTCATGCAAGCGCTGGGCTTCCTCAGCCGCCTCCTGCGCCTCGGCCTCTGCTTCGGTCGCGTCGGTCAGCGACCAACTCATCGGAGAGATTTCTGCCCGGTGCAGGTGGGCGAACATTCCTCAAGTCCGTTCGGCAGATTTTCGCCGTCGCTCTACCTCGGACTGGGCGGATCTGTTAGCGCGGACCATGTGGCGATCGTACTGCCGACTCCAGGGCCTCTCGACGTTGCCTACGTCGAGAGGCCCGGAGCCGACCGTTGTGAGGCGTAATTTGAGCCGCCGATGGCAGTCATTCGCGACGAGACGGACGACTCAGATCAGTGGGATTCTTCAGACCCGGCCGATCGAGAGACGCGCGTGAGGACATCCATCGACCGTCGGTCTCCCATTTCGTCGCTGTCTCGTGGTCCCTCGCCTAAAACATCTTGTCGATGTCACGACCGGTGAAACTATCGTCGACGATCTTGGCTAGGTCCTCACGACCGATGCTCGACCAATACCCCGACGCCGTCCGCCTAAGTTCTGCGCCGTAGATATAGAAGTTGCCGATCTCCGTCCGCTGACGGAAGAAGTAGCCGAGCCAACGAGGCGATGCACTGCCCGATCGGTAGATCAGGTGGACATCGATCGAGACGCGCTCAAGCTTCGCCACCAGCTCAGCGATCGGCTTCAAGTCCTTCCGCGCCCCGTCTCTGGCTCGCCGGAGCTCGCCGCCCATCTCGAAGTCGAGTTCCAGCGCCCGCACGTCTCCCGCCTGGATCGTGATCGGCCAGTTCAGCACCTTGCCGTCGAGCCGTACCATCTCCTCATGGGTCCCATTCTCCGGGGGCACGGGACCGACCGCGAACATCAGTGCTGCCTCGGCCTCCACCTTGAAGTGGCTACCCCAGCCCACTCGCTCCAGGAGTCCCGCCCTTGCACCCGAATTCGTCAGGGCCATGAACGCCCGGATGGAGCAGATATTGGGCACTTCGTTCTTGCCGCTGGTGCCTATCTTCGTGTGCTCGCGCATGAAGGTCAGGTTGAACCGAGCGGGGCGGAGGGCGGTGATCCAAAGCGAGGTCAAGGCGACAACGAGCGCCGCCAAGGCCACCAAAAGCGTCACGACTTCGGTCACTGAGATGCCCGCATCGCCCACGCGGGCTCCGGCCAGCAGAACGTTCATGCAGTTCACGCGTTCCTCCCGCCTACGGGCGTCATCGAACCCGAGACATTGAACTTGACCGGCAAAAACCTATGCGGTTTGGCGATCCGACCAGAAGGATGCTGATCTTGCCCGGTCCCCTGCCTATCCTTCCCGCTATGTGGCATCCGAGCGATCAGTTCGCCGACGAGTTGGGGGAGCCCGGTATCTACACTTTTACTGCCGCATTGTCGTTCCCTCTTGGCATCCCGGACAAGCTCGGCCATACCATCGCCATCCACGACTCGTTCGCCGATCCGGCGGATGAAGATCTGTTTGGGCCGCTCCCGACCATCGACATCAGGGTCTTCACGTTCGAGGAAGACGGACTGCCGATGTGGCCGCCGGGCACCCACGCTGCACTTGCTCACTTCTATGGTCACGACTTCATCGGTAACCCTGAGGATCGATATGGCGAGGGGGAGCTTGCTACCCATCACCAGTGGGTGACCTTGGAGACTCCATCCGCTCCCACCAAGGGAGAGCTTCAGTGGGACGATCCGGCGTTCGCGTTCCACCGTTGTCTCATGGCCTTCAACATCTTTCTCCGGGCCGTACAAGCGGCAACTCAAGACGTCCGCATCCGGCCCGTCAGCTCGCACGATCTGCGGCCGGTCGTGGTGCTAGGGGTTCGCAGGCGTGATGGGTCCTGGGACTTTCTGAACACGATGCTCATGCATCCCGAGGCCGAACCGGATGAGTTGCCCTCCTCACATGGTCCGATCACCGAGAAGCAGTTGCAGGACGGGATCTATGCGGTCGAGACCAACCAGCCCTATCTGGGGTCCAAACTCTGGAGGTTAAGGGCGCAACGTGCGCTCCGCCAAGAAGGGGATGCCTCCGACGCAATCATCAGCTTCCAGATTGCGGCGGAGAGCCTGCTCTTCGACACCTACCGCATGATCTTGGTCGATGAGGGGCGCTGCTCTTCCGATATCTCGGTTGAGCTCGGGCGAGAGCGGTCGTTCAAGTCGCTGTTGATCACCACCATGCCGCAGAAGCTCGGTGGACGCTGGGATGTGAAGGCGAAGGGCACCCCGGTCAACAAGTACTGGGAGAGCCTCTACCGGGTCCGGAACTTGGTCGTGCATGCTGGCTACGAACCACATACGGTCGAGGCCGAAGGGGCCCAGGAGGGGTATTGGGCCCTTCGGGACCACCTTGAGAAGTGTCTGCGACGCAAGAGAACGGACTACCCGCGAACCGTATTCGCTCGATTGGGCGAAGCCGGGTTAAAGAAGTGTGGCGTCGTGCCGCGGAGGTCGCGACGTTTTCTCGAGCAAATCAGGGAGGAGCCGGAGCCTTGGCACTGGCCCCATGACCTTGCCGGCCGAGGGACCTGATCATCCCGTGGCTCGCTACAACAAGCGCTGCGGGTTCCCGGCGAGGAGTGGCTCCTCGCCGCCGCCCGCGGCTAACTTGATCGTGCATCCGCTGTTCTCCTTGCTCCGCGTTCTTCGAACTACGCAGAGCCTCGGGGGGCGGCGGATGTCTCTATCCGGGCCTCATCCCCGTTCTTTCAGCAAGACCCCAGTTTTCGACCGGCGAGGGGGGGTCAGTTTTCAGGCGGCGCCTACACCGCCATGGGACGTCGAGAATCTCCGGCGACCGTCCTGCCCTCAGCGAGGAGCTGGGTGGTTTTGTCAACGCGAGGCAAGTCGAGCAACCTCGACCATCGTCACTCCGAGCGCTCCGGCGATCGCTTCGACCGTTCCCCAACTTGGATTCGAGACTCCCCGCTCGATGGCGCTGATCGTGGCGGCGGTCGACCCGGCAGCATGCGCAAGTCCTTCTTGGGTCATGCCGCCCCGCTCGCGAAGCTGCCGAATCGCCTTGCCGAGGCTCGGCGGAGTGGTATTCGAGGGTGGCATCAGACTTTAAGTTCTCAACTTGTTGGTGGATCGTCCATGTAGCCGACTTCTAAAAGTCGGCTTGTAGCTCTGCTACCTTCCATCTACAGACAAAAAGCGCCCCCGCGCTGCGCAAACAGCCGGGGGCATGGCACAGGAGGTATTCGCTCCCATGCACCCGCAATGTAGTTCGGGAGGCGCCGGCGCGCCCCCTTCCCGCCATGAGCGCGACCCCCAGGAGGTCTACGAGGCGGACCAGCGCGGCCTGCTCGACCTGCTCCTCGCCGAGTTCCCCGGCATCCTCACCTGGCGCGAGGCGCTGACCGCGAGGGCCGGGGACCCCGAGGACTTCGGCGAGGCCGACCGCTTCTCCGGCGCCGTCCACGGGCTCATGGCCTCGGGGCTCGTGGTCCGCCAGGGCGAGTTGCTCATCCCGAGCCGCCCGGCCCGCCAGATGGTCGGGCTCGGCTTCATCCTCGGCTGATGGACGCCTCGGCAAGGCAGGTCGCCGGCATCCTCGGCCCGCGGATCAGGCGCATCCGTCGCGGCCTCGACATGAGCCAGGAGGCGCTCGCCCACAACGCCGAGATCCACCGCACCCAGGTCAGCCTGATCGAGCACGGCGAACGGCTGCCGCGGATCGACACCGTGATCAAGATCGCCGGCGGCCTCGGCGCCTTGCCCTGCGTCCTCCTCGACGGGATCGCCTGGGAGGTGGGCGACAGGAGGCCGGGCCGGATCGTCGAGGCCGGGCGGGACGCGGATGGTTGAGATCCCCCGGGCCGTCGCGGCGCTTCGCCGCCAACCTCCGCCGGCTGCGTGCGGACGCGGGCCTGACCCAGGAAGAGCTCGCCTTCCGGGCGGCCATCCACCGCACCCAGGTGAGCCTGCTGGAGGGCGGCGGGCGGATGCCGCGGGTCCTCACCCTCGTCCGTCTGGCGGGAGCCCTCGGCACCACCCCCGACGACCTCCTCGACGGGATCGTCTGGGAGCCGATCGTGTGGCTCGGCGGCGGCCTCGTCGTGACCGCCCCGGAGAACGGACGCGATGGGTAGGGGGCAGCCCTCCGAGGACGTCGCCGATCGATTCGCCGAGAACCTTCGTCGGGTGCGCCGCCGGGAAGGGCTTTCCCAGGACCAGCTCGCGGGACGGGCCGGGCTGCACCGCACCGAGGTCGGCCTCCTTGAGCGCTCCGGCCGGACCTGTCGGATCGACACGTTGATCCGACTGTCCGGGGCGATGGCGGTCCGGCCGGAAGAGCTGCTCGACGGGATCGCCTGGGTCCCGGCACCCGAGACCGAAGGGGTCTTCACCTTCAACTCAAGGCCATCCAGACATCGATTCAGAAAGGCAGGCAGCCAGTAGCCAGACAGGCAGAGGCGAGAGCCGAACAGGCAAGCCAAGTCGCAGGCAACGAGAAGCCAGCCAGCAAGCCCAGCCAGCAGACCACAGCTACCAAGCCAAGCCAACAGCCACCACCCACATAACGACAACAGCAGAACCCCTCACGCCGTATCACCGGATGGTGATCCCCTCGACGGAACCGGCTGCCGATCCGCATCCACGAAAGCCCGCGGATGCACCGGCCGGCCCCGCCGAACACGCCGCCCGTGGCAATTCCCGCCGACCCGGTGCAAACGGCCCGCCCGCGGGCCAATGGCGCCATGCACCCGGTGCAACAGCCCCGCTCGCAGGCCAGTGGACCCATGACCCCGACCCACGACGGATCAAGCGTTCCCGGCGGACGTCCCCGCTGATGCTCTCGATCGGCAAGCTCGGCGCCGGCCAGGAGCGCTACTACACCGAGAAGGTCGCCGAAGGCGCCGAGGACTACTACTCGGGCCGTGGCGAGGCCGAGGGCCGGTGGATCGGCTCCGCGTCTGCCGAACTCGGACTTGCCGGCCAGGTCGAGCCCGACGCGCTGACCGCGATGCTGACCGGCCGCAACCCGGCCACGGGCGAGCCGCTCGGCCTCAGGTCGGCACCGGGGCGCGAGCCGGTCCCCGGCTTCGACCTCACCTTCTCGGCGCCCAAGTCGGTATCGCTGACTTGGGCGCTCGCCGGCCACCCGATCTCCGGCCAGGTGATGGAGGCCCACCGCGCCGCCGTTGAGGCCGCCCTCTCCTACATGGAGCGCTCCGCCTGCTGGGCGCGACGGGGCAAGGGCGGGAGAACCTTCGTGCCGGGCAACGGCTTCCTCGCCGCCGCCTATGTCCATCGCTCCTCCCGCACCGGGGATCCCCAGCTCCACACCCACGTCCTCGTCGCCAACGCGACCCTCGGTCCCGACGGCCGTTGGTCGCGGCTCTACCACCCGGCGATCTACGAGCACGCGAAGACCGCGAGCTACCTCTACGAGGCCCACCTTCGCCACGAGCTGACGATCCGCCTCGGCGTCGAGTGGGAGCCGGTCGTCAAGGGCATCGCCGACATCCGCGGCTTCTCCTCCGAGGAGCTGCGGAAGTTCTCCACCCGCCGCGCCGAGATCCTCGCCGCGGTCGGCGAGGGCGCCTCCGCCCGCGCGATGCAGGTCGCCGCCCTGGAGACGCGCAGGGCCAAGGACCGCGACCTGACCGAGGAGAGCCTCCGCGAGGGATGGCGGGCAAAAGCCGAGGAAGTCGGGCTCGACCGCGAGAGGATCACCCGGCGTCTCGGCCACGAGCGGCCCGGCCGCTCGGTCCTCAGCGCGCAGAGGGTCGAGCGCTCGGTCACCGAGCACGTCTCCCACTTCGACCGTCGCGACGCGATCCGCGCCGTCGCCGACAACCTGCCCCACGGCGCCCCCGCCGCCGAGGTCGAGCGGCTCGCCGACGAGTTCCTCGCCTCGGCCTCGGTGATCCGGATCGCCGAGACTCCACGTGGTCCCCGCTTCACCACCGAGCGGATCTGGGAGCTGGAGCGTCGGGCGCTGGCGGCGGCGGAGGAGATGGCCGCGAGCGGCGCCTTCGCGGTCGCCGACCCGATCGTCGTCTCCCGCGTCCTCGCGAGCCGCTCGACGATCAAGGCAGATCAGCGCGCGATGGTCGAGTGGCTGACCCGCGGCGGCGAGCAGCTCGTCCTCGTGGTCGGCGAGGCGGGGACCGGCAAGACCTTCGCCACCGTCGCGGCAGCCGAGGCATGGGCCGCCTCCAGGGTCGACCTGCGGGTGGCGGCACCGACCTGGCGCGCCGCCAACGTCCTAGGCTCGGAGGGCCTCGACGCGGTGAGCGTCGCCCGGCTCCTGGCCCGGCTCGACGGCCGTGGCCGCCCGCTCAGGCATGGCTCGGTCCTGATCGTCGACGAGGCCGGGATGCTCGACTCGGCGACGCTGGCGCGGCTGATCGACCATGCCCGCGAGGCCGAGGCCAAGCTGGTCCTGATCGGCGACCCGGCCCAGCTCGGCGAGATCGAGGCGGGTGGCCTCTTCGGCTCGCTCGTCGCCCGCACCGATCCGGTCTTCCTCGACGAGGTGATCCGTCACGAACATGACCTCGACCGCGAGGGAGCGAGGCGGATCCGCGAGGGCAGGGGCGCCGAGGCGATCGAGGCCTATCGCTCCCAGGGTCGCGTGGTGGTCTCGCCCGATCCCGAGGTCCGCCGCGAGGAGATGGTGCGCGACTGGTGGCGCTCCTACTCAGAAGGCGAGGACGCGCTGATGATCGCGAAGCGCAACGCCGAGGTCGCGCGGCTGAATGCCCTGGCGCGCGAGGTGATGAAGGCCGAAGGCCGGCTCGGTGATGTCGAGTTCAAGGTCGGCGACGCCCGCTTCGCGGTCGGCGATCAGGTGATCACCCGGGTCAACGACCACGGGGCGGAGGTCCACAACCGCGAGCGTTGGCGGGTCGAGGCGATCGACGCCGAGGGCCGCGGCGTCGGGCTCGTCGGCGTCGACTCAGAAAGGCGGGTGGTGGTCGATGGCGACTATCTCGCGCGGCAGAACCCCAACGACGGATCGCCGGCGCTCCAGCACGCCTACGCCGCGACCACCTACCAGGCGCAGGGTTCCACCGTCGACCGCGCCTACGTGATGGCCGACCCCTCGATGGACCGCCAGGAGCTCTACGTCGCGGCCTCGCGCAGCCGTCGGGAGACGTGGTTCTACGCGACGCCCGAGATCGACCTCGAGCGGGCCGAGTTCGCGCCGGTCCCCGGCGTCCGGGGAGACCTCTCCCACATCGCCGCGGCGGCCGAACGCGACGGCGCCCAGATCTCAGCCCACGACCAGGCGCTCCGCACGCGCCTGGACGCGCTTTCCTCGCCCGAGCTGGTGAGGCTGCGCTCCGAGATCGCATCGGAGGCCAACGCAGAGGGCACGGCCGAACGTAGGCGCGAGTCGCTCGACCATCGGACGGCGGCCGCCGAATTCGCCCTCGACCAGGTCGAGGCCGAGCGTCAGGCGCTCGGCAGGGAACCTCGCTGGGGTCGGGCGAGACGCGAATATCGGGACGCCCTCGACGGGATCGAGAGGCGCGAACGGAGCAACCTGCGGGAGCTCGGGCGCCAGGAGGTCGAGCGCTCCGAGCTGCCCGCGGTGAGCCACGACGCGCGCGCCGAGGTTGCGGCGATCGACACCGTCCTCGACCGCCGCCGTGATCTGGCGCTCGCCGCCGCGCGGGTGTCGGCGCCCGACTACATCGCCGCCGAGCTGGGTCCCAGGCCCGACGCGGGGCTGAAGCGGGCTGCCTGGGATGGCGCGGTGCGCGACGTCGAGAACTTCCGACAGCGGCACGGGATCCGGGACCGGGGCCACGCATTCGGACCCGAGCCGACCGACCATGCGGCGCGGCAGGAGCGCGAGAGGGCGCAGCAGGCGGTCAGGCGGGCGCGGCAGGAACTCGGGATCGAACGGGTGCAGAGGATCGAGCGGGAGCGGGCGATGGAGATCGAGTTGTGAGGGGGTGGCCCTGAATGGCCGGGCTTCGCGTGGAGATCGGCGAGGAGCTGATCGAGCAGATCGCCGAGCGCGCGGCCGAGCTGATCGGCGAGCGGGCCGAGCGCAAGGAGGCGGATGGCTGGCTGCGGGGCGCCGACAAGATCGCCGCCTACATCGACGCGCCGCGCTCGCGGGTCTACGCGCTCGTCTCGGCTCGCCGCATCCCGGTCCACCACGACGGATCGGCGCTGATCGCCCGGCGCTCGGAGCTTGACCGTTGGCTGGTGCAGGGTGGCGGGATCCGGACCTGACAGGCGCTTCGCGGGTTGCGCAAGCCCGGTGGCAGGCGGCTTTGGCGCCCGCGATGGTGGCGCCGTCCTCGCGGCCTTCAAGCCCCGGCCGCGCCGGGGCTCCTTACGGCCCTCGCCTGCGGCTCGGGTTCCGGCCGCTGCGGGGGGCGCGGTTCTGCGGTTGTCAAAGCCGCGGTCGGGCGGGTGGGGAATCGGGCTCCGTTCGAAACCGCCAGCAAGTAGACGATGATCAAGAGGAGGGATGAGGACATGGCGAAGCTGACCAAGACTTCGACGCCGGGGATCTTCCGGCGTCACACGAAGGAGTGCGGGGGCGGCAGATGCGATTGCGCCTACGTGGTCGTCTGGCGTCACCGCGGCAAGCAGCACAAGGAAACCTTCAGGACGCTCGCCGAGGCGCGAGAGGCGCAGGGCAAGCGTCGCGCGGGCGATGGACCGCCGGCGTCGAAGGTGACGGTCGACGCCTACTTCTCCGAGTGGATCGAGACCTACGCGGGCCGGACCTCGCAGGGGCTATCGGACCGTTCTCGCAGTCTCTACCGCCGGGCGATCTCGGAGCGGGTGATCCCTGAGTGGGGGACCTGGCGCCTCGGAGAGGTCGAACCCGTCGATGTCCGCCGCCTCTACGGCAAGCTGCGCGAGGCCGGAATCTCGACGTCGGTCCTTCGGCTGGTACGCGCGGCGACCTCGGCGATGTTCGCGACGGCGGTCGAGGACGGCATATTGCGATCGAGTCCGATCGCGGGTGTCCGTATCCCGGCGGCACCGAGAGCCGACGAGACGGACGAGCCCGCCAAGGCGCTGACCAAGGAGGAGCTGCGCCTCTTCCTGTCGGCTGTAGGCGAGGACTGGGAACTCTTCTTCCTATTCCTGACCCAGACCGGTCTACGGATCAGCGAGGCTTGCGGCGTCAACTGGGAGCACCTCGACCTCGGGCGCACGCCGCGGCTCCTGGTCCGCGAACAGGTCTACGAAGGCAAGCGACAGCGCCTCAAGTCCAGGAGCGGCCGCCGCAATCTGCCGTTGTCGCCGAGCCTCGCCGATCGGCTCCGCGTTCATCGGCGCGACCACTTCACCGAGGAGAAGAGCCCGGTTTTCACCACGGCGACCGGCGAGGGACTGCGTCGCTCGAACGTCGCCAACCGCGTGGTTGCCCCCGCCGCCAAGGCGGCAGGCTTGGTGGTCGACCGAGATGGCGTCGAGACGCCCTGGGTCAGCTTCCATACCTTCCGGCACACCTGCGCATCGCTCCTCTTCGAGAACGGCCGCAACGTAAAGCAGGTCTCGGAGTGGCTGGGCCACGCCGATCCGTCCTTCACCCTCTCGACCTACATCCACCTGCTCGACGAGGGGATCGGGGGCGCCGAGTTCTTCGATGATGCGCTTGGCGACAGCGCGCAGGCAACGGCAGGTCCGCAAGGGGGTCCGATTGAGTGACCCTCCGAGCTGGGCGGGCGCCGTTAAAGAGCAGGGAGAGGCAGTGGGGCTGACAGCGCTCGGCCGGCAGGATCGACCCGGCCTGCTCATCGACGAATGCCGCTCGGCGCTCAACCGCGGGATCTCCGGCGATTCGAGCAGCTACGACAACTGAGACACCCTGGAAGGCGCTACCTTGGGAACTGCCACGCGAGCTACACCTCGTCTGGCCTGACCCCCGGAAAGCGCCAACCTCGCGGGGAGGTCGGTTTGTCGCTTGCTAGAGCGAAAAACCACCGGGTCGAGCGGACGGAAAATCCGCTCCGAAAGGCGCAGTGGTCCCGGTTTGAGCACTGCCTACGGGACTGTCCCGCTGGCCGAAAAACCCCAGCGATGGGGAAGGAGTCGAGAAGTCAATGCGAAAGGAACCGCCGTGAACGACCCGACCGGCCATACCTGTCTGCTCCCGTTCGACACCGACGACCCCGAGTTCGTCCGAGGCTTCGAGGCTGGGCGACTATGGGCGCTTCTCCGGGTGACCGAGGACGTCGTAGTCGAGACCGTGCATGCGAGCAACTCGGAGATGATGCTGCGGCTCGGGGAAGCAACTGATCGGCATGTTCGAGCTGTAGATCTGGACGAGAATTGGGTCGAGGTGACCTTCGCCGAAGTCGATGGGGGTCTAGAGTCCTGACCAACTGGGTAGTCCCGCACCACCCGGTCAATCAGAAGTAATTCCCTAGTCAGGAATCAGTGCTTGGTTGCGTCCCGCAGGACGTAGCCATGCCCGCCGGGCGTGTTGATCGGGGGGAATGGCTCCCCCCGAACGCACGTCCGTTCGGTACCGAGGTAGGTGCCGAGACGGTTGACCACGCCATACTGGCCGCTGATCGGGACGCGCTGCCCGGGGCGGTAGATGGTCTTAGCCATACGCCTCCTCCTTTCTACGCCGGTACTCCCCCGCACGGCTTCAACCCGAATACGGGCCGCACGTTAAGGGGCAAGATGTCTGGCGTTCGTTCCATCTTCATTCACCCGCACGGGATTCGGGACAGCGGGTGGTCTCTGCGTAACGCAGAAACAGTTACCAGCGGCGCCGGACGCGTTTACGGACATGCCAAGACCCCCGGGTCCCGCCGGAGGTCTTGGCGAAGCGTTCCGCAGAGAAGACGAACGCCGAACGAGGCCACCGTACCAGTGCCTCTCCCGGCAAAACCGGCAGATCTGCCGGTCCACCCAGACGGGGACAAAGCGCTGAAAGGCGTTGAAAGGCCCGACAAAGCCCGGACGGAGATCAAATCCTGCCGTCGCCGCCGCGCAGGATTGCGCTCTGCGGCTCCTCAACGCGTTGACAATCGTGACGCTGATGATGTGGCTGGGGTAGCTCAGCCCCGAAAAGCGAGGTATCCGTGAACTCACCGACCCTGCGAACCCGCATGGCTATTGAGCCTGCGAGTTTCGCCGATCCGTCCTAGCTCGCCATGATGGACCAATCACCAGCCTGGGTAGACCTGGAGAGCAAGGTCCGTCGGACCCAGTTCAGCGGCCCTCTTGGCTTCCGACGCGCCGCGGTCAGGTCGTGACACCCGGCAGCGTCGGCCACCAGCATCCGGAGGCTGGCGTCCTTCGAGAACCGGCTGATGGAGGCTTCGGGGTAGGAGACAGCCTCCGGATCGTCAGGACCGCAAACCAGCTGCTTGGAGTACTCGATGCTCGCTGTCGGCTCCACCTGTCGGAATGCGTGACCTGGGGCCCCATGCGACGGCTATCGGAAAGTAGGTGCGGGCGTCGTGAGCACGCTCGTCGCAGGGCAAGGCCCCGCCCTAGGCTTCGGTGAGGGCTTCGGGGCAACAAAAAGGCAACAGGCGGTTCGGCGAAAGCCGCAAATGAACCGGCTTCGGATCTGACTGAAAGTGCCGATTAGCAGGGAAAACGCAGACGACCGAAATCAGCCGCAAGCCTCCGACTCATCAGGAGGTTGCCGGTTCGATCCCGGCGGCGGGCTTTCGGCGCGATGCGCCGCCGTGCGCCTCGCCGGTCGGCTTCTGCGGTGGGCCTCGCGGCCCGGGCTCAGGCGCCCGAGGCCGGGAGGTCCCCGGGGAGCGGCACGTCGGCGGGGGAGCGGCCCTTGCCGCCTTCGTCCCAGGACGTCCAGGCGAGGGCGTCGCGGGATTCGTGCTCGCCGGCGCCGCCGAGGGCGACGACGGTGGTCGGCGCGGCGCTCGTGTTGGTGATCTGGCGGCGGACCGAGGGGGCGACGCGGGCCAGCTGTCCGGCGGTCAGCTTCAGCGGCTCGCCCTCGACGACGAGGGTGAGCTCGCCGTCGATCACCAGGTAGACCTCTTCCTGACCGGTGTGGATGTGGACCCGGTTGCGCTGGCCCGGGCGGAGCGTGATCGCGTTGATCCCGAAGCTCTCGACGCCCAGTTCGCGGCGGAGTTTCTGGAATTCCTCCCCGGGCTTGATCGCGGCGGTTGTCACGTTGGGGTCCGACATCGGTGTCAACCCTATCGCCCGGCGGGGAGCGCCGCGGTGTTCGAAACTTGCGCCATAGCGGAGTTCCGAACCCCGGAAGGCTCGCGCCGCGCCGCTCAGCCGCAGGGCGTCGTCAGCTTCGTCGGCTCGGTCGGGACGAAGGGGGCCTGCTTGGGCAGGTGGGCGAAGACCTCGGTGTAGTAGCGAGCGCCGTGGCAGGTGCGTGGCGCCGAGGCGGTGACGCTGCCGGAGAAGGTGTCGACGAGGCCGGAGGCCGGCCGCTCGACGAGCTTTCCGACCGCGGTCGCCTTCGCTTCTCCCCAGCCGTGCCACTCGAGCCCCTTGGCGATCAGCTCGCCTTCGGCGGTGAGGCGGTAGGCGACCGGCTCGACGAAGTGGCGGTCGCCGGTCACGGCGGGCAGCAGGGTTCGCCCCGGCTTCGGAGGGGCCTTGCCCGTCGTCGTCTTCCCCCCGGTCGTCGACGAGCCCCCGCCGCAGGAGGCGAGGGCGACGGCGAGCGCGAACGCCGCGAGGAGGACAGGGATGAGCCGCCTGCGCATCGTGCGGACCCTAGGGGAGGTCCCCGTCCGGCCCGCCGACGCGCACCCCCCGGGCGGTCTCGTTCAGGGAGGAGGAGAGGCGCACGCCGGCCTACTTGAGCAGGCGGGCCTTCTCGGCCGCGAACTCCTCGTCGCTGAGCACGCCCTTCTGGTGCAGCGCGCCGAGCCGTTCGAGACGCGCCAAGCGGGCGTCCTCGTCGCCGAGGATCTCGGTCGGCGCCTCGGTCGGCACCGCGGCGGGCCCCTCGGCCGGCGGCGCGGCGGGCGGCGGCCCGCCACCGGCCCGGCCGCCGCGATCGCCGCCGCGGCGCACGTCCGGCAGGCTCATGCCGCTCGGCCGTCGCATCTCCGGCAACTTGATCTTCGAGGCGCGCTCGCCGATGTTGGCGTCCGACACCGCGGTCGCGATCCGTCTGCGGGTCGGCCCGAAGACCTCGCCGTAGGTGAGGCCCGGGAATTCCTCGCCGGTCTGCTTGCTCAGCTCGTGGAGCCCGAAGGCGGCCATCCCGCCGATCACCACCACGGTGAGGAAGATCCGCAGCCCGACCCCCGAGGCCGACAGCAGGTAGACGGCGAGGATCGCCGCCAGCGCGCCGTAGCAGTAGGGGAGGTAGCGGCTGAGCGCCGGGGCCAGCACGCGCCGGGTGCCGCGCGCCGAGCCGGTCGGCGAGGAGAGCCAGCCGGCCGCCGCGAAGAGCACGCCGACGACCAGCACCGTGGTCGCGATCGAGACCATCAGCGAGGTGCCGATCGACCAGGCCGCTTCGGCCGCCGGCTTGATGTTCTGCTGGCTCACCAGCTGATCGACGACGATGCCGCCCGCGACGTGCCGCAGCACCAGCACCAGCAGGCCGGCGACGATCAGGGACACGCCGCTGAACAGCACGGTGACCCAGCGGCCGCCCTGGGTGAGGTAGATCGCCAGGGCGAAGACGAGGAAGGTGAGGATCGAGAGGATCAGGGCCAGCCCCTTGATCGCGATCACGATGTCCTGCGCCGTCTTCAGCTGTTCGGACTGCAGGATCGTGATCTTGCCCGCTTCCGGCGGCAGCTTTTCGGCCAGCGACTGGCCGATGCCCACTTCGCCCGCCAGGTTCGTCAGCAGCGTGCCGAGGTTGAGGGTGACTTCCCCGTTGGCGGTGGAGACGCCTTCTTTCTTGTTTTCCAGCACCGCCAGCAACTGCTGGTGCGCGGTGCGGTTCGCGGTTTCCCAGGCGGTCTGCGCCGCCCCGGTTTCCAGCACCTTTTCCGCCGCCGTGCCCGCGACCTGGCGCAGCCCGCCCGCCGCCGGCCCGGCCAGTTCCTTGATCTGCCCGGGCAGGATGTCTTCCAGTTCCCGCTTGACGTCGACGTTTTCGTAC
The DNA here is from genome assembly GCA_963763265.1 of uncultured Actinomycetes bacterium. Taxonomy (GTDB): domain Bacteria; phylum Actinomycetota; class Thermoleophilia; order Solirubrobacterales; family 70-9; genus VAYN01. The sequence continues at coordinate 211,200 of CAVXNN010000001.1, read as the reverse complement.
AGCTGTTCGACCAGGTACTCGCCGAGCGCGCTGCGGATCTGCGGATTCTGGATCAGCCGACCCGAGGTGGTGACCCACTCGTTGGTGTCGAGGGCCTGCCGCTCGACCCAGATCGAGAACACGCTGAGGAAGGCGAGCAGGGCACCGAGCGCAAGGAGCCCTTTGACCGTCCGCCGTCGCCAGGGCTTCATCGGCTGGATGGTATACGTGGCCGATGAAGCTGGAGGGGATCCACCACATCACCGCGATCACCGCGGACGCGCAGCGCAACGTCGACTTCTACGCGGGGGTGATGGGCCTGCGGCTGGTGAAGAAGACGGTGAACCAGGACAGGCCGACCGTCTACCACCTGTTCTTCGCCGACGAGGCGGGCGACCCCGGCTCCGACCTGACCTTCTTCGAGCACCCGGGGACCGAGCGCGGCCGGCCGGGAGCGGGGATGGTGCACCGGATCGTCTGGCGGGTCGCGACGCCGGAGGCGCTCGACTTCTGGGCCGGGCGGCTCGGCGCCCACGGGATCGAGACCCGCCGCGAGGGCGACGCGCTGGGCTTCGCCGATCCCGAGGGCCTCGACCACGAGCTGCTGGTCGCCGACGTTCCCGACGCGCCGCTGCTCGCCGACCACCCCGAGGTCCCCCGCGAGCTGGCCCTGCAGGGCTTTCACGCGGTGCGCGCCTACGCTGCCGCGCCGGAGGAGAGCAGCGAGCTGCTCGAGGCGCTCGAGTTCGAGCCGACCGCGGCGGGCTGGGAGGCGCGCGGCGCCGAGCGCGGCGGCCTCTACATCTTCGACCCGCCGCCGGCCGCGCCGGGGGTGCAGGGCGCCGGCTCCGTCCACCACGTCGCCTGGGCCGCGGCCCCCGCCGAGCACCTGGCCTGGCGCGACCGGGCGGTCACCGCGGGCGCCCATCCCACCGAGGAGATCGACCGCTTCTACTTCAAGTCCATCTACTTCCGCGAGCCGAGCGGGGTGCTGTTCGAGATCGCCACGATCGGCCCCGGCTTCACGGTCGACGAGCCGCTCGAGCACCTCGGCGAGCGGCTCTCCCTGCCGCCCGACTTCGAGCACCTGCGCGAGGAGGTCGAGCCGCGCCTGCGCCCGGTCGTCAACCCGCGCGCCGCGCCGTCCTGAGCCCGACGCCGCCGGACCGTCCCGCGTCACCGGTCGCCGGCCTGCCGGCCCGAGGCACAGCCCGGCGCAGGCAGTAACCGGGCGCCGGGATGCGTGTAGCCGATGGCGTGATCCCCGACGAGCGCCTCGCAGCGCTGCACGCCTATACCCGCAAGCACAGCGTCAACTGGCCGCTCTACGTAGCCGTCCGGCTGCTCTTCGTCCCCTTCTTCCTCGTCTACTTCCGGCTCTCGCGGACCGGCCGCGCGCACGCCCGCAGCGTCAAGGGCGGGCTGATCGTCGCCGCCAACCACCGCAGCTTCCTCGACCCCTTCGTGGTCGGCGCCTGCCTGCCCTGGCGGCGGCCGATGAACTACGTCGCCAAGGTCGAGCTGTTCGGCAACCCGCTGCAGGCCTGGTTCCTCTCGCGGCTCGGCGCCTTCCCGATCCGCCGCGGGGAGTCCGACGCCGACTCGATGGAGACCGCCCGCCTGATCGTCGAGCGGGGCGGCACGCTCTGCATCTTCCCGGAGGGGACCCGGATCCGCAGCGGCAGCCTCGCCAACCCGCGCCGCGGGGTCGGTCGTCTGGCCCTGCAGACCGGCGCTCCGGTCCTGCCGACCGCGGTGCTCGGCACCGAACACGTGCGTCGCGGCTGGCGGATCCGGCCGCGCAAGGTGAGGGTCCGGGTGGGCAAGGCGATGACCTTCCCGCAGTCCGAGGAGCCCTCACAGCAGCTGGCCGAAACGGTCACCGCGCGGATCTGGCCGAACGTGCTCCTGCAGTGGGAAGACCTGGGAGGGCTGCCGCCGATGCGGCGGGCGGCGGTGATCGGCGCCGGCAGCTGGGGGACGGCGATCGCCGTGCTGCTCGCCCGCGGCGGCCTGGAGGTGCAGCTCGGCGCCCGCACCGCGGCCCGCACCGCGGAGCTGATCGAGGACGGCGAAAACCGCCGCTACCTGCCGGGCGTGCCGCTGCCCGACGCGATCGACGTCCGCGCGGCGGCCAACATCGAGCTGGCCGGCCTCGACCTGATCATCCTCGCGATCCCCTCCAAATCGCTGCCCACCGCGGTCGGCGCGATCGCCGACCGGGCCGGCAGCCGCTCCTCGATCCTGCTGCTCACCAAGGGCCTGATCGCGCCGCAGGGGCAGTTGCCCTCCGAGTACGTCGGCGAACGGGTGCTGGCCCGGGCGATCGCCTGCCTGGGCGGCCCGGCGCACGCGGCCGAGGCGGTCTCCGGGTCGGCGGCTCTGGTGCTCGGCTCCGCCGACCCCGACCTGCGCGCCCAGCTGGGCGAGGTCTTCGACCGGGCCGGCCTCTTCTGCGAGCGCTCCCCCGACGTGGTCGGGGTGGAGATGGCGGGCGCCGCCAAGAACGCCGCCGCGCTGGCCGCCGCTGCCGCCGAGCCGCACGGGATGAACGCGGCGGGGATCGCGGTCGCCGAGATCTGGCGCGAGTGCATCGCCTGCGGGCTGGCGCGCGGCGCCGAGCGGGAGACCTTCAGCGGGCTCGCCGGGGTCGGAGACCTGACCGCCTCGATGCTGGCGCCGACCGGGCGCAACCGGCGGGCGGGGGAGCTGCTCGGCACCGGCACCCCGGCCGACGAGATCCCGGCGCTGATCGGCCAGGCCTCCGAGGGGCTCGACACGACGCCGCTGCTGGCCGACGCGGTCGCCGGCTCGGGGGTGCGCGGCGAGGCGCTCGAGGGCCTCGCGAAGCTGATCCGCGGCGAGGTAGCGCCGCAGGACTGGGTGGCCGGGCTGCGCAAGGCGGAGCGCGCCAGGCAGGCGGCATGATGGCGCCCGGCGCGGCGATCACCGGGCCGCGAGGCTCGACCCCTCATCTAGGCTTGGGCGGTGAGCGGCCCCGAGGAGAACGTCGAGCCCGCGCAGTTGTCCCCGGCGGCGAAGGCGGAGCTCGACCGCGCCTTCGAGGACTTCTACCGGGCCCACCTGCGCGACGTCTACTCCTACGCCTACTACCGGGTGGGCAACCACCACGACGCCGAGGACCTCACCGAGCAGGCGTTCCTGCAGGCCTACCGGCACTTCGACCGGGCGCGGCGCGAGTCCGACGGCCGGCCGCTGCGGCCGTGGCTGATCCGGATCGCCCACAACCTGGCCTCCAACTACTACCGGGACCGCTCACGCCGCCCGCAGACGCCGCTCGACAGCGCCGACCCGATCGCGACGCGCCACGACACCGAGGCGCTGGTCGCCGGGCGCGAGGAGCTGCGCCAGGTGATGGCCAACCTCGACAACCTCTCCGACGACCGCCGCGAGGCGCTGATCATGCGCTTCGCGCTGGGGATGGACAACCGCGAGATCGCGCGGGCGCTCGGTCGGTCCGACGGCGCCACGAAGGTGTTGATACATCGCGCGATCAAGCAGCTGCAGGAGGAGATGGGCGATGAGCAGGGATGAGCAGGGGGAGGCGACCTGGGACGTCGAGGCGCTGCTGGGCGACGCGCTGCGGCCGATCGAGCCACCGGAGCGAGTCTCGGGGCGGATCGAGAACACCTTCACCGCGCTCTCGGCGGCGGCGGCGAGCGAGTTGTCGGATTGGGCCGGGGAGCTCTCCGAGTCGGAGCTGCGGGCGCTGCGCGACCCGCGCAACTGGGTGCGGCCGGTGGTCGCGGTCGGGGTCGGCGGCGTGGCGACCGGGGCTCTGGTGCTCTTCGAGCTGCGGCGGCGGGGCAGGCAGGCGAGCGGCATCAAGGGGCTTGCCGCCGGGGTGCGGGACCGGTTCTAATCCCGGGGGGAGGGGCGGGACGTTCGTGGGACCCCCTCGCTCACGAACTGCGGGGAGGTTCGCTCGGGGGTCCCACGAACGTCCGACGGGCCGCGCGAGGAGTTCCGGCGGCCGCCAGGAGGCCGAGGATGCCAAGGGTCAGGTTGAGGGATTCGTCGGCGCCGGCGGCGGGGAGGAAGCCGAGGATCGCCGCGCCGGGGTCGAGGACGAGGCCCCAGACGGCGAGCACGGTCAGCAGCAGTCCCGCGCCGAGCGCGTAGGCGCGCGAGGCGGTCCCGGCGAGCAGCAGGCCGAGCGCGCCGAGGACGATCCAGAGCAGGTTGCCCCAGCCGTTGGTGCGCAGGGCGCCGAGCGTGTGGTCGAGGGTGCCCGGCGAGCCGAACGAGGAGCCGTAGAAGTAGCCGACGATGCCGAGCAGGACGAGCAGCGCGCCGGTCGCGGTCGCGTAGAGGCGGGCGGGGCCGGGGGGCTCCATCGGGCGCGATTGTAGGCTGCTCTCCCCGTGGCCCAAACCTGTTACCGGCATCCGAACCGGGAGACCAACGTCTCCTGCTCCTCCTGTGGGCGGCCCATCTGCCCCGACTGCATGACCCCGACCCCGGTCGGCATGCGCTGCCCGGAGTGCGCGAGCCAGCGCACCCGCGTGGTCCGCAACCCGACCGGGACGGTTAGCGGCTTCGGCGCCTATCCGGGGACGATCGTGCTGATCGCGATCAACGTGGTCGTCTTCCTGGTCGAGATCGCCCGCAGCGCGGGCGGGCTCGGCGGCCTCAGCACCGTCGACATCTACGAAATGGGCGGCCTGTTCGGGCCCGCGGTGAGCGAGCTGGGCGACTGGTGGCGGATCTTCACCAGCGGCTTCGTGCACGTCAGCATCATGCACATCGGCTTCAACATGCTGCTGCTGTTCATCATCGGCCGGCTGCTGGAGCCGGCGATCGGGACGGCGCGCTTCGTCGTCCTCTATTTCGTGACCCTCGTCGCGGGCTCCTTCGTCGCCCTCTGGTTCAGCCCCGACGCGGTCAGCGCCGGCGCCTCCGGGGCGATCTTCGGCCTGCTCGGGGCGACCTTCATCATCGCCCGCGGCCGCAACCTCGACCAGATCGCCGGCCAGATCGGCTTCCTGATCATCTTCAACCTGATCTTCACCTTCGCCCAGGCGGGGATCAGCATCGGCGCCCATGTCGGCGGGCTGGTCTCCGGGGTGATCTGCGGCCTGATCGTGGTCGCCGGCGAGCGCGGACAGTTCGGGCACGGCAGCCGCCGCGACCGCCTCGCGATCGAGGTCGTCGCGATGGGCGCGATCGGCGTGCTCAGCTTCGTGCTGGCGCTCGCCGTCGCCTGAGGCGGTGGCCGATATCGTCGATCAGCGCGAGCTCGCCGTGGGGGGCCGCCGCTACGCCTGGGCGGGCCGCGGGGCCGGCGAGCGAAGGCGGACGTAGGGCGTGTTGCCGGGCGCGTCCATCAGGTCCGGGTGGAGGAGGTGGGCGACCAGCTCGACACCGTCGATCAGGCGCGGGCCGGGATCGGCGAAGGCGCCCTGGGCGGCGACCGCGAAGACGCGCCCGGCGCCGAGGCTCTCGATGTGCTCCCAGACCTCCATCGCCTGCGCCTGGACGTCCTCCAGGTAGCCGTCGACCATCACGATCACGACGTCGGGGCAGAGGCCCGCGAGCTCGCCCCAGGAAACCTCGGCCGGCGCCAGGCCGGGATCGCCGGCGACGTCCTCGCCGCCCGCGATCGCGATCATCTCCGGCACCCAGAGGCCCGCGACGCGGGGCGGCTCGACCAGCCGCTCGAGCACCACCACGCGGGGCACGGTGGCACCGGCCACGGCCGCTCGCACGGTCGCCAGGCGGCCCTCCAGTTCGCCGCGCAGCTCGTGGGCCTGCTCGCCGGTATCGGTCGTTTCGCCCAGGCGGACGACCTCTTCGAGCATCTCGGTGAGGGTCGCGACCTTCATCATCTGTCCCGCAGTATGCAGCCTCCGCGAGGATCCGCGGGAAAGCCGGCTATATTGGAATTGCCGAATGGCCGAGGACGTTCCAGCCCGAAGTATCGGGCCGCATAGCCGATGAGCATCCTCCTGCTCGTCTTCCTTCTGCTGCTGATCGCGGTCAACGGCTTCTACGTCGCGGCCGAGTTCGCCGTGGTGCGTTCCCGCCGCTCGCGGCTCGAGCAGATGCGCGATGGTGGCGTGCGGGGCGCCGGGCGGGCGCTCGAGCAGATCGACCGGGTCGACGAGTTCGTCGCCACCAGCCAGGTCGGGATCACGCTCGCCTCGCTCGGCATCGGCTTCCTCGGCGAGCCGGCCCTCGCCGAGCTGCTGGAACCGCTCTTCACCGGCTTCGCCGCCCACGCGGTGGCGTTGGGCCTGGCGATCGCGCTCGCCTTCGTCATCGTCACCTTCCTGCACGTGATCCTCGGCGAGCAGTCGCCGAAGATGATCGCGATCGGTCGCCCCGAGAGCGTCCTGATCAAGGTCACCGGGCCGCTGGTGTTCACCGGTCGGATGCTGCACCCGCTGATCGTCGCCACCAACGCGCCCGCCAACTTCCTCGTGCAGCGGGTGCTGCGGCTCAGCACCGAGGACGTCGAGGAGACCTCGCCGGAGGAGCTGCGCCTGATCATCGCCCGGGGTGCCAAGCAGGGCGGCCTCGACCCCGGCGAGGCGGGGATGCTGGGCGGCGTCTTCCACCTCCACGAGCAGGAGGCGCGCGAGGTGATGACGCCGATCCCCGCGGTCGTCACGGTCGACGCCGACGAGACGGTCGAGGCGGCCCTGCGGCGCTGCGTCACCTCCGGCCACACGCGGCTGGTGGTGATCGAGGACGACAACCCCGACCGGGTCAAGGGCGTCGTCCACAACAACAGCCTCGCCCGCCTCTATATGAGCGACGGGCCGGAGGCGACGATCGAGACGGTGATCCGCGACGCCCTGATCGTCCCCGAGACGCGGCCGCTCGACGACCTCCTGCACGACCTGCAGGTGCAGCGGACCTCGCTCTCGGTGGTGGTCGACGAGTACGGCCGCACGGTCGGGATCGTCACCGTCGAGGACATCCTCGAGGAGGTGGTGGGGGAGATCGAGGACGAGACCGACCCGCGCGCCGCGGCGGTGCGGCGGCTCACCAACGGCGACTGGTTCGTGCGCGGGCACGTCAGCCTCGGCGACCTCGAGGACGCGGGCATCCAGCTGCCCGCCGACTCCGACACCTACAACTCGGTCGGCGGCTACGTCTTCGGCGAGCTCGGGCGGCTGCCCAAACGGGGCGACTCGATCAGCGTCGACGGCTACACGCTGCGGGTCGAGGCGGTGCGCGAGAACCGGATCGAGGCGGTGCGGATCAGCGGTTCCGTCCGTTCGGACGCCTAATTTCTTCGAGCAACCCGCGATCCGCTCAAAGCTGGAGGTGCACTATGTGGGTTGTTCGCCTGACCGACAAGCAGCTTGAGGTGTTGAGGGCGCTGCTGCGCTCCGAGGAGCATCTCGGCCCGGCGCTGCGAGGCTCGATCGAGGCCCTCGACCTGGCCCGGTGGGACGAGCTCCCGGAGGCCGAGCTGCCCTGGGAGGAGGTCGAAATCGTCGCCCGCCGCCAGAACATCTCCGAGGCCGACGTGATCTGGGACCTCTCCGGCAAGGGGAAGACCGCCCCGGCGGAGTAATCGCGACCGCCCCCGGAATCGGGAGCGCTCGAGCGACCGAGACCGCTCGAGCCACCGGGACCGCCCGAGTCCTCCGAGGCGCCGAAAACCAAGCAGATCAAGGACGCAGGGAGCGAAGCGTGCTCGGCACGCGAGCGACCGAGGACGCAGAGATGCGCCGGTTTGCAGGCGCCTCGGCACGCGAGCGACCGAGGACGCCGATATTGCGCCGGTTTGCAGGCGCCTCGGGCCTCAGTCGTAGGTGTAGAAGCCCGCGCCCGACTTCCGGCCCAGCTTCTCTTCGCCGATCATCTCGACGATCAGGCCCGGCGGTTTGTGGGCCTGATCGCCGGAGTCGGCGAACAGGGCGTCGCCGATCGCCTCGGCGACGTCGAGGCCGACGAAGTCGAGCAGCGCCAGCGGGCCCATCGGGTGTCCCGCCCCGAGTTTCATGCAGGTGTCGACCTCGCCGGGCTCCATGCCGGTCCGCTCGAGCATCCGGACGCCGTCGAAGAGATAGGGGAAGAGGAGGCGATTGACGACGAAGCCCGCCTGGTCGGGGACCTCGACCGCGGTCTTGCCGAGCGCCGCGCACCAGGCCATCGCCCGCTCGCGCGCCGGCGCGGCGCCGTCGGGGATGCAGACCTCGACCAGCGCCATCCGCGGCACCGGGTTGAAGACGTGGAGGCCCCAGAGGCGCGGGACGCCCGCCTTGCCGGCGATGTCGCCGATCCCGAGCGAGGAGGTGGTGGTCGCCAGGTCGGTCCCCGAGCCGACGCTCGCGTCGAGCGTCCGGAGCAGCTCGGCCTTGGCGTCGAGCTGCTCGACGATCGCCTCGACGACGACGTCGCAGTCGGCCAGGTCCTGCGGATCGGTGGTGACCCGCAGCCGCGACGGATCGGCTCCCTCGATCTTCGCGCAGGCGGCGACGACCTTCTCCTCCGCGCGCCAGGCCGAGGCCTCCGAGCGCGCCAGGAGGATGGTCTCCGCGGTAGTGGTCGAGACCGCGGCGAGGCCGGTGGCGATGGCCCCACTCCCCGCGATCCCCGGACTTTCGTAACCCGTGCTCTCGCTCATCGGCCGGGTTCCTATCAAGCTTTTCGCCGCCGCGCCGTGCGGCTGACCGACGGGTCAGTCAAGGCCGGGGGCGTTCGACCTCCGCGCGGCCTCGGGCGTGTAGGCTGGGCGCTCGATGGACCTGACGCTGTCGCCATCGGAGGAGAGCTTTCGCGACGAGGTCGCGACCTGGCTGCGCGAGAACAACCCGGGTCCGGAGCCGGAAGGATCGCTCGACGAGGTCATCGCGTTCCGCCGCGAGTGGCAGCGCAGCCTGCACGAGGCCGGTTGGGCCGGGATCGCCTGGCCGCAGGCCTACGGCGGCCGCGGCGCGACGATGATCGAGCAGGCGATCTTCACCGGCGAGGCGGCCGCCGCGGAAGCGCCCAGCCCGGCCAACGTGCTCGGCCTCGCGATGGGCGGGCCGGTGGTGATCGCGCACGGCACCGAGGCCCAGAAGGAGCGCTACCTGGAGCCGATCCTGACCGGCGAGGAGATCTGGTGCCAGGGCTTCTCGGAGCCCGAGTCCGGCTCGGACCTCGCCTCGCTGAAGACGCGGGCGGTGAAGGACGGCGACGAATGGGTGGTCAGCGGACAGAAGGTCTGGACGACCCTCGCCCAGTACGCGAAGTGGTGCATGCTGGTCGCCCGCACCGACCCCGACGCGCCCAAGCACCAGGGCCTCACCTACTTCCTGATGGACATGGAGCAGGAGGGGGTGGAAGCCAAGCCGCTGGTCCAGATCACCGGCGAGGGCGAGTTCAACGAGGTCTTCATGAACGAGGCGCGGATCCCCGAGGAGAACGTCGTCGGCGGGGTCGGCAACGGCTGGACGGTGGCGATCACCACGCTGATGAACGAGCGCGCCGGGCTCGCCTTCGGGGCGATCGCCCAGATCCACAAAAGCCTCGCGCGGCTGGCGGCGCTGGCGGGCGAGGTGCGCGAGGAGGGGGGCGCCACCGCCGCCGAGGACGCCTGGTTCCGCCAGCGGATCGCCCAGCTCTTCATCGAGGCCGAGACGATGCGCCTCAACGCCTACCGCGGGCTGACCAAGACGATGGAGTCGGGGATCCCCGGCCCCGAGGGCTCGCTGGGCAAGTGGCAGTGGGCCGACATCAACCAGGGCGTGACCGAGCTGGCGCTGGAGATCGAGGGGGCGTGGGCGACCCTGGCGCGCGGCTCCGAGGGTGCCGTCGCGGGCGGCGCCTGGCAGTACGGCTTCCTGCGCTCGCGGGCCAACTCGATCGAGGGCGGGACCACCGACATCCTCAAGAACATCATCGCCGAGCGGGTGCTCGGCCTGCCCCGGATGCGATGAGGCAGCTGCGCCAAACCCGCCCGCGGCGGACGCGGGAGCAAGGACGCGAGATCGCCGGTCATCATGAGCGCGTCCTTGCGGCAGCCGAGCACGCGGGCGGACACTGATGTACTTCGACCTCACCGACGAGCAGGAAGCGATCCGCTCGACCGCCCGCGACCTCCTCGCCTCGCGCTTCAAATCGGAGCGGATGCGGGAGATCGCCGGGTCCGAGGACGGCACCGACGAGGCCGGCTGGAAGGAGATGTCGGAGCTCGGCTGGCCCGGCCTGGCGCTGCCCGAGGAGTGGGGCGGCCAGGGGCTCGGGATCGTCGACCTCGCGGTCCTCTTCGAGGAGATGGGCTACGCGCTCGCGCCCTCGCCGCTCTTCTCCAACACGGTGGTCGGCCTGGCGCTGGCCACCGCCGGCTCCGACGCGCAGAAGGAGCGCTGGCTGCGCCCCCTCGCCGAGGGCACCGCGCGCGGCACCCAGGCGATGGTCGACGCCGGCTCGACCGGGACGCCGGGCGCGCACCCGATGCAGGCCGAGGCCGACGGCGACGGCGTGGTGCTGAACGGCAGGAAGGAGCTGGTCGCCGACGCGGCCGGGGCCGCGTTCTTCCTCGTCGCCACCGCCGATGGGCGCCGCCACATCGTCCCCGCCGACGCCGATGGGCTGAGCGTCTCGCCGCAGATCTCGATCGACACCACCCGCCGGCTCTCGACCGTGAGCCTCGACGGCGTCCGCGTCCCCGCCGAGCAGACGCTGCCCGGCCACGGCGCCGATCTCGAGGCGGTCTTCCTGCGCGGCGCGGTGGCGCTCGCCGCCGAGTCGACCGGAGTCGCCCAGCGCGCCCTCGACATGGCCGTCGCCTACGCCAAGGACCGCGAACAGTTCGGCCGGCCGATCGGCGCCTACCAGGCGGTCTCCCACCGCTGCGCGCAGATGCTGCTGGAGACCGAGAACTCGCGCTCCGCCGTCTACGGCGCCGCCTGGGCGGCCGACGCCGATCCCGACGGACTGCCGCTCGCCGCCTCGATGGCCAAGGCCTACGCCTCCGACGCCGGCTGGCGGGTCCCCGACGCCTCGATCCAGGTGCACGGCGGGATCGGCTTCACCTGGGAGCACGACCTCCACTTCTTCCTCAAGCGCGGCCGCGCCAACGCCTCGATGTACGGCGACGCCCGCTGGCACCGCGAGCGGGTCGCCGAGCGGGTCCTCGCGGCCGCCGCGTGAGCGCGCTCAAGCGGATCTCGGTCGCGGCGATCGGGACGACGGTCGCCGACCTCGTGGCCGAGGCGCGGCGCGCCGAGGCGGCGGGGGTCGAGTGCCTCTGGGCGCCGGAGCTGTTCCGCGCCGCCGACACCCAGGCCGCCTACCTGGCGGCGAAGACCGAGCGGATCGGGGTCGCAACCGGGATCACCTGGGCCTTCACCCGCAGCCCCTTCGTCCACGCGATCACCGCGCTCGACATCGACGAGATGTCGGGCGGCCGCTTCCGGCTCGGGCTCGGCTCGGGCGTGAAGCGGCTGAACGAAACCTGGCACAACGCCGAGTACGGCCGGCCGGCGCCGCACCTGCGCGAGGCGATCGAGGCGACCCGGCTGATCATGCGCCAGGCCGGCGCCGGCGAGCCGATCCGCTACCAGGGCGACTACTACGACATCGACGTCAAGGGCTGGGTGCGGCCGCACCCGCCGGCCCGGGAGGAGCCGCCGCCGATCTACGTCGCCGCGGTGCAGGCCGGGATGGCGCGGATGGCGGGCGACGTCGCCGACGGGCTGGTCGGGCACCCGATCCAGAGCCTGCGCTGGATCGACGAGGTCGTCGTCCCCGGCTTCGAGGAGGGGCTGCGCCGCTCCCACCGCGGCCGGGACGGCTTCGACTACCTGCCGACCGTCTGCTGCGCGATCGACGCGGACGAGGGCCGGGCGCTCGACCTGGCGCGCCGCACCATCTCCTTCTACGCGACGGTGAAGACCTACGCGCCGCTTTGGGAGATGCACGGCTTCGGCGCCGAGGCGGCGGCCGCCGGCGAGGCCTTCCGGCGCGGCGACCTGGCGGCCGTCCCGGTGGCGATCGGCGACGCGATGGTCGAGACCTACTGCGCGGCAGGCCCGCTCGACAAGGTGCGCGAGCGGGTCGCGGCGACCGCCGAGCGCGCCGACGGCCTCTTTCTGACGCCGCCGACCTACTTCATCTCGCCGGAGGAGCTGAGCGAGCTCCAGAACCGCATCATCGACGCCTTCGGCCCGGCGTCCGCCGCGGGCTAGGCCCGCCGACGCCGGCGACCGTTCCGACGCCGCCGGCGTTCCCGCGCCCCCGACCGTTTCCGACTTTTCCGGGGCATGGGACCCTCATCGCTCGGAAGCCTCCGCGGCGGTCAGTCGGCGGGGAGGGCGGCGGCGAAGGCGGCGAAGCGGTCCATGTCGGTGATCGCCGGGCCGTGGCCGGGGAGGATCAGGGCCGGCCCGAGCGCCGCCAGCTTGCGGATCGAGCGGCGGTTCTCGACCGGGTCGGGGGTCAGCTCGTCGGGCGGCTGGCGGACCCCCGGCAGGCCGGTCAGGTAGCTCATGTTGCGCACCACGTCGCCGCAGATCGCCACCCGGTCGGAGCCGCGGAAGAAGATCACCTCGCCGGGGGCGTGGCCAGGGGCGTGGACGACGCGGAAGCCGGCCACCTCGTCGCCCTCGGCGAGCACCCGGTCGACCTTGTGGGGCGGGCCCGTCCAGAGCCGGTCGTAGAGGCGCGACAGCCGGCCTTCGCCGGCCCGCACCGGCCGCCTGCCCTCCATCGCCTCGACGTCGTCGGCGTGGCAGGCGAGCGGCACCTCCCGAGCCTCGCAGACCGCCTTCGCGCAACCCTGGTGGTCGGGGTGGACGTGGGTGAGGGCGACTTCGGAGATCTCGACGCCCTCGAGCTCGGCGAAGATCCGCCGTCGGTCCCAGCGCCGGCCGGCGTCGATCAGCACGGTCTCGGCGAGGTAGACGTTGATCGTCGGCCCGGGCAGCTCCTTGAGGCGCCACACCCCCGGCGCCAGGCGCTTCATCTCAGTGCTCGATGCCGAGCGTCCTGCGCGGCTCGCCGCTGTTGTCGGAGAGCCGCTGGAGCCGGCCGATCTGCCGTTCGCCTTCCAGCCGCACCGGGTGGCCGGCCGGGAAGGGCTCGATCAGCCGCGCGATCCGGTTGCGGATCTGCAGTGAGAAGTGGGGGGTGGCGGGGCCGGCGAGGGCGCGGATGTCCTCGACCGTGATGCCCTGCGGCACTCCGAGCAGCTCTGGATTCTCCGCCTCGCTCATTCTTCGGCCCCGATCTTCGCCAATTCGGCGACTTCATTGACTTCCGCCTGCTGCCCGACGCTGATCTGCCCTTCGTCGCCGACCACCCAGACGTGGTTGTAGAAGGCCCGGGTCGGGTCGTCGGTGTAGCCGGGCTTGACGTCGAGGAAGTAGCCGCGCAATTCGGAGGGCAGCGTATCGGCGTTGTCGGTGAGCAGCAACGGCCCCCAGGTCCCGGACGCCGACAGCGGCGCCGCGGCGGCCGCTTCCAGCGGCGCGTCGGAGCGGGCGAGGACGAAGCCGTGGCCGGGGTCGGAGACGTCCCAGCCGAACTTCCCTTCATGGAACCGGGCGAAGGCGATCGCGCCGTCGACTGGATTGGCGCCGCTGACCCGGTGCACCTTGGCGCCGAGCCCTTCGGCTTCCTTGAGGACCTTGCCGGAGATCGCCGAGCCGGGGCCGAGCGCGTAGACCGGCACGCCTTTGTAGTGGTGCAGCGCGGCCCGCGTCTGCGGCGGCAGCTTGGCGGCTTCGGTGAAGAGGACCGGGTCGCCGGACCGGGCGGCGTAGGCGGCGGCCGGCGCGGCAAAGGCCGGTTCGCTGCTGGAGGCGAGGACGATCGCCTGTGGCGGCGAGCCGGCGAGGCGGTCGCGGAGGCGGGCGATCGCCGCCGCCTCGGAGGCGGCGTCGCCGGGGGCGACCCTGTCGGCGCGCTTCCCGTCCGGCACCTGGACGTCGCCGATCGCGAAGACCGCGGCGCCTCCGGAGGCCGCGCCGCCGCCCGGCCGCAGCGCGTCGAGGGCGGCCGAGGTCGGGCCCGGCACGGATTCCGGTTCGCCGTAGAGCAGCGGCGCCCGCACCGGTTCGGCCATCAGCACGGCGGCGGCGATCGCCCCGCCCCAGTCTTCGGCACCGACCAGGGCGACGGCGACCGGCCGCTGCTTTTCGTTGGTGCCGGGGAAGACGGCGAGCGCGGTCGCGGCGGCGTCGGCGGCCGGGTCGGGGCCGCCGATCCGGGTCGTGTTGCTGGTCGCGAAGGTCGGATAGCCGAGCCCTTCGGGGCCGGCGTCGGTCGCTTCGGCGGCGGCTTCGGGCGGCGAGGATTCGGCGGCCGGGGGGCTCGGTTCGGATTCGCCGGCGCCGCTCGCGGCGGTCGCGCCGCCGGGGTGCGCGGGATTCGCGCTGCCGCCGCCCTGCTTGGAGCCGCCGCCCGCGACCACGGCGAGGACGATGAAGCCGACCGCGATCACGACCAGCGCCGTGACCAGCTTGATCGGGCCGGGAACCCGCCGCCGGCGCCGCGCCGGCTCGATCGGCCGCCGCTCCTCCTCCGGCCGCCTCTCCTCCGGTCCCGCGGGCCGCCGCTCCTCCTCTCGCCGCCCCTCCTCCGGCTCGGCGGCGGTTTTCGGCTCGGCGGCGGGCTCCGGAGGGTCCTCCGGCGCCTGCACTTCGGCGTTGATCGGCTGGTCGGCGCTCACCCGCCCGAAAGCTACAGGCGCGGCGGCCGGTGGGTACGCGTCGACTCTCCGAGCGACCGCCCCGCGCTGCCCGGTCGGCTAGGATTCGGGAACTGGCTGACTGACCAGTCAATCGAGCGTCACCCCGCGGATCGACCCCCCTTCGCGGACCGAGAGAGAGGAAGCGCAGTGGATTTCGGACTCAACGACGAGCAGCTGACCTACCAGGCGGAGTGCCGTAAGTTCGCGAGCGAGGTGATCCGCCCGGCGGCGCCTCTGCACGACCGCGAGGAGAGCACGCCGTGGGAGGTCATCAAGGAGGCGCGTCGCCAAGGCTTCGGCGGCCTCGAGGGGATGCAGCGGGCCGCCGAAGACGACGAGGGCCAGATGCAGGTGATCATGGCCGAGCAGTTCCACTGGGGCTGTGCCGGCATCGCCCTGGCGATCAGCGGCTCCGGCCTCGCCGCCGCCGGCATCGCCTCCTCCGGCACCCCCGAGCAGATCGCCCGCTGGGTCCCGGAGTGCTTCGGCGACGCCGAGAACGTGAAGCTCGGCGCCTATGCGGTCACCGAGCCGCAGGCGGGCTCCGACGTCAAGAGCCTGAAGACGACCGCGGTCCGCGACGGCGACGAGTGGGTCCTCGATGGCACCAAGGTCTTCATCACCAACGGCGGCATCGCCGACGTCCACGTGGTCGTCGCCACCGTCGACCCGACGCTCGGCACCCGCGGCCAGGCGTCGTTCGTGATCGAGAAGGGGACGCCGGGTCTCAGCCAGGGCAAGAAGGAGTCGAAGCTCGGGATCCGCGCCTCCCACACCGCCGAGGTGGTGCTCGACGAGTGCCGCATCCCGGCCGAGAACCTGCTGGGCGGCGAGGAGAAGCTGCAGCGCAAGCTGGAGCGCGGGCGCTCCGGCCAGAAGTCCCGCTCGGCCGACGCGCTGGCGACCTTCGAGATCACCCGGCCGATCGTCGGCGCCTCGGCGCTCGGCATCGCCCAGGCGGCCTACGAGTGGACCCTCGAGTACCTCTACGGGAGCGAAGAAGGCGGCGTGCGGCTGCTGAGCGCCCAGCGCGTCCAGCAGACCCTTGCCGACGTCGCCACCGAGATCGAGTCGGCCCGCCTGCTGGTGCAGCGGGCGGCCTGGATGGGCCGCAACGGCCGGCCGATGACCGGCGGCCAGGGCTCGATGTCGAAGCTGAAGGCGGGCGACGTGACGATGTGGGCGACGACGACGCTGATGGACCTCGTCGGCCCGGCCGCCTGGGACACCGACCACCCGCTCGAGAAGTGGTTCCGCGACGCGAAGATCTACCAGCTCTTCGAGGGTACGGCGGAGATCCAGCGGATGGTCATCTCGCGGATGCAGGCCCGCGAGTACGCCGAGCGGCTCGGCTTCGCCGCCGAGGCCGCCGCCGCCGCGCAGGCGCGCAAGGAGCCGGTCGCCGCCTGAGGCGAGCCGCGCGCGGAGGAGGGAGGAATGTTGCGGAGGGCGGGCGCGCCCGACGGCCCGTCGGGGGTCGGCTAGCTTCGTCGGCGTGCGCCTCGCCCGCCCCCTCGCGATCGGCTTCGCCGCCCTCGCGGCGGCCCTCTGCCTGCTCACCGCGGCCCCCGCGGCGCCCGCCGCCGACCTCTCGGGCCAACTCGAAGCCAAGCAGGCCGAACTCAAGGAGACGCGCCGGCACAAGGGCGTCCTCACCTCGACCATCACCCGCTTCACCCACCGGATCGCGCGTCTGAACGGCGCCGTGGTCGCGATCCGCGGGCGCGAGGCGACGACCCGCCGGCGGCTCGGCGCCGAACAGCGACGGCTGCGGCGGGCGAGCCGCGAGCTCGAGGCCGCACGCGCCCGACTGGCCCGGATGCGCGCGCACCTGCGGGTGGCGCTGGCGGCGCTGCGCGAACGGCTGGTCGCGATCTATGAGTCGGGCAGCCCGGAACTGCTCGACGTGCTGCTCGGCGAAGGCGCCCTGGACGACGTCGAAGCGCGGGCCGAATACCTCGACCGCGTCCACGCCGCCGACGACGCGACGGCGGGGCGGGTGCGCGACCTGCGCGACGGTGTCGCGGTGACGGTCGAGCGGCGGGCCGCCGCGAGAGGCGAGATCGAGCATGCCCGCGACGCGATCGCCGCCGAAGCGCGCGAGCTGAGCGCCACCCGGGTCGCCCTGCGGGGCCGCCAGGGCGCGCTGCTCGCCGCCCGCGGCAGCCGCGAGGCGGTGCTCGCGCGCGTGCGCCACCACGAAACCGAGCTCGACGGCGACGTGCAGGCGATCCAGGGCAGGATCGCCGCCGAGCTGGCGGCGATCGGCTCGGCGCCGCTGCCGCTGGGCCCGGTCAAGCCGGGCAGCGGGGCGATGATCTGGCCGGTCGACGGGCCGATCGCCTCGGGGTTCGGGCCGCGGACGATCGGGGGTAGCTACGAGTACCACCCGGGGATCGACATCGCGGTTCCGGAAGGCACGCCGATCCGCGCCGCGCTGGCCGGGAACGTCGCCTTCACCGAGTCGGAGGCCGAAAGCGGCGGC
The DNA here is from genome assembly GCA_963763265.1 of uncultured Actinomycetes bacterium. Classification (GTDB taxonomy): domain Bacteria; phylum Actinomycetota; class Thermoleophilia; order Solirubrobacterales; family 70-9; genus VAYN01. The sequence continues at coordinate 194,077 of CAVXNN010000001.1, read as the reverse complement.
TACGGGAACTACACCTGCATCGATCACGGCGGCGGGCTCTCCACCTGCTACGCGCACCAGTCGGCGTTTGCCGTGAGCCCCGGGCAACGGGTTGAAAAAGGCGAGGTGATCGGCTATTCCGGCTGCACCGGCTACTGCCTCGGCCCACACGTCCACTTCGAGGTTCGTATAAACGGCGAGGTGACCGACCCGTTGGGTTACCTTTAGCGGTGGCTTGGCCGATAGATGACCAGGCGGTGATCCCGTGCGGTAAAGCCGACTACCCAGTTTGAGGAACCACATCCGGACAGTTTTGAGTAGACCGTGATCAGACAGGCACACAGCTATCTTGTCGGGGCGTTGTCGGGAGTGACGCTGATCGGAATCGCGATCGCGGCCTTCGTCGTCATCGTCTCGGCCCAGGTCTTCCACGAGTGGCCGATCGCGGCAACCGGGGAAACCGCCGGCAGGGCCACCCTGGCCCCCGCGAAGGCGCTCCCCGCCGCCGATCGGGCGGCCGCGGCGAACGGCGCGACCGCCGCCGTCGCCGCCCCGAAGCCGAAGCGGGGGCAGGCGACCGGTGCGGGGGCTGCGCAGAGCACGCCGCCGGCCGCCCACGATCATGCTCCGCCGCCCGGCCGGGAAGCGAGCGCCACGACCGAAATCGTCGAAAGCGATCCCGCGCCGCCCGTCGTCGGGACCGGGACGGAAAGCTCCTCCCCGGGCGGCCACCGCGGCTCGCACGCGTCGAAGCCGTCCTCGCCGGCGAAGCCGAAGAGCCCGCAGCCCAGCTTGGATTCGGCCACCTCCGGATCGTCGGGCGCCTCCCACCAGGGCGGCGCCGGCCCCTCGGCGTCGGGCGGCCCGGAAGGCGCCGCGAGCGCCCCCACCGGCTCGCCGGGCCCCGCCGCGCCCGCCGAAGAACCCGCCGAACCGACGACCGGCGGCGGGCAAGAAGGCACCGCCACGCCGGTCCCGACCGGTTCGACGAAGCCTTCCGAAGCGCTCGAAGAAACCGTCGACGAAACCGTCAACGGGGTCGACGAAGCGCTCGGCGGCGCGCTCGAAGAAACCGGCGTGAAGCATCTCACCGAAGAAGCCGTCAAAGGCGCCGCGGGTCCGGAATCGGTCGTCGGGAAAACCGTCGACGGTGCCGGCGAAGCCGTCGAAGGCCTGCTCGGCGCAGGTCGCTGAGCCAGGTCCCCGGCCAACCGTCACAATGCCGCCGATGGCGGAGCAGGCACAGGCCGGGGCAGTCGCGGGCGATCCGATCGCGGGCTCGTCCGTGCTGCCGATCGGCACTCGGCGCAACGAGCGCGGCCGGCTCGAGGTCGGCGGCTGCGACGTGGTCGAGGTGGCCGAAGCGCACGGCACCCCCGCCTACATCTACGCCGAGGACGATCTGCGCGCCCGCGCCCGCGCCTACCGCGAGGCGTTCGCCCGGCGCCAGGTCGACGGCGAGGTGCTCTTCGCCAGCAAGGCCTTTCCGGCCACCGCCGCCTACCGGCTGTTCGCCGAGGAGGGGCTCTCGGCCGACGTCGCCTCCGGCGGCGAGCTGCACGTGGCGCTCGCCGCGGGCTTCGACCCGTCCCGGATCCACATGCACGGCAACAACAAGACCGACGAGGAGATCCTGATGGCGGCGCGCGCCGGGATCGGGCACCTGATCCTCGACTCCTTCGACGAGATCGAGCGCTGCGAGCGGCTGCTCGACGCGCCGATCAAGGTGCTGATCCGGGTGACCCCGGGGGTCAAGCCCTCGACCCACGACTTCATCACCACCGGCCAGCTGGACTCGAAGTTCGGCTTCGGGATGGGAGACGGCGAGGGGCAGGCGGCCGCCGCGATCGAGCGGGCGCTGGCCTCCGACGTGCTCGACCTGGTCGGCCTGCACGCCCACATCGGCTCGCAGATCTTCGAGCTCGAGCCCTACCGCCTGGCGATCGCCGCGCTCGGCGACCTGGCCGGCGACTGGTGCCGGGTGGTCGACGTCGGCGGCGGCCTCGGGGTCGCCTACACGGCCGAGGACCGACCGCCCACGATCGACGACTACGTCGACGTCAAGGTCCGCGGCGTGCGCGAGGTCTTCGGGCCGGACGTGCGGATCCTGGTCGAGCCGGGGCGCTCGCTGGTCGCCAACGCCGGCATCACCGCCTATCGGGTCGGGACCGTCAAGGAGATCCCCGGCGTGCGCACCTACGTCGCCGTCGACGGCGGCATGTCCGACAACCTGCGGCCGATGCTCTACGGGTCCCGCTACGAGGCGCTGATCGCCGACCGGGCCGGCGCCGAGCCCGACACCCTGGTCACCGTGGCCGGCATGCACTGCGAGTCGGGCGACGTGCTGGTCCGCGACGCGATGCTGGCGGCGCCCGCGGTCGGCGACGTCCTCGTCACCCCGGCGACCGGCGCCTACGGCCACGCGATGGCCAACAACTACAACGGGGTGACCCGGCCGCCGGTGATCTTCTGCCGCGACGGCGAGGCTCGCCTGGTGGTCCGCCGCGAGACCTTCGACGACCTCACCGCCCGCGATGTCTGAAGCGGTGGCCGCAGCGGGCGGGGCCCTGGAGGCCGTCGACGGCCCCAAGCCGGTGCGCATCGGCCTGCTCGGGCGCGGCACCGTCGGCGCCGCCTTCGCCGACCTGCTCGCCGAGCGGGCCGACGCGGTCGAGGCGGCGACCGGCCGGCGGCCGGAGCTGGCCGGGGTGCTGACCCGCGGCGAGGGCGACTTCGAGGAGATTCTGGCGCGCTCCGACCTGATCGTCGAGCTGATGGGCGGCACCGAGCCCGCCCGCGAGCACGCGATCGCCGCGATGCGCGCCGGGCGCCCCTTCGTCACCGCCAACAAGCAGCTGCTCGCCCAGCACGGCGACGAGCTCTTCGCGGTCGCCCGCGAGGCGGGAGTGCAGCTGCGCTTCGAGGCGGCGGTCGCGGCGGTGATCCCGATCGTCCGCACGATCCAGGAGGGTTTCGCGGCTACCGAGATCGAGAAGGTCTACGGGATCGTCAACGGCACCACCAACTTCATCCTCAGCGAGATGGCGGCGAGCGGGGCGGGCTACGACGAGGTCCTCGCCCGCGCCCAGGAGCTCGGCTATGCCGAGGCCGACCCCACCGACGACGTATCCGGGGCCGACGCGGCGGCGAAGATGGCGATTCTCGCGCGGCTGGCGTTCCACAGCCCGGTGACGCTCGACCAGGTCCCCTGCGAGGGCATCGAGGCGATCCAGCCCGACGACCTCGCCTTCGCCAAGGAGCTCGGCCTCTCGCTGAAGCTGCTCGGCGTGGCCGAACGGCGCGGCGGCGGGATCAGCGTCCGCGTCTTCCCCTGCTTCCTCTACTCCGGTCACCCGCTGGCGCCGATCGAGGGCGCCTTCAACGCGGTGATGATCCAGGCGCCGGCGATCAACGAGGTGACCCTGTCGGGGCCCGGCGCGGGCGGGCTGCAGACGGCGAGCGCGGTGCTCGGCGACGTGGTCTCGATCCTCGCCGGCGACGCGCCGGTCCACGAGACGCGAACCGAGCTGCCGCTCGTCGCCGACGTCCCCAGCTCCTTCTACCTGCACCTCGAGGTCGCCGACCAGCCCGGCGTGCTGGCTCGGATCGCGACCGTGCTCGGCGATCACGACGTCTCGGTGAAGAGCGTCGTCCAGCGCGGCATCGGCGAGGACGCGCGGCTGGTGATGGTCCTCCACGAGTGCCTCGAGTCGCATTTCGCGCGGGCGATCGAGGCGCTCAACGAACTGGGCGAGCTGCGCGGCCCGCCGCGCTCGATCCACGTGATCGAGGAGAGCTTCTAGATGACCGCACGGCGCCGTCGACGTTGCCGTGGAGAGAGACTCGGCCGATGACCGAGCTTCTCTCCACGGTGAGCGAGGGATCGCGGTGCCGGGGCTGATCGAACGCTATCGCGAGCGGCTCGACCTCGAGCCGGGCGACCCGGTGGTGAGCCTGCAGGAGGGCTCGACCCCGCTGATCCCCTCGCCGGCCCTCTCCGAACGGGTCGGCGCCGAGGTGCTGCTGAAGTTCGAGGGCGCCAACCCGACCGGCTCCTTCAAGGACCGCGGCATGACCGTCGCGGTCTCGCGCGCCAAGGGGCGCGGGGCGGAGGCGGTGATCTGCGCCTCGACCGGCAACACGGCGGCGAGCTGCGCCGCCTACGCGGCGCGGGCCGGGCTGCGCGGCGCGGTGATCGTGCCGGAGGGCAAGATCGCGATCGGCAAGCTCGCCCAGGCGCTGATGCACGGGGCGCGGGTCGTGGCGCTGAAAGGCAACTTCGACGACGCCCTGCGGATCGTCCGCGAGCTGTCCCAGAAGCACCCGATCGAGCTCGTCAACTCGGTCAACCCCTACCGGATCGAGGGACAGAAGACGGGCGCCTTCGAGCTGATCGACGAGCTCGGCCGGGCGCCCGACGCGCTGGCGATCCCGGTCGGCAACGCGGGCAACGTGACCGCCTACTGGCGCGGCTTCCAGGAGATGGGCACGGCGCCGATCCTCTACGGCTTCCAGGCCGAGGGCGCCGCGCCGCTGGTCACCGGCAAGCGGGTGGAGAGCCCGGAGACGATCGCCTCGGCGATCCGGATCGGCAACCCGGCCCGCTGGGAGGAGGCGATGGGCGCCTTCACCGGCTCGCGGGGCCGGGTCGCCGCGGTCAGCGACGAGCAGATCATCGACGCCTACCACTGGCTCGCCTCCTGGGTAGGGGTCTTCTGCGAGCCCGCCTCGGCGGCCTCGGTGGCGGGCCTGCTCGCCCATGGCCTGCCGACCGTGGAGGGCGATCGCAAGCCGGAGACGGTCGTCGCCGTGCTCACCGGCCACGGCCTCAAGGACCCCGATACGGCGCTCGGCAAAGCCCCGCCGGTGATCAGCTGCGAGAACGACCTGAGCGCGGTCGAGCGCGCCGTCTTCGACTGAACCTTCGTTCAGTTTGACTGCACCTTTTGGGTGCGGTATAGCTGAACCGGGATGGAAGCGCTGAATCCGTTCGTCTTCACCCGGCCGGTCGAGCCCGAGGATCTGATCGACCGCGACGCGGAGTACGGCCGGCTGCTCGACCTCGCCGAGGGAGGTCACGCGGTTCGCCTCTCGGCGCCGCGCCGCTACGGGAAGACCAGCCTGCTGCGCCGGATCGGCCGGGACGCCGAGAAGATCGGGATCAACTACGTCGAGGTCGACTTCTACGGCGTCCTCGCGGAGATCGAGGTCGCCGAACGCCTGGAAGACGGCTACGCGGTCCTGCGCTCGAGGGCGGGGGACCTGGCCAGGTCGGCGATCCGCGCCCTTCGCCCGGGTCTCAGCGTCGGCGGCGGCCCGGTGCGGGTCGAGTCGCGTCCCCGGGTCGAGGAGCGGGCCCAGCGCCTGCTGATGGGCCTGCTCGACCTGCCGCTGCGCCTCTTCGAGCGGACCGGCAGGCGGACGCTCGTGGCCTTCGACGAGTTCCAGGCGCTGCTCGCCGTCGGCCCGGGCATCGATGGCCTCTTCCGCAGCCGCATCCAGCGCCACGGGAACGCCGCCTCCTACGTTTTCGCCGGCTCGCATCCCGGCCTGATGGCACAGTTCTTCGGCCGCCAGGAGCGCCCCTTCTTCGGTCAGGCGCGAGCGTTCGAGCTGGAGCCGCTCGCCGACGCCGACATCGCGGAATACGTCGGCGAGCGGTTCGAGAGGACGCGCCGCGCGGTGGGCGCGGCCCTCGACCCGCTCCTCGACCTGGCCGCCGGGCATCCCCAGCGGGCGATGCTCCTCGCCCACCAGCTCTGGGAGCAGACCCCGGCCGGGCGAACGGCCGACGCCGAGTGCTGGCAGCGGACCGTCGCCCGGGTCTTCGCCGAGCAGGACGAGGCGCTGCGGGCGACCTGGGACTCCCTGGAGACCAAAGAACAGGCCGTCTACGCGGCGCTCGCGGTGGGCGGCGCCGGGCTCTTCGCCGCGCGGACGCTGACCCGGTTCAACCTGTCCAAGAGCAGCGCCCGGTACGCGCGCGAAGCGCTGGCCCGGGGCGGACAGATCCGCAAGGCCGAAGGGGGCTGGCAGCCGGTTGACCCGCTCTTGGCGCGCTGGGCCGTCGAATTGCAACACAATGGCGGCGAGGATCTCCTGCGATGACCGCGCGCCACCGACTCGTCCGCGTCCCCGCCTCCTCGGCCAACCTCGGGCCGGGGTACGACGCGATGGCGGCGGCGGTGGCGCTCCACCTGGAGCTGGAGGTCGAAGAGGCGGGGGAGTACTCGTTCGACCCCGGCGGCCTCGAGGTGCCGACCGGGCGCGACAACCTGATCGTGCGGGCCTTCGAGTCGCTGCACCCCGCCGACGGGATCGCCTTCCGGCTGCGCAGCGAGATCCCGCTCGCCCGGGGCCTCGGGTCGAGCGCCGCGGCGATCGTCGCCGGCCTCGCTGCCGCCGACCACCTTTTCGAGCTGGCGCTCTCGCGCGAGGAGATGCTCGCCCGGGCCACCGCGATCGAGGGCCACCCCGACAACGTGGCCGCCGCGATCTACGGCGGCTTCGTCGTCTGCGCCCCCGCCGACCCGACGCTTGTCAGCGATGGGGTAACAGGCGTCGAGGGGGGCGGGCCGTTCGCGGCGCGCTTCGATCCGCCGGAGGGGCTGGAGGGGATCGTCGTGATCCCGGGGGAGGAGGTCTCGACGCGGCGTGCCCGGGAGGCGATCCCGGCCGAGCTGCCGCTGGCCGACGCGGTCGCCAACGTCTCCGCCGCCGCGCTCCTGGTGCTGGGCCTGCGGAGCGCCGACCTCGACCTGGTCGGCCGCGGCCTGCGCGACCGGATCCACCAGCCGCGCCGCCGCGAGCTCTACCCGCGCTCGATGGCGATCGTCGACGCGGCCCGCGAGCTGGGCGCGTTGGGGGCGACGATCTCCGGCGCCGGCCCGACCGTCCTCGTCTGGACGACCTGGGACGACGCGGGGCGCGTCGCCGCGGCCCTCAAGGAGCGTGCCGCGGGCTGGGCCGACGTTCGCCGGCTGCCCTTCGAGCCGCTCGGCGTCGACGTTCCCGAGCTCTGATTCCGGGCGCCGCCCGCGGGCTCTCGCCCCCGTGGGGCGCGTTCGCACTTTGCCGTAGCCAGTACGGGAGAGTGCGAACGCGCCGGGGGATCCCCGCTGCGGGATCGCGCCTCCACACAGCGATTCCGTTCGCAGGCGGAACCGGCATAAAGGCCGGCTTGGAGGGGCGGACGATGATTGGATGACCGGGGGGTCGATTGTCGTCGAGGGCGTGGGTAGAGTCGCCGCCATGCGAACCTTGCCGAAGTCCAAACTCATTCCTGTCGTCATCGTCGTCGCGGCCGCGCTGCTCGCCCTGCCCGCCGCCGCAAGCGCGACCCTCACCTACACCAAGGGCTTCGCGAAGCCACGGGTCTACATAGCCAAGGACAACGGCAAGCAGGCGCGGAAGGTCGGGGTCGGTCGCAACTCCCACGTCTCGCCGAACGGCGAATGGGTCGCCTACGAACGGCAGACCAAGAACGCCGCCGAACTGCGCCTTTACTCGGTCGGCACCCACAAGAGCCGGCGGCTGCTCAACCACTGGACCGAAAGCTTCGTCTTCGCCTGGTCTCCGGATTCGAGCATGCTCGCCGCGACGACCGGCGGCCTGAACGGACCCCAGAACCTGCTCGTCGTCGACGCCGAAAACGGCCATCGCATCAAGGTGGCGAAGGGCTACTTCAACGGCGTCAGCTTCTCCCCCGAAGGCGACGAAATCGTCTACGGGATGGCGCACTCCCTGAACTACCCCCCGAAGAGCAACATCTACCGCTACAGCATCCAGTCCGGCGCCCGCAAGATGCTCAGCCACAACAAGGCCTCCGCCTACCCGCTCTGGGGCCCGAAGGGCCAGATCGTCTTCGTCCGCCAGCTCGGCGCCAAGCGCCGCAGGTACGGGCCGAAGAACGAGCTGTACGTGATGAACGAAGAAGGCGAACGGATCAGCCAGGTGACCCACACCAAGGTCAACCCGCTCGCCCAGGGCCTGACCCCGGTCGCGTGGTCGGCAAACGGGCGGCGGCTGCTCGCCGAGTTCGGCGGTCAGGACCAGGGCTACGCGGTCGCCATCAACATGGTCACCGGGGCGCAGAAGGCGCTGACCAAGAACGTCGAGTTCGGCCTGATCGGGACCGCCCTCTCGCCCGACGGCAAGCTGGTGCTGGGCACCACCGGCCTCGGCTTCGGCGGCAATCCGCACCCGAAGGTCGTCACCGTCCCCTTCTGGGGCGGCAGGCAGAAGGTGCTCGTGAAGGGCGCCTACGAACCGTCCTGGGGTAGCTGAGCCGCGGCCGGGGTACCGGCCGCACCGCCCCTCGCCGCGTCGCGCGCCCGCGGAATTCCCCGCACAGCCGGGGTTTCCGCGGGCGCGCTCAGCGACCCTTTAGGGCCCCCCTATACTTGGCGGCACCCGCAAACCCGTCGCGCGCCCGCTCGGAGAAGGCGCGGATCCCGGGAGGTCAGATATGCCCAGTCGTGACCCCGACGCCCGTCGGGCCGAGCGTTACTCGCCGGAGCGTTCCTACAGGCCGCTGGTTTCACCGCCGAGCGTCGAAGAGAACGATGCCTGCGCGATCTACGCGTCCGTGCGCAAGGACGCCACCCCGAGCCACGAACCGATCGAGTTGGCCATCCCGGCCCTGCAGAAGATGCTGCACCGGGCCGGCAACGTCGATGGCGAGGGGGACGGCTGCGGGCTGATGCTCGACCTGCCGCGCCAGATCTGGGCCGAGGAGGTCCGGGTCGGCGGCCACGACCCGGCGCTCGCCCTGGACGAGGCGTTCGCCGTCGCCCACGTCTTCATCGAGCGCTCCCAGGACGTCGAGAAGATCAAGCACGACGCACGCGAGCTGCTCGCCACGGGCGGCTTCCGCGTGCTCGCCGAGCGCGAGGGCGTGGTCGACTCGACCGCGCTCGGCCCGACCGCGCGCGAGGAGGAGCCGGTCTTCTGGCAGGTCGCCGGCCTCGTCTCCGATGCCGAGCACCGCGACGCGGTCGTCTTCGAGCTGCTGCTCGAGCTGGAGCGCCGGCTCGGCGTCCACGTGCCCTCCTTCTCCGGGACCACCTGCGTGTACAAGGTGATGGGCGCGCCGAACGTGCTCGGCGCCTACTACCCGGACCTGCGCGACCCGCGCTTCGAGACGGTCGGCGCCTTCGGCCACAACCGCTACTCGACCAACACCTGGCCCTCCTTCAAGCGCGTGCAGCCGTTCTCGGCGCTCGGCCACAACGGCGAGATCAACACGATCGAACAGCTGCGCCAGGAGGCGAAGATGCTGGCGGTCCAGATCCAGCCCGGCTCCTCGGACTCCCAGGACCTGAACCTGACGATCGACACGATGGTCAGCCGCGAGGGGCTCTCGCTCGCCGAGGCGATGGAGATGGTGCTGCCGCCGATCGTCGCCGAGATCCGCACCCTGCCCGAGGAGCTGCAGGGCTTCTACATGTACCTGCACCAGACGATGGGGCCGTTCGCCCAGGGGCCGGTCGCGCTGATCGCCCGGCACGGCGACGAATGCGTCTTCTCGGCCGACGCGATGGGCCTGCGCCCGCTGTGGAAAGTGGAGACCGAGGACGACTTCGTCTTCAGCTCCGAGCCCGGCGTCGTCTCCGTCCACTCGATGGTCTCCGAGCCGCAGCCGATGGCCCCCGGCGAGAAGACGCTGGTGATGATCGACCGCGAGGCCCGCGGCGCGTCCCTGCACCCGCACGCCGAGATGCTGCGGATCGTCAAGGACCGCTGGCTGCGCCGCAACGGGGTCGATGCCGTGGGCCCGTACGAGCGCGCCCTGGAGACCGGCGGCCCGCTCGAGGGGGCCGACGTCCCCGGTTACTCCGAAGCGGGCCCGGCCGAGCCGGTGAAGGTCGAAGACCGCGTCCTGGCGGGCTTCGGCTGGCAGCGCGACGACGTCAAACTGGTCCAGCAGATGGCCTCCAACGGGGCCGAGCCGGTCGGCTCGCTGGGCTACGACGGCCCGCTGGCGGCGCTCTCGCCGGAGCGGCAGAACCTCGCCGACTACTTCAAGGAGACGGTCGCCGTCGTCACCAATCCGGCGCTCGACCGCGAACGGGAGCTGGAGCACTTCTCGACCCGGACCCTGTTCGGGCGGCGGCCCTCGTTCGACTCCGCGGCCGAGGACACGGCGACGGTCGAAACCGCCTTCCCGGTGATCCTCGGCGGTCACCACGGCCTCGCGCCGCTCTCCGACAAGACCTACCGGAAGATCGCCCGCGACCACCACACCTACCTGCTCGAGGACCTCTGGGAGGAGTTCCGCGGGCGGGCCGCCGTGGTCGACATCTCGCTGCTCGAGTCGGAGACGACGGCGGGGGCGATCGAGCGGATCAGGCACGAGGCGGTGAAAAAGGTCCGCAACGGGGCCGAGCTGCTGGTGCTCAGCGACCGCACCGTCTACGACGGCGAACGCCGCTACCTCGACCCGCACCTGGCGACCTCGGCGGTCGACCAGGCCCTGAAGCAGTTCAAGATCGAGCGCGGCGAAGTCAACCTGCGGCGGCGCTGCGGGATCGTCCTGCGCTCGGCGGCGCTGCGCAACGTCCACGACGTGATGCTGGCGCTGGGTCTCGGCGCCAACGGGGTCTGCCCGTACGTGATGATCGAAGTGATCTGCGTCGAGGACTATGAGAAGGACGTCGGCAACCTCTGCGCGGCGCTCACCAAAGGGATCGAGAAAGTGATCTCGACGATCGGCATCCACGAGGTGCGCGGCTACGCGCGGCAGTTCTCCTCGATCGGGATCAAGCCGGAGCTGGCCGAGATCTTCCAGACCAAGGCCTTCGCGGCGACCGAGCAGGGCGGCACCGGGTTCGCCGAGCTCGACGTCGACACCAACGAGCGCGCCAAGGCGCTGGCGGGCGACGACGCGGCCGCCAAACCGGCGAAGACGTTCCGCTTCTACCCGAAGGTCTACAAGTTCGCGATCGCCACGGCGAACGGGAGCGGCAGCTACGAGGAATACTCGGAGAAGGTCCGCGATCTGGAGAAGCAGAACCCGATCTCGATGCGCCACATCATGGCGCTGAAGGGCGACCGCGAGCCGGTCGACCCGAGCACCGTCGACGCCGGGGTGGGGCACCACGACTACCCGATCGTGATCTCCTCGATGAGCTTCGGCTCGCAGTCGGAACCGGCCTTCCGCGCCTACGCCGACGCGGCCAAGGCGACCAACATCCTCTGCATGAACGGCGAGGGTGGCGAGATCCGCGACATGTACGGGAAGTACCGCAACTGGCGCGGCCAGCAGATCGCCTCCGGGCGGTTCGGGGTCTCCGCCGAGATGGTGAACAGCTCCTACGTCGCCGAGATCAAGATCGGCCAGGGCGCGAAGCCCGGCGAGGGCGGCCACCTGCCCGGCAAGAAGGTCTCCGAGAAGGTCGCCGCGGCCCGTAACGCGTCGCCGGGCACCGACCTGATCTCGCCGTCCAACAACCACGACCTCTACTCGATCGAGGACCTCGCCGAGCTGATCGACGAGCTGAAGACCGTGAACCCCGACGTGCGGGTCTCGGTCAAGGTCCCGGTGGTGCCGAACATCGGCACGATCGGCCTCGGCATCGCCAAGGCGGGCGCCGACATCATCACCCTGTCGGGCTTCGAGGGCGGCACCGGCGCGGCGCGCCAGCACGCGCTTCGCCACGTCGGCCTGCCGTCGGACATCGGCACCCGCGCGGTGCACCAGGCGCTGATGGAGGCGGGGCTCCGCAACCGGGTCGAGATCTGGGCCGACGGCGGCTACCGAACCGGCCACGACGTCGTCAAACTCCACTGTCTGGGTGCCAACCGGGTCGGCTTCGGGACCCTGGCGATGGTCAGCCTCGGCTGCACGATCTGCCGCGGCTGCCAGCTGGACACCTGCCACGTCGGCATCGCGACGCAGATCGAGACGACCGAGCAGGCCGCCGAGCACGGGCTGAAGAAGTTCACCCCGCAGGAGGTCGACCGCTCGGCGGAGAGCTGCGCGCGGTTCTTCAGCGCGATGGGCGAGGAGGTCAAGCAGGTCGTCGCCTCGCTCGGCTACACCCGCGCCCAGGACCTGGTCGGCCGCTACGACCTGCTCGAGCAGGTGGCGATGAACGACCGGATCGACCTGGCGCCGCTGATCACGCCGCTCGAGGAGTACCTCGACCTGGAGCCGCTCGACCTGCCGGTCGCCGAGGAGGTCGAGGACGGCCGCGCCGAAGCGGGCCTCGTCGTCGCCCGGCCGATCCGCATGGAGGCGAAGGCGGCCTCGGCGGAGATCGCCCGGCTGGCCCCGGAAGTCTGCGGCGGCGGCACCGTGCGCAGCGAGTTCCCGCGGCCGACCGACGCCAACGACCGGGTGCTCGGCACCGAGCTGGCGGGGGCGATCGCCCGGGCGCGGATCTTCGACGGCGGCCCGGCGCCGAGCGAGGAGATCCTCGCCACGCTCGAGTTCAACGGCGGCTCGGTCGCCGGCCAGGGTCTCGGCGCCTTCAACTCCTACGGGGTGGCGCTGCGGGTCGAGGGCGGCGCCCAGGACGGCGTCGGCAAGACGATGCTGGGCGGCACGATCGCGATCCTCAAGGGCGAGGGGGTGGGCGGCCGGCGTCTCAACGGCTCGGTCGGCAAGTCCTTCGCCTACGGCGCCCAGCGCGGCGCGCTCTACGTCCAGGGATCGGCCGACTCGCGCTTCTGCATCCGGCTCTCCGGCGCCGACGTGGTGCTGGGCGGCGAGCCCGAGCAGGACATCGACGACGCCCGCGGCTGCATCGTCGACCGTGCCAACGCCAAGGGGTTCGCCTTCGAGTACATGACCTCGGGCCGGGCGCTGGTGCTCGGCGACATCGGCCCCTGGGCCTGCGCCGGGATGACCGGCGGGCGCGTCTACGTCCGCTTCAACGCCTTCGGGATCGACGCCGAGGCGATCGAACGGCGGCTCGGGCGGGGCGCCAAGGTCGAGCTCAAGGACCTCGACTCCCAGGCCCTGAACGACATCGACGAGCTGCTCTCCGGCTACGCCGAGGAACTCCGCGCCACCCGCCAGGACGGCGAGGCCGAGCGGATGCTGTCGCTGGCCGAGGACGCGACCAGCAATTTCCTGATGGTCATGCCGCACAAGGTCCAGGCCGACCCGAGCATCTCGACCGAGTGACCGGGAGCGCTCCGCGGGGGCCCCGCGGAGCGCCGGCATCTGCAGCGCCTGCACTTTTTCCCGCTATACGGAGTTAGATGCAGACGCAGCCTCGCGGAGGCGTGGCGGTCGGTGGATGACTGACTGATCCCACGGCCGCCGGCGTCCGAGACGGGCGGGCGCGCCGTCGGACGGGCGCGCCTCCACGGACGGGCGCGCCTCCACGGACGGGCAGTGGGCGCCCCGGTCGTGGGATCGACCGGCTACGGGCGGCGGGTGAGGAGGTCGGCGATCGCGCGGATCTCGCGCAGCAGCTCGTCGAGCATCTGCTCGGTGGCGTTGTGGATGCGGATCTCCGCGGCGGCGCGGTCGGCCTCGACCTGGGCGACGCGCGCCTCGAGCCGCTCGGTGCGCTCCTCCACGCCGCCGATGCGGCGCTCCAGCTTGCGCTCGGTCCGCTTGGCGCGCTTTTTGACGAAGAGCCGCGTGTCCTCGCGGAGCGCGTCGAGTTCGCGCCGCAGCTCTTCGTCGGCGGCGGTCGCGGCGCTCTGCTCGCCGAGCATCTCTTCGACCCCGGCGCGGACCCGCTCGATCTCCTCGTGAAGCTGGGCCCGGGCGCGCTCGGCGGCCAGTGAGATCGGCGGCTGCCCGCCCGCGGAAGGTGGGTCGACGGGATTGGGCACGGCGTTCACCTGCGGGATGCTACGGCGAGCGGAGGCGGCAACCAATAGGATTCCGCCGCGATGGGTCCGATCAGCGCCGAACTGGAGATCGACGCCCCCCGCGAGGCGGCGTTCGAGCTGGTTTCCGATCTCGGCCGGCGCCCCACCTTCACCGATCACTTCCTCACCGGCTTCCGGCTCACCCGCCTGGAGGCGCGCGGCGAGGGGGCCGGGGCCCGTTTCCGGGTCAAGGCGCCGCTGCGCTCCCCCTGGGAGGACACGACGATCGTCGAGCTCGAGGCACCCTTCAAGATCATCGAGCGCGGCGCGGGCGGCCGGGTCAACCGGATCCCGACCCACACGGTCTGGGAGATCGAGCCCGGGCGGGCGGGCATGACGCTGCTCCGGGTCACCCACTGGACGGTCCCGGCGGAACCGATCGACAAGCTGGTCGAGTCGCTTAGCTTCGGCGCGCACTTCCAGCGCCAGGGCTGGAAACGGGCCCTGGAGCGCCTGCGCGACATCCTCGAGGCCGAAGGACCCGGGGGCGAGCGGATCGCCGTCGCCGGAGGGAACCGCTACGCGACCGGCGTCCCCTAATAGACTCTCCGCCGCCGATGCTCTCCAGCCACCGACGTATCGCCCTGCCGCTGCTCGCCGCCCTGATGTTGGGGCTGCTGGCGATCGGCGTCTCCGCCTGCGGGTCCGACAACCCGCGCGAAGTCGAAGAGGGCGAGGTCGTCAAGGTCGGCGGGCTCAAGTACACCGTCGTCTTCTCCCGCTACCTGAACGAAGCCGACAACGAGGACGCCGCCTACCTGGTCGGCCAGCCGCCGGTCGGGGAAAAGGCCCACTACTACGGCGTCTTCATCGAAGTCCAGAACCCCACGCACGAAACCAAGGGCCTGGTCGAAGAACTGACGATCACCGACGCCGAAGGCAACACCTACAAGGCGCTGCCGACCGAAAGCGAATTCGCCTTTCCGATCGGCGGCACGGTCGAAGAAAACGAACAGATCCCGGTGCTCGACTCCACCGCCCAGACCGGTCCGATCGCGGGCGCGCTGGCGATCTTCGAACTGCCCGAAGAAGTCTCCTCGAACCGCCCGCTGCTGCTCCACATCCCCGGCCCTCCGGGCGAATCGGGCATCGTCAAGCTGAGCCTGTAGAAGGCGCGCCTCCGGGCTGCTCCTGTAGCCTCAGGCGCGCCTCCGGGCCGCTATTCGTAGCCGGCCGAGAGGACCTCGGAGGCGATCGGCGCCGCGACTTCGCCGCCCGCCGCTTCGGCTTCGATCAGCAGCACCCCGATCGCCAGCTTCGGCTTTTCGACCGTCGCGAAGGCCGAGAACCAGGCGTCTTTCTTGTGCTGGGGTTCCTGTTCTTCGCCTTCCGGGGCTTCTTCGTGGCCTTCTTCCGGTTCCACCAGCTGCCCGAGTTCGGCGGTGCCGGTCTTGCCGGCGACCTGGCCGGCGGCGATCGCGGCGGCGGTGCCGGTCCCGCCGGTGACCACGCCGGTCATCAGTTCGGTCAGCTCCCCGGCCGTCTTCTTCGACATGACGCGGACCGGCTTCATCTTCGGCCGCAGCTTCTTGCCCTGCACGATGGAGGTCGGCATGCGCACCCCGCCGTCGGCGATCGTCTGGGCCACGGTGGCCATCTGCAGCGGCGTCGCCAGCACCTCGCCCTGGCCGATCGCCGACACCGCGAGGTCGACTTCTTCGCCGATTTCGGCCGGGATGGTCGATTCGTTGAGTTCCATTTCCTTGACGATCGACGGCGCGTAGAGCGCGGGTGGGGAGTTGAAGCCGAACCGTTCGGCGGTTTCGACCAGCTTGTCGTTGCCGATCTGCGGGCCGAGTGGCAGGAAGTCGGCGTTGCAGGACTCGGCGAAGGCTTCGCGCAGGGTCCCGCCGCAGTACTCGCCGTTGGCGTTGGAGATGAAGCGGCCACCGACGTTGATGCCGTCGGTGATTTCGAATTCGCTGTCGAGCGAGACGAGCTTCTTCTGCAGCGCCGCGGTGGTGGTGATGATCTTGAAGGTCGAACCGGGGGGCTGGGGGGCCGAGAAGGCGAGGCCGGCGAGGGCGCGGACGTCGCCGTTCCTGGCGTCGAGCAGGGCGACGCCGCCCAGCCGCCCGGCCAGCGCCGCGACCGCGGTTTCCTGCAGCTTCGGGTCGATCGTCGTCTTCACCGCGGCGCCCGGCCGCGGCTCGGCTTCGGCGAGGATGCGTCCCTGCCCGCCCTTGCCCGCCTTGGCGGGCAGGGCGAGCAGCTTGCCGCCCGGCTTGCCCGCGAGGCGGCGGTTGAAGGCCTTCTCGAGGCCGCTGACCCCGACCGGCGTTTGCGGCGGGAAGCCCTGCATCGCCAGCTTCGGCTCCTGCGCTTCGGAGGCTTCGCCGATTTCGCCGGTGATGTCGATCGCGGCGCTCCCCAGCGGGTGTTCGCGTTCGGCGGCCGGGCCCGCGGCGAGCGGCGTGCCGTCGGCGGCGAGGATCGGCGCGCGCGGCGCCAGTTCGGTCCGCGCCTCCAGCTTCTCGCCGCGACGCAGGCCGGGGAAGACGAGGTCGGGAGCCCAGTCGACGCCGCCTTCCGACCAGGGCAGCTCCAGCTGTTCGTTGACCACGCCGAAGGCGACCGTCCGGATGCGCAGCGGCACCGGCACCACGGTCTCGCCGTCTTCGGAGTGGGCGTCCCCGGCCGATTCGGCGACCAGGCTGCGCATCGTCGCCACGTCGCGCGCCTCGCGGTAGTCGGCGACGAATCGCTTCAGGCCGACCGCGGCGCGCGAGGAGTCGTTCAGCTGCGCGTACATCGCCGGGAAGTTCCTCGCCTGCCAGGCTTCGGCGAAGCGGTTGGCGGCCGCCGCCGCCGGCGAGCCGGGGGTGCCGGCGGCGGCGCCGACGACGAAGGCGATGACCGCGACCACGCCGAGTGGGACCGCACGCGTAAGCAGCCGTCTGCGCCGCTCAAACTCGGGAGACTGACTGCTCACCGCGCAAAAGGTAATCGAGCGGTCCGGCGCCTGCTTGTATTTGCGGGGTGACGGTGTTGGATTGGGCAATTGTCGCCTTCACGCTGGCCCTCGCGCTCTGGGGTTATCGCCAGGGCCTGCTGGTCGGTGCCCTGACGCTCGCCGGGTTCGCGCTCGGCGCCTTCCTCGGCAGCCGGCTCGGCCCGTTGCTCCTCGCCCAGGGCGCGGACTCGCCCTACGCGCCGCTCTGCGGCGCGATCGGGGCGTTGCTGGTCGGCGCACTGGCGGCGGTGGCGCTGGAGGGGCTGGCACTGGCGCTGCGGCGCCGGGTGATCCGGCGGCCCCTGCTGCACCGCGCCGACGGAGCCGGCGGCGCGGCGCTGATCGGCGCGGTCGCGCTCGGGCTGGCCTGGGTCTTCGGCGCGGTCGCCCTGCACGCGCCGGGCACCACGAACCTGCGCGGCGACGTCCAGAACTCGGTGATCCTGGGCGGGCTGAACGAAGTCCTGCCGCCCAGCGGCGGCGTCCTGCACGCGCTCGACCGGGTCGATCCGGCGCCCTCGATCACCGGCCCGGCGACGCCCGTCCAGCCGCCCAACCCGGGAATCGCCGCCGACCCGCAGATCCTCCACGCCGGCGGCTCGGTGGTGCGGGTGCTGAGCACCGCCTGCGGGCTCGGGATCGAGGGCTCGGGCTGGGCCGTGCGGCCGGACCTGATCGTCACCAACGCCCACGTGATCGCCGGCGCCGACGACACCACGGTGACCACCCAGAGCGGCGTGGAGCTCGACGCGACGGCGGTCTTCTACGAACCGGAAGACGACCTCGCCCTGCTGCGGGTGGCGGCCAACCTGCCGACCCTGCCGATCGCCGCCGCCGGCCGGGAAGGGAGCGAAGGGGCGGTGCTCGGCTACCCCGAGAACGGCCCCTACACGGTCACCCCGGCGCGGATCGGCGAAACGCGGCCGACGATCAGCGAGGACTCCTACGGCCGCGGGCCGATCGAGCGGACGATCACCGCGCTGGGCGGTGACGTGCGCAGCGGCAACTCGGGAGGGCCGCTGCTCGACCGCGCCGGCCGGGTGGTCGGGACCGTCTTCGCGGCGACGACGAGCGGGCCGACCGGCGGCTTCGCCGTCCCCGGGACCGAAGTGCGCGAAGCGCTCCACCACGCCTCCCACGCGGCGGTGCGGACCGGTCCCTGCACCCGCTGAGCGGGGCCCGGCTCGGTGCTCAGCTGCCGCAGGTCGCCAGGGCCCCGGCGTAGAAGCGCAGATACGCCGGCCAGTGGCGGTCCCAGTAGGACTGCTCGTGGCCGCCGGGCCACGCCTGGGCGGTGAGGTCGGCGCCGCCCCTCTCCAGCGCTTCGTCGAAGGCGAGGTCGCCGATCAGGAACGGGTCTTCGGTGCCGAAGTCGTTCCAGATCGGGATCGTGCCGAAGGCGCCGGGATCGGCCCGCACCGCCCCGACGACGTCGTTGCGTTCGAAGTCTTGGGCGTCGTCGAAGGCGCCTGGTGCGGTCGCGCCGCCTTCCAGCCAAAGGGCGGGCGAGTGGCCGCCGACCGCGCAGAAGCGGCCAGGGTGGTCGAGCGCGATGTCATAGGCGCCGAAGCCGCCCATCGAGATGCCGCCGATCGCGACCCGGCGCGGATCGAGGTGGAAGCGGTGGACCACGGCGGGGATCACCTCGCCGGTCACGTAGCTGCCCCAGCGCCCGGTGGCGCGATCGTGCCAGTAGCTGTCTTCCCCGCCGTCCGGGAAGGCGACGACCGGCGCCCGCGGCCCGAGCGCCGCCAGCGCCCGGAAGAACGCTTCGTCTTCGGTGAACGTGGCGTCGGAGCCGCCGTGACCGTGGAGGAAGACGAGCAGCGGCCTGTGGCGCGTGGCATCGACGCCGGCGGCGGGGACGACGACCTGTACCCCGAGGTCGGCGCCGACCTCGCGACTGTGGATGGTCAGGTGGACGACCTCGGCCCCGTCGCGGTCGGCGGGGGCGAGGACGGTAAGCCCGAGCACCGCATAGACGACGGCGAGCGCCGCCAGGCCGGCCAGGACGACGGCCGCCCGACGCCTGCGCCTGGTCGCCCCGGGGGTCGGGCGGCGGGGGCTCGAGGGACGGCGCGCCATGTCGTCAGTGATTCACGCCGCCGCCGCCGTCGTCGCGGGCCTCCGCGACGGGCGCGCGGCCTGCCGTCCGCGGTCCGCCGGGCGAAAATCCGCCGGCCGAGGACTTATGTTCAGTAAGGTCGATTGACGTGAATTCCGCAGTACAGACCGAGACCGGCCGGCCCGAGGGAGACGCGGCGCCCGCCCGGGACGCCGCCGCCGAGCAGGGCTGCTGCACAGAGGTCTGCCCGCAGTTCCACGAGGCGATCGAGCTGATCGGCAAGCGCTGGACGGGGGCGATCGTCTTCGCCCTGACCGAGCGGCCGATGCGCTTCGGCGAGCTCGGCAAGGCTGTCCCCGGCCTCTCGGACCGGCTGCTCTCCCAGCGCCTGCGGGAGCTCGAGGACGAGGGCCTGGTCGAACGCGAGGTCGAAGCCGGGACCCCGGTGCGGGTCACCTACTCGCTGACCGCCACCGGCGCCGACCTCGGCCCGGCGATCCGCGAGCTGAAGGCCTGGGCCAGGCGCTGGAAGGAAGCGGCCTGAGCCGTCTCTAGGCTGGTTCGGATGGATCGGCCCGAAATCTCCTCCCGGGCACCCGCCCGCCGGGGGCCCGACCTGCCGGGGCCGTTCGCGGTCGGGCGCTACGCGAAGGTCCTGCAAGAGGAGATGCGCAAGCGCGCCCGCGTGCTCCTGATCGGCGAGGTGACCGGGGTGGGGCGGAGCAAGGTGCAGGCGTATTTCGAGCTGCGCGACGGCGAGGGGGCGGTGCCCTGCGCGATCTGGCTGAACGACCTGGAGCGCTGCGGGCTGCCGGAGGGGGCGCTGCGCGATGGCGCCGAGGTGGTGATCGCGGGCGGGCCCGACTACTACCCGGGCGGCGGCGCCGCGTCGCCGAGCTTCAGCTTCCGGGCGACCGACGTGCGCCTGGCGGGCGAAGGGGACCTGCTGGCGCGGCTCGCTGCGCTGCGCACGCAACTGCGCGGCGAAGGGCTCTTCGAGCTGCAGAAGCAGCTGGCGCGGCCGGCGCTGCCGAAGACGATCGGCGTCGTCACCGCCGCGGGCGGCGCGGCGCGGCGCGACCTGCTGGCCGGGCTGGGGCGGCGCGGCTGGGGCGGGACGGTGGTCTGGGCGTTCGCCCCGGTCCAGGACCGCCACGCGGCGCCCGCGATCGGGCGGGCGCTGCAGGACCTGGCGGCGCGACCGGAGGTCGAGGCGATCGTCGTCACCCGCGGCGGCGGCAGCCTCGCCGACCTCTGGGCCTTCTGCGACGAGACCCTCTGCCGGACCGTGGCGATGCTGCGGGTGCCGGTGATCAGCGCGGTCGGCCACGAGCGCGACTCGACCCTGATCGACGACGTCGCCGCGGTTTGCTGCTCCACCCCGACCCACGCCGCCGAGGCGGCGGTGCCGCTCGACTGCCGGCTGGCGCGGGCCGAGCTGCGGCGCCAGTCGCTGGCGCTGCGGCGCGGCGCCGACGGCGCGATCGGGGCGCGGGCGCGGCACCTCGGAGCGCTGGCGCGCGGCCCGGCGCGAGCCCTGCGGCGACAGCGCTCGGTCCTCAACCAGAAGACGCGGGAGATTCGCGCCGCCTCCGAACGCGGCGTGGCCGGCCGGACGGCCTACCAGCGGCGGATCGCGGCGACCGTGCTGGCACGGGCGCGGCGGCGGGCGCTGGACCGCGCGGCGCGGGCCGGCGAGGGGCGCCGTCGCCACGGCGAGGCGCTCGACGCGGCGGCCGCGAGGGCGGTGGCGCAGCGCCGCGAGGCACTCCGCAAGGTGACCGTGGCGCTCCGCGCCCACGACCCGGAGCGGACGCTGGAGCGTGGCTACGCGCTTGCCGAGGGCGCCGACGGGGAGCCGCTGACCGGCGCCGCCGCCGCGGCCGCCGCGCGGAGCTTTAGCCTGCGCTTCGCCGACGGCTCGGTCGGGGTGACGGCGGAGCCGCCCGCGGCGGACGCGGGCGAGGATCCGGGCGGCAGGTGAGCATGGACGCGAACGAGCCAGAGAAGACTGCGCGGGCGGAGCCCGATTCCTACGAGGCGGCGGCCGAGCGCCTCGAGGAGATCATCGACCGGCTCGACTCCGGCCAGGCCGGCCTGCGCGAGACCCTCGACCTCTGCCGCGAGGGCCGCGGCCTGGTCGAGTACTGCGCCGGCGAGCTCGACGCGGTCGGCGAGGGCCTCAAGGAACTCAACCTGGACGACCTGGCGGCGAAGCTCGACTCGTCTGCCACCCCCGGTTCCTGAGGTGATCCGAGCCGGTCAGCTCGCTTCGGCGTGTCCCTTGCACAAGCGGCCGAGCGCGGGGCAGCCGCGGCAGAGGTCCCAGCTGCGGTCGGCCTCCGGGGCAGGGGAGAACTCGCCGGCGCCGATGCGGGCGACCGCGGCCTCGATGCGGGCCCGGCCGGCGTCCATCTCGGCGGCGGTGAGCAGGGTGCGGACCGGGGCGTCGGCGCGCTCGAGGAAGACGTAGGCCACCTCGACCTCCGCCGCGCCGCTGCTCTCGCGGGTGGCCAGCGCGTAGATCGCGCGCTGCACCTCGTAGTGGGCGGCGCGCGCGGTCGGGTCCTCGCCGCGCAGGCGGTCGGTCTTGTAGTCGACGACGAGCGGTGGCGCTCCCGGGCGCTCGACCAGCAGGTCGATCGAGCCGCGCAGCACGGTGGCGCCGGCGCCGAGCAGGATCGGCACCTCGGCGCGGGCACGCGGCGCGGCGGCGATCTCCTCGCGCAGCGGCGAGCCGAGCCAGTCGCGCACCGGCCCGAGCAGCTCCGCGGCCGCCTCCGTCCCCAGCTCGAGCCCGGCGGCGAGCGCGTGGCGCCGCGCCAGCTCGGCGCTCGGCTCCCGCCAGCCGTTGGCGAGGCTCCACTCGAGCAGCGCGTGGACGGCCGCCCCCCGGGCGCCGCGCTCCTCCCGCGCCGAGGGCCCCTCGTCCCCGAGGCCGCCGACCGCGTTCGCACTTTCCCGTAAATGCTCCGGGAAGCTGCGAACGCGCCCGGGGGGAGTAGGGGGTTGGGCCGGGGCGGCGGGGGGGAGGCCGAGGACGCGCTCCATGTAGAAGCGGTAGGCGCATTCCTCGAAGGCCGCGATCGCCGTGTAGGACAGGGGACGGGCGGGGACGACCGGCGGGCGGCGCTCGACCAGCGGCGGGGTGCCGGAGCCGAGCGGGCGCTCGGCGGCGGCGTCGAGGTGAAGGTCGCGCAGCTCCGCGGCGCGCTCGGGCGAGGCGAGGTTGACGTGGACGGCGATCTCCGCGGGCGCGAACGCCTCGTCGAGCCCCGGCCGCGCCTCCGGCCCGGGCACCGCGACCAGCGAGCCCTCGTCGCGCGGCACGCCCAGCGCCTCGACCAGCCGCTCGATCACCGCCGTCCCCGGCTTCGGCTCCTTGGCCGGCTCGGGACGCACCACGCCGCTCAGGATCAGCCGCTCGCGCGCCCGGGTCGCGGCGACGTGGAAGAGGCGCAGCCCCTCCTCGGAGTCGCGCGCCTCACCGCCCTCGATCAGCTCGCCGTAGTCGTAGAGGTTCACCGAGGCGCGGCCCAGCCGGCGCCACTGCAGCCCCACCCGCGGCGGCTGCTCGCGCCCCAGCGGCAGCACCGGGCGGCGGCCGCCGGAGAGCAGGCCGCGGGAGAGGTCGGGGACGGCGACGACCTCGAACTCGAGCCCCTTGGCGTTGTGCACGGTCATGATCCGCACCCCGTCGTGGCCCTCGGCGGCGGTCGCCGCCTGCGCCTCGGTGTCGAGCTCGGCGCGCGCCGCGAGGAAGTCGAGGAAGCCGCGCAGGTCGCGCCCCTCGCGCTCCTCGTAGGCCGCCGCGAGCCGCGAGAGCTTGCGCACGTTGGCCAGTCGCGCCTCGCCCGCCGGTCGCAGCAGGGTCGCCAGGTCATAGCCGGTCTCGGTCACCGCCGCCTCGACCAGCCCGGCGAGCCCGAGGCGCGGCGCCCGCGTCCGCAGTCCCACCAGATGGGTCGCGAACTCGACCAGCAGCGCGCGCTCGCCGGCCGGGATCTGCTCCAGCCGCTCGAGGTCGGCGAGCTCCGCCTCGCCGCCGAGCGCCAGGCGCTCCAGCGCCGGCCACACGTGGCGCCGCCGCCCGGCCGCGGCGCGCAGCAGCCACAGCGTGTCCGGGGCGACCGCGCAGGCCGGCGAGGCGAGCGCCCCGAACAGCGCCTCGTCGTCGAGCGGGTTGGCGACGGTCGCCAGCAGCGCGCAGACGTCGGCGACCTGCTGCTGGGACCAGTAGCCGCGGCCGCCGACCACGTAGGGGCGCAGGCCGGCCCGCGCCAGCGAGTCCTCGTAGGCGTCGAGGTGGGTGAAGGCGCGCAGCAGGAGGACCATCGCGCCGCGCTCGACGCCCGCCTCGTGGAGCTCGCGCAGCCGCGCCGCCAGCGCCCGTGCCTCGGCCAGGCAGTTGAGCGGCGTGCGGCCGTCGATCGCCGGGTCGAGGTCGATTCCCTCCTCGTCCCAGCCGTCGCGCCCGGTGAGGTGGAGCTCCACCGCCGGGCCGCCGCCGCGCGGCGCCGGGCTCGCGGGCGGCGCGCCGACCCGCAGCGGTCGGTAGGAGCCGCCGAGCAGCGCCTCCCCGAGCAGGTTGACGGCGCCGATCACCTCCGGCCGCGAGCGGAAGTTGCCGCTCAGCCGCATCAGCTCGGCCCCCGGGTCGGCATCGATCTGCTCGCGGCGCCGGCGGAAGACGTCGAGGTCGGCGTGGCGGAAGGAGTAGATCGACTGCAGCTCGTCGCCGACCACGACCAGCTGGGTGCGGGGGCCTCGCAGCGCCTCGATCAGCCGCAGCTGCAGCCGGTTGGTGTCCTGGAACTCGTCGACCAGCAGGTGGGAGAAGCGGCCGCGGTAGGCCTGGCCGATCTCGGCGCGCTCCAGCAGGCGGGCGGCGAGGATCTGCAGGTCCTCGAAGTCGATTCCGGCGCGGCGCTCCTTGGCCGCCTCGAAGGCGGCGGCGTGGTGGCGGAGCAGATCGGCCAGGTGGCGGTAGGCGACGCCCCCCTCGCCCGCCTCGGCGGTGCGGGCGATCGCCGCCTCGAGCGCCTCGCGGAAGCCGTTCAGCGCCTTCGCGGTGCCCCCCGGCCGCAGCGCCTCCAGCTCGGTCAGGGACGGGTGTGGGCCGGGCTGCGTGAGGCGGGCGAGGGCCTCCTCCAGCGCCGCCCGCCTGCCGTCGCCCTCCTTCAGCTCCTCGAGGCATTCGCCCGCCGCCTCGATCGCCGCGGCGATCGCCGCGGCCGGGTCGCCCGGCGGCGGGTCGGGCAGCGCCGGGGCGGCGACTCCGCGGCTGCGCAGCTCGGCGTGGATCGCGGCGACGACGGCCCGCAGCCCGTCGAGGCCGTAGGCGGCGACCGTCTCCTCGCGGGCCGGGTCGTCGTCCGCGAGGAACTCGGCGAGCGCCGTGTCGAAGGCCTCGCGGGCGGCCCGCTCCGTCTCGGGCTGGTCGAGGACCCGGAAGCCCGGGTCGAGGCCGGCGGCCACCGGGTGGGCGCCGAGGATCCGGTTGCAGAAGCCGTGGATCGTGGTGATCCAGGCGCCGCCGATCGTCGCCAGGAGCGCCGCCGCCCGCACCGCGCCCGGGTCGGGGCCCGCGGCGGCGCGCCGGCCCAGCTCGGCCCGCACCCGGGCGCGCAGCTCGGCGGCCGCCTTGTCGGTGAAGGTGAAGGCGAGGACCGCGTCGGGGGAGACGCCCTCGTCGACCACCAGACGGCAGTAGCGCTCCACCATCACGCCGGTCTTGCCGGTGCCGGCGCCCGCCTCGAGCAGCACGTCGCGCCCGCGAACCTCGATCGCGGCGCCCTGCTCGGGGGTGGGGGAGCGCTCGACGGCGGGCGCGGGCGCGCCGTCCGGTGGGCTCGCCGCCGCCTCCGGCGTCGCGTCGCTCATCGTTCCCACCCGCTCTCGCCCTCTTCCCGCTCGACGTAGGACGGCGCCCGATCCCGCCTGCAGATCGGCGCGAAGCTGCACCAGGTCGGGCAGATGTCATGACCGCGCAGCCCCTCCCGCGGACCCGGGTCGCGGCGGATGTCACCGGCGCGGATCCGCCGGACTATCGCGCCGCCGCGGCGGCGCGCCTCCTCCATCAGCTCCTCGAGCTCCGCCTCCTCGACCACGTCGGGCCCGTACAGGTCGTACCCGGCGAGGTCGCCCGCCGAGCCCGCCGCGACGACGCCGCGCGGGCGTCGGTTCGAGGTCCCCCGCAGCGGGTGGTAGACGCCGCCGACCGGCTCCGCGCCCCAGTGGATCTGCGCCGCCAGCAGGTAGAGCGGCAGCTGCAGCTTCGCCCGCTCCTCGAACTTGCCGACCGGCGTGACGCTCGCCGCCAGCTTGTAGTCGTGGACGAGGGCGCGGCCGTCGGGGGCGCGGTCGACCCGGTCGATCGCGCCGTGCAGCCCCCAGCCGCCGAGGTCGAGCGTCGGCCGCTCGGCTTCCTCGCCGACCCCGAACCGCGCCTCCAGCAGCCACGGCTCGAAGACGCCGCCCTCGCGCGCCGCCTCTTCGCCGAGGAAGCGTTCGAGCAGCCGCTCGACCCGCCGTGCCATCGCCCGCTCGGCCGGGTGGCCGCCGACCTCCGCCTCGGCGAGTTGCTCGGCCAGGAGCGTCCGGCCGCGCTCGTTCCAGGCGGCCAGGGTCGACGGGCGGGGGAGAGGGTCGCCGCCGGGGCGCTCGCGGTAGAGGCGCTCCAGCACCGCGTGGATCAGCCCGCCCTGGACGAGCGGGTCGGGGACCGGGTCGAGCGGCTGCGGGTCCAGCTCGTGGCCGGCGAACCAGCGGTAGGAGCACTCGTCGAAGCCCTCCAGCGTGGTGCCGCCGTAGGCCTCGACCGCGGCAAGCGAGGCGAGCACCGCCGGGTTGGTGAGCGGGCCGGGCGCGCGGGCGGCCTCCTCGGCGCGGCGGGCGCGCCGCAGGCGGTCCTCCAGAGCGGCGATCAGCTCGGGCGCCGGCCGGCCGCCGATCATGGCGCCGCTGCCGGGGGGCTCGGCGTCGATGCCGGCCGCCGCCAGCAGCGCCCGCGGCTCGGCGCCCGGGCCGTGGGCGGCGAGGGCGCGGGCGAGCTCGTCCGGGGACGGCGCCTCGGCGAGCGGCGCCACCACCTCGGCGAGCCCGCGCTCGCGGGTGATCGCCGCCTCGACCGGATCCGACGCGCCCGCGGCGGTCGGCGGGGCGAGCAGCGCCCGCACCTCCTCGAGCAGCGGCGATCGCGACTCGGCGCCGCCGTTCTCGTCGCTGTCGCGATAGGAGAGGACGAGGCCGCGGCGGGGGAGCGCCAGGCACACGCCGAAGAGGTAGCGCTCCTCGGCTTCGGTGTCGCGGCGCGGGTCGAGCCCGAGCCGTTCGCGCTGGGCCTCCGACAGGAACGGGTCGCCGCCGCGGTCGCGGCGCGGGAACTCGCCGTCCTGCAGGGAGCCGACGAGGACGTGGTCGAAGCGGGCGGCGCGCAGGCGGTAGGGGCTGGCGATTCGCACCCGGCCCTCGACCGGCCCGCTCCAGACCCGGAACTCGAGCGCCCGCACCGTCTCGGCGAGCCGCTCCGGCGCGGGGGCGAGCGGTCCGAGCGCGGCGAGGTCGGCGAGCGCCGCGGCGATCGCCCCGGCGGCGCGCAGCTCGAGCCCGTCGCCGGGTCCGAGCCGCGGCCCGTCCGCGCCGGTCCGGAAGGGGCGCGAGGCCATCGTCCCGGCCAGCCCGGCGACCGCGGCGCAGAGCGCGGCCGGGGACTCGGCGGCCGCCTCGCGCAGGCGACGCAGGTCCCGCGGCTCCTCGCCTTTGGTGATGCGCAGGCGGTTGAGCGCCGTCGCGGCGTCGCCGATCCGCTCCGCGCGGATCGATTTCTCCAGCCAGTCGACGGCGGTGGCGGGCAGGCCCGACGGGCCGCGCAGGTAGCGGAGCAGGTCGCCGGCGCTCCCCGTCCCGAAGGCGGCCTCCAGCAGGGCGACGACGGCGCCGCCGACCGAGGTCGAGGCGACCGGAACCTCGGCCTCGAGCGCCGCCGCGACGCCGTTGGCCTCGAGCGCCGCTTCCACCTCCGGGCCGCGCCTGCCAGGGTCGCGCAGGGCGACCGCGATCTCCTGCGGCGCGGTGCCGGCGTGGATGAGGCGGGACACCTCGGCGGCGATCGCCTCGGCCTCGGCGCGGGTCCCGGCGGAGCGCAGCAGGGTCAGGTCGGAGCGCTCGGGGAGCGGCTCGGGACCCGTTCCGGGGAAGCCGAAGCCGCGGGCCAGGGCGTAGAGCTGGGGGCTCGCGGTGTTGCCGGGGTCGGGCGGCAGCTCCTCGGTCGCGATGACGGCGAGCGTGCGCAGCCGCTCCAGCAGCCGGCCGCGTGCGGCCAGCGCCTCGTTGCCGCGCTCGAAGGGCACCGCGACGGTGACCTCGGTGTGCTCGGCGAGCGCCGCGACCAGCTCGAACTGGGTCGGGGTGAGGTCGTCCAGTCCGTATAGGAAGACCGGGCGGCCGGCCCAGGGCCCGGGGCCCTGGCGCAGCAGGTCGATCGCCTCGCGGGCGATCCCGGTGGCGTCGAGCCGGCCGCTGCGCTCGCGGGCGGCCTCGTAGCCGGCGAAGAGCGCGGCCACGTCGGCCAGATAGGCGGAGCCCTCCAGCGTGCCGGCGCTCGCCTCGACGGCGCCCGGCCCCAACCCGGCGGCCTGCAGCTCGTCGAGGAGGTGGGTGAAGGCGGCGGCGAAGCCGGGGCGGCCGGCCGAGCGGCGCAGCGGCCCGAGTCGCGGCGAGAGCTCCTCCACCGCGACCTCGACGCAGCGGCGGCGCTGGGCGGGGGAGAGGACGGCGCCGGGCGGGTTGCCGGCGGCGGTCGCGATCTGGCCGAAGAGGGCACCGAAGGTGAGTGCCGTGCCGCCCAGCGCCGCGCCGGTCCCGCAGAGCTCGCGCTCGAAGGCGAAGACGTCGTCGACGGTCGGCAGGACGAGCAGCGGCTCGCGGTCGAGGGCGTCCAGGTAGCGGCGCCGGACGAGGCCCGCGCGGCCCGAGTTCGGGGATCCGAGGATCAGTTTCAGCGGCACCCGACCAGACTATGGACGGCGGCGGCGCGCTCCCGCCTGCCGTCCCGCCGTCCCCGACCGCCGCCACGCCGCAAAATCGGCATTCCCACCGCCATTTTGCCGTCCCCCGACCCCTCTAGATTCGGCTCAGCTCATGTCACTCTGCTTTGTTGATCCAGCCGACGCGATCCGCGCCATCGCCGACTCGATCGGGCGCGAGGCCCGGCGTCAGCTCCTCGGTGAGGCGGTACGCGCCTGGGTCGACGAGATCCCCGACTCCGAGCTCGAGATCCACTACGCGAAGGCGATCGCCGAGCTCGACGAGCACGACCTGTCGATGCTCGCCGCCTGGCACGGCTCGCTCGAGGTCGGCCAGCCGGTCCCCAACCGCGACTTCCTGATGGGCGCCTTCGGCTCGCTCGGCGAGAACCGCCGCGAGGCCCTGAAGCTCGCCGCCGGGTTCCGCGGCGAGGAGGCGGTCGACGCCGGCGTCACCGAGGAGGATGCCCTCGAGCTGGTTCTCGGCCTGCTCTCCCCGCCCCGCCTGATGCAGCTGGCCGTCGAGGCCGTCGAGCTGTACGTCTGGGACCGCGCCGGCTCCGACAACTGATAGCCGTCGGGCAACCGCTCCGAGAGAGGCCCTCTCCGCCGGGATGGTGTCCGTCCGCGGCGGCGCCGCCCACCTGAGGCGCCGCGTCCACCCGATCCGGCGCCGCCACCCGACCGCCGCGCCCCCGAGGGCCGCGTTCGCAGTTCGCCTACTGCAAACGCCGCGGCGGCGTCGGGCGTGCGGTCGAACCCCGGCGGGGAGGCGCATGCCGCCGCGCGCAGGGCCCACGGGGCGGGCGGGGACGCCAGCTACGCTGGGGCTGTGGCCGACGGAAACCACAACGGCGTGCCGGACCCGGATCGGGAGGCGCAGCAGTTCATCACCGAAGAGATGGACGCGCGGGTCGTCCAACCGCTGCCGCCGCACCTGATCGTCGTCTTCGGCGCCACCGGGGACCTCGCCAGGCGGAGGCTGCTGCCGGGGATGCTGCGGCTCTTCCAGTCCGAGCTGATGCCGGAATTCCGCGTGCTCGGCACCTCGATCGAGGAGATCGGCAACGAGGAGTTCCGGCAGATCGTCCACGACGCCTGCCAGGAGTTCGCCCGGCACGAGTTCTCGGAGGCCGACTGGCGCGAATTCTCGCGCCGCATCGTCTACACGCCGGTGGCCGCCGGCCCGGAGGCGCTGAAGGCCGCTGTCGACCACGAGATCGAGCTGCTCGGCCCCGACGCCCACCTGCTCCACTACCTGAGCGTGCCGCCGGCCGCCGCCGCCGACGTCGTCCACATGCTGAGCGCCGCCGGCCTCACCGACGGCGCGCGGGTGATCATGGAGAAGCCGTTCGGCACCGACCTGAGGTCGGCCCAGGAGCTAAACGACACCCTCCACGCGGTGCTGCGGGAGGAGCAGATCTTTCGCATCGACCACTTCCTCGGCAAGGAGGCCGCGCAGAACATCCTCGCGCTGCGCTTCGCCAACGGGCTGTTCGAGCCGATCTGGAACCGCGACCACATCGACCACATCCAGATCGACGTGCCGGAGACCATCGGGGTGGGAACGCGGGCCGGCTTCTACGAGCGCACCGGCGCCTTCCGCGACATGGTCGTCACCCACCTGATGCAGATCCTCGCCTTCGTCGCGATGGAGCCGCCGACCGCGCTGGCCTCGCTGCCGATCACCGAGGAGAAGAACAAGGTCTTCCGCAGCCTCGTCCCGCTCGACCCCGACCAGGTGGTGCGCGGCCAGTACGAGGGCTACACCGACGAACCGGGCGTGGCGCCGGAATCGAGCACCGAGACCTTCGTCGCGCTCAAATGCGAACTCGACAATTGGCGCTGGAGCGGCGTGCCGTTCTACCTGCGCACCGGCAAGCGGATGGGCGAAGGGGCGCGGATCATCTCGATCGCCTTCCGCGAGCCGCCGCAGAGCATGTTCCCGGCCCACTCACGGGTCGGTCGCTACGGGCCCGACCACCTCACCTTCGACCTCGACGAGTCCTCCCGCGTCTCGCTCTCCTTCTACGGCAAGCGGCCGGGAATGGGGATGGTCCTCGACAAGGCGAGCATGCAGTTCTCGCTCGAGGAAACCGAATACCACGACGAAACGCTGGAGGCCTACGAGCGGCTGATCCGCGACGCGATGGCGGGCGACCACACCCTGTTCACCAGCGCCCGCGACATGGAGCGCCTCTGGGAAGTCTCGGCGCCGCTGCTCGAGGAGCCGCCCGCGGTGAAACCGTACCCGCCGGGGTCGTGGGGACCGACCGAGATCGGCGCGCTGATCGCCCCGCACGGCTGGCGCCTGCCGTTCGCGCGCCGCTGGCGCACGCCGCGCCTGCCCGCGCCGCCGCCGGTCGAGGGAGCCGTGCCGCCGGGCTAGAGGCCGAGCGCGGCGCGCACCTCGGCGACCGCCTGGTCGGCGTCGCGGTAGTGCACGGTGGCGAAGCCGAGCTCCCGCGCCGCGTCGCAGTTCAGCTCGAGGTCGTCGACGAAGAGGCAGGCCGAGGCCGGCAGGCCGAGCCGCTCCAGGGTGATCTCGTAGATCTGCCGTTCCGGCTTGCGGTAGCCGACCCAGCCGGAGTCGATCACCGTCTCGAAGATCTCGTCGACCGGCAGCATCGTGCGCCAGAGCGGCTCCCACTCCTGCACGTTGTTGGTGAGCATCGCCATCCGCCGGCCGCCGCGCCGGCACTCGCGCATCAGGTCGATCATCGGCTCGTTGGGGTGCAGCGCCTCGAAGAAGACCTCGCGGAAGCGGTGCAGCTCCGGGCGGTGGCCGAGCCGCGGCGCGAGCCCGTCGCGCAGCTGGTCGAGGAACTCCGCTTCGGCGAGCTCGCCGCGCTCCAGCTTGTAGAGCGGGATCTCGCCGTCGCGCGCCGCCGCAGCCGCCCGCATCGCCTCGCCGAAGTCTTCGACGCTGACCCCGTGGGTGTTCTGCAGCGCCATGAAGGACCCCATCAGCGGCGTCGTGAGCACGCCGCCGAAGTCGGAGACGACGGCCTCGATCCGCCCGCCTGGCTCGCCCGACCCGCGCCCGCCCGACGCCTCAGCCACGAACCCGGGCGATCTCGTAGTGGCCGAGACCCTCGCGCCCCTCGACGGCCCAGCGGAAGAAGGCGATCCGCGTCGCGATCCCGTCCGCCTCGACCGCGACGGAGTTGATCAGCGTGCCGGCGCCGCGCAGTGGCCGGCCGTCCTCGGCGTCGAGCCACAGCTCCAGGGTCGCCCGTCGCTGCACGCCGTCCTCGCCGTATTCGGTCGAGAGCAGCGCCTCCTGGAAGGCGACCGGCGCCGCGTCGGGGTCGCAGAGCACTGCGACCAGCGGCTCCTCGCCATGACCGCCCCCGTCGGCCGCGGCGGTCCCGCTCAGGGTCAGCAGACCGCCGTCGGCGAAGACGATCCCGATCGAGCGTCGGAGGACCTGGCCCGAATCCCTACTCATCGTCGGCAGCCTATTGTGAGCGGCTTGTCGATGACGATCCGCCCAGCCGACCCCCGTCGCGACGCCGCCCGCTGCGCGGCGATCTACGCGCCGAGCGTCGCGGCGACGCCGATCTCCTTCGAGCTCGAGCCGCCCGATGCGGCCGAGTTCGCGCGCCGCATCGAGCGCCACGCGGCGACCCACCAGTTCCTGGTCGCCGAGCTGGACGGGGAGGTGGTGGGCTACGCCTACGCCTGCCGCTGGGCGGAGCGTGCCGCCTACCGCTGGTCGGTCGAGACCTCCGTCTACGTCGACGCCGCCCACCACGGCAGGGGGGTCGGCCGCGTCCTCTACGCCGAGCTCTTCGACCGCCTCCGCGCCCAGGGCTTCCGGGTCGCCGTGGCCGGCGTCACCCTGCCGAACCCGGCCAGCATCGGCCTGCACGAGAGCATGGGGTTCGAGCCGATCGGCGCCCTGCGCGACATCGGCTGGAAGGCGGGCGCCTGGCACGACGTCGGCTACTGGCAGCTCTACCTGCGGCCGCCCGGGGAGGGCGCGCCGGAGGAGCCGCTGCCGCCCGGGCCGACCGGCTGACCCGGTTACCATCTGGCCATGGCAGATCAAGAGCAGCAGCAGCCGGTCCAGCAGCAGCCCGCCGCCGACCCACAGGCCGCGGGCAGCCCCGTCTCCCACCCCGAATCGGTCAGCGAGGAAGACGTCTACGAGGCGCTCGAGGAGGTCATCGACCCCGAGCTCGGCCTCGATTTCGTCTCCCTCGGGCTCGTCTACGACGTCGCGATCGAGGACGAGGACGTCTACGTCACCTTCACGCTGACCACCCCCGCCTGCCCGATCGGACCCCAGGTCTCCGAACAGATGAAGGAGTTCGTCGGCGACCTTCCCGGCGTCTCGGCCGTCCACCCGAAGATGGTCTTCGAGCCCACCTGGTCCCCGGAAATGATGACCGAGGACGCCAAGTTCGCGCTCGGGTTCTGAGGTGGCGGGTCGCCTGAGGTGACCGAGCCGGGGCGATCGCGATGATCGAGCCGATCAGCGATCTACCGGACGTGGTGATCGGCTTCCGGTTCACCGGCGGGCTGACCCATTCCGACTACGCCGAGCAGTTGGCACCCACCCTGCGCGGCGCGGCGGCCGGTGGGGAGGTGCGGCTGCTGCTGGTCGCCGCGGCCGGTGCCGATCTCGGGTCGCTGAAATCGGTCTTCGACTCGGCGCGCTCCGATCCCGACCTCGATCTCGGGCATCGGCGCGATTGGCGCCGCGTCGCGGTCGTCGCCGATGCCGGCCTGCTGATCCGCCGCTCGTTCCCGGTCTGGTCGCGGGTGATCCCGGTCGAGAGCAGGCTCTTCGCGCTCCGCGAGGAGCCCGCCGCGCGCACCTGGGTCGTCGGCTAGCGCCGGCCGCGGCGCCCGCCGCGTGGCACCTGGGTCGTCGGCCGGCGCCGCCCGTGGCGGGGGCTGCCACCACGCCGCCTGCTGCGTTGCGGGCGCCAGGGCGACCACAAGTCAGCTACCGAGAGGCTCAGCCCTCGGCTGGCGGCAGCCGGTGGTCCCAGCCGTCGTTCTCGCCGACCTCTTCGGCCTCGGCATCGAAATCGTAGGACCGCCCGGCGCCGCCGTCGCGGCCCGCGCCCGACCCACCGCCGGCGCCCGGCCCGCGCCCCGCGCCGAAGCCGCCCGTCGTCGCGCCGCCCGGGAAGCCGACGACCGCGACGCGGCCGAGCGTCCAGCGACGCAGGACGCGGCGGGCGACGGCGCGACTGGGCGGGACGAGCAGCAGGACGCCGACGAGGTCGGTGATGAACCCCGGCGCGACCAGCAGGGCGCCGCCGAGGACGATGAGGAAGCCGTCGGCGACCTCCTTGCCGGGCAGCCGCCGCTCGGCGAGCGCCCGGTTGAAGCGTCCCCAGGCGCTGCGCCCCTCGCGTTTCAGCAGCCAGGCGCCGACCACGCTGTCGAGCAGCAGGATCAGCAGGGTCGGGCCGATCCCGACCAGCTGGCCGACCTGGATGATCACGTAGAGCTCGGCGATCGGGACGACGATGAAGAGCAGGACGAGAAGCAGGCCCATCCACAGAGGGTAGCCACGCCCTGCTCTCGGCCGGCCGTCCAGCCGCCCGACGCGCCGCTACGCCGCCGCCGCGGACTCCCCGGCTGCCGCCAGCAGCTCCTCGAGCGCCTCGTTGATCCCGGTGCCGAGCGTTTCGATGTCCTCCATCGAGTCGTAGTCGGCGAGCAGGCCGAAGCCGACCTTGCCGTGGTAGCTCATGATCGCCACCGCCAGCGCGTGGTTCTCCGGCAGGAAGGCCACCGGGAAGACCTCTTCCAGTTCTCGCCCCAGCACGTAGAGGGGGATCTGTGGGCCCGGCACGTTGGTGACGATCAGGTTGAACAGGCGGGTGGTGAAGTTGAGCCGCGCCGCCTGGGCGAGCAGGGTCGGCGGCGCGAAGTCGTTGAAGCGGGAGATCATTTCGGCGCCCAGCGCCTGCCGGGATTCCTTCAGGTCGGCCATCTCGGCGCTGATCGTCTGCAGCCGGCGCACCGGATCGGCGATGTAGACCGGCAGCGGGCCGCGCATCAGGGTGATCCGATTGCCGAGGTTGCCGTGCTCGTCCTCGGCGCGGATCGAGACCGGCACCAGGGCGCGCAGCTCGAGTCCCTCGGTGCGCACCCCGCGGCTGTGCAGCCAGTTGCGCAGCGAGCTGGTGACGACCGCGAGCACGACGTCGTTGACCGTTCCGCCCAGGGTGTCCTTGATCCGCTTGAAGGCGGCCAGTTCCGAGCGCGCCCAGACGTAGCGCCGGTGCGGGCCGATCTCGTGGTTCAGCGGCAGGTCGGGGGCCGGGTCGGCGAAGGCGCTGACGATCTCGCTGAGCCCCTCGAGCCCCTCGACCGCCTTGCGCGCCGCCGCCTCCGGGTGGCGGATCGCGCCGACCGCCCGCTCGGCGATCTTGATCGGCATCCCGATCGCGTCGCCGAGCCCGCGCCCGACCAGCTCCGCCGTCGACGGCGAGCGCTGCGGCACCCAGTCGTCTTCGACCGCCGCCGGCTCCGGCACCGGCTCGAGGTCGAACAGCACGGTGCCGATGTCGACGCCGGAGACGCCGTCGACCATCGCGTGGTGGGTCTTGGTCAGGATCGCGAAGCGGTCGCGCTCCAGGCCCTGCACCAGCCACAGCTCCCAGAGCGGCTTGGAGCGGTCCAGCTGCTGGGAGAAGACGCGGCCGGTGAGCCGTTTCAGCTGCGCCTCGCCGCCCGGCTCCGGGAGCGCGGTGTGGCGGATGTGGTAGCTGAGGTTGAAGTTGACGTCGTCGGCCCAGAGCGGCCGGCCGGTCTCCAGCGGCGGGACGACGAGCTTCTGGCGGAAGCGGGGCACCAGGTGCAGGCGCCCGCGCACGTGCTCGACCAGGTCCACGTAGCGGGGCGGCGGCCCCTCGAAGATGAGGATCGCGCCGACGTGCATATGGCTCGAGGTGTGCTCGTTGGCCAGGAAGGAGGCGTCGATCGCCGTCAGCCGGTCGAGGTGGCATCCCTGCGTGCTCATCGCCCCTGAGGCTATCCCCGATGCCGTCCGCCGCCAAACCGAGCGCCATGCACGCAAGCGGGCCGGCGCCGAACCGCGCTCGCGCGGCGGCCCGGGGCGGCCTCATTTTGGGGCGCCGCGCCCGGGGAGGCGGGCAGCGGCCGCGCTCTCGGTACCCTGAAGGCATGCCAAGCACCGCCATCGCGGGCCCGCGAAAGGTCCTCCTCGCCGCCCCGCGCGGCTACTGCGCCGGCGTCGACCGCGCCGTGCAGACGGTCGAGCGCGCGCTCGAGGTCCACGGGGCGCCCGTCTACGTCCGCAAGGAGATCGTCCACAACAAACACGTCGTCGAGGAGCTCGCCAAGCGCGGCGCGATCTTCGTCGAGCAGGAGACCGAGGTGCCGGAGGGCGCGATCGTCGTCTTCTCCGCCCACGGCGTCTCCCCGGCCGTCCACGACAGCGCCGCCGCCCGCAACCTGCAGACGATCGACGCGACCTGCCCGCTGGTCACCAAGGTCCACGTCTCGGCGCGCCGCTTCGCCGCCGCCGGCTACACGATCGTGATGATCGGCCACGAGGGCCACGAGGAGGTGGAAGGGACCACCGGCGAGGCGCCCGACTCGATCGTCCTGATCGAAACCGTCGCCGACGTCGAGGCGCTCGACGTCCCCGATCCCGAGAAGGTCGCCTTCATCACCCAGACGACGCTCTCGGTCGACGAGACGGCCGAGGTGATCGGGGCCCTGCGCGCCAAGTTCCCGGCGATCGTCTCCAGCAAGTCCGAGGACATCTGCTACGCGACGACCAACCGCCAGATCGCCGTCAAGCAGCTGGCGACCGAGTGCGACCTGGTGCTGGTGATCGGCTCCACCAACTCCTCGAACTCCAACCGCCTGGTCGAGGTGGCCCGCGAACACGGCGCCGCCTCCCACCTGATCGACAACCACAACCAGGTCGAGGAGGCCTGGCTGGAGGGGGTCGAGACGGTCGGCATCACCTCCGGCGCCAGCGCCCCCGAGGAGCTGGTCGAGCGCCTCGTCGCCTTCTTCCGCGAGCGCGGCGCCTCCGACGTCGGCGAGTTGCGCACCGTCCACGAGGACGTCCGCTTCATGCTGCCGAAGGAGATCCGCCCGGCGGCTCCCGGCGGCGCGCGCCTAGGCGCCGCGCTCGCCCTCGTCGGCATGCCCCTGCTCGCGGGGCGCGTAGCGGTGGTGCAGCATCAGGTCGTTGCCGTCCGGGTCGCTGAAGAGCGCCATGTGACAGACGCCGGTGTCGAAGATGTCGCCGTTGAACTCGACGCCCTTGGCTTCCAGCTCCGCGCGGGCCGCGGCGACGTCGTCGACGTGCAGCGCCAGGTGGGCGTTCTTCTGCGGGGTGAACTCGCCGAACATCCGCGCCGGTTCCCAGATCGCGAAGCAGGTGTCGCCGACCCAGAACTCGAAGCGGGCGTGCGGGTCGGGCCGCAGGCCGAGCGTCTCGACGTAGAAGGCGCGGGTGCGCTCGCTGTCGGTCGAGGGGATGCCGATGAAGTCGAGCTTGCTGATCATCGTCGGGTCAGGGGAGGCCGGGATCGAAGCTCACCGACCATACCCGCATCCCGGCGTCCGGGCAAAGGGCGACCGAGTGGGAGCCGTGGCGATCGTGCGTGGCGAGCTCGTAGATGCCCGGGCGGGCGATCTCCAGGGCTCGCGACGGGCCGCCGTCGAGCGCCACGGAGAGGTTGCCCGCGCCCTCGACGGTGACCCAGGCGCCACCCGCCTCGTATTCGACGACCAGCTCGTCGCCGTCGCTCGCCGGCGACCCAGGGGCGCTCCCAGTCGCCTCCCGGGAAGACCTCGGCGCTCGGCGCGACCACCTGCGCCCCCGGCGCGTCCGCGGGGCGCAGCGGCGCCGGCGGCTCGGGCAGGGAGCGCAGCGCGTCGGCTTCCCGCAGCTCCTGCTGGATCGCGATCTCGGTGCCGAGGTATTCCCCCTCGCCGAAGTGAAACCAGGCGAGCGCCCCGCCCAGCGCCCAGAGGAAGAGGCTGGGCCAGCCTTCGCAGCCGTAGGCGAGCCAGAGCTCCCGCTCGGCGTCGATGACGACCGGGAACCCGACCTCGAGTGCGGCGAGCCCGGCGGCGACCACCTCGGGGTCGGCGCCGAAGGGGAAGCGGGGCGCCTGCACGCCGATCACCCGCAGCCCGTCGGACCGGTAGCGGCGGTCCCACTCGCGCAGGTAGGGGAGGGTCCGCACGCTGTTCAGCTGGGCGAAGTCGAAGAAGTGGACGATCGCCGGCCCGCCCGCCGTGAGCGACGGCATCGAGTCCGGCTCGACGCCGATCCAGGGCAGGCCCTTGGGCAGGTCGGGGGCGGCGATCGCTTCGTTGCCGGGTCGCATCGGTGCGGACGTTACCCTGGCCCTTCGCGCCGGGCGCCGCGGGGTTGGAAACTTCGCGATGACCGCGGTTTCCAGCCGCGCAAGCGCCGGCGCGGGCGACCCGGAGGCCGCCTCAGAGGATCTCGCCGAGGCGCGCCTCGAGCGCGGCGGAGATCTCGTCGCGGACCGGGCCGGCGGCGAGCCGTTCGACCAGCGACTCGAGGAAGCCTTCGATCACCAGCGTCTTCGCGGTCGCCTCGGAGAGCCCGCGCGAAGTGAGGTAGAAGAGCTGCTCCTTGTCCACCTGGGCGATCGCCGCGGCGTGGGTGCAGCGGACGTCGTCGGCGAGGATCTCCAGGCCGGGGATCGCGTCGGCGTGGGCCTCGGGGGAGAGCAGCAGGTTGCGGCTCTCCTGGAAGGCGTCGGTCTGCTGGGCGCCCGGGTCGACCTTGATCATGCCGCGCCAGACCGCCGTCGCGCCGGCCGCGAGGACGCCGCGGAAGGCGAGGTCGGAGTTGGTGTTCGGCGCCGCGTGCTCCTGGGTGGTGTCGTAGTCGAGGTGCTGGCCGGGGCCGCCGGCGTAGCCGCCGGTCACCCGCGCCTCCGACCCGGGCCCGGCGAGCTTGGTCTCCATCCGCACCTTGCCGCGGCCGGAGCCGAAGCCGAGCGCCGCCCAGTCGAGCCGCCCGTCGCGCTCCACCTCGGCGCGCTGGCTGGCGAAGATCCAGGCCTTCTCGGAGATGTCCTGGGTGTTGACGTAGCGCAGTCTGGCCGCCTGGCCGACGGCGAGCTCGACCACCGAGTTGAGCACCGCGTCGACCTCGTCGCCGGCCGAGGACCAGTGCTCCCAGACCTCCGCCTCGGCGCCCTCCTCGAGCACGATCAGGGTGCGCCAGCTGATCGCCGCGCCGCTCGCGTCGACCGGGACCTCGATCCGCACCGGCTCGGTCAGCTTCACGCCGCGGGGCACGTGGACCAGCACGCCGTCGCGCCAGCCGGCCTCGTTGCGGGCCACGAACGGGTCCTCGATCGGGACCAGCGAGCCGAGCTTCTCATGCAGCAGCTCGCCGTGCGTCTCGACCGCCGCCGCCAGCGAGACGACCGTGGCGCCCTCGCCGCCGCCCAGCTCGACCGCCGCGTCGGCGGCCGCGTAGGAGCCGAGGTCGAGGCTCGCCAGGTCGGTGAATTCCCAGCCCTTGGCCTTCGCGTCGGGAAGGGGGAGGGTCTCGGTCAACGCCGCGCCGCGCCGGCGCCGCTCCTCGAGCCAGGTGGGCTCGGTGGCGAGCTCAGCCAATGGAGCCCTCCATCTGCAGCTCGATCAGCCGGTTCAGCTCGACCGCGTACTCCATCGGCAGCTCCTTGGTGACCGGCTCGATGAACCCGTTGACGATCATCTTCGAGGCCTCCTCCTCGTCGAGCCCGCGGCTCTGCAGGTAGAAGAGCTGCTCGTCGCCGATCTTCGAGACGGTCGCCTCGTGACCGACGTCGGCGTCGTTCTCGCCGATACGGATCGTCGGGTAGGTGTCCGAGCGCGAGTCCTCGTCGAGCAGCAGCGCGTCGCAGACGACCTTGGAGCGGCTTTCGGCGGCCCCGTCGGCGACCTCGAGCAGGCCGCGGTAGGTGGAGCGGCCGCCGTCCTTGGAGATCGACTTGGAGAAGATCGACGAGGACGTCTTCGGCGCGCCGTGGATGATCTTGCCGCCCGCGTCCTGGTGCTGGCCCGCGCCGGCGAAGGCGATCGAGAGAATCTCGCCGTGGGCTTCGCGCCCGAGCAGGTAGATCGACGGGTACTTCATCGTCAGTTTCGAGCCGAGGTTGCAGTCGACCCACTCCATCGTCGCCTTTTCGTGCGCGACCGCGCGCTTGGTGACGAGGTTGAAGACGTTCTGCGACCAGTTCTGGACCGTCGTGTAGCGGACGCGTGAGCTCGGCTGGGCGACGATCTCGACCACCGCGGAGTGCAGCGAGTCGCTCGAGTAGACCGGCGCCGTGCAGCCCTCGATGTAGTGGACGTCGGCGCCCTCCTCGGCGATGATCAGCGTCCGCTCGAACTGGCCCATGTTCTCGGTGTTGATCCGGAAGTAGGCCTGCAGCGGCATGTCGACCTTGACCCCGGCGGGGACGTAGACGAACGAGCCGCCCGACCAGACCGCCGAGTTCAGCGCCGCGAGTTTGTTGTCGTTGGGCGGGATCACCGAGGCCCAGTACTGACGCACGAGGTCCTCGTGCTCGCGCAGGGCGGTGTCCATGTCGGTGAAGATCACGCCCTGTTCCTCAAGCTTCTGGTTGACCTGGTGGTAGACGACCTCGGACTCGTACTGGGCGCCGACGCCGGAGAGGAATTTGCGCTCCGCCTCCGGGATCCCGAGCCGGTCGAAGGTGTATTTGATGTCCTCCGGCACCTCGCTCCAGTCGCGCGAGTTTTTGTCGGAGGCGCGGACGAAGTAGTGGATGTCGTCGAAGTCGATCTGCTCGAGGTCACCGCCCCAGTGCGGGGTCGGGCGCTGTTCGAAGTGCTCGAGCGCCTTCAGCCGGAAGTCGCGCATCCACTGCGGCTCTTCCTTGAAGTCCGAGATGGTTTCCACCACCTCCCGGGTGAGACCCTTCGGCGCTTTGTAGGCGTAGCCGGTCTCGGGATCGTTGAAGCCGAACTTCTCCTTGTAGTCGGCGTTGATCCCGGCAAGCTGCTCTTTCTCGGCGATTACCTCGGGCGACGTAGCCATATCGTTATGCGACCTCCAAAGTGACGATGTCGTCCGCGACGGCGGTCGCGAACGTCTTCACCGGCTTGAATGCGGGGAGCGTCCTCGGCCTGCCGGTGGTCAGGTCGAAGAGGGAGCCGTGACGCGGGCACTCCACCGTGCATGCGGCGGGGTCGAGCTCGCCCTCGGCGAGCGGCCCGTCGTCGTGTGAGCAGCGATCCTCGATCGCGTAGATCGTGCCTTCGCAGTTGAATACGCCGATCTTCGTCCCCCCGTGCTCGACGAGGCGCTTCGCTCCGGGCGGCAGCTCGGCGAGGGGGCAGACTGGGATCGTGGTTCCTGCGGTGTCGGTCAAGAGGATCGTTGCTTCCCGGGGCGACTC
This sequence comes from uncultured Actinomycetes bacterium, assembly GCA_963763265.1. Taxonomy (GTDB): domain Bacteria; phylum Actinomycetota; class Thermoleophilia; order Solirubrobacterales; family 70-9; genus VAYN01. The sequence goes on along the minus strand of CAVXNN010000001.1, from coordinate 153,811 downwards.
AGGTCCCCGATCGTGACGTGTGGGGGTTAAACCTACTTCCGGGGTCGGATTTTAGCGGCCGGGCCTCTTCCGCCTCCTCCCGGTTGGATCTTCCGCCTCCTCCCGGTTGGGCGGTCCGGCCGCGGCGCGGCCGATCTTCACCGCCCGGCGATGACTTTTCGCCGCCGCCGTGGTCTTATCGACGTACCCGATCCACGAAGGAGAAAGTCATGACGAAGATGACCAGCTACGCGCCCGGGACCCCCTGTTGGGTCGACCTGGCGAGCGCCGACCTGGAGGCCTCGGCGGCCTTCTACGGCGACCTGCTCGGCTGGCAGGTCCCCGAGCAGCCGAACTCGGCCGAGATGGGCGGCTACCGCCGCGCCCAGCTGGACGGCGACGACGTCGCCGGGATGATGCCGCTGATGCAGCCGGGCCAGCCGCCGGCCTGGAGCACCCACGTCTCGGTCGAGGACGTCGCGGCGACGGCGGCGAAGGTGCGCGGGGCGGGCGGCGAGGTGCTCGTCGAGCCGATCGACGTGATGGGCCTCGGCAAGATGGCGATGGTCGCCGATCCCGGCGGCGCCGTGTTCGGCGCCTGGGAGCCGGGGACCTTCGTCGGCGCGGCGCGCGTCAACGAGCCGGGGGCGATCGCCTGGAATGAGCTGAACACCCGCGACCCCGAGGGGGCGAAGGCCTTCTACGGCGCCGTCTTCGGCTGGACCGCCAAGGAGCACGAGATGCAGCGCAACGAGGGCGAGCCGGGCCCGGCGGTCTACGTCGAGTTCCTGCGCGCCGACGGGCACTCGGTCGGCGGGATGATGGACATCACCGGCGTGGTCCCCGACGAGGTCCCCACCTACTGGCTCACCTACTTCGCCGTCGAGGACGCCGACGCGGCGGTGGAGAAGGTGAAGGCGGCCGGCGGCGTGGTCATGTTCGGCCCGGTGACGATCGAGGCGGGTCGCTTCGCCGTGGTCGGCGAGCCGAACGCTCCGACCGCCGCCTTCGCCGTGATCGCTCCGCCGGAGCGGTAGCGGGACCCCGCGGCGGCCCGAACCCGCGGCGCTTGTCTTTCTATGGATGACAAGCGCCGAGCCGGGGCTCGGGGTCGCCGCCACGGACCGCCTACAGCGCGGTCGCTTCGGACGGGTCGCCGACGGCGCCCTCGTCCTCCCATTCGGCGGACTTGCCGAGGGCGGCGCTCTTGACGATCTTCAGGCCGAGCATCGCGCACTTCATCCGGGTCGCGGAGATGTCGATGCCGAGCAGCTCGAGGACGTAGTCCTTCGGCAGGCGCAGTAGCTCCTCGCGGCTCATCCCGACCAGCTCGTCGGTCAGCAGCGAGGTGGCGGCGGTGGAGATCGCGCAGCCCTTGCCCTCGAAGGCGACGTCGGCGACCCGGTCGGAGTCGTCGAGCTTGATCGTCACGTGCTGCTCGTCGCCGCAGAGCGGGTTGGTGTCCTCGAACTCGAGGTCGGGGTCCTCGATCCGCCCGAAGTGACGGGGGCGCTTGTAGTGCTCGAGGATCTGGTCGCGGTAGAGCTCGTCCATGGTTCGAGGCTAGCGAAGCGTCACAGCTCGAAGACGCGGCGGGCGTCTTCAAGACCCTCCGCGAGGCGGTCGATCTCCGCCCGGGTCGTGTAGACGCCGAAGCTGGCGCGGGCGGTGGCGGCGACGCCCAGCCGGTCCATGAGCACCTGGGCGCAGTGGTGGCCGGCGCGGACCGCGACGCCGTGGCGATCGAGGATCTCGGCGACGTCATGGGCGTGCACCCCCTCCAGCTCGAAGGAGACGGGGCCGAGGCGCTGCGGGCCGCGGGGCGGGCCGAAGACGCGCAGGCCGGGGACCGCGGCGAGGCGGGCCAGCGTGTAGTCGGCGATCTCGCGCTCGTGGTCGCGGACCGCTTCCATGCCGAGCTCGGCGTCGAGCCACTCGAGCGCCGCGCCGAGCCCGATCGCCTGGGCGATCGCGGGCGTCCCGGCCTCGAAGCGGGCGGGGACGTCGGCGAACGTCGTGGCCTCGCGGGTGACCTTGCGGATCATCGACCCGCCGCCGAGGAAGGGCGGCATCTCGCGCAGCAGGTCGAGCCTGCCCCAGAGCGCCCCGATCCCGGTCGGCCCGTAGAGCTTGTGGCCGGTGATCGCGTAGAAGTCGACGCCGAGGGCGCCGACGTCGACCGGCACCTTCGGCGCCGCCTGGGCGCCGTCGGCGACGACCAGCGCGCCCGCCGCGTGGGCCAGCGCGGCGATCTCGGCGATCGGGTTCTCGGTCCCGAGGACGTTGGAGACGTGGGTGACCGCCAGCAGCTTCGGACCGCGCTCCAGCAGTGCGCCCAAGGCGTCCGGGTCGAGCCGCCCCTCCGCGTCGACCGGCGCCCAGTCGATCTCCGCCCCGACCCGCTCGGCGAGCTGCTGCCAGGGGACGATGTTGGAGTGGTGCTCCATCTCGGTGAGCACGATCCGGTCGCCGGCGCCGACGTTGGCGTCGCCCCAGGCGCGCGCCACGAGGTTGAGCGCCTCGGTCGCGTTGCGGACGAAGACGACCTCGCGGCGGTCGCGGGCGCCGAGGTGGCGGGCGACGGCGTCGCGGGCCCCCTCGTAGGCCGCGGTCGCCTCGGCCGAGAGGGTGTGGGAGCCGCGGTGGACGTTGGAGTGGTGGCGGCGCTCGTAGTCGGCGACCGCGTCGAGCGAGGCGAGGACCCGCTGCGCGGAGGCGCCCGAGTCGAGGTAGTCGATCGGGACCCCGTTCACCTCGCGTTCGAGGATCGGGAACTGGACCCGCACCCGCTCGATCGGGAAGCCGCCCTGGGCGGCGAGGCGCGCGCCGTCGCCCGGCGCGGCCGTGGCCTCCTTGGCGGACGCCTGCTCCATCGCCGCGCCGGGGCTAGGCGGCGCCCGCCCCGACCTCCTCGCGGATCCAGCCGTAGCCTTTCTCCTCCAGCACCTCGACCAGCTCCGGGCCGCCCTGTTTGACGATCCGACCCTCGAACATGACGTGAACCTGGTCCGGTTTGACCATGTGCAGGATCCGCTGGTAATGGGTGATGATCAGGACGCCCATGTCGGGCCCCGCGAACTTGTTGACGCCCTCGGCGACGGTCCGCAGCGCGTCGATGTCGAGGCCCGAGTCGGTCTCGTCGAGCACCGCGATCTCCGGCCGCAGCAGCGCCAGCTGCAGCAGCTCCATCCGCTTCTTCTCCCCGCCGGAGAACCCGTCGTTCAGGTAGCGGCTGGAGAAGTCTTTGGGGATGTTCGCCAGATCCATCGCCTCCTGGGCGACCTTGGCGAAGTCTTTGATCTTGATCTGGTCTTCGCCGCGCGCCTCGCGGTGGGCGTTGATGATCATCCGCAGGTACTTGGAGACCGAGACGCCGGGGATCGCGACCGGGTACTGGAAGGCCATGAAGAGGCCCGCCCGCGAGCGCTCCTCGGGGCCGGCCTCGGTGAAGTCCTCGCCCTTGAAGGTGATCGTTCCCTCGGTGACCTCGTAGGCCGGGTGGCCCATGATCACGTTGGCGAGGGTCGACTTGCCGGAGCCGTTCGGCCCCATCAGGGCGTGGACACGGCCCTTCTCGACATCGAGGTCGAGTCCTTTGAGGATCTCTTTGTCCTCGATCTTGACGTGCAGGTTGCGGATCTCCAGCTCAGCCATTTCGCTCCGTTTCTGGGTCTTTCGGAAGTTCGGGTGACGCCTACGCGGCGCCGAGGATCGTCGTCTCGCTCCCGCGCCGCGCCTCGTCGCGGCCGGGGCCGTCGCCGTGCGGGGTCGAGAACTCGACCAGCTCCGCCAGCGTGGTGCCGGCCAGGGCCTTGGTCACCCCGTTCTGCACCCGCGTCCACAGCAGCTTGGTGGAGCAGGCGCGGTCGCCGTCGTCCTCGTGCGAGCAGAGCACGCGGCCCTCGGGCGTTTCGTGGAAGCACTCCATCGGCGCGATCTGGCCTTCGAGGGCCTGGACGACCGCGTCCATGGTGATCTCCCCGGCCGGCTTGGCGAGGCGGTAGCCGCCGTGCGCGCCGCGGGTCGAGGTGACCAGCCCGGCCTTGCGCAGCTTGGCGACCAGGTGCTCGAGGTAGGAGAGCGGCAGCCGCTCCGCTTCGGCGACCGAGTTGAGCGAGATCGGGGTCGACCCGGGCTGACGACCGAGCTCGATCATCAGACGCACGCCGTACTCGGCTTTGGTCGAGAACAACATCAAAACCAAATCCTACCGAAGGGGTCGGTTTTGGCGTCGCTACGGCTCGATCAGACCCCTCCGGATCGCGTAGCGGACCAGCTCGACCCGATCGCGCATGCCGAGCTTGCGCATCGCGTTGGCGCGGTGGTTCTCGACCGTCTTCTCGGAGAGGTGCAGCAGCTCGGCGATCTGCCGGGTCGTGTGCGCCTCGGCGACCAGCTTGACGATCTCCTCCTCGCGCGGGGTCAGCTCCTCCTCGCCGGAGGAGCCGCGCTCGAGCAGGTCCTTGATCAGGCTGCGCTGCGCCTCGGGGGTGAGGAACGGCTCGCCGCGCTCGACCGCGCGGATCGCGGCCAGCAGGTCGGTGTCGGCCTGCGCCTTCAGCACGTAGCCGGAGGCGCCCGCCTTCAGCGCCTCGAAGAGGTAGCGGTCGTCGTCGTGCATGGAGAGGATCAGGACCGCGACGTCGGGCGCCTGCCGCTTGATCTCCCGGGTCGCCTGCAGCCCGGTCAGCTTCGGCATTTTCACGTCGAGGATCGCCAGGTCGGGCCGCTCGCGGATCGCCAGGTCGCGCGCCGCGGCGCCGTCGGCCGCCTCGCCGACCACCTCGATGTCGGGCTGGCGCTCGAGCAGCAGCCGCAGCCCGGAGCGCACGATCCCGTGGTCGTCGGCGATCAGGACCCTCACGACGTCGATTCTGCCGGGACGGTGAGGCGGACGGTGGTGCCGGCGCCGGGGCGGGACTCGATCCGCAGCTCGCCGCCGACCAGCAGGGCGCGCTCGCGCATGCCGCCGATCCCGAGGCCGCGCTCGGACTCGTCGAAGGCGAAGCCGCGGCCGTCGTCGGCGACCGACAGCTCGACCCCGGCCGGGCCGCGGCGCAGGCTCACGGCGACGTGGGCGGCGCCGGCGTGGCGGGCCGCGTTGGAGAGCGCCTCCTGGGCGACGCGGTAGACGACCAGTTGGGCGTCGTCGCCGAGGTCGGAGAAGTCGCCGTCGACCGCGATCGTCGCCTCGATCTCGCCCTCGCCGAGTCGCTCGACCAGGCCCGCGATCGCCGCCGCCAGGCCGAGGTCGTCGAGTGCCGTGGGGCGCAGCCGGCGGGCGAGGTCGAGCAGCTCGCGCATCGCCTGGTTGGCGAGCGCCTTGGTCTCGGCCAGCTCCGGCTCCAGCTGCGCCGGCGCCTCCGAGCGTGCCGCCTCGAGGCGCAGCAGCAGGCCGGTCAGCGACTGGTTCACCTCGTCGTGGAGGTCGCGCGCCACCCGCGCCCGCTCCTCCTCCTGGGCGTGCAGGGCGGCCGAGCCGGCCCGCCGCCGCTCCGCTTCGAGTCGCCGCATCATGCGCAGGAAGGCGAGCTCGATCCGCTCCACCTCCTCGGTCTCGCCGACCCCGTCGATCGAGGCGGGGAGGAGGGACCCCGGCCGCGAGAGGTCGACCTTCTCCATCTCCTGGATCAGGTCCTCGAGCGGCGCGAAGCGCCGGCGCAGGAGGATCAGGTTGACGGTCGCCCCGGCGAAGACGGCGAGGGCGACGATCGCGATGACCTCGACCGCCGAGAGCCTCGCGATCGCCCCGGCGACGATCGCGACCGCCCCCAGGAGCACCGTGTTGACGACCAGGACCTGGGTGAAGAGCGCCCTTCTTCGCACCGCCCAAGCCTAAGTCGGCGCGGCGGCGCCGCGGGGGGGTGGCTGTCCTTTGTATCCCTGTGGGCTACAAAGGACACGGACCGGGTCCCCGGCAACGTAGGGGGCCGCCCGGACCGGTTCAGGGGGTGGCACCTATGGTCGATTCGCCCCCCTGTCGCAATACTTCCTCGACCATTTCCTCCCCCAGGAGCACCTGAGACAGATGACCACCACCAAGCAGTCGACCCTCAGCGCGACGCTGCGCACCACGATCCTGATGGCCGCCCTCGGCGGCCTGCTCGTCGTGATCGGGGCACTGGTCGGCGGCCCCCGCGGCGCCGGCCTCTTCCTGATCATCGCCCTGCTGATCAACGCGGGCTCGTATTTCTTCAGCGACAAACTGGCGCTGGCCGCCAGCCGCGCGAAGCCGATCGACGAATCGGAAGCGCCGCGCCTCTACCAGATGGTGCGCGAACTGACGACGCGCGCCGGGCTGCCGATGCCGCGCCTCTACATGATCCCCAGCGATCAGCCGAACGCCTTCGCGACCGGCCGCAACCCGAAGCACTCGGCGGTCGCCGTCACCCGCGGGATCACCAAACTGCTCTCCGAGGACGAGCTGCGAGGCGTGCTCGGCCACGAGCTCACCCACGTCCGCAACCGCGACATCCTGATCCAGTCGGTCGCCTCGGCGATCGGCACGGCGATCACCTACATCGCCTACATGCTGCTCTGGTTCGGCGACGAAGACAACGGCCCGCTCGGCCTCGTCGCGGCGCTCGGCATGGTGATCCTGGCGCCGATCGCGGCCTCGATCATCCAGATGTCGATCTCCCGCCAGCGCGAGTACGCGGCGGACGCCGGGGGCGCCGAGCTGTGCGGCAACCCGGAGTCGCTGGCCAGCGCGCTGCTGCGCCTCGAGCAGGGCGCGGAAGCGATGCCGATGCAGGTGAACCAGGCTGCCGAGCCGCTCTACATCGTGCGGCCGTTCAAGGGCAAAGGCATCGCCGGCCTCTTCTCGACCCATCCTCCGATCGAGGAGCGGGTCCGCAGGCTTCGTCAGATGCGCCCCAGCATGTAGTGGGCGCTCCCGAAGGGCTAGGTCTCGTCCGGTGACCAAGTCGCGCCGCGGCCGTCGATTCAGCGACGGCCGCGGCGCTTTTTCTTTCCCCGCCCTCGACCCGGAGGACGGCGCCCTATCCAGCCTCACAAGCCGATTTCGTCGCTCTTGACAAGCCCCCGAAGTCGCCCGCTATACTTTTTGAAGTAAAGCTGATCCGAATTAGGGGATTTGAAGATGGCGACTGGCGCAGGAACCGAGCAGCAGCAGACGCAGGTGTTCGAGGAGATCGAACCGTTCGAGGCGGCCCAGGAGATCGAGGACGGCGACGTCGTCCTGGTCGACACCCGCGAGCCCCATGAGTACCAGGAGGTCCACCTGGAGGGTGGCAAATTGGTGCCGCCGGCGATGCTGGCGGACCAGATCGAGAGCGTCGCCCCCGACAAGTCGGCGCGCACGATCGTCTACTGCCGCTCCGGCAACCGCTCCGGCATCGCCGCCGTGCAGATGCAGGCGATGGGGTACACCGACGTCGCCTCGGTCGGCGGCGGCATCCTCGCCTGGCAGGAGCAGGGGCTGCCGGTGGTCGCTGCCGCCGGCATGACCGACGAGCAGCGCGAGCGCTACTCCCGCCACACGCTTCTCCCCGAGGTGGGTGTCGACGGCCAGCTCAAGCTGTTGAACGCGAAGGTGCTGCTGCTGGGCGCCGGCGGCCTCGGCGCGCCGACCGCCCTCTATCTGGCCGCCGCCGGGATCGGCACGCTCGGCCTGGTCGACGACGACGTGGTCGACTCCTCCAACCTGCAGCGCCAGGTGATCCACAACACCGAGCGGATCGGCATGCCGAAGACGGAGTCGGCGCGCCACTTCATCGAGGCGCTGAACCCGGACGTCAACGTGGTCGAGCACCGCACCCGGCTCAACGCGGACAACATCCTCGACGTCATCGGCGACTACGACGTGATCGTCGACGGGGCCGACAACTTCCCGACCCGCTACTTGCTCAACGACGCCTCGGTGCGCCTGCGCAAGCCGGTCGTCTCGGCCTCGATCCTCAGCTTCGACGGCCAGGTCTCGACCTTCGTCCCCTACGAGGGCCCGTGCTACCGCTGCCTGTACCCGACCCCGCCGCCCGCCGAGCTGGCCCCGAGCTGCTCCGCCAACGGCGTCCTCGGCGTGATGGCCGGGACGATGGGCACCCTGCAGGCCAACGAGGTCATCAAGCTGGTGCTCGGCATCGGCGAACCGCTGGTCGGCAGGCTCCTCCTCTACGAGGCGCTCGGCACCCGCTTCACCGAGCTGAAGGTCCGCCGCGACCCGAACTGCCCGATCTGCGGCGAGCACGCGGAGGAGATCCCGCAGTCGGAGATGGGCAAGTTCCCCGACTACGACCTCTTCTGCGCCGGGTAGCCCGGTCAACCTGTAGGTTCTCTCCACCGATGGCGACCGTTCGCATCCCACCCGTGCTGCGCCCGAAAACCGGCGGCGCCCCCGAAGTCGAGGCGGCGGGGGGCAACGTCGGCGAGGTGCTGCGCGCCCTCACCGACGCCCACCCGGAGACGTCCGCCCAGCTCTTCGACCCCGAGGGCGAGCTCAACCGCTACGTCAACGTGTACCTGAACGACGAGGACGTCCGCGTCCTCGACGGCCTCGGAACCGCGGTCAGCGACGGCGACACCGTAGTCATCCTCCCCGCCATGGCCGGCGGCTGAGACGCCTGCAGATCGGCGCCCCGGGGCGTCCTCGGTCGCTTGCCTTCGGGTCACGCACCTGAGTGCGCTCCCCTCGGCGCGCTCCCTGCGTCCCACCCAGGCTTGATTTTCGGCGTCTCAGGAATAGTGCTCGCGCGTAGCCCGTTCGGGAGATCCCCGAACGAACCTCCCCGCAGTTCGTGAGAGAGGGGGTCTCCCGAACGGGCCCCTCGAGGACGTCCCTTGATCGGCTACCGCTCGAGCACCAGCCCGAGGAACTTCTGGGTCCGCTCCTCGCGCGGATGATCGAGGACCTGCCGCGGCTCCCCCCGCTCGACGACCACGCCGCCGTCCATGAAGACGACCTGGTCGCCGACCTCGCGGGCGAAGCCGATCTCGTGGGTGACGACCAGCATCGTCATGCCTTCCTCGGCCAGCTCGCGCATCGTGTCGAGGACCTCTTTGACGAGCTCCGGATCGAGCGCCGAGGTGACCTCGTCGAAGAGCATCACGTGGGGTTCCATCGCCAGGGCGCGGGCGATCGCGACGCGCTGCTGCTGGCCGCCGGAGAGCGTTTCCGGATACTGGCCGAGGCGGTCGCCGAGGCCGACCCGCTCGAGCAGCGCGCGGCCTTTCTCCTCGGTCTCGGACTTCGACTTGCCGAGCACCTTCTGCGGCGCCAGGGTCACGTTCTCGAGCGCCGTCTTGTGGGGGAAGAGGTTGAACTGCTGGAAGACCATGCCGACCCGCTGGCGGACGAAGTTGAGGTCCCAGCTCGACTCGCCGCCGCCGGAGCCGGGCCCCTTGCAGATGTCCTGACCCTCGAGGAAGATCTCGCCCTCCTCGGGCGGCGCCAGCAGGTTGACGCAGCGCAGCAGGGTGCTCTTGCCCGAGCCGCTCGGGCCGAGGATGCAGACGACTTCCCCCCTGGCGACGTCGAGGTCGACGCCTTTCAGCACCTCGAGTTTGCCGAAGCGCTTGCGGACGCCCTTGAGGCGCACCATCGGCTCGGCCATCAGGCCACCTCGACGTGGGCGCCGCGGGTGATCTTGCCCTGGTTGCGCTTGATCAGGTAGTCGACCAGCCGCGCCCCGGGCAGGCAGATGACGAGGAAGAAGGCGGCGGTCAGGCTCAGCGCCGAGCTGTTCAGCTGTTCGGCAAGGATTTCGCGGCTGACCAGGACCGACTCGCCGAAGGCGATCACGCTGACCAGCGTGGTGTCCTTCAACAGGGAGATCAATTCGTTCAGCATCGGCGCCGGGACCTTGGTGACGGCCTGGGGGACGATGATGTTGCGCATCGCCTGGGAGTGGCTCATCCCCAGCGAGCGGGCCGCCTCCATCTGGCCGCGTGGCACCGCTTCGATGCCCGCCCGGTAGACCTCGGCCATGTAGGCGCCGTAGACGAAGACGATCGCCGCCACGCCATACCAGTAGGGGTCGGGCTTGCCGAACCACTCCGGGATGCGGACGCTCTTCGGGATGAAGGTGAGGAAGGGGACGCCGCCCGAGATCAGCAGGATGATGATCAGCAGCGGGATCGCCCGCAGGACGTCGATGTAGGCGATCGTCAGGATGCGGATCGGTAGGACCTTCTTGCCGGGCAGCTGGCGCAGCAGCGCCAGGACGAGGCCCCAGGCGAGGGCGACGAGCGCCGCGACGAAGAAGATCAGCAGGTTCTGGAGAAAGGCTTCGAAGACTTCCCCGAAGTGTTCTCCCATGATGTGGAAGTCGAAGTACTGTTCGAAGAAGACCTTCATCTGCGCTCCTGGTCCCTGGTCGTGAAAAAGGGGGCGCCGTCGCCGGCGCCCCCTCTCTTACATCAGCCGCGATTACCGCGCAAACGTCATTCGCCCGCCGCTTCTTCGGCCGCGGTGAAGATGCCCTGCGGCGGCGCTTCGTGGAACCACTTTTCATAGACCGTCTTGTACTTGCCGTTTTCGAGGACCTTGGCGAGGCCTTCGTTGATCTGTTCGAGCAGTTCCGTGCTCCCCTTGGCGACCGCGATTCCATACTTTTCTTCGGTCGGGACTTTTTCGGTCACTTCGATGCCGCTCGTTTCTTCGACCGCGTTGGCCGCGACCGGGGCGTCGATGATCACCGCTTCCACCGTGCCGGCCTTCAGCGCGTTGACCGCGTCGGGGCCTTCCGGGTAGGGGCGCAATTCGGACGCTTCGGCTTTTTCCTTGCCGAGTTCGAGTCCCGTGGTGCCCTGCTGGGCGGCGACCACTTTGCCTTTGAGATCGGCGAGGCCCGTGATCGGGCTGCCTTCTTTGACCAGGATCGCCTGTTCGGAGAGGTAATAGGGATCCGAGAAGGCGACCACCTTTTCCCGTTCTTCGGTGATCGTCGCCGCCGACATCACGGCTTCGAACTTGCCTTGCGCGACGTCACGAAAGATCGTTTCGAAGGAGGAGTCGACGAATTCCGGTTCGCGGCCGATTTCTTCGCCGATCGCTTCCATCAGGTTGACGTCGAACCCCGTGTAGCTGCCCTTTTTCCCCTGCTCGAACGGGGGATACGGGATGTCGGAGCCGACCACGAGCTTTTCGCCGCCGCCGCTCGATTCTTCGCCGGCCGCGCCGGCGCCTTCGCTGCTTTCTTCGCTTGCCGTCGTTTCCGAGCTCGAGCTGCTGCCGCCACCGCCGCACCCCGCCACGACGATCGACACCGCTCCTACGAGAAGCACCGCCAAAAAGGCGGCCAGCCTCGTTTTGCTGGACAAACCTGCCTCCGATCAGAAGTTTGCTGGACTGGCGCGAACATACACCCGAATCGGGGGGCCGCGTTTGTCCAGGGGTCCAGGACCGCGCCCTTCCCGGCACCCTCCGGGCGGGGGGAGACGCCGTCACACCGCCTGCCCTGCCCTCGCTACACTTTCTGAAGTAAAGGGCGAGGGCAACAGATGGCATCAGATCCAGTCTTGAACAGACCCTGCGGGGGGCGCTTCGGCGATGTGGTCGAATCGATCGGCAACACGCCGCTGGTCGAGCTGCGCCGCCTCTCGCCCAACCCCGAGGTGCACGTGTTCGCGAAGCTCGAGGGTCACAACCCGACCGGCTCGGTCAAGGACCGCGTCGCCCGCTCGATGATCGAGAAGGCGGAGGCCGAAGGGGCGATCGAGCCCGGCCAGACGATCCTCGAACCGACCTCCGGCAACACCGGGATCGCGCTGGCGATGATCTGCCGCCGCAAGGGCTACCCGCTGCAGGTCGTGATGCCCGACAACGTCACCGAGGAGCGCACCCAGCTGCTGCGCATGTACGGCGCCGAGATCGTCTACTCGGAGGGGGCGAAGGGCTCCAACGGGGCGGTCGAGGTGGCGCTGGAGCTGGCCCATCGTCCCGGCTTCTTCATGCCCTACCAGTACGGCAACGACGCCAACCCGCTGGCCCACTACAACGGCACCGCGCTGGAGATCCTAGAAGAGCTCGACTCGGTAGCCGCCTTCGTCGGCGGCCTCGGCACCGGCGGCACCCTGATGGGGAACGGCCGGCGCCTCAAGGAGGCCGACCCCGAGACCCTGGTCGTCGCCGCCGAGCCGATGCAGGGGGAGCTGGTCCAGGGGCTGCGGTCGCTTGACGACGGTTTCATCCCGCCGATCATCGACCTCTCGCTGCTCGACCGCAAAATCATGGTCTCCAACCGCGACGCGATCATCTGGACGAAGCGGCTGCTCGAGGAGGAGGGCGTCTTCGCCGGCGTCTCCGGCGGCGCCGTCGCCCGGGTCGCCGCCCGGATCGCCGGGGAGCTCGACTCCGGCAACGTCGTCTTCCTGATCCCCGACGACGGCTGGAAGTACCTCTCCTCCGGCATCTACACGAAGCCGCTGGAGGAGATCGAGAACCTGGACACCACCGTCTGGTGGTAGCCGGTCCGCGGCCCTGAGCCGTCCCGGGTCCTGAGCCCGAACCGGGCGCAACTCGCCGCGACCCCCGCGGTTCGATGGTCCGCTGAACCGGGCGCCCCGAAGAGCGCCTGGTTTGCCTACCGGCGGATCGTCGCGGGCGCGGGGCGCGATTGAAGCGAGTTCGAGTCGAGCGCAACTTCGATATATCGGCCAGTGTTCAACCAACTGCAACCGGACAACGCAGTTCGAACACGAGAGGAAAACGATGCGCAGGGCAATGTTGGTTTCGATGGTGGCGCTCGCGGCGATGATGGTGGTCGGCGTGGGCACCGCGCAGGCCGAGCTCGACACCTCCTTCGGAGAAGGCGGGGTGGCGATGGCCAAGCCGCCGACTCCGCCGGGGTGGAAAAACCTGTCGATCCAGGCCGCCGCCACCGGCCAGAACGGGGAGACCTTCCTGGTCGCCCGTCAGACCTCGTGCGCAAGCTATCTGTGCTCGCACGGTGATTTCGTCTTTCGCTATCTCGCCGACGGGGCGCTGGAATCCGCGTTCGCCGGCTCGCGTGGCTGGGGGATCCCGCCCGAAGCGGCGTTCGCCGACCAAGAAGGAGAAGACCTGATCACCGTCGACTCCTCGGGCATGCCCGTCATCGGGCGCACCCCCGCCAGGAGTCAGGCGGACGGCTGGATCGTCCTGCGGCGGCTGCTCGCCAACGGCGACCTCGACACCGGCTTCGCCGCGGGCGGCGGCCTGCGGCTCCCCTGCCCGTGCACGGGCGGCAACACCCACCTGGTCGCCGGTCCGAAGGACTCGACCTTCGTCATCGCGACCTCGGTGACCCGCGAGAAGAGGCGGGGCGCGAAGACCGGTCAGACGGGGACGGGAACCGTGATCAAGCTCGACCCGACGGGTCACCGGGCGCGCGCCTACGGCGTGCGCGGCTCGGTCACCGCGCAGGTGCCCGGCGAAGGGGAAGTCGAATACGTCGGGCTCAACCCGAATGGGGCCACCTACTTCGGCGGCCGCGGACTCACCAAGGCGACCCAGGCGGGGTTCCTGGTCAAGGTCAAGGCGAACGGCAAGATCGACCGCAGGTTCGGCAGGCGGGCGGTCAGGTCCCTGCGGCGCCTCAAGGGGCTGAAGGGCAACGAAGTCCGGGTCACCGCCGTCGTGGCGGGAAAGAAGGGGCCGGTGGAGCTGTTCGGGTCGGCCGGCAGCATCGGCGGCTTCGAGCTGCGGCTGCACCCGAGCGGGACGCTCGCCCGCGGCTGGGGTGAACACGGCCTGGCGCTCCTGGCCTGCCCGGTCGACCAGGCCATCCAGGGCCGGGAAGGCTCGACGATGGCGCTGGTCGGGGGCGAAGGCGCCCCGCCGAAGCTGCTGCGGATCCTCGCCGGCGGCAAGCCCGACCCGGTGTTCGGGCGCAGCGGCGAGATCATGCCGGGCACGACCAACGAATCGGGCTTCTCGATCTTCCCGGCCGGCGTCGGGCGGGTCGGCGTGACGAACATCGGCGCCCAGGAATGCGACCGGTACTGCGTACCGACGCCGATGCTCTACCGCTACCTCGAAGGGCGCTGAGGCCCGCAGCGGCGGACCGCCCGTGGCCACGGGCGGTCCGCTAGCCTCGCGGGCGTGAAGATCTCCCAGGAGCTGGTCGACGAGATGGTCGCGCACGCCCGCGAGGACGTGCCGAACGAGTGCTGCGGCATGGTCGGCGGCACCGACGGGGTGGCGACCAAGGTGGTGCGGGTCGTCAACGCCGCGGCCAGCCCGCTCCGCTACGAGATGGACCCGCAGGGCCAGTTCGACGCGTTGAAGGAGATCGAAGCCGACGGCGAATTGCTGGCGATCTACCACTCCCACACCAAGAGCGCCGCCTATCCGTCGCAGACCGACGTCAACCAGGCGCAGAACTGGCCCGAGCAGATCTACGTGATCGTCTCGCTCGCCGACCCCGAGAATCCAGACGTGCAGGCCTTCCACCTCGCCGACCTGAAGATCGCCGACGCCGCGCTCGAGATCGGATAGAAGTAGCCATGGCCGAGGCGACCAAGCACCGTGGCGCCCACTCGCGTGGCTCCCACGACGGCGGTCATCGGGGCGGCGAGGAGGGCGGCGGTGGCGGCGGCGGTGGCGGCGGCAAGCTGGTCAAGGTCGGCTTCGCCCGCAACCAGTCCGAAGCGGAAATGTTGCAGGGGCTGCTGATCGAGGCGGGGATCCCGAGCGTGCTGAAACGCTCGGGCGGCTTCGACAACCCCGACTTCCTGGCCGCCGGCCCCCATGACATCTGGGTCAACACAGAGCAGGCCCGGGAGGCCCGCGAGCTGCTCGAGGAAACGATGACCGAGGGCGAGGGCGAGGAGCGCGAAGAGATCGAAGGGGAGGCACGCCTCCTGCGCAGCGGCGGCGACCCGATGAGCCCGGGGCGGCTCGCCCTCTGGGTCGGCGGCGCCTTCCTCGTCGCCGTCCTGCTGATCTGGATCGCCTACCAGGTCAGCAGCTGAGACCGGCGGGCCCGCCGGGTCCGCCGCGGTCGGCGCTCAGCTGACGCCGGCCGGGCGCGCCATGTCGCGCAGGTGGTCGCGCCAGGCGGCCTCGATGTCGCGGAAGCGGGCGTCGAAGGCGTCTTCGAGGGTGACCGCCGGGCCGCCGGGGAGGAGGCCGTCGACCAGGCGCTCGCAGGCCTCCGGGCCGCGCTCGTTCTCGAGCAGGTCGAAGACCGTGCCGCCGAGGATCACCGCGTCGCGGCGGGAGGGTGGGAAGGAGACGCGGCCGCCGCCGCGCAGGCGCAGCAGCACCGCGGCGCGGTAGAGGCCGACCTGGCGCGCGAAGTACTGGGCACCGCCTTCGACCAGCCAGGCCCAGCCCAGGTAGCGGGCGAAGCGGCGCGGCGTCCAGGAGGGCGGCAGGGCCGGGTTGTTGGTGGCGATCACCAGCTGCGCGTAGAGCCGCTCGGCGGTGCCGCGCAGCGCCTCCAGGGAGTCCTCGCCGGCGGCCCGCCGTTCCATGTGGCGGTCGTTGAGGACGTGGAGCTCGGTCGCCATCGGCCAGCCGGCCAGGTAGCGGCGGCCGGCCGGCGCCGCGGCCCAGCGGGCGGCGGGCAGGAACGGGTGGGCCATGGTCAGCGAGACCGGGTTGGTGTGGATGACGACCGTGACCTCGGCCGGCATCGCCTCGAAGCGGTCTTCGAGGCGCAGCCGCAGCGTCTCCAGCCGGTCCAGGGTGCGGTCCGCGAAGGCCGCGTCACCCGAGTCGTGCCTCGCCGTGAAGCTGAGCGACTCCGTCTCGACCCAACTCATGTCTGCAGATTACGACCTGCGCTCGTCTGGTCAAGCAGCGCAAGGACGCAGGAAGCGAAGCGTGCTTGGCACGTGAGCGACCGAGGACGCCGCGATGCGCCGGTCAGACGAGCGCAGGAAGCGAAGCGTGCTTGGCACGTGAGCGACCGAGGACGCCGCGATGCGCCGGTCAGACGAGCGCAGGAAGCGAAGCGTGCTTGGCACGTGAGCGACCGAGGACGCCGCGATGCGCCGGTCAGACGAGGGCAGGCTCAGCCTGATCGCAGACTTCGCGTATCTCTTGCCGAGCCCGGTCGAACTCCTCGTCGTTCATCACCGGGGTGCCCTCGAAGGGCAGTTCGCGGTCGATCTCGACCCAGGAGCGACAGCCGTGGTACTCGTCGCGGACCCGCACGGTGACCGGGCGGGGGATGCGATGGACCCGCAGCAGCAGGATGTGCAGCGGGTGCCGGCGCTTCCAGGCGAGGCGCTTCTCGGCGTAGTCAGGCGTCCAGATGTAGAACGGCGAGAGGCAGTCGAGCGTGCGCCGGTCGTTGATCGTGACGTGGTCGGTCACTTCCGCCCAGGCGCGCAGTCGGACGCGGTCCGGCTGCGGGATGCCGCCGTCCTGGAGCAGCGCCTTCGGCGGCGGCTCCTCGTCGGGCCAGACGCCCTCCTCGAGGGCGCGGCGCAGCTCCGGGTGGTGCGACTCGCGGACGAGGTCGTTCCGCTGGTGGTCAAAGGTCGGATAGAGGAAGAAGCGCTCGTGCTCGAGTTCGAAGTGCTTGTTCTCCTCGCGAATTCCGCCCTTGCGCAGAGTGAGCAGCTGCTCACCCTCGGCGAGGGCGCGGACGGTTACAGCCCATTCCTTGAGAGCGATCGGCATTTGAAGTCAGTACCTGGGGAGGTCGTGTGCGATGTATAGGGGCGGGGCGCGAAAATCTGGCCGTGTGGGGCCACTGCGCTCGCCCGAGGGGGAGCATTCTAGGGAAGCCCGCGCGAAATACCAAACAATCGGTGCGGAAATTTAGGCTTCGCCGTGCCCGCCGCCCCCCGGCGTTTCGATCCGCAAACGGCTCCCTGGAGCCAGATATCCCTCGCTCTTGGAGGGCAGCGGACGACCGTCGAGAAGATTCCTTCCGGGTGCGCCGTCGGCGCCCCCGTCGCGGCCGCGCGGCGCCCACCGGCGCCGCTCGGTGAGCAGGGTGAAGCGCATCGGGGCGAGCGCCTCGAGCTCGCGCAGCAGGCCGTCGCCGCCCCGTCGGGCGCCCGTGCCGCCGGACCCGCGCCGCAGCGCCAGCTCGCGGACCCGCAACGGGAACTCGGTCTCCAGCGCCTCGACCGGGGTGTTCAGGGTGTTCGACATCGCGACGTGGATCGCGCTCGGGCCGTCGACGTCGGGCCCGGCCCCCTGGCCGCCGCCGAGCGTCTCGTAGTAGGTGAAGCCCTCGCCCGCCAGGGTCAGGTTGTTCATCGTGCCCTGGCCCTGGGCGGGGACCGGGCGGGCGCCCGCCAGTGCCGCGGCGACCAGGTCGGCGACCCGGCTGGAGGTCTCGACGTTGCCCGCGACCACGGCGGTGGGCGGCTCGGCGTTCAGCACGCAGCCGCGCGGCGCGAGGACCTCGATCGGCCGGTGGGCGCCGGCGCAGGGCGGCGCGTCGGGGTCGGTGAGGACGCGGACCGCGAAGAAGGCGGCCGATTTGGTCACCGACAGCGGGCAGTTGAGGTTGCCCGCGACCTGGGCGTCGGTGCCGGCGAAGTCGAGTCGCAGGGCATCGCCGGAGACCGTCGCCTCGACCCGCAGGAGGAGGTCGCGCTCGGCGCCGTCGGGCGAGTCGTCTTCGAGGCGGTCCTCGGCCCTGTAGGTGCCGTCCGGGAGGGCGGCCAGGGCGGCGCGGGTGCGGCGCTCCGCGTAGGCGAGGATCTCGCTCATCCCGGCCCGCAGCCCGGCGATCCCGTGGCGCGCCGCGAGCTCGGCCAGCCGCGCCCGGCCGACCCGGTTGGCCGACTGCTGGGCGCGCAGATCGGCGAGTCGCTGGCGGGGGTTGCGCATCCGCGCGACCAGGCGGTCGAGCGCGCCGGCTCCGACGCGGGTCGGCGCGATCACCACCCCCTCCTCCTCGAGGGTGTGGGAGAAGGCGGGCATCGAGCCCGGCGTCGGGCCGCCGACGTCGGCATGGTGAGCGCGCGAGGCGGCGAAGCCGAGCAGCTCGCCGGCCGCGAAGACGGGGGAGACGAGGGTGATGTCGGGGAGGTGGGTGCCGCCGCGGAAGGGGTCGTTGAGGATCCATTCGACGTCGGGCTCCTGTCGCTCGTCGAGCACCGCGGCGACCGCGTCGGGCATCGAGCCGAGGTGGACGGGGATGTGCTCGGCCTGCATCACCAGCTCCCCGGCGGCGTCGAACAGCGCGGTCGAGCAGTCGTGGCGCTCCTTGATGTTGGCCGAGTAGGCGGAGCGGATCAGCGTCGCGCCCATCTCGTCGCAGGCGGCGCGCAGGCCGCCGATCATCACCTGCAGGGTGATCGGGTCGATCGTCATTCCTCCTCCGAGGCATGGCCGGGGGGAGGTGGGGATGACCCTTCACTCACGAACTGCGGGGAGGTTCGCTCAGGGTCATCCCCACCTCCCTCAGGCGTGTTTCGCGGGACGGGGGTCGACCCGCTTTCCTCTGGCTTCTGTTGCTGGGTGAGGGGCTTGTCGGCTGTTCCTGGCTCTTTCAGCTGGGCGAGGATCGTGCCGAACTCGTCGACCTCGGCGCTCCAGCCGGGCGGGAGGACGAGGGTTGCCTCGGGGAGCTCGACGACGACGGGGCCCTCGGCCCGGCCGCCCGGCTGCGGCTCGCCGCGAAGCACCGGCGTGTCGAGCCATTCGCCCTCGAACCAGACAGGACGAGATGACTCTTCCGCCGCGCGTCCGTGGGAGGGAGCCGGGGGTGACCCGAACGAACCTCCCTGCTGTTCGTGAGAGAGGGTCACCCCCGGCTCCCTCACGGGTTCGTCCTGCCGTCCGTGCGACAGGGTCGCTCCCGGCTCGCTCATCGGGCCGTCGACGACGAGACCGAGCCGGATGTCGACGACGACCACCTCGCCGTCGGGATCGCGGTGGCCGTAGCGCTCCTCGTGGGCCTCCTCGAAGCGGGCGCGCAGCTCGGCCGGGTCGGGCTCGGGTTCGCCGGGCACCGGCAGCTCGAAGGCCTGGCCCGCGTAGCGCATCCCGTAGACGACCTCGGTGCGGGCGCCCGCGAGCCCCGCCCCGGCCGCCGCGCGCAGCGCGGCGACCGGGGCGGCGAGCCGCGCCGCGGTGAGGTCCTCGCCGGCCAGCATCACGGTGCGTGCGGTGTCGCGCCGGCGGTCCGACGCGCAGAGGCCGAAGGCCGACAGCACGCCGCCCGCGCGCGGGCACAGCAGCCGCTCGATCCCCAGCTCCGCGGCGATCGCGGCCGCGTGCATCGGCCCGGCGCCGCCGAAGGGCAGCAGCGCGAAGCGGCGCGGGTCGACCCCGCGCTCGACGGTGACCACGCGCAGCGCCCGCACCATCTCCTGGTTGGCGACCCGGACGATCCCGGCCGCGGTCGCGAGCGGGTCGAGTCCCAGCTCGGCGGCGAGCGCGCCGACCGCCCGCTCGGCGGCCGCGGCGTCGAGCACGACGCCGCCCGCCAGGGTCGAGTCGGCGGCGAGGTTGCCGAGCAGCAGGTTGGCGTCGGTGACGGTCGGCTCGGTGCCGCCGCGCCCATAGCAGGCTGGACCGGGGACCGCGCCGGCCGAGCGCGGGCCGACCCGCAGCGCGCCGCCCGGGTCGCGCCAGCCGATCGAGCCGCCGCCCGCCCCGACCGTGTGGACGTCGACGGTCGGCAGCTGGATCGGTCGGCCCGCGATGGTGCGCTCGTCGGCGCGGCGCACCTCGCCGTCCTCGACCACGCAGACGTCGCAGGAGGTACCGCCCATGTCGAAGCCGAGCGCGTTGCCGTCGCCGCTGAGGCGAGCCAGCAGGCCGGCGCCGACCGCGCCGCCCGCCGGGCCGGAGAGCACGCTCCAGGCGCCCGCGGTCGCCGCCTCCTCGGCCGGGGCGACGCCGCCGGAGGAGAGCATCACCTGCGGCGCGGGCAGCCCCGCCGCCGCGGTCGCCTCGCCGAGCCGGCCCAGGTAGCGGCCGAGCAGCGGCGAGAGGTAGGCGTCGATCGTCGTCGTCGAGGCGCGCTCGTACTCGCGAAAGCGGGGCAGGACCTCGTGCGAGGCGGACACGTGCAGGCCGGGAAGCCGCTCGCGCAGGGACGCGGCGAGGCGCCGCTCGTGGGTCGGGTCGAGGTAGGAGAAGAGCAGGCAGATCGCCACCGACTCGGCGTCGCCCGCCTCCAGCGCCGCGGCGAGGCGCTCCGCCTCGCCCGCGGCGAGCGGCTCGACGATCCCCTCCGGTCCGGTCCGCTCGGCCGCCTCGAGCTTCAGCTCGGCGGGGACCAGCGGGGTCGGCTTCGGCGCCCGCAGGTGGTAGAGGCTGGGACGGTCCTGGCGGGCGATCTCGAGCACGTCGCCGAAGCCGCGGGTGGCGATCAGCGCGGTGCGGGCGCCGCTCTCGGTGAGCAGCGCGTTGGTGCCGACCGTCATCCCGTGCGCGAAGCTCTCGACCGCGGCCGGCGAGGCGCCCGCCTGCGCGAGGACCGCCTCGACGGCGGCCATCACCCCGGCCGACTCCTCGCCCGGCGTGGTCGGCACCTTGGCCGTGTGGACGCTCCCGTCATCGAGCAGCACCGCGTCGGTGAAGGTCCCACCGACGTCGACCCCGAGCAGCATGCCCGCGACGCTAGCGCCTTCGAGGTCGCCAAACCTTCACGCTTGTAACCCATCGGGGAACAAGCGTGAGAGGGGGATGGGCTTCGGTGCCCGGGGCTACTCCCAGCGCTCGCGGCGGACCGAGCCGTCCGGGGCGAGGATCACGTGGACGTGGTCGAGGGACGGGTCGGTGGCCGCGAAGTCGGTGCGCAGGTGGCCGCCGCGCGACTCGCGCCGCTCCAGCGCCGCCAGCGCGATCGCCTTGGCGAGCGGGTAGGGATCGGAGATCAGCGCCGCCAGGTCGGTCGGGTTGCGGAGCGGCCCGGCGAGCCGCCAGACGGCGTCGCGGGTCTCCTGGGTCGGCGGCGTGAAGCGCCACCCCGGCTCGTCCGGATGCGATCCGGGCGCCGTCTCGGCGAGCGCCGCCCGCGCCGCCCGACCGCCGAAGACGAAGCACTCGCTGAGCGAGTTGGACGCCAGCCGGTTGGCGCCGTGCAGGCCGGTGCAGGAGCACTCGCCGACCGCGTAGAGGCCGGTCAGCGAGGAGCGCCCGTCGAGGTCGACCGCGATCCCACCCATCGTGTAGTGGGCCGCCGGGGCGACGGGAACCGGCTCGGCGGCCGGGTCGAGGCCCGCGTCGGCGAGCGAGCTGAAGATGTTCGGGAAGCGGGCCGGGTCGAGCATCCGCAGGTCGAGCCGCACCGAGGTGCCCCCCTCCTCGCTCAGCTTGGCGAGGATCGCGGCGCTCACCTCATCGCGCGGCGCCAGCTCGTCGGTGAAGCGCTCGCCCGCGGCGTCGAGCAGCTTCGCGCCCTCGCCGCGCACCGCCTCGGTGATCAGCCGGCCGTCGAAGGGGGTGTGGGGGAGGGCGAGCGCGGTCGGATGGAACTGGCAGAACTCGAGGTCGGCGAGGTCGGCCCCGGCCGCCGCCGCGAAGACCGGGCCGGCGCCGATCGCGCCGCGCGGGTTGGTGGTCCGCCGCCACAGCGCCGCGGCGCCGCCGGTCGCCATCACGGTGGCCCACGAGGCGAGCGGGCCGGCGTCGGTGATCACCCCGTGGCAGCGCTCGCCGTCGCTCCACAGCGCGGTCGCCGAGGTGCGCTCGCGGACCTCGATCCGCTCGTCCGCGGCGACCATCGCGGCCAGCTTCGAGGTGATCTCGCGGCCGGTCTGGCTGCCGCCGGAGTGGACGATGCGGCGCGCCGAGTGGCCGCCCTCGAGGCCGAGCGCCAGCAGCCCTTCATGGTCGAGGTCGAAGTCGACGCCGCGCGCCTGCAGCTCGCGGACCGCGGCCGGGGCCTCCTCGACCAGCGCCCGCACCGCGGCGGTGCGGCAGAGGCCGCGCCCGGCGGCGATCGTGTCGGCGGCGTGGCGCTCCGGCGAGTCGCCCGGTTCGAGCGCCGCGGCGAGCCCGCCCTGCGCCCAGAAGCTGGCGCTCTGGTTGAGCGGCGTCCGCGAGACCACGCAGACGCGACCGCCCTGCTCGGCGGCGCGCAACGCGGTCCACAGCCCGGCGGCGCCGCCGCCGACGACGGCGACGTCGTACTCGGCGACCGCCGCTATTTGGTCCCGCCCTCCCGGCGGATCTGGTCGATCCGCTCGCGCAGCCAGCCGGCAGCGCCTTCTCGGGCCCTGGCCCGCTCGGCGGCGACCGCCTTCTCGGCCTCCTCCGCACGGCGCTCGGCGGTGGCGATCCGCGCCTCGGCGGCGTCGGTCTGCGACTCGATCTCGCCGAGCCGCTCTTCGGCGGCGGCGATCGCCTGCTCCTTGGCCTCGCGCTCCTTGCGCAGCTCTTCCTCGTGGCGCAGCTCCAGCTCCTTGCGGACCCGCTCGGCCTCGGTGCGCCAGCGCTCGACGTCGGCCTCGAGGGCGCGGATCTCGGCCTCGGCCCGCCGTTCGGCCGCGGCGGCGGCCTCTGCTGCCGCGGCGAGGGTGCGCTCGGCCTCGCCGATCCGCGCCTCCACCCCGCCTGCCGCTGCGCCCGAGTGCTCGTCGCTCATCTGAACGTCCGCTCCGCGGTCAAGGCCTCAATCTAAACGGGCCGGCCGGTCAGGTGCCGGTAGACCTCGATCACCCGCTCGGCCAGCGGCCCCGCTGCCAAGGTCGCGGCCCGGGCGGAGCCCGCGACGCGGGGGTCGCCGGCGTCCAGGTGGGGACGGGCGGCGGCCGCCCAGCGATCGACGTCGAAGGGGGCGCAGAGGCAGCCCTCGACGCCCGCCAGCATGTAGGGGGCGACGCCGACCGGGGTCGAGAGGACCGGCACGTCACAGGCGAGCGCCTCGATCGCCGCCATGCCGAAGCCCTCGTAGTCGGAGGTGACGAGGACGGCGTCGGCGGCGTTCATCCAGCCGGCCATCGCCTCGGGCTCGATCGAGCCGCCGGTGAGCAGCCGCGCGCCCGTGGCGGCAGCGAGCGCCGCGGCGCGGTCGTGGCGCTTCTCCGGCCGGGCCGGGTCGGCGGGGAAGAGGAGGTAGCGGCCGTCCGGATCGAGGCCGAGCGATCGGCGCGCGGCGGCGCGCGGGGACGGCCCGAAGCGCTCCAGTCGCGGACCGCAGGGCAGGATCGCCGAGCCCGGGACGGGCGGCAGCCCCGGCCGGCCGTCCTCCTCGCCGAAGAGGCCGCGGGAGACGGCCGAGGCGAGGTCGGCCCGCCACGCGAGCCGGCGGGAGAGCGGGCCGACGAGCGGGTGGCGGACGTCGGTGCCGTGGAAGGTGACGAGCAGCGGGCGGGCGCCGCCGGCCAGCGCCACCCAGCCCGCCAGCCCATAGTGGGCGTGGACGAGGTCGAAGCGCTCGCGGCGCAGCAGGGAGCGAAGGCGGCGGACCGCCGGCAGGTAGTTGGAGCGGCCGCGCGGAAAGCCGAATTCCTCGACCTCGACGCCGCGGGCGCGGAGCTCGGCGACCTGGTCGCGAACCCAGCGGCCGCGCTGCGGCGTCGCCGGGTCGGGGACGAGGTTGGTGACGACGAGG
Source organism: uncultured Actinomycetes bacterium (assembly GCA_963763265.1). Lineage (GTDB taxonomy): Bacteria > Actinomycetota > Thermoleophilia > Solirubrobacterales > 70-9 > VAYN01. Next base: position 130,409 of record CAVXNN010000001.1, on the reverse strand, counting down.
ACGCGCATCGCGGCAGGTTATCCGCGGCCCGGCCGGGTACGGGGACGTCCGCGCCGGCCGAAAAACGCGACCCGGCGCCTCGCCGTCTGCTTGAGTGCCGATTCCCATGCGCTTTCCGCGTCCCTCGATCTCCCTCGCCCTCGGCGCCGCGCTCGTCCTCGGAGCGCTTGCCGCGCCCGCCGCCGAGGCGGCGCCGCCGTCGATCTCCTTCGCCGCCCACGCGGCGGCGGCGCGGCGCTTCTGGACGCCGGCGCGGATGCGGGCGGCGCGGCCGATCGTCGGGCCGCGGGCCGCCCACGGCTCGGCGCTCGACCCGGCGCTCACCGCGACCTCGGAAACGATCGTCGACCCGACCGACCGCTCCTACCGGGTGAACGGCGCGATCTTCATCTCCGAAGGGCCCGGCTTCGGCTTCGGCCGCTGCTCGGGGACCTCGGTCGTCTCGCCGAACAAGAGCGTCGTGATCACCGCCGGTCACTGCGTCTTCGACGAAGGCCTCTGGTGGGACCGCAAATGGGTCTTCGTCCCCGGCTACCACCACGGCGAACGCCCCTTCGGCACCTTCACCGCCCACTGGCTGGGGACGACGCCGGCCTGGCACAACCACGAAAACGAGAACTTCGACGTCGGCGCGGCGGTGGTCGGGCGCAACGAAAGGGGCCAGACGCTGGCGGCGGCGGTCGGCGCCGACCGCCTCGCGACCGGGCTCTCGCCCGACCAGACCTTCGACGTCTACGGCTATCCGGTCGAACACCCCTTCAACGGCGGCACCCTCCAGGTCTGCCGCGAAGCGGGCTTCGAGGGGCACGACTTCGCCTCGCTCTTCGAACCGGGGCCGCTCGACCTGGCGATCGGCTGCGACGACAGCGCGGGCGGCTCGGGCGGTGGTTGGGTGATCGAAGGCGAAGTCCTCAACAGCGTCACCACGTACGGCTATCCGAGCGATCCGTCGACCAACTTCGGCCCCTACTTCGGCCGCGACGTGGCGGGCCTCTACGCGCGGGCGAGGCGGGTCAGATGAGGCGCCTCGGCCACCTCCTCCGGCGCGTTCGCACCTATCGACGCGTGGCCTGGATAGGTGCGAACGCACTTGCCGTGGTCGGGGTGCCGGCATTGGCCGGCGGCGGCGTCTTCGCCTCCGCGGCGCTCGCCGGCCAGGGCGGCTCGACCCATCATCGGGTGGAAGTCGAACCGCGCTTCCAGCTGAGCGGCTCGCACGGCTACCGGCTGCTCGTCTCGGCGCGCGGGCGGACCGTGACGATCGGCGTCTCGCGCGACGACGACTCGCGGCGCGCGGGGTCCTCGACCACCTACGTCGCCCGCGGCGTCGGCGGCGCCAACGGCATCCACGCGAGCTTCCGCCGGTTCGGCCGCGTCGACCTCCGCTTCCACGCCACCGCCCCCGCCGCGCGCGGCCTGCCGCCCGACTGCTTCGGCGGGACCACCGGCGCGGCGACCATCACCGGCTACTTCACCGGCACGATCGACTTCCACGGCCAGGGCGGATACACCGCCGTGCTGGCCCACCGGGTGCGCGGCGAGGTCGTCCTGCCGCCGACCGAACAGTGCCCGCTGGTCGCGGGCGGCGCCAACCCGCTGCTCGAAGACCCCGCCGCGGCGCTGCCGCCGGCGCGGACGCGGATGAGCCTCTCGGCGCTCGACAAGGCGGGGACCGGCGGTCTGCTCTTCGTCGCCCGGCGCGAGGGCAGGACCGGCTTCTACGCGGAACGGTTCGGCATGGTGGGCCGGATCGGCCTGCTGAGCCTCGACTACGCGGTCGGGCCGCGCTCCAGCTTCGTCTCCGACCCGCGGGTCAGCTTCGGCAGGGTCCGACCGCCGAAGCCGTTCCTCGGCTACGCGACGCTGCGGCGCGGCCCCAACGGCAAGCGCTCCTGGATCGGCACCCTCGCCGCCACCTTCCCCGGCGAGGAACGCGTCTCGCTGGTCGGCCCCCAGTTCCACACCACGCTGGCGAGAAGCTTTCCCTAGCCGTCACGCAATCGGCACTCGCGCGTCTTGTTCGGTGCGCGTTTGCGGCCCAGCATCGCTCCCGCCAACCGAGGAAGGGAGATCGATGTTCTACGCAATCCTGGGCTACCTGCACGCCGCCGCCTGGCGGGTCAACGCCGCCGTCGCCCGGCGGGCGAGGGCGATCCACGTCCTCGCCGAGCAGCGCGGGCAGGGGACGGTCGAGTACGTCGGCCTGATCCTGCTCGTCTCGCTGCTGATGGTCGGGATGGTGGCGGCGATGAAGGGGTTCAACGGCAAGCAGGGGACCGAGCTGGCGAACGTCATCGTCGACAAGATCAAGGAAGCGGTCGACAAGGTCGCCTTCAAGTGAGTTCGGGCCCGCGCGGGCGCCCGGCACGGCGCCGCGGTGACCGCGCGGGCGCCCGGCCCACGTCGGGGCGCCCGCCCGCCGCGCCTGCAAGACTCGCCGCCGATGCCCGCCTCTCGGAGCTACGACCGCGCCCCCGCCGACATCCGTCCGGTGACCATCGATCCCGGCTTCGTCGAAAGCGCCGCCGGCTCGGCGCTGATCTCGGTCGGCCGCACGCGGGTGATCTGCACCGCCTCGGTCTCCGAGCAGGTGCCGCGCTGGATGACCGGCCGCGGCAAAGGCTGGGTCACCGCCGAGTACGCGATGCTCCCCGCCTCGACCGGGGAGCGCAAGCAGCGCGACATCTCGAAGGGCAGGCAGGACGGCCGCGGCGTGGAGATCCAGCGTCTGATCGGCCGCAGCCTGCGCGTCGTCGTCGACTTCAAGGCGCTCGGCGAACGCAGCGTCTACGTGGACTGCGACGTCCTGGAAGCCGACGGCGGTACCCGCTGCGCGTCGATCACCGGCGGCTTCGTGGCGCTGCGGATGGCCTTCCAGGGGCTGCTCGACCGCAAGCTGATCGAGACGATGCCGCTGACCGGCTCGATCGCCGCGGTCAGCGTCGGCATGGTCGACGGCCGCGCCCTCTGTGACCTCGACTACAACGAGGACTCCCGCGCCGAGGTCGACGCCAACGTGGTGATGACCGGCGACGGCGGCCTGGTCGAGGTGCAGGCCACCGCGGAGCGGACGCCGCTCTCGCGCGCCTCGCTGGACGAGCTGCTCGGCCTGGCCGAGGGCGGCATCGCCCGCCTGCGGGAGGTGCAGGAGCGGGCCGCGTGACGGGTGGCCGGATCCTGCGGGCTCTTCGCCCGGCGTCGGAGGGCCGATGATCCTCGCGACCACCAACCGCCACAAGCTGGGGGAGATGCGCGAACTGCTGCCGGGGGTGGGGCTGGAGCCGCTGCCCGCCGGCTACGAGTCGCCGGTCGAGGACGGCGACAGCTTCGAGGCCAACGCGCTGATCAAGGCGCGCGCCGCCCATGCCGCGCTCGGCTGCCCGGTCCTCGCCGACGACTCGGGCATCGAGGCCTTCGCCCTCGACGGCGCCCCCGGCATCTACTCGGCCCGCTACGCCGGCGAGGGGGCGGGCGACGAGGCCAATCTCGACAAGCTGCTGCGCGAGGTCGACGCCGCCGGCGGCGAGCGCCGCGCCGCCTACGTCTGCGTGCTCGCCCTGGTCGAGGAGGACGGCACCGAGCGCGTCTTCGAAGCGACCTGCACCGGCCGGCTCCTACGCGAGCGGCGCGGCAGCGGCGGCTTCGGCTACGACCCGGTCTTCATCCCCGACGACACCGACGACGGGCGGACGATGGCGGAGCTGCCGCAGGCGGAGAAGAACGAGGTGAGTCACCGGGGCCGCGCCGCCCGCCTCCTCGCCGCCCACCTCGACGTCAGGCCTCGGGCAGCAGATTGACCGCGGCGGCGAGGCCGACGGCGCAGACGGTGATCGTGTAGCCGGTGTAGCCGCTGAGCGCGAAGAGGACCGCGGCGACGGCGCAGACGACGACGACGGTCAGCCAGGATGCTCGGGCGAGTGGCACGGTCGGTATTTTCACCTAAGTGCCCGATGCCGCCGCAACAGCCCCCTCATCGGCGGCCGCCGAGGCGGCCCTCTCGTTCCTCACCGAGATGTCACCCGACCTGCGCGGCGGCGCCATCCTCGCCGCCGACGGCACCGTGCTCGCCGCCTCCGGCGACGCCGGCGCCTGGGCCGAGGAGTCGGTCCACCTGCTGCGGGTCGCCGATGCGGCCGGGGAAGAGCCGGTCGAGCAGGTCCACGTCGCCACCCAGGCGGGCGAGGTCTTCGCGCTCCGCGAGGGCGGCTTCGTCGCGGTCGTCGTCACCGAGCGCTTCGCGCTCGCCTCGCTGACCTTCTTCGACATGCGCTCCGCGCTCCGCGAGCTAGCCAAGGAGACCGGCTGATGCCGCCGAAGCCGCACCGCATCCTGCTCGACCGCGTCTCCGGCTACGCCGACGAGGCGGCTGCCTACATGCGGCGCCGGCGCATCCAGCGCCGACCGTTCGCCCGCCTCTACTACGCGGGCGGCCGCGCCACCGAGCTCCCCGCCGACTCGACCGTCGGGGCCGAGCTCTTCGTCGCCGCCGGCGCCGTCATCGATCTCACCGCGAAGCGGCGGCGGCAGTGACCGAGCTGCTCGACCAGGAGCTCGCCGCGCGGGTGCTCGGCCGCGCGCTGGCCAATGGCGGCCGTTTCGCCGAGGTCTTCGCCGAACGGCGCGGCGGCCTGACGATGGCGATCGACGAGTCGCGCATCGAGTCGGTCCAGGCGGGCGCCGAGGAGGGCGCCGGCGTCCGCGTCGTCGACGGCGCCACCACCTACTTCGCCCACGTCGACGGACTCCGGCCCGCCGAGCTCGAGCGGGCCGCCGACGAGGCCGCCTCGGCGCTGCGCGCCGCCCGCGCCGAGCCGCGCCCGCTGACCGCCCGCCCGGTCGCGCCGCTGCCGATCGAGGTCGCCCCCGAGGACGTCCCCGCCGCCCGCAAGGCCGAGCTGCTGCGGGAGCTCGACCGGCGCGGCCGCGCCGCCGGCGAGGAGATCGCCCAGTTCACCGCCTCCTACGCGGAGGCGCGCCGGGTCGTCACGATCGCCAACTCCGACGGCCTGTTCACCGGCGACGACCGCACCCGCACCCGGATCGGCGCCCAGGCGGTCGCCCGCCGCGGCGAGAAGGTGGAGACCGGCGCCGAGACGCTGGGCGCCCACCGCGGCTTCGAGCTGCTCGCCGACGACCCCGGCCAGATCGCCGAGCAGGCCGCCCGCAAGGCGCTCACCCTGCTCGACTCGCGACCCGCGCCCTCGGGCTCGATGCCGGTCGTCGTCGGCGGCGGCTTCGGCGGCGTCCTCTTCCACGAGATGACCGGCCACGGCCTCGAGATCGACCACATTCACAAGGGCGCCAGCGTCTACGTCGGCAAGCTCGGCGAGCAGGTCGCCCAGCCGCTGCTGAACGCCTACGACGACGGCCGCCTGCCCAACGAGTGGGGGAGCGACGCGATCGACGACGAGGGCCGGCCGACCCAGAAGACGCAGGTGATCGAGGGCGGCAGGCTGGTCTCCTACCTCTACGACCACCTCGGCGCCGAGCGCGACGGCGTCGCCTCGACCGGCAACGGCCGCCGCGAGAGCTTCCGCCACCTACCGCTGCCGCGGATGACCAACACCTACATCGCGCCCGGCGAGTCGACCGCCGCGGCGATGATCGAGTCGGTCAAGAACGGTTTCTACGCGGTTTCCTTCGGCGGCGGCCAGGTCGACCCGGCGACCGGCGACTTCGTCTTCGGGGTCTCCGAGGGCTACCTGATCGAGGACGGCAAGGTGACCAGTCCCTGCACCGGGGCCACCCTGATCGGCAACTGCCTCGACGCCCTGGCGGCGATCGACGCGGTCGGCGACGACTTCTTCATGAAGACCGGGATCTGCGGCAAGGGCGGCCAGCGGGTGCCGGTCGGGACCGGCCAGGGCCACGTGCGGGTCGGTCGGATGACGGTCGGGGGGACGCAGCGGTGAGGCGCGGCCGCGATACCGCGCGGGCCCGCCGCGCGGCCGCGAGGGCAGGCCGATGAGCGCTGTGGCGCGAAAGTCGGTCTATGACCGACCAAGTCGCCACAGGGGTGGCCGATGAGACGCCGTGTGTCAACCCCCCGCCTCCTCGACGACGCACAGCCGGTGCTCCTCGCTGGCCCAGTCGATCACACCCATCTTTCCTGCCATGCTTCCTCCTCGGTCGATTGCGGTCGATCCAGAGCAGACCGAGAGGTGCCCGTGCGCATGCTCACTGGCCGGCGTTCTGCGACGCCACGCCCTGTCGGCGCTTTGGGTGCCTCGCACCGCCGGGAGGCGCGGGTCTCATCGGGGCCCTCTACGGGGCTGGCGAGCGAGGCGCTCTCCCGGCGGCGGTCGGCTCTATGCGTTCTGCCGGGATTCTCGACGGCCTCGCTTCGCTCGGCCTCTCAATCTCAGGAGAGCAAGAGGGAGGATGCCCAGTGAGCGAGCTGCCGAGCGTCGAGCTGTCCCCGGCCGCGGCGCGCGCCGTCGAGGCGGCCCTCGCCGCGGGCGCGGGCGCCGCGGAGGCCTACGCGAGCCGCGACACCGGCCGCGAGGTGCGGGTCCACGGCGGCGAGGTGGAGAGCCTCACCGCGGCGACCCAGACCGGGATCGGGATCCGCGCCTGGGACGGCCGGCGGGTCGGTTACGCCTACGGCACCGACCTGTCGGAGGGCGGGGTGGCGGCGCTCGCCGCTCGCGCCGCGGAGATGGCCGCCGCCGCCGACCCGGACGATTTCGCCGCGCCGCCCGCGCCCGCCGAGATCGAGGCGATCGCCGGCCTCGACGATCCGGGCGTCGGCGAGTGGAGCGCCGGCCAGGTGGCCGACCTGGCGCTGACCGTGGAGCGCAGCGCGCTGGGCGCCGACCGTCGCGTCGCGGGAGTCGAGACCGCCGTCTACGCCGACTCGACCGAGCAGGTCGCAATCGCCTCCTCGACCGGGATCGCCGCCTCGTATGAGAGCTCCAGCTGCTTCGCCTACCTGCAGGCGCTCGCCGCCGGCGACGGCGGCCGCGAGACCGGCCTCGGCTTCGGCCTCGCCCGCGGCCCCGCCGACCTCGACCCGGAGGCCATCGGCACCGAGGGAGCCGAGCGCGCGGTCGCGATGATCGGCGCCGGCAAGCCCGCCTCGCGCTCCTGCCCGGTCGTCCTCGACCCGACCGTCGCCGCCAGCTTCGCCGGCCTGATCGGCGGCGCGCTCGGCGCCCGCGCCGTGCAGCGCGGCCGCTCGCCCTTCGCGGGCAGGCTGGGGGAGGAGATCGCCTCCGCGGCCTTCGCCCTGCATGACGACGGCCGCGACCCGGCGGGCGCCGCCTCCGCGCCCTTCGACGGGGAGGGGGTGCCGCGCCGCCGCACCGCGCTGATCGCGGGCGGCGCGCTGCGCAGCTACCTGTACGACACCTACACCGCCAACCGCGACGGGACGGCCTCGACCGGCTCGGCCTCGCGGTCGGGATACCGCTCGCTGCCCTCGGTGGCGCCCTCCAATCTGGTCGTCGCGCCCGGCGCCCTCTCCACCGAGGCCCTGCTCGGCGCGGCGGGGGACGGCATCTTCGTCACCGACGTCGCGGGCCTGCATTCGGGCGTCAACCCGGTGACCGGCGTCTTCTCGGTCGGCGCCTCGGGGCGGGTGATCCGCGACGGCGCGCTCGCCGAGCCGGTCCGCGAGTTCACGATCGCGGGCGAGCTGGTGGCGATGCTGCGGGCGGTCGCCGCGGCCGGCTCGGAGGCCCGCTGGGTGCCTTTCGGCGGCTCCGTCTCGACCCCGCCGCTGCTCGTCTCCGAGCTTTCGATCAGCGGAACCTGATCAACCCACTCAAGGCCCTTTTGGCTTCCGGCGCGGGTTGCCGCCGGTGGGCGTTGTTAGATTGCGGCTCATCTTCAACCCCCGAGGAGGAATCACGACGTGACCAAGGCTGAGTTTCTGGACCAACTCGCAGGAGACGACCGGCTGGGCAGCAAAAAAGCGGCGAGCGACGCCGTCGACGCCGTCCTCGACGCGATCACCGGCGCTCTCGCGGCCGGCGACGAGGTCAGCTTCACCGGCTTCGGAAAATTCCACGTCGCCGAGCGCGGCCCGCGCCAGGGCGTGAATCCCCGCACCGGCGAGCGGATCACGATCCCGGGCGGCAAGGTGCCCCGCTTCTCCGCCGGCTCCGCCCTGAAGAACAAAGTCAAGGGCTGAGACTGGCCCAGGGCCCGCCCGGACCCGGGATGGGCCCCAAGTTCGCCGACCGGCTGGCGGCGCTCGTCGAGGAGCGCCGCAGCCAGGTCTGCCTCGGGCTCGACCCCGATCCCGCGCACCTTTTGCCGGAGATCGCGGTCGAGGCCGATGGCGACCCGCCCGCGGTCCTCGCGGGCCGCGCCGTCGCCGCCCACTGCCGCGCCCTGATCGAGCGGGCGGGACCGCACTGCGTCGCGGTGAAGCCGCAGCTCGCCTGCTTCGAGCGGCTCGGCCCGCCCGGGACCGAGGCGCTCGCCGCGGTCCGTGAGGCCGCCCGTGAGGCGGGCCTCCTCTTCCTCGCCGACGGCAAGCGCGGCGACGTGCCGGTCACCGCCGCCGCCTACGCCCAGGCGCTGGTCGGCTCGACCCCGACCCCCTGGGGCGAGGTGCCCGGCCTCGGTGCCGACGCCTTCACCGCCAACCCGCTGCTCGGCGGCGACGCGCTGGAGCCGCTCCTCGCCGCCTGCGAGGGGGCGGGGGCGGGGATGTTCGTCCTCGTGCGCACCAGCAATCCCGGCGCCGCCGACCTGATGGACCTGCCTGCCCCGCAGGCGCCGCTGCACGAGCGCCTCGCCGCGCTGGTCGACGGGCTCGCCGGCCGCCTGCTCGGCGAGGGCGGTCTCAGCGGCCTCGGCGCCGTGGTGGGCGCCACCGAGCCGGAGCACATCGCCCGTCTGCGCGAGCTGATGCCGCGCTCGGTCTTCCTGCTGCCCGGCGTGGGCGCCCAGGGCGGCCGCCCGGAGCTGCTCGGCGCCGCCTTCGCACCGGGCCCGGCGGCGGCGCTGGTCGCCTCCTCGAGGGGGATCGCCGCCGCCCCTGACCCGGCCGCTGCCGCGGCCGAGCTGCGCGAGGCGCTCTGGGAGATCTCGAACGCCTGAGGCGCGGGGTCCGGCGCTCGCCTCCCGCGCCGCTACGATGCCGCCCCAAGACAACCTGGGGCGGAGCGCCGCGGGCACCCGGTCAGATGAGAAAAAAGCGAAGCTGGATAGCCAGGCTCCTCGCCTTGGCCGCCCTCATGGTGGCGGTCGTGGTGGTGATCGTCGTCGCCTCCAACACCCATCTCCACAGCAGCTCGAGCGGCAGAGCCGGTCAGACCCAGGCCCAGCACAGGCAGCACAAGAAGAAGCGCACCAAGGCCAAGGTCTACGTCGTGAAGAGCGGTGACACGCTGATCTCGATCGCCCGCAAAACCGGCATCCCGGTCGCCGAACTGCAGGCGCTGAACCCTGAAGTCGACCCGCAGATCCTGATCGCGGGCGAGAAGTTGAAGCTGCAGAAATGAGTCGGCGCCGGACCGGCGCCCTCCTCGCGGTCCTGCTGGCGCTCCTCCTCTGCGCGAGCGCGCAGGCGAAGCCGCCGCACGTCCTCGCCAAGTCCTGGGCGCTGGTCGACGGGCGCACCGGCGAGGTGCTGACCTCGCACGCCGGCAGCGAACGGCGGCTGATCGCCTCGACGACGAAGCTGATGACCGCCTACGTGGCGATCAAGGATCTGCCGCCGGACAAGATCGTGCGGGCCCGCCGCTACGAGTACGAATACGGCGAGTCGGTGATGGGCCTGCGGCCGGGCCAGAAGATCAGCGTCCGCGACCTGCTCTACGGCCTGATCCTGCTGAGCGCCGGCGACGCCGCCCACACGCTGGCGGTCGACGCGGCCGGCTCGGTGGGGAAGTTCGTCGCCCAGATGAACCGCCACGCGGCGGCGCTCGGCCTCACCGACACCCACTTCGCGAATCCCGTGGGGCTCGACCAGAAGGGCAACTACTCGAGCGCCCTCGACCTGGCGGCGCTGACCGTGGAGCTGGAGCGGATCCCGGCCTTCGCGAAGATCGCCGCCTCGCGCGAGGCGGTGCTGCGCAGCGTCCACCCGAAGCGCCGCATCCACACGATCAACGAGCTGCTCGAAATGGCCCCCTGGGTGACCGGCGTGAAGACCGGCCACACCTGGAAGGCCGGCTACGTCCTGGTCGGCTCGGGGCGTCGGCACGGGATCCAGCTGATCTCGGTGGCGATCGACGCGCCGACCGACGAAACCCGTTTCTCCGACAACCTGGAGCTGCTCGAATGGGGCTTCCGCCAATACCGCCGGCGCAAGGCGCTGCGCCGGGGACAGGAGCTCGCCAGTCCGGCGATCCGCTATTCCGGCGGCGAACTGCCGCTGCGCGTCGGCCGGCCGCTGAGCGTCCGCCTGCGCAAGGGGCAGAAGGTCCAGGTCGAGGTCGACGCGCCGCGCCAGGTGACCGGCCCGGTAAGTCGCGGCGCTCGGCTGGGCAGCGCCACGGTGAGCGTCGACGGGCTGCGGGCCGGGACGGTTCCGCTCCTCGCGAGCCGCTCCATCCCGGCCGCCGGCAGCTTCGACCGGGCTCGGGGGTTCATCGGCGGACATCCCGTCCCCCTCGCGGTCGCGGCGTGCGCGATACTGGTCGCAGCGATACTTCTCGGGCGGCTGGTCCGCCGAATCCGACGGGGAAAGCGGGTGCAGAAGAAGTGATCCTGACGGTGACGCTGAATGCGGCGATCGACCGCACCGTCGCGGTACCGAACTTCCAGTTGGCCCGTCGCCACCGCGCGGTGGAGAGCCGCACCGTGGCGGGCGGCAAGGGCATCAACGTGGCGCGGGCGCTCAACCTGCTGGGCCGGCCGGTGATCGCGACGGGGTTCGTCGGCGGCCCCTCGGGGACCCGCGTGCTCGAAGAGCTGCACGACGAGTCGGTGCTCACCGACTTCATCCAGATCGCCGCCGAGACGCGGATCAACCTGGCGGTGATCGACCCGACCTCGGGCGAGCAGACCGAGATCAACGAGCGCGGCCCCGCGGTCTCCGCGGAGGAGACGAAGCGCCTCTTCGACCGGATCGGCTATCTGGCGGGCGGCACCAGGATCTGCGTGCTGGCGGGCTCGCTCCCGCCCGGGGCCGGGGACGACCTCTACGCGCGGCTGATCGACGACCTGCGCCGGCGCGGCGTGCCGGTCGTCCTCGACGCCGAGGGCGAGGCGATGCTGGCCGGGGTGCGGGCGGGCGCCGCGATGGTGACCCCGAACGAGCGCGAGGCCGAGGAGCTGGTCGGCCAGGAGTTCGCCGACGGCTCCGACCTCACCACCGGCCTGCTGGAGCTGGTCCGCCTGGGCGCCGAGGAGGCGGCGATCACCCGTCCCGAGGGGTGCGTGGCGGCGGTCGGCGAGAACTCGGAGCGGCGCCTGCTCGAGATCCACACCGAGTCGCTCGAGCCGGTTTCCACGGTCGGCTCCGGGGACGCCTTCGTGGCCGGCTACGTCGCCGCCCGCTACGAGGGGCGCAGTGCCGAGGAGTGCCTCGCCTACGGCGTCGCCTGCGGGGCGGAGTCGACCCAGCACTTCGGCGCCGGCACCGTCGACCGCAATCAGGTGGAGCGGCTGCTGGGCGGGGTCGCAGTCCACGATCTGGAGGTCCCGGCCGAAGTGTAGGCTGGTCGTTCAACGCCAGCCCTGGAGGTAACCCACTTTGGAAATCGAAATCGGCCGCGGAAAGAAAGGGCGGCGCGCCTACGGATTCGACGACATCGCGATCGTTCCTTCGCGCCGCACGCGGGACCCTGACGACATCGACATCACCTGGACGCTCGGTCCCTACCGCTTCGATCTGCCGCTGCTCGCCTCCGCGATGGACGGTGTCGTGAGCCCCGAGACCGCAGCGCTCACCAACCAGCTCGGTGGGCTGGGCGTCCTCAACCTGGAGGGCATCTGGACCCGCTTCGAGAACGCCGAAGAGAGGCTCGAGGCGATCTCCGCGGCGCCCAAGCACGAAGCGACCCGGCTGATGCAGGAGATCTACACCGAGCCCGTGAAGCCGGAGCTGATCGGCCGCCGGGTCGAGGAGATCAAGGCGAAGGGCAGCGTCGTCTGCGGCTCGCTGACCCCGCAGAAAGTGCGCGAGCACTACGAGGCGGCGATCGAGGCGGGCCTCGACATCCTCGTCGTCCAGGGCACCGTGATCTCCGCCGAGCACGTCTCGACCACGGTCGAGCCGCTGAACCTGAAGGAGTTCATCGCCGAAGTGCCGGTGCCGACGATCGTCGGCGGCTGCGCGTCCTACTCGACCGGGCTGCACCTGATGCGGACCGGCGCGGTCGGGGTCCTGGTCGGGGTCGGCCCGGGCGCCGCCTGCACCACCCGCGGCGTGCTCGGGATCGGCGTGCCGCAGGCGACCGCGATCGCCGACGTGGCCGCGGCCCGCGCCCAGCACATGCTGGAGACGGGCGAGTACGTCAACGTGATCGCCGACGGCGGCATGCGGACCGGCGGCGACGTCTCCAAGGCGATCGCGATGGGCGCCGACGCGGTGATGATCGGCTCGCCCCTCGCCCGCGCCAAGGAGGCGCCCGGCCGGGGCTTCCATTGGGGGATGGCCACCTTCCACCCCTCGCTGCCGCGCGGCACCCGCGTCTCGACCAGGCAGGACGGCACGATGGAGCAGATCCTGCTCGGCCCCGCGCAGGAGAACGACGGCACCTTCAACCTGATGGGGGCGCTGAAAACCTCGATGGCCACCTGCGGCTACGAGGACATCCGCTCCTTCCAGCGGGCCGAGGTGATGGTCGCTCCCGCCCTGATGAGCGAGGGGAAGAAGCTGCAGACCGAGCAGCAGGTCGGCATGGGATCCAACGGTCGGGCAGCGGTGAGCGCTGGAGTCGCTGTATCGGATGACTGATCCCGTGGGAGCATCTCCTGCTCCCACGGGGGCGTCTCCTCCGGCGGGTGGCGCCGTAGGGGGGCCCATGTCCGAGGAAGCTTCAGCTACCGCAGGACATGGGGGGTCCCCTGCGGCGACAGGACCCGCCGGCCGGATCGCCACCGAGGAGGTACTGGTCCTCGATTTCGGCGGCCAGTACTCGCAGTTGATCGCGCGGCGGATCCGCGAATGCGGGGTCTTCGCCGAGATGTTGCCGGCGTCGGTACCGATCGAGCGCATCAAGGAGCGCAGGCCGAAGGCGCTGGTGCTCTCCGGCGGGCCGGCGTCGGTCTACGAACCGGGGGCGCCCGCGTTCCCGGAGGGGCTGCTGGAGCTGGACATCCCGATGCTCGGCATCTGTTACGGGATGCAGGTGATGGCGCTGGCGCTGGGCGGCAAGGTCGACGGGGCCGAGGCGGGGGAGTTCGGGCGGACGGAGCTGACCCTGCGCGGCGACGGCGGCCGGCTGCTGGCCGGCCTGCCGGAGGAGCAGAGCTGCTGGATGAGCCACCGCGACATCGTCCGCGAGCCGCCCGCCGGGTTCACCGCCCTGGCCTCCTCGCCCGGCTCGCCGGTGGCCGCCTACGAGATGCCCGCCCGCGGCCTCTACGGGATCCAGTTCCATCCCGAGGTCGTCCACACGCCCTACGGGACCGAGATCCTCACCCGTTTCCTGCGCGAGGTCGCCGGCTGCGTCGAGCACTGGAGCGCCGAGTCGGTGATCGCCGAACAGGTGGAGAAGATCCGCGCCCAGGTCGGCGAGGGCCGGGTGATCTGCGGTCTCTCCGGCGGCGTCGACTCCTCGGTCGCGGCGCTGCTCGTCCACAAGGCGGTGGGGGAGCGGCTGACCTGCATCTACGTCGACCACGGGATGATGCGGATGAACGAGTCCGAGCAGGTGGTCGAGACCTTTTCCCAGTTCGGCATCCCGCTGATCGCGGTCGACGCCGAAGAGCGCTTCCTCGCCAAGCTCGCCGGGGTCGAGGACCCGGAGCGCAAGCGCAAGATCATCGGCGAGGAGTTCATCCGCGTCTTCGAGGAGGAGGCCGGGAAGCTCGAGGACATCGGCTACCTGGTCCAGGGGACCCTCTACTCGGACGTGATCGAGTCGGGCGGCTCCGGCCACGCGGCGACGATCAAGTCCCACCACAACGTCGGCGGCCTGCCGGAGGAGTTCGACCTCGACCTGGTCGAGCCGCTGCGGATGCTCTTCAAGGACGAGGTGCGGGCGGTCGGCGTCGAGCTCGGGCTGCCCGAGCGGATGGTCTGGCGCCAGCCCTTCCCGGGGCCCGGCCTGGCGATCCGCATCGTCGGCGGCGAGGTCAACCGCGAACGTCTCGACATCCTGCGCGCCGCCGACTCGATCCTGCAGGAGGAGATCCGCGCCGCCGAGATGTACCGGCAGCTGTGGCAGTCCTTCTGCGTGCTGCCCGTGGTCCGCTCGGTCGGGGTGCAGGGCGACGGCCGCACCTACGCCTACCCGATCGTGATCCGCGCCGTCACCTCCGACGACGCGATGACCGCCGACTGGGCGCGGCTGCCCTACGACCTGCTGGAGCGGGTCTCCAATCGGATCATCAACGAGATCCGCGGCGTCAACCGCTGTGCCCTCGACATCTCCTCGAAGCCCCCGGCGACTATCGAGTGGGAGTAGCCGAGGCCGGCGCCGCGACGTCTTCGTCGTCGGTCGCCGCATCGTCCGCGCCGCGCCGCTGGGTCCAGACGAACCAGCCGGCGCCGACCAGGGTGAGGAGGATCGCCAGCCAGAAGTTGAGGCGCTGGCCCAGGATGTAGTGGGAGGGGTCGACCCGCAGGCTCTCCTCGAAGATCCGGAAGGCCGAGTAGCCGGTGACGTAGAGGGCGAAGAGCCCCGGCGGGCGGATCTTGCGGTGGTGGCCGAGCCAGACCAGGAAGCCGGCCAGGGCCAGGTCCCAGGTCAGCTCGTAGAGGAAGGTGGGCTGGAAGGTCGCGTACTGGGCGTAGCCCGCGGGGCGGTGTTCGGGCGCGATCTGCAGCGCCCAGGGCAGGTTCGACGGCCCGCCGAACAGCTCCTGGTTGAAGTAGTTGCCGATCCGGCCGATGGCCTGGGCGACGAGCAGCGCCGGCGCGGTCGCGTCCATGAAGGCGGTGACCGAGACGCCGGCCCGCCGCACCCGCCAGATGCCGACCGCGGCGCCTGCCGCGACCCCGCCCCAGATCCCCAGGCCGCCGTCCCAGACGGCGATCGGGCCGTACCAGACGTGCGGCATTTCCGAGAAGCTCGTGATGTCGAAGTAGAGGCGGCCGCCGAGCAGCCCGGCCGGGAAGGCCCAGATCGCGACGTCGTAGACGAGGTCGGGGTCGCCGCCCTGCTCGCGCCAGCGCCGCCGCACGATCAGGATCGCCGCGGTCACCGCGATCGCGTACATCAGCCCGTAGGCGTGGATCTCGAAGGGCCCGACGGCGATGCCGTTGCTCGACGGGCTGGGGATCGACGCGAACACGGATCGGGATTCTCCCTGATGCGCCTCAAGGGCGATGAAAGGCCGGCCGGCTGCCGGGTCCATTCGCGGGGCTTCCCCGGGTGGGGGTGCCTGTCCTTTGTAGCCCAGAGGGCTACAAAGGACAGGCACCCCTTCGCGTGGGCGGTAAGTGCGAGGGAGCGGGCCCTGACGAAAACGAGAACGGTTCTCAAAGTGTGGTAGCTTGCCGCAGTGATGAGAACGCGTCTCAACACTGCCGGGGGCTCGCTCGGACTCGTCCTCGTCCTGCTGGCCGCGCTGGCCGGCTGCGGCGGCGCCGGCTCCTCCGCGGGCGAAGGCGGCAAGCTGAACGTCGTCGCCGCCGAGGACTTCTGGGGCAGCGTCGCCCAGCAGGTCGGCGGGGACCGCGTCGCGGTGACCGAGATCATCACCAACCCCTCCGCCGACCCCCACGACTACGAACCGACCGGGGAAGACGCCCGCGCCCTGGCGTCCTCCCAGGTCTCGATCGTCAACGGGATCGGCTACGACGAATGGGCCTCGAAGCTGCTCGCGGCCAATCCCGACGAATCCCGGGTCGAAGTCGAGGTCGGCGAAGTGCTGGGCCTGGAAGCCGGCGACAACCCGCACCAGTGGTACTCGCCGGCGGCGGTCCACAAGGTGGTCACGGCGCTCCGCGAAGCCTTCGAGCGCGCCGATCCCGGGCACGACTCCTACTACGAAGCGCGGGCGGCCAGGTTCGACGCCAAGGGCCTGGCCCGCTACAACCGGTTGATCGCGCAGATCAGACGTGAATTCGGCGGCACCCCGGTCGGCGCCTCGGAGAGCATCTTCGAACCGCTGGCGCCGGCGCTCGGACTGCGGCTCCTCACTCCGCAGGGCTTCCTCGACGCGGTTTCCGAGGGCAACGAACCGAGTCCCTCCGACAAGGCGACCGCCGACCGCCAGATCGCCGACCGCCAGATCGGCCTCTGGGTCTACAACAGCCAGAACGCGACCCCGGACGTCAAACGGCTGAACGAAGCGGCCGCAGCGGCCGCCATCCCGGTCGCCACCGTGACCGAGACGCTGACCCCGGAAGGCGCGAGCTTCGAGGCCTGGATGGTGCGCGAGCTGGAGGGGATCCGGCGGGCGCTCCGTTCCGCCGCCGCGGGACCGGGGGGCGGATGAGCGCGGCGGGCTCCCCCGCGGCGGTCGCGCTGCGCGACGCCGCCGCGGCGCGCCGCGGCGCGCCGGTCTGGTCGGGCGTCGACCTGACGATCGGCCGCGGCGAGTTCGTTGCGGTGCTCGGTCCCAACGGGGCGGGCAAGTCGACCTTCCTCGACGTCGTCCTCGGCCTGCTGGCGCCGAGCGCGGGCACGGTGAGCGTGCTGGGCGAGGCGCCGCGCGCCGCCCGCGGGCGGATCGGCTACCTGCCGCAGCGACGTAGCTTCGACCCCTCGACCAGGGTGCGCGGCGTCGACGTCGTGCGGCTCGGCCTCGACGGCTCCCGCTGGGGGCTGCCGCTGCCCGCCGCCCTCTCGGCCACCGGCCGCGCCGCCCAGGCCAAGGTCCGGGAGACGATCGAGCTGGTCGGCGCCGCCGCCTATGCCGAGCGCCCGATCGGCTCGCTGTCGGGCGGCGAGCAGCAGCGCCTCCTGATCGCCCAGGCCCTGGTCCGCGACCCGGAGATGCTCCTGCTCGACGAGCCGCTCGACAGCCTCGACCTTCCCAACCAGGCGGCGGTCGCGGCGCTGGTCCAGCGGATCTGCCGCGCCAAGGGCGTCACCGTCGTCCTCGTCGCCCACGACGTCAACCCGATCCTCGGCTACCTCGACCGGGTCGTCTACTTCGCCGGCGGACACGGGGTGGAGGGGGCGCCGCGGGAGGTGATCGACGCGAGCGTGCTGAGCCGCCTGTACGGCTCGCCGATCGAGGTCGTGGAAACGCCGAGCGGCCGGCTGATCGTGGTCGGCACCCCCGATCCCGGCCACTGCGCCGACGGCCACGAGCCGGCGCCGCAGGAGCGTGCGCCGGCCGGATGAGCCCCCAGGCCCCGCACCTCACCTGGGATCTGCTCGCCGACTGGGAACGGCTGACCGCCTACCCGTTCATGGTGCAGGCGCTCGAGGCGGGCGCGATCGTCGCCGTGATGGCGGGGGCGATCGGCTGGTTCATGGTCCTGCGCCGCCAGACCTTCGCCGGCCACACGCTGGCGGTGATCTCCTTCCCCGGCGCCGCCGCCGCGACCCTGGCGGCGATCCCGATCGCGGTCGGCTACTTCGGCGCCTGCGGCCTCGGCGCCCTGGCGCTCGCCGCGGTCGGGCGCGACGGGGCCGGCGGCCGCTCCGGCGAGTCGGCGGGGATCGGCGTCGTGCAGGCCTTCGCGCTTGGGCTCGGCTTCCTCTTCGTCGGCCTCTACGGCGGCCAGCTGGCGGGCCTCGAGGAGCTCCTCTTCGGCACCTTCCTCGGCATCACCTCGGGGCAGGTGACGACCCTGCTGGTCATCGCGGTCGTCGTGTTGGCGGTCTTGGCGGCGCTCGGCCGCCCGCTGCTCTTCGCCTCGGTCGACGGCGCCGTGGCGCGGGCCGGCGGCGTGCCGACCCGGCTGCTCGACGTCGCCTTCCTGGCGCTGCTGGGGATGGCGGTGGCGGCGACCGCGCAGATCACCGGCGCGCTCCTCGTCTTCGCCCTGCTGGTCACCCCGGCGGCGACCGCCCAGCTGCTCACCGCGCGACCGGCCCGCGGCCTGGCGCTGGCGATCGCCCTCGCGTTCGCCGTCACCTGGCTCGGCCTGGCGATCGCCTACTTCTCGCCCTACCCGGTCGGCTTCTGGGTGACCAGCCTCAGCTTTGCCCTCTACGTCGCCGTCCGCGCCGCCTCCGAGCTGCGCCGCCGCCCCACCCTCCGACGCTTGTTCGCGTATCGAGGACAAGCGTCGGGGGTGTCGGAGCGGGTGGGGTGATGCTGGCGCATGAGTTCATGCGCAACGCCTATCTGGCGGGGACGTTCGTGGCACTCGCCTGCGGGGCGATCGGCTGGTTCGTGGTGCTGCGCGCCCAGGTCTTCGCCGGCGACGCGCTCAGCCACGTCGCCTTCGCCGGGGCGCTGGGCGCGGCGGCGCTCGGCATCGACATCCGCCTCGGCCTCTTCGTCGTCACGATCGGCGTCGGGGCGGCGATCGGCGGGCTCGGCGAGCGGGCGCGCGCCGACGACGTGGTGATCGGCACGGTCTTCGCCTGGATCCTCGGCCTCGGGACGCTCTTCCTCTCGCTCTTCGTCGCCGGCGCGAGCGGCAGCGACGGGACCGCGGCGGTCCGTGTCCTGTTCGGCTCGATCCTCGGTCTCTCGGCGGCCGACGCGCGCCTCGCCGCGGTGGTGGCGATCGCGGCCTGCCTCGCCCTCGCGGCGATCGCCCGGCCGCTCCTGCTCGCCTCCATCGATCCCCGGGTGGCGCGCGGCCTCGGCGTCCCGGTAGGCGCCCTCGGGGTCGGCTTCTTCCTGATCCTCGGCGCGATCGCCGCCGAGGCCACCCAGGCGGTCGGCGCCCTCCTGCTCCTGGGACTGCTGGCGGCGCCGGGCGGCGCGGCGCGCCTGCTCACCGACCGGCCCTGGCTCGGAATCGCTCTCGCCGCGGCGATCGCGGTGGGCTCGATGTGGCTGGGCCTGTGGCTCTCCTACGCGATCGAATCGCTGCCCGCCGGGACCGCCGTGATCGGCGTCGCCACCGCGATCTTCCTCCTCGCCGCCGTGCGTGATCGCGTCCGGGCCGACCGCGGCGGACTTCGCCCGCCCGACCCCCACACCGCCGGTGCGGGGCAGCTCGGAGGCTAGGATCGAAGGGTGAGCACGCAGGCGAAAACCTCGCCGGGCAGTGCCTGGGCCGAGCACGCGCTGAGCGCCCTGGCCGACGCCGGCTACCGGCGTGGCGGCGCCCGTACGGCGGTGGTCGAGGCGCTGGCCGGGCACGACTGCGCGGTCACCGCCCTCGATCTCGACGACGAGCTGCGCCGGCGCGAGCCGCCGGTCGGCCGGGCCAGCGTCTACCGCGCCCTGGAGCAGCTCGAGCAGCTCGGCCTCGTGCAGCGGATCGAGGTCTGCCGCGGCACCGCCGGCTTCGAGCGGGTCGACCCGACCGGCCACCACCATCACCACGCGATCTGCCGCGACTGCGGCCGCATGGTCCCCTTCGAGGACTCCGGCCTGGAGCGCGCCCTGGAGGAGGTCGCGGGCACGATGAGCTTCGACGTCACCGAGCACGACGTTGTCCTGCGCGGCCGCTGCGAGCGCTGCTCGCACTGAGGCGGCGGCACTGCCGGGCAGCGCCCGCGCGCCAACCTGGCTATCATTCCCCGGCCGCGTGGGCGTTGCCCGCGCTTTTTTTCGCAATGAAGACCTTTGTGGCAACAGCCGAGAACCGGGAGCGCGACTGGTACGTCGTCGACGCCGAGGGCCAGACCCTGGGCCGGCTGGCGACCCAGATCGCCGACACGCTGCGCGGCAAGCGCAAGCCGACCTATACGCCGCACGTCGACACCGGCGATTTCGTCGTCGTCGTCAACGCCGAGAAGATCAGGGTCACCGGCGACAAGCTGGCCCAGAAGACCTACTGGCGCCACAGCGGCTACCCGGGCGGGATCAAGTCCCGCAGCCTCGGCGAGATGCTCGAGCGGCGCCCCGAGGAAGTGATCCGCAAGGCCGTCAAGGGGATGCTGCCGCGCAACCGGCTCGCCCGCCGGCAGCTGACCAAGCTGAAGGTGTACGCCGGCCCGGAGCATCCGCACGCCGCCCAGCAGCCGAAACCGATGGAGATCAAGCGATAGATGTCTGACGAGACGAACGAGACTTCAGAGCAGCAGCAGCCGGTGGACGAGACGACCGAGGGACAGGAGGCCGCAACCGCGGGTCCTGTCGCCGACGGAGCGCCCTCGTCCTCGCAGGCTGCGGGCGAGGACGCCCCATCGGCGCCACCCGCGGAGGAGGCCGGGCAGGCCGGGGCCGAGGGCTCGGACGCCGGCACGACTGAAGAGCAGCCCCAGGCTGACGCCTCCGAGGCGGGCGAGGAGCCGCAGGCCGAGGCCCCGGAGCAGCCCGCCGAGCGTCCCGCTCCCGCCGCCAAGGAGCAGAAGCGGGACGTCATCCCCGGCGCCGACCTCGAACCGATCGCGGTCGAACCGGAGCGCCGCGAGCTCTCCGCCGAGGAGCGTGCCCGGCTGGAGGCCGAGGAAGAAGAAAAAGCGCGCCGCGAGGCCGAACGCGCCGCCGCGGAAAACGAGTCCTCGGTCGCCGACCGCGCCCCGGCGAAAATGGAGAGCGGCGCCCGCTTCCTCGCCACCGGCAAGCGCAAGACCTCGATCGCCCGTGTCATCCTGCTGCCCGGCAGCGGCAAGTTCAGCGTCAACGGCCGCGAGCTCGACGAGTTCTTCCCGCGCCCCCTGCACCAGACGATGGTGCGCCAGCCGCTCACCGTCTCCGGCTACGAGGGCAACGTCGACATCCGCGTCCGCGTCCACGGCGGCGGCATCTCCGGCCAGGCCGGGGCGGTCCGCCACGGCATCGCCAGGGCGCTCACCGAGGTGGACGCCGAGCTGCGCGGCGACCTCAAGCGCCGCGGCTTCCTGACCCGCGACTCGCGCGCCAAGGAGCGACGCAAGGCCGGGTTCAAGAAGGCCCGCAAGAAGCCGCAGTTCAGCAAGCGCTGAGCCCCCACCTCTCCTCACCCTCCCATTAGTCTCTGTCGGTGGCCCACGCGAGCCGGAAGCTGTTCGGAACCGACGGTGTCCGGGGCGAGGCAGGCACCTTCCTCACCGCCGAGCTGGCGACCGCGCTCGGGCGCGCCGCGACCGCCTCGCTGCCGGTCGAGCGCCCCCAGGTCCTGATCGTCCGCGACACCCGCGAGTCGGGGCCGATGCTGGAGTCGGCGCTCGCCGCCGGGATCGCCGCGGCGGGCGGCGACGCGCTGCTGGCGGGCGTCCTGCCGACCCCGGCGGCGGCGATCCTCGTCCGCCGGCTCGGCCTCGACCTGGCGGCGGTCGTCTCCGCCTCCCATAACCCCTTCCGCGACAACGGGATCAAGTTCTTCTCCGCCGCCGGCACCAAGCTGCCCGATGAGGTCGAGGCGCGGATCGAGGCGCTGATGGCGGGCGACGGCCCGCCGCCCGTCGCCGAGCCGGGGCGGATCGACGAGCTGAACGGCGGCGAGGACGACTACGCGCGCGAGCTCGCGGCCGCCTTTCCGCTCGACCTCTCCGGCCGCAAGGTCGCCCTCGACTGCGCCAACGGCGCCACCTACCGCATCGCGCCGCGGATCTTCGAGCAGCTCGGGGCGACGGTCGAGGCGGTCGGCGTCGAGCCCGACGGTCGCAACATCAACGCGGGCGTCGGCTCCACCCACGTCGAGGCGCTGGCCGCCCGGGTCGCCGCCTCCGACGCGGAGATCGGCTTCGCCTTCGACGGCGACGGCGACCGGGTGCTCGCGGTCGACGCGGCGGGGCGCGTCCACGACGGCGACGAGCTGATCGCGCTCGCCGCCCGCGGCCTCGCCTCGCGGGGCGAGCTCGGCGGCGGCGTCGTCGTCACCGTGATGACCAACTTCGGCTTCCACCAGGCGATGGCCGCGGCAGGGATCGAGGTCGCCGTCACCCCGGTCGGCGACCGCTACGTGATCGACGAGATGCTGCGCCGCGGGTGGCGGCTGGGCGGCGAGCAGTCCGGCCATATCATCGCCTCCGAGGTCGTCGCCACCGGCGACGGGATCGCCGCCGCGCTGCTCGCCATGCGTGAGTTGGACGGGTCGGCGCTGGCCGACGCGGTGCCGATGGAGAAGCTGCCGCAGCGCCTCGTCAACGTCGAGGTTGGCGACCGGGAGAGCCTCGCCGACGCGGGCGCGGTCTGGGACGCGGTGGCCCAGGAGAGCGCCGCGCTGGAGGGCCGTGGGCGCGTCCTCCTGCGCCCCTCCGGCACGGAGCCGCTGGTGCGGGTGATGGTCGAGGCGCCGGAGGCGGCCGAGGCCGACGCCGTCTGCGACCGGCTGGTGGCGCTGGTCCGCGCCGAGCTCGGCTGAGCCGGCGCCGGCCGCGCGGGCCGGCCGGCCCGTCCCGTAGCTCAAGATCCGGCGGCCCCGGACCGAGTCAGTGTCTAACCTCTTCTCCCTTCTTATGTGCGGAATCGTCGGATACGTGGGCAAGAGGCACTGTGAGGAGCTGCTCCTCCAGGGCCTCGAAAAGCTCGAATACCGCGGCTATGACTCGGCCGGGATCAGCCTGCTCGAGGGCGCCGGCGGCGTGGAGTCGGTCCACGCGGTGGGCAACCTCGCCAATCTGCGGGTCGCGGTCGAGCGGGCAGCGAACGGCAACGGCGCGCTCGCGCCCGCCGAGACCGGCATCGCCCACACCCGTTGGGCGACCCACGGCCGGGTCACCGAGCAGAACGCCCATCCGCACGAGGACAGCTCCGGCAAGGTCCACATCGTCCTCAACGGGATCGTCGAGAACCACGCCGAGCTGCGCCGCCGGCTGTCGGCGGAAGGCAACGAGTTCACCTCCGAGACCGATGCCGAGGTGGTCGCCCACCTGATCGCCTATCACTACGACGGCGACCTCGCCGCCGCCACCCGCGCCGCCTACGCCGAGCTGCGCGGCCATTACGCCTTCGTCGCCATGCACGCCGACGAGCCCGGGCGCCTGCTCGGCGCCCGCAAGGAGTGCCCGCTGGTCGCCGGGGTCGGCAAGGGGGAGACCTTCCTCGCCTCGGCGATCCCGGCCTTCCTCGCCGACACCCGCGTCGCGGTGCCGATCGAAAATGGCGAGCTGGTCGAAATCGAAGCCGACGAGGTGCGGATCACCGACGCCGACGGCAACCGGGTCGAGCGCGCCTCCGAGGAGGTGACATGGGATGCCGAGGCCGCCGAGAAGGGGGGCTATGAGACCTTCATGCTGAAGGAGATCCACGAACAGGCCGACGCGGTCGCCGAGACGATCACCGACCGCCTGCCCGGCACCGACGGGGTCGAGCTCGCCGACGTCGACCTCGCCGACGAGCTTCTGCGCGACGTCGGCCGGATCGTCATCGTCGCCTGCGGGACCAGCTATCACGCCGGCCTGGTCGGCCGCTACGCGATCGAGGAGTGGGCGCGGGTCCCGGTCGAAATGGACATCGCCTCCGAGTACCGCTACCGCAACCCGGTGGTCGGGCCGGGCGACCTGGTGATCGGCATCACCCAGTCCGGGGAGACCGCCGACACCCTCGCCGCGATGCGGCTCGCCCGCGGGGCGGGCGCCAAGGTGCTGGCGGTCACCAACATCATGGGCAGCCAGGCGACCCGCGATGCCGACGCGGTGCTCTACACGCGGGCCGGACTCGAGATCGGCGTCGCCGCGACCAAGACCTTCCTCGCCCAGGTGGCGGCGATGTACCTGCTGGGGCTGCGGATCGCCGAGCTGCGCGGCACCCTGCCGCCGGAGCGGATCCGTGAGATGGTCGCCGAGCTGAAGGCGCTGCCGACCAAGATCGAAGAGACCCTGGAGGCCGTCGAGGCGCCGGTTCGGGCGATCGCCGAGAAGCACGCGGCGCGCGAGTTCTTCCTCTACCTCGGCCGCCACATCGGCCTGCCGGTGTGCCTGGAGGGGGCGCTGAAGCTGAAGGAGATCTCCTACATCCCGACCGACGCCTACGCGGCCGGGGAGATGAAGCACGGGCCGATCGCGCTGCTCGACGAGTCGACCCCGGTCGTCTGCGTCGCCACCGACAGCCCGGTGCTGGAGAAGGTGCTCTCCAACGTCGAGGAGGTGCGGGCCCGCGGCGCCG
Source organism: uncultured Actinomycetes bacterium (assembly GCA_963763265.1). Classification (GTDB taxonomy): domain Bacteria; phylum Actinomycetota; class Thermoleophilia; order Solirubrobacterales; family 70-9; genus VAYN01. The sequence continues at coordinate 106,283 of CAVXNN010000001.1, read as the reverse complement.
ACACGATCGCGATCGCCACCGCCGGGTCGGGCCGCGCCGCCGAGGTGGCCGACGCGACGATCGAGGTGGCGGCGAGCGACTGGATCCTGCAGCCGATCCTCGCGGTGCTGCCGCTGCAGCTGCTCGCCTACGACATCGCCCGGGCGCGCGGCCTCAACGTCGACCAGCCGCGCAACCTGGCGAAGACCGTCACGGTCGAGTGAATCCGCTTCGGTCCGCCGCCGGTATGCGGGCGGTCTAAGATCCTCCGTCCGATGACGGCACCCAGGCTTCTCCTCGCGGCGGTGGCCGCCCTCGCGGTGGCGCTCGCCGTCGCCGGCTGCGGCGGCTCCTCCGGTGGCGGCGGCGAACCGGCCGGCCTGGCGCCCAGGCGGGCGCCCGTGTACCTGGAAGTGAACCTCTCGCCGGAAGCGAAGGAGAGCGAAGCGCTCGACGAGCTCACCAAGAGCGTGCTCGGGATCGAAAGCATCGGCGCGTTCGTGGCCGGACAGCTGGAACAGGCGGCGCTCGGGTCGGGCGAAAAGCTCGACTACGAAGCCGAAGTCGAACCTTGGCTCGGCGACAAGGCCGGGATGTACCTGGACGGCTACGACGGCAAGAGCTTCCACGGCTACGGGATCGCCCTCGAAACGACCGACTCGGGCGAAGCGCGGGAATTCATCGAAAAGCGCGAGGCGGCGGCCGGCGAACACGAAAAGGCCGAATACGAAGGCGACCCCTACTACGTCGCCCCCGAAGACGGGGCGGTGCTGGGGATGGTCGGCGACTACGTCGTCTTCGGCGAAGCCAAGTCCGATCTGGAAGCGATGTACAAGGCCTTCGAAGGCGAAGGGCTGAACGAATCGGCGAAATTCGAGGCCGCGATGGAAGCCGCCCCCGGCGAAGGGGTCGGCCACGTCTACGTCGACATCGGCGGCCTGATCGAACAGGCCAAGGGCGCGATCCCGCCGGAAGTCGAATCCTTCTTCGACCTCGTCCGGCTCCAACCGCGCAAGGCGACCGCGGTCGCCACCGTGGTGCCGCGCTCCGAACAGGTCGAGGTCGACATCTCCACCGACGTCGGCAAGGGGCCGGCCGGCGGCGACGCGACCAAGCTGCTCGAATCGCTGCCCGCGACGGCGACGGTCGGCTTCGCCTCCGCCGGGTTCGGCAAGGGCTTCGGCGAAGGAATCGACGAATTGAGCGAAGCGGGGATCCCGGGTCAGCTCAAGCCAGGCGAACTGAAGCCGGCGCTGGAAACGGTCGGCATCAACCTGGACGCGATCACCGCCTCGATCGGCGACGTCGGCGGCTTCCTCGAAGGCAGCTCGGTCGGCGGCCTCGGCGGCGCGATGGTGCTCGAGACGAGCGACGCGGGCGAAGCCCACAGCACCGTCACCAACGTCGGCCTGCTGCTGCGGGCGATCGGCACCAAGGGCGTCACCGCGGTCGACGGCAAGGTCAGCGGCTTCTCCGTCCGCTCCCCGGGCCTGGGGCCGAAGCCGCTGATCGTCGGCACGGCCGGCGCGAAGATCGTGATCGCCTACGGGCCCAAGGCCGCCGCCGAGGCGCTGCGCAGCGGCGGCAGGACGCTCGGCTCGAGCGCCGGCTTCCAGGCCGGCAAGGGCGCCCTCGGGTCGACCCCGATGAGCGCCTTCCTGGTCGGGCCGCCGACCCTGAAGCTGGTCGAAGCGATCCTCTCGCCGGCCGAACGGGCGAAGCTCGGGGAAGCGCGCCCGTACCTCCGCAAGATCTCCTATGTCGCGATCGGCTCCGAAACGTCCGGCAAGACGACGACCGCCAAGGTCATCGTCGGGCTCCACAAGTAGCCCTCGGGCGCACCTTCGACCGGCTTCCCCCAATGTCGGATGGTCGGCGATGGGGAACGGCGGAGCACGGTCGGCGGGTAACTTGGGGCCCATGGAGCCATGGCTGCGAGGTCTCTACGACGCCGCGGGGATGCGGGCGGCCGACCGCTGGGCGATCGATGAGCAGGGCGTCGACTCGCTCGCGCTGATGGAGGAGGCCGGGCGGGCGGTCGCCGAGGGGGTCGCGCGGCTCGCCCCGCAGGGGCCCGTGCGGGTGGTCTGCGGCAAGGGCAACAACGGCGGCGACGGCCTGGTCGCGGCGCGGCTGCTGCGCGGGATGGGCTTCGATGCCGACGCGCTGCTGCTCTGGCCGGCGGACGGCCTCAGCCCCGACGCGGCGACGAACCTGAAGCGTCTCGAAGGCCGGGACGCGGACGGCGCGGGGCGGGGCGGAGGCGACGGCCGGGTCGTCGAGGTCGGCGACGACGTCGCCGCTCGCCTGGCGGGCTCCGGGGCCGTGGTCGACGCGATCTTCGGCACCGGGTTCTTCGGCGCCGCCCGCGAGCCCGCCGCGGCGGCGATCGCGGCGATCCGCGCCTGCGGGGCGCCGGTCGTCGCCTGCGACATCGCCTCCGGCGTCGATGCCTCGACCGGCGAGGCCGCGGGCGCCGTGGTCGAGGCCGACGTGACGGTGACCTTCCACGGCGCCAAGGTCGGCCACCGGGTCGCCCCCGGCAAGTGGGCGACCGGTGAGCTGGTCGTCGCGCCGATCGGCATCCCGGCGGGCGCCCCGGCGCCTGCCGCCGCCGGGGTGATCGGACCGGCGGTGCTCGACCTGGCTCCGCGCCGCGGTCCGCGGTCGACCAAGTTCAGCTCCGGTCAGGTGACGATCGCGGGCGGCTCGCGCGGGCTCACCGGCGCGGTGCGGATGTCCTCCACCGCGGCGATCCGGGCGGGCGCCGGGTACGCGACCGTCGCCGTCCCCGCCGACCTCGAGCCGACCTTCGAAGCGGCCGAGGTCGAGGTGATGTCGAGAGGGATCGCCGGCCCCGCCGGGCGGCTCGGCAGCGAGGCGGCCGGGGACCTGCTGGCCGCCTTCGGAGGCGCCGCCGCCGGGGTGCTCGGCCCGGGGCTCGGTCGCGACGAGGACTCGCTGGCGCTCGCCCGCGAGGTGGCGCCGCGGATCGAGGCGCCGCTGGTGATCGACGCCGACGGCCTGAACGCCTTCGCCGGCCGGCTCGACCGTCTCGCCGCCCGGCCGGCGGCGACCGTCCTCACCCCGCACGCCGGGGAGCTCGGCAGGCTGCTGGAGCGCGACTCGGCCGAGATCGGCGAACGACGGCTCGCCGCCGCCAAGGAGGCGGCCGCCTGGAGCGGCGCGATCGTCGTCCTCAAGGGCGACGACACGATCGTCACCGATGGCGAGCGGGTCGCCGTCAACGCGCTCTCCGCGCCCGCCCTGGCGACCGCGGGCAGCGGCGACGTCCTCTCCGGGGTCACCGCGGCGCTGCTGGCCCGCGGGCTCGAGCCGTTCGCCGCCGCCTGCGCCGCGGTCTTCGCCCACGCCCGCGCGGGCCAGGAGGCGGCGCGCCGCGTCGGCGCCGCCGAGTCGGTGATCGCCACCGACGTGATCGCCGCGGTCCCGGCGGGCCTGCGCTCCGCCGTGCCGGTCGAATAATCTCGCCCGACCGCGCATGAAGACCGCCGCCGAGATCATGGACCGCGCCGTCCCCAGCGTCACTCCCGACGACGACGCCCGCACCGCGATCGACCTCCTCTCGAAGACCGACCTGGGCGCCGTGCCGGTGGTCGACGACGCCCGCAAGGTGGTCGGGATCGTCAGCGAGTCCGACCTGATCCTCGCCGACGAGCAGTCCGATCTGCACCTGCCGCATTACTTCGAAATCATGGGCGGCGTCGTCTTCGTCGGCTCGATGAGGGGCTTCGAGAAGCGGCTCGAAAAGGCCTTCGCGACCAAGGTGTCGGAGCTGATGAGCGCCGACCCGATCGTCGCCCACACCTACGAAGCGGCCGACCGGGTGGCGAAGAAGATCGCCGACCATCACCACAACCATCTGCCGGTGGTCGACGAGGACGGGCGGTTGGCGGGGATGGTCACGCGGGCCGACGCGCTCGCCGCCATCGTCGACTCCTAGCGATGCCGGGTCGCGCCACCGAATCGGGCACCTGATGGAGCGGGCGGTCGCCCGGATCGACCTCGGCGCACTGCGCGCCAACTGCGAACGGCTGCGGGTGGAGCTGGGCGGGGCGCGGCTCTGCGCGGTGGTGAAGGCCGATGGCTACGGGCACGGGGCGGCGGCCTGTGCCGACGCCGCACTGGCGGGCGGCGCGAGCGCCCTGGCCGTGGCGACGGCCGCCGAGGCGGCGGAGGTCGGCGGGCGCGGAGGCGGGGTGGAGCTGCTGACGCTGGGCGCGCTGACCGCCGCGGAGGTCGACGTGGCGCTCGCCGCCGGCTCGGAGCCGGCCCTCTGGACCGAGGGCTTCCGCGCGCTGCTCGCCGCCCGGGCCCGCGCCGCCGGCCGCCCGGCCCGCGTCCACGTCAAGCACGACAGCGGCATGGGCCGGCTCGGCACCTTCGACGGCGCCGAGGTGGTGGCGCTGGCCCGTGCCGTCGCCGCCGACCCCGACCTCGAGCTGGCGGGCGTCTGGACGCACTTCGCGACCGCCGACGAACCGGACGCCGACGAGGGGTACTTCGGCGAGCAGCTGGACCGCTTCGAGCCGGTCGCCGCCGCGGTGCGCGCCGAGTTCCCGGGGGTGACCGTCCACGCCGCCAACAGCGCCGCCGTCTACCGCTCCGCCCGCTCCCACCTCGACATGGCCCGCTGCGGGGTGGCGATCTACGGGCTCGACCCGTTCCAGGACGATCCCGCGGCGCGCGGCCTGGCGCCGGTCATGTCGCTGCGCTCCCACGTCGCCGCGGTGAAGCGCTTCCCGGCCGGGCAGAGCGCCGGCTACGGGCGCCGCTGGCGGGCGCCGCGCGACACCTGGGTCGGGGTCGTGCCGCTCGGCTACGGCGACGGGGTGCGGCGGGCGCTCTCCGATGGCTGCGACGTGCTGGTCGGCGGCCGCCGGCACCCGCTGGTCGGGACGATCTCGATGGACAACCTGACGGTCGACCTCGGCCCCGAGACGTCCGTCGAGCCCGGGGCGGAGGCGGTGCTGATCGGCCGCCAGGGCGAGGAGGAGATCCGCGTCGAGGAGATCGCCGCCCGGCTCGGGACGATCAACTACGAGGTGACCTGCGCGATCTCCCCGCGGGTGCCGCGGACCGCGGCGGGGCGCCCGTGAGCCTTGCCGACGACCTCCGCGCCGCGCCGCTGCCGAGCGCCGCGAGCCGCGCCCTGGGCGGCGCGGAGGGCGTCTGGATCGCGGGTGGGGCGGTGCGCGACGCGGCCCTGGGCCGCGAGGTCACCGACCTCGACCTGGCGGTGGCAGGCGACCCCGGGCCGGTCGCCAAGGCCCTCGCGCGGGAGCTCGGCGAGCACGCCTTCGAGCTCTCGGCCGAGTTCGGCACCTGGCGCGTCGTCGCCCCGTCGCGCGGCTGGCAGGTCGACGTCACCGCGCTGCGCGGCGAGACGGTCGAGGCCGATCTCACCGCACGGGACTTCACGATCGGCGCGGTCGCGGTGGCGCTGGCGGGGGGCGAGGCGATCGACCCGACCGGCGGCCTCGCCGACCTCGATCGCGGCCTGCTGCGCGCGGTCGGCCCGCGGACCTTCGCCGCGGACCCGCTGCGGCTGCTGCGCGCCGCCCGTCTGGCCACCGACCTCAGCCTGCGGATCGACGCCGAGACCGTCGCCCTCGCCCACGACAGCGCGGCGCGCGCTGCCGAGCCCGCGGGCGAGCGGCAGCTTGCCGAGCTGCGCCTGCTGCTCGCCGGCCCGGACCCCCTGCGCGGCCTCGAGCTGCTCGACGAGCTGCGGCTCACCACCGTCGTCCTGCCCGAGCTGGAGGGGACGAAGGGGGTCGAGCAGGGCCCCAACCACCACCTGGACGTTCACGGCCACACGCTGGCCGTGCTCGAGCACATGCTGGAGATCGAGGCCGAACTGGCGCAGGTCGTCGGGTCCGAGCGGGTCGCGGAGACCGCCGCTCTGCTTGCCGAGCCGCTCGCCGACGAGATGGACCGCCGCGTCGCGCTGCGCTTCGGCGCCCTCTTCCACGACATCGCCAAGCCCGCGACCCGCCAGGAGCGCGACGGCTTCGTCGGCTTCAAAGGTCACGACGTCGAGGGGGCGGCGACGATCGGCGCGATCATGGGACGGCTGCGCGCCTCCCGCAAGCTGACCCGCCACCTGCAGGCGCTCGCCCTGCACCACCTGCGGCTCGGCTTCATGATCCGCGACGCGCCGCTGCCGCCGCGCCGCGTCCACGACTACCTGCGCGCCACCGAACCGGTCACCGTCGACGTCACCCTGCTCACCGTCGCCGACCGCCTCTCGGCCCGCGGGGCCGGGCCGATCGCCCGGCCGGAGATGGTTCGCGCCCACCTCGACCTGGCCCGCGAGATGGTCGCCGCGGCGCTCGATTGGCGCCGCGAAGGGCCTCCCGAGCCGCTTCTGCGGGGTGACGAGATCGCCGCCGAGCTCGGCGTCGAGGGTCCCGAGATCGGCGAGAAGCTGGCCGAGCTGGAGGCCGCGCAGTACGCCGGCGAGGTGACCGATCGCGCCCAGGCGATCAGCTTGCTGCGCGCTTGAGATACTGTCCCGGACCGCGCATGGCAAAAGAGGAAAAGATCGAAATGGAGGGCGAGATCACCGAGGCCCTCCCGAATACGATGTTTCGGGTCAAACTCGACAACGGGCACGACGTGCTGGGCCACATCTCCGGCAAGATGCGCCGCCACTACATCCGCATCCTGCCCGGCGACCGGGTGAAGATCGAGTTGAGTCCCTACGACCTCGACCGCGGAAGGATTACGTACCGCTACAAATAGCCGCTGTCGCGCGGGTCCGCAAGCTCGGCGATCAGGGCCGACCAGGCGAAGTCGTGGGCCCCGAGGCCGGTGCCGTCGCGTGGGTCGTAGTACTCGCGCAGGCCGGAACGGGCGACGGCGCCGACCGCGCCGGCGGCCAGCCGGTCGGCCTCCTCGCGGTAGCCGAGCCGCCGCATCCCAAGCCAGACGAGCCAGCTCGCGTTGACCCAGGCGGGTCCACGCCAATAGCGGCGGATCGGCCCGCGGCCGCCGCCCGGCGCGTAGCTCGGCTCCGACACGGAGACCGAGGGCGGTCCCACCGGGGTGCGGAACTCGCGCCCCGACAGCAGGTGCTCCTCGACCAGCCGCCGGCCGATCGCCTCCGGCAGGTCGGGCAGCGCCAGCGGCGCCAGGGCGGCCCAGGTCACCGGGGCGGGGCGGAGGCCGCCGGGCTGCGCCTCGTCGACGAACAGGCCGCGCCGCTCGTCCCAGAGGCGCTCGACCAGGGCCGACGTCGCCGAGGGGCGGCCGAGGCTCCGCAGGGCAAGCGACCAGAGCGTGTTGAGGAGCGTCTCGCAGAGGACCGGGCCGCCGTGGTCGCGGATCCGCCGCGCGTCCCAGCCGAGCCGACGGTTGCGCGCCACCAGCAGCGGGAAGCCGAGGCGCCCGTCGGCGCGCCATCCCCAGACCGGGTCGAACTTGGGCGAGGCGTCCAGCCCCGACTCGTCGGGCTGCACGATCCAGAGGAGGCCGTCGCCCTCGAGGTCGCGGTGGGCCGTCAGCCAGTCGGCCTGGGCGCCGATCCGCGGCTCGGCGGCCGGGTCGCCGACCCCGAGTCGCCAGGCCCAGGCGAGGAGCGGTGGCTGGATCGACTCGGTCTGCCGCGCCTTGCGGTCGGCGACGTTGTAGAAGAGGCGCCGCACACCGGAGACCGGCCGGCGCCAGAAGATCGTGTGGCCGATGAAACCATCGGGGCGCTGGGCGGCGAGCAGGCTCTCCAGCTCGGCGCGGGCGCGGCGCGGCTCGAAGCGCCGATTGGCGATCGCCACGAAGCAGGAGTCCCAGTACCACTGCCACGGATAGCGGCCCGGGCTCGGTTCGGTGTAGGCGTAGGCGACGCCGTCGGCATCGCCTTCGCGCCAGTTCCGGCGGAGGATTCGCTCGGCCTCCGCCAGGGCCCGCGCCGCATCGTCCATGTCGAGCTCAGGCTACCGAGCCGGCGTCCCGGCGCCGGCGCCGGCACCTCGTTCCGGCGCGCCGCGACGAGGCGAAGGCCGCCTGGCGTCCGCACGAACTCGTCGCTGGGACGAGTTGCCGCAGACGCTGTCGGGACGGGGCCAGATCGTGCAACGGACGACCCCGGCGGGCATCGGAGCCGCCGGCGCGACAAGATTGGCGCCGCAACTTGGCCCGCCGACCCGGTGTTGCCAGGAACCCATGCTTAATTCGTCCCCCCACAGCCGCCGCCGCGTCGCCCTGGTCGCCGCCGCCGTCGCCTGCCTCTGCGCGGGCCTCGTCGCCGTGGTCCATCCGGGGTCGGCCAGCTCGGCGCCGCTCACCGTCACCGTGCTCGGCCAGACCGCGGAAACCCCGCCCGCCTCCTGCCCGGGGAAAATCGTCAACAACGTCGAGGTCAAGCCCTGCCGGGTCGAGGGCCACGTGACCGGCTTCCAGTCGATCGCCGACGGGATCGCCCGCCCCTACGAGGTGCCCTACGACGGCAAGATCGTCGCCTGGTCGATAACGCTCGCCAAACCCTCGACCAGGGAAACCGAAACGACGACCAACGAGGTCGGCTTCTTCAACGAATTCCTCGGTGAACCGGCGGAGGCGCGGATCGGCATCCTGCGGCCGGTGGAAGGCACGGAACCGCCGCGGTACACGCTCGTCCGGCAGAGCCCGCTCGAGGTGCTCAATCCCTATTTCGGCAGCACCCCGGTCTTCGCCCTCAAACGGCCGCTGAACGTGCTCGAAGGCCAGATCGTCGCCCTCACGGTGCCGACCTGGGCGCCGATGTTCGCCTTCAACGTCTCCAGCGAAAACACCTGGCGCGGCAGTCGCCAGGCCGAACACTGCTCATCCAAGGAAGACATCCAGGACGGGCACCCCCAGCAGGGCGTCGACAAAACCAAGGTCTACGGCTGCTACTACTCCAACGCCCGCCTGCTCTACACCGCGACGCTCGTCAAAAAGCCCTGAGGCGCCCTGACCGGCGCATTTCGGCGTCCTCGGTCGCTCGCCTTCGGGTCACGCACCGGAGTGCGCCCCTCGGCGCGCTCCCTGCGTCCTTGAACTGCTTGGTCAGGGCGCCTCAGCGGCCACCCGGACGTGCTTCTTAGACCGCGCCCTGGCGCAACCCGCAGTGCGGGCAATCGGAGACGTCGATGCCGATCAGCTGATCGCAGCGACGGCAGGCCCGCAGGTTCTCGGGGCTGCGGGGCAGCGACGAGGCGGATGGGGCGAGCGGGAGCACCATCGCGACGGGGAACATCTCCTCGCCGGTCTCACGGTCGCGGTAGATCTGGCCCGGCTCGGCCGGGGCGACCGCCTCGCGGCCGGAGGCCGGGGCGCGCATGCGGTAGAGCTGCTTCAGATTCATCGCCGCACAGACTATTAGCTTGCGCGGAAGACATGCGCGTCCTCATCTTCCACGGCTACATGCTGCGCGGCACCGGCAGCAACATCTACAACGTCAACCTGGCGCCGGCGCTGGCGCGGCTCGGCCACGAGGTCCACCTCCTGTGCCAGGACCGCGAGGTCGAGATCCGCGGCGTGCGGATCCACAACCCCGACATCGGCGGCCTGCTGCCGGTTTACGTCAAAGACCCATATCCCGGGTTCGAGGCGAAGGCCTTCGAGGAGCTGACCGATGCCGAGCTGCACCGCTATCTCGACGCCAACGTCGCCGCCGTGCGCGAAGTCGCCACCCGGACGGGGGGGATCGACGCGGCGCTCGCCAACCACCTGGTGATGGGCCCGGCGATCCTCGCCCGCGCCGATGTCGCGCCGTTCGCGGTCAAGGTCCACGGCTCGGCGCTCGAGTACACCGTCAAGCCGCACCCGCGCTTCCTGCCCTATGCCGTCGAGGGACTGACGGCCGCCCGCGGCGTCCTGGTCGGCTCCGCCCACACCGCCGAATCCCTCTGGGCGGCCCTGCCCGACGTCCCCGGCCTGCCGGACAAGACCCGCCTCGGACCGCCGGGCGTCGACGTCGACGAGTTCCGCCCCCTCACCCCCGCAGAGCCCCCGGCAGCCCAGATTCGCGAAGACGACCAGCGACCCCTGGCCGAGGCTTCGTGGGCGCCCGATTCGGACAGTCCGAGCACGTATACCTCGCGCGCAGGATTGTCCGAATCGGGCGTATGCCAGGCCCCGTCCCGCGCCCCGCTGGTGGTCTTCGTCGGCAAGCTGATCGTCTCCAAGGGCGTCGACCTCCTGCTCGCCGCCTGGCCGCTGGTTCACGCCAGACACCCCGAGGCCCGCCTCGAGGTCTGCGGCTTCGGCGCCTACGAGGACGGCCTGCGCCGTCTCCAGACGGCGCTCGAGCGCGGCGACCTCGATGCCGCCCGCGCCGTCGCCGCCGCCGGGCGCGGCCTGGAGGGCGGCGCGGAGGGCCCGCTGCCGATCCTCTCCGCCTTCCTCGCCGCCCCGCCGGCCGGCTACGCGGAGGCCGCCCGCGGCGCGGCGGGCTCGGTGGAGTGGATCGGCCGGCTCGAGCACGACCAGGTCGCCGCCCTGCTGCCCCGGGCGGAGGCCCTGGTGATGCCGAGCACCTTCCCGGAGGCGTTCGGGATGGTCGCGGCCGAGGCGGCCGCCTGCGGGGCGCTGCCGATCTCGGCGGGGCACTCGGGGATGCGGGAGGTCTCGCGCCGGCTGTCGGCGGCCCTGCCGGAGGAGGTCGCGCCGCTCACCTCGTTCCCGGTCGAGCCGGGTGCCGTGGAGGCGATCGCCGACCGCCTCGACCGCTGGCTGGCCCTTCCGGAGCTGACCCGTGCCGAGTCCCGGGCGACCCTCGTCGAGACGGTCGCGCGACTCTGGAGCTGGGAGGGGGTGGCTCGCGGCGTCCTCGACGCGGCCGCCGGAAACCTACGCGGGCTGCCGCTCCCAAGCCCTTAGTTGCCCGCGTCATTTGACCCGCGAGACGTCCCGCCGCAGCTTCAATAGAATGCCGCCCGGCTTGTTCTCCGACCGTCTCCCGATAGCGAAAATGGCCGCCGCCACCGTCGCCCTGGCCGCGGCGATCTCGGCGGTGATGCTGTCCATCAACTGGGATGGCCAGGAGGCCTCGACGGCCGCACCGAAGATCGACGATCTGCTGAACATCATGATCGTCCTGTCGTCGATCGTCTTCGCGATCGTCATCGTCGGCCTGGCGTACGCGCTCTACAAATTCCGCGCGAAACCGGGCGACGAATCGGACGGCGAGCCGATCCACGGCAACACCCGCCTGGAGATCGCCTGGACGATCGTGCCGACGATCATCGTGCTGTTCGGCGCCGGCTGGAGCTGGAAAGTCCTCAACGAAATCGAAGAACCGGTGCCCGGCTCGATGACGGTGGACGTCTTCTCCCAGCAGTACGCGTGGTCCTTCGGCTACCCTGGCAAAGACTTTGCCTACTCGCAGGGCGTCCTGCACGTCCCGGTCAACCGGCAGATCGTCTTCAAAATGCATTCCCAGGACGTGATCCACTCCTTCTGGGTCCCGCAGTGGCGGATCAAGAAAGACAACGTCCCGGGCATCACGACCACCGCGATCGTCACGCCGGACAAGGTCGGCCATTACGAAGTGGTCTGTGCCGAGCTTTGTGGCTTCGGCCACGCCTCGATGCGGGCCAAGGTGATCGTCCAGTCGCAATCGGCGTTCGACAAATGGGTCGAAGGCCTTGAAGAAAAAGTCCCGACGCCCCTGCTGGTGTCGATCAAACAGGACACGGAAACGAATCCGGAACCACTCGAACGGCTGAACGCGGAATAATGGAGGCGAAGTAGATGGCTGCAGCGCTCAAACGACCCGGTTGGTATCGCGCCCTGCTCGGCGCGGTTGTCGGCGCCGCGCTCGGCGTCGGTCTCGTGGTCGTCCTGCGCTCCATCTCGGGCCTCTCGGCCTTCCAGAGCGAACAGACCGGCTACCCGCAGGTGGTCGTGCCCTTGGTCATGGCCCCGCTCGGCTTCCTGCTCGGGATCGGCTGCTTCGACTACTGGCTGCGCTGGGCCTTCGGCCTGCCGACCATCCCCGAGGACCACTCCTCGCACGGGGCCAAGAGCTGGAAGGACTACTTCAAGGTCAACACCGACCACAAGGTCATCGGCATCCAGTACATCTGCACGACCTTCTTCTTCTTCTTCCTGGGCGGCATCGCGGCGATGGTGATCCGCGCCGAGCTCGCCCAGCCCGGCACCCAGATCGTCGGCGCCGGCGCCTTCAACAGCCTCTTCTCGGTCCACGCGGCGCTGATGATCTTCGTCTTCATCATCCCCGTCTTCGCGGGCATCGCGAATTACATCCTGCCGCTGATGATCGGCGCGCCGGACATGGCCTTCCCGCGCCTCAACGCGCTCAGCTTCTGGATGCTGCCGATGGCGGGCGCGCTCTTCCTGGCCAGCTTCTTCGCGCCCGGCGGCGCCTTCGACGCGGGCTGGACCGGTTACGCGCCGCTCTCGACCGGCGCCCCGCTCGGGCAGTCGTTCTTCAACCTCGGCGTCCAGTTCGCGGGCGCCTCCTCGATCGCGACCGCGCTCAACTTCTTGGTGACGATCATCACCATGCGCGCGCCCGGGATGACCTTCTGGCGGATGCCGCTGCTGGTCTGGGCGAACCTCTCGACCTCGCTGCTCGTGGTCGCCGCGACGCCGTTCATCGCCGGCGCCCAGTTCATGGTCCTCTTCGACCGCGTCCTGCACACGAACTTCTTCCAGTTCGGCTCGGGCGGCGACGTGATCAGCTACCAGCACATCTTCTGGTTCTACTCCCACCCGGCGGTCTACATCATGGTCCTGCCCGGGTTCGGGATCATCTCCGAGGTCATCTCGATCCACGCCCGCAAACCGATCTTCGGCTACCGGCTGATGGCACTGGCCCTGATCGGAATCGTCGTCCTCAGCTACTCGGTCTGGGCGCACCATATGTTCGTCGCCGGGATGTTCAGCTGGCTGCGCGTGCCGATGATGATCACCACGCTGCTGATCGCGGTGCCGACCGGGATCAAGATCTTCTCCTGGCTGGGCACGCTCTACTTCTCCAAGATCCACACGAAATCGACGGCGATGCTCTTCGCGCTCGCCTTCATCGTCACCTTCACGATCGGCGGCATATCCGGCGTCATGCTCGGCATGGTGCCGATCGACATCCACGTCTCCGATACTTACTTCATCGTCGCCCACTTCCACTTCGTGCTCTTCGGCGGCTCGGTCTTCACGATCTTCGCCGGGATCTACCACTGGTTCCCGAAGATGACCGGGCGGATGTACGACGAGAAACTCGGCCGCGTCCACTTCTGGGGCACGCTGATCGGCACCTGGGGCACCTTCCTGCCGATGCACTGGGTGGGGATGGACGGCATGCCGCGCCGCGTCGCCGACTACGCGTCGCAGTTCGGCAACTGGAACCTGCTGATCAGCTGCTTCGCCTTCATGCTCGGCGCCGTCCAGGTGGTCTTCCTCTACAACATGATCGTCTCCTGGCGCTTCGGACCGAAGGCCGAGGCGAACCCGTGGCAGGGCAAGTCGATCGAGTGGCTGGTGTCCTCGCCGCCTCCGATCTTCAACTTCGACGAGATCCCGCGCGTCGTCGGCGGTCCGTACGAGTACGGCGTCCCCGGCGCCCGGCACGCGATCATGGCCGGTGAAGGCGCCGAGGTCCCGGCGGGCCAGCCCAGCGTGGTGGGCTCGTGACGGACGCCCCCGGCGACGGCGAGAAGCGCCCGCTGCTCGTCTTCCTGAACGAGGTCGGCGGCGGCCGCAGGCTGCTGCAGGCCGTCCGCGAACGCACAGACCAGGTGTCCCGGGTCATCGTCGCCGCGCCCCAGAATCAGCCGACGATCGGCCACCTGATCGATCGCGATGAGCTCTACGCCTCGGCGCGCGCCCGGGTCGAGGTGACGATGTCGATCTTCGCCGAGTTCGGCATCGAGTCGGTCGGCGAGGTGCTCGACCCGGCGCCGCAGTTGGCGCTCGGCGACGCGCTGCGCGCCCACCGGCCCGCCGAGGTCCTCTACTCGGCGCTCTACGACACCCGCTTCGGGCTGGCGCGCAAAGACCTGGTCGAGTGGTCGCGCGAGCTGGCCGAGCCGGAGGTGAAGTTCACCCACATCCCGGTGCGGGTGGAAGAGGACGCGGTCCGCCTCGACCTCAGCCACGTGCTCGTGGTCGCCACCCAGACCGTCGCCGCGCCCGATCTCGTCGCGCGGCTGAAGGAGCGCGCCGCCGCCCGTCCGCATCGCTACACGATCATCTGCCCGCGCAGCGAGGTGGTGGCCGAGGACCAGGTCGTGCGCGATCTCGCCTCGACCCTCGCCGACCTCTACCGGGCCGAGGTCGACGCCACCGGCCTGCCGATCAGCAGCTCCGACCCGTTCGAGGCGGTCGGCAACGCGATCGAGCACTACAAGATCGACGAGATCCTGATCTCGACCTTCGCCGGCGAGCAGTCGCGCTGGCTCGAGGCCAACCTGATCGGCCGGGTGCGGGAGATCACCGACAAGCCCGTGAGCCACGTCGAGGTCGGCCGCGCTCCGGCGGCGGTCGCCGCGGCGGTGGCCGAAGGAGGAGAAAGCTGATGGAGAGCGCGTCCGTCCCGCTTCCGCATGGCGGAGGCCACGCCGCGGAGTCCCACCACCATGGGCCGCCGGAGGCCAACCAGAGCTCGCGGATCGACCGCCAGACGCTCGGCATCCTGCTCTTCATCATCTCCGAGGTGATGCTGTTCGGCGCCTTCTTCGCGTCCTACTTCTTCCTGCGCGTGGTCGTCAACCCGACGGCGTGGCCGCCGAAGCCGTTCGAACTCCCGGTCGGGGTGGCGGGCATGAACACCGCGATCCTGGTGTCCTCGAGCTTCACGATCCACTACGCCCTCGAGGCGATTCGCAAGGGCAACAAGCAGGGCCTGAAACTCGGCCTGGCGCTGACCTGGCTGCTCGGGCTGACCTTCCTCTTCGTGCAGATCAACGAGTACGTGCACCTCGGCTTCAGCGCCCGCACCGAGGCGTTCGGCTCGATCTTCTACTCGCTGACCGGACTGCACGGAGCTCACGTCTTCGCCGGTCTCATGCTGTTGACGTTCGCCACGGTCCGCGCCTTTCGCGGCCACTTCGGCAAGGACCCCGAGAAGCATCTCGGGGTCGAGGTGCCAGGGATCTACTGGCACTTCGTCGACATTATGTGGATCATCGTGTTCGCCACCGTCTACATCCTCTAGTCGCCACCGGCCCGGGCCCGAGGTCCCGGCCGGGCGCGCCGCCGAAGGGAGCGGGGCGATGAACTACAACGAGGGCGCGGTCTTCAAATGGGTGCTGATCGTCGGCGCGGCCGGTGCCACGGTGGTCGCGGTGACCCTTCTCACCCGGCCCTTGGTAGGCGCCCTCTGGGGCCTCGTGCTGGTGATCGCCGCCTGTGCCTACGGCTACCGCTGGATGCGGGAGTGGTGGCGGACCTCGCGCGACCGCCCGGGCGGCCCCGACCACCGACCCTGACGCGGTGGTCGCGCCGACCGCGGCGGCGATCGCCGGCTTCGCGGCGCCGGACGGCCGGATCGCTACGCGGCCATCGGGCGCCGCCGCCCGGCCCGGCCCCACAGCTCGAGCGTCAGCAGCGTGAGGGCGATGGGGACGGTCGCGGGCGTCGTCTTGATCGCGAGGAAGAGGAGGTCCCAGGCGCAGCAGAGGGTCGCCGCGAGGACGGCGCCGCGGGCCTGCAGACTCCGGTCACGGGCCAGCAGGGTGCCGAGGACGGCGGCGATGAAGAGGTCGCCGAAGCCCATCAGCGCCGAGCCCCAGCCGACCAGCTGCAGCTTCGGCAGCCCGCCGGCGGGGGCGGCGGCATTGAGGACGGAGTTCGGTTCCTGCAGCAGTTCGGTGAAGACGAGATAGGCGTCGACCGCGGCCATCGCGTAGATGCCGAGCTTCACCCAGCGCGCCGGCACCATCGAGACGAGCAGCCACCCGAGCGTGACGCAGGCGAGCGCCGAGAGGGCCAGCCCGCACGTCTGCCCGCCGAGCTCGCCCTTCGCCGCCCAGGCGATCGCGAAGAGCGGGATCGTGGCGAGGGCGATCCAGGGCCGGGTCCCGCGGACGAGCCCGCCCAGCGCGATCGCCGCCAACGGGGGCACCGCGACCAGCGCCAGCCAGGTGAGGAAGCGGGCCGAGGCCGAGTCGAGCGCGATCGCCGCGATCACGACGACGATCGAGAGCGGCAGCACCAGAGCCCACCAGCGGCCCCGCAGGCGCCCGAGAAGGGGAACGGGCGCGGGAGGGCGCGGGAGGGCCACCAGGAGCCCCTGAGCGAGGCTCAGGACGCCGATCGACAGCCAGAAGGGGAGCAACGGGGCTCCCCGGCGGTCTCAGGTCGCGCCGGCGCCCGCGCCGGCGGGCGCGCCGGCCCGGGAGGCGTCATCGGCGCGAGCGGGGGGCGCGGCGCCGGAGGAACGCGGCTCGAGCCGGCCCGCCGCGCCGATCGTCCAGAGCATCGCCAGCCAGTTGGAGGTGGCGAGCGCGACGTGGACCCAGACGATCTCGGTCGGCAGTTCGAGTGCCCACTGGACGTAGCCGACGACGCCCTGCACGGCGAGCAGGCCGAGAACCACGGTCAGCGGCTTCAGCGCCCGGCGGTCGCCGCCCGGGCGCCGCAGGAAGAACCAGACGCCGATCGCCGCGAGGCCGTAGACGGCGGCGATCACGGCGTGTCGCTGGACGACCCATTCGAGCGTCCCGGCCCCCTCGAAGTGGAATCGGTGGACCAGCTGGCCGGCGTGGGCGCCGGCGTGGGGCCCGGCGGCGGTGGCGACCGTGCCCGCGAAGATCGTGAACTGGCCGAGCGGCACCAGTCCGCGCACCGCCCAGACGCCCTTGCGATCGGTCGAGCGGCGTCTGTCCCAGGGCTCGAAGCGCGAGCACCACATCAGCGCGAACCCGGCGTCCAGCAGCATCATCGAGAGGATGAAGTGGCTCATCACCAGGCCGGGGGCCAGGTGATACTTGACCACCAGGCCGCCGAGGATGGCCTGGCCGATGACGCCGAGCGGCAGCAGCGCCCCGATCCAGGCCAGGTGGCGCCGGTAGGGACGGCGGAAGAAGGCGAGCACGCAGGCCGCGATCACCGCGACGCCGAGGAAGCCGGTGATGATCCGGTTGGTCATCTCGATCACCGCGTGCGTTTCGAGCGGCGGCGCCGGCCCGCCGTAGCACTTGGGCCAGTCGGGGCAGCCCAGGCCCGAGCCGGTGAGACGGACGGCGGCGCCGGTCAGCACGATCAGCGCCAGCCCGACCAGCGCGACCGTCGTCACCTGGGCGTAGCGGTGCGGAGAAATCTCATAACGGTTGCGGAGGCGCGCGAACATATTCAGATGATGACTGGGGCGACCTGTCGGCCCACCCCGCCCGCCTATTCTTTACCGGCGTCTTCGCTGAGGAATTCGACGAGCTGTTTGAGTTCTTCTTCCGAAAGCTTTTCGCCGAAGGTCTGGGGCATGACGCCGCGCGGATAGCCTTCGGCGATTTTCGCTTCCGGTTTGACGATCGATTCTTCGATTTCGGCTTCGCTCTGACCGGGGAGCACTTCGTCGAGGTCCGGGCCGGTCGTGCCGCCCGAGTTGGCGGCGGCGAGGGTATGGCAGCCACCGCAGCCGTTGGCGGCGAAGACCTGGGCGCCGGGGCCGCCTTCGACTTCCGGCGGCGCCGCGCCGGGGACGCCCGCGTACTTGCCGACGTAGGCGGCGACGTCGTCGAGGTTGGAGCCTTCGACGATGTCGGCGGGCATCGAGGCCATCGGGTTGCCGTTGCTGGGCCGCGGGTGCGCGACCTGGTCCTTGACGACTTCTTCGATCGTCGCCGAGTCGAAGCCGCCGGCTTCCCGGGAGGCGGCGAAGGCGGCATCGAGGTTCGGGCCCTGGACGCCGCTGGTGGCAGCCTGGGCCAGCGTGTGGCAGGCGCCGCATTTGGTGATGAAGAGCTCGCGGCCGTGGGCGATGTCCGGGCTCGTCGTGCCGCAGCCGGAGATCACGACGACGGTCGCGACCAGAGCCGCGATCGGGGCGAGCAGGCGGATTGGCTTAGGAAGGTTCTGCATACTGCCGAGGCGCGGCGGAGTCTATATGTCGAGGCACCCGGGACGACGTTTGCCGGCCTCCGGCGACCGGGTAGATTTGCATCGATCCGCACTATCTGGGAGTCTCGTCTCCGGAACTCGTCCGCAAGGAGGCAGCGATGCAGGTGAGGGATGGCATGTCTGAGGTGTCGGTGAGCGTCGGTCCGTCGCACACGCTGCGGCAGGCCGCGGCGGCGATGGCGGCGCGCAACGTCGGCGCGGCCCTGGTCCTCGACGACGAGGCCCCGAGCCCGGGAATCGTCACCGAGCGCGACCTGCTGCTCTCGGTGGGCGCGGGGGAGGATCCCGACGTCGAGCCCGTGGCCGGCCACATGACCGAGTCGGTGATCGCCGCCTCGCCCGAGTGGAGCCTCGAGCACGCCGCCGCCGAGATGTCGCGCCGCAGCGTCCGCCACCTGGTCGTCTTCGAGGCGGGCGAGGTGATCGGCATCCTCTCGATGCGCGACATCGTCCGCTGCTGGACCTCCGCCGGCGCGACCAGCGAAATGCCCCTGGCGCGCTGAGACTGGCGCATCTCGGTGTCCTCGGTCGCTCGGCTGCGGGTCACGCACTTGTAAGTGCGCTCCCCTTGCCTCGCTCCCTGCGTCCTGGAGCTGCTTGGTTTCAGCGCGCCAGGGCGCCCAGCGAAGCTCTTAGCCTTGCGGGCGGTCTGTGCCGGGCGCGCGCGACTCGAGGTAGATCTGCTCGACCGGCAGGGTGGCCGGCGGAACGTGCTGGCGGCGCGGCAGGCTGAAGTAGCTGCGGGTCGCGCCCTTGACGATCGCCCGGAAGGCGAAGAGCAGGACGACGATCCCGATGTAGGACCAGATGAAGCCGGAGAAGATGAAGCCGGCGTAGATGCCGCCGACCGCGCCCATCGCGCCGAGCGCGAAGAAGGCGGGGCCCCAGGAGGGGCGCGGCGTCTGGATCGTCTCGCCGGCGGCCGGGATGCGGTTGCCCTCGCTCATCAGTGGGCGATGTAGAGGAGGGCGGTGACGAAGCAGAGGGCGAAGACCACCGCGGAGAAGCCCCCGGCTACCAGGCCGGCGGTCATGTTCCTGCGGGCGGTCTCACGATCCACGCCCGGATTTCTATCAGGCGGGGCGGTCCCGGCGACCGCACGCCGCCGCCGGCGTCGCGGGACGGGCAGGCCGGTCGCTCAGACGTGGGCGGCGATCGCCGCCGAGACGAACAGCAGCGCCAGGTAGAGCAGCGAGAAGAGGTAGGTGCGCAGCGCCCAGCGCCGGTCCTTGGTCCGCAGCAGCATGTAGGAGAAGCCGATGAAGGCGGCGCCGAGCGCCATCGAGGGGACCAGGTAGGCGACGCCGAGGCCACCCGCGCAGAAGGGCAGCTGGGTGACCGCGTAGAGCAGCACCGTGTAGAGCATGATCTGGCGCCGCGTCTCGTCCTCGCCGGCGACCACCGGCAGCATCGGGATCCGGGCGGCGGCGTAGTCGTCCTTCATCAGCAGCGAGAGGGCCCAGAAATGGGGCGGAGTCCAGAAGAAGACGATCGCGAAGAGGTAGAAGGCCATGCCGCTGAGATGGCCCGTGGTGGCCGCCCAGGCGACCAGCGGCGGGACCGCCCCCGCGGCGCCCCCGATCACGATGTTCTGCGGCGTCGAGCGCTTCAGCCACAGCGTGTAGACGAAGACGTAGCCGAACAGGCCCGAGAGCGAGAGCGCCGCGGCGAGGAGGTTGACCTGGGTCGCCAGCAGCAGGAAGGAGGCGGTCCCGAGTCCGCAGCCGAAGGCGATCGCGGCGGCGGGGGAGACCCGACCGGAGGCGACCGGGCGGTCGGCGGTCCGCTTCATCGTGCGGTCGATGTCGCGGTCGACGGCGTGGTTGATCGCTCCCGCGCCGCCTGCCGAGAGGGCGCCGCCGAGGCAGGTCAGCAGGATCAGGCGCACGGACGGGTTGCCGGCCACGTACATCGTCGTCACCGTGGTCAGCAGCAGCAGCGACTGGACCGTCGGCTTGGTGAGCGTCAGGTAGTCGCGGGCGACCATCAGCGCCGCCGAACGGGGGGCGGCACCGGCCGCCTGGGAGGGCGCGGTCTGCGCGCCGGCGCCGGATTGCATGACGCTCAGGCTACAGGCTGCGACGCGCGAGCCGGCGCTTGCTCGGTCTGCTCGGCGCGGTGCGCGATCGCGGCGCGGATGTCACGCATCGGCCGGTCGCTGCGGACGTCCGGCTGGACGTCGAAATTGTGGGGCGGCGGCGGCGCGGGGGCGAACCACTCGAGCGTGTCGCCGCCCCAGGGATCGTGCCCGGCGCGGGAGCCGCCCTTGACGCTCGCCACGGCGTTGACCAGGACCAGGACGACGCCGATGAAGAGGATCAGCACCCCGATCGAGGCGAGCAGGTTGTAGAAGTTGACGCCGGTGTGGTTGAAGAACTTGTAGGCGTCGACCACCTGGTCCTCTTCCCAGCCCGCCAGCGCCATCGGCACGAAGGCGACGAGGGTGCCGAGCGCGAGGGTCACGAAGGAGATCCAGCCGAGCTGCTCGCCCATCGTGCGGCCGGTCATCTTCGGGAACCAGTAGTGGAGCGCCGCGAAGCCGCCGAAGACGGCGCCGCCGATCAGCGCGAAGTGGGTCGCGGCGGTCGAGTCGGTGGTGTTTTTGAGGTAGAAGGCGGCACCGACCAGCGACTGCTGCATCTCGGCGGCGAGCCCCAGCGAGATCAGGACGAGCGCGCCGATCGCGAACAGCACGGCGGCCCGCAGCCGCAGCACGCCGCCGATCAGCGTCGCGACCAGGTTGAAGAAGATCAGGCCGATCGGCACGATCAGCGCCAGCGACATCAGCATGCCGAAGTACTTCCAGCCGATCCCGATCGGGGCCGTGTACATGTTCTGCATGTAGGCCAGCGTGCCGATCACCGCCACCGCGACGATCGAGATCATCATCGCGCCGCGGTCGAAGATCGCGTTGCGCGAGAAGGTCGCAAGGATTTCGGCCACCGCGGCGAAGGCGAAGATCAGGACCAGCATGTAGGCGCCCGAATAGAAGATCCAGGTGAGGTGCTGCCAGAGGATCGGCGCGCCGCCGCCGCCGTCGGCGAAGAAGGTGCCGCCGTAGTTGCGGTCGACCATCAGCATCGTGAAGGCGGCGAGCAGGACGGGCCCGATGAAGAGCATCAGCCAGGAGCCGACGGCGGCGGTCCAGGCGAAGATCGGGGCGCGGCGCCAGGCCATCCCGGGCGCGCGGTCGACGCGCAGGGTGGTGGAGAGGTCGATCGAGACGAGCACGAAGCCGACCGTCGCGAAGCCGCAGGCCGTGAGCCACGCGTCCACCCCGTTGTTGCTGAGGAAGGCGAGCTCCGACAGCGGCGGCAGCGGGTTGACGCCGGCCTCCGACGGGGTCCAGAGGAAGCCCGAGTAGAGGACGACCGCGCCGGCTACCCAGAGGGCCGCTCCGATCTGGCTGAGGCGCGGCAGCGCCGTGCCGCGCGCCCCCACCTGCAGCGGGGCGACGTAGAGGAAGATCCCCATGATCAGCGGCAGGGCGAAGAAGAAGATCGAGGTGCCGCCATAGAGCGAGAGCACCCGATCGAAGGTGACCGGCGGCATGAAGGTGTTCTCGGGGATCGCCAGCTGCAGCCGCATGAGCAGCAGCTCGAGGGCGGCGATGAAGAGGAAGCCGCCCGCCCCGACCATGAGGATCTTCGCGACGTCCTTGTGGTCGGCGCTGGTGGCGAGCTCGATCCAGCCGGGGCGATTACGGCGCGGGAAGCCGTCGACGGCGATCTCGGGACGGGGCGCGTCGCTCATTCTCCTTCTTCTCCTTCGCCGGCCGGTTCGGCGCCTTCTTCCTGCGCTTCGCCGGATTCTTCGGCTTCAACTTCTTCAAGTTCCTTGACCTTTTCGGCCTCGATTGCCCCCGCCGCTTCCTGCCCCGCTTTGATGCCCTTCTGCTGTTCGACGATGAATTCTTCGAAGCGTTCGGGCGAGACGACTTCCACCGCGGTCCGCATCGGCGCGTAGGCCTGGCCGGAGAAGGTGGAGGACTGGCCCCAGAATTCGCCTTCGGCGTCGGGCCGGAAGTAGAGATTGGTGACTTTGCCCGGGACGGCGTCGGTCTTCGGCGCCAGGTCGGGGACGCTCCAGGTGTGGACGACGTCGGTCGATTCGAGCCGCAGGTCGATCGCGGTGTGAGCCGGGATCACCAGCTTGTAGTAGGAGAAGGCGCCGTTCGGGTAGTTGTAGCGCCAGATCCACTGCTGGCCGGTCGCCTTGATGGTCAGCGGCCCTTCCATCGGTTCGCCTTTGAAGGAGGTGAGGCCGGCGGAGGTCGTCTGCGGCGTGCTGGTCGCGCCGCTGGTGAAGATGATCCCGAGGACGAAGAGGACGATCGCGAAGCCCGAGAGGGCGCCGGCGACGCGGAACTGGAGACCGCGGCGGCCGCGCTCCTGCCGCGCGGTGCGGCCGCGCCCGCCGAGATTGCGGCGGATCGCGCCGAACAGGCCGAGGTTGATCACCACGAAGATGACCAGGGCGGCGAAGAAGCCGATCCAAATCAGAGTGTTTATCTGGCCGGTGCCAGGCGAGTGCGGCGTCAAGGCGCGGCCATTCTAATCACGGGAAGCGGCGCCGATGCAGTCCGGCCGGCCGCCGCCGACCTATACTCGCCCACCCTATGAGGAGGCGCTCACGGCCACCCACAGCGTCGCGGCTGGCCGTCAGGGCCGCCGCGGCGGCCGGCGTGGGCGCCGCGATCGCGCTTCCGCTGGTGCGCCGGCGCCTCCGTGTCCCCGGTCCGGTGACCCTCGCGGTGAGCGCCGGCGGGCCGCTCGCCGTCGCCGTCCTGGCCCCCCGCACGCGCAAGCGCGACGTGGCCCTCTTCGCGATGCAGATGTGGGCGTTCACGGTCGTCCACGAGATGCCCTACGACGACCCGGAGCGCCTCCGCCGCCGGCTGTACACCCGCTACCCGATCGCGCTCGACCGGCGGATCGGAGCCGGCCGGCTGCCCGGCGCGCGCCTGCAGACGCTGCTCGCCGGCCGCTGCGGGGTCGCCGGGCTCGACCGCTTCCTCACCGCCGTCCACTGGCTCTGGTTCTTCGAGCCCTACACCGTCCTCGCCTGGATCCTCGTCCGCCACCCAGAGCACTTCCCGCGCGCCGCCCGTCAGATGGCGGCCGTCTTCGACGCCGGCGCCCTCGGCTACTGGGCGCTGCCGACCGCGCCGCCCTGGTGGTCCGCGGAGCAGGGGCTGACCCGGGAGCCGGTGCGGCGGATCATGGTCGAGGTCGGCGAACCGCTCTGGGGGCGCCTCTGGGGGCCGCTGTACGCGGCGCTCGGCGGCAACCCCTGGGCGGCGATGCCCTCGCTGCACTTCGCCACCTCGCTGCAGGGGGCCGTCTCGCTGTCGGAAGCGAGCCGCGAGGAGGGCGCGGTCGCCTGGGCCTACGCGCTCACCCTCGGCTTCGGCCTCGTCTACCTCGGCGAGCACTACGTCACCGATCTGCTCGCCGGCGGCGGGTTGGTCGCCGCGGTGCGCGGCGCCGACCCGCTCTTCGCCCCGGCCGTCGGTCGGGTCAACGCGGTCCTGCAGCGACTGGAGCGGATCGCCACCGCGTAGTCCGGCGGGGGGCGGCGCCGGTAGCGTCTCCGGGTGCAGTGCCGGACGACGCCAGGTCAGAGGAGGACGAGGATCGCCAGGAAGGCGGCGGGCTGATCGAACTGCCGATCTTCAGCGTCAGGCGGATGCTGCAGACCGGGGTCATCGTGATCGTCCTCCTGGTCGGGATCTACTTCCTCTTCCCGAAGCTGGTCGGGCTGGGGGACGCGGTCGGCCGGCTCGACGAAGCCGATCCGATCTGGATCGGCGTCGCGATCGTCTTCAGCATCGCCTCCTACGCCACCTATATCGCCCTCTTCAAGGCGGTGGTCGGCGGCGAGGACCTGCGGCTGACCTGGAGAGAGACCTACCAGATCAACATGGCCGGGGTGGCGGCGACGCTCCTCTTCTCGGCGGGCGGCGCGGGCGGTATCGCGCTCACCTACTGGGCGCTCCGCAAAGCCGGGATGCGGCGCCGCGACGTGGCCCGCCGCATGGTCGCCTTCATCACCCTGCACTACGCGTTCTACCCGCTGGCGCTGATCGTCTTCGGGCTGCTGCTGCGGACCGGGGTGGTGAACGGGGTGAACTCGGTCGAGCTGACGATCATCCCGGCCGCGATCGCGGGCCTGATGATCGGGGTCGGCGTCCTCGTCACCCTGATTCCGGCCGATGTCGAATCGCGGCTGATGCCGCACGTCCGCGGCGACCACATGCGCAGCTTCGTCGAATGGGCGTCGCGGGTGCCGGAGACCGCCGGGGAGGGCTTCCGCTTCGCCCTCTCGCTGTTCGCCCACCCGCGCCAAGGGGGGCTCGCGGTGATCGGCGCCGGCGGCTTCTGGGCGGCCAGCATCGGCGTGCTCTGGGCCTCCTTCCACTCGCTCGGCATCCACGTGCCGCTCGCCGTCGTCGTCCAGGGGTTCTTCCTCGGCATGGTCGCCAACCTCTTCCCGCTGGCGCCTGCCGGGGTGGGCGCGGTCGATGCCGGGATGATCGGCGCCTTCGTCCTCTTCGGCCTGCCCGAGGAGACGGTCTTCCCGGCGATCCTGATCTTCCGCCTCGTCTCCTTCTGGATGCCGATCCCGCCCGGCGCCGTCGCCTTCTTCCAGCTGCGCAACACTGTCCATCGGTGGGAAGCCGAGGGGCTTCCCGTCGATCGCGACGGTGGTACTATAAAAAGTAAAGTATTGGATGGCGGATCGAACTTCGTGACTTAGGACGGGTGCGTGAGATGAGCGACAGCGACGGGAGCAGGAAGCAGGTCGAGAACGTGATCATCGTCGGCGGCGGCCCCGCCGGCTACACCGCGGCGCTCTACACCGCCCGCGCCAACCTCGAGCCGCTCGTCTTCGAGGGCTTCCAGTGGGGCGGCCAGCTGCAGAACACGACCGACGTCGAGAACTACCCCGGCTTCCCGGAGGGGATCATGGGGCCGGAGATGATGAGCCAGTTCCGCACCCAGGCGGAGCGCTTCGGGACCCGCTTCGTCACCGATGACGTGGACCGGGTCGAGCTCTCCGACGGCGGCGTCCAGAAGGTTTTCCTCGGCGACACCGAGCACCGCGCCAAGACCGTGATCCTGGCGATGGGGGCGGAGCCGAAACGGCTCGGCATCCCGGGCGAGATGGAGCTCGGCGGCCGCGGCGTCTCCACCTGCGGCGTCTGCGACGGCGCCTTCTTCAAGGGGCACCGGGTGCTGGTGATCGGCGGCGGCGACTCGGCGATGGAGGACTCGGTCTTCATCTCGAAGTTCGCCGAGCAGCTGACGATCGTCAACCGTCGCGACGAGTTCCGCGCCTCGAAGATCATGCGCGACCGGGCGCTGGCGGTCGACAACATCGACACGATGACCCCCTACGTGCCGCTCGAGTTCGTCGCCGGCGAGGACGGCAAATTGAAGACCGTCCGCCTGCGCCACGCCGAGACCGGCGAGGAGGCCGACGTCGCGGCGACCGGCGCCTTCGTGGCGATCGGCCACATCCCGCGCTCGGAGATCGCCAAGGGCCAGGTCGACACCGACGAGGACGGCTACATCCTCACCCAGGCGGGCTCGACCCGCACCAACCTGGGGGGCATCTTCGCGGTCGGCGACGTCGTCGACCACACCTACCGCCAGGCGGTCACCGCGGCGGGCACCGGGTGCATGGGCGCGCTCGACGCGGAGCGCTACCTGCGCGACTCGGCGCCGCCGGTCGAGGCCCACTGGTTCCCCGGCGGCGAGCCCGCCGAGATCGCCCCGACGACCTCCTGACTCATACATTCGTCCAGGGGGCGGATCGCGCTATCGTCAGCGGCCGTGGCCGCCGAGTGTTCCCATCTCGATTCTGTCCAGCTCCTGGACGCGCCGGACGAGGTCGAGGGCTGCGAGGAGTGCCTGCACCTGGGGATGCGCTGGGTCCACCTGCGGATGTGCCAGACCTGCGGCCACGTCGGCTGCTGCGACAACTCCGAGGGCAGGCACGCCACCGCGCACTTCAAGTCGATCGGGCACCCGCTAATCCGCTCCGCCGAGCCGGGCGAGGACTGGAGCTGGTGCTACGTCGACCAGCTGATGATGCGCCTCAGCTGAGGTAGCCGCACTCGCGGGCGGCGGCGTGGAGCTCGTCGCGGAACTTCGGGTGGGCGATGTCGATCAGCCGCCGCGTGCGCTCGGCGATCGAGCTGCCCCGCAACTCGGCCACGCCCCACTCGGTGACCACGTGGTCGACGACGTTCTTGAAGGTGGTGACCGCGGCGCCGGGGTGGAGCCGCGGCACGATGCGCGAGGTCGAGCCGTCGCCGGCGGTCGAGTGGAGGACGATGAACGCCTGCCCCGCCTCCGAGAGGACCGCGCCGCGGGCGAAGTCCGGCTGCCCGCCCGACGAGGACCAGTAGTCGGAGCCGAGGCTCTCGGAGGCGCATTGGCCGAGGAAGTCGACCTCGATCGTCGCGTTGATCGCGTTGAAGTGCGGCTCGGCGGCGACCAGCTTCGGGTCGTTGGTCTGCTCGACCGGCCAGAACTCCACCCCGGGGTTCTCGTCGACGAACTCGTACAGGCGGGCGGTGCCCGCCGCCGTGGTGGTGATCGCCTTGTTGCGGTGGGCGCGCTTGCGGGAGCCGGTGGCCACCCCGGCTTCGATCAGGTCGACGAAGCCGGGGCCGAACAGCTCGGTGTGGATCCCCAGCTCCCGGTGGTCGCCGAGCAGGCCGAGCACGAGGTCGGGGACCGCGCCGATCCCGGCCTGGATCGTCGCCCCGTCGGGGATCCGCTCGGCGACCAGCTCGGCGATCTTGCGGTCCTCCTCGCGGCTCTCGCGCGGCGGCAGCTCGACCAGCGGGTAGTCGGCCTCGCACCAGCCGAGGAGCTGGCCGACGTGGACCTGGTTCTCGCCGTGGGTGCGCGGCATCCGGGCGTTCACCTCGAGGAAGAACGGCACCTCGCCGATCATCGCCGCCGTGTACTCGGCGTGGGTGCCGAGGCTGAACCAGCCGTGCGCGTCGGGCGGCGCGGCGGCGGCGATCGCCAGCGGCTCGCGCAGCGTCCGCCGCATCAGCGCCGGCACCTCGCTGAAGTTGTTCGGGACCAGGTCGCACTCGCCGCGGTGGAACGCTTCTTTGTCGTGCGGCGAGAGGAACCAGGAGACGTGGCGCAGCCCTTTGACCTTGCCGGAGAAGTACTCGCGCTCGCGGAACGGCAGCATCTGGTGGAGGCGGACCTCCTGGACCCGCTCGGCGTTGGCCTCGATCGCGTCGACGACGGTCTTCGGTTCGCCGTTGCCGACCCCGACGATCACGTCGCCGCCGACCGCGACGTGGCCGACGACGTCCGCGGCGGGGCGACGCTTGTCGCGCAGCTGGTCGGCGACCGAGGCCGTGGCTAGTCCTCCCTGAGCGGCAGCATCGCGTTGACCCCGGTCGCGGCGCGGCCGATGATCAGCTTCTGGATCTGCGACGTCCCCTCGTACAGCGTCGTCACCCGGGCGTCGCGCAGGTAGCGCTCGACCGGGTAGTCGTCGACGTAGCCGGAGCCGCCGTGGACCTGGATCGCCAGGTTGGCGCACTCGACCGCCGACTCGGTCGCGAAGACCTTGGCGACCGAGGTCTCGGTCGCGTTCGGCCTGCCTTCGTCCTTCAGCATCCCGGCCCGCAGCACCAGCATCCGGCTGGCGTCGCGCTTCAGGATCATGTCGGCGATCATCTCCTGGACCAGCTGGAAGCGGGCCAGCGGCACGCCGAACTGCTGCCTCTCCTTCGCGTAGGCCACCGAGGCCTCGACGCAGCCGTCGCAGATCCCGACGCAGCCCGCGGCGACGCTGTAGCGGCCGGATTCCAGGGCGCTCATCGCCACCTTGAAGCCGTCGCCGACCTCGCCCAGCAGGGCCTCCTCGCCGACCTCGACGGCGTCGAGCGACAGCTCCGCGGTGTCGGAGGAGCGCAGGCCGAGCTTGCCGTGGATCTCGGCGCTGGTGAAGCCCTCGGCGGCGGTCGGGACGATGAAGCAGGCGAGCCCCTTGTGCTTCTTCTCGGGGTCGGTCTGGGCGAAGATCAGCGCGAACTCGGCGTGGTTGCCGAGCGAGATCCACATCTTCTGGCCGCTGAGCGACCAGCCCGAGTCGGTCTTCGTCGCCCGGGTGCGGAGGTTGGCGGCGTCGGAGCCGGTGTCGGGCTCGGTGAGGCCGAAGCAGCCGAGGCCCTCGCCGGAGCAGAGGCCGGGCAGCCAGCGCTGCTTCTGCTCCTCGCTGCCCCACTTCTCGATCGCCGAGCCGACCAGCGAGGTCTGCACCGAGACGACGGTGCGCGCCGAGGAGTCGGCGCGGCCGATCGCCTCGACGATCAGCCCGTAGCCGACGTAGTCGAGCTCGCGACCGCCGTGCTCTTCGGAGAGGATCGGGCCGAGGAAGCCGATCTCGCCGAGCTTGCGCGCCAGCTCGCGGTCGAAGCGTTCGGCGCGGTCGTTCTCGCGAACCCGCGGCAGGATCTCGCGGTCGGCGAACTCGCGCGCGGTTTCGGCGATCAGCTTCTGCTCGTCGGTGAGGTTGAAGTCCACTGCCTGCCTTTCCCGTGTCGGTCGGTCGGTCTCTGTTCAGGCCGAGGGCCGCGTCTGCCCGGCGGCGTCGAGCTCGGCGTCGCGGGCCGCGGCGAACGCCTCCTGCGCCTCGCGGGTCACCGGTCCGGGGGAG
This sequence comes from uncultured Actinomycetes bacterium, assembly GCA_963763265.1. Taxonomy (GTDB): domain Bacteria; phylum Actinomycetota; class Thermoleophilia; order Solirubrobacterales; family 70-9; genus VAYN01. The sequence goes on along the minus strand of CAVXNN010000001.1, from coordinate 77,540 downwards.
GCGGGGAGGACGACCTCGTCGATCGCGGCGACCGCCTGCAGCTCGCGGGTCGTGGAGGCGAGGAAGGCCTCCGAGGCCTCCTTCACCTGATCGAGGGTCCAGGCTCCCTCCTCGACCCCGGGGACGGCCCGCATCAGCCGGTCGCGGGTGATCGAGGCGAGCACGCCCTCCGCCAGCGCGGTGGTGCGCAGGGTGCCGTCGACGACCCAGAAGATCGAGGAGGTCGGCGGCTCCAGCACGATCTTGTCGGGGCGGACGAGCAGCGCCTCCTCGGCGCCGGCTTCCCGGGCCAGCCTGGTGGCCAGCATGTTGGCGCCGTAGGAGAGCGACTTCACCCCGTCGAGGACGATGGTCGGCTGGTAGGTGACCGCCGCGATCCTGACCGTCTCGGCGTGGGTCGGGATCTGCTCGGTGGCGGCGATCCGTCGGCCGCCGCGGGTGACGATCAGCCGCAGCTGGCCCTCGACCGGTCCGGCCGCGGCCAGCAGAGCGTCGATCTCGGCGCGCAGCGCCATGCGGTCGAACTCGAGCCGCAGCGCCGCCGCGGAGCGTTCGAGGCGGGCGACGTGCTCCTCGAGCGCGAAGGGGCGGCCGGCGTAGAGGCGGACCACCTCGAAGGCGCCGTCGCCGCGGTAGAGGCCGTCGTCCTTCAGTCCGATCGTCGCCTCGGTGGTCGGCCCGATCCGCCCGTCGACGCTGGCCATCTCGGTGAAGCCGCTCGGCATGGCGCGAGGCTACCTGACGGGCGCCGGGCGGGCGTATGCTGGGAACATGCTGCTTCTGCTGGGGACGGTGGCGGTTGTCGCGGTGATCGTCGGCGTGCTCGTCGTCGTCGGCCACTTCTACCCGGGCGGGGACGCCGAGCTGCTCGACTGGCGGCCGACCCGCTCGCCGGCCCTCGAGGCGCAGAACGAGATCGACGACGTCCGCCAGATGCTCGAGGCGCAGAACGAGATGCGCCGCCGGCGTGGCGCGCCCGACCTGACCGAGGCCGAGATCGAGGCCCGGGTAGCCGCCGACGAGCGCTGGAAGCGGCAGATGCGCCGCTGTGACTGAGTGCCGTGGCGCCAAAGTCGCTCTATGGGCGACAAAGGCGCCACGGCGGGCCCCCGCCGGGGGCCGAGGCGGGGATAGGATCGGGAGGTGAGCTTCGGGCGCCACCGCCAGACTGCATGGCTCGGGCCCTGATCGTCGGCTGCGGCTGCGCCGGCCGCGCGCTCGGCGCCGAGCTGCGCCAAGAGGGCTGGCAGGTGCGCGGGACCAGCCGCGACGCCGCGGGGCTGACGGCGATCGAGGCGGTCGGGCTCGAGCCGGCGCAGGCCGACCCGGAGCGCCCGGGCTCGGTCCTCGACCTGGTCGGCGACGTCACGGTGCTGATCTGGCTGCTGGGCTCGGCGGCCGGGACTGCGGAGGACCTCGCCGCGATCCACGGCCCGCGCCTCGAGTCGCTGCTCGAACGGCTGGTCGACACGCCGGTGCGGGGGTTCGTCTACGAGGGGGCGGGGAGCGTCGACGCGGGGCTGCTGGCGAGCGGGGCGGAGCTGGCCCGCAACGCCGAGCGCACCTGGCGGATCCCCGTCGCGGTGACGACGACGCCGCGCCACCAGGGTCCCGCCTGGGCGGAGGAGCTGCAGCGCGCGGTCGTCGAGCTGCTCTCGCGAAGGGGTTGACCAAAGCGCAACGTCGGGGACCGCGCCGACCACCTGCGTGGGGTGGGCCCCTAATCGAGCCGCTTCAGGAAGTCCCCGAGGATGCGCGCCGTCGCGCCCCAGATCGTCTGCCCTTCGACCTCGTAGGTCGGCGTGTGGATCGGCACGCCGCGGCGGACGAGGCGGCGCATCTCGTAGCCCTCGCGCAGCTTGTCGAGCGAGAAGGCCAGCACGGTCTCGACCTCGGACGGGTTGGGCTCCAGGCCGAGCCCCACCAGGTCGCCGACCAGCCCGACGACCGGCTGGATCCGGTAGCCGGTGACGAAGGTCGAGACGGGCGGCAGGGCGCCGATCACCTCGACCTGGCCGGGATCGAGGGCGATCTCCTCGTGCGCCTCGCGCACCGCGGTCGTCGCCAGGTCGGCGTCGCCGGGGTCCTTGCGGCCGCCCGGGAAGGAGACCTCGCCGGCGTGGCGGCGCAGGTCGGCGCGCCGCTCGGTGAAGATCAGCCCCGGCTCCTCCGGCCAGCCGAAGAGCGCCAGCAGCACCGCCGCCTCGGTGCCCCGCGCGTCCATCGAGGCCGCCTCATCGGCGGCGATCAACAGCGCCGCGATGTCGCCGTTCTCGGTCAAGCCGACGTCATCCCCACCACCTGTCGACCCTACCCGCCCGTGGCGCCGGTCAGATCGACCGCGTCCCGCGAGGGCGCCGCTCAAATGATCCCCTGGACCGTCCCCGCGTCGACCGACCAGGCGGCGCCGGTCACGTAGGAGGCCCGCTCCGAGCAGAGGAAGACGATCGCCGCGGCGATCTCCTCGGCCTCGGCGAGGCGACCGTTCGGTTTGGCGGCGTGCAGCTCGGCGAGCGCCCGCTCGCGGTCGGTGGCGCCGGTCTTCTCCATGCGCTGGTCGAGCAGGCCACCCGGCTCGAGCCACATCTCCGCGGCGACCGCGGCCGGGCAGACGGCGTTGACGAGCACGTCGTCCTTGACGAAGCGGTCGGCGAAGAGGCGGGAGAGGGAGAGCTCGGCCGCCTTGGCCACCGAGTACTCCGGCTGCAACTGCGAGGGCCGCTTGGCGGCGGTCGAGCAGACGTTCACGATCCGCCCCCAGCCGCGTTCGGCGAGCACCGGGGCGATCGCCTTCATCGCCCGCATCGGCGCCATCACGTTCAGCTCGTACTGGGCCCGCCAGTCGGCGTCGGGGACGTCGAAGACGTCGCGGTAGCGGGAGGCGCCGGCGTTGTTGACGAGGACGTCGACGCCGCCGAACGCCTCGCGCGCCGCGGCCAGCATGCGCTCGCCCGCGTCCGCGTCGGTGATGTCGAGCGCCAGCGTCGCGACGGACTCGGCGCCGCCATCCAGCTCCGCCGCCGCGGCGGCGAGCCGCTCGGCCCCGCGCGCCACCAGCAGCACCTTGGCGTCCTCGTCGCGCAGCATCCGCGCCGTCGCCAGGCCGATCCCGCGGCTGCCGCCGGTGATGACGCAGACACGGCCCGCGATCCCGAGGTCCATCAGGCGGCGGCGCGCTCCACGACGATGATCTCGGCACCGTGCTCCAGCACCTTGTGCACCGGGCATTTCTCGGCGATCACCATCAGCTTGCGGCGCTGCTCGTCCTCGAGCCCGGTCGGGAGGGTGACCTCGACCTCGAAGCGGTTCGGCACCGGCCCCTCGGAGGTCATCTTGACCGCGACCTCGAGGCCCTGCCCGAGCTCCCAGCCCTTGTGCCGCGCGTAGAGCTCCATGGTGATCGCGGTGCAGCCCGCGAGGCTGGTCGCCAGCAGCTGGCCGGGGCGCGGCCCGGTATCGGTGCCGCCTTCGTCGCGGGGCTCGTCGATGACGATCTCGTGGCCGTCGCCGAGGTCCACTTCGTGCGAGAAGCCGGCGATTCGCCGGACGACCACGTCGGCGTGCATCAGCGGCCCCTTCCCTCGAACAGAGCCGGCTCCTCGACGTCGGCCCAGCGGGCCATCGCGTAGGCGAGGTCGGAGGCGCGGTTGACGAACCCGACCACGGTGTCGCTCGCCAGGTCGCCGGACTCGGCGAGGGTGGCGATGCGGCGCTCGGCGCGGCGGATCGCGGTGCGGGCGACGTCGAGGTGGGCGGAGAGCAGGTTGCCGCCGGGGATCACGAACTTCGGCGGCAGCTCGACCTCGGCCATGTAGCGGTCGATCCGCTCCTCGGCCGCGGCGACCATCGCCGCGGTGGTGCGGCTGACGCCGTCTTCGAGCCGGCCCGCCGCCTCCGGCGCGGTCGCCAGCTCGGCGCCCGCGATGAAGAGATCGGTCTGCAGGGCGAGGATGTCGGCGGCGAGCTCGGCACCGCCGTCCCTCTCGGCGCAGAGCGCCCGCGCCACGCCGAGCGCCGAGCAGGCCTCGTCGAGGGAGCCGTAGGCCTCGGTGCGGGCGCTGTCCTTGGTCACCCGGCCGCCGTACCAGAGCGAGGTGGTGCCGTCGTCGCCCTTCTTGGTGTAGATCTTGACCATGCCCCGATCCTACGCGGGCGGGGCGACCACCTCCGGGGCGGCCGGCCGATCGCCCCGGCGCGGGCGTGGCGATGAAGCCCGCGAAGCAGCCCTCAGCCGACCGGGCTGAAGACGAATCCGCTCATCACCTTGGGGAAGAAGTAGGTCGACTTCGGCGGCATGTTCTCGTCGGTTGCGGCGATCGCGCGCACCTGCTCGATCGGCACCGGGCGCAGGACGAAGGCCAGGTCGTAGATGCCGTCGGCGACCATCTCCACCGCCTCCGGGACGCTCTTGGCGTACTCGAGGCCGCGACGCTCGGTGATGTCGGCCTCGCTCATCCCGGCGAGGCCCTCGAGCACCAGCGTCTCGAGGATCGCCGAGTCGAGGCGTCGGTAGGCCTCCGGCCTGCCCGCCAGGCGGCGGTCCAGCTCGGCGGTGTCGCGGAGGCGGAGCCGGCGCGAGGCACCGTCGAAGGCGTCGAAGAGGCCGAAGACGCCGATCCCCTCGGTGGCGGCCGGGTCGAGCTCCTCCCGTGGGACCTCGGTGACCTCGAAGAGCTCCTCGAGCCCGGCGAGGAGGCGCTCGCGGCGGGCCGGGTCGTGGGAGAAGCCGGAGAGCAGGCGGTGGGTGGGGAAGACGGTGAGGCCCGGGTCGTCGAGCCCGGTGAGCGCCATCAGGGTGTAGTTCTGTGGCCCCTCTCCGCCGACCTCGTCGCGATAGGCGCGGGCGGTCTCGTAGCGGTGGTGGCCATCGGCGATCAGCAGCTGTGCATCGGCCAGGCCCGCGACCACGGCGGCGACGACGGCGGGGTCGGCGACCCGCCAGAGGCGGTTGACGGTGCCATCCTCGTCGGTCACCTCGCCCCAGGGCTCGGGGGAGAGGGCGGGCTCGACCAGCGGCCACGGGTCCGCGGTGGACAGCGAGAAGATCGGCGAGAGGTTCAGTCGCGTCGCCCGGGTCAGCTCGAGCCGGTCCTTGAGCGGGCCGGGGTGGGTGCGCTCGTGGGGGCGGACCGTGCCCGTGTCGTAGTCCTCGACCCGCACCCGGGCGAGCACGCCGTGGCGGGTGTGGCGGGCGCCGTCGGGGGCGGTGTAGTCCTGGGCCAGCGCCCAGACCGCGTCCTCGGCGTCGGCGACCAGCACGCCCTCGGTGCGCCAGGCGTCGATCCGCCGCGCCGTGTCCTCATAGGGATCGCCGACCGGCCGGCTGGCGGGGTCGGCGGGATCGAAGGGCACCGGCAGGTCGACGGCCACCGCGTTGTAGGGCGAGCGCTCCAGCAATCGCGCCCGGCCGGCCGCGTCGATCACGTCGTAGGGAGGCGAGGCGACCGCGGCCAGGCCGCCGACCTTGTCGAGGTCGTAGTGGAGCGCCTTCAGCGGCTGGACGTCGGCCATCGCCCCAGACGCTAGATGATCGCCGCCGTCCGCCCGCCGGCCGCCGGCGCGACTCCTGCGCCGCGGCCCGTGGTTCCGCCTACACTGCCCCCGTCGGGGCGTGGCGCAGCCTGGTAGCGCGCCGCCTTTGGGTGGCGGAGGTCCCCGGTTCGAATCCGGGCGCCCCGACTCAGACGCCGTTCGGCCGGTCCGGGTGGTGGGTCCGCGTGCCGAGGACCAGCATGCCGACCGCGGCGGCCAGCGCGAGGGCGCCGACGAGGAGGCTGAGCACGATCGTGCCCGCGCCAGCCGACCATCGCGGCGGAGGCGCCGAAGACAAACGCGCCGGTCGTCTCCGGGGCCCGTGCGGGCCGCCCCGGGTCCCGCCTCAGCCGAGCTCGGCCGAGGCGGCGTCCGGCTCCGGCGGGGCGTTCTTGGGCTTCTCGGTCGTCCGTGGACGCCGTGCCGCGGGCGAGCCGTCGGGGACGTAGACGAGGTGCGAGGCCACGTCGTCGCGGAGGAGACAGCGCGGACACAACTCGACCGTCGCGAAGCGGCGTGAGTTGAACCGGCTGTCACAACGTTCGCAGAGGTATATGGCTCTCTCCGTTCCTAGGCCTCCCTAGCCTGGGGAGCAGCAGCCTATCGCTTCAGCGGCGGCGCCCATCTGCCGATAGGTGCCCCCAGATGCACGAGCAGCACGACTACGGCGCGAGACGGGTCGAACGGGCCGCCTTCGAAACCGACCGCCTGCTCGTGGTCGGCGACGTGACGCTGCCCCCGGAGGGGTACCAGAGCCGCTTCTCGGACTCCCTCAACCGGCCCGACCTGGAATTCCTGGCGCTGACCCGCTGCGAGCTGACCCACCTCGCCGACGGCCGAGTCGAGTCGCGGGACTTCCTGATGCTCTCCAAGCGGCACGTGCGGGTCGCCTACCCGGTCGAGCCGCCGGGCGCCGAGACGGCGGAGGCCTAGACGGCGGGCGCCCGCGGCGCGCCGGCCCGCGCGCCGTTGCCGCCCGTTCACGGACCTGTTAGGCCTTGGGCGTAACGTTTCCCTCACGAGAGAGAGAGGAAGACGAATGAGCTCACTTGGCAAGCTGATGACGAGGCTGAACGCCGACAAGACGCAGATGGTCGCCGCCGCCGATGCGCTGCCCGGGCGCGGCGAGCCCGCCCACCCGGTGCCGGAGACGCACGAGGTGCTCGGCACGCCGCTGCGGCCGCCGTTCCCCGAGGGGACCGAGGTCGCCTACTTCGCGCTGGGCTGCTTCTGGGGGGCGGAGCGGCTCTTCTGGCAGATCGATGGCGTCTACACGACCGCGGTCGGTTACCAGAACGGGATCACGCCGAATCCGACCTACGAGGAGGTCTGCACCGGCAAGACCGGCCACGCCGAGGCCGTGCTGGTCGCCTTCGACCCGCGGCGGGTCTCCTGCGAGGATCTGCTGAAGGTCTTCTTCGAGGAGCACGACCCGACCCAGGGCATGCGGCAGGGCAACGACGTCGGCACCCAGTATCGCTCCGGCATCTACTTCGCGAGTGACGCGCAGAAGGCGACGGCCGAGCGGGTGCGGGACGCCTACGACGCCGAGCTGCGCGCCGCCGGCAAGGACCCGGTGACCACCGAGATCGAGCCCGCCGGCCCCTTCTATTACGCCGAGGACTACCACCAACAGTACCTGCAGAAGGTTCCGAACGGCTACTGCGGCCTCAAAGGCACCGGCGTCGCCTGCACCATCCCGGCCCCCGCGTAGCCCCCGATGCCACGCTCGTCACCCTCTGGGTGACCAGCGTGGCGGGCGCCCGCGGTGCCGCCGCCGGGCGCGGTGAATAGCATCACCCGCCCGTGGCACCCTCCTTCGGCTCCTACATAGCGGGCTGCCTCGCCGTGATCGGGATCGTCGCCGCCCTCGGGCTCGGTGGCTACTGGCTGCGGCGCTGGATAGTCCCCGAATTCTCGGGCGCGCTGGCGCGCCTCGCCGACGCGACGCTCGCGGTCGCCCTGCTCGTCCTGTCGCTGGAGTTCCTCGGCTCGCTCAGCATCCTGCGCTTCGGCTGGATCATCGTCTTCACGATCGCGGTCGGCCTCGGGGCGGCCCTGCTCGGCCACTGGAGGGCGCCGGAGCGCGGTGAGGAGGTGAAGGCGCCCGCCGTGCACAAATGGGCGCTGCTGATGGCGGTCGCGGTCGCCTCTTTCACGATGGCCGAGTGGACGTTCCCGTCCCAGCTGAATCTCGACCTGGGGATGTTCGGCGGCGACACGACCTGGTACCACATGCCCTTCGCGGCGACGATCGCCCAGCAGCACTCCACGGTCCATCTCCACTTCACCGACCCGCTCCGCCTCGCCGCCTGGTTCTACCCGCAGAGCTCGGAACTGATCCACGGCGCGGCGATCGTCCTCTTCAAGTCCGACTGGCTCTCACCGCTGATCAACCTGATCTGGCTGCCGATCGCGCTGCTCGCCTGCTGGTGCGTGGGCCGTCCCTACAAGGTCGGCCCGGCGACGCTGATCGCCGGGGCGATCATCCTCGACTCGGGCGTGATGATCGAAACGCAGCCCGGCGAAGCGCGCAACGACATCATGGGCCTCGCCTTCCTGGTCGCCTTCGTCGCCTTCCTGATCAACGGGCACCAGCGGCGGGCGCCGCGCGAGGGCGCCGCGGTCCAGGACGCGCCGGAGCGCGACGCGCCGCTGCTCGACGAGGGTCCGCTGGTCCTGGCCGGGATCGCCGGCGGACTGGCGATCTCGGTGAAGACGACCTTCCTCGTGCCGGTGGTGGCGATCGCCCTCGGCGTGTTCCTGTTCAGCGGCAAGGGCCGACGCTGGACCACCGCTTGGATCCTCGCCCTGACGACCCTCGCCGTGGGCGGCTACTGGTACCTGAGGGCGGCGATCAAGACGGGCGGCAACCCGATCCCGATCACCAGGTTCGGACCGCTTCACCTGCCGGTGCCGAACCAGATGCCGCTGGACCCGCGGCCGCGCTTCGCGGTGGCCCATTACCTCGGCGACCCGACCATCTACCGAAGATGGTTCTTCCCCCAGCTGGAAAACGCGCTCGGTCCGCTCTGGCCGCTGATCCTGATCATCGCGGCGGCCGCCGCGGTCTTCATCGTCGTCCGCTCGCGCAACAAGATCCTCCGCGTGATCGCCGCCGCGGCGCTCCTCACGGCGGTCGTCTACGTCTTCACGCCGCTCACCGCGGCGGGCCAGGAAGGCAACCCGACCGGCTTTTTCACCAACACCAGGTACCTGATTCCCGGGCTGATCCTGGCCATGGTGATGTTGCCGATCGCCCGGCCGCTGCGGGCACCGGAACGGCGCGCCTGGATCACCATGTGGTTCCTCGCCGCCGTCTACTGGCTGACCGTGCTGACCACGCCGAAGTGGTACCCGACCTACATCTTCGGGACGATCTTCCTGACCCTGGCGCTGGTCTGGGTGCCCACGGTGCTGGGGCTGGGACGCTCGCGCCGGATGATGTCGCGCGCGGTGGTCGCCGGGGCGGCCGGGGTCGTCGTGCTGCTGGCGGTCGTCCTGGGGCGCGCGCAGCAGGTCCAGTACGCCGAACAGCACTACACCGACACGAAGCTGTTCCTCCAGGACGGCGGCCCGCAGAAGGCGTACGCCTACGCCCAGCGCCTGCAGCACCAGCGGATCGGGATCGTCGGCTCCAGCGAGATCATCTTCGGCCAGTACGGCTTCTTCGGCAACCCGCCGACCAACGAAGTCGACTACATCGGCGTGCCCGGTCCACACGGTGCCTACCGCCTGGCGACCACCTGCCCGCAGTTCATGGAACGGGTCAACGCCGGCAACTACGACTACCTGATCATGTCCCGGGACACGGTCGACTCACGGCAGAGTGAACAGGGTGCCTACTTCTACCCGGTCTACGCGTGGGTGAAGGATGACCCGGCACTCAAGGAGGTGATCGCCGAGCCGACGATCCAGCCGCAGCCCGACTTCGTCTTCAAGGTGAACGGCAAGCTGTCCCCGCGGTACTGCCCGACGCCGGCCCAGGAAGAAGCCTTCGAAGTCGAAGAAGAAGAAGCCGAACTCGCGCGCGAAGCGGCCGAAGGCCGAGAAGCCGAAGAACAGCACGAACGGGAAAATGGAGAAGCGGCCGAAGGCGAAGGCACCGAAGGCGCGGGCACCGAAGGCGAAGGCGAAGCGGTCGAATAGGCGCTCAGCCGAGCGCGTGGGCGCGGATCAGCTCGGCCGAGCGGGCGGGCTCCTCCCACCAGAACATGTGACCTGCCCCGTCGAGCAGCTCCAGCCGGGCGCCGGGGACGAGCGAGGCGATCAGCTCGCCGTTGGCGACCGGGATCATCCGGTCCTCGGTGCCGTGGACGACCAGGGTCGGCGTCGCGATCTGCCCCAGGCGGGCCTGGGTCTGATGGCCGCCGACCGCCTGGATCTGCAGCTGGACGGTCGCCTGGCGGGCGGGCAGCGCGCCGGCCATCGCGGCGAAGTCCTCGTAGTGGGACTCGTCGGCGCGGAAGCCGGGGGAGAGGTTCACCTCATACATCGCCCGGAAGACGCGCTGCAGGTCGCCGGAGCCGAGCGCGGCGAGCAGCGGCCCGGCGTCGGCCGGGTCGATCAGCGAGGAGCCGGGGCCGCCGCAATAGGTGCAGCCGAGGGTGAGGGTGCGGAGGCGCTCCGGATGGTTGAGGGCGAGCTCCTGGGCGACCATCCCGCCCATCGAGATGCCGAGCACGTGGGCCGTCTCGAGGCCGGCGGCGTCCATCACCGCGACCGCGTCGGCGGCGAGCTCGGCGATCGTGAACGGCGCCTCCACCTCGGTCGAGTTGCCGATCCCGCGGTGGTCGAAGACGACGCAGTCGAAATCCGATTCGAGCCCCGCGAGGAAGGGCTCACCCCAAGCCAGGTGGGTGCCGCTCATCCCCTGGATCAGGAGCAGCGGCTCGCCCTGCCCGGAGCGCTGCCAGTAAAGCTCGACTCCTCCGCTCACCGTGGTCGGCATGGGGGGATCGTATGGGATCGATACGACCGCGGCCGCCCTCCGCCGCTCGCCGGCTCGAGGACGCCGGCGCGACCACCACTCGGCAGGCGCCGCTGACAGGTGACATCGCGCCCGCCGCGATCTAGGCTGCGCGCAGTGTCCGAATCCTCGCCGATGCCCAGTCGTTCGGCGGCCCATTCCGAGAAGGAGCCCTTCATGAGAGTGAAACGCCTGTTCTGCGCTCTCCTCGCCGCGTTCGTCCTGCTCGCCACCGTCGCGATGCCCGCCGCCGCGGCCGTCAAGCTGCCGGTGAGGCTGGCGGCCCAGAAGGCATTCGTCTACGCCAAGCACACCTGCGCCCACGACGTCCACTGCGTCAAATACGGCATCACCAACTGCCGCCGCATCAGCCTGCATGTGGTGGCGTGCCGCATGTACGTGGAGCGCGCGACGCCGGCCCAGGGCCGCTACGACTGCCAGAAATTGGTCCGCATCGTCCTCAGCCCGATCAACTACAAGATCCTCGTCACCGGCACCACCGGCTGGGCCTGCCACTGACCCTCGCCCGCGCCGTCCCCGCACCGTCGTCCCGCGGTGCGGGACGTCGCCATGCGTCCCCCTCTGCGGGCGCCGCGCGCCCCGTCGTCCCGCGCGCGACAATGCCGGTCGAGCCCCCGTAGCTCAGCTGGATAGAGCGTCGGACTTCTAATCCGAGGGTCGCAGGTTCGAATCCTGCCGGGGGCACTTCGTGCCCGAGGGACTCGGCGACCTTTCCGGTGGTCGAACCCAAGGGGCACGCGCTTCGGGCAGACGGGGTCCAGAAATGCAGAGGCCGCCTTCCGGCGGCCCCGCGCCCTGCTGGCGAAACAGCAGGGAGGATTGGCCCCAGCATAGGGCCGACCGCCGCCGGGAGAGCGCCCGCGTGAGTCGACGACCTCAGCTGCGGCGCTGTTCAGCGATGGGTGTGGTGGGCGCCGGCGAGGTGCCCAGCGCCATCGGAATGGTGGCTGCCGGTCTTCCGGATCTCGGGCAGACGGTCGGCGAAGTAGCCGAGAGCGGCACCTCCGACCACGGCGACGAGACCGAGCGCGGCAACCGCGATGCCCGCGCCGGCATCGAGGCTGTTGAGCAGCAGGACCAGCGCGGCTACGGCAGCGAGCGGAACGACGACGAGCGTGATTCGAAGTGCCATGAGAGCAGTGTAGATCACGCCAATGCGTCCACTGCCAAGGCGAGCGCGCCAAGGCCAAAGCCAAGGAAGAAGCCGATCGCGGTGGCGCGCTCGACATCGCGTTCAGAGCGGCCGGCCAGGACGGCAGCGTAGTGCGCGGCACCGCCGAAGAGGCCCGTAATGCCGATCAGGACCGCGACCGCCCCTGAGAGTGCGTCGGTGAATATGCCTGCCAGGCTCAGGTCGAACATCTGTTCGCGACGCTATCCCTCGGTCCGGATGGGAAGCGCAGCTCTTTGTCTGCGGCATCAGGCGCGCTTCGCCAGTGAGATTGGCTCGCCTGCGATCAGCGCGGCGTGGTTCGCCTTGTGTATGGCCGGGGGCGTCGTTCACTGTCTCCCGGATGAGCGAGTCGAGCAACCCCCAGCCCGCGCTCGGAGCAGCGATTCGGCACTTCGGAATGCACGGGGGTTGACGCAGCAGGCCACCGCTCAGGCCGCCGGAATCACGGTGGCCCATCTGTCGAAGATCGAACGCGGCCGGACGAATCCGACGTGGGGCACTGTCGAGGCGATCGCCGGCGCGCTGGGCCTGTCGATCGTGGACGTGGCGAAGCGTGCGCAGTCAAACTCCTGAAGGTATTTTCTGCGCACGCTGTCCCTAGATCGAGGTTGCATTGGGGAACTGGAGCGGACTCGATCACGAGCGGCTGACGAAAAAGCAAGACCCACGGCGACCAAAGCCAGCGCGATGGATCCGATCGCTGGGGCCACTTCTTCTGGGGAAGCCAGTAGAAAGTGGGCGTCCGCCTGAATGTCGATGATTAGTTAGTCCATGCCGACTAAGCAAGAGACGGCATTCGAGGAAGCGCAGATCCTCGGCATGCATTTGCTCCTCGGTCAGGCCACCTAGAGAATCCTCGAGAAGATCGAGCTTCCTGCAGGTTCCGCTGATTGCGCCGCACCCGGATAACCGGACACTTGGTTGAACAAATCGATCATCGCACCCGGGTCGAGCCGGCACCCTCGTCGCGGGCGGCGAGGAACCCCTCTCGAGCTTCGATCGGCGTGCGGTAGCCGTGCCTCTCGAGCAGCCACTCGCGGTTGTAGAGGCGGCCGAAGTCCCGCACCGCGGCGCGCAGCTGCTCGAAGGTCTCGAATCGCTCGATCCACAGCACCTGCTCCTTGAGCGCCTGGATCGCCCGCTCGGCGCATCCGTTCGTCTCGGGCTCGTAGTGGAAGGCGGGCGAGCGGGCGATCCCCAGGTGGTCGATCTCGGCCTGGTAGTGGTCTGAGCGAAAGCAGGGCCCGCCGTCGTAGCGCAGCGCGAGCCCGGCGGCAACGGCCGCCTCGACCGAGCCGAAGCGCTCGGCTGTGACCTCGCGAAGGAGATCGGCGGCGGCGAAGCGGTCCATGCGGTGGGCCGCGTCGAAGAACAGCTCGCCGGTGCCGTGGTCGACGATCACGAAGACCGCGCAGCGGCCGTCCTGATCGCTCCAGGCCTCGGTCGCATCCGTTGCCCACAGGGTGTCGGGCGTCTCGACGGTGATCGTGCCCGTGTGCAGGCGCGCGGCGCGCTTTCTCACCTGCGGGGTCGGGGCGAGGACCCCGTCCTCGCGCATCAGCCGCAGCACCCGCTTGCGCGAGGCACGGATGCCGCGACGGCGCAGGCGCGCCCAGACCTTGCGATGGCCCTCGCCGTTGAAGGGCGAGTCCTCGATCGTGCGGTGGATCTCGGCGCGCAGGCAGGCGTCGGGCATCGCGCCCACCGGCCCGCGCTTGCGATGCGCCCGCTCGCCGACGGCGCCCTCCCGTTCGCGCCGGACACGCTCGAAGGCCGCCGAGCGCGAGACGCCGGCGATCCGGCAGACGGTGCCGAGCCGGTGCCCGGTCTCGGCGCTCACCTCGACCGCCTCTCTGACCGTGGAGCCCCCTTTTTCCCCAAGAGGGCTCGGAGGGTGTCGATCTCGATCGCCTGCTCGCCGATCTTTCGCTGCGCTTCGCGCAGCTCGCGCTCTTCGGGCGGGGCGGCCCTTGCCTTGAGGCCCTCGCGGCCGGCGGCGAGGAAGTCCTCCCGCCAGCGGCTGATCGCGCCGGCCGGCTGGCCGCACTCGCGGGCGAGCGCGTCAAGCGACTCGCCGCGCAGCAGCCGCAGCACCACCCCTTCCTTGCGGCGCGAGGACCAGCGCGCCTCCCGCTTGCCTTCGGCTGCGCGCTCGGCGCGCTGGTCCTCGGCAGGCTCCCCTCCGTTGTTGGCCACCCGGTCCTCCGTTGTTGCTGACACCCGACACCTCCGTGTCTATTTGGGTGTCCGGTCGGAACCGGGTGCGGGACAGCTGGAACGTCTGCGCCCCCAACAACCTGATCACCTGCTGCGACTGGTGGACCGGCAACAACGTCAAATGCATCTGTCGGGCGGCGACCGGGCCGCCGTGCTAGCTGCTAACCCAGATCCTGCGCCAAGCGCCCGTGCCTGAACCGGCCTGAGCGGCAAGATTCCGCCTCCTGAGCAGGGAAGATGCGGTTGTCGAAGCCCACTCCCCAGCCCAGGAGGCATCACCTTGAAGGTGAATCGAAACGGTAGCTCGGAAACCGTAGAGGTGACGGCGGACGGCGAGGGATTCTGCTCGCAGGCCGGCGCCCTGCTGCTCACGAACCTCTGCGACCGCCTCGGCCTGACCGCGGGGCTCACCGAAGCCCTTGCCCCGACCCGCCAGCGCCGCTCCGCCCACGCCGACGGGGAGATCCTGCGCGACGTGATCGTGATGCTGGTCCAGGGCGGCGAGCACGTCTCAGACCTCGCCGCGCTGCGCGACCAGCCCGACCTCTTCGGCGGTGTCGCCTCGGACTCGACGGCCTTCCGGGCGATCGAGCGGATCGGGGAGGCCGAGCTGGAGGGGGTCAGGGCGGCGCGCAAGGCGGCGCGGGAGCGGGCCTTCGAGCTCGGCGCCGGCCCCGAGCAGGCGACCGTCGACGTCGACGCCTCCCTGCTCGGCGCCCACTCCGAGAAGGAGGGCGCCGCGGGCAACTTCAAGGGGGGCTTCGGCTTTCACCCGATGCTCTGCTACCTGGAGGGCTCCGACGCAGCGCTCGACGGCGTCCTGCGGCCCGGCAACGCCGGCTCCAACACCGGCTCAGACCAGGTGGCGGCGATCGAAGCCGCGCTCGAGCAGCTGCCGCCCTCCGCCGTGGAGGGAGAGGTCCTGGTGCGCGGCGACTCCGCCGCCTGCGTGCACGAGGTCATCGACTTCTGCCGCGAGGGCGACATCCGCTTCTCGGTCGGCCACGACATCACCGCCCCGGTGCGCGAGGCGATCGCCGCGGTGCCCGAGGAGGCCTGGGTGGGCGCGGTCGCCCAGGACGGGGTGCCGGTGGCCTGCCACCCGACCCGCCCGCGCAGGGCCTACGTCACCGAGCTGACCGCGTTGGTCGATCTCTCCGCTTGGCCGGAGGGCTCGCGCCTGATCTGCCGGCGCGAGCGCGCCCACCCCGGCGCCCAGCTCTCGCTGATCGACGCCGACGGCTGGCGCCACACCTGCTTCCTCACCGACCAAGCCGGAGAGGACATCGCCTGCCTCGACCGCGACCACCGCGCCCACGCCCACGTCGAGCAGCGGATCTGCGACTCAAAAGCCCTGGGCCTCGCGAAGCTGCCCTTCCGCAGCTTCCAGATGAACGCGGCCTGGATGCAGCTGGTGCTCGCCGCCCAGGACGTCCTCGCCTACGCCAAGGCGCTGACGCTCACGGGCGATCTGGCCAAGGCCAGGCCGCAGACGCTGCGCTACCGACTCCTGCACCAGGCCGGGCGGCTGGCGCGCTCGGGACGGCGCACGCGCCTGCGCCTCGCCCGCCACTGGCCCTGGGCCGAGGACCTGGTTGCCGCCTGCCGCAGGCTCGACGCCTTGCCGCTGCCGGCGGGGTGAGCCCGCCCGCAGCGCCCGAGCAAGCGCGGCGGAGCCGCGCCGCTCGCCGCTGCGCGGATCGCCAGAGCCAGGGTCAGATCGGGCCTCGGGCGGCTCCGCGGAGGTCGCCCGAGGCCCACACCACCACACTTACGCCGTCACGCACCCAGACGGTGCCGTTGCGGGTTACTCCAAAGGGCTTGCTGCAAGATCTGGGCTAAGCGGTGACCTGCTTGTCGGGGTGGAATGGTGGCTACCGTGTTGGCGGCGTTCTATGTGTTCTCCGCGATCGTCATGGGCATCCTGCAGCAGGCCCTGCCCTGAGGGGCGAACGCGGTCTACGGGATCGCCAGGTCCGACGTGCATCGGACTGAACGGAAAATGAGTGCGGGCGGAAAGCTCATCGTCTACGTCGGGGCGGGAACGATCATGGCTGCCATTGTCGGCGGAGCCCTGGGTCTGCTCGGTGCGACGCTGGATACCGGCACGAGGGCGGGGGTGGCGGCGGCGCTGGCAATCCTGGGCGCGTTTCTCGCGCTGCTCGGCCTGAGCGGTAGGCCGCTACGGCCATTGCAGTTCGATCGGGAGACGCCCTACGGTTGGCTGTCTCCGGGGCCGGTCTTCTGGTCGCTGAGGAACGGGACTGCGATCGGTCTCGGCGCCTTCACCCGGATGGGGTTCTGGTTGTGGTACGTGGTGCCGCTGGGCGCTCTGCTCTCGGCGAGTCCGGTCCTCGGTGGCATCGGATACGGTGCCTACGCCTTCGTCAGGACCGGCGGTGTCGGGGTGCTGATGCTGCTCGAGCGCCGAGGCATGGCCTCGGAACTGAGCGTCCTACGATCAGGAGGACGGGCGCGTTTTCTCGCTGACGCCCAGCTCCTTCTCTTCTGCGTGGTCACCCTGGTGGCGGTGGGGCCATGAGGTCGTTGGGGTGGTTGGCACTCGTATCCGTCTGCGTGGTCGTCGTCGTCGCCTGCGGAGGCGGAGCCAAGAGCACGACCAAGCCCGCGGGTGATGCCCGCACGGAGCCCGGAGGAAAGCCACAGAACAGGGGCGTGAGTACGGACTTCCCGCCAGGTTGTACGCCCCCGCAGGTGGCCGACCGTCTGATGGGCATGTTTCGGGCGGTGCGGTCGCGCGAACAGGAGAACGCTGTCCGCTATATCGCCGCAGGGGAGGGGCTGGTGGGCTTTGCCGTCTACAACGGGAGGGGGGCAGGAGCCCTTCAATTCGAAAGCGCCGAGAGATCGCAGGTCTATCGCCAGCTCACTGAGATGATCCACGCCGACGACCATCCGCGACTACTGGCCGCGGAAGTGGGCACCGTCGGCCCCCTGGCTCCGGAACGAAAGGGTCCGAGCGCAAAGGAACCCCCGGCAGGAATTGGATTCTCGGTCGCGTTGGGAGGAAGATCGGCCAACGGCAAGGCCGGCATCGATTGCGAAGCCGGTCGGTTCTACTCGCTGGCGATGACTTTCGAATCGGGGCTGGAAAAGCAACAGGCCTGTGGCGAGTACGTCCACCTCAAGAGCCGGGAACCACTGGTCTGTGCGGTTGGTGCGAATCGGCCCACACGCTGAAAGCCAACGTAGCCGAGCGCTGAAGGATCGTCGCGGCTCCTCGCCCTGATCCTGGGTCTGTGGCGTCGCTGCCGGCAGGCGGCGAGCTGCCGCCAATCGCCCCGTGGCCTTCGCGAGTCCGGGTGGTGGTCACGACGTATAGCGCTACGGTCCCAGAGGAACCGATTCAGCCGCGATCCGTGCGACTAGGTTCGCATTGTGGTCCGCCGGGGGCACTAATCCTGACGGTGGTCGAAGGATGCGAGGTGGTACACAGGTGGTACACTTCCCCTATGCCTACGCGCCATGCCCGTATCCAGATCACCGAAGACAGCGAGTTGACCGCAGCGCTGCGTGCGGCGGCTCCGCACCTGCCCGCGGGCCTGCCTCGCTCTCGCCAGGTGCGGGAGCTGGCGATCGCCGGGGCTCGTCATCTCAGCGGCGAGCTGGTCGGCGAGGAGAGGCGCCAGGAACTTCTCGAGGAACTGGTCCAGGATTTCGAGGATCCCCAGACCGCGGGCGTTGACTGGGATCTCTTGCGCGACGGCAAGCACCGTGCCTGGCCAGTCCGGTAGCGGTTCGCCCTGGGGAGCGTTCCCTCTCGTCGTCGACACCTCCGCCTGGGCGCGTGCGCACCATCCGTCGGTGCGAGACGCCTGGAGAGATGCGCTCCTCGGTCGTCGGCTGCGCCTTTCCCCTCTCGTGCGATTCGAGATCCTGTTCAGCGCGCGGGACGGCGGCAGCTTCGATGTCCTTGGGGAACGTCTTTCGGCCATTCAGGCAGCCCCCCTGAACGCCTCGGTGATTCGATCCGCCGAGCACGCAATGCGGGAACTGGCGCATCGCTCGGCCGGCTCGCAGCGCCTTCCCATCGTCGACTACCTGGTCGCCGCCGCAGCGCTTGATCTAGGTGCGGCGGTGATCCACTACGACCAGGACTACGACACCCTTGCCGAGTTGATGGGATTTCAGTCGGTGTGGCTGGCGCCCGCCGGTACGCTTCCCTGATCGCGGCAGAGGCGGCAGTGGGCTATCGCCTCTCAGCTCGGTCCACATAGCGAGATCGGCCCTGGCTCGAGGTGGACGACCCGGTTCGCATTGTGTTCGGCTGGGGGCGTGGCGGCGTGGGCCGGGTTGCATTTCTGGCTACCTGTGACTACATTGTGCCCACAAACTGAAGGGATCTATCCATGGCCACCAAATCCAAGGATTGGAAGTTCCGCGTTGCCGAGGACGAAGACAGGCTCGTCAAAGCAGCGGTCGAGTCCAGCGACACGAAGTTCTCCAGTTTCGTTCGCGCCGCAGCGGTCGCGGAAGCGCACCGAGTTCTGGCCGATCGGAGAAGCTTCGATCTGGATCAGGATGCCTGGGAGGAGTTCTCCGAACTTCTGGAGCGCCCGGCAAGGGTTCCCGAGGGCTTGACGGAGCTCTTTTCTAAGCCGCCCGTCTTCCGGTAGAGGTGGCCTACTCGCCGCCCGAGCCCCTCCGGGGAAAGCACCTCACGGAGGGATTCGAGTGTGGGGAGCCGTCTCTGAATATCTGGATCGAAAGACATGCTCGCCAGGCTCAGGCGTCCGGCTCCGCGCGGGTCTTCGTGACGACCGACGACGACGAGAGGGTCGCCGGCTTCTATGCACTGGCCGCGGCCGCCGTCAGCCCTCGGGATGCGACCGAGCGGCTGATGAAGGGACAGCCGGAGCATCAATCCGTTCCGGCGATATTGATCGGGCGGCTCGCCGTCGACCAAGTTCACCAAGGCAACCATGTGGGGCGCTCGCTTCTACAGGACGCCCTGCTGAGATGCGCCACCGCTGCGGACAGCATCGGGGCGCGAGCCGTGATCGTGCACGCGATATCCGACGACGCTCGGCGCTTCTACGAGCGGTTCGGCTTTGAACGTTCCCCCACCGACTCTCATCATCTGATCCTGCTGATGAAGGACCTGAGGAAGCTCCTCTCGCAGTACGAGTAGGGCGCCGGGGCATGAGGGGTCGTCGCGAACCTGGTCCCGAATTTGGGCTCTATTGACGTTTCCGTGGGTGAAGTAGGGCGCTGAGAAGAAGCGCACGCCGCTCCGCGCCTAGGTTTCCGGTTTCTCGAAGACTGGAAACGAAGGGAGCGGCAACGACGTGCGCGAGAAAAGGGTATGGGCACGCCTGCTCGGCTTGGAGCGGGCGGTCGTCGAAAGCGTGGAGATCGACGACAAAGGGCAGGTGGTGGTGGCGGTCCGGCCGCACCATGGGGAGCGTGATCGCTGCGGTGTCTGCGGGCGGCGTGCGCCGGGCTTCGACCTCGGCGAGGGGCGGCGTCGCTGGCGGGCGCTCGACCTCGGCACGACGATCGCCCACCTGGAGGCCGACGCGCCGAGGGTCGCCTGCACCGAGCACGGCGTCGTCGTCTGCGCCGTCCCCTGGGCGCGCCACGGCTCGCGCTTCACCCGCGCCTTTGAGCAGCAGGTCGCCTGGCTGGCGGTGAACACGTCGGGCAGCGCCGTCGCCGAGCTGATGCGGATCGCCTGGCGCAGCGTCGGGGCGATCTGCGAGCGGATGGCGGAGGAAGCGGGCCGCGAAGCGGACCTCCTCGCCGGCCTGCGGCGGATCGGCATCGACGAGATCTCTCACCGCAAGGGCCACCGCTACCTGACCGTCGTCGTCGACCACGACAGCGGCCGCCTGATCTGGGCGGCGCCGGGGCGCGACAAGGCGACGGTCGAGGCGTTCTTCGACGCGCTCGGGGAGCAACGCGCAAAGCGCCTCAAGCTCGTCTCCTGCGACATGGCGGGCTGGATCGAGGCGGTGTTGGTGAAGCGCTGCCCGAAGGCCAAGCGCTGCGTCGATCCCTTCCACGTGATCGCGCTCGCCACCGAAGCGCTCGACAAGGTTCGCCGCGAGGTCTGGAATGAGGCACGCCGCCAGGGGCAGACCGACGTCGCCCGCGAGTTGAAGGGGGCTCGCTACGCACTGTGGAAGAACCCCGAGAACCTGACGGGCCGCCAGCAGTCAAAGCTCGCCGACATCGAGAAGCTCAACCGGCCGCTCTACCGCGCCTACCTGCTGAAGGAGCAGCTGCGCCAGATCTACCGGCTGGGGCCGAGGGCGGCGATCCGCCTGCTGGATGAGTGGATCTCCTGGGCTCGGCGCTGCCACCTGAGGCCCTTCGTCAAGCTCGCCCGCACCATCACCGAGCAGCGCGACGGGATCGTCGCGGCCATCCGGCACGGCCTCTCCAACGCCCGCGTGGAGGCGATCAACACACAGATCCGGCTGATCGCCCGCCGCGCCTTCGGCTTTCACTCGCCTCAGGCGCTTATCTCCCTGGCGATGCTGAAGCTCGGCGGGTTGTGCCCGCCGCTCCCCGGCCGAGTCACCGTTACGTGACCCACGGAAACGTCAGGAGAGCCCGAATTTGGTCCCCGACCCCAGCGAACTCAGCCGGACTCCCCGGAGCAGATTCGCCGCAACGAGCTGGACTCGGCTTGTTAGAGCCGTTTCGGCGGAACTTCTAATCCGAGGGTCGCAGGTTCGAATCCTGCCGGGGGCGTTCCACGGTTGGAGCGTCGAGCGCTTCCTGCGGTGGTCGAACCCGCGCGGGGGTCTCCGCGCTCCCATGCAGTAAATTTCGGCAGCAGATGAATGCAGGAGTTGAATGCAATGGGGATGACGGCGATCAAAACGCTGACGATCAGAAATCTTCCGCCGGGTCTTGCTGACGCCCTGGACCGCGAGAAGCGGCGCAGGGGCAAGTCGCTGAACCAGACGGTCATCGACCTTTTGGGGCAGGGACTGGGCGCGCAGGGCGTTCGTTCCAACGGTTTGGGGCGTCTTGCGGGGGGCTGGAGCGAGGACGAATTCCGTGATTTCGAGCGGGCGACCGCGCAGTTCGAGGCGGTCGACGAGGAGCTCTGGCGTTGAGCTCCTTCTGCCTCGATACCTCCGCCTACAGCAATTTCCGGCGGGGGAACAAGGAGTTGGCGGCGCTCTTGGATCGGGCCGAGTTGGTTGGCATGCCGACGGTTGCTCTGGGCGAGCTGCGTACGGGGTTCCTGCTCGGCGGTAGGCGGGGGCGCAACGAAAGCGAGCTGGATGCCTTTCTCGGGAACCCCGTGGTGCAGGTGCTGCCTGTCGACGCTGAGACGAGTCGGCAATACGCGGAGATAGTGGTGGAGCTGCGCAAGGCGGGCACACCGGTCCCCACCAACGACATCTGGATTGCCGCCACCGCGGCTCGCAACGGCACCGCGGTCCTGACTTGCGATGACCACTTCGAGCGCATCGGTCGCGTCGGCTCGGTCGTCATCGACGCCTGATCCCCTTGTGCGGCGAGATCGGCTTGCCGTCGATCGGCGCGGCGTGGTTCGTCTTGTGTATGGCCGGGCGCCGTAGGGCTCAGATCGGGCAGTCTCGGCCGACCCGGAATGTCCAGCGGGAAGGTGAGGCCGGCGCCGTCGACGAGTCGATGAGATGCCGGAGATCATGCGTGTACTCGAACTCGACGCCGTTCTGGCGAGGTAGTCGATGGATCTGTCGCCTCGCGAAACTTGGTCCCGAAGTCGGTCCACGACTCCGGCGATCTCAGCCGCGCTCCACGGTGCGGAGTCGCTCCAATCACGGCGTTGACGATCAGAAATCGTTCGCTCCAACGGCTTGGGCCGCCTTGCGGGAGGCCGCGTGGTCGGTCTTGCATTCGGTTGGGGGCGCTTCGCGGCTGGAGCGCCGAGCGCGTACTGCGGTGGAAATCCTCGGGTAGCTTTGGCGGATGATCCCCGCCCGGTTGAATGTCGTCACGCTCGGCGCGCGCGATCTCCCTCGGCTGCGCGACTTCTACTCCGCGCTTGGTTGGGAGCGGGCCATCGAGGCCGAGGACTTCTGCGCGTTTCGCCTCGGCGGCGTCCTTCTGGGGCTGTTCCCGTGGGACAAGCTCGCCGCCGATGGGCAGGCCCAGCGGGCACCCCGCGCCGACGGGATGCGGGGGTTCAGCCTTGGCATCAACGTCGAACGACCCGAGCAGGTCGACGAAGATCATCGCCGCGGTGGGCGAGGCGGGCGCCGTCGTCACCAAGCCCGGCGACCCGGTCGAGTTCAAGGGCCGCAACGCCTACTTCGCCGACCCGGAGCAGAACTACTGGGAGGTGGTCTACCTCGAGAGCGGCACCGCGGGGCAAGGCATCGTCGACCAGGGGGAGGAGTAGCCGGGCTCGCCGCCCCGTTCTCGTCGGGTGGTCCCGCAGGCACGAGGCGCGGTCGCCATGGTCAAGCCGCGAGCGAGATCCTCGGCCGCTCCTCGACGTGCGATCTCGAGGTGATCGCCTGGCTGCCGGCGCTCAGCCGCGCTTCCGCGCGCGCCAGACTTCCTCGCACGGGTAGCGGCGCGCCCAGTCGAGGGCGACGCTCGTCGACTTCGTCGTCGCGTCGGCGGCCGGGCGGACTTCGATCAGCTCGGCCACCTCGAGGTCGCAGTCGCCGAGCAGGGCGATCATCTTGCCCGGCGGCAGGTGGAATTCGACCGAGGCCTCGCCGGGCCACCGGACCCGATGCATGCCGAAGAGCGGGCGCAGGAGCCGGTCGCCCGCCGGGATCGTCTCGTCGTCGGGGCCGCAGAGGATCGTGAAGACCGAGCTGACGAGGAAGACGAGCTCGCCGCCGGGGCGCAGGAGGCGGGCGGCCTCGGGGATCCAGGCGTAGGGGTCGCACCAGATGCTCGCCCCGTACTCGGAGATCGCGACGTCGAAGGAGGCGTCGGGGTAGGGCACCTGCTCGGCGTCGCCGTGGAGGAGGGGGAACTCGATCCCGAACTCCCGCTGGAAGGCGCGCGCGGTCTCCAGTTGCCTGGCGGAGTTGTCGATGCCGACCGGGCGGGCGCCGCGCCGGGCCAGCCAGGCGGAGACGTAGCCGGTGCCGCAGCCGAGCTCGATCGAGTCGCGGCCGTCGACCTTCGCCGGCAGCAGGCCGACCTCCGTCTCGGGGACGGAGAAGATCCCCCAGGCCGGTTCCTCTCTTTCCCAGTTGCGCCGGCCCGAATCGACGTAGCTGTCCGCCAGCCCGTCCCAGAAGGCGCGGTTGGTCGCGACGTGCTCGGGGAGGTCCGCCATGCGCCGAGCCTAGATGACACCCCGGGGCAGGTGGATCGAGTCGGGCGGCGCCCCGAGACCACGCCCGTCCCTGCGTGCCGAGGCGACTGTGGAGACTTCTCGATCAGGGTCCCGGCCGGCTTGCAGCCGTCGGATCTGCCTATACTGAACCATATGGTTCAGTATCAGCCACCGATCGACCGAGCTTTCGCGGCCTTGGCCGACCCGACCCGACGCGGCGTGCTCGAGCGGCTCGGCGGGGGCAGCGCCTCGATCAGCGAGCTCGCGGAGCCTTGGGACATCTCCCTGACCGGCATGAAGAAGCACGTGCGGATCTTGGAGGAGGCGGGGCTGGTGCGCACCGAGAAGGTCGGCCGCGCCCGGATCTGCACGCTCCAGCCGTATGCGTTCGAGCCGATCGGCACCTGGCTGGCGCGACTGGACCGCTTCGCCCAGGTCGTCGAACGCACCAAAGGAGATCCATGAACGCCACCAACGTCACCACCCCGGACGAGCTCGAGATCCGCGTCGAGCGGGAGTTCGACGCGCCACGCGCGCATGTCTTCTCGGTCTGGACCGATCCGCGGCTGATCCCGGAGTGGTGGGGCGACGGGACGGTGGTCGAGGCGATGGACGTCCGCCCCGGCGGCAGCTATCGGTTTCGGACGGCCAAGGGGGTCGTCGAGGGCGAGTTTCTCGAGGTCGAACCGCCCGGGCGGTTGGTGCAGACCTTCCAGAACCACGTGCAGACGCTCGAATTCGAGGATCTGGGCGGGCGGACCAAGCTGACCCAGACGATGCGGTTCGAGACGTCCGAGCAGCGCGACCTGACCATGCAGTACGGCGTCAAGAGCGGGGCGAAGGCCGGCCACAAACGGGTCGACGCGCTGCTGGAGCGGCTCTCCGTCGACGCCTGATGGAAGACCAGGATCGAAGAGAGGAAGTGAGATCGATGAAGACGATGACGTGCAGGCAGCTGGGCGGCCCTTGCGACCTCGCGCACCGCGGGGACACCGCGAACGACGTGATCAAGGCGCAGGACCGACATCTCAGGGAAGCCGTCGCGGCAGGGGACACGGCGCACGAGCAGGCCCTTGAGGAGATGAAGGGCCGCTGGAGGCATCCCGTGTCGGGAATGGGCTGGTACAGGAAGGCCAAGCGGGACTTCGCCGCCCTCCCCGAGGAGTGAGTTGACGGCCGCTCAGGGGCGGGACGGAGGCAGGGAGAACGGTTCCCGCCGCGCTCACAAGGGAGGGCCGCGGAGGCGCGGCGCGCGCATCCGCGGCGTGGAGCCCAGGCGACGGCGCAGGACGACGGCGAAAGGGGACGGGGCGACGACCAGCGGCATTTCGCCGGTCTCCTCGAACGGCGTGCCGAGGCCGATCGCGGCGAGCAGGGCGGAGGCCAGGAGGGCGAGGCCGGCGACGCCGAGCGCCAGCCGGAAGCCGTTGGTCGCCGCGTCGCGGGCCGCTTCCACGTCGGCGGCGGGGAAGCCCGCGCGCTGCAGCGCGCGGGGCGCGGCGAAGACACGTCCTTCGGCCTGCCGGTGCGCCTTGGCGCTGAGCTGCTCGTGGTCGAGGCTTTGCTTGAAAGCCTGGGAGGAGAGGAGGCCGAGGACGGCGATCGCGCCGATCGCGGCGGCCCGGGACACCGCCGCGTTGACGCCGCCCGCGACGCCGGCCCGGCGCAGCTCGACCGAGTCGACGACGGTGGCCATCAACGGCCCCGCCGCGGCGCCGAGGCCGAAGCCGGCGAACCCGGCGGCGACGATGATTCCGGCCGGGCCGGGATTGAGGAGGGCGATCGCGGCGAGCGCCGCGCCGGCCATCACGCAGCCGCCGCCGACCGGCAGGCGCGGCCCGCGGCCCGCGGCCACGCGTTCGCCGAGCGGCGAGGCGACGACGAGGCCGACCGCGAACGGGAGCAGGGCCAGGCCGGCCTCGGTCGGCGTCAGGCGCATCGTCTGCTGCAGGAACAGCGAGATCAGGAAGAGGGCTCCGAACAAGGCGCCGTAGACGGAGGCGGTCAGCGCGTTGGCGACCTTGAAGGAGGGGTGGCTGAACATGATCAGCGGCACGACCGGGTTGGGGGTGCGGCGCTCGACCGTGACGAAGAGGACCGCGGCGAGCAGCCCGATGGCCGCGGGGGTCAGGAAGGCGGGGCTGACCAGGCCCGCGGTGTCGAGGCGTCCCAGCGCCAGGCCGAGCCCGCCGACCGCCACCAACAGCAGCACCGGGCCGCGTCGGCCGGGCGCCAGGGCGTGGGGATCGCGACTCTCCCGCACGAAGCGCCACGTCGCCAGCAGGGTCACGATGGCCAGGGCCAGGCTGCCCCAGAAGATCCAGCGCCAGCCCAGGGCGCCGGCGATCGTACCGCCGAGCACCGGGCCGAGCGCCGCGGCGACCCCGGTCCACACCGTCCACGCCGCCACCGAGCGGCGCCGCTCCTTGCGGTGGGTCGCCGCCGCCGCGAGCAGGCCGAGCGAGGCCGGGAGGGTCAGCCCCGCCCCGACTCCCTGCACGGCACGGCCCGCGATCAACGTGGCGGCGGTCGGGGCGGTCGCGCAGACCGCCGAGCCGACCGCGAAGACGATCACGCCGGTCACGAAGACGGCTCGCCGCCCGTAGCGGTCGGCGATCGCGCCGCCGACCGGCAGCAGCGCGATCGGGGCGAGCAGGTAGGCCTGGATCACCCATTCCTGATCGGCCAGGGATAGGTCGAGATCCCGCTGCACAGAGGGCAGCGCCACCGTGACCACGGTGCCGTCGAACAAGACGAGAGCCGTCCCGATCGTCGCGACGAGCAGGGCGGGCCAGACATACCGGAGGGAACCGATCGGCCGATCGTTTCATGAGTGGCCTCGGTGACGCGGGCCGCCCCTGTGGCCGCCTTCAGGCGCCGGTGGAGGGGCCGCCGACCGGCGAGCGGCCGCGGCCGGCGGGGCGCTCGGAGGCGCTCGCGACCTGGCGGGCGATCTGCTTGGCGAAGGCGATGATCGTCATCATGGGGTTGACGCCGAGCGCGGTGGGGAAGAGCGAGGCGTCGGCGACGTAGAGGCCGGCGGTGCCGTGCAGCGAGCCGTCGGGCGCGCAGGCGCCCTGGCGGGGATCGGCGGCGATCCGCGCGGTGCCCATCGGGTGGAAGCCCTCGAGGCGCAGTTCGGAGGGCCTGAACGCGGTCGCCTCGAAGGCGGCGAGCTCGCCCGGCCGCAGGACCGGGACCCGGCCGAGGTTGGGGTAGACCTCGGTGGCGCCGGCTGCGAAGTGGACTTCGGCGGCGCGGGCAATCCCGAAGACGAGGCGGTCGACGTCCTCGCGGGTGAGGCCGTAGGCGAGGCGCAGGGATCCCCGCCGGTCGAGTCCGACCCGTCCGGCCGAGCGGTCGGCGAGTTGGACGCCGAGCGAGGCGAGGTGCCCGAAGTCGAGCATCGCCCGCTGGTGGTCGGCGCCGGAGCCGGGCAGCCAGGCGCCGCCGAGGGCGAGTGGGGTGAAGGTCGCCTCGAGCAGGATGCCGTGCGACTCCCACTCGTCGACGTAGTAGCTCTGCATCACGCCATCCCAGCCGCGCACCTCCTCCGCGTAGCGGCCGCCGACCCAGCAGGCCGGGTGGACGTGGAGGTTGCGGCCGACCGCGTCGCCGCCGAGGCCCGAGCGCCGCAGCAGCTCGGGCGTCCCCAGGGCGCCGCCGGCGACCAGCACCGCTCGTCGGGCGCGCACCGTGAACGGCCGCGCCGGACCGTCGCCGTCGCCGACTCGGCACTCGACCGCGACCGCGCGGCCGCCCTCGACCAGGACCCGCCGCGCCTCGACCCCGGCGCGCACCCGGGCCCCCGCCGCGACCGCCCTTGGCAGGTAGCTGACGTGCATGCCGCGTTTCGCGTCGAGCGGGCAGCCGAATGGGCACGAGCTGCATTGCACGCACTCGCCCGCGTTGCGGGCGATCGGCCCGCCGCGGGCTCCGAGCGCCTCCGCGCCCGTCATCGCCAGCTGCCCGTTGCGCCCCATCCGGGCCGGGTCGAGCGGGGTCACGCGCAGCGTCTCCTCGGCGGCGGCGAAGTCGGGCTCCAGCTCGCGCGCCCAGTCGATCCCGAAGCGCCGCGCCCAGTCGTCGAGCACCGCCTCCGGCGCCCGGAAGCAGGTGCCGGAGTTGACCACGGTGGTGCCGCCGACCACCTTGGCCACCGGCACCACGATCGGCGGCCTCCCGGCGGCGATCGTCAGGCCGCCGTCGCGGTAGAGCGCCGCGACCGCGTCCAGCTGCCCGCGGGGATAGCCGTCGCGCTCGTAGTGTCGGCCCGCCTCCAGCACCAGCACGTCGAGGCCGGACTCGGCCAGCGTCGCCGCGGCGACCGCGCCGCCCGCGCCGGACCCGATCACCACGACGTCGCACTCCTCGCCGCGCGGCGGCGGCTCGGTCTCTCCGAGCCCGCCCGGCGGCTCGGGGGCGCCGCCGCCGGCGAGCCCGCAGCCGATCTCGAAGCCGACCCGGGCCTGGACCGCCGGCGTCACCGCGTAGCCGAGGGTCGAGAACAGCTTCGCCATCAGCAGCAGGTCGAGCTTCGGCGAGAGCCGGGAACCCGCCAGGCGTCGCAGGAGGCGTTCGCGCCCCGCCTGGTCGAGGCGGCTGAAGCGGCGCGGGAACGGCAGCCACTCGAGGGCACGCAGGCCGAGCCGCAGCTGCCGCAGCTGGTGCGGCGGGACGTTGCGCAGGAGCTCGGCGACCGGGCCGGAGACGTCGACGTCGCGCTCCGCGGCCGGCAGGCCGTCGACCCCGGGCGCCATCGCTTCGCAGATTGCGGCGAGCGTCCTCCGTTCGGGGCCGCCGAGCCCGGCGCGGCCACGGCCGTCCGCGAGGATCGGGCGGTCGACCCGGCCGGCCAGCGCGAAGAGCCACAGCGCCAGCAGGATCAGCGAGCCGTCGACGACCCCGCCGAGCAGGTAGGCGAACGCGCCGCCCTGCACGACGAAGAAGCCGAGCGAGGTGAGCGAGGAGGCGGCCTTGCCGGCGGCCAGCAGCGCGATCAGCGGCCGGTAGCGGACCACGTCGGCCTGGGCGATCAGGCAGAGGCCGGTGATCACCACCATGTAGGCGAAGCCGAGCGCCAGCCACAGGTACTCCTGCGTGTGCGGGGCGCGGGCGTCGTTGCCGAGCAGTTCGCCGACGCCGGAGATCAGGTCGAGCACCGGGCTCGGCGCGGCGACGTAGAGCACGCCGACGACCGCGAACGTCACCGCCAGGAGGCGGAGGACGACCACGACGAATCTCTCCGCTTGCGGCCCCTGCACGCCGCGACCTTATCTGGCCGGCCGGCCAATCGCCAGCTAGGCTCTCCCCCGTGGAGGAACGAGCGCGCTTCGAGGAGGTCGCGGCCAGGGCGGGCCACTACGAGAGCTTCTACGTCAAGGTCTGCAGGCCCGATGGCGGCTCCGGGGTGTGGATCCGCCACACCGTCCACAAGCGCCCGGGGCGGGAGCCGACCGCTTCGATCTGGTTCACCGTCTTCGATCGTGCCGCGGGCGCGCCGCGGGCGACCAAGGTGACGCTGCCGGCGAGCGGCCTGGCGAGGCCGCCGGGCGGCTGGATCCGGGTCGGCGAGGCCGAGGTCGGGCCGGGGACGGCCGCGGGCCGGGTCGACGGCGAGGGGCTGGAAGCCGCCTGGTCGCTGCGCTTCGACGGCGACTTCGAGCCCTGCCGCTACCTGCCCGCCGACTGGCTCTACGCGGCGCCGCTGCCGCGGACCAAGTTCGTCGCCCCGGTGCCCGACGCGAGGTTCGACGGGAGCCTCGAGATCGCCGGCGAGTCGATCGACGTCGCCGGCTGGCCGGGGATGATCGGCCACAACTGGGGCAGCGAGCACGCCGAGCGCTGGGTCTGGCTGGAGGGCACCGGCTTCGCCGACCCGCCCGGCACCTGGTTCGACGCCGGCGCCGCCCGGGTCAGGCTCGGCTCCCGGCTCAGCCCCTGGGTGCCGTCCGGGATGCTGTCGCTGGACGGCGTCCGGCATCGGCTCGGCGGTTTCGGCGCGATCCGCTCGGCGCGGGTCGAGGAGTCGCCGAGCGGCTGCTCGTTCCTCCTGCCCGGCAAGGACATCGTCGTCCGCGGTCGCGCTCGCCGCGCCGCGCGAGGACTTCGTCGGCTGGGTCTACGCCGACCCGAAGGGCGGCGAGCACCACACCGTCAACTGCTCGGTCGCCGACCTCGGGCTGACCGTCGAGCGCCCCGGCCTGCCCGGACCGTCGCCTCACGCTGCCGGGCGGCGGCGCCTACGAGCTGGGGATGCGGGAGACCGATCACGGCATCCCGATCCAGCCGTTCGGGGACGGATGCGCGCCGCGCACCTGAGCACAGGCCCGGCGGGTGCCGCGGCGACGAAGCCGGCGGTCGAGGTCGCCGCGAGGTGCCAGCGCGGACCGGTGCCGTGGGCGTCGCCGACGGTGTCCCAGCGCAGTCCGGCGATCTCCATGAAGGTGTGACCGGCGTTGGCGTAGACGGTGATCCACTTGCCCGGTCCGGGTTGGCCCCAGCCCTCGAGCGAGCCCGAGGTGAGCGGTTCCGGGATCAGGCCGCCGCCGAACAGGGCGAAGCTGACCGAGCCCGAGCAGTCGTAGCCGTAGGAGTAGAAGGAGGCGTGGCCGCCGCCCCAGACGTATGGCCGGCCGACGATCGTGTTGGCCGCGTTGATCACTTTCTGCACCGCTTCCGGCGCGTCCGGCGGCGCCAGGGCGATGCCGGAGAGGAGGATCGCGGTCGAGCCGGTCGCGCCCGGCCGGGTGTGGGCGAAGAGCCGGCCGCCGGTGTGGGGCGCCGTCTGCGCCTTCGTGCCGTTGGTGCCGGCCGAGGCGGGCGGCATTTCGGCGGGGTCCTTGACTTCTTCGTCGGCGGCGAGGGTCGATTCGGCTTCCGCTTCGGCGGCGGCTTCGCGGCGGGAGAGCTTGCGCTCGGTCGCCGCGATCCGCTTCTGCGCTTCCATCAACGCCAGGCCGTGGCCGATCGCGTCGACCGCCCGTTCGGCGCGGCCCGCGCCGAGCGCGTCGATCAGCGCTTCGCCGAGCGCGTCGAGGCCCTGCGAGGAGCCGGACGGCGCGGCGGTCGCGGTTGCCGGGCCGAGCAGGGCCACGGCGGCGAGGACGATCGCCAGCGCCCCTGCGCCGCGCCGCGGCCGTCTGCCACCTCCGCCGACCTGCTCGAATTCGATATCCCGCTGGAACCCCATTGCCTGACCCAGACCACACAACCTTAGCCGGCGCCGCCGTCGCGGATGTGAAGCGCGCGTTAGTTTCCCTGAGCCTTGAAAGTCCTGCTGATCCCCATCGCGATCCTCGCGTTCATCGTCTTCCTGATCGTGCTCGGCGCGATCGGGCTCGGCGTCGCCTTCATCGTCCTCGCGGTGCTCGGCAAGGCGTGGCGCCTGATCGGTGGGGCTGGCCGGCGGGTCAGCAGCGTCGGACGGCGGCGACGGGCCTGACGGCTGACAGTTGGCCCGAGGGCGCCCCGGGCGGCGCCGGGTGAGTTCGCAGTTCGCGGCGCCAGTCGCGGAAAACTGCGAACTCGGCTCGAACGAAGCTCTCAGGGGGCCGGGGGCGCGGCTTCGTCGCGGACGGTGAGCCGGCCGACCTCGAGCTCCTCGACCCGCAGCCGGCGGACGTCTACCGCCCCGAGCTCGGCCTGCTCGATCCTCAGCCGGCGCACCGAGAGGCGGCCGATCGCGAAGCCGCCGACCGCCGCGGCGCCGACGGCGAGGGCGCCGACCGCCTTGGCGCCGGTCGATTCGGCCCCGTGCCACTCCGCCACCGTGGCGACGCCGCCGCGCAGCAGGGCGCCGATCGTCTCGGTCGGGAGGGCGCGGGGGCGCCGGGAGGAGAGCGATCGGCGGGGCATGCGGAAACCGTACCTCGGCTCGGCGCCGACTACCGGGCGACGGCCGCCTCGATCCCGTCGAGCAGCCACTCGAGGCCCGGCTCGAAGCCGGAGTCCGGCGGCACGCCGAACGGATGGCTGCGGTTGCGGCGGCCGGTGATCTTGCGGATCAGCGGCAGCTCGCCCGCCTCGAGCGCCGCCGCGACCTCGGGGTCCGTCGCGTCGAAGGAGTGCAGCGCCTCCTTGCCCTCCGGTTCGAGCGAGGCGAGCATCCGCCGGCGCCCGGGCCACCGTCTCCTCCCTGCAGGGGCTGATCCTGCTGGCGCTCGCCTGGGCCGTTCACGTCCCCTACAGCCTCGGCCTGATCTCCGGGGCGCTCTTCCCGGTCGGCAACCTGCCCGGCTGGCTCGCCTTCCTCAACCGGATCGACCCGATCACCTACGCCGTCGCGCCGATGCGCACCCTGGTCTTCAACCAGCTCGAACATCTCCGCGGCGGCGCACCAGGCGCTGAACCCGCCGATCACCTGGTTCGGCTGGGACGTGCCGAGGCCCCTGCAGATCTTCGCCATCTTCGCGCTCGGGATGGTGATGCTCGGGATCGCGATCGCCGAGTTCAACGCGGGCGAGTAGCCCGCGGTGTGCGTAACTTGAGCATGGCGCAAGTTTCGAACACCGCGGGGCGGCCGGTACGCTCGCGGCAAGCATTCGAGCGAGAGGAGCGAGGCGATGGAGAGCAGCGGAATCGAGGATCGGGACGGGCGGATCGCCTTCGTGCAGTCGTGCTGGCATCGCGAGATCGTCGACCAGTGCCGTGACTCCTTCCTGGCCGAGGTCGCGGCGCGCGGCGTGCCCGCCGACCAGGTCGACCTCTTCGAGGTGACCGGCGCCTTCGAGATCCCGCTGCACGCCAAGCGGCTGGCCGAAAGCGGTCGCTACCGCGCCGTGGTCGCCGCCGGGCTGGTCGTCGACGGCGGCATCTACCGCCACGAGTTCGTCGCCGAGGCGGTGATCGACGGGCTGATGCGGGTCCAGCTCGACACCGGCGTGCCGGTCTTCTCCGCCGTCCTCACCCCGCACCACTTCCACGAGCACGCCGACCACGAGCGCTTCTTCCACGACCACTTCCGGGTCAAGGGTCGCGAGGTCGCCAAAGCCTGCACGGACACGGTGGCCCAACTGGAGCGCCTGCCCGTCGCGGCGTAGGGACGGGTTTCGCGGGGTCGGTCGGGGCGGCCCCTTCGCTTACGAACTGCGGGGAGGTTCGCTCAGGGGCCGCCTCGCCCGGTCAGGCGGGGCCCGTTCGGGGGGCGCCGCGCCGGCGCGCGAAGCCGGCCATGCATGCCCGTGGGAGCGCTTGGGTAGGTTCAGCGACCATGGATATCGCGCTGATGGTCGAGGGGCAGGAGGATGTCACCTGGGAGGACTGGGTGGCGATCGCCAAGGCGTGCGAGCGCAGCGGGGTGGGGACGCTCTTTCGCTCCGACCACTACTACTCGGTCGAAGACCGGCCCGAGCGCGGGTCGCTCGATGCCTGGGCGACGCTGGCGGCGCTCGCCGCGGTGACCGAGAAGCTGCGGTTGGGGACGATGGTCTCCCCGGCGACCTTCCGCCACCCCTCGGTCTTCGCCAAGTCGGTGGTCACCGTCGACCA
The DNA here is from genome assembly GCA_963763265.1 of uncultured Actinomycetes bacterium. Taxonomy (GTDB): domain Bacteria; phylum Actinomycetota; class Thermoleophilia; order Solirubrobacterales; family 70-9; genus VAYN01. Next base: position 44,870 of record CAVXNN010000001.1, on the reverse strand, counting down.
CATCAGCGGCGGCCGCGTGGAACCCGGGCTCGGCGCCGGCTGGTGGGATCGCGAGCACGAGGCATACGGGTTCGACCTGCCGGAGATCGGCCCTCTCATGGACGCCTTCGAAGAGCAGCTCGAGATCATCACCCGGCAGTGGGAGGACGGTTCGTTCAGCTTCGACGGCGAGCACTTCCGCATCGTCGATCTCGACGCGCGGCCGAAGCCGATGCAGCGGCCGCGGCCGCCGTTCGTCGTCGGCGGCAAAGGCGGGCCGCGCAGCCTGCGGATCGCGGCGCGCTGGGCCGACGAGTACAACACCGTCTTCGTCGGGCCCGAGGAGCTGGCGGAACTGCGCGGCAAGCTGGACGCGGCCTGCGAGAAGCAGGGCCGCGAGCCGGCGACGCTGCCGCTCTCGGTGATGACCGGCTGGATCGTTGCTGAGACCCGCGAGGAGGTCGTCGAACGGGCCGCCCGCCTCTCGGAATGGAAAGGCCAGGGCGGCGACGGCGAGCGCTTCCTCGCCGAGGCGCCCGACGCCTGGATCACCGGCACGGTCGCCGACGCCGTCGGGCAGCTGCGCGCCTTCCACGAGGCCGGCTGCCGGCGGGTGATGGCCCAACACCTGATGCACCGCGACCTCGAGGCGATCGAGCTGATCGGCCGCGAGGTCGCCCCCCTCATGGAAAGGTTCTGATGCGCTACAAGAAGCTCGGCTCGACCGGCATGGACGTGTCGGCGATCTGCCTCGGCTGCATGTCCTTCGGCCAGCCCGACCGCGGCAAGCACGAGTGGTCCCTGCCCGAGGCGGAGTCCCGCGAGGTGATCGAGCAGGCGCTCGACGCGGGCATCAACTTCTTTGACACCGCCAACGCCTACTCGGCGGGATCGAGCGAGGAGATCGTCGGCCGCGCGCTGGCCGACATGGCGCGACGGGACGAGATCGTCCTCGCCACCAAGGTCTACATGCCGATGCGCTCCGGCCCGAACGGCGGCGGCCTCTCCCGCAAGTCGATCCTCGCCGAGATCGACAACAGCCTGCGCCGGCTCGGCACCGACTACGTCGACCTCTACCAGGTCCACCGCTGGGACTACGGGACGCCGATCGAGGAGACGCTCGAGGCGCTGAACGACGTCGTCCGGGCGGGCAAGGCCCGCTACATCGGCGCCTCCTCGATGTTCGCCTGGCAGTTCGCGAAGGCGCTGGCGACGAGCGAGCGGCACGGCTGGGCGCGCTTCGTCTCGATGCAGGACCACTACAACCTGCTCTACCGCGAGGAGGAGCGGGAGATGCTGCCGCTCTGCGCCGCGGAGGGCGTCGGCTCGATCCCCTGGAGCCCGCTCGCCCGCGGCCGCCTCACCCGTCCCTGGGACGCCACCACGGCACGCTCGGAGACCGACGAGTTCGGCTCCACCCTCTACCGCGAGGAGGATGAGGAGATCGTCGCCCGCACCCTCGCGGTGGCGGAGCGGCTGGGCCGGACGCCCGCCCAGGTGGCGCTGGCCTGGCTGCTGTCCAAGCCGGTCGTCAGCGCCCCGATCGTCGGCGTCACCAAGCCGCGGCACCTTGCCGACGCGGTCGCCGCCGTCGACCTCGAGCTCGCCGACGAGGACATCGCCGCCCTCGAGGAGCCCTACCGACCCCACCCGATCGCCGGCCACGCCTGAGCCGCCCGCGCTGCCCCGTCCCGCCCGCCCGCGCTTCGGCGGCGGGGGCGCTAGATTGGGGAGCCGCGCGGTGGCTGTAGCTCAGTTGGTAGAGCTCCTGGTTGTGGTCCAGGCGGTCGGGGGTTCGAGTCCCCTCAGCCACCCCTCTCGAAGTGGCCGCCGCGGTCAATCCAGGCGCACGGCCGTCCGCGTCGATCGGGCGCGGGGAGGCTTCCTTGTCGAGCGCCGCCGCGAGGCGCTTCGCGAACCGGTCCCTGAAGCCGGCCGGCCGGTCGCCGCCCGGATCCCCTCGATCGGGTCCTCGGCCTCGAGCAGCATGGCCCCGGGCTCCTCGAAGGCGCGCAGGGAGGCCGCCGTGGCCGCCTCGACCAGCAGCTCGCGCTTGGTGCCGAAGTAGTAGTCGACGAGCGCGCCGTTGACCGCGGCGCGGGCCGTCGCCGAGCTGCGACGGCTGGCGGCCGCGGGCTCAGACCGGGGCGCCCGCGGGTTCTTCGGCGGAGGTCGGCACCTCGCCGGCGCCGATGCTCCGCTCCAAGACGACCTTCAGCGCCCCGGTCGAGGCCGGGTCGGCGAAGGTGTCGTAGGCGGTCATCGCCGAGTCGAGCGAGAAGCGGTGGGTGGCGAACAGGGTGGGGTCGAGGCGGCCGTTGACGATCAGCCGCATCAGCTGGGGGATGCTGTAGGTGTCGACCAGGCCGGTGGTGACGGTGACGTCGCGGATCCAGAGCTTCTCCAGGTGCAGGGTGGCGGCCTCGCCGTGGACGCCGATGTTGGCGACCCGGCCGCCCGGGCGGATCAGCTCGGTGGCCAGCTCGAAGGTCGCCGGCACCCCGACCGCCTCGAGGGCGACGTCGGCGCCCAGGCCGTCGGTCAGCTCCATCACCGCGGCCACCGGGTCGACGTCGCCGTTGTTGATCGTGGTGTCGGCGCCGAAGCGGCGGGCGCTCTCCAGGCGGCTGTCGGCGAGGTCGATGGCGACGATCCGCCCCGGCGTGTAGAGCTGCGCGGTGAGGATCGCGGCCAGGCCGATCGGGCCGGCGCCGACGATCGCGACGGTGTCGCCGGGGGTGACCATGCCGTTCAGCACGCCGACCTCGTAGGAGGTGGGGAGGATGTCGGCGAGGAAGAGGACCTGCTCGTCGGAGAGCCCCTCGGGCACCTTGTAGGTCGAGTTGTCGGCGAAGGGGACGCGCGCGTACTCCGCCTGCACGCCGTTGATCGTGTGGCCGAAGATCCAGCCGCCGCCGCCCAGGCACTGGCCGTAGCGCCCTTCCTTGCAGTAGCGGCAGCGCCCGCAGGAGCTGACGCAGGAGAGCAGCACCCGGTCGCCGGGCGCGACGGTGGTGACGCCCGCGCCGACCTCCTCGACGGTGCCGACCGCCTCGTGGCCGAGGATCGTCCCCGGCGTCGTCTCGGGCACGTCGCCTTTGAGGATGTGCAGGTCGGTGCCGCAGATCGTCGTCGTGTCGATCCGGACGATCGCGTCGGTGGGGTCGAGGATCTTCGGGTCCTCGACGGTGTCCCAGCCGCGTTCGCCGGGGCCGTGGTAGACGAGTGCCTTCATCGTGGTCTCCCTCTCTCGCCGTCGCCCTGCGCGGGCCTTGGATTCGGGAACGAACGTAGACCCGACCGGGCCGACGCGCGTCGGGGACAAGCACCCGGCCGGGCTTCGGAGAAGCACGGATGGCGCGCCGCGCGGGTCCGCTTCTTCCGCAAGTAGCGGCATCGGCGCCGGCGGCCCCGGTTCGCGGCGGTTCCGCGCCGCGTTAGCCTCGCCGCCATGGGAACCGATCAGGCACGCGTCGCCTACGACGCCCTCGCGCCGGGGTACGACGACTTCAACGCCGCCAACGACTACGAGATGTGGTTCAGCGCCCTGCTGCCGAAACTGGACGAGCTCGGCCTGCGGCACGGCGCGGTGCTCGACGTCGGCTGCGGGACCGGGCGGGCGGTCGAGCCGATGCTGCGGCGCGGCTGGGCGGTGGCCGGGTGCGACCTCTCGGCGGGGATGATCGCCGAGGCCGAGGCGAAAGGGTTCGACGGCGTCCGCTTCGAGGTGTGCGACATGCGCGAGCTGCCCGTCTACGGCAGCTTCGAGCTGGTCTGGGCGCTGAACGACCCGGTCAACTACCTGCTCGACGAGGAGGACCTCGGAGCCGCGCTGCGGGCGATGTCGTCGAACCTCGCCGGCGACGGCCTGCTGGTCTTCGACTGCAACACGCGCCGGGGGATGGACGCGCTGTTCGGCATCGAGGAGGAGAACGAGCGCTTCCGGTGGCGGGGGATGGGCGCCGACGAGCGCGACGTCTACGCGGCCGAGCTGTCGGGCACCGGGGTCGACCCGCATCGCCACGTCGAGCGCTACTGGCGGGTCGCCGAGATCGAGGCCGCCCTGCTGATGGCCGGTCTCACCCCGGTCGCGGCGATGGGGCAGCGGGAGACGGGCACCGGAATCGTGATCCAGTCCGACTGGGACGAGGAGCGCGACCACAAGATCGTGCACGTCGCGCGGCGCTGAGCGGCCCCCGGCGCCGGTCCACCGGGCGGCGCCGCCGGCGACGTGGAGCAGGCCGGGCGACGACCCCCGGGGAGGTCGCCGCCGGGCCCTCGGGCCTACGCGCCCTTGCCGAGTGCAGCGCCCGGGTAAACGGCGCCGATCGTCGCAACCTTCATGCTCTCACCCCCTTCATCCAGTCTTCGAGGCAATCCCGGGGATGAACATAGAGTTGGTGGAGGACGTCCCACCAATAGGCAATACAGACGCATTTGGCGAGACTGTTCATGCAGACAGGTGGACTGAACGACTAGGGTCTACCGATCAAGAGATTTCGTGGAGGAGAGCGCCGATGACCAAGACCGAACAGAAACGGGACGCCGCGAGCGCCGACCGCATCAAGGCCATGGGCCATCCCTTGCGCCGCGCCGTGCTGAAGCACGTGATCGAGAAGGGGGAGAGCAGCCCGGTTGAAATCTTCTGGGCCCTCGGCGGCAAGCTCCACCTGATCGCCTACCACGTCCGGGCGCTCGAGAAATTCGGCTACCTGGAGAAGGTGCGCGAGGAAAAGGTCCGCGGCGCCGTCAAAAACTTCTACGTCGCCACCGACCGCCACCTGATCGACACCGAGGAGTGGGAGTCGATCGACCCGGCCGACCGCGAAAGCCTCCTCGTCGACTTCATGCAGCCGATCGTCGACGACTTCACCGGGGCGGTGAAGAGCGGCATCCTGGGACGGGACGGTGACTGGATCCTCACCCGGACGCCGATCCACGCGACCGACCGGCAGGGCTTCGACGAAATGCGCGAGGCCCATCGGGAGCTCTTCGAGCGGGTGCTCGCGATCCAGCACGAGAGCCTCGAGCGGATGGCCGAGAGCGGCGAAGAGCCGATCTCGGTCAGCTCCGGCCAGACCTGCTTCGAGGTCGAGTCCTTCTAGCGGCGGCGCCGCGGGCGGGCCGCTCGCTAGGCTGGACGAAAGAGAAATCCGGGGGGTCCCTGACGAGGGGCTGAGATGGCGCTGCCTAGCGCCACCACCCGCAGAACCTGATCTGGTTCAGACCAGCGAAGGGAGCGATACATGTCCGAGCAGCACCGCACCGCGTTCTCCGCCGACGCCGCGACCCGCACCCAGATGCACCTCGCCCGGCGGGGCGTCGTCTCGCCCGAGATGGAGCGGGTCGCCGCCCGCGAGGGGCTCGCCGCCGAGCTCGTCCGCGAGGAGGTCGCCCGGGGGCGGATGATCATCCCCGCCAACGTCGACCACCGGGGCCTCGACCCGATGGCGATCGGCCTCGCCGCCCGGGTCAAGATCAACGCCAACATCGGCTCCTCGCCGACCACCTCCGGGACCGCGGAGGAGGTCGGCAAGCTGGCGCTGGCGCAGCGCTGGGGCGCCGACACGGTGATGGACCTCTCGACCGGGAAGCGGATCGACGCGACCCGCGAGGCGATCCTCGCCGCGGCGAGCGTGCCGATCGGGACGGTGCCGATCTACCAGGCGCTCGAGCGGGTCGAGCGGATCGAGGACCTCTCCGCCGAGGTGCTGCTGGAGACGATCGACCACCAGGCGCGCCAGGGCGTCGACTACATGACGATCCACGCCGGGGTGCTGCTCGCCCACCTGCCGCTCACCCGGCGGCGGGTGACCGGGATCGTCTCCCGGGGCGGCGGCATCCTCGCCCGCTGGATGGTCGAGAACGAGCGCGAGAACCCCCTGCACGAGGCGTTCGACGAGATCCTCGCGATCTGCGCCGCGCATGACGTGACGATCTCGCTCGGCGACGGGCTGCGGCCCGGGTCGATCGCCGACGCCTCCGACGCCGCCCAGTTCGCCGAGCTGCGCACGCTCGGCAAGCTGACCGAGCGGGCCTGGGAGCGCGACGTGCAGGTGATGGTCGAGGGGCCGGGACACGTGCCGCTCGACCAGCTGGAGCGCAACGTCGCCAAGCAGCAGCGCCTCTGCCACGAGGCGCCTTTCTACACGCTCGGCCCGCTGGTCACCGACGTCGCCCCCGGCTACGACCACATCACCTCGGCGATCGGCGCCGCCGTGGTCGGCTGGCACGGCACCTCGATGCTCTGTTACGTGACGCCGAAGGAGCACCTCGGACTGCCAGACGCCGAGGACGTCAAGCAGGGCCTGGTCGCCTACCGGATCGCCGCCCACGCCGCCGACCTGGCGCGCGGCGACCGGCGCGCCGCGGCCTGGGACCGCGAGCTCTCCGAGGCCCGCTTCGGCTTCGACTGGGAGCGCCAGTTCGAGCTCGCGATCGATCCCGAGACGGCGCGTCGCATGCACGACGAGACGCTCGCCGACGACTACTTCAAGACGGCCGAGTTCTGCTCGATGTGCGGGCCGAAGTACTGCCCGATGCACAACTTCCGCGAGGTCGACTGGGAGCGGCTGGAGGAGGTGGCGGCGGGTTGAGTGAGGCGCCTCCGTCGTAGGGTCGGGCCATGGGTGATCTTCAATCCGGAGCGGCCGCCGCGCCGCTCGCCGCCGCACTGGCCGCCGTCGGCCTGCCGGCCGACGCCGCGGGTCGGTTGGAGGTCGGTGGGGAGCCGGGCGCACCGGCGCCGCGGCTCGCCGTCGAGGAGGTCGGCGTGGCCTGCGCCGGCGCCGCGCTCCTCGCCGCGGGGCGCCTGGCCGAGGCGCGGACGGGCGAGTGGCCGGCGGCGGCGCTCGACCGCGCCCGGCTCCGCCGGGCTCTGGTCAGCGAGCGGCTGTTCCGGGTCGACGGCGAGCCGGCGGGCGCGGGCTTCGCGCCGCTGTCGCGGTTCTGGCGCGCCGCCGACGGCTGGGTCCGCACCCACGCGAACTTCCCCTGGCACCGCGAGGCGCTCCTGAAGGCGGTCGAGGCTGCGGCCCCGGAGGACGTCGCCGTGGCGATCGCCGCGCGGCCCGCGGCGCTGGTCGAGGACGAGGCCTTCGCCGCGGGCGGCGTCGCCGCCGCGGTGCGCGCGCCCGCGGATTGGCTCGGACATGCGCAGGGCGCGGCGGTGGCCGCCGAGCCGCTGGTCGGGTCCGTCCGGCTCGGCGACGCCGAGCCAAGATCACTCCGGCGGGGCGTGGGTGTCTCGTTGCGTGGTTCGTTTTCCTCGCATGGCGAGGAAAACGAACCACGCAAGATGATCGAGTCGGCCCCCGCGGCCGGCCTTCGCGTCCTCGACCTGACCCGGGTGATCGCCGGGCCGGTGTGCAGCCGCCATCTCGGCGCGCTCGGCGCCGACGTGCTGCGGATCGACCCGCCCGGGCTTCCCGACCTGGAGCCGGGAGCGCCCGCCGACACCCTGCTCGGAAAGCGAAGCGCGTTCCTCGACCTCGCGACCCCGGAGGGCGCGCGGTCGCTCGAGGGCTTACTGGCCGACGCCGACGTCGTCCTGCTGGGCTACCGCCCCGGCGCGCTCGCCCGCTTCGGGCTGGCGCCGGAGGAAGTGGCGGATCGCCACCCGGGGATCGTCGTGCTGGAGCTGGCGGCCTGGGGGCACTCGGGGCCGTGGCACGGTCGGCGCGGCTTCGACTCCATCGTCCAGGCGGCGAGCGGTATCGCCGCCGTCGAAGCCGGGCCGGAGGGGGAGCCGGGGGCGCTGCCCTGCCAGCTCCTCGACCACGGCACCGGCTACCTGGCCGCCGCCGCGGTGCTGACCGCGCTGGCCGAGCGGCACGAGTCCGGCGGCAGCCATCTCCGCCGCCTCTCCCTCGCCCGCACCGCCCACTGGCTGCTCGGCGAAGGGGTCGACGACGCGGCCGACGGCGCGCCCCCGCGTTGGGACGAGGGCGGCGCCGCGCACGTCGAGGCGGTTGACGGCGACCCGTCGCTGGTCGCCGTGCCGCCGCCCGGGTCGCTCGCCGGCCGGCCGCTGCGGTGGCGGGGGAAGATGGGTCGCTACGGCGCCGACACGCTCGCCTGGCGAGCCGGCTCCTAGCCCGCGCTCACCGCACGGATGGAAACTTCGGCCGTGGCGAAGAACCCGACCGCGCGGCGGCGCTACTCGTCCCCGAAGCCCTCGTTGACCGCGCGGACGTAGCGCTCGGCCGAGCGGCGGACGGCGGCCTTGGCGTCGGCGGCGACGACGCGGCCGAACCAAGCTCCGTAGAGGCGCTCGAAGGGCCACGGCTCGAGTGCCGCGGCGATCCCGGCGACGGTCGCGGCGGGGAGGGGGATCAGGTTCGGGTAGGAGCGCATGAAGCTGACCCAGCGGCGGTCGGCCACCACCTGGACGATGTCGCCGGAGAGGAGGGCGCCGCGCCCGTCGGCGCCGCCCGGCCAGTGGAGCACGGTGCCGCCGGCGAAGTGGCCGCCGAGCCGCAGCAGCGTCAGGCCGCCGGGCAGCTCGAGCCGCTCGCCGTCCCAGTGCACGATCGCCGGGTCGGGCCGCATCACCCACCGCCGGTCGGCGGCGTGGAGGTGGATCGGCGCCCCGAAGGCGCGGCCCCACTCGACCATCGTCGTGTAGTAGTGCGGGTGGGAGATCGCGATCGCGTCGATCCCGCCGCGCACCTCGACCGCCCGGGCGACCTCTTCGTCGAACGGCGCCAGGCAGTCCCAGAGCACGTTCCCGCTGCCGGTCCGCACCAGCAGCGCCCGCTGGCCGATCGCGAACGACGGGCGCGAGCCGATCCCGGTCAGGCCGGGCTCTTCCTCGCGGAGGTTGGCGCGGTGGTCGCGCCGCAGCTCCTCGAGCGTCGTCCAGCGCTGCCCGTCGTGGCCGACGTACTGGCGCTCGTCGGCGCAGATCGCGCACTCCGGCGGCGGCCGGCGCGCCGGCGCGTGCTGGGTCCCACAGGTGACGCAGATGAAGGCCGTCGAATCCGCCGCGCCCGTGTCGTCCATCCCTCCATGGTCTCAACGTCCTCGGGCCGATACGTTCGCGCGCATGGGAAGTCGAAGGCCGAGGAGCTGAGATGAGGCTCGGGGTGGGGGCGGCGCTGGTCGGCGGCGAGCTGGTCGGCGGCGACGTCGAGGTCCTCGACGGGCGGATCGCCGCGGTCGGGGTGGGCGCGCCGGGCGGATCGCTGATCGCGGTGCCGGGGTTCGTCGACCTGCAGGTGAACGGCTGCGCGGGGGTCGACTTCTCGGCGCCGGGCGAGGAGGGGTACGAGGTGGCGGGCGCGGCGCTCCTGGCGGACGGGGTCACGGCCTTCCAGCCGACGATCGTCACCGCGGCCGTCGAGTCGATGGTCGGCGCCCTGGCGCGGGTGCCCGCGGCGCGGGCCGGGGAAGCCGGGGCCGCGGCTGATCGGGGCGCACCTCGAGGGCCCGTTCATCTCCCCGTCCTGGCCCGGACGCCCACGACCCCGGAGCGATCCGGGCGCCGGACCCGGAGGTCCTCGAGGAGCTGCTCGGCGCCGGGCCGGTGAGCCAGGTGACCCTGGCCCCGGAGCGGGCCGGGGCGCTCGACCTGTCGATGCCCTGGTGGCCCGCGGGGTGGTCGTCTCCTGCGGGCACACCGACGCCGACGCGGAGGCGGCGCGGCTCGCCTTCGAGCACGGCGCGAGCGCCGTCACCCACCTCTTCAACGCGATGCGGCGCCCGACGCCGCGCGACCCCGGCGTCGCCTTCGCGGCGCTCGCGCGCGAGGGCGTCTTCGTCGACGATGATCGTCGATAGGCGCCACCTCGCCGACGACACCGTCCGCGTCGCCTGGCGCGCCGCCGGCGAGCGGGTCGTCCTGATCAGCGACGCGGTGGCCGCGGCGGGCGCTCCCGGACGGCGACTACACGCTCGGCGGCACGGTCGCGATCAGCGCCCGGGATGGCGTCGTCCGCGATGCCTCCGGCGCGCTCGCCGGCTCGACCCTCACGATGCTCGACGCCGTGCGCGGCGCCCACGCGCTCGGCGTCCCGCTCGCCGTCGTCCTCCGCGCGGCGACCGAAGCCGCGGCCCGGATGGCGCGCCGCGCCGACCTCGGCCGCATCGAGCCCGGCGCCCGCGCCGACCTCGTCGTCCTCGACGACTCGCTGGAGCTGCGGCGGGTCCTGCTCGACGGCCGTCCCGTCTCCTGAGCATCGGCCGCGCCGGGCCGCCTTGCCCCGCGCGCCCGGTCCGCGCCGGGCCGTCCCGTCCCCTGAGCGCCGGGGCCGGGCCCGCTGCCTGGCCGGCCGGCCGGCATGATGGGGCCCGTGCACTACTTTCCGCCCGGCGAATCGGTGGCGCGGCGCGTTCACGGGGAGCGCTCGGTCGGCCTGCTCTACGGGCAGCGGGCGCTGCTGATCGGGGCGCTGGAGCCGCTCACCTACACCGGCACGATGCTGAGCACCAAGTCGGGTGACCGGCCGTTCGAGCGGCTGGTGCGCACGGCGAAGGCGCAGGAGGCCGTCTTCCTCGGCGCCAAGGAGGAGGCCGACCGGATCCTCGCCCGGGTGCGCCGCCGGCACGAGCGGGTCGTCGGGACGCTGCCGGAGGCGGCCGGCGCCCACCCGGCCGGGGCGCCGTACTCCGCCTTCGACCCGGAGCCGATGCTCTGGACGCCGGCGGTGATCGCCGACTCCGGCCGAGCGATGTACGAGACGATGGTGCGGCCGCTCTCGCCGGCCGAGCGGGAGGGGCTCTGGCAGGACTACCTGCGTTTCGGCGAGCTCTTCGGCATGCCGCGCGACGCGGCGCCCGCCTCCTACCCCGAGTTCGCGGCCTGGTGGGAGGAGCGGCTGCGCTCCCCCGACCTGCACGCGACCCCGCACGCGCTCGCCTTCGCGCCCCTGGTCGCCTTCGCGCAGCCGGTGCCGCGCGCCGCGCGCCTCAACCTCGCGACTCAGAACCTCGTCATCAAGGGCACGCTGCCGCCCCGGGTGCGGGAGATCTTCGGCATCGCCTGGGGTCCCCGGCAGGAGGCCGCCTTCCGCGCCTGCACCGCGTCGCACCGGCGCGCCCACGCCCTGCTGCCGCGCCGGGTGCGCCGCGGCCGCAACGACCACTTCTTCGACGTCGTCGCGACCGGCGAGCGGCTGCGCGGCGGCACCCCGACGCCCGGGTTGGGCGCCGGGGCCCGGTGACGCGCCGCGCCTACGGCCCGCTGAACCCCCGCGCGTAGCAGGGCCCGCCGCCGCAGTCGTCGCGCTGCAGGATCGCCCCGTCGAAGAAGTCGGAGACGAGCTGCTGCTCGGCCGCCGTCGCCCGGGGCAGGCCGTGCGGGTCTTCGCCGACCCGGTTGGGCAGGTTTTCGTAGGGGGGTGGTTCGGTCCCGATCGTTTCGCCCGGGTTCGACGGGTCCGGCCGCACCGGCCCGGCGTCCCAGTAGTAGGCCGCCGACCCGGTGTAGGGGTAGTCGGTGATGGTCGGCATGCCCCACTGCACTTCGGTGTCGGGCCAGCGACCCGGGTAGAGGACCGGCCGGTGGGTCGCCGCGCCGACCGTCCGCGCCTCGACGTCGGCCTGGTAGTCGGTGACCTGGTGGTCGCCGAAGGCGACGTCGAGGAGCACCTGGTGGGCCGGCGTGTCGGGCAGCGGGTTGCCGGTCATCCGGTTCGCGTAGCCGTCCGGCTCACCACGGTCCCAGAGCATCTGCATCAGGTCGAGGATCAGCGGGTGCGCCGTTTCGTCGGGGTAGTAGCCGTAGAGGACTTTGGCGAATTCGTCGAAGTCCACCGACCTCGGCAACAGCACCGAGTAGTTCATCGCCGGGACTCCGAGCGAGGCGCGGGTGAAGTCCGGCGACACGGCGGTCAGGGCGCCGCCCATGATCCCGCCCTGGCTGTTGCCGTTGTAGAACAGGGCTTGCGTGTTCAGCACCGAAGGCGTCGCCGTCGTGCCGTCCTGGTGGAAGGCCGGGTCGGTGGTGAGCCCGGTCGGGCTGATCAGCGCCCGCCCGAGATAGAGCTCGTCGAGCAGCCCCTGCTGCAGGCGGTCGGGGATCGTCGGGAAGTTCGAGAGGTTCTCGAGCGCCAGGATCGTCGGCGGCACGTCCGTTTCCGACATCCCGATCTCGTCGGTCGCGCACTGGACGATGTCGTGCGCCTCCGACAGTTCCCGCTGCGGGCTGGAGCCGACCTCCGCCGCCCGCCCGAACAGGCCGTGGCCGTAGAGCGAGGGCCGCGCCGATTCGCCGGGCCCGGTCACCGCCGCGGCGGGGATGATGCAGTCGAAGTTGGCCGTCCAGGTGCCGTTGCGGATCGGTTCTTCGTTGCCGTTCAGCTGCATCGTGCCGCCCGGGCCGCAGCTCGGGAACAGGAAGCAGGGGACCTCGAACACCCCTTTGACGCGGCGGGCGATCTGCCCGGGGTTCGGTTCGTTTTCGACGCTGGTCACCTGGAAGCTCGGCGAGGCGCCCTGGGGGACGCCGTCGGCGAGGTTCGTGTCGCCGAGCTGCGCGAAGGCGGAGTCGCGCATCGAGAGCTCGCGGCCGGTCAGGTTCTGGGTTCCGGCGACGGTGAAGTCCCAGGCCAGGTAGAGGTCGTGGCGGGCGATCCCGGCGTGCCCGAGGCGCGCGAAGATCCATCCGAAGCGGCCCCGCTGGGCATTGATCTGCGGTTGCGTCGAGGGCACCTGGTCGCGGTAGTAGCGGAAGGCGGCCGGCGCTTCCGGTTCTTCCCCGGCCGCGTTGCGAAGGTGCCGCAGGGCGACGATGTAGGTGTCGCCCGGGGTGAAGTTGACCGCCGGGTGGATCTCCAGGACGGCCTTGGAGGGGTCCGCGGCGGTCGAGTCGATCTCGGTCCAGATCGGCCACCGCCGGCCGGTCCGCGCGTCGATCACGACGACCGGCGCGTTCCATTCGGTGTAGCGGGCGAGGTGGTTGATCGGCGTCGCGCCGGTCGCGGCGACGTCGGCGGTCGTTTCGATCCCGGGCACCTTGACGAGGATCACCGACCCGGGGCTGAACCCGTCGGCGTGGTTGTAGGGGCCCGCTTCGATGTGCTGGCCGAGCACGTTGGCCGGCATGCCTTCGGTCTTGAAGTCGACCCGGCGGCCGGTGGCGCTGGTCGAGTCCGGGGTCGTGTAGTAGTTGTCGGGGAAGGGCAGCATGCAGAGTTCGTTGCCGGGATCGGCGATGAAGTCGCAGTTTTCGGCTTCGCTCATGTCGATCGGCGGCAGCGTTTCGTGCGGCGGGGGCGGTTGGTGACCGTGACCACCGTGGTCGCCGTGGCCGTGCCCCCGGCCATGGCCGTGCCAGGTGCCGCCGTGGCCGTGGTGATGACCCGGCCAGTGGGACACGCGGTGGGAGGGGAAGACGCGCGGAGATCGGTGATCTCGCGAACCGTGGTGCGACGAATGCGGTCCGGCGAGCGCCGTGCCGGCAAGGCACAGCGCCGCGACGATCCAGGCCGCCAAGGCGGCGACGATGGTGTAACGACTCCTCACGACTTCCTCCTATGTCCGGAGGTCAGCCCCCTGCGCCCCGAGCTCCCACGCCCGGCGTCCGACCCTCACTCCCTGGAACCCGTACCCAGCCTAAGCGCAGTCAGGCCTCGCGCGCAAGGCGGAGTGACCGCTCGGACGCGGGAGAGGAGTGGCTATCGGCCGAGCAGATCGCAGACCGCGGCGGTCTGCACGGCGCGCAGCCGGGCGAGCAGCCGGCCGGTCGGCGCCGGGATGTTGAGCGTCGTCGTCACCGCGCGCCTGCCGTCGGCGGTCGCGGCGGCGAACTGGGTGTAGCCGGGGAAGTTGCCGGTGTGGCCGTAGACCGTGCCGCAGCGGGTCCGGTAGCGGAAGAGGGCCAGGCCGGCCGAGTTGCGTCCCGGCCCCGGCGGGCTCGACGCTCCGCCCGGCCACCAGCGCATCTGCTGCCGCTGCTCGGCGCGGTCGAAGAACCGCAGGCCGAGGTCGGCGCGGATGAAGGCGTTCAGGTTCGCCGGCGTCGAGACGATGCCGCCCGAGGCCCAGGCCCCGGAGGGGCTGAGCGCTTCGGAGACGTCCTGCGGCTCGGCGCCGGCTTCGGCCAGGTAGCCGTGGATGAAGGGCGAGGGCATCGTGACCCTGGTCGGCAGCGAGGTCTGGGACAGGTGGGCAGGCCGGTAGACGATCCGCCGCAGCTCGCCCGCGTAGCTGCGGTCGCTCACCGCCTCGACCATCAGCCCGACCACGATGTTGTCGGTGTTGGAGTACTCGTACCGCCTGCCGGGCGAGAACGCGAGCGGGTCCTTGCGCACCCAGCGGATGACCTTCGCCGGCGAGACGAAGCCGCGCGGGTGGCTGGCCGCGTGTCTCGCGAACCCCTTCGACTTGGTGTAGTCGGGCAGGCCGCTGGTGTGGTTGAGCAGCTCCCGCAGGGTCACCTTGCCCCAGGCGCCCGGCATGGCCGGGAGGACCCGGCCGATCGTGTCGTCGAGGCCGAGCTTCCCGGCGCGGACCAGGTTCAGGGCGACGGCGCCGCTGAAGGCCTTGGCGACGCTGGCGATCCGCATGTGGTCGGTGGCCCGCGGCGCGCCGCGCCGGGCGACGTTCGCGCGCCCGGTGGCGAGCGTCGTCAGCCTGCCGCCGCGGTAGAGGGTCGCGATCGCCCCCGGCGGCCCGCCGGGCGCCGCCACCAGTCCCCGCAGCCCGCGCAGGACCTGCGCGTCGGTCGTCTTCGCGGCCGCGGCCGAGGCCCCGAGCGTGAGTGCGAGACAGGCGACGAGAGCGAGGACGCGGAGCAGGCGGGCCGTAAGCACGGACCCACCTTACGCTCGTTCGCCCGAGCCGGTCAGGGGCGGCTCAAGTGAACGAGCGTCGTCCCACCCGCACGGAAGTGTGTTCGGTCAGCTGTCGAAGCCGAGGCCGAGGCGGTCGAGCAGGCCGAGCCAGAGGCCGCGGCGACCGTCGCGGCGGTCGGCGGCGGCGAGGCGGTTGCGGGTCAGCTGGATCACCGCGGTGCGCAGCGGCTCGGGCGGGAAGGGGACCGGCTTGCGGCGCACGTAGCGGCTGCGGGTCGCCTCGGTGTCGCGACCGTCGGCCAGATCGAGGGCGACGCGGGCGCCGAAGCGGGTGGCGACGACCCCGAGCCCGGTGTAGCCGGCGGCGTAGGCGACGCGGCCGCCGAGCGTCGTCCCGAAGAAGACCGAGAAGCGGCTGCAGGTGTCGATCGCGCCGCCCCAGCGGTGGGTGAAGCGGAGGTCATCGAGCTGCGGGAAGGTGACGCGGAAGTTCTGCACCAGCCGGCCGAAGGTGGCGTCGTCGTCGTCGAGCTGCGGTCGCACCGGGCCGCCGTAGCGGTAGACGGCGTCGAAGCCGCCCCAGAGGATCCGGTCGTCGGCGCTCAGCCGGTAGTAGTGGAACCGGTTGCCGGCGTCGCCGATCCCCTGGTGCCGCTCCCAGCCGATTGCCCGGCGCTGCGCCGGGGAGAGCGGCTCGCTCATCAGCGCGTAGTCGTAGACCGGCGCGACGTAGCGGCGGATCGCGCCGACCGGAGACGGGTAGGCGCTGGTGCCGACCACCGCCCGCCGGGCGCGCACCGTGCCGGCATCGGTGCGGACGAGGACCGCCTCGCCGTCCCGCTCGAGCGCCGCGACCGGGCTGCCCTCGTGGACCCGGACACCCAGCCGGCGGGCCGCCTCGAAGAGGCCGATCGCGAGCTTGGCCGGATCGAGGACGCCGCCCGCGTCCTTCACCCAGACGCCGCCCCGGTAGAGCGGCGAGTCGACCTCGGCGCGCATCGCCGCGGCGTCGCCGAAGACCTCGACGTCGTAGCCGAAGCGGCGGTGGAGCGCCGCGGCCTCGGCGGCCCAGTCGTCCTGGTAGGCGGCGACGCTCGGGGTCAGCTCACCGGTCGGCTCGAGGTCGCAGTCGATCCCGTGGCGCTCGAGGTCGGCGAGCATCTCGGCGAGGTTCTCGCGCCCGAGGCGCTCCAGCAGCTCGATCTCGTCGGCGAAGCGGGCGAGGCCGTTCTCGAGGCCGTGGGTGAGCGAGCCGATCGCGAAGCCGCCGTTGCGCCCGCTCGCCCCGCAGCCGATCGTCCCCGCCTCCAGCAGGACGACGTCGCGGCCGGGGTCGTCGACCTTGGCGTGGAGCGCCGCCCAAAGCCCGGTGAAGCCGCCGCCGACCACGCAGAGGTCGGCCGTCGCGGCGCCGCGCAGGGGCGGGCACGGCTCGCGGGCCGGGAGCTCGGCGAGCCAGAACGACCGCGGCTCGGCGTCGGCGTAGGCGGCGCGCTCGGCCGCGCTGATCGTGGTGAGCGGCCAGGGCGCGGGCATGCCTCCTTATAGCGCCCGCCCGCCCGCCGAGAGCGCCCGCCGGCCGCCTGCCGCGCGCCGCGTCCCCCCGCCGCCATCGGGGTTTCCGAGCTTTCCGGGCATTTAGACCCCGAAAGCTCGGAAACGGGGAGCGGGGCCGGGGGCGGGTTCGGCTAGGTTTCGGGCCGATGGCCGACGCCCGCCGCCCGATCCTGATCGCCTACGACGGCTCCGAGTGCGCGGACGCGGCGATCGACAAGGTCGCGGCGGAGCTCGGGCCCCGCCAGGTGGTGATCTTCGTCGTCTCCGAGCAGCTCGAGCGGGTGCCGTTCTTCGCCACCTCCGGCGTCCCGGTCGAACCGGAGACGATGGAACAGCTGACCGAGGCCGCCCGGCAGGGCGCCCAGGAGATCGCCGAGAAGGGCGCCGAGCGGGCCCGCGGCCTCGGCCTCGAGGCCGGCACCGCGGTGGCCGAAGGCGGGCCGACCTGGAGCGCGATCGTCGACGCCGCCGAGCAGCACGACGCGGCGCTGATCGCGCTCGGCTCGCGCGGCCTCTCCGGCCTCAGGCACGTGCTGCTCGGCAGCGTCTCCGGCGCGGTCGCCCAGCACAGCAGGCGCAGCGTCCTGATCGTCCACGCGAGCTGACCTCCGCCGCCTGCGAGGATCTCGGGGTGAGCGACGACGCCTCCCCGCACCGCAAGCGCATCGGCTTCCTCAGCTTCGGCCACTGGTCGCGGGCGCCCGGCTCGCAGACGCAGAGCGCCGGCGAGGCGCTCCGCCAGACGGTCGACCTCGCGGTCGCCGCCGAGGAGATCGGCATCGACGGCGCCTTCGTCCGCGTCCACCACTTCGCCCGCCAGCTCGCCTCGCCGTTCCCGCTGCTCGCCGCGATCGGGACGGCGACCAGCCGCATCGAGATCGGCACCGCGGTGATCGACATGCGCTACGAGAGCCCGCTCTACATGGCCGAGGACGCGGCGGCAGCCGACCTGCTGGGCGGCGGCAGGCTGCAGCTGGGGATCAGCCGCGGCTCGCCGGAGCCGGCGCTGCGCGGCTCGGAGGCCTTCGGCCACGTCCCCGCCCCGGGGCAGAGCGACGCCGGCCTGGCCCGCGAGCACACCGCCCGCTTCCGCGCGGCGATCGCCGGCGAGCCGATGGTCCAGGCCGACGCGACGATGGCCGGCGGGATCGGCCGGCTCGCCGTCCAGCCGCGCTCCGAGGGCCTGCCGGAGCGGATCTGGTGGGGGTCCGGGACGCGCGAGACCGCCGTCTGGACGGCGCGCCAGGGGATGAACCTGATGAGCTCGACGCTGCTCACCGAGGACACCGGCGTGCCCTTCGACCAGCTGCAGGCGCAGCAGATCGAGATGTACCTGGAGGCCTGGCGGGAGGCGGGCTGGGAGCGGCGGCCGCGGGTCTCGGTGAGCCGCAGCGTGATGCCGATCGTCAGCGACCTCGACCGCGCCTATTTCGGCCGCGAGGTGGGCGGCGGCGACGCGACCGGCTTCCTCGACGGCGGCATCGCCCGCTTCGGGCGCTCCTACGCCGGCGACCCCGACCGGATCGCCGCCGAGCTCGCCGCCGACGCCGCGGTCGGCCTCGCCGACACCGTCCTGCTCACGGTCCCCAACCAGCTCGGCGTCGACTACAACGCCGAGCTGCTGCGCAACATCGCCGCCCACGTCGCGCCGGCGATCGGCTGGAGCCCGGCCGCCGCCAGGGTCTGAGCGAGTCGCGCCGCCGCGGGCGGCGCCGCTATTCGCGCGGCGCGAAGCTCGCCAGGTCCTGGCCGTAGACCGGGTTGACGACCAGCTTTTCGAGGTCGATCGCGGCGGACACGAAGGTGGTCAGGGTGAGCGAGCCGAACGGCGCCCAGGGCGCCTGGCGCATCACGTCGCGGTCGAGGCGGGCGTAGGCGGCTTCCTGGCGCGGGCCGAGCGGCTCGGTGTCGAGCTTGGCGATCCGGCGGTTGATCGCCGGGTCGTCGAAGCGCGAGTAGTTGCTGTCGGCGGTCGGCGTGATGCTGGCGCCGGAGAGCTGCGGCTGGAAGTAGTCGTTGGGGTGGGGATAGTCCATGAACCAGTTGGCCCAGCCGGTGTCGAGGTCGGGCGTCGTGCCGTTGCCGATCACCGTCGCGTAGTTGGCGGCGGGGATGATCTTCAGCGTCGGTTCGAAGCCGAGCTCGCGCAGCACCCCTTCGTAGTATTCGCCCGCCTGTTTGTTGGGGCCGTAGTCGTCGGTCCAGACCGTCACCTTGCGGACGCGCGGCTTGGCGGCGGCGATCAGCGCGCGCGCCTTGGCGAGGTCGTGGGGATAGGGCGCGTAGGCGCGGTGGCCCGGCATCGCCCGCGGCAGGATCTGCTGGATGGCGCGCAGCTGCCCGGCGTAGATCCGTTCCAGCGCCGCCGGGTCGATCGCGTAGTTGACGGCGCGCCGCACCCGCAGGCTGTCGAACGGCGGCTGGTTGACGTTCATCCAGAAGTAGTAGAGGTCGATCTGCGGGGTGGTCAGCAGCCGGGTGCCCTCGTAGCGCCTGCGCAGTTCGGGGAAGCGGTCGGGCGGCGGCGGCTCCTCCATCCAGTCGATCCGGCCGCCCTCGACTTCGTTCACCGCCGTCTCCGGGTTGCTGATCACCTTGACCTCGATCGTCCCGTAGTGGCCGCTCGGGATCTGCGGCAGCAGCTTCCCGTTCGCCTTCGCCCACTGCGGATTGCGGCGGTATTCCCAGCCGCGGCCCGGCTTGGCGGCGACGATCTCGTACGGGCCGGTGCCCGGCGGCGGGCTGCCGGAGAGGTCCGTGCGCCTGGTCCCCGGCGGCAGCGGCGCCGCGAAGAGCATCGCCAGCTCGTTGGCGAAGGTGCTGCGCGGTCTGACCAGGTGGATGACGATGCGGCCGCTGCGGTCGTCGGCTTCGATCCCGGCGATGCGGCCGTGCTTGGTCTTGGCGAAGCGTTCGGCGCCGACGATGTCGGTGTAGAACGGGGTGGCCGGCGAGTTCATCGCCAGGACCCGCTCGATCGTCGCCGCGAAGTCGGAGGCGCGGACCGGCGTGCCGTCCGCGTAGCGCAGGCCCTTGCGCAGGAACAGCGTGTACGTGCGACCGCCGTCGCCGATCTTCGGCAGCGATCGGGCCAGCCCCGGGATCAGCTTCGTCCCGGCGGCCCCGTCGGCGTGGGCGTAGGTGAGCAGCGGCACGTAGGTCTCCCACATCGCCGACCAGCCTTCGAGCGTGTAGGAGAGCGACGGGTCGAGGTAGTCCGGGAACGCCGCGTAGGTGACCTTGAGGGTCGAGGCGCCGCCGGTCGTCCGCCCGGACCCGCCGCAGCCGGCGACCCCGAGCGCGAGCGCCGCGACGGCCGCGATCGCCAAGAGCGCGCACGCGCGTCCGCGCGTGCGCGCCACGAGCCGCCCCGTGCTCCTGACTGCCGCCACGCGGACCATTCTGATCGGCCGCGCCCCCGAGTTCAAAAAATTCCCTTGCGCGCACGCCGACCCGTCACCGCGGAGCGGGCGGCCCCCATCACACACATCACTTTTTTTTATTTCTTTTTTTTTTTTTTTTAATTATTATTATTTTTTTTTATTTTTATTTTTTTTTATTTATTCTCTTTTTTTTTTTTTATTTCTCTTATTTTTTTTAATATATATTATATTTTTGTGGTGATATTTAGTGTCACATCACTTTTGGCACACGTGTAGAGATAGATCTCGAGGTCTTAGTGGTGGAGGTAGATGTAGAAGACGGGAGAGAAGTCGTGGGCGGAGGAGGTAGTGGAGGCGCACTGCATGATTCAGTTGGCGGGGGAAGGCGGCGGAGAGCGCGTCGAGGATCTTCTCCGTGTCGACGCCTTGTGTCGAGCCGAGCAACAGCGGCTCGACGAGCGGCGGCGAAGAAGAACGAGACGAAGATCTTGTTGCAGGATTTGGCGATCTGGCTCAGACGGACGCACCGAAGTGGGTGAAAAGTCTAACTGACGCGCGTCGAAGACGTTATGCGCTCGCGCGAAGTCGGTCGTCTCGTCGCCGAACATGATCGAATGTCCCTTTTAGGGCGCCGACGTCACCGTCGGAGACCGGGGCTTTGAGGAAGGCATCTCTGCGCTCCGTCGCAGTGACGGCCAGCTCTCGAGCGAGGGCGGGGGAGATCGTGCTCAGTCGATCACTATCGAGTCGAGCACACGCGACATCGCCTCTGCGGCCCGGGTCGTCGCTCGGGTTCTTTTTCGTCTCTTCGGCCTGTTGGCCACCGCTGACGGCCTTTCGGCGGGCCGTGCGCCGGTCTCGTCGGCGCCTCGAGTGGGCTCTTTCTTTTTTTCTTCTGGCCTCGTGGCTCGTCGCGAGCTGGTGGCGCCATCGGCGCGCCCATCTCGCCGAGTCCGTTGTAGCCGTCTTTTTTTTCTTGGGCGGGGTGGGCTCTTCTTGCTTTGGTCGTGTCTCGTCGTCGTTCTCGTCTGGCTGTCTTTTTTTTGCTTCGTCTGTCTTCTGTCTGCGTCGCTCTTTTCTTGGGGGGGCGTCGTCGCGCGATCTTCCTTTCTTTCTTGCGTCTCTCTTTTTTCTTCTCTCTTTTTTCTTTTTTTGGGTCTTGCCCGTTCTCGTTCTTGTTCCTTCTCTTTCTTTCTCTTCTTTCTTTTTTCTTTCTCTCTCTTTCTTTCTGGCCGGTGCTCTTTCTCTTCTCTTTCTCTCTTTCTTCTTCGTCTTCGCGGCTGGCGCGCCTCTTTCTCTCTCTCTTTGGCGGCGCTCTCTCTTTCTTTCTCTTCTCTCTTTCTTCTTTTTGCGGCGCCGGTGTCGTGGCGCTCGGGCACGGCGGCGGCCGGCGGCGCGCTTTTTCTCTTTGTCTCTTTCTCTTTGGTCGGTCGTCTTTTTTGGCGGGCGCTCTCTTGGGCGCTCTTCTGCTCTCGTGGGTCTTTCGTCGCCGTCGTCTTCGTCCAGCGGCTCCGGCAGTCTCTCTCTTTTCTCGCGCGGCGGGCACTGCCGTAGCGCGTCGAGGTGGCCTTCCTTCTTTCTCGTGGCTCCGTCGGGTCGTCGCTCGGCACGTCGTTCTCTGGTTTTTTTGTTTTGGCGGCGCTGTCGAGCATCTCGTTGGCGTCCCTTTATTTGGCGGTCTCTTGGAGGTCTCTTTCTTTTGGCGTTTTCATTTTTCAGTTCTCTCATCTTCTCTTATGTGTGTTCTCTTTTCTTCTTTTTCTTTCTTCTCTTCTGTCGCTCGGGGTTCACGCTCGTTTTTTTGGAGTCTTCTTTTTTTTTTTTTTTTTTATGTTTTTTTTTTTTTTGTTTTTTCTCTTCTCTTTTCTCTTTTTTCTTTCTTTTAAGGTGTGTTTGTCTCTCTTTTTGTCTTTGGCCTCGTCTTATCTCTTCTTCTTCTCTCTCTGTCTTTCGTTTTCTCCTTTCTCTTTTTATCGGGTCATCTTCTCTCTTTTCTCCGGGCTCTCTCTCTCTCTTTTTCTTTTTTTCGGCTCGCGTTAGTCTTCTATCTGGCCGCGTCTCTCTTCTCTCTCTTCTTCTCTCTCTTTCTTTTTTTTTTGTCTTTTCTTTTTTCTCTTTCTTTCTTCTTCTTCTCGCTCTCTTCTTCTCTTTGTCTCTTTTTTCTTCTTTTCTCGCACGGGCACCTATTCCGGTGACGTCGCCTCGCGCGGCGCAACCAACAGGCACTCGGCGTGGGCGAGTACCTCGCCCTCGGCATCGAGGATCGCGGTCGCGGCGCGGCCCTTGCGGGCGGAGCGCTCGAGCGGTCGGGCGGCGACCACGTACTCGACCCCCGGCCGGACCGGGGCGAGGATCTCGGCCTGCTGGCGGACCAGGAAGGCGAGGGTCGCGTACTGGCCGTGGACGGCGAAGTAGGCGGGGCAGTCGAGGGCCGCCCAGACCAGCTCGGGCCGCACCGCGCCGCCCTCTTCGGCGGCCCAGGCGGGCGGCGTCCAGGGGGAGGCGACGGTGCCATCCTCGCCGAGCGCGCCGGCGAAGATGCCGAAGCTGTCGGGCCGGGCGCGGCCGCAGACGAAACAGTGGGCGAAGATGCCCTCGTCGGGCCCGGCGTAGCGCTTGCTCGCCTTCCGCGCCGCGGCGAGGTCGATCGCCGGCCCGCTCCACGGCGCGAGCGGCGGTGCGGGGACCGCCTCGGCGACCAGCTCGCCGGCCGCGTCCAAGGCGCGCACCGCGCCCTGCTCGCCGGCGCGGATCTCCAGCGGCTCGTCCAGCGGGACCGGCCGCAGCAGCGACACCGAGGCCGGGCCGTCGAGGTGCGCGGCGAGCGTGCCGCATGAGTAACCGCCGTTGCCGCTGCTGGTCGGTCCGTTGAACCGGGAGGGGATGGTGAGCGTCGCCAAGATCGACTCGATCTTACGGGCGGAAGGCTCCGAAGTGGCTCCGGAAGCCGCATCCCGCCGGTCGAGCGGGTACGGTGCGCTCGCCCCCGGAGATCCAAGGAGCGAGAAATGCCAAAAGGAACGAAAAAAGCCTCGAAAGCGACCGGCAAAAAACCGGCCGGAGCGAGTGCCAAAAAAGCAGCGAAAAAAACGGTGAAAAAAGCGGCGGCGAAAAAAGCGGCGGCGAAAAAAACCACCAAAGCCGCGGCGAAAGGCAAAGCGAAAAAAACGGTGAAAAAACCGGCCAAAGCCAAAGCCGCGGCGAAATCGAAATCGACGAAATCGAAAGCCAAACCGAAAGCCAAACCGAAATCGAAAGCGGCGGCGAAAGGCAAAGCGACGAAATCGAAAGCCGCCAAAGCGAAAACCGCGAAAGGCAAAACCGCCAAAGCGAAAACCGCGAAAGCGAAATCGACTTCGAAAGCCGCCAGGTCGAAAGCCAAAGCAGGCAAAGGCAAAGCGGCGAAAAAAGCCTCGAAGAAATAGTTCCGCGGGCCTGACAGGCCCCGCCGGCAGGGAAATCGGCGCCGCGGACGAGGGCCACGGGCTCGCGTCCCATCTCGCTCCAGGAGCAGCGGTCGACCGACCGGCCGTGGGCACTCGCCCGCGGTCGGCCGGTCGTGGCCGGCGCGGCTCATCCGGGCGTGCGGCGTCGTGGGAGTGACCACTTTTCAGTTTTTTCTTGTGTTTTTCTCTCTTCGTTTTGTTTATTTTGCCGTCGACTTTCAGTGAGGTCTAGTCTCTCCCTTCTAGTTTCTTCGTGTCCTCTTAGCTGAGCGCCGCCATCTCCTCGTCTATCTTGGTCATCGTCATCCTCTCCTCGTCTTTTTCGCGGCCGTCGCAGGTCACGTCGTCGATCTTCGTGTCTTTTTTTCCGAGCGCGTCGCGCGGGTATCAGCCGACGGTGATGTCGGAGTCGTACTGTCTCTTTAGGCCTAGAGCCCTCGACGTCGACGCCGGTCCGGGCCAGCAGCTCTCCTTCTCGTACCATCTTCTTCTCGGCCTGCAGCAGTTCTCCTCGCGGCGCGCCGTCTATCTTCTCTCTTGCGCACAGGGTGACCTCTCCGTCGTCGTCTTGTAGTCTTTCTCTTCAGTCTTCCCATTTCTCTTCTTATTTCTCTTTTTTTTGGTCGCTTCCGTCCACCCAGACGTCTCCTATCTTCTTCTCTCCAGGTCGCATGTAGTATCCACCGACGATCTCGTTCTTTTTTCTCTCTTCTTCTCTTCTTTCTTCTATTTTCTCTCTCTTCTCGAGCTTCGCGACCGAGACGTCGTAGTCGTCTCTTCTTTAGCGGGCTACTTTTAGATTCGTCAGGGCACCGTCTTCTAGTCGTCGTCTCTCTCTTTCTTCGCGGCTCGGCGGCGTCGGGCTTCGGCGTTTATGTGAGGCGGGCATCGTCGTCTTCCTTCTTCTCTTTTTTTTAGCCGAACGAGGCGGCCTTCTTGTTGTCGCCTTGAGTAGTCTCTTATTGCGCGCATTCGCTCGGCGTTGGCGACTGCTCGGCGTCGTTCTCTTTCTTCCTGTGTCGTCGTCGTCGATCAGCGCGTGTAGGTCTCAGAGGTCGTTGATCTTCTAGCTCGTCCTCTTCTCGGCGGGAACGCGGGCCCGGCGGCGATCCTTTTGACTTGCTTGGCGTTCACTGTAGCCGATGATCGCGACGCCTAGCGCCTAGCCTATCTTTGGGTCGTCTAGGCTTTCGCGGCGTCTTCTCCCTCCTTCTCTCTCTTCTTCCCCTAGATCGCCGTGTTTTTTATCGTCTCTTGACTTATTCGGAAGCCCGTTGCCGATCTTCGTGCGTAGTCCTAGAGGTAGGTTGCAGTGTCGTTATGGTTTTGGCGGGGGGGATGTTCGGAGTGGCTGCGGCGGCTCCGTGCGTCGCCGATCTATCAGCGTCGGTCTCGGCCGCGTGGTCGACTTTCGTCCTGGCAGCGGCGAGTATATCGTCTTTATTTTGGGCATCGGCATCTGCGCGACGCCGGCGTGTAGTTTCTTTTATTGCGGATCTTCTGCAGGTATAGCTTTTTTTGGTATAGGTATTCTCTCTATTTATATGAATTCGTATCTACTTCTTTTTCTTTTTCTTCTCTTTTTCTTCTTCTTTTTGGTAGAATCTCATTTCTATCATCTTCTCCGTGTGTCGCTCTCTCGAGTAGACCAGCATCTCTCCTGGCGTTGTTAGTGCGACCGTGAAGCAGTTCTTGGATCAGCGTTTTATCTTCAGCCGTGGTTTTGGCGTCTCGGTGATCTCGTATAGGTCATAGCCGAGTGTGAGCGATCGATCAGCGCCTGGTCGATCTTTTCGAGCTGGCGCTGTGCGGGCCTTCTATTCGGGACGAAGTCTCGCGGTGAGTATCGATCTCTGCTATTCCGACGGATGTTGATCCAGTAGATCTAGCGCCAGTCGATCTCCTTCACTAGCGCGCCGCCTACCATCTTTCCTTTCTTCTTTTCTCTTACTCTTCTACTTCTCCTCTTCATGCCTATCTCCCTTTCTCTCTCGCTCTTCTCGGTGTAGACGTTTTTTTCTATCTACATCTCCATCTTTTTTATCTTCTTTTTCTCCTATCTCCTTCATTTCTCTTTATTCTATCATCCAACTGAGTGCCAGGAGGCTGCATATCCTGAGCCTATCTTGTAGACTATCAGTCCGACCTTTAGGTGCGTCGTCTTCTAGTCGGTCTCTGTCTATGGAGAGCATCAGCAGGCAGTCTATTCACTAGCGTGTACGTCGATCTTCCACTGCTCCCGGAGACCTAGTCTTCTTATTCTGCTGGATCTAGTTCATCTCTACTTTCTCTTTCTTCATGTCGAGGCCTACTATCAGCATACTCATGCAGCATATCGCTAACGGCTCACTTCTCACTTTTTTCTTGTCTTACATCTTTCTCTTTCTTTGGCGGCGGCGTTCTACGCTGGGTCGATGGCCACCGCCGACCTCACCGTGATCGCGCTCGGACGCCCCGATCCCGGCGCGGGCGCCTACGTCGCGGCGATCCAGCGGCGGCTGGCCGAGCAGGACAAGGTCGGGTACCGGATGCACGCGATGGGCACCTCCCTGGAAGGCACCACCGAGGACATCCTCGCCTTGGTCGGCGAGTTGCACGCGGTGCCCTTCGAGCTCGGCCTGCCGCGCGTCTACACGGTGCTCAAACTGGACGAGCGCCGCGATCGTCCCGAGCAGACGCTCGACGACAAGGTCGCCTCGGTCGAGCGCCGGCTCGCCGCCCGCGAGGAGGCGGAAGGGTGAGCGCCGCGGGCGCCGGGGCGCGCCGCGCCGCCGTGCTCGGCGCGGTGACCGGCGCGCGCACCTTCCTCGCTCCGGCGGCGCTGGCACTGCGCGGCCGGCTCGGCAGGCCGGCGAAGCTCGCGTTCCCGGCGCTCGCGGCCGGCGAGCTGGTCGGCGACAAGCTGCCGGTCGCGCCGCCGCGCGTCGCGGGCCCGGGGCTCGTGGCCCGGGTCGTCTCCGGAGCGTTCGGCGGCCGGGTCGCCGACGGTTCGCGCGGCGCCCGGGTCGGCGCCGCCTTGGCGCTCGCCGGCACCTATCCGTCGCAGGCGCTCCGCGCCCAGCTCGTCGCCCGCACGCCGCTGCCCGACCCGGCCGTCGCCGCCGTCGAGGACCTCGCCGGGATCGCCCTGGCCGCGAGCGCCGCGACCGAGCCCCGCCCCGACCTCGGCAGGCGCCCCGAGGGCTCGCGCGGAATCGCCGCGGCGGTCGGAAGCGGGCTCGCCGCGGCGGCGGTCGGGACGGCGGCGATGACCAGCGCCCAGCAGTGGCTCCACGGGCTGACCGGCGGCGAGGGATCGCAGGCGCCCGCGGCGGTCGGCGAGCGGATCCTCGCCGCGATCGGGGTCAAGGTGCCCAAGCGCCGCCGGCCGGCCCTCAACACCGCGATGCACGCCCTCTACGGCACGAGCTGGGGCCTGCCCTTCGCCATCTCCCTGGGGAGAGGCGAGTATGCGCCGGGGCCCGCCCGCGGCCTCGCCTTCGGGCTCGGCGTGTGGCTGGCGAGCCTCGGCGCGCTGCCTGCCCTCGGGGTCGCGCCTGCGCCCTGGCGCCAGTCTCCGGCGGCGCTCGCCGAGGATCTCGGCTTCCACCTCGTCTACGGCGCCGCGACGGCGGCCGCCTACGAGGCGCTCACCGCCTGAGGCTCCGCGCCCGGGGCGGCGGCGGCGATCGCCGCGACGAGGGAGTCGACCAGCAGGTCGAAGGAGTCGTCGACGTCGAGCGCGAGGCCGAAGCCGCCGCCGAGCTCGAGGCTGACGAACCCGTGCAGGGCGGCGCGGATCACGCGCACCAGGTGGATGGCCTCCTCGCCCTCGATGCCCCAGCCCGACAGGACCGCGACGAACGGGGCGATCGCCGCCGCGGCCGCCTCGGCGGCCTCGGGGTCGTCGCGGCCGGGGGCGCGCACGGTTGCCGCGTAGAGGCCGGGATGCTCGAGGGCGTAGCTGCGGAAGGCGACCGCGATGGCGCGGATCGCGTCCTCCCGCGAGCGTCCCACGGCCGCGTCGCGGATCGCCGTCGCCAGCCCCGCGACCGCCTCGATGCCGAGGGCGCGCAGCAGCGCCGGGTGGCTCTCGACGTGGTTGTAGAGGGAGGGGGGCCGAACCTGCAGCGCGGCCGCGACCCGTGACAGCGTCGCCGCCTCGAGCCCGTCGGCGTCGGCGATCCGCGCCGCCGCCGCGATGACCGCGGCCTGGTCGAGCCGCCGCGGCCCGGGCGGCGTCATCGCCGGCGGCCGATCCGCCGCGCCGGGACGGCCGTTGTCACGACGCCCGCCGGATCGCCGCGTCCATCGCCGCGCCCGGCGCCTCGACCACCTTGCCGTGCCCCGGCGCCAGCCGGGCCGGCTCCAGCGCCCGCAGCGCCTTGGCGCTCTCCAACGCGGTCGGCTTGTGCCAGGTCGCCATGGCGGTCAGCGGGAACCACGGCTTCGGCCGCGCCGGGGTGGCGACGCCGCCCAGCGTCGCCCAGGCGTCGCCGCTGTAGAGGGTGCCGTCGCGCGGATCGAGGAAGGAGACGTGGCCGGGGGTGTGCCCGGGGGAGGCGATCACCTCGAGGGACCCGACCCGATCGCCGGGCGCGACGGTCCGCGTCGGCTTCGTCGCGGTGCCCGGGAAGCCGCCGCGCAGCTTGTCCTGCGGCTCGCCCGGGTCGAGCGTCATCACCTTTTCGAGGTAGCGCGAGTCGCGCTCGGAGATCACCACCGCCGCCTCCGGCAGCGCCGCGTGCAGCTCGTCGAGTGAGCCGACGTGGTCGGCGTGGGCGTGGGTGAGGAGGATGGTCCTGATCGGCGCACCGATCGCCGCGGCGGCACCGAGGATCGCCTTGGCGCTGCGCGGCACCGTCGTGTCGATCAGGGTGAGGCCGTCCTCCTCCTCGACCAGATAGGCGTTGACCAGACCGAAGCGGGTGATGCGATTGACGGACATCGAGACCTCCTATGCTGTGGACTAACAGCATTAGCCTATCAACTATGGGCATTAGGCAAAACGGCGGTCGCGGCTCCGCTTCCTCTTTCCTCTTCTTCTTCCCTCTTCGCGTTCGCAGTTCTCTTCTTATAGCGCGGTGATTTGCTTTCGCTTCTGTTGTCGTCTTTGGCGTTCGCACTTTGTCGCGCTATGCGCGGTGAACTGCGAACGCTTTAGGGGGAAGCAGCGAAGGCCGTCCGCCGGGGCCGGCCGAGAGGCGCCCCGCATTGGCTCGATAGGCAACCGTTGGTTGCGCATCGTGCTACCGTATGCGCAACCGTTGGTTGCTATTGAGGAGGTGCACGAAGATGGGAGACACGAGGGTGGTTCAGGACAGCATCGAGAAGGAGGTGCGGATCGACGCGCCGGTGGAGGTCGTCTGGCGATCGTCACCCGACCGGAGCACATCGGCACTGGCTCGGCGAGTCGGCCGAGGTCGATCTCCGTCCCGGCGGTGCCGTGGCGATCCACTTCGGCGACCGCGACGTCGCGCTCGGCACCGTGTGCGGGTCGAGCGCCCGGTCCTCTTCGCGTTCCGCTGGGTGACGCCGGAGTCCTACCGCGCTCCCGGCACCGGAGAGGGATACGAGACGCTGGTCGAGCTTCGACTGCGCGCCGATGCGACGGCACCGTGCTGCGTCTGTCTAGTGCGGCTTCGCCGCGCTGGCGGCGCGCGGAGGAGGGTCGCCGGCTCGCCAGCGCCACACCGTGGCTGGGCACGTTCCTCTACCGTCTCGCCGCCTACGCCGCGAACCGAGTGCCGCCTACTATGGCGTCCCGGCGCGAGGGCGATGCGCTGTGGGCTGCCGTCGACCCACCCGCGCAGCTCCTCTACGCGCTCGGCACACGTGAGCACCGCCACCGCTCTCCCTACTCCGTCTCCGCACTCTCCACACCTCCTCTCACCGCCCTCGCCCAACATCCCTACGCTCCCCCACCCTCAATCCCACCCCCCCCTCCCTCCCCCCCCCCTACTTCAGGGTCCAGCCCCCGTCGGCAGCCAGGTTGACGCCGTTCACGGCGCCGTTCTCGAGCAGGAAGAGGGCGGCTTCGGAGAGCTCGCGCATCGTCACCAGGCGGCCGCTCGGGGTCCGTTCGGCGATCGGGTCGAGGACCCCGGCGGGCTTGTCGGCCCAGTAGGGGCTGTCGCCGATCACGCCGGGGTGGATCGCGTTGACGCGGATCGGCGCCAGCTCCACCGCCATCGTGCGCACCATCCCCAGCACGCCGCCGTTGACGGTGGAGACGGTGGTCGAGCCGGGGTAGGGGCGGGCCTGCGCCTGGCCCCCATATATGACGACCGAGCCCGCGGGGTCCATCCGCGGCAGCAGCTGGTGGACGACCTCGGTGTAGCCGACCAGCTTCAGGGTGGTGAGGCGGATCGCGTCGGCGACCGAGTAGTCGCGGACCGTGTTCTCGTCGCGCTCGATCGCGACCAGGGCGAGGTGGCGGACGCGGTCGACACCCGCCAGGGCGGCGCCGATCGACTGCGGCTCGGAGAGGTCGATGGCGAGGCTCTCGCACTCGCTGTCGAGGCGGGCGGCGATGTCGGCGCAGCGTGCCTCGTCGCGACCGGCGATGATCACCCGCCGGCCGCGCTCCAGGCAGAGCTCGGCGAGGTCGCGGCCCAGCCCGGCCGTGCCTCCGATGATTACCGTCGCGGCTCCCTTCATCCCGGCGCCGTACAGTAACGCTTTACAAATAGGCTCGCAACGTTGCACCCGAGCGGACCTTCTGTTTAGTATCGGACAACAGGGTGGGGCCGCCGAGGGCGTGGCCGCATACAGCGACCGACGGTCAAGGAGGAGCGAGTGGAGAGCTTGCAGAGCACGGGTTCCGCGGCGACGCCCGGACGCCTTAAGGGAAGGGTCGCCCTGGTCACCGGCGCGGCCCAGGGTATCGGCCAGGCATTGGCGGTCAGGCTCGCGCAGGACGGCGCCGACGTCGTCATCGCCGCCCACCGCACGCCGCCCGCCGACACCGAGGCGGCGGTCAAGGCGGCGGGCGTCGAGTCGCTGGTCCATCACGTGGACGTGTCGCTCGAGCAGGACGTCGCCGGCCTGGCGGCCGCCGTCGAGGAGCGCTTCGGCCGCGTCGACGTGCTCGTCAACAACGCCGGCGCCTATCCGATGCAGGGCTTCCTCGAGATGACCTATGAGCAGTGGCGGGAGACCTTCGCGATCAACATCGACTCCGTCTTCCACATGTGCCGGGCCTTCGTCCCCGGCATGGTCGAGCGCCGCTGGGGCCGCGTGATCAACGTCTCCTCGACGTCCTTCATGGAGGGGATGGAGAACTACACCCACTACAACGCGGCGAAGGCGGCGGTCGTCGGCTTCACCCGCTCGCTGGCGATCGAGGTCGGGCCCGCCGAGGTCACCGCCAACGTGTTGGCGCCGGGCCTCGTCCGCACCCCGACCACGGACTCGGGCCCGCAGGCCGACGGCATGTTCGAGGGCTTCCTCGCCGAACAGTGCCTCAAACGCACCGAGACCCCCGCGGACCTGGCCGGCGCCGTCTCCTGGCTCGCCTCCGAAGACGCCTCCTTCGTCACCGGGCAGACGGTCGTCGTGGACGGCGGCTGGCACTTCAACTAGGCATCCCGGCGACCGCGCGGGCGCCTGCGCGGTCGCCGGCCGCCCCATCGGAAGGAGAGGAATGACCACCGACACGAGGCACCTCGGCTACCACCGGCTCACCGTCGAGGACGCTCCCGCCCCGACCGTCCCGGCGGCCTTCGCCGACCACAGCTCCGGCTTCGCCCGCACTCAGCTGCTGGGCGGGCGCCACGGCGCGATCCACACCTCGACCGGCCTCTGCGACCTCGAGCCCGGCGGCACCATCGATCCCCACGTCCACTCCTACGAGGAGAGCTTCTACGTGCTCTCCGGCAACCCGGTCCTGGACGTCGACGGCCAGAGCGTCGAGCTGGGCCCGGACCGCTGCGGCGTGTTGCCGGTCGGCACCCCGCATGCCTGGCGCAACCCCGGCTCCGAGCCCGCCCGCTTCTTCGAGATGCAGGCGCCGCGCGCCCGCGAGCGGGACGACCCGGCCCCGCCGGACACCTTCTTCGTCCCCGAGGACCCGGGCGGCGAGGGCGCCGCGGTCGACCTCCGCGACCCCCGCAACGCGCGCTTCTTCCGCCTCGACCCCTCCCAGATGGACGCCGACAACCTCAAGCGGGGCAGCCAGGTCGGCGAACCGCAGGTCTCGGCCAGCATGGCGACCGCGCTGCTCGCCTACAGCGGCATCGCGGTGAAGATGTTGGTCGACGAGCGGCTCGGCGCCGCGCTCCACACGATGTTCATGGTCTTCTACCAACCGGGCGGCGTCGCCCACCCGCACGACCACCCGCTCGAGGAGAGCTACCTGATCCTCGACGGCGAAGTCACCGCCGAAGCGGCCGGCGACCGCTTCCGCATGGGCCCCGGCGACTTCCTCTGGTGCGGGGTCGGCTGCGTGCACGCCTTCTACAACGAGAGCGGCGCGACGGTGCGCTGGCTGGAGACCTCCTCGCCGCAGCCGCCCGCCCGCGACAGCTACCGCTTCAACCGCGACTGGGACTACCTGGCCGAGCGCGACGGCGTGAACGCCGCCGAGGGCTCCACCCAGGACTGAGCGGCGCGATGGCCGAGCCGGACCGCAAGCTGCTGAAGGGCGGGATCGTCCTCACCCTCGACCCCGAGGTCGGCGACTTCGACCGCGCTGACGTGCTCATCGAAGGGGAGCGGATCGCCGCCGTCGGGCCCGACCTCGAGGCCGGCGACGCCGAGCTGATCGACGCGAGCCGGGCGATCGTCATGCCCGGCTTCGTCGACACCCACCGCCACACCTGGCAGGCGCAGCTGCGGACGATCGCCTGCGACTGGACCCTCGGCCAGTACATGACCGGCCTGCACTCGGGGCTCTCCGGCCACTTCCGGCCCGAGGACACCTACATCGGCAACCTGCTGGGGACGGCGGAGGCGCTCGACTCGGGGATCACGACGCTGCTCGACTGGTCCCACAACCTCGCCACGCCCGAGCACGCCGACGCGGCGATCGAGGGCCTGCGCGAGGCCGGCGCCCGCGCCGTCTTCGCCCACGGCGGCGGCGCCCCGCAGTGGGACGTCGTCCCCAACGCAGTGCCGCATCCCGACGACGCCCGTCGCGTCCGCGCCGAGCACTTCCCGACCGACGACGGCCTGGTGACGATGGCGATGGCGCTGCGCGGGCCGGAGATCGCGACCCGCGAGGTGACGGTCGGCGACTACGAGCTGGCCCGCGAGCTCGGCCTGCGGGTCACGGTCCACGTCGGCAACGGGGAGATGGCCAAGGACCGGCCGCTGGCCTGGCTCCACGAGGCCGGGCTGATGGGGCCCGACGTGACCTACGTCCACTGCAACGCGGTCGGCGACGACGAGCTGGCGATGATCGCCGACTCCGGCGGCACGGCGTCCTGCTCGCCCGACATCGAGCTGCAGATGGGCCACGGTTGGCCCGCCACCGGGCGCCTGCTGCGGGCCGGGATCCGGCCGACGATCTCGATCGACGTCTGCTCCTCCAACGGCGGCCACATGTTCGGCGCGATGCGCTCGCTGATCG
Source organism: uncultured Actinomycetes bacterium (assembly GCA_963763265.1). Classification (GTDB taxonomy): domain Bacteria; phylum Actinomycetota; class Thermoleophilia; order Solirubrobacterales; family 70-9; genus VAYN01. The sequence goes on along the minus strand of CAVXNN010000001.1, from coordinate 12,220 downwards.
GCACGCAGCGCGGCTTCGACCATGCCGAGGCGGGCGAGCGCGGCGAACCGCTCGACCGTGTGCCGCTCACCTGCCGCGGGGTGGTCGAATTCGCGACGATCGACGGGGCGCGCGCCTGCGGCCTCGACGACCGGGTCGGCACCCTGACCCCGGGCAAGCAGGCCGACGTGATCGTGCTCAGCACCGAGTCCTACGGCATGTGCCCGGCCAACAGCCCCTACGGCGCGGTCGTCTACAACGCCCACCCCGGCGTCGTCGACACGATCCTCGTCGCCGGGCGGGTGGTCAAGCGCGACGGCGAGCTGCTGGGGCCCGACCGCGAGCGGGTGCGCCGGCTCGCCTTCGAGAGCCGCGACCACATCTTCGAGCGGGCGCGCGAGGTGCCGGCGACCGTCGACGCCGCGATCGGCGGCGGTTGGATGCCGCACCACTTCTAGGGGGAGGCGATGGCCGCCACGCCACCGCCGAGCGATGTCGCCCCGCGCCGCGACCCGTGGGACGTCCCCGCGGTCGTCGCCGGGATGGAGAAGCTCCTCGCCCGGCGGGCGGAGCTGCTCGAGCGCGGCGCCGCGCCGCTCGGCTGGAAGCTCGCCTTCGGCACCGAGGCGGCGATGGCGAAGCTGGGGACGACCGGGCCGCTGGTCGGCTTCCTCACCGACGCGACGCTGCTCGCCCCGGGCGGCGGTTGCGGCATCGCCGGCTGGAGCGCGCCGAAGCTCGAGCCGGAGATCGCCATCCACCTCGGGGCCGGGGGGGAGGGCGTCGCCGGGATCTCGGCGGCGATCGAGCTGGCCGACGCCGACCTGCCGCCGACCGAGACCGAGGCGGTGCTCGCGGGCGACATCTACCACCGCGCCGTGGTCCTCGACCGCGAGGCGGTGCCGGTGCCGCTCGTCCATCCGGTCGCGGCGCGGGTCGGGCGCGACGGCGAGGAGGTCGCCGCCACCGCGGACGCCGAGGCGGAAGTGGGAGGGATCGAGGAGCTCGCCGCCTGGACGGTCGCCTACCTGCGCCATTTCGGCCTCGAGACCGCGGCGGGCGAGGTGATCATCAGCGGCGCGGTGGTGCCGCTGCTGGACATCGCCCCGGGGCAGCGCCTGACCAACCGGATCGAGGGCGTCGGGGAGCTCTCCGTGTACATCGCCACTTGACGGCTGTGAAGTGCCATTGTTAGAGTGGCGCGCCCAGAGGAGGAGGAAAAATGTCTGAGCGAGTGTTGATCGAAGCTGGAACCGTGCTGACCATGGACCCGGACCTGGGGGTGCTCTCGCCCGGGCAGGTCCTCGTCGAGGACGGCAAGATCGCCGCCGTCGGCGCCGACCTCGGCGTCACCGACGCGGAGCGGATCTCGATGCCCGACTCGATCGCCATGCCGGGCTTCGTCGACACCCACCGCCACACCTGGCAGGCGCCGCTGCGGCTGCTGGCCTCCGACTGGACCCTCGGTCACTACCTGATGGGCATCCACTCCGGCTTCTCCAAACACTTCCGCCCCGAGGACACCTACATCGGCAACCTGCTGGGGACGGCCGAGGCGCTCGACTCGGGGATCACGACGATGCTCGACTGGTCCCACAACCTGCGCACGCCGGCCCACGCCGACGCCGCGATCGAAGGGCTCAAGGACTCCGGCGCGCGCGCCGTCTTCGCCCACGGCTCGGGGGCCGAACAGTGGTCGAACCTGCCGAGCCCGGTGCCCCACTCCGACGACGTGAAGCGGCTGCGCGACGAGTTCTTCTCCTCCGAGGACCAGCTGGTGACGCTGGCGATGGCGCTGCGCGGGCCGCAGTTCGCCACCAAGGAGGCGACGCTCGCCGACTACGCCCTGGCCAAGGAGGTCGGCACGCGGATCACCGTCCACGTCGGCGACGGCGAGTGGGGGCGCTCGCGGCCGATCGAGTGGCTGCGCGACAACGACCTGCTCTCCGACCAGGTCACCTACGTCCACTGCAACGAACTGGCCGACGACGAGCTGGCGATGATCGCCGACTCCGGCGGCACCGCGTCGGTCGCGGCGGCGGTCGAGATGCAGATGGGTCACGGCTGGCCCGCCACCGGCAGGCTGCTCGACCACGGCATCCGCCCGAGCCTCTCGATCGACGTCTGCTCGTCGATCGGCGGCGACATGTTCGGGGCGATGCAGACCGCGATCTCCTCGCAGCGGGCGCTCGACAACGCCCACGCCTCCGAGGAAGGGGTCTCGCTGGTCGACGAGCTGCGGCTGAGCTGCAAGGACATGGTCGAGTTCGCGACCGTCCAGGGCGCCCGCGCCTGCGGGCTCGACGACAAGGTCGGCAGCCTGGCGCCCGGCAAGGAGGCCGACCTGATCCTCGTCAAGACCGACTCGCTCTCCCTGACGCCGATGAACAACCCCTGGGGCGCGATCGTCTACGCGGCCCATCCCGGCAACGTCGACACGGTCCTCGTCCGCGGCCGCGTCGTGAAGCGCGACGGCAAGCTGACCGACGTCGACGTCGACCGCGTCAGGCGGCTGGCGCTGGAGACCGGCGACTACCTGCTCGCCGCGGCTCCCGAGGATCCGACCATCGCCGACGCCAAGACCGGCGGCGACTGGATCCCCGCGCAGGTTCGGGCGTAGCGGCCGCGGGAATTGCGGAGGCAGGCGGGGGCCGCGACACGCCCTCCGTCCCGCGGCAGTTCAGCTGAGCGGGGACGGAGCGTTCATCCCGACCAACCATCGCGGCCTCGACCGGGCCGTTGCCCGGTGCATGTGTACACCCGAAGGCGTTTCCGCAAGGCCCTGAACCCTCGGCTGTTCGAGTCCGAAATGCCTTCGATCCCCATGAACGCTCCGTCAACCCGATGTTTGCTTGGCCTTGACAGGGTGTTTAGCTACATGGTACGAATTCCGGCCGTGGCATCAATAGGGCGCCACACACAGGGCTGGAGTGGAGAGATTGACCGCACTTAAAAACCGCGTCGCGTCCCCGTTCGCCGCGATCTGGGTGGCCACCGCGCTGCTCTTCGTGGTGAGCCCGTTCATCGCCTCGGGCAGCCTCGGACACAGCGCCCTGCAGGGGATGCTGCCGTTCGCCGGGATCCTCGCGATCGCCGCGATCGGCCAGACGCTGGTCATCCAGCAGGGCGGCCTCGACCTCTCCGTGCCCGGGATCTTCTCGATGGGCGCCGTGCTCGTGGTCACGGTGCCGGGCGGCAACGACGGCTCGCTGATCCCGGCGCTGCTGGTCGTCGCCGCGGTCGGCATCGCCGGCGGCCTCGTCAACGGGGTCGCGGTGACCCGCTTCGGAATCACGCCGCTGGTCGCGACGCTCGGCTCGAACGCGATCTTCATCGGCGTCGTCCTGCAGGCGACCGGCGGCTCGATCGCCTTCAAGGCGACCCGCAACTGGCAGACCTTCACCGCCGACAAGGTGCTCGGGATCCCGATCCTGGCCGTGGTCGCGCTGATCGCCGTGGTCGTCGTGGCGCTCTTCATCGCCCGCACCGTGTGGGGGCGGCGCTTCGTCCTGGTCGGCTCGAGCCCGCTCGCCGCCCGCGCCGCGGGCCTCTCGGTCGAGCGCTACCAGCTCGGCGCCTACGCGGGCGCGGGCCTCGCCTACGCGCTCGCCGGCGCCCTGCTCTCCGGCTATCTGCAGTCGCCGCCGCTGCTGCCCGGCAACGAATACCTGCTGCCGACGATCGCCGCGGTCGTCCTCGGCGGCACCGCTCTGGGAGGGGGTCGCGGCAGCGTGATCGCCACCGCGGTCGGCGTGCTCTTCCTCTCCCAGCTCGAACAGGTGATCTCGGCGCTCGGCGCCAAGAAATCGATCGACTACCTGATCCAGGGAGCGATCGTCGCGCTCGGCATGGGCCTGCGCAACGTCCCCTGGAACCAGATCCTGCCTGGCCGTCGTGGCGGCGGGGCGGACACGATCGCGGAGACGACTTCCCACGACACCGCGGGCGGCACGAGCCGCGCGCTTCTCAGTGAACACAAGGAGGAGGACTCAATCGATGTCAGCAAGACCTGAACGCTCGCGGGTGAAGGGAGCGGCACTGCTGGTACTGCTCGCCGCGCTCGTGCTCTCGGCATGCGGCGGCGGGGGCAGCTCGAGCAGCTCGAGCTCGTCGGAAAGCGCCGCCACGGAAAGCGAAGGTGAAGCCGAAGGCGCGGCGGGCGGCGAAAGCAAGACCGCCTCGGCCGAAGGCGAAAACGCCTGGTGCGGCCCCGAAGGCATCACCCTGGGCATCCAGGACGGCGGCGGCCTCAACAACTGGTCGAAGGAATCGCTCGAACAGGTGCAGGTCGCCTCGAAGGCGTGCCCGTCGGTCGAAAAGGAAATCGTCGTCGACGCCGACTTCGAACCGCAGAAGGCCGTCTCGGGGATCCAGAGCATGATCTCCCAGGGCGCCAACGCGATCGTCCTGATCCCGGACTCCGGCAACTGCGCCGAGGTCCCGGCGATGCGCCAGGCGATGCAGCACAACATCGTCGTCGTCCCGTGGGCCGCCAACCCGTGCGGCACCGAAGGCACCGACTACACGAAGTACGTCGACTGGAACACGAAGGCCGCCGGCCGCGAATGGGCCGAATGGGTCATCGAACAGATGGGCGGCAAGGGCAAGCTCCTGTACGAGGGCGGCCCGGCCGGCAACACCGTCAGCTCGAACGCCGCCGAAGCGATCGCCGAAGTGGTGGAAGAAACCCCGGGCGTCTCGATGGTCGAACCGATCAGCTCCGAAGAATGGCCGGTCACCAACTGGGACCCGGCGGAAACCAAAAAGCTGACCGCCGCGATCCTCGCCAAGCACCCGGAAATCAACGGCCTGATCAACGACTACGGTGCCTCGGTCGAGGCCGAGCTCCAGGCCTTCCAGGCGGCGGGACGCGAAATCCCGGCGGTCGCGGCCAGCGAGTCCAACGCCCTGGCCTGCACCTGGAAAGAAGAAAAAGAAAACGGGCACGAATTCCCGCTGATGACGATCTCGTCGCGTAACTGGCTCGGCCGCTACGCCGCCCAGTTCGCGATCGCCGAAGCCTCCGGTGGCACCCCGCCGCCGCTGAAGAACAACGGCATCGTGACGCTCGGCCAGTGGGAGAACTCGGTCTCCGGCAAAGAACCGCAGTGCAAACCGTCGGCCAGCCCGGAAGCCTCGTTCTCGAACGAAATGTCCGAAGAAGAAATGAACGAAATCGTGCTCGAATAGGCACGAGCCTCACGAACGACAGAAGGAAGCCATGGAGTCGAACACCGACCACACCATCGCCCTGCGGCTCACCGAGGTGCGCAAGTCCTTCGGCGCGGTTCGCGCGCTGAAGGGCGTGACCCTCGAGGTCCGCGCCGGCGAGGTGCACGCCCTGCTGGGCGAGAACGGGGCCGGGAAGTCGACTCTGATGGCCGTTGCCGCCGGTTCTCTGCAGTCCGACGAGGGCACCGTGGAGATCGCCGGCACGACGCTGAAGACCGCCAGCCCCGGCGCCGCACAGGCGCTGGGGCTCGGCGTCGTCTACCAGCACCCGGCCCTGGCCGAGGACCTCACCGTGGTCGAGAACATGCTGATCTCGATGCCGCGCCGGCTGCGCCCGTCGCACGCCAAGGCGCCCGCCTGGGCGCGCGAGGCGTTGGCGACGATCGGGGCCGAGAAGATCGACCCGAGCTCGCGCATCTCCGAGCTGGGCGCCGCCGAGGCGCAGCTGGTCGAGATCGCCAAGGCGCTCGCCCTCGACCCCAGGGTCCTGATCCTCGACGAGCCCACCGCGGCGCTCGAATCCGAGGAGGTCGACCATCTCTTCCAGCAGGTGCGGGCGATCCGCGAGCGCGGCACCGCGATCGTCTACATCTCCCACCGCATCCCCGAGGTCGAGGCGATCGGCGACCGGCTGACCGTCCTGCGCGACGGCGCCACCCGCGGCACCTTCGGCGTCGACGAGGTCGACGAGGCGCGCATCCTCGAGCTGATCGCCGGCCGCGAGCTGGAGGCGGTCTTTCCGCCGAAGCTCGGCCCCGGCGCCGTCGGCAGCCCGGTCCTCTCGGTCGCCGAGCTGAGCGGCAAGAACTTCGACGACGTCTCGCTGGAGGTGGCCGAGGGCGAGATCGTCGGCGTCGCCGGCGTCGCCGGCAACGGACAGCGCGAGTTCGTCCGCGCCCTCGCCGGGCTCGGCCACCACACCGGCTCGGTCTCCGTCAACGGCAAGCGGGTCAACCTGCGCAACGCGCGTCGCGCCCAGGCCGACGGCGTCTTCTACGTCTCCTCCGACCGCCGGCGCGAGGGCATCTTCCCGGCGCTGAGCGTGCGCGAGAACGCGGTCGCCAGCTCGCTGCAGAGCTTCACCGAGTTCGGCGTCGTCGGCCCGCGCGCCGAGCGCGCCGCGCTCGCCGGGCAGGAAGAGGAGCTGGCGATCAAGACCGCCTCCCAGGAGTCCGACATCTCCAGCCTCTCGGGCGGCAACCAGCAGAAGGTCGTCTTCGCCCGGGCGATGCTCGGCAGGCCGAAGGTGCTGATCTGCGACGAGCCGACCCAGGGCGTCGACGTCGGCGCCCGGGTCGAGATCTACCGGCTGCTGCGCGAGCTCGCCGCCGATGGCTGCGCGGTCATCGTCTGCTCCTCCGACGCGCTCGAGCTGGTCGGCCTCTGCGACCGGGTGATGGTGATGTCGCGCGGCCAGACGGTCGCGATGCTGGAGGACGAAGCGGTCACCGAGAGCCGGGTCACCGGCGCCGCGGTCACCGCGACCACCGAGCGCAAGGCGAAGTCGACGAAGAAGGACGCGCCCGCCTCGGTCGGCAGGCTGGGCCGCTTCCTGCGCGGCGACGGCGTCGCCACGCCGGTGCTGGCGCTGGTGATCGTCGCGCTGGCGATCTTCACCCAGGCCCAGAACTCCAACTTCCTCACCGGCTTCAACATCGAAAACCTGCTGCTGCTCTCGACCGCGCTGATCCTCGTGGCGCTGGGTCAGCTGGTGGTGCTGCTGACCGCCGGGGTCGACCTCTCGGTGGGGCCGATGATGGGCCTCGGGCTGGTCGTGCTGACCAGCTTCGCGACCGACGGGAGGGGCACCGGCGGGTTCATCCTCGGCCTCGCCCTGGCGGTCCTCGCCGGGGTCGGGATCGGGATGGTCAACGGCGGACTCGTCCAGTTCGCGAGGATCAACCCGGTCATCGCGACCCTCGCCACCTACATCGGCGTGCAGGGGATCGCGCTGCTGATCAACCCGGTGCCGTCGGGTCTGTTCGCCGCCTCGGCGACCGAAGCGCTGTCGACGACCGTCGCCGGGATCCCGATCGTCTTCCTGGTCTGCGTGGCGCTGGCGTTCGTCGCCGAGTTCACCTTGCGCCGCGGCAGGCTCGGCCTCGCGCTGCGGGCGGTCGGCTCCAACGAGGCGGCCGCGCACCGCATGGGGGTCAACGTCGGCCTGACGCGGATCGGCGCCTACGTGATCGCCGCCGTGTTCGCGGCGCTCGCGGCGGTCATGCTGGCCGTCCAGATCGGCACCGGCGACGCCACCGCCGGCCAGAGCTACACCCTGCAGAGCATCAGCGCCGTGGTACTCGGCGGCGCCTCGATCTACGGCGGCCGCGGCTCCTTCCTCGGCGGCCTGCTCGGCGCGCTGCTGCTCACCGAGATGATCAACGCGATCACCTTCCTCGAACTCGGCGAAGCCTGGCAGTACTGGTTCCCCGGCGCGGTGATCCTGATCGCGGCGGCGATCTTCGCTCGGGTCAGCCGCATCCGCCTCGCCGACGCGGCCGAGGCCGAGACCGCTTAGCCCGATCGTCCCGCCCCGCAATACGTAAAGGAGGCCACCCCATGGCCAAGCGACGACTGGTGATCGAGGGCGCCTCGATCGTCACCCTCGACCCGCACCTCGGCGACGTCCGCGCGGGCGACATCCTGATCGAGGACGAGGCGATCGTCGCGGTCGGGTCAAACCTCGGGGTCACCGACGCCGAGGTGATCGACGGGCGCGGCCAGATCGCCATCCCCGGCTTCGCCAACACCCACCTGCACACCTGGCAGCACGCCCTGCGCGGGGTGTGCGCCGACTGGACGGTCAAAGACTACGTGCGCTGCTGGCGCATCCACCTGGGGCCGATGTACCGGCCCGAGGACATGTACGTGGGTAACTACGCCGGGGCGCTCGACGCGCTGAACGCCGGGGTGACGCTGGTCGTCGACTACTGCCACAACGTGGTCACCCGCGACCACGCCCGCGAGGCGTTGCGCGGCCTGCGCGAGTCCGGCGTGCGGGCGCTCTTCGGGCTCGCCTACACCCCGGTGCTGGACCACGGCTTCGCCGCGGCGCCGAGCTTCGAGGTGGAGAACCCCGACCTGTCGGACCACGCCTCCCGGCTGGCCTTCGCCGCGCAGCTGGCGGGCGAGGAGTTCAGCTCCAAGAGCGGGCGGGTGACGCTGGCCATCGTCCCGCAGGAGATCGAAATCGCCCGCGGCTGGGAGGAAGTGGTGGAGGAGTTCCGCTCGGCGCGGGAGCTCGACGCCTGGATCTCCCTGCACGCCAACCAGTCGCTGACCGGACATCGCTGGGAAGACGTCCGCAAGCTCGGGCGGGCCGACCTGCTCGGCCCCGACATCCTCTTCGTGCACTGCTCGTTCTCGGCCGACGACGAGCTGAAGATGATCGCCGACGCCGGGGCCTCGGTCTCGGTGCAGGCGGAGACCGAGATGCAGATGGGCATGGGCTTCCCGATCACCGGCAAGCTGATCGAGCTGGGCGTCGCGCCGAGCCTCGGCGTCGACATCACCTCGAACGGCAGCGGCGACATGTTCGCCCAGATGCGGCTGGCGCTGCAGGTGGGGCGGATGCTCGGCGACCAGCCCTACTACGAGCGCGAGACGATGCCCGAGGACGTCTCGCTGACCACCCGGCAGGCGCTCGAATGGGCGACCGTCAACGGCGCCAAGGGGGCCGGGCTGGGCGACGTGACCGGCACCCTGACGCCGGGCAAGCAGGCCGACGTGGTGCTGATCGACGGCAACCACTTCAACCTGATCGGCTGGGACCGCGAGGACCCGGTCGGGACGGCGGTGATGCAGGCCAACGCGGGCAACGTCGGCACCGTGATCGTCGCCGGCGAGGTGGTCAAGCGCGACGGCGCGATGGTCGGCGTCGACCCGGGCGAGGTGCGCCGCCGGGTCGAGGCCTCGCAGGGCTTCGTGCGCGGCTGGGCCGACGAGCACGGCGGCATCCTGCCGCAGCCGCGGCTCGAGCTCGGGTTCTAGATGGTTGATCCCACGACACCGCACGCCCGGATGACGCGCCTGGCACCCTGCGCGTCTCGGCGTCCTCGGGCTTGCCTTTGCCCACCGGCAAAGGCTGCGCCCTGCGTCCTTGATCCGCTTGGCCAGGCGCGCCCCCGGTCACACCCTGCCGTGGAATCAACCATCTAGCGCCGTGGCGGGAAGCGTCGCAGGCGTGACGCCGGCGGTGGACGGCAGGCGCGTCGCCGTCCTCGGGGCGGGCGCCAACGGGGCCGGGGTCGGCGCCGAGCTGGCGGCGGCCGGGGTCGACGTGACGCTGATCGAGCAGTGGCCCGCGCACGTCGAGAAGATGCGCGCCGACGGACTGCGGATCGAGATGCCCGAGCGGGTGCTGGAGGTGCCGGTGCGGGCGCGCCACCTCTGCGAGGTCGCGGAGATCCGCGAGCCCTTCGACGTGGTGCTGATGCTGATGAAGGCCTACGACGCGCGCTGGGCCGCGCAGCTGATCGAGCCGGTGCTGGCCCCGGACGGCCTGCTCGCCGGGGTGCAGAACGGCTTCACGGCCGATGCGATCGCCGACGTGGTCGGCGCCGAGCGGACGCTCGGCTGCGTGATCGAGTGCTCGGCGATGATGGAGCGACCGGGCGTGGTGGAGCGGCACACGCCGCCGGAGAGCTCCTGGTTCGCGGTCGGGGCGCTGAGCGAGGCGACCGCGGCGCGCGAGGCGGAGGTTGCCGCGCTGCTCGCGCACGCGGGGCGGACCGAAGTGGTCGCCGACATCCGCTCGGCGAAGTGGATGAAGCTGGTCTCCAACGCGACGACCCTGGTGACCACCGCGATCCTCGGCGGGCCGATGCTCGCCGCGCTGAAACACGAGGCGATGCGCGACCTGATGATCGCCTCGGGCCGCGAGGCATTGGCCGCCGGGCTCGCGCGGGGGTATGAGGTTCAGCCGATCTTCGGCCTCACGGCCGCCGACCTCGACGACGCCGACCGGGTGGTCGAGAAGCTCCTCGACGTCCTGTACGAGGGCTTCGTGCTGCCGGCCACGACGACGACGGTCCTCCACGACTGGGGCAAGGGGCGGCGCAGCGAGGTCGACGAGATCAACGGCGCCGTCGTCGCCGCGCTCGGCCCCGAGGAGGCCCCGGTGAACGCCGCGGTGGTCGATGCGCTTGGCGAGCTCGCCGGAGTCCTGGGCCCACACCACCCACTCGGACAGCATCTTCTTCAGCTCCGCGGGCGATGGCTGCTCGAAGGCGGAGAGCGCCTGGGCCAGCTCCGCGGCGTCCGCGAAGCGGTCGTCCGGGTCGCGCGCCAGCGCCTTCGCAGACCGCCATCAGCCCGGCGGCAGCGATCGCGCCGCCCGGCGCAGCGGCTCGATGTTCACGTCGCGGATCGCCAGCAGCACGGCCAGCTGCCCGCTGCCCGGGAAGATGCGCTCGCCGATCAACATCTCGCCGAACACCGCGGCCATCGCGAACAGATCGGCGCGATGATCGAAAGGCTCGCCCGCGACCTGTTCCGGCGCGAGATAGCCGAACTTGCCCTTCAACCCGCCGCCGAGGGCTGGGCGGGCCAGGCGTGCTGCGCAGCGGGCGATGCCGAAGTCGCCGAGCTTCACCGAGCCGTCCATCGAGAGCAGGATGTTCGACGGCGTCACGTCACGGTGCACGATGTGCAGGACGTTGCCTTCGTCGTCGCGCGCCCCGTGCACGGCCGTCAGCGCCTCGCAGACCTGTCGCGCGATGTACGCCGCAAGCCCGGGCGGGAAGGGTCGCTGCTCGGACTCGGCGCGCCGGAGCAGGCGATACAGGTCGAGCCCCTCCACGTACTCCATCGCCAGGTACGGCTCGTCGCCGACCATCCCGGCGCCGTACACGTCGACGACGTTGGGGTGGCGAACGCGCGGTGCAGCTCCGCCTCGCGCTCGAGCACGCCGAACTCTTCGCCTTCTGGTTCGACGGCAGCAGCCGCTTGACGACGAACCGCGGGGCCGGCCGCGTGCCGCGCTTGGGACGCGCGAGGAACACTTCGGCGCTGCCGCCCACGGCGAGCCTCCTTTCGAGCAGGAACGGCCCGAAAGGCTGTGGCGCTTTGGCCTTGCTGTCCTCCGGCACGACACCGGCATTATGCAGGCGAAAACTAGGGCGCGGCGGCCCGAAATGCCTCGGGGCTTAAGTAAGCGCGGGTTTACGGGGAAAATGCCCTAGGCCGCGCTATACCAGCCTCGTGCTTCGCCGATCTTCCTTGCTGCTAGCTATCGCTCTCGGTGGGCTGGCCTTGTGGGCCAGCTCGACGCTGTCCGGCTGCAAAATGCGGGTCAGAGCCGAGCAGCGCGACGCCCGGCGCCCCCTCCCTGCGTCTGTATGTCATGTCCAACGTCGCCGGTGCGCTGCGAGCCCTGCGGTTCGCGTGAAGGAAATGCTCGGCGGCGTCGACCACGCCGCCGCCTACCTGTCGTCACAGGCCGCTGCCGCGCCCCACGCGCTGGTGCTCGGCGCGGGGCCCATGTTGTTCATGGATGCCCGCCCCGACCCCGCACGCGACACGCAAGCAGGCTTCAAAGCGGACGCGTTAGCCGACGCCTACAAGGCGATGCATCTGACGGCCTGGGCACCCGGCGCCAACGATTGGCTGCGCGGCCCGTCCACGCTGCACACGCTGGTCGAGCGCTCGGGGGCGACCCTGCTCGCCGCGAATCTGAAGGGCGCAGAGGTCGCGCACACCAAGCTCGTTGTGATCTCCGGCATGAAGGTGGGGCTCTTGGGCCTGAGCGTGCCGCTCTCGACGGCAAGGCTCCGAGCGGTGTCGAAGTCAGTGACCCCGCCGCCGCGGCCAAGGCCGGCCTCGCCGAGCTCGAGGCGAAAGGCGCGGAGCTCGACATCCTACTCGGCGGCGATGCCACGCGGCGACGCTCTGCGGCTGATCGAGTCCCTGCCAGGCTTCGAGGTGGCCGTGCTCGGCAAACCCTTCGACCAGGGTGAGACGACGATCCCCGCAGTCGCCGAGCGTGATCGGCAAGACGCTCGTGGCCCAC